>QUKC01000034.1:0-14934 GCA_003481005.1 Firmicutes bacterium TM09-10 | reverse complement strand
AAGGATGGAAAAAATATAACCATTAGTATAACCATGTAAAAAAGTATATTCATCGTTGTATTACATAAAAATGCTGTTAGTTCTGATCTTTTGAAGGTAAATCTTACGAGGAGATTAGGAAAAATTACATTGTATATTAAAATGTGTTTTTCAAGACTATAATCAATTCATAATTTCTTATTACAATATTGCGGATAAAGAAAAAATGAGGATTGGAGAGAAAAATGATTAAAGATGATGCAGTTCGATTTTTAGAAGAAATCAATAATAGCAAGGAATATGCACGTTTTGGAAAATGCTTTAAAACTAAAGAAAAAAAGTACTTTTATGATACTGGGACGGGTAAAGTATGTGAATGTGAGCAAGAAGAGTATGAATTGCTGAACACTCTTATTGATAATAACAATTACAATAAGGTAGTTGAAATGCTAGAAGAACCTCAATATCTAGAGGCAATAGAAAATATTTTCCAGTTATACAAAAATGAGAATATGTTACAAGACCGGGGGATTTCTTTGTTTGAATTTCCAAGAAAAGAAGATATTGACAATTGTATAGAAAATGGTATTCGTCAGGTTATTTTAGAGGTAACGGAACAATGCAATTTAAGATGTAAATATTGTATATATAATGATGCATACGAGAAAAACAGAAATTTTTCCGCTAAAAATATGACATGGGAAATAGCAAAAAAAATGTTAGACTATACAGCATTGCATAGTCAGGAAAAATTATCATTAGGATTTTATGGTGGAGAACCATTATTAAGATTTCCTTTGATTAAGGATTGTATAGATTATGCACAAAAAATAATGTCAAATAAGAAAATTACATATTCAATGACTACAAATGCAACACTTGTAACAGATGAAATAGCAACTTATCTAGCTGAACTTGAAGATTGCAGTATTATGGTTAGTTTAGATGGTCCAATGGATATACATAATAAATTTAGGATAAAAACTGATGGGACGGGTAGTTTTGAAGCGACAATAAGTGGATTAAAGAAGTTAATGGTAGCTTTTGGGGATAGAGCAGAACAGTGTATATCTATAAATTCAGTTGTATGTCCGCCATATAATATGGAAAAAATGGACCGAATGAAAAACTTTTTTGATTCGTTAGAATGGTTTCCTAAGAAAACTGTTAGGAGAATATCGTATGTGAGTCCAGACAGCTTAGATGACAAGGATTTAGGCGATTACAAAAAAATAAAAGAGATGACAAGTGCAGAATTCTTTTGCCAGTCAAATGAAGCAATCGATCCTATAGGAGAATGGTGCTTTGAACAAATTCGTCATACAGAATTGACAAAAGAAAAAAGCGAGACACTTGGAGATTTTATACAAAACGAATATCTGCGCATTCAAAAACGCTGGCTTACAAAGGAGCCTTTGGATTTTATGCCAATGCATGGTTGCTGTATGCCAGGTATGCGCCGACTATACTGTACAGTAGATGGTAATTTCAAAATATGTGAAAGAATAGGTAATTCACCTTATATTGGAAATGTTAATGATGGTATATCAAAACATGACATATATGAAAAATACATAAAAGAATATGGGGAGAAAGTGGCTCCACTATGCGCAAAATGTTGGGCAAAAAATATTTGTTCGCTTTGTTATAACACATGTTTTGATGAAACAGGAGTTGATATAAAAAGAAAGGAAGCTAGTTGCATTTCAGAACGGAATGCCTGCCAAAGGAGATTAGAGCATTATCATGAAACACTTGAAAATCAGCCAGATAGTCTGAAATTTTTAAATGATATAAAAATGGAATAAGCTATCAACTCATTATGAGTTTTGATAAATTTTAACGAAGGGAGGAAAATACTATGAAATTAGTTAATCCAGTAGGAAGAGAAGCAACAAGTCTTAACACAGAAGCTAATTACGACACAAGAAGTGGTTGTACATGTGGATTCGTTTTTATGAATACGGTTAAGACAGATTCAGGTTGTGGCTGCTTTTGCACAGGAGATGATGATCAGTTGATCAGATTTTCCAATAATGCAAAGAATTAATTGCAGACAAACAACGCAAAACAAGAATGAGATATCTCTGGGGCATACCCAGAGATATTTTGTTAGAATAAGCCGTTAATTTAGAAAATATAGGAATGCTATATATTGGAAAGGAAAAAGTGTGATGAAAAAAAAATTAAAGAACTTTGGAATAGAAGTAAAAAGCATTATAGAACTCTTATTAAAAAGTTCTAAGAAGAATACGTTTTTTTTGATTTTTACAAATATTATTAGCGGCTTAATGATACCGGTTGAAATTTTGATTTGGAAATATTTTATTGATAGTGTTGTGGTATCAATAAGTTCAAAGAAAATTTTTATGCCAGTTTTGATTCTGATTATACATTTTTGTGTAGGGATTGTTGACAATTTAATTATACATATAGAATCGTATTTTGAGGAAATGGAAGTTGATTACATAAATAAATTTTTGACAGGTTTAACTATAAATAAAACATCAAAGCTGGAAATGTCATATTTTGATGAAAAAAAGAATTATGATATAATTCAAAAAGTTAATACTGAGTCCACACAACGATTAATAAATATTTTAAGCATGACAATGAATTTTGTGCGTAATTTTGTGACATTAGTAGGAATTGTAAGCGTACTTTTATTACTGAATGGGTGGATAATAATTTTTTGTTTGATGATAAGTGTGCCATCTGCCTTAATAAGCTATAAAATGTCAAAAAAGCAATATAAAATTTTTAATTCTAGAATTGAGGATTTAAGAAAGATTACAGAAATAAAAAATATTCTTGTTAATTATGAAAATGTAAAGGAATTGAAGATATATAGACTTGGTAAATTCTTTGAAGAATATGCAACTAAGTTATGTGATAAATTTATTTGTCAAAATAAAATAGTAAAAAAGAAATATGTTATGGATGTAAATTTGTCGGAAACTTTACAAATAGCAGTTTTGTATTTATTAAAATTTTATGTTGTTATACAGGTAGTTTACAAGAAAATGTCGATTGGAGATTTATCTCTTTTTATTAATGCAATAGATAATTTCCATAATTGTATATCATCAATGTTTAAGTCTATCATAAAATTATATGAAAATGGCTTATATATAAAAGATCTAAATGATTTTTTGAGATTACCGGTTCAAAAATCTAAGACTGGTTTAAAATTCAATAATAAATTTAAAATAATAGAATTTAGTCATGTTTATTTTAAATATGGTCCAAATGAACCATATATTTTGGAAGATATTAATCTGACTATTGAAAGAGGTAAATCTTATGCATTTGTGGGAATTAATGGGGCTGGAAAAACAACAATTGTAAAATTGCTTCTGAATTTATATAGACCGACGAGCGGGAGGATAACAATTGATGGAGTTGATATTAATAAATTTGCTGTTGAAGAATATTGGAAAAATATTGGTGCGGTGTTTCAGGAATTTATTCAGTATCCATTTGATGTTAATCATAACATTGGATTTGGCTGTGTTGAAAAAGGATTCGATTCTGAATGCATAAAAGATGCAGCAAAGAAAAGTGGTGCTTATGAATTTGTGTCTAAATTGAAAAACGGCTTTGAAACAAATCTAAAAAAAGGTTGGGAAGAATCGACACAGCTTTCGCTTGGGCAATGGCAAAAAATAGCAATTAGCCGAGTATTTATGGAAGACTTTCCAATATTGGTATTAGATGAGCCAACAGCTTCAGTGGATGCAAGAACCGAATATGAATTGTATAATAAGATAAAAATGCTTATTAATGATCGAACATGCATACTTATATCGCATAGGCTATCTACAGTAAAATTAGTCAATACCATATTTGTACTAGAGAATCACTGTCTTGTAGAGAAGGGAACCCATGAGGAACTTATGAAGAAAAATAAGGTGTATGCATCATTGTATAATATGCAGGCAGAAGCATATGAGGATAATCTATGAAAGACATAATCTACAGAGAAAAATTAAATGATAATGTGAACTGTTGTTGTCGTCAGACAAATAGTTCTGATTTTCAAATTGCTTTAGTTGTTCAAACGGGATCAATAAAGGAAGTAAGGGGACAATCTGGAATAGCACATTGCATGGAACATATTAATTTATTATGGGATAAGCACAATCCAGATACTACATTCTATGGTCACGGTTATACCAATTATTTTGAAACAGTATATATTATACATTGTAAATTGAAAAATTATAAAAAGGCGATACAAGTTATTGGAAATATAATGTCAGGGGTATACATAACTCAGGACTATGTTGATGAAGCAATTTCAGATGTAAGTATTGAAATCGAACATGCAGAACAAAAAAGTGCAGAAATATGTAGAGAATTGTATAGTAATGATTTATTCCTTGAAAAATTACCAGTTGGAAAAATGTCTGATGTAAGAATGTTGAATTTAGAAAAAATAAATAATTTCTATTTGAAAAGATATCTAAAGAGCAATATGTCAATCTGTATAGTGTCATCATTAGATCCTGTTGAATATATAGAATTAGTAAAGAAAAGAGTGAGGAGTATAGCATTCCAAAACAATGATATGCTATACTTAAATTTATTGAGATCTGATAAATGTATTATTCAAATGGAACCAAGAAAAGATGGAAATGCAGTAGTATTATATAAAAATGTTAATCTTGATTTATGGTTACCAAGTGAAATTAAGTTAGGCTATGATTTTTTCCTTGATATATTAAGAATTAATCTATATGAATGTTATTCAAGAAAGTATAATATAAGTGGTATAACATGTTCATTGAAAAAATTTTATCAGCAGAATAGAATCTTAAAGATTAGGATTGTTTTAAGAGATGCTACATGCAAAATCTCACAAATAAAATTAGGACTTTTAGACATTGATGTTACTGAGAAACAAATGAATAAAATAAAAGACCAATATGAAAAATATAAATGCAACGAGCATATATTCCTGAATAAGGAGGATTTTCTTAAAGAATGTATTGATGAAGTAATAGGAAGTGAGAAAATAATGCTTATTGATGACGAGAGAAAACTTATAAATAAATTGTTAAATTTATCTGGACTTGAAATAAATAATTATATAAAAAAATTATTAAATGGCATTAGATTCGTATGAGCGAGAGTTTCATCATTAGCCAGATGAGAAGTAATATGACAATATCAATAATATTAGTTAGTGTCTGCTGATTAAAAGAAAATCAGCTTGAAAGCATTGATTTTACTGCGTTTCTCACTTGAAAATGCTATAATAAAGTGCATGGTTTTATAAGATTCCAAATCTTTTTTCGTGCAGTTTTCTTTAGAAAAGTATTATTAAAGGAGTGAAAATCAATGTATAAATGTACTGACAATACACAGAGCAACTTTCTAAAATTTAACCAGCCAATAGGACTTCACATGAACCCAGAAAACAGATGGATAAAAATGAAAGATGCAATTCCATGGGAAATATTTGAAAAGAAATACTCCCGTCTGTTCAAAGGAAAGAATGGGCGTGTGGCAAAACCATTACGCCTTGCCCAGGGTTCTTTGATCATTCATACCAAATATCAGTATTCTGATAGAGAACTGGTTGAACAGTTGACTGAAAATCCGTATTATCAGTATTTCATCGAGCTTCTAGGTTATCAGGAAGAAACTCCGATTGATTCAAGTACGTTGGTCTTATTCCGCAAACGTCTGAAAATGCATGTCATCATGGAAGCCAACGAATATATGCTGGATGCCCTCAAAGAGAAGGAGGTCAGCGATAAAAAAGATGATGACCATACAAATCCTTCATCCGGAGGTGGAGCTGATGCGCAGAAAGCCAAACCAGAGCAGCAAGAACCTGAAAACAAAGGAACTCTTATTCTAGACGCAACCTGTGCACCATCAAAAATCAGATATCCGCAGGACTTTTTATTGCTTAATGAAGCCAGAGAAAAGCTCGAAACAATCATCATCCGTTTTTGTAAAATCTATGGATTTTCCAGACCACGTATGTATCGCAAGCAAGCCAGAAAGAATTACCTTGCACTTGCAAAAGCAAAGAAACGCAGCACTAAGAAAATTAGGGCAACCATCCGTAAATAGTTAGCATACATCAAACGTGATATCAAGTATCTTGAGAACTATATGGAGGACGGCTATGCACCGACTTCAAAAGAGATATCACTTCTGATGACAATATATAAGCTATATGAACAGCAGCAGTACATGTACGAGAACAAAGTCCATAGCGTAGAAAACCGTATTGTCAGTATCACACAGCCATGGATTAGACCAATCGTCAGAGGAAAAACAAAAGCCCCGGTAGAATTTGGTGCAAAGTTTGACCTTAGTGTTGATGATAATGGTCTTGGCAGAATAGAGAAATATCCTACGATGCCTATAATGAAAGCACAGTACTTATTGAAGCAGTAGAACGCTTCAGGGAGCGAACTGGTCATTACCCGGAACGTTTACTGGCAGATCAGATATATCGAACCAGAGATAACAGAAATTTCTGTAAAACTCATGGAATACGATTATCCGGTCCAAAGCTTGGGAGACCAAGTCTTGCAATGCAATCAGCGAAAGAGAAAAAACAGGAATACCAGGATAACACCGATTGAATCGAGGTAGAGCGCTCCTTCAGCTTAAGCAAACGCTGTTATGGAATGGACTTGATAAGAACTAGTATAATCCACGTCAATTGGCGATATGTTTCACGCAGGATAAGTTTCCATTCTGCAAGGCGGAGAAATGAGGCGTATCGGTGGTTACGTCGATTGACGACAATGCTGCAGATGTGAATTTAGACAAGCGAAACAGGTTGTTAATTAACGTGTGTCATACTAGGCTCTACGACACAACACTTACATCTATCGCGTTATCTGTGTTTGTGACAAATCTTTTCAAGATACAGTCACAGATACTTTTTGATCTTCTTTGGCTGAGGCAACTATTAAGGTATCAACCTGCTGATTTTGAACCGGAAACGGTTTGATCAGCAGACACTAGTTAGAAATTTGTTTGATCATTTATATTCTGAAATAATGCACAGCCGGAAAACATAATTCATAAAAATACATGTTTGTTATTTTATGAAAACTAAGTTAGAATTACAAATATATATAAGGATATGCAAAATAAGGCAGAGTGAGGTGAAAATAATATGATAAGCATTACAATATGTGATGATGAACCAGGTACGTGTAGTGATATAGAAAATATAATTTTGAATTATACACATAGCCATGCAATTGAAACCGTAATTGAGATATTTTATTCTGGTGAGACACTATATGAATCCATGGAAAAAGGTTATAGGACAGATCTTTTGTTTTTAGATATTCAACTTTTTGAAATGAATGGTGTTGAGGTGGGAAAAAAGATTAGAGAGCAGCTGGGAAATGAGAAAATTAGTATAATATATATTTCTTCAAAGGAAACTTATGCAATGAGTTTGTTTCAGGTCAGACCATTTGATTTTCTTGTAAAGCCGCTTACTAGGGAAAGAATATTGGAAACATTAGAAAAGTGTATAAAAATAACTGAAATCAATAAAGGGATTTTCTATTTTAACATTGCGAAAACTATTCATAAATTATATTTTGATGAAATAAAATATTTTGAATGTAAAGGAAAAAAGATAGAGATACATTCTCAAAATGATGTAATAGAGTATTATAGCGGAATGAAAGAAGTTGAAAAGCAAGTTATTGGAAAAGGATTTTTGGCTATCCATAAATCCTATATTGTAAATACTATGTTTATTTCAGCTTATCATTATGAATCAGTGAAAATAACAGACGGGACGGTATTACCTGTTAGTCAGAAATATCGAAAAAAGATGAAAAGCTATTTGCTAGAATTGTTATAGTTCAGGAGGAAATTTTTGATTGTTATTAAGTTATGTATTTTAATTATAGATGCAATTCATATTAGTTTGTTGATGCGTTTTTGTCGAATTTATATAGGGGAATATAAAATAAATAAAAAAAGTGTTAGCATTTTTTTTGTAGCACTTTGGTTATTCAATAGCTTTATGAGAGGAACTGTTCAAGGGCTAATTTCGTCTCAAGATGCAATTCTTTTTTTGACAGAAATTTTGTTCCTATTTATAGTAACATTCTTTTATATTGGGAGAGTATATCGACGTATGGTAGTTACATTCCTCATTCCAGTTTTTTATTGGGGAGGAGAATGGATAATTATATGTATTCTTTTTCAGACGTTCATGGCTAATGATATTCAATATATTTTGGGAACAATTTGTGCTGATTTACTATTTGCAATACTTGTATTTTCACTAGATAAATTCCATAAAACAAAGCAAGAGCAAGAACGAGAGCTACTAATGCAAGAAATACATATGTATGAAAACCAATTTGATATTATTTACAACTCGCAATTAAATGTTCAATCTCTAAGACATGATTTAAAACATCATCTAAAAATGCTTACTGACATGGTTAGGTATGAGGATAAAGAACATGTAATTGATTATCTTCATTCAATGGGAAGCTTTATGGAAAGTGAGAAAAAATATGTCACGTCAGGCAATGATAGAATTGATAGTGTTTTAAATTATATGCTTGAAAAAGCCAGAACTGCAAAAGTTGATGTTAAATGGCAAATCAGTATTCCAGAGCATCTAAATGTATCTATTTTTGATATTAATGTCATTTTAAGTAATATACTTGATAATGCGTTGAATGCATTAAATAAAGTAACGCAACCAGTGTTATACATTTATATTAAATATGATCGAGGAATACTATGTATTGATATTAAAAATAATTGCATTAATAGTAACTATTCAGAAAATACAAAAAACAAAATTGACCCATTTGGGAAACATGGATATGGGTTAAACAATGTTCGTAGAGTTGTAAAGAAATATCATGGTAATTTGGCAATTAGCTGTTTGGATGGTTTTTTTACAACACGCATTATTTTATATATAGAAGATTAGTCAAAACAATAAGAGACTAGCAAAAATGTTGAGGATGATTATACTACATATATCCATACATTAGCTGGTCTCTTTTATTTTTTCCATAAAAGTAAGCGATTTTTCCAAGATACAATTAAACAGAACTTTATGGATTACAATTGTTAGCATAACAATAAATAAAGGGAGTGGTAATTATATGCAAAATAAGGAAAAACGTTATTTTTTAATTGATGGGATTAGAGGCGCTGCGATAATTAATATGGTATTGTTTCATTTTTTATATGATATATTCATTGTTTATGAAAGAAATCCGTTATGGTACGATTGTATGCCAATACACATTTGGCAACAAATAATTTGTTGGACGTTTATTTTTATATCTGGATTTGTTTGGACATGGGGAATTAAAAGTAATTTACAGAGAGGTATATTTTTTAACATATGTGGTTTGGTTATTTCAATTATTACAGTCGTATTAATCCCGTCTGAAGAAATTTGGTTTGGAATACTTAATTTTATGGGGTGTGCGGTACTTTTAATGTATCCAATCAAAAGAACTACTGATAAGATACCACCTACTTTGGGGGTTGTGATGAGTTTTATTTTGTTCATTTTATTCAAAAATATACAAAATGGGTATATAGGCTTTGGACATTTGGTATTAGCAGTTCCAAAAGTATTATATTCCATAAAAATATTGACACCAATTGGATTTCCTTTTTCAGGTTTTTATTCAAGCGATTTTTTCCCGTTACTACCATGGATGTTTTTGTATTTGTGCGGGTATTTTTTTAATAAAATTTTTGAAAGCCATAATAAATGGAAAAAAATAGCGACTCATAAAATTCCAATATTATCGCTGGTAGGGAAAAAAACTATTTGGATATATTTACTCCATCAACCAATAAGCATGCTCATATGCAATCTTTTATTTAGATAAGGAGCCGTAGGTATGAATACAATTTTAAACGTAGAAAACATTGTTAAAACGTATGGGAAAAAAATAAATATAAAAAGAGCTCTTAATCACATTCAATTTAGCTTAATGGAAGGGGAATTTGTAAGTATCATGGGACCATCAGGTTCTGGAAAAACAACATTGCTTAATTGCATTTCAACAATAGATGCGATAGACTCAGGACATATTTATTTGAATAATCAAGATATGACCAATTTAACAACTCAAAAGGCGGCGCAGTTTCGTAAGGAAAATTTAGGTTTTATTTTTCAGGACTTTAATTTGCTAGATACACTAAGTATAGAAGAGAATATTGCATTACCTCTTTCAATTAGTAACATATCAACAAAAAAAATACAGAATGAAGTGAAAAAAATAATGCAAAGGCTTTCGATTGAAGATATAGCAAGTAAATTTCCAATGCAGGTATCAGGGGGACAAAAGCAACGATGTGCCTGTGCAAGAGCATTTATAGGTAGCCCTAACCTGATACTAGCCGATGAGCCAACAGGAGCATTGGATTCGGTGTCAGCAAAACAAATTCTAGAACTTTTGAATGAATTGAATATAGAAGAACATACTACGATTCTAATGGTAACACATGATCCGGTTTCTGCCAGCTATGGAAATAGAGTTTTGTTTCTTAAAGATGGATATTTAAGAAAAGAGTTATGTAAAGATAACATGAATAGAAAGAGTTTTTACCATGCTATTTTAGCTGAAATTTCTTTGGGTGAAGGAGAGCAACTATGCTAAGAACATTATCTAGAAGAAATGCCAAAAGACAAGTGACGGATTATGTAATTTACATTATGACACTAGTAATAACAGTGGCATTATTACTTTCATTTAATATGATTATTTTTTCAAAGGAAATTGATGCCGTAATAAAAGAAAAATCTATTCTTCCGCTGATGATTATAGGAGTAAGTATGGTAGTAGTTGTAATTATGTCAACTCTTGTAAATTATATTACAATATTTATGTTGAAAAGAAGAGGCAAAGAGTTTGGATTATACATGTTACTTGGAATAGACAATAAATGTGTAGCAAAAATGTTTGTAAATGAAAATTTATTAATTTATAAAGTTGTTTTATTGGTAGGATTAATTGTGGGAACTCTTTTTTTTCAAATAGTTAAGTTACTAGTAATCAATATGTATTCTATTCCATATAAGTTTATGATTGAAATTTCTTGGAAAGCAATTCTACTTACGTTATTTTACATGAGCATGATTTTTGGATTGGCATCATTAAAGGTAAGCCATGTAATAGAAAAAATGAGCGTGCAGGAACTTTTATACATAGAAAAATGTGAAAAGGGCGATGAAGATATAGGTAGTAAAAAAAATGCAATTACAGCTCTTATATCAATAATATTTGGTTTGTTAGGCTGCGGTATTATAGTATTGTCTACTATAAAACAGATTTCTGATTCTTGGAATTTTTTTGCAATAATATTACTTATGTTTTTTTCATACTCATTTTTTTATAACTTTCTTAAGATTATTTTTCTACATCTAAAAAATGGAAAGTGGAAATATCATAAAAAACGTTTTTTTATTTCCAGACAGATCACATCAAAAATGGTTCCTAATATATCTCTTTTTACAGGAGTAACAATGGCTATGACATTGGCTCTATTTGCAATTAACTGGGGAATATATTTTTCAAATAAAGTCGATGAACGTGTAAATGCTGTTGCGTTTGATGTTGCCTTTTTTAATGAAGAGGAAAATACGGATTTTTCTTCGTTCCTATCTTTTTTGAATAAAAAAAACGAGTTGGTAAATAGCTATGAATATAATCTGTATACAAATTATGAAAATAGTTTTTACTTGGAAACACAGAAAAAAATACGTGGGAAATTTGAATTTACAATATCAAGTACTGAAAATGATGTTTTCATGAGCGAAACTGATTATGTGAATCTTCGCAGTATTTTAGACCTAAAACCGATTATGCTTGCAGATGATGAGTATATTTTACAGTGTACAAGTTCAAATGTTGAGGCACTTGAATTATATGTGCAAAAAAAGCCAAATTTAAAAATTGGAAATTCATATTATAGAATAAGAAATATTTATAGTGAAAATTTTATGCAACAAGAAGTAAAAGGAAATGGAGAGGGGGTATTAATTGTTGTTCCAGATAATGTGATTAATGACTTGAGCTTTTATATGAATGTGTTAGCTGTAAAAACGAAATCCAATTTATCTTTAGTGGAAATTAATAATATGAAAAACATTGATGATAAGTCATATATAGTTTCCAAAGCAGGAGTACGAAGTCAATCAGCTTCAATGGCTATTTATGCTGTTGTGCCACTATTTTATTTAGCGATAGTAATTATTGCAATGATATGTACGGTGCTTTCAATTCAAATTTTGAGTGAGGCAAAGAAAGACATAAGAAGTTGTAAGATTTTAACATACTTGGGAATGGAGGAGAAAGAATATAAAAAAATTTTGAAAAAACAGTTAGCGATACTGTACTTTTTACCGGCTGTACCTGCAATGTTGATTAATGTGATTATTTTTCCGATATCAGTGAGTGGAACTGTAAGAAAGGCAAATGGAATGCTACATATTGTTGGAGTAT
This sequence comes from Firmicutes bacterium TM09-10, assembly GCA_003481005.1. Classification (GTDB taxonomy): domain Bacteria; phylum Bacillota; class Clostridia; order Lachnospirales; family Lachnospiraceae; genus Gallintestinimicrobium; species Gallintestinimicrobium propionicum. The sequence continues at coordinate 2,461 of QUKC01000034.1, read as the reverse complement.
GGCAAGGAATGAAACAATTAGGAATTACCATTATTATTTTTGTGATTTTTCTTTTTTTGTATTATTTTGTTACATACAAATTATACTTGAAAATTTGTCATAAAGAGTGTGTGCAATAGATTCTAACATGATTATATGATGATTTCACATTAAAATTTGTAAACTAGTATAATCCACGTCAATTGGCGATATGTTTCACGCAGGATAAGTTTCCATTCTGCAAGGCGGAGAAATGAGGCGTAGCGGTGGTTACGTCGATTGACGACAATGATGCAGATGGGAATTTAGACAAGTGAAACAGGTTGTTAATTAACGTGGGTCATACTAGGGGCTGTGAAAAAACACCCTGATTAGAAAATAGGATTTTCAACTCACACCTACGTGAATTGAAAATCCTATTTTTTAGTTAAGGTTTTTTTCACAGCCCCTTTTGGACTAAATTGTTTTTACTTACTTTAGTAAGTGTCAAACCGCTCGCCTATACAAGATATAAAATTTAGTGCCTCCTTGAATAAATCAATGGATTTTTTCAAGGAGGACTAAAAATAAGCATGGATCGATGTACACATGATGTTCGCTCCGCACACTGGAAAAGTATTATTTATAACTGCCAGCAGAGGCCGGCTGGTCAAAGTGTGAAGCAGTGGCTAAAAGAGAATGACATTTTAGAACAAAGCTATTACTACTGGCAACGCAAGTTTCGAAAGGAAACTTATGACCAGATAAATAAAAACAATCTACTGTCAATCCAAGACAATCAAAATGCAGTCTCATTCGTTGAGATAGCTGCACCTGTTCAACAGGAAGTTTCTACCAGATGCAACGTTGAAACAATCAAGCCAGCAGCCGTCATCAAAGTAGGAATGGCGTCAATTGCGATATCAAATGATATATCGGAACAGCTTCTATCACAGATTTTGAAAGAGGTGACACATGCTTGAAGATGCAGCTGGTATACGCCGTGTGGTATTGGTTTGTGGGACGGTTGATCTTCGCAAAGGAATTGATGGTCTGGCAATGATTATTGGTGATAAATACGACCAGAATCCATTTGAGAAAGGAACACTATTTCTCTTTTGTGGAAAACGCTCTGATCGTTGCAAAGGGCTGCTATGGATGGGAACAGGATTTTTACTCCTTTACAAACGTTTTGAAAATGGACGATTATCCTGGCCAAGAACCACAGCTGAAGCTGCCGAACTAACAGAAGAACAATACAACTATTTAATGCTGGGTTTAAATCCCCTGGATTCTAAAATCAAAGATGTCGATCCTAAAAATATTTACTGATGTTTGTGCAAAACAGAGATTTTTTTCACCTGTTTTTTCACATATAAAATGCCGGTTTCCGCATGTTTACAACATTTACAGATGGCTTTGTGATACGTTAGGAAGCCTTTATCATTAAATTTTGAACATTATATGTGGGTTCATCGCTCAGGAGAGCTATACAAAGATCGTCCTATCGTAGTATACGAATATCAGAAAGGGCGAGACCACAAGATTCCTTTAGAATTCTACAAAGATTACAAAGGTATTCTTGTAACTGACGGTCTTCAACAATACCATCTGGTTGATAAGCTTCTGCCTGATGTAATAAATGCGAATTGTTGGGCTCACGTAAGACGAGATCTTACGGAGGCAGTTAAGGCTGCAGACAAAAAAGATTCGAATTCTGTCAGGCAGTCGGTGGCGTATCAGACACTGCAAAAAATAGGTGAGTTCTATAACCTAGATACAGAACTAAAAAAGCTTTCATCATCTGAGAGACTTCAAAAACGGCAAGAAGTAATAAAGCCGTTGGTTGAGGAATTTTTTGTGTGGGTAAAACAGCAGGTTTTAGAATGTGCCGTTCCACCAAAGAGTAAAACAGCGCAAGGTCTGAATTATATCATTAATCAGGAATCTTATTTGAAAGTATTCCTTACAGATGGGGATATTCCTATCGATAATTCAGCCAGCGAAAGGTCTATCCGAACTTTTTGCGTAGGCAAGAAGAATTGGATGTTCCATAACACAGCCAACGGTGCGAATGCCAGTGCGTTAATTTACAGCATTTCTGAAACCGCCAAGTTGAACAATCTTCGTCCATACAATTACTTCAAATATATACTGACAGAGTTGCCAAAACACTGTGATGAAAAAGGAAATATAGAACCTGCAGATCTGGACTACATAATGCCTTGGACAGAACAACTTCCAGAGGAATGCAGGAAACCACACCGCTCATGATAAAAGCGGCGTTAACTTTAGTGTCAGGCGGATGTTTTGACGTTTACTTACTTTATGAGTATCCAACTAAAAAGTGCATACTTTTCGATTGGGCAGAGTACTATTGCGTCGGAATATTCACTATATGAGTATTCCAATGCAATAGTGCACTGTTTCCGATATATCAATTGCTAATTGCAGACAACATTGTAAGATTTACCTTCAAAAGATCAGAACTAACAGCATTTTT
>QUKC01000033.1 GCA_003481005.1 Firmicutes bacterium TM09-10 | reverse complement strand
GAGGACGGTAAATAAAATAATTATTTACCTCCTACCCGATTCCGGAAGCAGTATTTCCTGTGTCGGCAAAAAGTGCAACAATTCAGTCTTGAATACTATTGGTATTTTTGCCGATAGCGTGGTATACTATATAATAAATTAACGTAGTTTTTTGGATGGATTTTATAGCGGAGGATCATAGATGCGATATCTTTCAGTTACTGAAGTAGCGAAAAAGTGGGATGTATCCGAGCGCAGTGTTAGAAATTACTGCGCCCAGGGGCGTGTGAACGGTGCGTTTCTTACCGGCAAGACATGGAACATTCCGGAAAACGCAGAAAAACCGGAGCGTACCAATAAAAGAAAAGCAGAACTAATTACTCTGTTGGATATTCTGAAAGAACAGAAGACAAGTAAATATTCTGGTGGGATCTACCATAAAACACAGATCGAATTGACATACAATTCCAACCATATGGAAGGAAGCCGCCTGACGCACGATCAAACCCGATATATCTTTGAAACCAATACCATCGGCGTAGAAAAAGAAGTGCTGAATGTGGATGACGTAATCGAAACAGCAAATCACTTCCGCTGCATTGACATGATCATTGATCATGCAAAAGCAGCTCTGACGGAAAAGTTCATCAAAGAGCTTCACTTGGTTTTGAAGAACGGCACCAGCGATTCCAGAAAAGATTGGTTTGCTGTTGGCGATTATAAGAAACTTCCGAATGAAGTCGGCGGCATGGATACCGCCCTTCCGGAAAAAGTTGCCGATAAAATGAAGGCACTGCTGACGGAATATAGTGCTAAGAAAGAAAAGACCCTTGAGGACATTCTGGACTTTCATGTGAAGTTTGAGCGAATCCATCCGTTCCAGGATGGTAATGGGCGTGTGGGCAGATTGATCATGTTTAAGGAGAGCCTGAAATACAATATCGTTCCGTTTATCATTGAGGATAATCTGAAGATGTTCTACTACCGTGGATTGAAGGAATGGGACAACGAAAAGGGCTATCTGACCGATACCTGCCTGACCGCACAGGACAAGTATAAAGCGTATTTGGATTATTTCAGGATCGGGTATTAAGCAAGAAGTGAGGTGCAGCTATGTCAGCAGAAAAGAACTGGCAATTTGAGCTTGAAGAATATATCAAACAAGGCGAGCCTGGTCAAATCGAAAAGAGTGAAGCGTGGCAGACTGCAATCGGCTTGCAGGCAGTAGACGGTTTGAAAACCTCTGCTTATCTGTTAGATACTGCCAAGGAACATATCGAGGGAAAAACGCAGCGTGGAACAGCATCAAAGACACCCTTGATTATGATTTCGCAACGGAGAAACAGTTTTCTTATGAAGGATTGTCTGTAGAACGCTGTGTGAAGCATCTTGCCAAGTTTGCTTCAGATATTTGGCAGATCCATCCATTCTGCGAGGGCAACACCAGAGCTACGGCTGTTTTTATGATTAAGTACATGAAAACATTCGGTTTCAAAGTAAATAACGATGCCTTTGAAAAGAATTCTTGGTATTTCCGCAATGCTTTGGTAAGGGCAAATTATAACGATCTGCAAAACGGTGTTCATGCCACAACAAAGTTTTTGGAAATGTTCTTCAGCAATTTAATTTTGGGAACGGAATATGAGCTGAAAAACAGATATATGCACGTGGACTATGTGGATGATAATTCCCAAAGTGTCAGTCCTAAAGTTCCAAAGTCTCAATTTGACACTTTGGAATGTACTTTAGAAGAACTTGCGATCTTGAAACTGCTCTACAAAAATCCTTCCATTAAGCAAAAAGAGCTTGTGGCAGAGACCGGAAAATCGCTCAGTACGGTGAAGAGAATCATGGAGTCCTTGCAGAAAAAGGATTATATCCGTAGAGTGGACGGAAAAAGATATGGAAAATGGAATGTGCTGATTTAAAAATAGCCCGATATGGAGAAAATATATGACTAACAAACAGTTGAAAAATTTAAAAGATACATTATGAATGACTGCCAACCAACTGCGTGCTAATTCAATATGAGCATATACGATGGATGGACTTAGTAGTAACCCAATGCCATTTTACTACTAATTTTACTACTAACAGCCCGTAACAACTTGCTCCATTTTGCCAGGATGCCAGAAAAAATACACATTTCACAAATCCCCGAAATTCCTTGCAAAACAGGGCATTCCGGGGCAAATCAAGGAGAAACAAAACAATGATTAAAGTACTTTTCATCTGCCACGGTACTCTTTGAAAGCTTCTCCCAAAAGTCAGTAAAATCAAGGTCCGGAAGGCATAGGCAGCTGAAAAATAACCCGAAAATAACCCACGGGATTTTGTGCAGATATTACATGTAAATATAGATGATTTTGGGACGCAACATGATAGAAGAGCTGTAAGATTTTGAAAAGAAAATCTTATGGCTTTTTGCTTGTTTTGGATTACAAAAATTTTGTATAGATTGAAAAAATCACGTTTTCGTGATACTCTATTCCTATATCTGTTGGTAAAATAATGGAGGTATGACATGGCAGTCAGTTATAAAAAATTATTCCATTTATTGATAGAAAAAAACATGACGAATGCACAGTTGCAGCAGGAGGCTGGTTTCTCCGCAAATATCATCACACGGCTGAAACGTAATGGGTATATTTCCCTCGAAAGCGTAGAGAGTATATGTCGTGTTCTGAACTGTGGCGTTGACGATATTCTGGAATTTGTACCAGAGGATAACGGAGGAAAAGAGAATGGTTGATACCAAAAAGGAACAGGAACGTGATGAACTGCACCGTGCAATATGGGCAATTGCAGATGAACTGCGTGGAGCAGTCGATGGTTGGGACTTCAAAAATTATGTTCTTGGCACGATGTTCTATCGTTATATTTCCGAAAACTTGTGTAATTACATAAACAGTGGTGAGATTGATGCGGGCAACACGGATTTTGATTTTGCTAAAATGCCGGATGAAGATGCAGAAGAAGCAAGAGAAGGACTGGTAGAGGAAAAAGGATTTTTTATCCTTCCGAGTGAACTTTTCTGTAATGTCCGTGCCAATGCTGCGAATGATGAAAACTTAAATGAAACACTGGAGCGTGTGTTCCGTCACATCGAGGAATCAGCGAAAGGAAGTGAGGCAGAGAGTGACTTTGCCGGACTGTTTGATGACTATGATGTAAACAGCAATAAACTGGGTTCTACCGTTGCAAAGCGTAATGAAAAACTCGTAAAGTTACTGAATGGCGTAGGCGAAATGAATCTGGGAGATGTGAAAGATCATTCCATTGATGCCTTTGGTGATGCGTATGAGTATCTTATGACTATGTATGCATCGAATGCCGGAAAATCTGGTGGAGAGTTCTTTACTCCGGCAGATGTGTCCGAACTACTCACACGCCTTGGAACTGTAGGAAAAACAGAAATCAATAAAGTATATGATCCTGCTTGCGGTTCGGGTTCATTGCTTTTGAAGGCTGAGAAAATTCTTGGAAAGGATGCTATCCGTAACGGATTTTATGGGCAGGAGATCAATATCACAACTTACAACCTGTGCCGTATTAATATGTTTCTGCATGATGTGGGATTCGATAAATTTGATATAGCTTGTGAGGATACATTGCTCAGTCCACAGCACTGGGATGATGAGCCATTTGAGCTGATCGTGTCTAATCCGCCATATTCTATCAAGTGGGCGGGAGACGAAAACCCACTGCTCATCAATGACCCTCGTTTTGCTCCGGCTGGAGTTCTGGCACCTAAGAGCAAAGCGGATATGGCGTTTATTATGCACAGTTTATCATGGCTTGCATCCAATGGAACTGCTGTCATCGTATGTTTTCCGGGAATCATGTACCGTGGTGGTGCAGAGCAGAAAATCCGTAAATATCTGGTAGATAACAACTATGTGGATTGCGTTATTCAGTTGCCGAGTAACCTGTTCTTTGGCACTTCAATTGCAACCTGTATCATGGTAATGAAAAAGAACAAGGCAGACAACAAGACACTATTTATTGATGCTACAAGCGAGTGCGTGAAGGTTACTAACAACAATAAGCTGACACCAGAAAATATTGACCGCATCGTGGATATGTTTGCTAAGCGTGAAGAAGTGGAGTATTTTGCACATCTAGCAAGCTATGAAGAAGTATCCGGTAATGATTATAACTTGTCTGTATCCACTTATGTTGAAGCCGAAGATACCAGAGAGAAAATTGACATCGTGAAGCTGAATGCAGAAATTAAGGAAATTGTTGCCCGTGAGCAGGTACTCCGTGATGAGATTGATAAGATCATTGCAGAAATCGAGGTGTAATTATGAAAGAAAAAGAAGCGTTGAAAAATTTGATTGATAATCCAAAACAACCTAATGTCAGTGAATGGGTTTATGAGGTAGAGGCGTTTTTAGATGAAATTAATGAAAACAACGAAGAAGCATGGATACTTATTGATGGTATAAAAAAGCAAGGAGATGCTTTTCAGCGTTGCGAAAATTTGGTGGCATTATTACGCCAACTCTATAAGAGAAAATACGATAAAGTGTCCATTCCACCAATAATGAAAAGAAATCAAATATTTGTTGCTATGATGTTTGCGGAAGAAACTGCTTCTACATATGAAAATGTATATAAACCTGTTATTCAATCATTGAATTATTCGGCTATGAGAATTGATGAGAAACAATTCAATGGATCTATTATCGGAGAAATTACTGCTGAAATAACAGATTCTGTTGCTTTGATTGCAGATTTAACAGGAAATCGTGGCGGTGTTTATTATGAAGCCGGAATTGCCAGAGGACTACAGTTGTGTAATCATCCAATCAAATTAATTTTAACTTGTAAACAAAGTTTTTTTGATAGTGAAAGAGTTCATTTTGATGTAAGTGGTGACAACATTGTTCTTTATGCAAACGATGACGATTTGAAACAAAAACTTGCAAAAAGATTACAGGCTGTTTTGAGCAAGGAGGCTGAAGCATGAGCCAATTAGATGAACTGATTGCGGAGTTTTGCCCAAACGGTGTGGAATATAAAACGATTGATGAAATAGCAGTGGATATATATAGAGGTTCTGGTATTAAAAGGGATCAGGTAACTGAGGAAGGAATACCATGTGTGCGTTATGGAGAAATTTATACAACGTACGGTGTCTGGTTCGAAGAATGCAAGTCTCATACAAAATTGGAGTATGTAAAATCGCCAAAGTATTTTGAACATGGAGATATTTTATTTGCAATAACTGGAGAAAGTGTTGAAGATATTGCAAAGTGTTGTGCATATATAGGAAATGAGAAATGCTTAGCGGGTGGAGATATAGTTGTACTGAAACATAAAGAAGATCCCAAATACATAAGTTATGCTTTATCAACAGTAGATGCACAAAGACAGAAAAGTTCTGGAAAGGTAAAAAGTAAAGTTGTTCATTCTAGCGTACCATCTATTAAAGCCATTAAGCTTCCTGTACCTCCTCTGGAGGTACAACGTGAAATAGTCCATATTTTGGACTCTTTCACGTTACTTACAGCCGAGCTTACAGCCGAGCTTACAGCCGAGCTTACAGCTCGGAAGAAACAGTATGAATTTTATCGTAATAAACTGCTGACATTCGATAACAATGTTAAAATCGTTCCGTTAGCTGATATTGCTGATATTGGTACGGGTAGTAGTAATACTAATGAAGGACTTGAAGAAGGTAAATATCCTTTTTATGTCCGTTCACAGGAACCGTTGCGAAAAAATGAATACGAATATGATGAAATTGCTATTATTACTGCTGGTGATGGAGTAGGCGTGGGAAAGGTATTTCATTATGTTGAGGGAAAATATGCTTTGCATCAAAGAGCATACAGAATTCATATAAACACTCCAGATGTATTACCAAGATATTATTTTCACTATATGAGATCGGCATTTTTACCATATATACAGAAAACTATGTTTCAAGGATCAGTGGCATCTATTCGAAGACCGATGCTAAATCAATTCCCTGTTCCTGTTCCAACATTGGATGTACAGAAAAGGCTTGTTAATGTTCTCGACAATTTTGAAGCCATCTGCACTGACCTAAATATTGGCTTGCCAGCCGAAATAGAAGCACGTCAGAAGCAATATGAATATTATCGTGATTTGCTCTTGACATTTGCTGAAACGGGTAGCACGCTCAAGACAGACAGACAGACAGACAGACAGACAGACAGACAGACAGAGCTGAGCGCAATTAAGCTCATTCAGTATGTGTTTGGTTATGCAATGGTTAGCCTTGATTATATTGCTGATTTCAGAAATGGCAAAGGGCATGAAAAAAGCATTGTAGCTGATGGAAAATATATTGTTGTAAATTCTAAGTTTATTTCTACTGATGGGCAAGTGAGGAAATATTCGGATGACCAGATTTGTCCATTATATGTGAATGATATTCTGATGGTTATGAGTGATTTGCCAAATGGTCGTGCGCTGGCAAAATGTTACTTAGTTGATGAGGATGATAAATATACTCTTAATCAGAGAATTGGAGCATTTACAGTTAGCAGATCAGATTTGGTTACTACAAAATATTTGTATTATATATTAAGTCGTAATCCACAGTTGTTAAGGTATGATAACGGAGCAGACCAAACAAATTTACGGAAAGCAGATATTTTAAATATTTCAATTGCTGTTCCAACGGTCAAGGAGCAGAAGAAAATTACAGAAATTCTAGACCATTTTAACACTCTCTGCAACGACTTGTCTGCAGGACTTCCGGCAGAAATCGAAGCACGTCAGAAGCAGTATGAATATTACAGGGATAAGCTGTTATCCTTTAAAGAATTACCAAAGTAAGGAGGCGAGGATGTGCCGTACTTTAATATTGTAGCGGAGACATCGGAGAATACCGTTGTCACGGAATATGAGCCAGTCAAGAAGCGTTCTGACAGTTACCAGAGCGAAGCAGAACTGGAACAGGAGTTTATCCGTCTGCTCTGTGAACAGGGATATGAATATCTGCCGATTCACACGGAGAAAGACCTGATTGCCAATCTCCGTAAGAAATTAGAGGAATTGAATAACTATCAGTTTTCAGACACAGAATGGGATGATTTTTTCAAAAATGCCGTTGCCAATCCAAATGAGCATATTGTGGAAAAGACTAGGAAGATACAGGAGGACAATGTCCAAGTCCTGACTCGTGATGACGGTTCTTCCAAGAATATTACACTCATAGATAAAAAGAACATCCATAACAACAGGTTGCAGGTCATCAATCAGTATGTAATTGGCATGGAAAATGGTGCAAAGCATGACAACCGTTATGATGTTACAGTATTAGTAAACGGTCTTCCTCTTGTGCATATTGAGCTGAAGCGCAGAGGAGTTGCTATCCGTGAAGCATTCAATCAGATCAACCGCTACCAGAGAGACTCTTTCTGGGCAGGATGCGGATTGTATGAATATATTCAGATTTTTGTTATTTCCAATGGCACGAATACAAAATATTATTCCAACAGTACCAGAAGGAATGCAGAAAAAGAACATGAGAAACGGGGAGCAAGTAAGACCAAGACCAGTAACAGTTTTGAGTTTACCTGCTTCTGGGCAGATGCCAACAACCGGGTGATTCCTGATCTGATTGATTTTACAAAGACTTTTTTCGCAAAGCATACGATTCTGAATATCCTTACGAAGTATTGCATTTTTACATCTGAGGATATGCTGATGGTCATGCGTCCGTACCAGATCACGGCTACGGAGCGGATTCTCAATCGTATCGAAATTGCCAATAATTATAAGAAGTACGGCAGTGTCGAGGGTGGTGGTTACATCTGGCATACCACAGGTTCCGGCAAGACGCTGACTTCGTTCAAGACGGCAAGACTGGCATCGAAACTGCCTTATATTGACAAGGTACTGTTTGTGGTTGACCGCAAAGATCTGGACTACCAGACCATGAAAGAATATGACCGTTTTGAAAAAGGTGCGGCCAACAGCAATACCTCGACAACCATATTAAAACGGCAGTTGGAAGACCCGGATGCACACATCATCATTACTACAATTCAGAAACTGGCTACCTTTATAAAAAAGAATCCGGGACATGAAGTTTATACGAAACATATCGTTATTATTTTTGATGAGTGCCACCGCAGTCAGTTTGGGGATATGCACACTGCGATTGTGAAGAATTTCAAGAAATACCATCTGTTTGGATTTACAGGAACACCGATTTTTTCTGTTAATTCCGGCAGAGCAAAAAATCCAGAATTCTTTACTACAGGTCAGACCTTTGGAGATCAGCTCCACAGTTATACGATTGTGGATGCTATTAACGATAAAAATGTTCTTCCATTCCGGGTGGATTATATTAAAACGATGGATGTGGAAGAAGAAATCACAGATGAGATGGTCTGGGACATCAACCGTGAAAAGGTTATGATGGCTCCTGAGCGTATCCGAATTGTAACACAGTATATACTGGAACATTTTGACCAGAAGACCTATCGTGGAGATAAAACTTACATATATAATACGCTGACTAATATCGCAGAGGTAGCTTCTGCCAAACGGGACGAGGTAGAGGAAATCAAGCAGAAACAGCGTATCAGCGGTTTTAATTCCATTTTTGCAGTATCGAGCGTTCCGATGGCAAAATTGTATTATCAGGAATTTAAAAAGCAGATGGTAGAAGACCCGACCAAGAAGCTACGTGTTGCGACCATTTTCAGTTATGGTGCAAATGAGGAAGAATCGGATGGTATTCTGGATGAAGAAAATTCAGAGGATACCTCTGCCCTTGATCAACCGTCCAGAGAATTTCTGGAAGAAGCCATCAAGGATTATAATGAAATGTTCCATACGAATTACGATACCTCAAGTGATAAATTCCAGAATTACTATAAAGATGTGTCACTTCGTATGAAGAACAAGGAATTGGATATTCTGATCGTAGTAAATATGTTCCTGACAGGTTTTGATGCCACAACCATGAATACGCTGTGGGTAGACAAGAATCTGAAAATGCACGGGTTGATACAGGCATTTTCCCGTACCAATCGTATTTTAAATTCCATCAAGACTTTTGGAAATATTGTATGTTTCCGAAATCTGCAAAAGCGAGTGGATAGTGCCATTTCCCTGTTCGGAGACAAGAATGCCGGAGGTATTGTTCTGTTGCAGAGTTTTAAGGATTATTATTACGGATATGAATCTGTAGATGGTAAGCCAATGCCGGGGTATGTGGATATGATGGAAGATTTGAATAATAAGTTCCCTCTGTCAGAACCACAGATTGTCGGAGAACAGAACCAGAAAGATTTTATCGCTTTGTTTGGTGCGATTCTCCGTATGAGAAATCTGCTGCTTTCCTTTGATGATTTCAAGGGGAACGAGTTGATTTCCGAACGTGATTTACAGGATTACCTTGGACGCTATCAGGATTTGCGTGATGAATGGAAACGCAAGCGTCAGGAAAGTACGGATATTACAGATGATGTAGTATTTGAGATTGAATTGATCCGGCAGATAGAGATTAACATTGATTATATTCTCATGCTCGTAAAGAAGTACCATGATACCCATTGCGAAGACAAGGAAGTTTTAATTACCATCAATAAGGCGATTGATGCCAGTCCAGAACTGCGTAGCAAGAAACAGCTCATTGAAACTTTTATTGCAGGAATCAATGATGTGGATGATGTCATGAATGAGTGGCATGAGTATGTGGTGGAACAGCGAGATCATGACCTTAATGCGATTATTACGGAAGAAAAGCTGAAGCCGGAAGATACACGAAAGTTCATGGAGAATGCGTTCCGTGACGGAGAAATCAAAACAGCCGGAACGGACATCGATAAACTTATGCCACCGATTTCACGCTTTGGCGGTGGTGGCAGAGCAAAGAAGAAACAGGGTGTCATTGACAAGCTGAAGACTTTCTTTGAAAAGTATTTTGGTATCGGTGGTTCGTCTACCTTTACTAAGCCGGAGCATAAGACAGTGAAGTATAGTCTTGATGAGCAGAATACATTGTCTATGGTTGCAGAATCTAAAACGCCATATGGAAATGAATAAAATGTTATAAATCTATTGTTAATAAAACGTAGGGAGAGTGTGTCTGCAATGAGCAAAGGAGTAATTTACATACTGACTAATCCATCATTCCCTGATTATGTGAAAATAGGATATGCAAAAGATTTAGAAAAGAGAATGAAGCAACTAAATCGAAGTGAAACTATTCCATTTGCATTTCGTGCATATGCTGTATATGAAGTGGAATCAAATCTGACAGATCTTGTTTTACATGATTTGATTGATAAATTGAATCCAGATTTACGATCAATAGAAAATTTTGATGGAAAAGAGAGAAAAAGAGAATTTTATGCCATGAGCCCGGAAGATGCCTATGACTTACTGGACAGCATTGCAAAAATCAGTGGAACTGAAGAACGATTGAAGAAAATGGCACCAGAGGGACATGAAATTTTGGATGAGGAAACAGCTGCAGAAGTCGCAAAAGAAAGTAGGCGCGGACCATTCAGATTTAGTAAATATGGCATTCCTCAGAATGCTGAATTGGTTTTTATTAATGATGCATCGGTGATTGTGAAAGTCATTGATGACAGGCATATTGCTTATAAAGGAGTTACGACATCTTTATCAGCATTAGCACAGCAGTTGTTAGAATATGATTATCAGGTACAGGGAACTGCATATTTTAGCTATCAGGGGGAAAAACTAACGGATCTTAGAGAACGAATGGAAAGCAAGAAATAACACGTTGATTGCAGAAAGTTGGTGGAAAGCTTGGATATAAAACAATTAATCGGTGAAGCAACCGAATATGACAAAAAGCTATCTTTAGAAGCGAAGAAACCAAAGAGTTGGTGTAAGAGCGTAAGTGCTTTTGCAAATACACTTGGTGGAGCGTTAATCTTTGGAATAGCCGATAATGATGAAGTTGTAGGACTTGAAAATCCGAATGGTGATGCTGAGAAAATAAGTGAAATCATTAAGACAAGGATGGATCCAATTCCAGAATTTCGTCTTCGATTTGAACAGGTCGAAGATGGAAAAGTATTAATTATACTGGATATTTTCAAAGGTGAAGAGACACCGTACTATTATTCGGGTGATGGTGTGCTGGAAGCATATGTTCGTGTTGGAAACGAGAGTGTGAAAGCGACATCAACGGAATTGAAAAGACTGGTGTTGCGTGGTAGAAATACATCTTATGATTCGCAGATTTCTACGTATAAGGTGGAAGATTTTGCTTTTTCCAAACTCCGGGAAAGATATAAAAAATGGACAGGAAATAGTTTTGATGAGAAGGATCTTATATCATTTGGTCTGGTGAATGAGCAGGGATATCTGACAAATGCCGGAGCCTTGGTTGCAGATGAAAGCCCTATCCGATGGTCAAGACTGTTTTGTACCCGGTGGAATGGACTAAACAAAAGTGGTGGTACAATAGATGCATTTGACGATGCGGAATATTCTGGAAGTGTATTGTCCTTGATTGATAATGGAGAAGCTTTTATTAAGAGAAATGCAAAATTAATGTGGCGCAAGACTGCTAATTCCAGAGAAGAAATGCCGGAATATGTAGAACGTAGTTATCATGAAGCATTGGTTAATGCATTGGCTCATAGAGATTATCTTGTGAATGGCAGTGAAGTGCATATTGATATTTACGATGATCGTATGGAGATATATTCGCCGGGAGGCATGCCGGACGGTTCCATTATTCAGGACAGAGATCCGCTTACAGTTCCGTCAACGAGAAGAAACCCGGTTTTGGCAGATATATTTAATCGGCTGGGATATATGGAACGTAAAGGTAGTGGATTTGGAAAAATCATCGGCGGCTATGAATTTCAGATCAACTATGACGAAAGTAAAAAGCCGTCTTTTAGATCAGATCGGTACCAGTTTACAGTTGTGATGCCAAATTTGAATTACAATGTCCCTCAGGATGTCCCTCAGGATGTCCCTCAGGATGTCCCTCAGGATGTCCCTCAGAAAAAAGAGAGTAATCCGTTGGAAATTCAAATATTGAATATGATAAAAAAGGATAATAAAATCAGTACAGAAAAAATGGCAATGACGTTAGGAATAAGTTCCAAGACTGTAAAACGTCACATCAAAGATATAGGTATTGTCCGATTTGTTGGTCGTGGTTCCAATGGACACTGGGAAATAATTGATGATTAGAAATACAACTAAATATTATTAATAGCAAAGCTATAAGATTTCAAAAAATGGAGTCTTATAGCTATTTTTTTGCGCAAAAATAAAAAAATTTCTCCAACACCCTGTAAAAACACCGTTCTTCTTTTGTATATGTGAGAGACAAAAACAAAAAAATAAAATTTTTTGCATTTGCTCGCTGTATTTTACCCTCTGAGCGTTTCGTTATATGAGGGCGTAAAAAAGAAAGTCTGATGCAATGGTAATAAATTGTTTTTGTGCTCTCAATTGAATCCAGGCCTGATTCATATGGAACAAGTAAATCAGAACAAAAAAGGATGGCATAATGAGAGAAGGGAAAAAGCCAATGGCAGTATCTGAAAAGTATATGCTTACGATTAAGGAAGCAGCAGAATATTTCAATATTGGAATTAAGAAAATGAGACGTTTAGCAGAGGATAACGAAGGCGAATTTGCTATTTATATGGGAAATAGATACCTTGTTATAAGAGAACGTTTTGAACAGTACATTGTGAATTTGAGTCGTGGAGGGGAGGACGAAGAAAAATGAAAAATCTAAGTCCAGGAGTGAAAAATATAATTACACCGACGGAGGCAATTGATTATTTTGTGCTTAGTCGTAGGAAATTTATGATTTACTGAAATCGGATGAACAGAAGAATTTCCTTGTGTTTTATAAGGAACGCAAGATGATTATTCGCACAGCGTTTGCAAGATATCTGGAAGCGCATCCAGATTTAAGGAGGCGATGTTAAATGGCAAAGACAGGAATTAGAAGAGACTCAAAACACCGAGTGTTACGCAGAGGGGAGTCAATTCAGTGGGATGGAAAATATCAATTTAAATATCATGTAAATGGCAAGGCGCATTTTGTATATAGCTGGCGCCTTGAACCAACAGATAAACTTCCAGTAGGAAAGAAACCATGCTTATCACTTAGAGAACTTGAAAAGCAAATCGGCTACGATTTGGATTCTCAAATGCATCCAGAAGGAAGAAGTATGACGGTAGAGGAACTGGTGGAACGATATCTTTCTACTAGAATTGGCGTAAAGCCAAATACAAAAGCCAATTACAATTTTGTAAAGAATCTCATGAAGAAAGAAGATTTTTATTATAAGAAAATTGGCGATGTCAAAACCTCAGATGCAAAGCTGTTTCTGATAAAGCTGCAGCAGGATGGAAAAAGATATAGTACAGTGAAAACAGTCCGGGGCGTATTAAGGCCGGCTTTTCAAATGGCGGTGGATGACGATGTGCTCCATAAAAATCCATTTGGATTTGAACTTGCGGGAGTGGTGGTGAATGACAGTGTTACCAGGGAAGCGTTAACGCGGGATCAAATGCGAAAATTTCTTAAATTTGTTCATGATGATAATGTATACTGCAAGTATTATGAAGTTGTGTATATACTTTTCCATACAGGTATGCGCATTTCGGAATTTTGTGGTCTTACAATTAAGGATATTGATCTAGGGAACAGGATTGTGAATATAGATCATCAGCTTCAACGGTTATCTGATATGACCTTAGTGATTGAGCTAACAAAGACTTCTGCCGGAACAAGAAAACTTCCGGTAACAGAGGATGTTGCAAAATGCTTTCAAGCCATCATCGAAGACCGGGAGAAACCAAAGGTAGAAAAAGTGATGGATGGATATACCGGGTTCCTGTTTTTGGATGACAAAGGACTGCCGTTAGTGGCAATGCATTGGGAACATCGCTTTAACCACATGGTGAAGCGGTACAACGATATCTATCGGGTGCAGATGCCGAATATCACGCCACATGTTTGCCGGCACACGTATTGCAGCAATATGGCGAAATCCGGCATGAATCCAAAGACATTGCAGTACCTTATGGGGCATAGCGATATAGGAGTTACGCTTAACACCTATACGCATTTGGGACTAGAGGATGCTGATGATGAATTAAAAAGGCTGGAAGACTTGAAAAACGCTAGAAAGGAATTGGAACGGACACAGGGGGAGAAGCCGGTGTCACAGAAGATATTTAAGGCGATATAAGTAAGATTTGATAATAGAAATTTGGGCTGAGCGGAATGCTCAGCTTTTCTTGTGTACTTATGTTATAATAAAATATAGATATTTACTAATGTACAGTGAAAATAAGAAGATTAAGTATATGAATGGAGAAAATATAGATGGGGAAAAAACAAAAATATGATGATTATTATTCTAATGGGAAGGTGGAAATTGGAAGATTTGGAAATTCTGTATTCTCAAAAAATCATTATACAAAAGAAGAAATTCAAAGGAGAAATAAGCAATTTGCATCTCATTATGATGATATAAAAACAGACATAGATAATACTATAGTAGAAATAGTTGATAAAGTAAAAAAATGCAATCCATTAATATTATTACAAAATGCAACTGATTTATTTATGATGTCATTTTTGCAGACTGTCTCTGAAATTCAAGTAGAAGATAATGCGCGTTACATAGAGTACATACAAAGTATTTTGGTTTCAATAAAACCTGACAATGAGATTGTTGATGACAAATTGCAGAGCAAGATTATGCAAGAGTTATTTAATGATATAGATAAGCTATATACTAAATGCCAGTACTTTTATATTGTATGGGCGGCGAAAGCTCAAGAGAATGATGGTTATAGAAGAGAAGATATTGAATATATTATTGAAGCTCAATTGATGAGCAATGTTCGCGGAAAACGGTATCAGTGTCAACAATTAGATGACCTTGAAAAACTAATTTTACCACATGCTAAAAAAATGGAAGAAGTTTATAATGTAACAGCAGTTGATTTTATTGAAGGACTAAGAAAATTAGAATATTCATTGTCTTCTGCTAAATTAGATGCAGCTAAAGGACTGGCCAATGAGTACAAAATCTTTCAGCAAGAGGTACAGAGCAAAAGCGATCATGAAGTTGATAGTATTTTTGATAGAATTCAGAATGACGGAAAAACTGAATCTCTTATGTCTAAGTGCTTTGGTACAGAATTATATGATGTGAAAAAAGTAACAGGTTGGAGTGAAGAATTGGTGAAGAGCCTTTCGTGGGAACTTGGCGAAAATGATAGCTTTTTTACAAAGACGGAGTTTCCTGGGTGGCCGGTTCAAAATTTGCCAGTGCAGAGAAGACCATTTATAGTAATAGATGGTGTTAGCTATTGTTTTGATTACTATAATCTTTTTGATAATATATATCGAATTTTGCAAAAAAGTATTATTGCAAAAGATAATAAATATGCTAATACATGGTCAGACATTCAAAAAGAAGCAAGTGAGAGCTTGGTGGCGGAAAAATTATCTATGTTAATGCCAAACGCAGAAATATATATAGGAAATTATTATCCAATAGGAAGTTCTTTAAAACAGATGGATGAAAATGACATTATAGCTGTTTGCGATGATATTATAATTATTGCAGAAGTAAAGGCAGGATCGTTTGCATATACCCCAGCGCTAACTGATCTTACAGCACATAAGAAATCGTTTAAAGAGCTTATTGGAAAAGCCGATTACCAGTGTGTTAGAACTCTGGAATACATAAATAAATGTGTAGATAATGTTTGCTTTTATACAGAAGAAAAAAATAAGAAATTTGAATTTGCACGTAACAAAATTAGAAAAATATACACGATGTGTGTTACTGTTGATAATTTTAATGTTTTTGAGGCAAAAATTGAAAAAACAAATATTTTCGAAATGAACAAAGGAACAATAGCTATAAGTATTGACGATTTAGATGCATATGTAAAATATTTCAATTCGGAATTATGTTTTCTTCATTATTTGAAGCATAGACAGGCAGCAACAAGGATTAAGTGTTTAATGTTTAATGATGAATTAGACCATTTAGGAATGTATATTTCTCAAAATATATATGAGGAATATGTGAATGATTATAAAGAATGTGATTCATTTACCGCTATTGGTTTTAGAGAAGATTTGGATGCATATTTTACTGGCCTATACAATAAACAACTTCAAGTGAAAAAACCAGAACAAAATATTCCAGGGTATATGCATGACATATTGGAATATCTTGAAAAAAATAATGTGAAAGGTCGTGTGAAGTTTGCGGAATTTTTGCTTGATTTATGTGAAGACACAAGAATTGAATTTGATGAAGCTATAAAAAATCGTATAAAAAGGGAAAAGGAATTAGGGTATATTACTCCAATTTGGGTTGAGGGTGATTTTGCGTATTGCGAATTTATATGTATTCCAGGATTGGAAAAGTTTCCGGATGAGATAAGAAGAAAGTATACTTATGCGAATATGCTTGATCGTAAATTTACTAAATGTTGGTTCATTAACATTGAATTGGATATTTTCGGAAAAATAGTAGAAATTAGGGCTGAGGAATTAGATTATAATAAACATTCTGATGAGGGATTTTCAGAGACAGATATATCTAATTATCTTTTGACAATAAAGGAACGTAGAAGGCATGGAAATGCATCAAACTTACCTATAGCACATAGAAAAAAGATATATCCTAATGATTTGTGCCCGTGTGGAAGCGGTTTAAAATATAAAAAGTGCTGTGGTGCTCCGAATAAAAAGATAAATGAATGATGCGGTGTAAAAATATATATGATAAAATTTAAGACAAGTAGTAACCCCACCCGCTTTTTACTCCGTTTCTACTACTTTTGCTGTACACATCTTGCAATATTTTGCTAAGATTTGCATTTTCTGTACAGAAATGACCGATACATAAAGAAGAATTAACACCGCGCAAATCGCTGCAAATGGCAGCAGGAAAGCGCATTTCGAGAGGAAAAAAATATGATTCGAGTACTTTTCATCTGCCACGGCAGGATTTACCGGGCATGATGAAAAATCTCAAATCGTCTCATAAGCCCCGTTTTTAAGCGTTTTTTGTGTTTCAGTCTCAAATTTACCAAAGATTTACCAATATTTCTGGAGAGCCAGACTTGCAAAAAAATGAGCCAGAATGAGGAGATTAAAACATGGGCGAATTGAAATCAAGAATAACGGAAAACGGAATTGATTATATCCTTGTTGGGGATTACTACATCCCAGACTTGAAACTGCCGGAGGAACACCGCCCCATTGGAAAGTATGGACGGCTACACCGGGAATATTTAAGAGAAGCCCACCCAGCCAGATTGAACACATTGACACTGACCGGGGAGTTATGGACATACCTTGCAGACCTGAACGAACAAGCACAGGAACGGTTAGCCACCATCATGGAGCAGATGAAAGCTGTCGAGGGCGTGACAGAGGAATTAAAGCGCACTTCTCAAATGGAATGGGTGCAGCGTTGCAATAACATTCACAACCGGGCAGAAGAAATTGTTTTGCATGAGATGATTTATTCATAACGGTATGATAGAATGATTACTGTTAAATTAGAATTGGGAGATGCCTATGAACAAGTTTTTGAATGATATAAGGAGTGCCGAAAATCCTATATCTGGTAATAGAAAAATTATAAATACCATAGCTGTATTGTTCCTTGGAATAGCTTTGGGGACTTTTTCAAAATTTTTGGATTTTCGTCAAACTGAACTGCCAAGTGTGCTTATGGCAATAGATGGGGCATTAGATGTTCATAATTTCCTTGGGCGTTTTGAAATTTGGGTATTGATTGCACTGTGTATTTCTATTTATAGTAATTCTGCAACAAGAGCAAGTGTTAATGTTTTTGCGTTTTTTGCTGGCATGGTTGCAAGTTACTATTTGTATTCAAACTATGTCGCAGGATTTTTCCCAAGAAGCTACGCTATGATTTGGTTTGGCTTTACCATGATTTCTCCGTTCTTGGCATTTGTCTGTTGGTATGCGAAAGGAAAAAGCAGACCTGCATTTATGCTATCAGTATTGATTTTAGCAGTATTGTTTAACATGACTTTCGTATATGGATGGGGATATTTCGAAGCACGCTCTGTTTTAGAATTGATAGTCTTTATCATCGGACTTACTGTTTTGAGGAGGGACACATTGAAAAGTTCTGTGCTAATGGGAACAATTAGTATAGTTCTTGCAGTTTTACTTGATATGGTTATTCCATTTCATTTTGGATAAACAACTTCCAGTGTCGTTCTAAAAATTCAACTGAATAATCCCAGCAAAAACCGCTGCTACATGGAAGCCAACAAACCATGCAACAGCGGTTTTTCTTTACCGTTTTTTCCTTTGGCTGATAGGCGTTCCCATTTTCTTTGATTTTTTGAGAATCCGAATCAGCCAGCGAAATTCTTCGTCTGACAGATTTTTATAGTTGATCCCAAGGTGCTTGCAGTAAAGAACAACCAGCTTTTCATCCCGGCTGCCCTTGAAATTTTCGACCGCTTCTAGATTTTCTTTCAGTTCATCGGCAACGGTGGTCTGGGGTGCACTCTCGCTGTCCTTTTTATGGGCTTCCCGAATATCCCGGATAATGAGGTTGAGGTCATCCAGAACCATGTGGCTGAAATATTCATCATCGCTGATATGGGCGGCTTGCAGCACTTTCAAATGGGGGTCATCTTCGCCGGGGCGATACCGTTCAATGATTTCATGCCGGACGGTATCGACAAGGGCGTTGAGGTTCTGAATCTGCATGGTGGCAATCCCATCCACATAAATCTCAATGTCCGCAAGAAACTTGATAAAGTCCTTATGTGTGGCGAGTTCGCAGAGCAGACGGTTATTAATCCGACCGCTTTTCAGAAGTGCTACCATCTCATCACTCAAATGCAGCTCCCTTAATGGCGTGTTGATCTCCGCCCGGTTCTCTGTCCGGCAAAAGAGATAATCAAGGGACACCCCATAAAAATCTGCCAGCAGGATAAGATTACCATGGTTGATTTCTTTAAAATCATCTTTTTCATAACTTCCAAGAGCTGATTTTGAAATACCCGTTTGCTCTGCCAGTTCTTCCAGTTTTAATCCTTTGTTTAATCGTAAATCTTTTAGCCGTTCCTGTATTGTAGTAGCTCCGTTCATTGAAGCAGCTCCCCCTTCTGACAACATTTATAACCGTTGAATTGATTATACCATATCAATTCCGCAATCGTGGAAATTTCTGATTTTTACCCCGAATTCCTACTTTGTGGACATACGGCACAGGGCACAAAAATGTTCTATGATACAGGTAGTTCATCGATGGATTATTCCAATCGAATGACCAGCCTGTGTGGGATATGCTTCCCCGGCGATGTAGTGCCATGACTTTTGGCAGGGATATGGAGGAACCCTGACCGAAACGAGTGTACCAAAGGGAGCGATACGCCGCTGTGGGATTCAGGGGAGGAACGACACCGGGGAGAACTGGCGAACTGACACCGAAATGATACCGAAACACGACAA
>QUKC01000032.1 GCA_003481005.1 Firmicutes bacterium TM09-10 | reverse complement strand
TTCGCTCTTGTCGTGTAATACTCATGCAATGACTTAAACTCCGGATTCTTCGCTATCAACGGAATCGCTGCATTGAACAGTACTGCCCGCAGCTTACTCCGACCTCTTTTACTTATGGACGTCTGTCCTTTGTGCTTTCCTGAGCTGTTCTCCCGTAATGAGAGTCCTGCCAGCTTTTGTATCTGTCTGGGTGATTCGAAACGCCTCACATCACCCACTTCTGCCAGAAATCCGGCTACCGTGATCACTCCTATACCTTTGATGGCAAGCATCTGCTCGCTTTCGGGTATCTTCCTGCACAGCTTTTCTATCTCCTCCATAACGGCGTCAAGCTGTGCCTTTTTGTATTCGTAATCCTCGAGCAACAGTTTCATTTCATACCGGGCAGCCGAAGAACCTTTCTTTAAGCCGATGCTGCGTTTTGCTGTCTCACACAGGGTCGTTGCCCTTTTCATTCCTACAGCCCTAAGCTTTGCATCACGCCAGATTTGATTGATTTTCTCGGCTCCCAGTTCCACGATTGCTTCCGGAGTACAAACTTTCTTTAGAAGCAGCATACTGCTCTGTGCTTCATAGTCCCCAAACACATCTGTGTACTCGGGGAACTATATGGCGAACCATCTGGCAAATCTGTTTTTGATCTGGGTCATCTCCCTGATGAGTCTCTTACGATTGGCCACCATAATTCTTAAATCAGCATACACACCATCCGGTGTATACGGTGCAGAATACCGGCCCTCGGTAACCAGCTTTGCAATTACCTTCGGATCCTTCCTGTCATTCTTGCTTTGGCTGTTGTCATCCAGTTCCTTGGTCTGCTTTACCGCATAAGGATTAACCATAACCAGGAGGATGCCCTCATCCTCAAGATAAGCGCCAAGGTCAAACCAGTAATGACCTGTCGGCTCGATACCTACGATTGCATCCAGCTTCTTATACTTGTCCTGTAAATGCTGCATCCATGCTTTGAAAGATTCAAATCCTTCTCTGCTGTTGCTGAACGGAAAGACTTTCCCAAGCTCAATGCCTCTCCAGTCAAATGCCCTGGCATACTGTGTCGTGCTTCCGATATCGATTCCAACTACCAAAGTTGATTCTTTTACTTGATTGATTTTTTCATTCTGCTTATAATTCATTTGTGGGTGTCTCCTTTGAACAATGATTCTTATTAACCGCCAAGTTAACAATCATTATTCTATGGGTGGCACTCATTTTTTGCAAACCGGTTATTTGTTACTTAACAGGAATGCTCCATAAATCCCGATTTGTATTTCTGTTTGTTTTAAAAATGGGCAACTCCGATTGGAATTGCCCACTCTTTTATCACTCCAAAATCCAACGGCTTTGCCGTTGCCGTGCTTCGCACTCCTTGATTTTGTCGTTGTCACATCAGGTGAAAACAAATACTCGCTTTGCTCGTGCTTGTTTTCCTGCTGATGTTCCAAATTATGCGATTTTTTCTTGCTTGCACCGATTTCTGCATCAATTGATGTAGGTTTGATGTAAATCGCTGCTTTTTTAGTTTTTTATCAAATGAAGTACATCCCGTCTATTTGGTAAAACGGTACATCTTTACATCACGTCGACTGCCGTCTCCGTGTGTTTTTCGCCTTATGTCGGTGTTCGCAAGCGCACACCGCCGCAAGGCTCAGTTTTCTCATCTTAATAGAGCTTTGCACCTGCCGGGATTCTGTCATTTACCATCAGAAGGTTCAGTCCTTCGTGGCCGTCTTCCTCGTGTACTGCTGAGATCAGCATACCCTCGGAATCGATTCCCATCATCTTTCTCGGCGGCAGGTTCACGATAGCGATTGCTGTCTTGCCAACCAGTTCTTCCGGCTCGTAATACTCGTGAATACCGCTTAAGATCACGCGATCCTTGCGTTCTCCGTCATCCAATGTGAACTTCAGAAGCTTCTTGGATTTCGGAACTGCTTCACAAGCCAGGATCTTTACTGCACGAAAATCTGATTTTGCAAAGGTATCAAAATCTACCATTTCTTCAAAGATTGGCTCGATCTTCACGTTGGAGAAATCAACCTTCTCCGCCAGATCGGTTGCAGCAGCCTTTGCCGGTACAGCCTGTGCTGCGTTATTTGCGGCATTTTTCGCTGCGCCCTGGCTCTTCATTGTCGGGAATTTTTTTGATTGCTAAGCTAACTCTTGTATATCCTTGTAAACCCTTGGAAAATGGGCTTTCCCGGATTCTATATACTTGGATACTCTTGGACGTTTTTTTGACTTTTGTGCGTCCAAAAGATGTCATTCGCCTTAAAATACGTCTTTTTATTTTATGCATGTACTGCTGTGTCAAACACAACAATACTTAGCAAGTATAACATATTTGCCACAGTATGAATAGGTATATTTTTCAATCTTCAAAGAGTTCAATCGCAGGACTCTTTTCTAAAAAATATCCATATTTTTTGATAATTTCTCAATTACTGATTTGGTAACATCTGGGTTTGCTTCTGCATATATGTTCATGGTAGTTGATACATCAGCATGTCCCATTACCTCTTGAATTACTTTGATGTTGGTTTCATTCTCGCAAAATCTTGATGCAAACGTATGTCTAAAGATATGGCAGGAGAATCTTGGAATCATAACAGGTTCTCTCTTCTCCTTTTTAGCAGTTACCTCTTCTTCTGAATTATGTGTATCCACAATTCTCTTGATTGCCCGGTTTACTGCTGCTGGGTTATGTGGCATCCCAAATCGGTTTGTAAATACAAAATTGGTCATCCCATCCACATTCTCAACACAAAAGCCTTCCTGCTTCTGTCTCTCATATTCTTCCTGAAGCACATCATATACCTGCTGCATCATAGGTATTCTACGATTACCAGCTTCCGTCTTTGGCAAAGATACTCTAAACTCACATTTATATGAATCATCCGCTCTCTGGTAATAGGTTAAGCTATGATTGATATCAATGATTCGATTCTCCAAATCAATATCATCCCAGCGTACTCCGATTGCTTCTCCTATTCTGCATCCAGTTCCTAACAAAAATACAAAAAATGGATACCAGTGATAAAAGAACGGATTCTTTGCTACATACTCCATGAATTTTCTCTGCTGATCCACAGTCAACGCTCGCCTTGTTTTTCTGACACCACCATTACGCTTTTTTACTTCACAGTATGCTCCGTCTACCGGATTCTTCCTTATGATATCATCTCTGACAGCAAGCTGAAATGTAGGTCTTAATACTGTGTTAATTGTCTCAAGCGTATTAATCTGTAATCCCTGATTATTAATCAAGTCTGTATAAAAGAACAACACGTCTGAGTATTTCACATCTCTTACTTTCTTCTTGCCAAATGTATCACGAATAAAATGATTCCATGTATACAAATAATTACTGTAAGTAGTGCTGCGCAATTCTGTTTTAGTTGATATGTACCTGTCAAACAAAAAGTTTACATCAGCCTTTCCTGCGACATAGATATCAAGTCCATCCAACTGGTCTTTTTGTAACTGTTCTTCTCTTTCTCGAAGTTTTACCAAAGACTTTGCATAAATGGTTCTTTTCTTGCCTAATGGATCAATATATACATATGAGTATCTTCCGTCGCCTTTTCTGTAACCCTCACCCTTTCTTAATACTCTGCCTTTACCATCTTTTCTACAAGCCATTATTCTCTCCTTTCCGGAGAAAAGAGCCTGTTCTACTGATTAGCCTGCTGCTTCATTTGTAATTCAACACCCATTCTAATCAATTGCGAAATGGATAGATTATGAGTCTCAGCATACTCAACCATTATCTGGTATTCCTCTTCTTTGAATTTAACAGTCACCTTATGATCAAAAGGTTTCTCTGCTTTTGGTCTTCCAGTTCTAGCCATCTGTATGCCTCCTTCATATCTTAATCATATTATACTTTTGGTCTGACCGAAAGTCAATACATTTTTTCTCTTTTGGCTCATTTTTCTCCATACTTGTTTGTATTTCTTCTATACTAATGCGTCATTTCTCATAATTACTTATAAAACTCGTCATCTACAATGTGGAAAGTTTCAAGATATTCGTCAATAATATCCAGATTAACCAACACCAGCTGATTCACTTTATAACATGCCTTTGCATCCTTCGCTAACTGCATAAACTTTGACACACTCATTGAATACATCTCTGCTCCTTCTGAATATCTAACAAATCTTTTATTATTAGTCTTTTTAGTTCTGCTGTCCATTTGCTAACTCCTCCATTACCATTTTGCGAGCTACAGGTAACAGATCAAACTGTCGTATCAATGCTCTGTCTATTTCTTCTCTCACGCCTGAATCCTCAATGACAGTTCCACTTTTTGCTCTAATGCAGCCTTTTGAAATTGTCTGTGCATCTTCAGGCATAAAATCAGAGATCTTACTTAATCCAAATCCACTCACATCCTTCGGATTTAAAATCACATGTACCGGAATATCCTTTAACTTACTGCTCAAAGGGACTACTGACACCTGCGGTGCACCATCATGATTGCTTGCATCACATGAAATAATTATTCCTGGTCTGATTCCGCCCTGAATGCCATGTGGGTTTTTCCCAAAATCCGCATACACGACATCAAATTTATTATATTTACCATACTTTCTTTTTTCTGTTCGTCTGCTCATATCTATGCTCCCTTCTTGATGTGCATATCCAATCTGCCCTCATCTACAGTCACCACAATGCCGCCTGCTTCAATAACCAGTCCTACCTTAAAATAAGCATCTGCGACACTGCTGGATATAGCTGCCATATTCGCAACAACTACTCCACTGATTTGCTTTTTGCGGATCATATTCACAATCTGATTCCACTGGCGATCAACATCACTCTGCGAAAAGCCATTGCGTCTCATCTTTCCAACGATTGAATATTCTTTTCTCTTTACAAATTCATGTATATATTTGCTCTGCTTGTCTTCAAGCATATTTACTTTTTCTAGTGGAGCCTGCACTGAAAGATATTCTATGCAATCCATCTTTTTAATCTTTCTTCTCATTTTCTGCCTCCTATGCTGACTTCAAAGCCTGCTCTATCATAAAATCAAATGTCTTTTTCAAATAATCCTGCTTATCTGCAGGTAACTGCTTAAGTCTCGAATCTAATGAATCCGGTGTACATTCTATTGCAAGTAAGGTATTTGCATCTGTTTCATAAACTTCCATAAGCATATACAGGTTTTTCATGCTCAAGTTTCTTCCTCCTTGCTCCACCTGTCCAAGCGTCGAAACACTTATTCCGGTTTTAGCGGCAACCTCTTCAATGAGAAGTCCTTTGTCCTTACGGATATCACGAATCACCGGACCAATTTTATATCCTTCATATTTCATCGTCGTACCCTCCATTGTCCCGTGCCATTTCTCTAAGCATCTCTACCGCCGCATCTTCTGTTTCATACTGACCAAGCCACTTCCCACTTGAATCATGTACAACTGTTCCGAATGCAGTCTGTGTAAATCTGCAATCCTTCACAGCCGGGACTTGTTTGTCCCGACCGGAATGATTTTCTGTTGTCGATCTACCAAAGGACTCCGTTAGCATCCAAAGTCCTCTGCATGAGATACAGTAATTGGCACTGGACCGACTTCAAGAGAATAGAGCCATATGCCCATATCTGTGATGGTCTTCACAAATTCCTCCAGATCATAAATGTCATCGGTGATCTCATTCAGGCTTCTGACTACTACAACCTCAAAATCTTCCTCTTTAAGTGTTGCAAAGAAAGCATTCAGTGCTTCTCTGTCATAGTCCCTTGTCATTGAGCGATCACAATACGCATCATTTATTATTACTCCATTAGGTATTGCCTGATCACGCATACTTTCAACCATCTGGACTACATTGAGTTCCGCTCTGCGTGACTTTACAAATGCAATACCCTTTGCAAGCTCCTGATTATCTGTACCTTCGTTTCCTACTAAGTTAAAATCTCTTTTTTTCATTTTGTTATCTCCTTTACGATTTCGTATTGGAGAGTTTTGGCGCCTCCACTCTCGTGGTGTGCTGTATCTCAAGCACAAGTATATTGTAATCTGCCACACCTTAATTGCCGACCGTGTACAGGCGACAATTATGTCGTGTAAACACGACAATCACTTTTCAACTGACACGCTTTTCATTGCTTTCATCATTGCAAGACACTGTCTTATCTGCAATTCATCCATATCTGAAAGAACATCCATTGCCTCAGATAATAGTTCCGACTTTTCTTCATTCTTTCCATACATTATGAAATCAACAGATACACCAAGTACGATTGCTAGATTATCTAATGTCTGTGTCTTAAAATCTCCACCATTTTCAATCGCAGATAATGCTTGTCTGCCTATACCTACTCTATGAGCTAACTCATCCTGTGATAATCCTATCTCCTTTCTTCTATCAGCAATTCGTATTCCTCTCTCATAATCCTTTTCTCTTGTCTGTGCTTTACTGCTCATAAATCCTCCTTGCCGCCCTTGGAAACGAACAAGTCGGATTACCTTTACAGCACAAAAAGACGCACGAGGAAACCAGTATCATAAATACTGTTCGTTTCCCCTGCGTCTCTGGTGCTTCCATCTTTTGATGTGCCCTTATCAGGTGGGCTATAATTTAATTTTCAATCGTTATATTCTGAAAGTTCCATTCTCAGAATGTTCCTTCATCATTCCCTCGGAATACTTCTTGAGTATCATCACTCGCTTGCATCTGTCACACTTAATTCCAATATTCTGAAGTGCTACAGCGGAATCATCACCGCATACAAAATATTCCATCATTAACTTGTTGCATTTTTTACATCTAATTTCTATAACATTTTCTTTGTTCAATTCAGTTCGCTCCTTATTCATACAAAATCATCAATTTACAATTCTGTACTCGTAAAGGAAAGGGAAATCACCTTTGCAAGCCTTTTGCCGGGAGTTCCGATGAATGTCTGCACATTCCCCGGCTTTGCTGATCTAAAGCCAACTGACATATTGTGTGCTGTCAGCACACAATCACATCAGGCTCCGGCTCTTTCCATAAACCACATATTGTTATCTTCATAGAAAAGGAATATTTCCTTTCCATCTACCACACAGGTATAACGCTCTCCAACTCCACCAGCCCTTGTACTGGCTGCTCTGCGCTTGTCTTTTACTCGTGTAATCTCATACTTTCTGCCATCTTCCCATGTTATCTCTTTGGGAATGAGCAGTCCGTCCTTTGAAAACTCTGCAAGTACATCAACATATACCTTATTGCTCAATGTAATCACCTTCCTTACAAGATTGCTATTGCTCTGGAAGCATCCATCTTCCTTGCTATATAGCCTTTTTCTTCTAATATTTTCAGATGTGCATAAACACTTGAAGTCGATGCCACCCCTACCATCTTGCATATCTCCCTGATAGTAGGAGCATAGCCATTCACACGCTGATATTGCATAATGCTTTCATACACATTCTGCTGCTTCTCTGTCAATGGTGCCCTGTCTACCAGATCAATTCTTGCTGTTTCGCCCATGTTCCGCCTCCCTCTTTTTTACTCTATTGGCACTTCTCGTTGCTAACTTGAAAAGTACCCATGTGGATGTACTGTGTGTTCTTCTTTTGCATTGACTGCCGCCAGAATCCTGTCCCGGTACATGAGTCCCCTCTGGATACTGTAAAATCCAAATCTTCTGCGTATCTCATCCACCGCTGAATCCATCTTCATCTGCTTTTCACGCTTCTCCACACTTGAGAACAAATCTATCTGCTCCCAATAATTATCTGTTACCAGATCTGCACCTCTGACACCAACACTACGGATTGGTTTGCTCCAGTTATAGTTTTCCTTAAATATCTGATATGCGTATGCAGCTATTTCTCCGGTAATGTTTGTCGCATGGTCAATCTTTTTCTGACGGGTAAAAGAGAATAATTCATTATCCCTGACACTTATCTCAACCACTCTGCACCGGAATCCATTCTCACGAAGTCTTGCTGCAACACTCTCAGCCAGAATATAAAGAACAATCTTTACATCCTCATCGCATACTAAATCCTTTGGTGTCGTTGTGCTGTTTCCCACCGATTTGATTGGAGCGTGGGCGTTCTCCAGCTTGACAGGTGAATCATCATAGCCATTAGCAAACGACCATAAGATACTGCCAATCTTTCCAAGGTGACTGTTAAGCACATCTTCATCTGTTCTTGCAAGATCACCTATGGTTTTAATACCAAATAATGCAAGCTTTCTGTTCGTACTTTTGCCAACGTATAGAAGATCTGCCACCGGAAGCGACCAAGCCTTCTGCTTAAACTCACTCTTATACATAGTAGTGATA
The DNA here is from genome assembly GCA_003481005.1 of Firmicutes bacterium TM09-10. Taxonomy (GTDB): domain Bacteria; phylum Bacillota; class Clostridia; order Lachnospirales; family Lachnospiraceae; genus Gallintestinimicrobium; species Gallintestinimicrobium propionicum. The sequence continues at coordinate 11,929 of QUKC01000032.1, read as the reverse complement.
GCATCCGGCTTCTTGTAGTCAGAACCCAGCTTTGCAAATATCTTATTGAAAGAAACACCAACACTCACTGTGATGCCAAGCTCTGACTTCATTCTCCTGCTGATTTCCTGTGCGATAAGCAATCCATCCCCTTTAAGGGAACTGCTTCCTGTCACATCAAGCCAGCACTCATCAATCCCATATGGCTCCTGTCTGTCCGTATATTCTGCATATATCTCATGAGCCATCCTTGAGAACCGAAGATATAAGTCCATTCTTGGTGATACAAATGTTATGTCCGGACAGACCTGCTTTGCCTGCCAGAGTGCCATTCCTGTTTTCACACCGTACTTCTTGGCAATATAGTCAGCTGTTAAGACAATCCCATGTCTTGCCTCCGGGTCTCCGCCTACTGCCAATGGCTTTCCTGCAAGCTCCGGATGATGCAGATGTTCAATCGAAGCATAGCAACAGTTAATATCTGAATGAAGTATTACCCTGTCTCCCATCTGTTCCACCTCCAGTGTTCTGTTCTGACATCCATATCTGTCTGTCCAAGAATATGAGTAATGTTTCTTACAGGGCATAGTATAACCCCAAGAATAATCGACTGTCAACGGACACATGTGTCCTTTTTTCTCATTATATTGGATTTTTAGCTTGAATAATTGGTACTGTTGCTATATACTATGGAGTGAAAAGAGACATTAGAAATCAACAAAATGAAAGAAAAGAGGCGTATGTATGTACTCAATCGGAGAAATCATTTCATCATATAGAAAAAAGAAAGGCTTGCTCCAGCAGGATCTCGCTGATGAACTGGCAAAGGAAGGCATTACCATTTCCTATAAAGCCATATCCAACTGGGAGAGAAATCTTGCTGAACCAAGCGTTACCATATTTTACAAAGTGTGTAGAATCCTTGGTATTACTAACATGTATGAAGCATATTTTGGAGTAAATCCTGCTGATCCTTTCTCATCATTGACTGATGAAGGCAGAGAAAAAGCTATGGACTACATCAATCTGCTCCATGCATCCGGAATGTATGAGAAGAAAATGGCTAAGATTATCCCATTCCGCAGCATTGATATATTTGAAAATGCTGTATCAGCCGGAACCGGTAACTTCCTTGTAGACGGACCGAAAGAGACTGTATGTATAGATGAATCTATCTTACCGGAAGATACTACTTTCGGTGTCCGTATTAGTGGTGACAGTATGGAACCTGAATTCCACGATGGTCAGATTGCATGGGTATTACAGCAGGAATCTGTTGCTAATGGAGAAATCGGCATCTTCGCTCTAAACGGAGAAGCCTATATTAAAAAATTGCAAAACGATACAGACGGAATCTTCCTTATCTCGCTTAATGAAAAGTATTCACCTATCAAGGTTAGTGAAAATGACCGCTTAGACATATTTGGAAAAGTTCTTGGAAAATCTGATGCTTCTGCTATTACAGGACATTACCGATAAAATTGCAAGTCCTTTTTATCGGACACATTATTTTGCATAATTGATAATAAGAAAATATCTATAGAACTGAAAGAAGGGATTCTTATGGCGGTTACCAATAATATCAGAGAAATCCGGGAGCAGCGTGGCATTTACCAGGATGACCTTGCCGCTGCTATCGGATACAGCACAAAAACTGTCGGCAGGATAGAACGTGGGGACAGTACCCCATCTGCCGAATTTATGCTACGGATATCAAAGTACTTTAATATGCTGGTGGAAGATGTATTCCATGTGGAAGATTGAGTCGGAGCAGCAATCCGGCTCACCTTCTATTTTGGACAGCTTTTCATGTCCTTATCAACAACTATAGTTTTTTGATAAATGCTTGACTGTAAACCTTGTTTATAGCTTATTATTAAGTAAAATAGAGTTGCTCGAAAGGAGGGCATAATATGACTATAAAAGACGTAGAAGAGCGAACAGGTTTATCCCGTTCTAATATCCGTTTTTATGAAAAGGAAAAACTTATTGAGCCTTCGAGAAATGAAAGTAATGGTTATAGAGATTATTCTGAAAATGATGTGGAAAATATAAAGAAGATTGCATATCTACGTACATTGGGAATTTCTATTGAAGATATACGAAGTATTATATCCGAAAAAGTAACATTGCAGGAAATGCTTGAGAAGCAAAAGGAAGTATTAAAAAATCAGATTACTGATTTGAATAAGGCGAAACTCATGTGCGAAAAAATGCTGGATGAAGAAAGTATTAGTTATGAAAAATTACAGGTAGAACAGTATGTAACAGATTTGCATGACTATTGGAAAGATAATCGAACTGTTTTCAAACTGGATTCCGTCAGCTTTTTGTATATATGGGGAAGTATGCTTACCTGGACTATGATTACCGCACTATGCTTGATTATTGGGGCTTTGTCTTATTCTAAGTTGCCGACAGAAATTCCAGTACAATGGAGTAAAGGAGTGGCAACATCCCTAGTTAATAAAAACTGGATTTTTATTTGTCCTGTTATATGTATCATAATCCGTTATTTATTAAAACCTTTTATCTATGCGAAATTACAGATGAACAATTATTATGGAGAAATTATAACAGAGTATTTGACAAATTATATGTGTTTTATTGTGTTGTCAGTGGAAATCTTCTCCATACTTTTTACTTTCGGAGTGGTAAAAAGTGTTGTTGTACTGCTATTTGTGGACACGGCAATTTTTATTGGATTGTTAGTAGTTGGTTTGGTAAAAATGGATTTGAGAGGGAAAGAAGTTTTATGATTCAAATTTTATATTTCAGAAATAACAATAAGATACTATTTTTCCCACGCCTACTATGAGAACGGCGGCTATGAGATAGAAATTGCATATACTGGCGAATAAAAGAACCGCTGTTGCATGGTTTATTGGCTTCCATGTAGCAGCGATTGAGCTGGGCACATGATACCCAGCTCTTTTACTATCTACTTTCAACATAAATTTAAAAATCACATATAATTATCCACTAAGTTATATGTAAAACTGTGCAAATCCTAATACAATTTTGCACCTGCTGGGATTGCGTCATCTAACATTACCAGATTCAGTTTTTCTTCTCCATTTACATTGTGAATTGCAGAAAGAAGCATACCACATGAATCTATTCCCATCATAGAACGTGGTGGAAGATTTACGATTGCAAGTAAAGTTTTACCTACAAGTTCCTCCGGCTCGTAAAATGCATGTACTCCTGAAAGAATAGTTCTTTCATTCTCTGTACCATCATCAAGTGTAAATCTAAGAAGTTTCTTACTCTTAGGTACTGCCTCACAATTTTTTACCTTTACAACACGGAAGTCTGACTTTGAAAATGTGTCAAAATCAACATATTCCTCAAATAATGGCTCAATCTCAATCCCTGTATTATTTTCAACAACTGCTGCCACTTCTTCTGTTACTACTTCATTGTTATCCATTTGATTGTAACTCCTTTGCATTAATTTCTCATAATAATATGTAATGTCGGTTGAAACCGCATTACTATTAGCTAGTATACCATATACATACTATTTATGGACGAAATAGGACATTTTTTTCAAATTGGTTGAATTTGACCCTATTTAACCAATCATAACCCCTATTATATAGCAGTTTGGAGTACTAATTGGTTTAATAATCAGTTTAAACAAAGAGATCTAACCAATCTTAAACCGATTAATCTTTAATATATTTTATCAACCTCAGATTCATACACCGATTCAGTATGAGTATCAAATAGCACCCACTCCACCAGATCAAACCAATCCGGTTTATCCTGCAAAAACCTATTTACTGTATGTACTGCAATCTTTGCTGCCAACTCAACCGGAAAACTATATACTCCCGTTGATATAGAAGGAAATGCAATAGACCTGATTCCATTATCCATTGCCAGCTTCATGGAATTAAAATAGCAGTTAGCAAGAAGTTCCTCTTCTCTATTCCTTCCACCATTCCATATTAGTCGGTCATTTTTTGCGGACAGTTCATACATGCTATCCTTTTCTGTTCTCTGCTCCTGCGTTTGCTCTCGTTTGATTTCTCCCTCCGTATCTTCTTGGCACAAGCAGGACAATACCTTGATGCACCAGAGCCCGGGACATATTCAACGCCGCACACCGTACAATTTTTAGCGGGCATTGCTGCCCACCGTTTTGTAGGTATGATATGTAATTCATCGACAAAGCCGATGAATTTATAGTAAATCTTGATTTCCTGCTTCACTGTTCCGTCTGCCATCTTCTCACGCTCCGAAACAAGTATCTTGTCTATGAGTGCGTTTATAACTGTTGCATCCAGTTCTTTTAAGCCTTGATAATTTCGGATAAGGGCGAGGAAGTCACGGATTCCCCGTGATTTCTCGTAGCTTTCATTAAGAGTTTCCGTCACCTCTTTCAGCCTTGCTTCAATTTCAAGCTGCTCTTTCTGGTATTTCCCCGACATCATCTCAAAATTCCGCTCGGTAATACGCTCCATGACCTTATCCTCGTAGAGAGAGGAAAACAGCCTGTCCAGTTCCGCAAGGCGTTTGTTCAGCTTCTTACGTTCTTTCTCTAATGCTTTCGCCCTGCTCTGGTCTGTTTCCGTGAGCCGCTTTTCTATGGCCCTGACCGCCTTTTCATCATTCACTGCCATATCCGCAAAACAGTTGATGTCGGCAAGAACGGCATTGAATAAATCCCTTGCTTCTATATTGTGGGCACTACACTCGCTTCTTCCGTTTCTTGCATAATTATTACATGAATACTGTACACAGTCGATAATCTCTGGGCGTTTCCTCCTGTGTACGTTCATTGCCCGCAGAGCACATCCGCAGTCCACACACTTGATAACGCCTGCAAAAATATTTACAAATCCTCCCTTGTTCTGTGGAAGCCTACGACTTGTAATAAGCTGTTGGACAATATCAAATTCCTCCTGCGTGACTATTCCCTCATGGGTATTGGGTATCACTTCCCATTCTTCGGGCAGCTTAGAGGGGCGTTTCTTGCTTTTCATATTGGCGGCAATCCGTTTGTAGCCTACAAGATTTCCCGCATATATCGGGCTTCTTAAAATGCTCCTCACGCTGTTCCCACTCCAAATATAGCGTTTGTCCTCGTTCCCCTCAAAATGACGTTCAAAGCCTGTTTCGCCACGCTCCGCCGCATAAGCGGCAGGGCGTAGGATATGCTGTTTATTAAGATGTCTGCAAATTTTGGCAACTCCATTCCCTTTTAATGCAAGGTCGAATATCTCTTTTACAACATGTGCCACTTTATCATCTATCAGCAGATGGTTGTGGTCGGCAGGGTCTTTGATATAGCCATAAGGGGCGGTAGTTCCCATGAATTTCCCCTGTTGAAACCTCGCCCGATATGCCGATTTTATCTTAACAGATATGTCAGCGGCATACATTTCGTTTAAAATGTTGCGGAAAGGCGTGATGTCCATAGCAGATTTATTCAAGGTATCTACGCCGTCATTGACCGCTATATACCTCACGTTATGCTCTGGGAAGAAAACTTCCAGATATAACCCACAATCAAGATAGTTTCTCCCCAGACGGGATAAATCTTTCGTAATCACGCAGTTTATCAGACCGCTTTCAATGTCTTTTATCATATTCTGGAAACTTGGTCTTTGGAATAATGAGGTGTGATAGCGATAGCGGCAAAAAGCTAATAAAATCAATGGTTTTGCGGACAGCGGATAGACAGGGAATGTGTTAAAAACTGAATACGCACACAAACGGCGTTACCTTAACCCCTTTGGGGGAGAAAGTAACGCCGTTTTTTTATGCCCGCAGGAAAGGAGGTGCAGCCGGAATGTATTTCACAAAGGGCAAGCAGCGGGCGTTTGAATTGCTCATGCAGCAGAAGCCGGGATTTGACCGCTATCAATCCGGTTGTGCCGGAGATGATGAAGATTGCGGCACTTGCCGTTTCTACCGCCCCGGGTGGAAATATGAGTTTTGCGTTTTCAAAGAGTGTCCCTATTGCCCCGGCAAAAGGACGCGGAAAACGCACGCCAGCATGGACAAATAGACGGGCAAAAGCCCTTGTGCCATGCGGCTTTGCAGACGCGAAAACGGCAAAGGGCATATTGCAATACCAAAACAGCCGAAAACGGCTTTCTAATTGTCCACGCATACCAAGAGAGGAAGTGAGGAAATATGGCAGTTTTCAGAGTGGAGCGAAATACGGGATATACCGTTATGAGCAACCACCACTTGCGAAACAAGGAATTGTCCTTAAAGGCAAAGGGCTTGTTGTCGCAAATGCTTTCGCTGCCCGAAGATTGGGATTATACCCTTGCGGGCTTATCCCATATCAACCGGGAGAAGATCGACGCAATCCGCGAAGCGGTCAAAGAACTTGAAAAAGCCGGATATATCGTCCGCAGCCGGGAACGCGACGAGAAAGGACGTTTGCGCGGTGCGGATTATGTCATATACGAGCAGCCGCAGCCCAAAGAGCCGGAAGCAGCTACCAGCAGCGAACAGCCGCCTACATCGGATTTACCTACATTGGAAAATCCAACATTGGATAATCCAACGTTGGAAAAACCTACGCAGGAAAAACCTACGTTGGAAAATCCAACGCAATTAAATAAAGATATATCAAGTAAAGAACAATCAATTACTGATTTATCAAGTACCCATTCCATTCCTTTCCATTCCCTAAATCCCTTGCCTTATGAGCAGGACGAAGCGGCTACGCCGCCGGAAAGGAAAAGAACGGAAGCGAAAACAAACAGCGCAATAGAGATTTATCGGGAAATCATCAAAGACAACATCGACTATGACATTCTCATTCAAGACCCCAAAATGGATAAAGACCGTTTGGACGAGATTGTAGAAATCATGCTGGAAACCGTCTGCACAGCCCGAAAGACAATCCGTATCGCCGGGGACGACTACCCCGCCGAACTTGTCAAATCAAAGTTTATGAAGCTGAATAGCAGCCACGTTGAGTTTGTTTTGGACTGCATGAGGGAGAACACAACCAAAATCCGCAACATCAAGCAGTATCTAAAAGCGGTGCTGTTCAACGCACCGAGTACCATTGACAGCTACTATACCGCCCTTGTCAATCACGACTTTTACGGCAGCAAATGAGCATAGCCGCAGTTTACCGGGAAAGGAGTTGATACCTTGCAGGAGGAAGTAACCCAAAAAACGATTGCCCTATCCGTCAATGTGGGAAAAGGCGCGGCAAGGCTTACCGAACAGGCGTTGCAGAAAGCAATCAAGAAGTTTTTGGAGCAGAAAAGCAAAGCCCCGCATGGGAAACAGACCATGCGGCAGCTTATGAAGCAAAATGCGGGTGTTTCCAACATCGAGATCACCGACAGCAATATCAAAGCCTTTGAGAGTACCGCGAAGAAGTACAACATAGATTTTTCGCTGAAAAAGGTTAAGGGCGAACAGACCCGTTACCTTGTGTTTTTCAAAGGCAGGGACGCGGACGTTATGACCGCAGCGTTTCAAGAGTTTTCCGCAAAGAAGCTGAACAGGGATAAAAAGCCCTCTATCCGCAAAGCCCTTGCCGCAGCAAAGGACAAGGCGAAGCAGCTTAACGCCGCCCGCGACAAGGTAAAGAAAATAGACAGGGGGCGCGAGATATGAAGCAGATGAACTACAAAAAGTTGATAATCCCGAATATCCCCTATGTGTTCTTTGTCTATCTCTTTGATAAGGTGGGACAGGCGGTGCGGCTTGCCCCCGGCGCGGATATTTCCGAAAAGATACTCAATATCACACAGGGATTTTCCGAAGCGTTTTCAAATGCCTTGCCGAGCGTTCACCCGTTGGATTTGCTTATCGGCATTGTCGGCGCGGTGGTTATCCGTCTGATTGTCTATGTCAAAGGGAAAAACGCAAAGAAATACCGCAAGGGCGCAGAATACGGCAGCGCACGTTGGGGCAACGCCGAAGATATAAAGCCCTACATCGACCCGGATTTTCAGAACAACATCATTTTGACGCAGACCGAACGCCTTACCATGAACAGCCGCCCGAAGCAGCCGAAATATGCGAGAAATAAAAACGTCGTGGTGATCGGCGGCAGCGGCAGCGGCAAGACAAGGTTTTTCGTAAAGCCTAATTTAATGCAGCTTCATTCTTCCTACGTCTTGACCGACCCAAAAGGCACCGTCTTAATCGAGTGCGGAAAGCTCTTGCAGCGCGGCGGCTACAAGATAAAAGTGCTGAATACGATAAACTTCAAGAAATCCATGCGATATAACCCCTTTGTGTATATCCGCAGCGAAAAGGACGTGTTAAAGGTTGTCAATACCCTTATTGTCAATACCAAAGGCGAGGGAGAAAAAAGCGCGGAAGATTTTTGGGTGAAAGCCGAGAGATTATTATATTGCGCGTTGATCGGCTACATTTGGTATGAAGCCCCCGCCGAGGAAATGAACTTTACAACGCTGCTTGAACTTATCAATGCAAGCGAAGCACGCGAGGACGACGAGGAATACCAAAGCCCCGTTGATCTGCTCTTTGCCGATTTAGAAGAACGCAGCCCCGACCATTTCGCGGTGAAGCAATATAAAAAATACAAATTGGCGGCGGGTGATATATGCTCTAAGTGACTTCTTAATCATGATTTTGTCATGGTTAGTGAAGCAATCACTTAGAGCATTTTTGTTTCAGGAGGTACAGCCATGAGAAATGAAAAAATTACCCCACTGTACGAGCGCCTGAGCCGGGACGATGAGTTACAGGGCGAGAGCAATTCCATATCCAACCAAAAGCAGATGTTAGAGGATTTTGCCCGCCGGAACGGGCTGCCCAACCCTACGCACTTTACCGATGATGGTATCTCCGGCACCCGTTTTGACCGCCCCGGATTTCTGGCGATGATGGAGGAAGTCGAGGCCGGACGGGTGGAGGCCATTGTTATCAAAGACATGAGCCGCCTGGGGCGCGATTATCTGAAAGTCGGCCAGGTCATGGAGATTTTGCGGCAGCGCGGCGTCCGGCTGATCGCCATCAACGACGGTGTGGACAGTCTGAAAGGCGATGACGATTTTACGCCCTTCCGTAACATTATGAATGAATTTTACGCCCGTGATACCAGCCGGAAAATCCGCTCTGTGTTTAAGTCAAAAGGCATGAGTGGCAAGCACCTGACCGGCACTGTGATTTACGGCTACTTATGGGACGAAAAACGGGAGCATTGGCTGGTAGATGAGGAAGCTGCCGAAGTGGTACGCCGTATATTCTCCCTCACGCTGGAGGGATATGGGCCTTACCAGATCGCCTGCAAATTATCCACAGACCGGATTGAAATTCCTGTCGTACACCTTGCCCGCTTCAACGAGGGTGTGAACCGTTCAAAGCCGATCAAAGACCCATATGGATGGGGATCATCTACCATCGTGAACATTTTGAAAAAACGAGAGTATTTAGGGCATACCATCAATTTCAAGACCCGCAAGCACTTTAAGGACAAGAAAAGCCACTATGTTTCTGAGGACGAATGGACGATCTTTGAGAATACCCATGAAGCCATTATCGACCAGCAGACCTTTGATTTGGCGCAGAAAATCCGCAGCAATGTACGGCGTTATCCAAACGGCTGGGGCGAAGCGGCTCCCCTCACAGGCTTGCTCTATTGTGCCGATTGCGGCGGCAAGATGTATGTCCACCGCACCAACAATGGCAAGCGGGTTTCTCAATATACCTGTTCCAATTATACCAAAGTTCCGTGTGGGACACTATGCCCTACACAACACCGTATCAATGAGAGTGCTGTCCTGACATTGGTTTCCGACACGCTCCGGGCTATCGCTGAATATTCGAGAAATGACCGGACGGAATTTATTCACACTGTTCAGGAGACGCAGGTTGCTCAACAGAGTGCCGATATATCGAAAAAGCGCAGGCGTCTGGCTGCTGCCCAAAAGAGAGCCGGAGAACTGGAAAAACTGATTTGCAAAATCTATGAGGACAACGCCCTCGGCAAGCTGCCGGATGCACGATATAAGGCGCTTGATGCACAGTATGCCAAAGAGCAGGATGCACTTGAGATTGAAATTGCGGAGTTGGAAAAGGCTGTTACCGGCTATGAGCAGAGCCAGAAATCAGCGGAGAAATTTATAGCCCTGATTGATAAGTACGAGAATTTTGACACGCTGACAAACACCATGCTCAACGAGTTTGTAGAGAAAATCCTTGTCCACGAACGCGCCCGAAAAGGCAGCCAGGACACTACGCAGGAGGTTGAAATCTACTTCAATTTTGTGGGCCGGTATATCCCGCCCGCCTTGCAGCCGGTTCCACTGACCCCGGAAGAACAAGAAGAACTGCGGAAGAAGGAGGAACGCAAGGACAGGCTTCACCAGAACTACTTACGCCGCAAGGCCAACGGCAAGCAGAAGGAATGGGAAAAACGCTACAACGCCAAACGCAAGGCCCAGGTGGAGGCAGCAAAGGCCACAATCCGGGCCGAGGACATGGAGAAGGGCATTTTTACCACCGTCAGCCAGTTACCCAGGCAGGAGCCGCGCAAGGCCACCGTATCGGCCAGTGCCACAGTTTAACCATTACAGTGCAAAGGAGAATGAACATGAGCGAATTGACTTACACCCGCTGCGGAGATTACTACATCCCTGATCTGAAACTTTCCGAGCAGCCGGAGGCCCCCATCGGCAAGTATGGCCGTATGCGGCAACGCTACCTGAAGGAACACCGGCCCGGCCTTTATAGCAGCTTGATTTTGAGCGAAAAGCTGTACCCGCACCTGTTGGAGATTGATCGGGCGGCGCGGGAGCGGATGGACGCCATGCTGCCCCGCATGATGGAGGCGGCGGGCGTCACCGAGGAACTGAAAGCCCGTGACCCCATGCGCTGGGTGGGGCTGATGAACACATTAACGGCACAGATTGAGGAAATTTTACTCAGGGAACTGATTTGCAGCTGAATGGGAGATGTGGGAAATGCTGACCTTTGAAAAGGTTCTGGAAGTGTTTCAGGCATATCTGGATGATGACCCTCTGTATGAGGTGGTTCAGACCAGCCACGGTTATACATTGATGGCATGGGAACCCCACCGGAATGACTGGTATAGCGCCGAGATACAGAAAACCCCAGAGGATTTACGGAACGCTTTGCTGGGTACATACGCCAACTTTCTGGAAGATAAAATTACCGGAAACGAGCGTGAACTGACTGTGACAGAAACCAGAGAAATCCAGCAGAGGTGTCAGGAACTTTTGGAAAAGTGCCGGGAACCTTGATATAGAAATGCCAGAAGGAGGCCGCGATTATGCGTCCTCCTTCTGCTTCGCAGTCTGTTCCATTTTGAGCGCCCCGTCTATGGCACCTTCGATAATCGGCAGGTATTCTTCAGGGCAGAGTTTCAGCTTGTGGCTGACCCGTTGCCGCTGTTCGCTTTCTTCCCGCATGATCTCCGGGTTAAAATACCGTTCCACGGGAAGTCCGCAGATCTTAATCAATTGGATCATCACAGGCAGGCTCGGAATTGCACCTTGATTCTCAATGTTGGCAAGATACCGCCATTCAATCCCAACCATTTCCGCCAATGTTTTTCGTGCCAGACGCTTTGCCTCTCGTGCGGCTTTGACATCTGCGCCGAAGGTTTCAAAACCGGGACAATCTTCAACTTTCGCCATATAATATCACCCTGTTACATTGTATAATTCATACTTCGCCTGTGGAATGTCACTGTATGCAGGTTAGTTGAAGTTTATAATTCATATCCCGTTTCTTGCATTGTTCGAAAAAGAGAACTATAATGTACTCTGTGGAGGTGCGAAATGGACTATATGACATTGAAAGAGGCCGCCGAAAAGTGGGGCGTGACACCTCGTAGTGCAAATTATTATTGCGCTGGTGGGCGTATCCCTGGCGCTGTGAATATGGCTGGTGTTTGGCTGATCCCAAAGGACGCGGAAAAGCCGACTGATAGACGCAGAAAGGAGTTTCAACATGAATAATGTTT
>QUKC01000031.1:18887-20522 GCA_003481005.1 Firmicutes bacterium TM09-10 | reverse complement strand
AATCGGGTAGGAGGTAAATAATTATTTTATTTACCGTCCTCCCACACCACCGTGCGTACCGTTCGGTACACGGCGGTTCTTTAGTTTTCACATATTTTCAAATAGAACTCTGTGAATGTTGGGTATCCAAGTTCACGGAGTTTCTTATTGTTAAATGCGGTTTGGAAGACAAAATATCCACTGCAATACCAGTTTCCATTTCGCATGTTGGCACAAATCCACGCCTTTTCCTTATCCACACCTAGCTTTTTGAGTTCTCTAAATTTTGTCTTAACCTTTTTCCATTGTTTCCAATAGATTGCCCTTATTTTATGGCGCAGCCATTCATCTGTTTCTTTTAGGAGCTTCTTCATATCTGCCATTCCGAAGTAGTTTACCCATCCTCTTATGAACTGTGTCAGTTTTAATGCACGATATTCATTCCCCCATCCATTACTTCTATTCGTCAGTTCTCTGATTCTATTCTTCATCTTTGTGACTGACTTTGGGTGTACTCTAAATCTGCATTTACCTCGGTAGTTATAAAAGCTATATCCAAGGTATTTGACTTTGCTGATATGTGCCACACCAGTCTTTTCTCGATTTACTTTCAGATAAAGTTTTCTTTCAATAACTGGTGTGATGTTTTCCAAGGTTCTTTCTGCACTTTTTCTGCTTTTGCAGAATATCATACAGTCATCCGCATAGCGCACAAATCTGTGTCCTCTGCATGTCAGTTCCTTGTCTAGTTCATTCAGCATTATGTTACTGAGTAACGGGCTTAGCGGTCCGCCTTGTGGCATTCCAATTTCCGTCCTCTCAAACACCCCTCTGCTGATTATTCCAGCATTAAGGTATTTGTGGATGAGCGAGATAACTCTTCCATCCTTGATGGTTCGTGATAGTACTTCTATGAGTTTGCTTTGGCATACAGTATCAAAGAACTTCTCCAAATCCATATCTACCACATATACATATCCATCGTTTACATTTGTCTGGCATTGCTTTAGTGCATCGTGTGCACCTCTGCAAGGGCGAAAGCCAAAACTGCTTTCTGAAAACTGTTCTTCATAAATCGGCGAAAGTACTTGTGTAATTGCCTGTTGAAAAACACGGTCAACCACTGTTGGTATTCCCAGTTTTCTGATCTCGTCTTTTGTTTCTTTGGGTATCTCTACCCTTCGGACAGGATTGGGTTTGTATTTTCCAATCATTAACTGTTGTTTTAGTTGCGTTCCGTTGTCTCTGAGAAACGATAGAAGTTCATCCACGTTCATCCCATCGACTCCGCCTGCTCCTTTATTAGATTTTACCTTCTTGTACGCTTGATTAAGATTGTCATTCGACAAAATCTTTTCCATCAGTTTGTCCGTTTGAAAATCTGTGATGATGTAATTGTTTTCAGCAATCCTCTGATGGGCGGACACTTCTGCATACTCTTTCTGTTCCGCAGATACCATTTGCAGATAGTCTTCAATATGAAGTTGTCTGTCCTTAAATCCACCTTCGGTTACATTCATTTACTCACATCTCCTAAAGTTCAGTCCTTCCCATTATGTTTGCAACCACAATGGTACTATGACCTCTGCTGACTTCTCGCCATTCGTTGTTACTCACGGATTTCATACTCTGTTTCCATCCGCTGACGAGACCTCC
>QUKC01000031.1:0-18877 GCA_003481005.1 Firmicutes bacterium TM09-10 | reverse complement strand
ACTCTGTTTCCATCCGCTGACGAGACCTCCCTTGGTACCACACGTTTCTTTCTCTCCATATATCTGCCACATTTACTACAGTTAATTCCGAGTAGTTATTGGACTTTAGTTTGTATAGCAACCTTATCCTTAACTATAGCCTGATGTGATTTCTGTTCGTCAGACCAGAGATTTGCCTCCACCTTCCTTCAGATTCCACCTCACAGTGGACACCCTTGGTCTTGGCTGTATCCTTCCCACTACTAGGGTGGATTGGGGACTTTCACCCATTAGAAACGTGCGCCGCAAGGCGCACTATAGAAAGCCGGACTCCATCGAAAATGAAGTCCGGCAAGGCATTATCGATATACGCTTTCACAAACACCTAACCCAGATTCTTCTGCAGGATGCCAACCAGTTCCTCAATAACGATTGGCTTGGATAAGAATCCGTCCATACCGCATTCCAGAGCTTCCTTTTTATCCTCATCAAAAGCATTGGCAGTCATGGCAAGAATTGTAATCCCCGCCAGTACCGGATTATCCAGCGCACGGATCTGCTTCGTGGCCTCATATCCATTCATTACAGGCATCTGCACATCCATCAGCACCAGATCATAATTACCCGGCTTTGAATTCTTAACTTTTTCCACTGCCTCTGCTCCATTTTCGGCAGTGTCAACCAGGAAGCCATATTCGTTGAGGATCTCCACTGCAATTTCACTGTTCAATTCATTGTCTTCCACAAGCAGTATGCATTTGCCCCTGAAATCCGAACCTGCTGCCGGAAGGATTGCAGTCTCTGCCTCTGCCTGTTTCTGGCCGATAGCAGTCATCAAGGTATCTCTGATATCTGACATGAACATTGGCTTTGCACAGAATGCAGTCACCCCGGCCGCTCTGGCTTCCACTTCGATATCTGACCAGTCATAAGCTGTCAGAATTATGATCGGCGTATCATCTCCAAGGCTGCGGATCTGGCGGGTAACTTCAATGCCATTCATATCCGGCAAACGCCAGTCGATGATATAAGCATGGAATGCATCTCCCATTTCCATAGACTGTCGTGCACGGAGAACTGCTTCCTTTCCGGAAAGTGTCCATTCCGAACGCATTCCAACCTTCACAAGCATTTTTGTCACGCTGTCACAGGTATTAAAATCGTCATCTACAACTAATGCTTTCAGTCCTTCCAGTTCTGCGATCTTCTCTATCCGTTGGTTCTCAGACTGAATCCGAAATGGCAGACGAACAATAAATTCGGTGCCTTTGCCCTGCTCTGTCTGAACCTCAATGGTACCGCCCATCATATTCACAATATTCTTGGTAATGGCCATGCCAAGGCCTGTACCCTGGATTCTGCTGACTGTGGAAGTACGTTCCCGCTCAAAAGGAGAAAAGATCTTCTGTACAAATTCCCGGCTCATGCCGATTCCGTTATCCTTTACCCGGATCTCGTACAATTCCCTGCCTTTTACTGTCCCTGGGTACTGTCTGATCCGGACAGAAACGGTTCCTCCTGCCGGTGTAAACTTCACTGCATTGGACAAAAGATTCAGCAGCACCTGATTCAGCCGCGTCTTATCACAATAGACATCCTCATTCGTAACATCCATGGCATCCATATAAAGCTCCAGCTGCTTCGCATGTATTTGCCCACTGATGATCGTCTTCAGATCATGAAGTACATCCGACAGACTGACCTCTGTTTCTTCCAGATGGAGCTTTCCGCTCTCAATCCGGCTCATGTCCAGTATGTCATTGATCAATGAGAGCAGATGGTTGCTGGAGGAAAGGATCTTGCCCAGATAATCCCGAACCCTTTTCTTGTCATCAATATTACTTACAGCCAGTGTCGCAAAACCGATAATCGCATTCATTGGTGTCCGGATATCGTGAGACATATTGGAAAGGAACGTACTCTTTGCCTTGTTTGCTGTCTCCGCAGCATGTACTGCCTCAGAAAGTGCCTGGTTCATTTTCCGGTCAGAGGTGCGGTCTGACATAACCAGGATATATTTCTTTTTCCCGTTTACCTCACTGCCCATTGCAATATTATGGAACCAGCGTTTTTCCCCTGTCTTCAGATGAACACATTCAAAATCCCATTCTTTCTGTTCCTGAACCCGGATTTCCTCCAGATAATTTTTCTCCGGATCCTCCTGTTCCTCTGAATACAGTTTTCCCAGAATACAAATATCCTTATGAATCTGTTCTACCGTAATACCCAACAGCTTTTCCACATTTGGGCTGACGTAATCTGCCTGATATGTTTTTGCATCCAGCATCAGAAAGACATCATCCACGTTCATGGAAAGCTTTTGAAACAGCTCATCCCGATACAGAATCTCCGTATCCTTTCTTCTGAGATTTGTCCTGTTTTTTTGAATAATAAGACTGATAAAAAGTGCAGCTATACAGAACACGATCGCACTAACAAAGATTATCGTACTACGCTGCAGACGGTTCATACTGGCATTGACGATATCCGCCCGGACAAGTCCCAGAAACATCCAGTCCTGAATATCTGATTTTTCATAGACCAGATAGTAGTTCCTTCCATCCAGATTCAGCAGCATCGCATCGGTACGTCCTGCTTTAAACTTCTCCAAAAGCGCATTGATCTCTTTTTCAGACATATCAGAATGCTCTCTTAGAATTCCGAAAAAATTATACACGTTCCCCCATGCCTCAGAAGAATGATCCACCACAACACGACCATCCGGATGAATCATAAAGCTCTGGGCATTTCCATCGAAAGCAGAAATATCCAGTACATCTACGATATCAGAGTTTTCGTAAGCAATGGCAATCGCATCATATTCAAATCCCTGATAAATTCCATGGACCTTTGGCGTGGCAAAAACAAGCAGCTGAGATTTTCCGGGAACTGCTGCATTCGCTATCACATCATTTCCCTGGCGGATCTCCTCTTCCATATTTTCCTGTAATCCAAGGTACCCGGTTTCCCCTGTCGCCATCTTGTAGTTCCCGTCAGCTGACAGAAAAAAGAAATCTAAAAATCCCGTATCCTCCTGTGCTTTCTTTATATAGTCACAAATTTCGTCTTCGCTGAGAATATCCTGCAGACTCTCTCCCCACATATGAAGATATGTCAGGTTCTTATCTGTCAGTTCTCTCATCATGTTATCAGACTGATGAAAAACCTCCGTCAGATGAGAAACACTTTCCTCATAAACAGTTTTCGACACAAAACTAAAATATCGGAAAACCATCAAAACAATTCCCACCAAAACAGCTATGAAGACTACTGCACTGAATTGTTTTCTCCTGACAGGCTTCTTTCTATCCGTATTATGATTCTCAATATCCATTCTTCCCGCTCATTTCTACGCACACTTTGCGCATGTCGAGTTTGTGTCAGTGCGCGCAGACACAAATCCCGCGATTGAAAAACTTTATTTTCAATCTTCTCACCTCAGAGTCATGTAATCTTCAGGCTCTGCTAGAATGGCATTACCATCTGAAACATACCCTGTCCAGGTGTCTTTCACAGTGGTATCTCCTCCATCAAACACAATATTCTCATCTTCCGGATAAGCCTCCATGTGTTTTGATGTCGCGAGACAGGTTACCGTAAAAGTATCCTCGTCCTGAATTTGTTTTCCGTCTTTTGTAACTTTACTCAAGGTGTAACCATCCTCTGTTTCCTTAATTTCCACAGAAATACCACTGACTACCGGCAGAGAGCCCCGGTTAAACGGAATAAAGCCACCCTCATAGCCTTCTACAAAGTTTTTAACTGTCTCTTTCAGTTCAGCACCGCTCATCTTACTGCTGTAAGCCCAAAGATCATTTGGCATGATCATGTCGCCTGCCATTTTTTCTGTATAACCGGCTTTCAGCACGTTTCCCGTAAAGCTGTTTCCGGTTGCAATCAGCACATCTGACCCATAGATGCCACGCAGAGTATTTGCCATAACAGAATATGCTGCATTTCCTTCCCTGCTATGAAAGCGGTTGGAATAAGACTTCTGTGAATCCAAAACTACTTTCTCAGAAATGGATTTCTCCTCAAGAAGCTGAGCATTAAACGACTGATAGGCCTGCCCTGCATCGTATTCTCCTGAGATCATTCTGGAAACCACATCCTTGGAAACAGAGAAAAAGTCATTTGACGCAATGCGGATATACATGTGGTTTTCTTCAATCACAGATTTCACATCTTTCATATATTTCGTAAGCTTTAGATCCACATCCTGACTGTAGCTTAACAGATCCTGGCCATCACTGATAATCTGATTCTGCGCATCCTCTGAAAGCATTGTGCTCAGTACCTTCATTGCTTTCTTTCGACGTGACTCATCCTGTGTCAGATCGCGGTTTAAAGCCACCTGGAAATATGGTGTAGTCATAATCCACTTTTCACCATTCTCCTGAAAGAATGGAAGAAAGGTTGTGTTGATACCCTGATCCTGAAACATTTTTACACCGGCAGAGCTGCCAAAGTACATGGCAAGCTTGTTACTTTGATACATCTCAACGATATCATCATAATTCATCTCCAGATCATCCTGACTCAACCCTGTATCCCGGATGAACTGCTCCATACGTTCAAAAACCTCAGGCCAGACGGTACTATCCAGGCCTTCTCTCTTTGTATTATCCGGGTCACTGTAGGTGGTACGCCACTTGCGTCCGTCTACAGAAGACAATTCCGATGCGGACAGCCCCTGCAGTGTCTCCATACAGGTATAATCATAATAATAGTCTGCCGTAAATCCACGAATCCCCACTTTATCAAATGCCTGGCAGGCAGAGACAAAGCTTTCATAATCTGTTGGCAGAGGAATCTCATACTTTTCAAAAAGATCTTTGTTCACTACAAACCCATGGGCATCTGCACACACGGGAAGCCAGTTTACGCTTCCATCCTCATTCATAAAATTGCTGAGATATGTATCATAGACAGCGCCTGCCGCATTGGTTGTAGAAAGATCCATCAGACTGTCTTTCAGGGGACTTGCATCGTGCAGGGAAAATCGACAGCAGGTTATAATATCCGGCAATCCATCGTTTTCCTTAAGGAACCTGTAAAAATCCAGATCATTATTGCCTACAACAAATTCAACCTGGATATCCGGGAGCTGTTTCTGGATGTATGGTGCATATTTTTCATACAGGTTTGTGCTCCATAAATACACAGTGATTGTTTCTGCATCTTCTTTTTCTGCACGCTTCCTGCCACAGCCCGGCAAAAGTGATATCACTGTCACCATCACCAGAAGCACGGACAAAACTCTGCTCCATTTTTTCTTTTTCATTATGAGCTCTCCTCTGAGTTTCCTTTGTATTTTCCTATTTTACAGTGTCAATTACATTTCACCAGTTTATGAATTACTTTTATCAATAATTCCGCATCAACAGGCTTAGCAACATGTTCATCCATCCCTGCTTCTTTTGCTCTTATTCTGTCCTCCGTGAACGCATTTGCCGTCATTGCAATAATTGGTATTTTCTTTGCATCCTCTCTGTCCAAAGACCGGATCCTCCTTGCAGCTTCATAACCATTCAGGACCGGCATCATAATGTCCATAAGAATGACATCAAATTCACCTGCTTCACTTTTTCTGAATAGCTCAACAGTTTCCTGACCATTCCATGCTTTGGTCACCTCAGCACCTTCATTCTGAAGCACAAATTCAGCGATTTCCATATTCAGCTCATTGTCCTCTGCCAGAAGAACATGCAGCCCCTTTATAGATTTTTCGGATACATTCTTCGGTTCTTCGCGTTTATCCGCATCCGGATCTATTTTAAATGGAACCCGGATCACAAATGTCGTCCCTACGCCTTTTTCACTTTCAAAAGTAATGGTTCCGCCCATTTCCTCGACCAGCTTCTTTGAAATAGCCATTCCAAGTCCGGTTCCGGCAAACTTTGCGCGACTTCCCGTATGTTCCTGCGCAAATGGTTCAAAAATATGCTTCTGAAACTCCTCAGCCATTCCGATTCCGGTATCCCGGCAGACAAATTCCATTGTCGTCATTTCCGGCTGTTCGGATGGAATTTCCACGCAACTGATATAAATCTGTCCGTTTTCTCTGTTATATTTCACCGCATTCGACAGAATATTCATCATTACCCGTTTCACATATCCCGGACTTCCGATAAAATCATAGTGTGTGATTTCTTTTTTCTCCCACGCAATCCGGATATTCTGTTCTGCCGCCATCTGCTCAATCACAACAAATACTTCCCTGGAAATACTGCTCAGATTAAATGGAATCTCTTCCAGAACGATTTCACCAGACTCCAGCTTACTCATATCCAGGACATCATTTACCAGTTCCAGCAACAGATTAGATGCCTCTTTCACCTTTGTCCTAAATTCCGTCTGCTTCTCCATATCCTCTGCATAATGGTCTGCCATATTGACCAGGCCGCGAATTCCATTGATGGGAGTCCGGATATCATGGCTCATCCGCTGGAGAAACTCTGTTTTTGCCTCATTGGCAGCCTCTGCCTTTTTTGCAGCTATCAGAAGTTCTGCTTTATATTTTTCATCTTTTTCCTGTTCCTGTTTCCGGTGTGCCAGATTGGTTCTGTAGGTCCAGAACCAAAATATACTGAACATCAGGAAATAAAGAGAAATAACGCCTATCATACTGAATGGAAGGTTATGGAACACTTCCGTATCCGGAAGATACGCATAGATATAATAATCACACTGCTTCAGCATGATTCCGTAGCATCCGGTTCCTTCTTTCCTCAAATGATAAATGTGCTGACTGTCTGTATGCTTTTTCATTGCCTGAACGACTTCGTTGTCGGCTGTATTCTGTCTCAACAGACTCTCGTCATTACTGGCAACAATGATTCCCTCGTCTGCAACAATAATCGTTCCATCTTTCTGAGTACTATAGCCATTTAAAAGCCCCTGTATCGTCAGTGTATAGTTTCTGGCAAATTCAGGAGATGTGTAATAGTAGATTGCCACGATACCCGGTGCATCTTTTCTGGCGCAGGCTGCAATGTCGATATGTGACCCGTCTTCTCTGGTAAACCGTTCCGAATAGCTTCTTTCTTCATATCCGGCAAAATCCATGATAATGTCTTTTTGCAGATACTCTGTAATCTCACTGGTCAGAGACTCATCCATGCTGTATTCACATTCCGTCCTTCCCTCTGTATCCAGCACAAGGATGCCATCCACCCAGAGTGTCTGCAGGTTTTCTTTCAGAAAATCCTCACTTAGCTGACCGCCGTTTTCTATTTCCATGTCGATATTTGTACTCATCTGTCTGGCACTTTCAATGGCACGGAGAAGACTTTTGGATTCCGAAGACTCATTATAATGGGTGTAGGTAGAACACTGCACTTTTACATAGTTTACAATCTCCACCATTCTTTTCTCTGCTTCCGCCTTTTCCGCCTGAAAAAAATAAAATAAAGAGACTGCAGACACACAGATTCCAATCAGACCACCGAGCAGATAGATTCGTTTTTCTTTTTTCCTTCTCTTAATATCCAAGATCATCCACCTCCAGATACTTCTGGGGATCATCCAGATATTTTTCAATGATTTTCAGGGATGTGCCATCCTGACGCATTTCTTCCAGAGTCCGGTTCATCTGCTCACAGATTCCTCTGTCATCGTCTTTTGCAAAAGCGACACCTATTCCGGTGATCATCAGAGGCTCTTCCAGAATACGGTAGCTTGCATCATAATCCTTCCTATACTGAACAATAGATTCCTCGTGTGCTGCAACTGCATCTACATATCCTTTCCCAAGAAACGTATAGATCAGCTCCCTGTGTCCCAGACTGATCAGATTGCCCAGTTTGGGGATTCTTTCATCTGTCCGGTTCAAAAAGATGCCTTCCGGTTTGGTTGTGGACTGAACAGCCAGGTTTTTTCCCTCCAGGTCACTCAGTTTATAGATATCACTGTTCTCGTTTACAGCGACCACCTGACGGCTTGCTATGTATGGTCCTGCCCAGCGGTAATCGTCAAGGCGCCCTTCCATGGAAAAACAGCCCATGATACAGTCAATTTCTCCGCTCTCTACCAGTTCTTTTTTCTTCTCCCAGTTGATCTGTACAACGTCCACCTGATACCCCATTCTTTTGAATGCTTCCGTAGCCAGTTCTACATCAATCCCCGTCGGTACACCATCCTCATTCAGATAATTATATGGTGGATAGTTGTCGCTGCCCAGGGTAATAACCGGCTTTTTGGTTTCTGTTTTACTGACATCTGTATGTTTACACCCTGCCAGGGTAACTGCTAAAATTCCCACAAGCAGAATGCCTGCAATTACTGTTTTTCCTTTCATTTTCCTTTCATTTTCCTTTCATTTTCCTTCCATTCCTGCTTCTACATTTTCATTTTTCATATTCCGTTCATCTGCAATTGTATTCCACTAATTCATGAACCTCTGCTAATCAATTATATACATACCTTATAATCGTTTTTATAACTTCATCAATCACAATCGGCTTTGACAAATGTGCGTTCATTCCTGCATCCAGTGATGCCTGAACATCTTCTGCAAATGAATTAGCTGTCATTGCTATAATAGGAATGTTTTTTCCATCCGGTCTGTCATTCATTGCCCTGATTGCTTTTGCTGCTTCATAACCATTCATTTCAGGCATCATGATATCCATCAGGATTACATCAAATGTGCCTTCCGGATGATTTCTGAAAATCTCAACAGCATTCTTTCCATCCACAGCTCTTTCTACATTCATCCCGAACTCTTCCAACTGCACGGCAGCAATCTCTGCATTCAGTTCATTATCCTCTGCAAGAAGGACATTCACACCTGTAAGATTTACCTTTTCAGAAATACCTGTGTCTGACTTATTACATTCCTTATCTGTAATTTCCAAAGGAATATCCACAGTAAAGGTGGTTCCCTCATGCTTTTTACTCTGCACGGAAATGGTTCCACCCATCATATCTACATACTTCTTTACGATAGCCATCCCCAGTCCAACTCCATGGTACTGCGTTCTCACACCGGAATCTTCCTGTGCAAATTCCTCAAAAACTTCTTTTGTAAATTCCTCACTCATGCCAATACCAGTATCCGAAATGCGGTAACGCATATTTATATATCCATCCCCGCCCTTTTCCTGACACCGGGCTTCAAATGTAATCGTCCCTCCATCCGGAGTGAATTTCACGGCATTGCTCAGAATATTGACCAGCACATCACGCAGGCGTGCAGGATCCGCAAGTACATTTGGAATCTTTGCTTCTTCACGCTGAATCTTAAAGTTGATATCCCTGTTCGTAAGAAAGCCTTTTATAATATCCAATGCAGAATCTGTAATGTTTTTCACATCCGCCGGTACCGGATTGTATTTCACTTTTCCACTTTCGATGCGGGTCAGATCTAATAAATCATTGATCAGCGACAGTAAATGCTCTGAGCTTTCGTCAATCTTTTCCAGACAATTTTTCACTTTGTCTGACGGATTGTTTTTCATTGCAATACCGGTAAATCCTATGATTGCATTCATCGGTGTCCTCATATCATGGGACATATGTGACAGAAATGCTGTTTTTGCCTTGTTTGCAGCCTGTGCATGCTCTGCCAGTTCCGCCATTTCCTCAGCTTTCTCCTGGGCCGCCTTCTGAGCTTTTTTTCTTGCATTGAGACGCACCATGATCACAGCCATAGCAGTCAGCAGCCATCCAAAAATAAGAAGAGCCAAAACAGTAGCACCAGGATGCAGACGGATCCAGTCAGCAAATGTCAGCTCTGTTGCTTTGTACGCGGTATACTTTGCCGCAAGATCTTCAACAAGATTTTTGGGCATGGCATACATTGCTTTCGTCAGAATACCAGCCAGCGCATGGTTCTCATTTGATGAAATTACCATACGGTAGGTGGATGTAGGCTGTTCCAGCATAGTATATGTCATGGTGCCCGTAGTGTCACTGTTCACAAACGCCTGTGCCATGTAATAGTAGACGAAGGCAGCATCTGCTTTACCCTTACGGACAACTTCCATCATTTCCTGTCGGGTACTGCACATCAGTTTTTCTGCATCGGGTGCCATTGCATCTGCAATTGAATTTGCTACTGTCTGGTCAACAGTAGCAACAACATTAATTTTTCCATCAAAGTCACGCCGTGTCACCCTTGCCAGCTGCATCGTAATGAAAGGTGCAGTAATCCCCCATTTTTTCGTCTCAGCATAGTTATCTGTTTCCATGCGCGCATCGATGCTTATACCTGTAGTTTCCTTATTTTTCTGATAAGAAATATACTCATCTCTGGTGGCAGGTGTAAGAAACTCATAGGAAATCCCGGCATAGTCTGCAATTTTCCGGAAGTAATCCGGGATAATACCCTTCATCTCACCATTTTCATTATAAGAATATGGATAACGGGTCGGATCACACAGAACATGAAGCGGTCTGTCCTTGGAATACTGTGAAATAATACTTTTTTCTTTCTCCGTATATTCCAGATTCTTAGTTTCTATGCTTTCATAATTTTTATTATAAAGTGTCGTTTTCCAGTCACCCTCAACTGCATTCATCTGGTCGATTGCATAATTGATCTCATTCAGCAATTCTGTATTACCTTTTTTAACCATGACATAGAAATCGCTGCTGTCAAATTTATCCACGATACGCTCATTGTTTGTTTTTCTCAGAGAACTGGCAGCAATAGCATCAACATTTCCACTCTGAAGAGCTTCCTCCATCTCTGCTGTCGTATCAAAATAAAATGGATCATATGTAAATCCTTTGTTGCCTGCAAAATCCGCAAAACTCTTTATCTCGGAGCTTCCATTCAAAAACGCCACACGCATACCGTTGTAAGTACTGTAATTGCCATCCACAATCGTGCTGTTGTCACTGCGGACGGTCAGAATCCCATTATTGGTTCCGATCGGACGTGAAAAATCAAACTTTTCTTCTCTTTCCTGTGTTTTGCGGGGAGATGTTACCATATCAATCTCGCCATCTTCAAGCATCTGCTGCATATCATCCCAGCTCTTATCATATCCGATGTATTCGTAATCTACATCCCAATAACGGGCCATCAGCCGAAGAAAATCATAGCCATACCCGCTGCGGTTGCCTTCTTCATCCATCACATGATAACCATCCATGGCAAAGAAACCGACTTTGACAGTTTCATGCTGCGAACTGTCCTCGGCTGCATATGCAGTCTGGGGAGAAAATATCATACACACGCATACAAAAGCCAGTAACACTGCCACATATTTCTTTGCTCTCGAAATCATATTAAATCTCCTGTCTGTCAAATATATTTCTCTATACATCGCCTTGTCAACCTCCTGGTTTAATAAAATTGCACTGCCGCATCAAATCCATCTGATTCAATCGTTCTTCATAAATAAACTTTTGAATATATGACTGATTCAGAAAAATAAATAAACCAGGCATAACTAAGATTGCAACAATACATCCAAATTCCTCAACAATAGAATGCACGCTCTGCGAGCATTCTATTGTCATGAAAAAAAGCACTGTCAAACAGACAGTGCACATCATTTCCTGCAACTGGCTGCCATTTTAAAGGCCCTGTAGCTTTGCGTCCCAGACTTTCATCTGGTTTGCCGATTTCCTTATGATAGCTTTTACATGTATACAAAAAACCGATTTTATTATACTATAGTGCTCTACTGTATACAAGAAAAACAGTACCGGTTTAACGCCTAAAGTAAAAAAGAACAGCCGATATATACATCGAACTGTTCTCCCGCTTCCGAGGTCTGCGCAGCATTGACATTACTGTTTCCGGCTCACCACTGTCAGGATTTCTTTTATAAAAAATCAATGATTTCGCCGCGTTCCTGAAACACTGCCGTGGAAGATAAAGAGCATTTTATCATTGCTGCATACCCCTCTCACTTAATTCTATATTTTGTTCCTCTGCCTTTTCCCTCAATTGCAACCACGCCTTTTTCTCCCATCGCTTTCAGTAACTGTGTTGTTTTTGATTTACCAAATGGGATATATGGTGCAATTTCACTGATCGGTTTCAGCATTGTCTTACTTAAGAATTTGTAAATTACTTTTTCATCTTCGGTTAAATCAGCATTCGTCTCAAATGCCGGCAACACAATTTTTATACGCATAAACGCGCAAAAAAACAATCGTAAAAATTTACGATTGTTTTTTAACCTACTGGAATACAGTTTCTGCTGGTGATAACCTTCAAAGCACTTTTTGTGTATTTTTTGTTGCAGATTATACTCACATTTTCATCTGTAAGTGGCAATTCTCTAGGATATTCTGCACGGTTGTTCTGTTTGCTCTCTACCTGTGTTAATTATCCTGCACACAACTCCACCATCTACTACGAATACTACCTTTCCTTTCGCCTTATCTCCGAGCTTGTCATAGAGCCTGCCAGCGCTCATAGATTCACCTTTAACAGTATAAGGACTATTCGCAACATACCCTATTTTGCCAAGTCCTTTGACCTTTACCTGTATTGCTTCCTTGTCGTACGCATTATCCGGCTCTTTCTCAAGTTTGACTTTCATTCCTTTTTCTATAAAATCACTGCCAAAATAATGGCTGCAGCCTGCTATTGTAAAATAAAGCTCTTCCATAGTGGTCTCCTTTCCGCAAAACTTTATCAGCTTTACCAATCTTCTCCGTCCTCATCCATTGCATCGTCTACACCATCTGCATAATCGCTGTCCCTGTCCAAACGAATTCTCTCTCATACCAGTCAGCCTCCTTTAAAATAACTCAGTCAAAATCATAATCATCCGGATCTAACCCTGCTTCTTCCAATACCTCTGCCCTG
The DNA here is from genome assembly GCA_003481005.1 of Firmicutes bacterium TM09-10. Lineage (GTDB taxonomy): Bacteria > Bacillota > Clostridia > Lachnospirales > Lachnospiraceae > Gallintestinimicrobium > Gallintestinimicrobium propionicum. The sequence continues at coordinate 6,123 of QUKC01000031.1, read as the reverse complement.
GTATCTGGATCCATAAACTCTAATTCACCAATATCAAGTCCTGCTGCCATAGCATCCATCTCAAAATCCTCTTTTGTATCATCCCCAAAGTCTCCGGCATCTCCAAATAATGCTTCATGTTCTTCCCTGCTGGTGCAAAGCATTTCTTCTGCGAACATCATTTCTGTGCTATCTATCTTGCCATCGCCATTTAAATCCATCCAATTTTTCATTGATATACCTCCTGTAAAAAATAAGAACCAGTAAGAGCTTATCTCTTATCTGATTCTTATTATAAAAACTAAGGTGTCCTATAAACACACCTTGCATATCGAATTTATGTTCTTATTTCTTGTATTGTTTTATCAATCTGTCAATTTCCGCATTCATCATTTCCACCACATTATCCGGTCCAACAAGTTTTACTCCCTCTCCGAGACCTATGATCCACGCCAGGAACTGCCTGCTGACTGCTACCTCCACATTAACTGCGAAGCGTTTGTCATCCAATCTGATCATAGATACCTCTTTTCCAAAACGGTCTATCATTACCCCTGCAAATGAATTGTCACACTCAATTCTTACCCATTCTTCTTTGCCTCCATACATGCCAAACATTTTTCTGGCATATGCAGCCATATCAAAAGACTTAAATACCTGCCTTCCCTCTCTTCCTTTTCCATTGGACTTGATATGAAGCATTTTATCTACACGAAAATGTTTGATGATCTTTTCATTACTGTCATACGCAATTAGGTAATAGTTTTCATTATCCCAGGATAAGGACCAGGGGCTGACCTCATAAAGCGCTCCATCATGGCGCAGTTCCATCTTCTTATCCACATTCCATTGAAAATACTGGAATGTTATCCTCGAATTTTCTGCTATTGCAGCATGTATCCTGTCAACATTGTAATAAATGCTTTCATTCATCGTCTTTACACGACCGGCTACAAATACCTGTCTTTGCAGCTGTGATGCTTCGTATTTACTGGCAAACCCCTCTATCTTTTTTATAAGCTCATTTGACTTCTTAGCCGTGATAAATTTCGCTGACTGCACAGAATCCACCAATAATTTTAATTCTGCAAGCTCAAACTGCCTGTTCCCTATATGGTATGAATACGTTCGATCTTCCTGGGTTCCTATAACGTCCAGACCATACACTCTTAAGTTTTCAATATCATTATATAAGCTTTTGCGTTCCGCACTGATATCATAAGCTGCCAGCGCATCAATAATCTCCGGCATGGTAATACTGTGCGTTTCATCCGTCCGTTCCAGTAAAATTTTCATAAGGTATATCAGTTTCAGTTTCTGATTTGATGATTTAGGCATATTGCACCTTCAGCCTCCCATTCCTGCACACTGTCGATTTTTGTCCCGCAATATTCACATTCTCCCTTTGTCACATCTATATTTGCATTGCAATGAGGGCATTTTATTACCTGGATTCCGGGGTTCAGTTTCATGACTCTGTCATTTCGGCAAAGCGTCAAGGTATCCTTTTGATATTCAGATCTGATTTTCCCCTTTCGCAGGTACACCAGTCTGACCTGCAGCTCCACCCTCACGCATAACCTGCCGTTTTCTTCGTGTTCCTGCAGGTCCGTATAGTCAATCACGTCGTAATCTATGACATCCGGTCGGGAATAGTAGCGTCTGCCGGCTTCATAGTTCAGATTATTATAGAATCGCTTTTTGTCGATCCCGGTACGGCTCCAGAATTCTCGCTGTCTTCTGTTCTGCTGCTCTTTGTATCGTCTGATGGGCTCCAGTACCGCATAAGCGTCCCACAGATAGAAAAAATAATAGAGAATCATGGCCAGGATCATGCCGTAAAGGAATATCTTGCCCACATCATAGCCATTGAAGGTCCTGGAGGTGTTCAGGATCCATAAAAAGCATATCAACAGGGAGAATCCGTAATCCACCACGCCGGTGACAAGGCGATAGATCGGGTTTTGCAGCACCAGGTCATAATGATACTTGCTGCCCAACTCTTTCTCTGCATAGTCAAGGTTAGAGGCCGCACCACAATACGGGCATCCGTTTACAAATTCCTTTATTTTACCGGTAAATCCGCAGTTTTCACAGGTATGCTCTGCCTCCCCGTCGGTTCCGGATACGTAGGTATACTCGATACGGGAATCAAAGATTTTTTCCGTATGAAGCAGTTTTCCCTGTCTGAAATACTCCTTTCGACAACGTATGCCTTGCTTCACATCCTCCTGTGTGATCCCGTCCGTGGTCCGATATCGCAGGTTCCCATCCACAATGTAGGCGGTCCTGATATTGACGCCGTTTTCCGCAAGCCTATGCTGGTGAAATGTTTCGGATATAAATGCCATAGCTTATGCGTCCTATCTGTTGTTGTTATTATTGTTATTATTATTGTTATTATTGTTGGAAGAAGAGCCGCCGCTTCCTGCAGAGCCAGAGGATGGCACATAATGGGGAATCACCTTGAATACTGTCTGTGACATCAGGATCCCGTCTATGCTGCTATCGATGCAATTTGCTATGATTACCTGGGCATTCCGGGTATCCTGTCCCCTGATAAGAGCGAGATTCTGCCTGCCGCCCTTAACGGAAGCCTCTGGGTTTTGTTCCAGGAAACGATAAATCTCCTCCAGTTCCTCCTCTGTCAGTTCGTAGTATTTTGTCAATTCCACACAACGCTTCATGCGGATCAGTTCTTCGTAGGTCTGTGGGTCAAAATTCATGAGAAGCCTCCTCGTCCTTCTTCTGCTCCAATGTCATATAGTAAAATTCTATATTCTGGAAAGGCAGATTGATGGCCTGTATGTGATAATAGGCATTATTTTTCTGTTTCTGGTAATGGTAATCTCTCAACTCCGTTGTAGTGAAAAACAGGTTGTTTGGCTTGTCCTGAGCATATTCCTTCGCATATTCCCCCAAAAGCCCGGAAAGGTCATACACATACCATTCCTCTTCGTTTTCCCGGGAATGATCCAGCACTCCTTTGTAAATCTGATGGGTGGCAAGGTGTCGCTGCTTTGTCCGTCCCTCATCCCCATAGGTCACAAGCTCTCCTGACAGCAGCATCAGGTACAGGGCATTGTTCTCGGGATAATCGCATTCTTCCTTCAGCATATGCTTTTTCATGCGGATCTTCACCGTACTGACAGGTGTCAGATATACGATATCCCTGGATTTGCGAAGAAGCTGGGAGATCAACGGATACCGTTTTCCATCCACTTCCAGTTCAAACACGCAGCTGTCGTAAATATATTTCAGTTTTGCATCTTCCGCAATGATCTGCTCCAATCCGGGATATTCCGTAGATTGCTTTACAGGTCGATACCTTTCCGGATCTTCCAGACGCATCTTTGTTACATATTCATAGATCGTCTCCTCCGGGAAAGGATCCTTACTATAATTGCGATCCTTATACATCTGCTGCTGCAGCAGACAGGTGTAGCTTTTTCCGGACTTGTATACATTTTTTACAAAGGGACACCCCGTTTTGCACAGATACAAATATCCGCATTTTGCGCATGTCTCAGAAAACGGCTGTTGATTATGGCTCTGGAAAATCTTCCGGACAGCGGTTTTTAATATAGCTTCCACCGTATCCCGATAGATATTGCCATAGTAAAAATCTTCCTTTTTCTGCCCTCTGACACAGGAATAAAGGTCTCCGTTTTGCTCCAGCAGGAAAAATTTTTCTCCGCAGTTGTCACAGTTGGTGCAGTATTCCGGTCCGAATTCATCGAACCACGACCCGTTTACACCTGTATCCAGATTGGTTCCGTCAAAGGCCTCATGCATCCGCCGGTAAAAAATCAGCTGTTCCTCTTCACTCATGTGATGCAGCAGACCGCAGGAATTGTAATCAAAGCCTATCATAAAGTTGAAATCATTCATGTCCAGGCAGGTATTCTGATCCAGAAATCGGATATCCTCAATGATCTGATCTATCTGCTCATAATGTTCCTTAAAAATCGTGGCAGAGACCTTTTTCCTGTTGGGAATTGACTCCAGCAGCTTGATATTCTCAAGAATCCGATCAAGGGTACCCTCACCGTTTTTGGTCACTCTATATTTTTCATGCAGCGCAAAGGGCAAATCCAGGCTCCCGGACACAGATACCTTGAACTCCCGAATCGTTTCCATATGTCGATCCAACCCATACAGATTTGTCTTGATATGAGGACGCCCTGCTCTAAAGCCGGCATTCGTGATTTGCTCCCGGTTTTCCTGATAGTATTCGCTGATGTATTGAATCAGATCATGGAATTTTTGCTTTGACAGAGTGGTAACCTCGCCGCCGTGCAGGGAAATGTTAAAGGGTACTACATCTGCTTCCCTGAATTTTGCTATAGCATAGCGCAGTGTCTCTACGCAGTCCTCCCCCTTCAGGGTGTCTACGGTATTGTCCTCCAGGTAGCAGTACCGGCACTGCATGTTGCATGCCATGGTAGGCACATATAATAGATGAATAAATTTAGTATTCATAATAATCGATCCTTACCGGTGTTTCCTTAAAAGCCCGTCCATTCACAAAAGTGCTCCGCGGCAATGTGATCTCCCGCAAAGAATCACAGCACCGAAAGGCAGAGGAACCGATCTCCTGAAGTTTGCTGTCGGGTGAGATCACTACCTCTTCCAGACTGATATTGCCATAAAAAGCATGTCCGCCGATTCTGGTCACGTTGTCCGGAATTTCAATGCGCTGCAGACTGCTGCATTCTTCAAAGGTGCTGCCTTTGATTTCTGTCAGTCCATCAGGCAGGTTTACTTCTTCCAGACCGGTACAGTGATAAAAAGCCTCTCCGCCAAGATACGTCAGATGCTCCGGCAACCTTACGCTTTCCAGACTTCCACAGTTTTTAAATGCCTGTCCTCTGATTTCCGTAAGGGTATCCGGCAGTGTCACCTCTCTTAAAAAGGGCATATTGGAAAACGTGTTTCCGCGAAGACCTACCACCTTTTCTCCCTGATAGGCAGCGGGAATGGTCGCCGTGGTCATATTCGTCAGACCATAGGTATAAAACCGTACATAATATCCTTCCTCGGACTGCTCATAGAGGATTCTGGGCTTACTAAACAGCAGCAGGGATCCTGCGACAGCCACAGCCATAAGGATCCATTTCAGCTTTTTACTGTAATCCTGTACCAGAGCTGCCTTTACATTCAGGACAATGTTGGAGATTTTCTCCTGGGGTCTGGATTTGATTTCTTTTTTCAAATATCTCATCAGCTGATACCTGCCGGTACAAAACCCATATACTGCCAGTATCAGAAGACCAAGGACATAAGTTATCATTGGAAAATGGAAGAAAAACAAGGAGACATAAACGAACAATAAAACTGCAAAAATAATATTCAGGATATTTTTTCTGCGCAGCATATCTTCCGGAATCAGACCCTGCTCTTCCGCGATTCCGGCACGCTGCATTTCTCGCTTGAGAAACGCTTCCACACATTTCTCTTCGGGCATGGCAAACAAAGGATCAAAATCAGCTGCATGCACTGCCTTTTTTTCAGAACCCTGTTCTGCAGATACCAGTATTGTTTTTTCAGACGGTGTATCAGACGGTGCACTGGTCTGCGCATCGGACGGTGCACCGGACCGCTCACTGCCCTTTGTAATCTGGATACCCTTTTTTATCGAAATGGGAGTCACAAGGAACGCTCCCACAAATACGGCAAGGAAATCCACCACTGCGATTCCTGTAGTGATGAAAAAATCAAAGCATAATAGTATCGCGATTCTGATCCAGAATAATATCCAGAAGATTTTTTTGCTGTTTTCCCTGGAAATCATCTTCGATAACGGCAAAAGCACAAACACAGACATATGTATCGACACAAATGCCTCCATAAATAAAGCCATTGCCATTCCCATACCATGGTCACCCATTCCGTGTTTCTCCTCTCCGAATTGTTCGCGATGAGCGGGCTTCGCCTGCTCCCGCTCTTGTGCTCATTGTACCATGAAATATCACGCAAAAAAAGGACGTCTCCACTAAAGAGACGCCACAATTTGAAAAACACATCAAAATAAAACTTTATGGGCGTTACAAAGGCGGTTGATGAACTCATTATCAAATTCGCTCACGCACCAATTAAGAAAGTGAACTACCCATTGTCTTAAGCCAATGGGCTTCCTGCTTC
>QUKC01000030.1 GCA_003481005.1 Firmicutes bacterium TM09-10 | reverse complement strand
CGGCGGCTCTGAAAATCAAAGCCGCCGTAATTTAGAAATGGCGCGTGAAAATACCTCTGCTTTGCGACGGCTTTTTTTCTTTTGCCGTCGTCCGGCAGATTATTTCTTTATGAGTAAGGGCGAAAAATCAATCGTAATCATAAAATTATGGTCATGTATTTCAATTATTGGATTTGTACAATTCATCATAAGTAATAGCTTTTTCACAATGTAAAGTCCTTGTCCAGACGTACCATTACTTCTTGAAACATCTGCTACATAAAAGCGTTCCAACAGTTTTGAATATTCTTCTGTAGGAATAGATGCAACAGGATTTTTAATACAGAGTTGTACAGAATCTGCGATATTAATTAGTTGAATTACAACATTATTTGTAGTGGATGTTACCGCATTGAATATAAGATTTTGTATAATGCGAATACACGCCTTTCTGTCAGCATTAAGATAGATGTCCATATTAGGTATTTCTATTTGGGGTTCAATTCCATTAACGCTGAAAATCGAATAATTGTCTAGCAGGATTTCAGTAAGCAATGAGCATAGCTCAACCTTTTCATAGTAAAATGGATATTGTCCTGCTTCTAAAAGAGAGATTTGATAAAAGTCATCTATGAGACGTTCTAATCTCAATGCTTTTCCGGATAATGCTGAAATATATTCCGCTCTTTTTTCATCAGGCGCACTTGATAGAAGTTGCAAATATCCGCGAATGGAAGTTAGTGGTGTCCGTAAATCATGAGAAAGGCAAGAAATATTCTCTTTTAATTCATTCTCCTTTTTTTGAATTTCGCCCAGATAAATATTATCTTTTGATACAATCTGATTTATGATTTCAACCAAATGCTCTAACCGCCTATCAGATAAAGACACTGTAACTAACTTTTTCGTTTTTCTATTCAGAATAGCATTTAGTTGGACGATTACTTTATATATCTGTATTTTCCAGTTAATTAAAGAAATTGAAAGGATAATGACCAATGCTATCAGAACAAGAAACATAATCGCCCAACCCATATTCTACCTCCCTTTTACTTGATTTCTTTTCTAATCATAATAAGACCGCCAACAATCAAAAGAGAAATGCACCCTATGAAATAGAATGGTAAATGCTCAATAATACCCATTGTGCGACAAGAGCTGAAATTCATCCAATAGTACATAGGATTTCCATATACAAAAAATTTTAAGGGTATTGAAACCGTCTCCATATCACTCCATAGCATTAAGTAAACAGACGCTCCACTGAATACATATAAGCAGCAAATCCCTGTTACAATCCCTGTATTTTGAATAACGACACATAAAAAAATAGAAATGCTTTCTAATGCTAATAAAACCGTTCCGCAAGCAAGAGCCCATCCCAAAAGGTTTATTACTTCACTCGCAGTTGGAATGTAACCGGATTGTATGATTTCAATAACGAAAAATGTAGCTACAAAAATCAGATACGTTATCAGAGACACCACCAATATTGTAATCGCTTTGGTGTAGTAGAGAATAGTTCGTTTAGTGCCGTATGCAACAGATAATTTGATTGTACCCGTATTATATTCTTTTGTAAAAAATATGGTTGCAAATAAAATGCCAATAATCCAGAAAAAGGCTGTATATGCAAGAGATGAGCGGGCAACAGTTTGAAACGTTGGTATTTCACTAGATAGATAACACTTAGCTTGAAATCCGATTACACTTTCTGTTCCATCTCCGGCTCCAAAAAAAGTCATGTCACCAAGTGCAAAAGAGACCATTATAACCGCCGCACATACGCCTAATATAGTTATCAATATCTTTGAGTGACGCAATTTATAAAATTCAGCTTTAAAATGGTTAATCATTTTGGCACCCTCCTATCAAATTAGTGTAATAAGTTTCAAGACTATCTCCAGATTGTGCTAACTGATAAATCGTAATGTTATTTGCACTTAGCAACGCTGATACTTTTCCGGCATTTTCAACATAATCATATAGATGAATACTTTTGTCTGGCATAACAGAAAAATTTGAAGTATTCAGTTTGCTTTCCAATAAAACACTAGCAGCAGCTACATCATTCACTTGCAACAACAGATGCTTTTTGCAGCGTTTGTCTAACTCTGTAGCGGTAATTTCCTGTAAAAGTTTCCCCTCATGTAAGATACCATATCTATTTGCTAATTGATGAAGTTCCGTGAGAATGTGACTTGAAATCAAAATAGTGATTCCACGTTCTTTATTTAGTCTTTTGAGTAAGTTTCTTAATTCGATAATTCCAGTAGGGTCTAGTCCGTTAATTGGTTCATCTAGTACGAGAAATTCAGGATTCCCAAGCAAAGCGATTGCGAGAGCTAGTCTCTGCCGCATACCCAAAGAGAAATCTTTTGCTTTTTTCTTTCCGGTATCTTTCAAACCAACTAATGCTAAAGCATTATCAATGCAACCTTTTCCTGGAATACCGCGTTGCAAACGTTGTACCTCCAAATTTTCATAGGCTGTCATATCAAGATAAAGAGAAGGGCTCTCAATAATACAGCCAATGCGCTCACGCTGCTTTGCAAGTTTCTTATTGCTTTCACCGAATAAAGCAATTTTGCCAGTAGTAGGTTCTGCCAGTCCGGTTAGTAAACGAATCATTGTTGTTTTACCGGCACCGTTTTCTCCGATAAACCCATAAATATCTCCTTGCATTACAGACATAGATACTTGATTTAGGGCTAGTGTATTGCGATACTTTTTTGTGATGTTGATAGCTTCAAAAACTGTTACGTTCATTTTTTCACAGCTCCTTTCTTGTTATTTAGTATCGCAGACAATTCCTTGAATAATCTAAAGGTAAAGCTAAAGATTATCTAAAGCTCACTTTGCAAATCGGTAACCCAAGCCCCATATGGTCTTAATTCGGCAGCCTTCGCCCTTTAATTTTTTTCGTAAGTTACTTATATGTGTGTTAATGACATCATTATCCCTTGCAAATGGTTCTTGCCAAATACTTTCATAAAGATTTTGCTTAGAAAAAACTTTATCAGGATATTTCGCCAGTAGTTCTACAAGTTGATACTCTTTTGCTGTAAGCACAATAATTTCGTCTGCAACAGTAACTATTTTTGAAGATGTATTAATGGAAAGTTCTCCAAAGGTCAAACAAAGATGGGGAGTATCTTTTTGACTTCTTAGCAAATTGCGTTCAATTCGCGCTAGTAATTCGTCCAAATCAAACGGCTTTGTTAAATAGTCATCAGCACCCAAGCGTAGCAGTTCGACTTTGTTGAATGTTAAACTTTTTGCAGAAACAACAATTACAGGTACATCTGAAAATTTTCTGATATTTCTAATTAATTCATCTCCACTGATAAAAGGAAGCATTAAATCTAAAATAATTAAATCTGGGGATAATTCTTTTATGCGTTCAATCGCATTTGCACCAGTAAGTGTGAAGAAGACTTGATAATTGTACTTTTCCAGATGGTCTTTTATCATAACGCAAATTTCTTTATCATCTTCGATAATTAAAACATTATTCATGTTGAAACTCCTTTCTGCGTCTATCAGTTGGCTTTTCCACGTCTTTTGGTATCAGCCACATACTACCAAATTTTGAAACGCCCGGTATGCGCTCCCCCTCACAAAGTTTCTGCACCCGTCTTTCTGAAATGCCCCATTTGCCCGCTGCTTCTGCACAAGACATATATTCCATAAGCCACCCGTCCTTTCTTCAAAGTTTATCAGTATAATTATATACGGTATGGCGAATAATAGCAAGTGCGGAAATAGGCATTATTTAGGTTCGTTATAGGAAGTATATAGACATATCCAAGAAGAAAGGGGAACAGTAAAATGTAACTGGGTGAATGAATATGGCAAAAAGACCAGTAGAAAAGTACGACTTCAAGGCTTTTGGGCAAGCAATAAAGAACGCGCGGAAAGAGCGCAAAGAGAGCCGCAAGAAAGTAAGCGATGAAATGTATATTTCCCCGCGTTACCTTGCAAACATTGAGAACAACGGGCAGCACCCAAGTTTACAGATTTTCTTTGAGCTTATGCTGCGCTATCATATATCCGTAGACCAGTTTCTTTTAGATACGCAGCCGGAGAAAGACACAAAGCGGCGGCAGCTTGACGCGCTTCTTGATGATATGAGCGATACAGGAATACGGATTGTTACCGCGACGGCGAAAGAAATTGCAGAAGTCGAAAACGAAAACTAAATAGGCTTTAGGAAGCGTTGTAATCTTTTTGAGATTGCAGCGTTTTTCTTTTGTGTAAGTTTGGCAAAACGGGGCTTTCCGTTGTAGTAAGGATTAAGAAAAAACTTTCGTAGCAAGCATAGGAAGCGGGTACCCACTTCCGTATTTTCGCCCTCCTGCGCTGCGGCACGTCGGTTGAAAATGGCTTGTTGGGAAGTGTCCCAAACCCTCGGAATGGAAAGGAGCGAAAGCATGGACGGACGCAAAAGAACGGTACAAATCAAATTCAGAGTAACAGAAGCAGAACGGGATTTAATTCTTGAAAAAATGAAGCTCGTCCCCACCCGGAACATGGCGGCATATCTTAGGAAGATTGCCATTGACGGATACATTATCCAAGTAGACCACACCGACATAAAAGCCATGACAGCGGAGATACAGAAAATCGGTGTCAACGTCAACCAGATTGCAAAGCGCGTAAACAGTACGGGCAGCGTCTACCAAGAGGACATAGAGGAAATAAAGGGGGTGCTTGCGGAGATATGGCGGTTACAAAGATTAAGCCTATTAAAAGCACGTTGAGCAAAGCCCTTGACTATATCCAAAATCCCGATAAGACGGACGGGAAAATGCTTGTGTCCTCTTTTGGCTGCTCCTATGAAACGGCAGACATTGAATTTGAATATACCTTGTCGCAAGCTCTCCAAAAGGGCAACAATTTAGCCTTTCATCTGATACAGTCCTTTGAGCCGGGGGAAGTGGATTATGAAACCGCCCACAAAATCGGAAAGCAGCTTGCCGACGCGGTAACAAAAGGGCAGCATGAGTATGTATTGACGACGCACATTGACAAAGGACACGTCCATAATCACATTATTTTCTGCGCGGTCAATTTTGTAGACCACCACAAGTATAATTCCAATAAGCGTAGTTATTACGGCATACGGAACATGAGCGACAGGCTGTGCCGGGAAAACGGCTTATCCGTCATTGTCCCGAAAAAGGGAAACAAGGGAAAGAGCTATGCAGAGTATCAAGAGGAAAAAACGGGAACCAGTCGGAAAGGCAAGCTGAAAATCGCCGTTGACGCACTCATTCCCCAAGTGTCCAGTTTTGAGGAATTGTTACAACGGCTGCAAGCTGCGGGCTATGAGATAAAGCCGGGAAAATATGTGTCCTGCCGCGCTCCCGGACAGGAACGCTTTACCCGTCTTAAAACCCTCGGCGCAGACTATACAGAGGAAGCCATAAGGGAACGCATAGAGGGCAAACGCGCCCGCGCTGCGAAAGCTCCCCGCGCAGATCGCGGCGGCGTTAGCCTGCTGATTGACATTGAAAACAGTATCAAGGCGGCGCAGAGCAAAGGCTATGAACACTGGGCGAAAATCCACAATCTGAAACAGGCAGCTAAGACCATGAATTTCTTGACGGAGAATAAGATTGAACAGTACGCGGATTTAGTCAGCCGGATTGAGGAAGTGGCGGCAGAAAGCGAACAGGCGGCAGACGTATTAAAGGGCGTTGAAAAGCGGCTTGCAGATATGGCGGTGCTGATGAAGCACGTCGCCACTTATCAAAAGACAAAGCCTGTCTATGACGCATACCGCAAGGCAAAGAACAAAGAGCGATACCGCGCCGGACATGAGCGCGATATTATCCTCCATGAAGCTGCGGCAAAGGCACTCAAAACGGCGGGCATTACAAAGCTCCCCAATCCCGCCACGCTGCAAAAGGAATATGAAGCACTCCAAGCGCAGAAAGAAGCCCTTTACGCCGATTATGGCAAGCTGAAAAAGAAAGTCCGGGAATATGACGTTATCAAGCAGAACATAGACAGCATTTTGCAGACAGGAAAGCAGCCGGAACGGGGCAAGGAAACAGAGCGCGGATAAACAGGCGCAAAAAAAGACAGGACGCGGAAAGCCAGTAATGACCTCCCGCGCCCTGTCTTTTTGTGGGTGCTGATTTTGGTATGTTACGCAGTAGAAAGCTGTTTTTAAGGGAAAAGGTATTCTGTATCGCCTAAGTGATTTTCACGCGCTGCAAGCCCTGTAAATCAAGGCTATTTTCGCCCTTATCGCGTAACAAGGGCGCGTCGTTTTCTCATGCGCTCCGCTGCCTGTCTGTTCGTGATACGCTTGCGGCAGTCCGGGCAGTATTTGACGCTGTTTGACTTTGATACAAAGAACGTGCCGCATACAGTACAACGCTTTTTATCCTCGGTCTTAAAAAGCTCGGCATACAGGAGCTTATCAAGGGGAAGTACGGCAATCCGAAACCATTTGCAAAGCAGCGAATAAGAGATAAGCTGCGGGCATACGCACTCGTCCCCGTCGTCAAGCAAAATACAGTGTCCGTTATCGCAGTTGCAGCACTCCCGGCGCACAAGGGAATTGACTTTCCGGCTCTGGGGCGGCGAAAGCCGCTTAATGCTGCTCATACTTCCTCTGCGGCGTAAATGGTAAGCTCCGCAAATTCTTCCTCGGTCAGCGCGTCCACTTTGGAAAGGGCGCGCTTCGCCAGTTCCCGCATATCCGCGTCCATGTAAGGCAGCGCGGCGTTGATGTTCTCCGTAAGCTGCGCCTTGCTTCCCTCATGGTAAATGCTCAAAAGGTTTGTTTCCTCAACGGTAAATCTGTTCATGCTCATACCTCCAAATCGTGATTTTTTGTTTTCGCTGCGGCTTTCTTCTGTGCCTTTTCCTTATCCGCTTTAAGCTGCGCCCGGATAGAGGGCTTCTTTTCCGGCTTGCCCTTGCCGCGCTCCTTATCGGCTTTGACCGCGTTAGCCAGGTCAACAAGGGAAATCGTTTCTCCCGCCTTAACCTTTGCTTCCAGTTCGTCAACGGTCGGCGTATTGTTGATAATCCCGTCAATCATGTTTTCGTTTTGCTCGGTGGTCTGCTCGGCAGCTTTCAAGGGATTTTCCCGCTGCTCGGCTGCTATGGCAAACGCCCGCGTACCATTTCCCATGACTAAATATTTTCCGTCGTCGGATTGATGGTGAAAGCCATATCCGGCGGCTTCCATTTGTTCGCGGCTCATATCGGTTACATAGAAAGTACCGCGCGGCGTTTTGATTGTTTCGCCTGTTTCCAACTCGTCGGGCGTAAGCTGCTTCTGCTCCTGTAAAAACTCCGGCACATTCTTATAGCCGAAGCTGTCTACATAGTGGGCGGCGTCCTGCCCGTTCTGATGAAGCACCACCACGTCGGAAACGGAAAGGCTGTGTCCCTTAAAGTCTTTGGGGTGGTCGATATTGAAACGGGTATAAATATCTTCAAGGGAAGTCCCCGGCGTAAGCTCTGCGGAATAGACAAGCTCATAGTTCGCCTTATCAACCACATTTCCCGTCGCCTGCAGGCGGTCGTATGGCTCAAAGCGCAAGTCCCGCGTTTCGTCGCCATGCTTTAGCTGATAAATGGAAAAGGTGCCTTTGTCCTGTTCGGCGGTCTTAGCGGTTTCCTGTGCCTTTGCGTAAAGCTCCTTGACCTGTCCCTCGGTCAGTTCGCCGCTTTTGAGTTGCCCCATAAGCTCGCGGCATTTCTGGGGCGTTCCTGTGAAAAGTACCGCGCCCATTTTTGCCCGCCCGTTTTCCTGCGTTACATAGGCTTGCAGCAGATAGGCGTTCTCTTTCCTGTCGCTGTAAGGATTGCGGCGCACCCGGTAAACTGTTTCCGGGATAAAGGCTGCTTTTTCCTGTGCGGAGGCTTCCTGTTTCGGCTGCTCCGGCGCGGCGTTTTCCTCTTTGTCCGGCTGCTCCTGTCCGGCAGTCTGCTCCTTATCCTGCGCCTTTGAAAGCTCCGCTAATGTTTCGTCAATGGAATTGATAATCTCGGCGGCTGCGCTGCGGATTGTTTCAAGGGAGCTTTTCAGTTCGGAAAGCTCGCGGCCGCTGCTCCACCCGGCGACGTACCCAAAGGAATAGTCTGACGTATCAAGCCCGTAGTGTTGGCAGACGGTATAAGCGACGCTTTCCGCTTCGACTTCGCGGGTACGCCTGTCAATATGGGGCTGCTGTTCGTTCTCCGGCGCGTTCAAATCTATATCGTGCAGCTTTGCGTGTGCGATTTCATGTATCGCCGTTTTCAAGGTTTGAATCTCGCTCATGCCCTCGTCAATGGCAATGCGCTTGTCCTCCAAATGGTAGTAACCATGAGAGCTACCCGGTATCTGCTCAAAGCCAATAGGAACGGGGGAAGTCTTTTCAAGGGCAGCGAAAAAATCCCTGTAACGCTCCACGTCGCCCGTCAGTTCATTTACGGCAATGTCGGGAAGCTCGCGCCCCTCGGTCTGCGACACGTCAAAGACAGACACTACCTTATAAGCGGGTATCGTGATTTCCTTTTCCTCCGTAACCGGCTTCCCGTCTTTCCCAATGATAGGCTGCTGCGTGTGGGGGTCGATTTTCTTCATTTCCTGTTTGACTTTGTAAGGCGACGGGGCAATGATTTTAATTCCTTTTTGCCCTTTTATCACGTTTCGCCCAAAATTATTTTTCCATGCGGAAAAGCCCGCAACAAGGGAAGCGTCCGGCTTCTGCATGGCGATAAGCAGCGTATTGTTAAAGCTGTAATTATGAAATTTTGACATGACGCGCAGATATTCCCGGTAACGCTCGCTGTCAAAGAGTTCCGTTATTCCCTGTTCCAGACGGTCGGTAATCTCTTTCAATTTCTCTGCGGGTTTTTCGCTCGTCAGCACAATAGGGATAACCGGGCGCGGCTCCTGCGGCTGCTCTATGGTCTGCACTGTTTTCTGTCCCGGTGCGGCTGCGTCCATTTCTACCTTTGACGGGTCGGGGCGGTGCGGCTGCGGGAAGCTCATAACGCGGTATTCCCTCGGTATGTCGCTTTCTCTGCCGTTGTACCACTCCGTAAAGGTGTTCTTGTTGTTGTAGATATAGCCCTGTTCGGTAAAGCGTCCTCCGTCATTGATAGCAGCGTCCCGCCCGTAATCCTCATACATGAAATACTTTTTTGCTTCTTCGGGCAGTTCTAATTCGTCCAGTTCGTCGATAAGGTAATAGCCGTAATCTTCTTCGTTCTGTACGGTGGGATAAAGCCAGTAGCAGTCAAGATTTTGTGCAAGGTTGATAAGGTCTTTGACACTTCCGGCACGTTCCCCAAGAGCTACCGCCGCCGTAAACTTGTCCCTGTCCTCGTCGCGCTGCATGGCAAGCAGATTGCCTAAGTAGTTCAGTTCGTCAAGCCCTGCGCTCTGGATAACGGGAAGCGGCACGTCAAAGGGCTGCTGCTCGGTGTTTGCAAAGCCGTTGATAAAGAAGTCCTGCGGGTTATCCGCAGTAATGCCGACGCGCTGCATAGCTTCGTGAAGCTGCTCCTTTGTGGTCGGCATGGAAAGCCACACGCCGCCCGGTTCGCTTGTTTCAAAGCGGGTGCGGCTGTCGATAAGAATGGAAAATTGTTCGCTCATGTATTCGCTCCTTTCTGAAATGGCAGCGTAGACGCTGCGCGTTGGTGGTTACGCTCCTAAATACAACGCGCCGCCTGTTCTGCCAAAGATTTTGAAAAATTGCAGAGGGTTTGGGAAACTTCCCAACAAGAAAAATCCCCCGCAATCGTCGGCAGACGAAAACGGGGGATTTACGGAAGTGGGTACCCGCTTCCTATGCTTGCTATTCAAGTTCTTTGTTCTTTGAAATGGTTACTTTGTAATTCACATATTTACCGCCCGTGTCGGCTAAAAGTACCGTTCCGTCGTAGGTTTTGCCCGTTTTCGGAGAGTACAGTTTTTTAACTGTTGCCTTGCCGGATTTAAGAAGTGCTGCGGCAATCTTCGGGGTAAAGGCGGTTTTTCGTTCCTCAAAGAAGCGGTCATTTTTCCACATGGTAAAGCCGCACTCTTTGTTGGAACAGTAGTAGTTTTTCTTTCCCTCATAGACCAGGGACTTGCAGCGGGGACACTTCCCAAGCTCTGTTTTTTCTGTCTTGAAAAGCTCTTGTTTCTCACCCAACACGGAAGCATAGGTTTTTACAAGCTCCTGCGTCATTGCTTCGATACCCTGCATGAAAGCGGCAGGGTCAGCGTTACCCTTTGCAATCTGCGTCAGATTGTTTTCCCATGCAGCCGTAAGCTGCGGAGAAGTTAAGCTGTCCGGCAGGACGCACACAAGGTTTGTGCCGTCTTTGGTAGGAAGTAGCTGCTTGCCCTTGCGCTCGATAAAGCCGCCTTTTACTAACTTTTCAATGACAGCGGCGCGGGTAGCGGGCGTCCCAAGCCCCCGGCGTTCTGCGTCCGGGTCGGTGTCCTCATTCCCAGCGCGTTCCATAGCAGAAAGTAAGGACGCTTCTGATACGTTTTGTCAAGGGTGTTTAAGAACTTTTTTCGCTGTCATTCAAAATCAGACGCTTGATTTTGTCGCTCATGGTTTCTTTGCTCGTTTCACTGAAATGGATTTTGACGCGGTAGGTGGTCTTTCCGATTTTCTTTATCATTACAGGTGGCGCGGCTTCCTTTACGGTCAGAGGGGAAGCGGTTGCGGGGGTGCTGCGGTTGCTGGTGTCGTTGTTCATAGGCTCTCCTTTCCATGAGAAAAGCCCCATGCGGTCATACATGGGGCGGTGGTTTTGAGGTTGAAGTGGCGAAGTGGCAAAGTGGCAAGGTATCTGGGTTTTGCCACT
Source organism: Firmicutes bacterium TM09-10 (assembly GCA_003481005.1). Classification (GTDB taxonomy): domain Bacteria; phylum Bacillota; class Clostridia; order Lachnospirales; family Lachnospiraceae; genus Gallintestinimicrobium; species Gallintestinimicrobium propionicum. The sequence goes on along the minus strand of QUKC01000030.1, from coordinate 11,016 downwards.
TGGATTTTGCCGTTTCACTTTTTAAGAGCGTGATACCATGCCGCGCCAATGCGCTTTGAGGTAATGCGCCCGTCAAGGTTTTTCTTTGCCGCCCGGACAGTACGGGCAGAAATCCCCGCGTCGGCTGCGGCTTTCTCTATGTCCTCGCTGGCAAGCTCTTTTCCGTCTGCCAGTAGGTCAAGTATCAGCTTTTCAGCCTGTTCGGTTTTTGTGGCGTTGTTGCCGCCCGCGCCGGACAGCAGCTCGTCGGCAGTTATATCATATTCGCCTATCCACTCAAAGCCTGTTTCCGGGTCAAGGCAAAAGGCAACGGGCTTTCCCTCCGGCGCAAGGGAAGATTTGTCGTGAATGATAACGCGCACATTCGGCTCACGCTTCACGCGCCCGATTAAAAGGACGCTCCTTGCTGCGGCTCTAAAGTCGATAGAACCTAAGCCCCTGTATGCGCTCTGTCCTCCGGCAGCTTTGTTGAGATGTCCGATAAGGATAACGGCGCACCCGGTACGCTCGGCAACATCAGCAAGGCGGCGGAACATGGGGCGCACTTCGTTTGCCCGGTTCATGTCGGTCTTTTCGCCCATGTACGCCTGTATGGGGTCAAGGATAATCAGCCGCGCCCCGTTCTGCGTAATTGCTTTCTCTATGCGCTCATCGGAGAGGGTAAGCTCCCGCTTGGCTTCATCAATCACAAGCACGCGGTCAAGGTCGGCTTCTGCTTCTATCAAACGGGGCTTAACGGTATCGCCCAAACCGTCCTCGGCAGTCTGGTAAATCACTTGAAATGGCGGCAAGGGTTTCATTCCCGGCAGCGTTCCCCCGGTGGTGCAGGCGGCAGCAAGGCGTAGGGCAAATGTGGTCTTGCCCTCGCCGGGATTGCCTTGCACAATGGTTACTTTCCCAAAGGGAATATACGGCTCCCATAGCCATTCAACGGTCTGTGTGTCAACCTCGCTCATGCGGATAATCTCAACGGTTTCTTCCTGGGTTGGCTCTTTCAAGCCGTAAATCGCTTCCCGGATATACTTCCCGTCCGCGATTTCTGCCCGGTGCTGCAATACCTCGTTCCAGTCCTTGTAAAGCGGCACAAGGCGGTGGACGGTCAAGCCCTCCGGCACAAGCTCCGCAAGGCGGCTGCAAGCATCGCTTCCGGCGTTGTCGTTGTCAAGGCAGAGGTAAACGGTCTTGATGTTCGGGCGGTCAGAGAGAAAGCGGAGCAGGGCTTTTTCGCCCACGCCGCCCAATGACAGGTAGCTTTGCTTCTGCCAATCCTTTTTGAACAGGCAGAGAAAAGAGAGCAGGTCAACGGGGGCTTCAAAGACAAACAATCTTTCGCCCTCGCCTCGGTAGCAGAAGTTAAAGGCTTTGTCGCTGCCTTTCACATCAAGCCGGAAGCTGCCCGTTGTTCCGCGCTGGTGGGCGTACCTCGGTATGCCGTTTTCATCTCTGCCGACAAATACGGCGTTATGGTGGGCGACTTCCTCGTAAATATCGCCGCTGGCAAAGAAAAAGCCCGTCACATCTTCATCAATGCGGCGGGCTGCTGTGAGGTAGTTCCTCGCTATGCGGTTGTCGGTGCTGCGGGGCGGCAGTCGGAAGTCAGAAATGGGCGCGGGGCTTGGTCTGTCCAGCGGCGGGGCTGCGCCTTTTTCTCCTGTCAGCATTTCAACGGCTTCGGTGAAGCTCTTGCCGAAAAACTCCATGACAAAATCAATGGGTGCGCCGCCCTTGCTCTGGCTGTGGCGATACCATTTGTTTTCCCGGACGGTCAGGCTGTCGTGCCGCTTCCAGCGGTATTCCTGTCCGGCGCGGATAAGCTGCTCGCCCTGTCCTTGCAGAAAAGAAGCAAGGTCGGCTTGGTTGGCGCGGTCTATCTGTTCTTGGGTGTAATACATAAAAGTTCAACTCCTTTCAGCGGTCTAATTCGTGCCGCTTGGTGTGGGTCTGCGCCTGCTCCGGTTGGTCGGCGCGGAGTGCAATATCCACGCATTTGCGGATTTTTTGAAGCTCTGAAACATTGGTGCGGGTATCTTTCAGTTTGGTATAATCGCTGTCCCTCTGTGTTTTGAGGTCAGCATATTCCTGTTCCCATTCCGCAATAGGCAAGGTCTTTGTTCCTTTCGGCAGATTTGCATGGAGATAGCGGCTTGCTGCGTTCCATAGGGTCAGCTCGGCGCGGTGGGCTTCCTCGTACTTGTCGCGCTTGTTTGTCCAGCCGTTTTGCAGCTTTTTCAGCTCATCGTGAATGGGCTTGTACTCTGTATAGTTCTTCCCGTATTCAATTAGCTTTTGCAGCTTCTTCATGCGTTCCTCGGCGGTTTTCATTCCCTCCCGGATTGAATAGGCTCTATCACTGACAGAGGAAAGAGAAGCGTCCAGCTCGTCAAGATTAGAGATACCATGCTCGGAAAGATAGTTGACCGCTGCCGCTATGGTTTTCAGTTCATCGGCTGTGTGCTGTTGTTGCCAACTCTGCGAATACTTCCGGCTCTTTTCTCTCTGAACGCTCAAATACTTCATCAACAGATTTGCAAGGTTGGGAGATTGCGGCGGCTGTTCTGGGGCGGTTTCCCGCGCTTTGAACAGGTCGGCAATCCATTCCTTGAGCTTGCTAATCTGCGCCCGGATTTCCCGGATAAGGCGGTTTGTCTTTTGAATACTGCGGTTCAGTTCGCCTTTCTCGGTGGCGATACCTTTCTTCTCCATCTGGCAAGCCGCCACGCCCATGTGGACGGTGGGTATTTCGTCTATGCCGCGCTCGGCGTTGCTGCGGTGGTCGATACGCTCCGGGCTTCCGTTCCTCTCCAAAAAGTCGTTGGTATAGTCAGCCCATGCCCTGCGCCACAAGAGGGTGTTGTCCTTGTCGTTCCAGCCTGTAAGGTCAACTTTGTGGGTTTTGTATCTGCCGCTTGGCAAGCGGATACGCTCGCCGTTCTCGTCAAGGTCATATTCCTTTTTGGATTTCGCTGCCCATGTGCCGCGCTCGTCAAGGGGGCGCATAGTCAGCATGATATGACAATGGGGGTTGCCGCTGTCGGTGTCGTGAATGGCATAATCAACGCACATTCCTCTGGAAACAAATTGAGAGGAACAGTATTCCCGGACAAGCCGGATCTGTTCCTCTCTGGATAATTCTATGGGGAGTGCTGCGTCAATCTCTCTGGCAAGCTGGGCGTTCCCGGCTTTCTCGTAAAGCTCCACACTGTTCCATAGGGTAGCGCGGTCAGAGAAAGAGGGCGGGGCATGGGGCGGCAATAGGATTTCCGTATGGACAACGCCGCGCTTGCGGGTGTAGTCATGGGTCATTCCGTCCCACTCGTTTGTGATTTTCTCGCCGCTTCGGTAGGCGGCTGCGGCAACGGCTGATTTGCCCTTGCCCCGGCTGACAATGCTGATATTACAATGATAGATGGCTATGGGTATCACCTCCCGGATAGGATAACAAGACCCGCAAAAATGGTACAGACACCAACGGCGGGTGTACTGTTTTTGTGGGTGTGCAGGGATAGCCGCGTAAGCGGCGCAAGGGGTGCAGCCCCTTGTTGCGGCAAAGTCGCCATATCGGAGCGCGGGGAAAGTTCCCTGTGCGGAGATGATCCCTCGGCAGAGCGCACACGCCCGCAAGGGTGTATAAGTGCGCCCTTTGTTCCAAAGGGATTACTCCGCATTCCCGTCCCCGGCTCGTTTTTTCAAAAACTCCTGTGCTGGCTCGCTCATCAAGGCAAGCCGTAAAAAGGCTTTCGCGTCCTCGTCCGGCATGGCAATCAGCTCCGGCACAAGGCTCTCCATGAAGCCGCCGCGCTTACAAAGCCTGTGGTTTCTCGCCTTGCGTTCCTCGACGGATAGCTTCTGCTTGATGATTTTCTCCCGGTTTTCAAACTGCCGGATTTTCTTCTTGCCTTCCTCAATCTCGGCGGTCAATTCCTCACGGGTTTTCTCCCTCGGTTTCGTCATAGCTGGTCGCTCCTTTCTGCCCGTAGGCATGGAAAAAGGGCAGTCGATTTTCTCGGCTGCCCTTGTGGATAATATATTTAGTTTTAATAAGCAGAACTTATAATTTCAAAGCTTAAATTCATATCAGCATTTGCGGCTTTTTCTTCATTTTCTATTGGTTGTATCACAAATTCAAATGTAGGCTCATAGTCCCCGTCCTGCAAGGTTTCTCCACCCAAAATCTCGATATGATACCAGCCATTTGCAAGTTCGACAATTGGCTTTTTATTCTGTCTGTAATAAGAAATTAGAGTTTTCACTTTTTCGGGAGTAAACTGTTTTAATATGTGCCATGTAAAAAGCATAAGCATATTATTATCCACTTTGAGGGAATAACCACTCCTTCTAAACTGCAATCGGCTTTCCCCTTTGCACAACTCCGGTTTATCACCAGAGAGATTAAACAATACGGTATAAGGATAGTTTTCAATGCCACTCATGGGGATAACAATACCTTCACTAAAAGCCCTATCCCCACTTTCATTTGTGGTAAATTCCGTTGCCAAATCGTCTGAAAGATTATTGGCTCTTTTCCAACTTTCCAGTAGTAAAATGTCACCAAGAATAAAATAATTAACAAGATCGTTTAATACTTCCGTAAACTTATATATCATAGTAAACCTCCTCAAAATTTCGATTTGTTGTTCTTTTTTCAAGAGAAGTATAGCACAGGATTATGAACAAATCCACCTCATTTCAGTCTGCTGGCGGCATTGTTTTCCTTGGCAAACTGCCGCGCTGCTTCCCGCCGTTCCTCACTGTATGGGGCGGTCAGACGGAAAGAGAAGCGGCCTTTCTCAATATCAAACTCCATGCAGCCCGTTTCCGGGTCTGCGTCGGTCTGCTGGCAGATCGCCGGATAACGGCGGCTGTATGCAAGCAGACGCTTCTTCAAGGCGGTGTTGTGGGTGCGGATATGGATAAGGGGGTCTTTCTCGTCAAACCAAATGTCGGTGGTCTTTTCCCGCTTGGTAAGCCCTGTTCTCATAAGCTCTCCTTTCTGCGCCCCTGTTATGCAATAGGGGCATTTTTCGGGTGTTTTCTCCGGCTCTTGACTTGGAGAAAACGGCGTTTTTGACGATAAAAACCGCCCGGACGGGGAATGGTTCGTCAGGGCGGCTGTTATCGCAAGATTTCCGATTTTTCCGGCTCTTGACCGTTAAACATAGATTAACTCATGCATTACGATTTCCTCGGCTATCGCCTTGCAGTTGTTCATCAAACCTACCCATTTCATCGGGTCGGCGGCTTTGAGGGCTTCGGTGGCTCCCGCTTCTCTGGCAAGGCGGGGCATGAGGTAGTCCAGCATATCCCGCGCCGCCCGGTCTGTTTCCGCAAGGTGGGGGTATAGCTTCTCGCTGGCTACAAGGGCGGTATAAAGGCGGTGGCGGTATTGTTCCAGATAGGCTTTCCGCAGCCGCCCGTAGTGGCCGATATGGGGCTTTGGGGTAATGGGGCGGTTCCCGTTATCAATCAATCTTCTCATGCGATTTGTTCTCCTTTCTCGTCGTGCTTCTTCCTGTGGTAGTTCTCCCGCCTTGCAGCAAGGAAGTTCTCATACCGGGCTTGGGCTGCGGGGTTTCCGGCTGCGGCTTCCTCGTACATCTTCTGGCGGGATTTCTTGGTGGCTTCCGAGTGGTAAGCCCGCCGCCTTGCAAGCTCGGCGGCTGCGGCGGGGTCGGTTTCCGCTTGGGCTTTCAGTTCTTGGTAGGCGTTCTTCTTCCGGCTCCGGCTGGCTTCAAGGCGTTCTGTTTCCTCTGGCGTGAGGGGCTGTCCCGCGACTTGCGCGGCGGCAAGCTCTTTGAGCGTCCGGGGCTTGGGCGGCTGCGCTGCTTTCTGCCGTTCATACCATGCCTTGTGCTGGCGGTTTTTCCTCTCGCGGTAAGCGGCAAGGCGTTCTGCTTCCTCCGGCGTGAGGTCGGCTCCGGCCTTTTGCAGCGCGGCAAGCTCCTTTAAGGATTTCGGCTTCGGGGGCTTGGGCGGCTCGGCGGCTTTCCGTTTCTTCCGCCATTCCTTTTGCCATGCCCGGTTATGGGCTAACCGCGCTTCGTCTGCCGCCTGTTCCTCCGGGGTCAGCAAGCCCGCTTTCTTCCTCGCGGTAAACTCCCGCTTCTCTGCCTTGCGCTTTTCCTCCCGCGCTTTGGCAAGCTCCTGTGAACGGGCTTCCTTTGCCGCCTGTTCCTCCTGCTGGCGGCGTTGTTCCTCGGCTTCCATTGGGGTAACGATATGGGCGGGGACTTCAAACGCGCCGATGAAGTTGAGGTAAATATCTATCCGCTGGCGGCGGCTGTTCCCGCGCCCCTCGCCCTCATGGACAACCACTTTCTCGATAAACTCGTTGAGCATGGGCGTTGTCAATTCGGAAAAGTCGGTGTAGCGGCTCACAAGCTCGATAAACTTATCTGTTTTCAGCCTGTCGGCGTTCCAGCTCTCGATTGCTTCCTGCCATTGTGCGATAGCGGCTTCCAGCCCGGTCTGTTCCTCGTCATATTCGGCAAGCAGACGGGTAAAGTGCTTATCGGGTATCTTGCCTGTGGCGTTTCCCTCGTACAGCTTTTTTACAAGCCCGTCCAGCTCCTTATACCGCCGCTGCGCCTTGCTCACTTTCTGCCGGTACTCCTTGACGGCATTTTCTTGGTGCTGGTCGGTGGCTTTCCGCACACGCTCGATAAACTCCGCTTCATTGTGCCGTACATACCAGCTCACGCGCTGGATTGCGGCAAGAATGGCGGCTTCCATTTTCGCGGTGGGGATATAGTGCATGGTGCAGTCGCGGGTAAGCTGGCGGTAGCTGGAACACACAAAAGCGTCGTCCAGATACTTGCCTTGCACAAGGCTGCTGCGGTGGGTCAGCTTCGCGCCGCAGTCGGCGCAGTAGAGAAGCCCGGTCAAGCGGTTTGGGGTGTTCTGCCGCTTGGGGGCGCGGCGTTTTGTTCCCATAAGCCGCTGGACGGTGTTCCATGTTTCCTCGTCCACAATGGCGGGGATTTCCCCGTCAAAAATATACTGTTCCTCCGGCGCGGTCTTGCGGGTGCTTTTGGTCTTGTAGTTCTCGCAGACGGTTTTCCCTAAAACCTTGCGCCCTGTGTACTCCGGGCGTTTGAGGATATAGCTGATAGTTGTTGTTGACCATGCGTAGGGGTCTGTGTACTTCGCCGACCGGACGGGTGCGCCTATCCGCTTCCAATGCTCGGACGGGATAGGGATTTTCTCGGCGCGGAGTGCCCTTGCTATGCTGGCGATACTCTCCCCGGCAACAACGCTGTGGAAGATACGGCGCACAACGGCGGCGGCTTCCTCGTCGATTACCCATTCGCCCTTGTTCTCCTTGGACGCAAGGTAGCCATAGCTGACGCTGCCGGAGCAGCGCAAGCCCTTTTCCATTCTCGACTTGAAAACGGTCTTGATTTTCCGGCTGGTGTCGGCAACATACCACTCGTTTATCACATCTCGGAAAATGGACATTATATCAAAGCCGTTGGCGGTATCAAGGTTGTCATTTGCCGCAATAAAGCGTACATGGTACTCGTCAAAGGTGCGCTTCAAAAGCCCCACTTCGACAACATCACGGCCAATCCTGCTTTGGTCTTTGATAATGACCGTAGCCACATTTCCCGCCCGGATTTCTTCCAGCATAGCGTCCAGCCCCGGACGCTTGAAAGTCGTTCCCCGCACTCCGTCATCGGTGAAGTGCCGGATATTCGTAAAGCCGTTCTTTTGGGCGTAGTCCTCCAAAATGCGCTTTTGGTTTTCTATCGACACGCTTTCCCCGGCTCGCTCATCGTCATGGGAAAGACGCTCGTACAGGGCTGTGATTTTTCCCTTGTCCGGCTGTTTCTTCATGGGGTGTAACCTCCTTTCTTGAGGGTGCGCGCTCCCTTTATCCTTATTGTAAATTACCATTCGGGTCTGTGACAACATAGCTGCTGTGCATTTGCATTAAGTTGGGCTTTACAAAAAACCTTGTTTTGCCGCTGCCGGAGCCGCCGATGACAAGCACGTTTTTGTTTCTTGCATACTTCGGGTGCTTCGGGCGGCTGCTCATCATCAGCCTTTCGGTCTGCGTCAGCAGCACGTTATTTTCAAACATGGGGTCGATATATGGCTTTATATCCTCGGCATTGCCCCAACGTGCAGAGCCGTACTCCATGCCCTTACGGTATTTCTTTGCGTTCTTGCCTTTCACATAGACCGCAAGCCGGATAACGACAGCCCCGACAATGCCGATAAGCAAATCCATAGGGTTAAAACTCGGCAGGGCATTTGAAAAGGCAGCGGAAAAGCCGCTGCCAATGGAAACCAGCTTGCCGGAGAGGTCAGCCCCCGGCGAGAGCCGCACCGCCTGTCCGACTTTATCAAAGAGATACACAAAGAGCAGATAGGGGGCGTTTAGGATAAGCAGCTTCTTGATATTCGGCTTCATAGCGATACCTCCCTGTCCTTGTATTTTGTCTTTTGACGGTTCGCGTTAAGCTGCTTTGCTGCTTCCCGGAATGTGGCAAGTGCCTTTCGGATAGAGGGCTTTTGCTCCTGTGTCAGCTTCTTTGCGGAAAACTCCTTAAAGGCTGCGGTCAGAGCGTCCGCGTCCCGCCCCTTGAAAAAGACGAGATAACGGGGCGGCGTTTCGGTGCTGTCTTTCTTTAGGGCAAAGTCGATACCGTATTTTTTTGCCGTCTGCTCAAAGGCTTTGATATTGCCCTCGGTTATCTCAATGTTGGATAGCCCCGCGTTCTGCTTCGCAAGCTGCTTTAGGGTCTGCTTCCCGTGGGGCTGTTTTTCCTGCTGCTTTTTTGCCTGTGCAAGCATGGCTTTGATTGCCTTTTGCAGCGTTTCAGCGGTCAGCTTCGCTCCCTTGACAGAGAGCGCAACCACTTTTTCGTTGATTTCATCTTGCAATGTTTACCGTCCTCCTTTCCCGGTAGTAGTGATAGTGTTAAGGTGGTACGCCGCTTTTGGGCGTGAAAAAAGGGCGTCCGTTCTTCACGCCGCCCCGTTAAATCCGCACCCGCAGCCCGTTCAAGTCCTCGGCGCGGATACCTACAAGATACCAGTTGTCCCCGTACTCAATCCGGGTCGGCTTCCATTTGCCGCCTGTGAATACGTCCATGCACTCGCCGCAATGCAAGCCGCCGTAATAGTCGGCAATATCAAAGCGAATATCGTAGCGGTCAGCGGTTTCGTCAAAAATTAAAGCTCCTGTTTTCTGTGCCATGTGGTAAATCCTCCTTTTTTCGTTTACAGGCTTTCGCCCTCGTTGTAGGTGTAGTAGTCCGGGTCGCCGTATTTAGGCTTGCCGGATAATGCGCCGCTTGCCATGTCGTGAGCGACAAGGGAAGTATAGTAGCTGTCAATGGTAGACGGGGCATTGAAAAGCACCGCCTTTAGGTACTGCTTGATGTTGCGGATTTTCGTGGTGTTCTCCTGCATACAGTCAAGCACAAAGCGGATATGTTCGCTGTTCAGCTTCATAAACTTTGACTTCACAAGCTCGGCGGGGTAATCGTCCCCGGCAATACGGATTTTCTTTCTTGCCGTACAGACGGTTTCAAGCATGAGGTCAACAATTTCATTCAGACGGTCGCGGTCAAGGCTTCTGTCCTGTAAGAGAATGTCATAGGCGATATTGTCTTTGATAATTTCCTCATACACTCTATAAGCGTCGTTCCTTTCCGTTCTTTTCCTTTCCTGCGGCTGTGCCGTTTCGTCCTCGCCATAAGGCAGAGGGATAGGCGTTTGTTCCAAACGCCCGGAATGGATAGGAATGGAATGGGTAATTGATAAATCCGTATTTGATTTTTCTTTTTTTGGTAAGTTAGTTCTTTGTATATCTTTATTTAATTGCGTTGGATTTTCCAACGTAGGTTTTTCCTGCGTAGGTTTTTCCAACGTTGGATTATCCAATGTTGGATTTTCCAATGTAGGTAAATCCGATACAGGCGGGGTCTGCGGCTGCTCAAAGATTACATAGTCTGTGCCGCGCAAGCGTCCTTTCTCGTCGCGCTCCCTTGAACGGACGATATACCCGGCGCGTTCCAGTTCCTTAACGGCTTCCCGGATAGCGTCGATTTTCTCCCGGTTGATAAAGGACAGCCCCGCAAGGGTATAGTCCCAATCCTCCGGCAAGGACAGCATTTGCGATAACAGCCCTTTTGCCTTTAGGGATAGCTCCTTATTGCGTAAGTGGTGGTTGCTCATAACCGTATAGCCCTTGTTGCGCTCCACTCTGAAAACTGCCATAGCTTCATCACTCCTTTGCTGCATACCTGTTACGCAATAGAAACGCGATTTTGAGGGTTTAGGTATCAATCCCTTATCCGCTGAAAACCGCGCCCGCAAAGCCGCATAAATCAAGGGCTTTTTCCTGCCTACTGCGTAACAAAGGGCATGAAAAAAGCGGCGTTCCTGTTCTTCCTTGTGGGAAGTGAGAAACGCCGCCTGTGCGGTGCGTTATTCTGCTTCTTCGGCTATGAGGTCTTGTATGACTTCGCCAAAGTCTGCCGTAAAGGAAAAAATGAAGTATTCCAAAACGGCGGGGTCTGCGTCCATAGGCTCGGCTTCTTCGGAAAAGGGCAAGCCCATAAGCCCATAGAGCATTTTTATGATTTTGAACAGCTTCCCCCGGTCGGCGGGGGTGTTCATGGTAACAAGTACGTCGGTCAAGCGGTTTACGGTTTCCATGTCGCCGCCTGTCGTTACCCATACCATTTCTGCGAATGACTGCGTGATTGCCCCGGCGACAAGGTTTACCTTATCCTTGCTGATTTCGCCGGACGGGAGTATAATACCCTTGTCTAAAAGTACGTTTTTCATGTCGTCCTCCTATAATCTGTGGTGCCAAAATGGTGCCCGGTCTTACAAAATCATCTTATACGGAGATACGGCAAGATAAATGACGATACGCGGAAAACCTTGATTTTAAGCCATTTTCGCAAGGTTTTATAAACACTTGCGCGGGCTTATAAGAAGATTTCCGTCTATCAAATCAATAAAAAATAGGCTTCGCCTATTCAACTCCCCTGCCCCTCA
>QUKC01000003.1 GCA_003481005.1 Firmicutes bacterium TM09-10 | reverse complement strand
TCTTCAATCTGAGGAAGTATTTTATCTGTCACGTCAGATATGAAACTTTCTGATGCTTCAAAACCATAGATATCTTCGATTGTTTCCGAGATCTGACGAGTGGTCATTCCCTTTGCATACATAGAAATGATCTTCTGATCAATATCAGAAATGTCTTTCTGACGCTTTTTCACAATCTGTGGTTCAAAGGTCGATTTTCGATCCTGTGGGACTTCGATTTCCATAGAACCATACCGACTGTTTACCTGCTTATGTTTATAGCCGTTGCGATAATCATCGTTGTCAGAACGCTCGGACTTTTCGTATCCAAGGTGACCATCCATTTCGGCTTCCATCATTTCTTTAATGGTGCCACCTAAGAGATCTTTGAGAGCATCCTGGATGTCTTCTGCAGTCTCGATATCGTATTCTTCGAGAAGCTGCCGAATGATGTTTCTTTTACCATCGGTCATTTGTACTCTGTGTACAGGTTTCTTTTGTCTTGCCATAATAAAAGGCCCTCCTAATGATAATTATTTTATCATAGAAGGACCTTGCCTAGATTATTTTACAGAAAAAGTTCCACAGACGAGGGTATGAAAACTGAAAATTGGTAAGGTTTTTTCATGCTTATTTTTTCTTTTTACGTTTCGTTTGTTTCTTTTCTTCTTTTTCCATTTCTTTCAATCCAGCGAGAAGCATATCGCTGATTTCCTGTGAAGGAACCTTACCCCAGATTTGGTGTGTATCCAGTTCCGGATATTTGTAACGCCAGTCATCATATTCCTCTTTGGTGCTTTCTCCGTTCTCCAGCTTCTTAGCTTCGGCGAGCCATGCACGGAGCATTTTATTCATGGAGGAATAGGTGGAATAGTCGGACTTATTCAGACGTAAGACTACTTCACCATCCATTTCGTCAATTTTCAGTCCATACATATCTTCCAATGTGAAAAAGGTGTGCATAAGACCGATGCAGGTATCTATATCCGGTACGGTAAGTGCAGGGGTGCTGATATCAAAGATATCCGCAATTTCTTTTACGAGGTCATGCTTGGGTACTCTTGCTTCTGATTCATATTGTGCCATACGGACATCAGAAGTCTTGCCAAGAAATCCGAGGACTTCTCCAAGCTGCTGAAACTTTTTACTGAACACTTCAAGCAAAGTTATGGCGTGGAGTGTATCGCTGCCCTGCACCACAACAAAAGCAAGACCAACTATCATATCCATCTTATCTTTTCGGAGCGAAAGCTGCTTGATGAACCTGTGGAGAAGATTGCCACAAGAAATATGTTTTATGATGAAAACGGAAAGCATGTACGAACAAAAAAGAGATACTGGATGAAGCCGGACAGCTTCGTAAAGGCTGTAAAATCATTCCCAAGGGCGAGGTATATGAGCGTACTTTTTTACTATCAAGGACAGCAGGTTTAAGAACGACAGATTCCTTGATGAAGTGAAACGCTCCTACACTGACCTTATCAATATTTATGTAAAAGATAATAAGCAAAAGCTCAGGGTTTTTGACAGAAACGGTGTGTATCTGCCTACGAAAAAGATTGGTAAGAACAACCCCAAAGCGGAGCAGATACGCACGGATAATCAGTACCGTACCATGTGGAATCAGACTGTGGATAGAGCGTTGATTAGTGGTGTGCCGGAGGAGCAGATTTTGGAAGTGAAGCAGAGCAAAATCGGACAGAAAGTAAAGGCTTCCATTCAGAAGTCAGGGAGAAATCCGGTACTGTTCAAAAGCCTGATTATGATGGCGATATATGCCTTGGAGCTTTTGATTAGTAAGGTATTTAAAATGACTTTGGAAAAGGCTGATAAGGTGACCAATGTGTTTGTTAAGGCAGAACCAGAGCAGACGAAGGTTCAGGCAGTCAATGAGTCTGTGATGGAGAAAAGTGAACCGATACCGGAAATGCCGAAGAAGTCCAAACTTGCTTCCAAGTTTCTGAGACTTGCAGACATTTATAGCAAGTTGGAGAAGCAGAATGCAGCCATCTATCAAAGGGAGCAACAACTTGCAAGTGTTGAGAAGGAGATTGCCGGAACAAAGGGTATTTTCAAAGGAAAACAGCGCAACAAGCTTCAGGAGCAGGCAGAACAGCTAAAGACACAGATAGCCAATATGAAACAGTACCTATCAAGTATCGTGCAGGGTTATGGTTATAAGAATGTGAAGGAGTTTTTGACTGAATACAGAGCTTCCAAAGCAGAGTATAGTGATTATCAATCGGCAGTTGTAAAGTGGGAACAGCAGACTGGAAATAAGGCAGAGTCAGACAGCCTAAAAGCAAAGTTGCAAAGAAAGCAACAGGAAGCAAAGGAACTGAATAGGCACAATAAGCATCGGAAAAAGTACAGTAGAGATGTTAGGTAATGTAGGAAGTGGAGCAGGAAACTGCTCCCTTTTGTAATACAATAGGACTTTGATTCAGTAAATAATTTGATGAAGCTAAAGAGAACCTAAAATTATATTGACTTATATAGATGGACGATATACTGTAGACAACCGATATATAGATTATCTACATAAGGAGGATTAGATATGGCTGTTGATAAGGCATTAATTTCTGGAAGTATGACAATGCTTCTACTCAGATTACTTGCGGAAAAAGATATGTATGGTTACGAGATGATTGATACTCTGCGTAAAAAATCCTGTAATGTGTTTGAATTGAAAGCAGGAACATTGTATCCTTTATTGCATGGTTTAGAAGGAAAAGGATTGCTTAAGGTATATGAGCAGGAATATGTTGGTAAGACGAGGAAGTATTATAGCATCACGAAAGAGGGAAGAGCATTGCTGGAAACAAAGAAAGCAGAATGGAACGAATATCAATCTGCTGTAGCCAATGTTCTTGCAATGGGGGTGTAGATATGGAAAAATATTTGGAAAAACTGTTATTGCAAATTCGTTGTAAAAAAGCAAGACCATATATTGCCGAGGAGATAAAGGGACATATTGAAAGTCAGATAGAAGACAATATTGCTGATGGAATGTCATATGAAGAAGCAGAAAAAAATGCTGTTGCAGATATGGGTGATCCGATTGCGGTTGGTATTTCATTGGATAAAATTCATAAGCCACAGATTGCTTGGAAATTACTTGTTATTGTAGGAATATTGAGCCTGCTAGGAATTTTGCTACAGCAGTCTATTTTTTATCAAAGTGGATATAGTAATTTAGAACCGTTTATGCAGGAGATGTATCAATTTGAGACGGAAAGTTTTGTTTATTCTGTTTTTATTGGTTTTATCTTAATGTGTGGGATTTATTTTGTTGATTATACTGTAATTGCAAAATACTCCAAGATAATAGGTTTATTCATAATTACTATGGGGATTTTGCTTTTGGCCGGTTTCTTTGGTGGCGATATTAATGGAGTACGGTATAGTATCGGATTTGGAATGTTCAGAATCTCTGCTACTTCGCTGATGATGTTTTATGTACCAATTTATGGAGCAATTTTATATAAATATAGAGATGGTGGTTTTCCTGCATTGTTAAAGTCGATTGTTTGGCTGATTATTCCTGTTTTTATTACTTTTCGAATGCCGAATCTTATTGTTGCGATAATTATGATGATTAGTATGTTGATTCAGCTTACGGTGGCTATTCTAAAGGGGTGGTTCAAAATATCGGTAAAAAAGACAATTGTTAGTCTATGGGCAGTTTTCATGTTTTTGCCTATTATGTTGTTGTTTGTGATGTACACATTTCATTTGTTGGCAGAGTATCAGGAAGCAAGGATTCACTCCTTTTTTTTCTGCTTCAGGAGAAGGATTTTATCTTACTTCAATGCTCAGAACATTTAGCAAAGACATTTTGTTTGTAGGTAATAGCGGAAATGATGTGATTGGCAGTTTACCGGAGTTTAATAGTGATTACATTTTTTCTTATATTCTCAATAGCTATGGAAGTATTGCCGGAATCGTTGTTGTTGCTGTCTTGGCAGCACTTGTAATGTTTATTTTTGGAGCTTCTATTAAACAAAAAAATGAACTTGGCATGGTTATGGGATTTGGTTGTGGAATGATAATCTTATTAAATATTTTATTAAACTTGTTAGGTGCTTTGGGTATAATTCCACCAGCATCCTCCTTCTTGCCATTTTTATCCATTGGCAGAAGTAATATTTTATTGTGCTATGCATTGGTAGGAATTATTATGAGTATTTACAGGTATAAGGACGTGTATCCTAAAAAAATCAGAGCATCACAGGTTTCGTTTCAGAAAACAATAAATATATAACGTGAAGATGGATTAGTGGCTTGACCTTTCTGTAGTCAATAGTTATAATTTGTTTCATGGCAACACTTTGGCAACAGAAAATCAGTAAGCCAAAATAAAATGTGCAAATGAGGTAGAATATCGGCAGATTTTAAATAAAACTTAAACAAAATAGTTTAAGCTAAAGCAATGACTTGCCGAACTGGAATAAACAAATTAAAATGCCGAAAGCTTGTATTCATGACAATGGGGAGGACCGCTGCGTAGCAGAGGAGGGACCCCATTGTATATGCAGGTTTCCGGCATTTATTTTATCAAATGGCTCTAGTTTGGCTCTATTTGTGGGCGGAGTAATGTTTTTGAATAGGAGGTTGCAATGAAATATAAAGATGTTCAACAAATTGCAAAGGATACCATTGATTTTGCGAAAAAAATATTAAACCAGGAATGAAATTGCTTGATATAAGAAAATTGTGTGAGCAGAAAATGCTTGAACTTGGAGCTGATTCGTTTTGGTATTGGGATGTTGGGGCATTTGTGTTTGCCGGAGATGAGACAACAGTTTCTGTATCTGGGAAACAGTATGTTACAAGTGACAGAATAATTAATGAGAATGACATTGTAACCATTGATTTGAGTCCACAGAATGATAATATTTGGGGAGATTATGCAAGGACAATTATTTTAGAAAATGGTGTAGTTGTAGATAAGGCAGATGTAAATAATGTTGAGTGGCGAAATGGTCTACAGATGGAGGACGGGCTACATAAGGAATTATTGGAATTTGCAAATATTGAAACAACATTTGAAGAACTATATTATCATATTAATGAAATAATAACGGAAAATGGATTTATTAACCTTGATTTTATGGGAAATTTAGGGCATTCCATTGTGAAGAATAAGGGTGATCGAGTATATATTGAGAAAGGAAATAAACAGAAATTGAGCGATGTAGATTATTTTACTTTTGAGCCACATATAAGTATTCCAAGGTCGAAATATGGGTATAAAAAGGAAAATATTTACTACTTTGAAGATAGTAAATTAGTTGAATTGTAAAGCTAGTAGCAGCTACTGGAAGTTATGATTAAGGAGGGAAATTGGGTGAATCCACAAATAAAAGATCATTTTTATGATCAGTTTCTTAAAGAACCAACAAAAGACAATTTTCGGGATTTTATGAAAAAGTCATGCGGTGAATTGAATGAAATGGATTTTAAAGAGACTTGGATAGACAAGGGTCCGTTGGCAAAAATTATGTTAGCTATGGCAAATAATGGTGGAGGAATTATCGTATTCGGTGTAAAGGAAAACGAAGATAATACATTTGATATTTTAGGACTAGATAGTCTGAAGGATACTGCTGACATCAGTAATAGTATTTCTAGGCTTGTTTCATCGAGTTTAGATTATGAGGTGTTTAATTTTGTTTTTGATTCGGATGTTTATGGAAAATTTGAAAATAAAAAGTTTCAAATCATGGTTATACATGATACTCCAGAAAGATTGCCTTTCGTATCACTTGGACAGTCTGAAAAAATAGAAAAAGATGTAATATATGTTAGAAGAGGGACAAAGTCAGAAAAGGCAACATCTGAAGAAATTAACAGAATAATTGAAAGAAAAATTGCAACTATATATTCAGAAAATACGGATATGTCTTTAGATCAACATCTGGAGCAATTAAAAAAACTGTATTCAGAATTGCCTCAAAAAATACAAGTGTTAGTTCGAAAAGGCACTCAACCGAACTTTGCAGCAGCACTAAAAGTGTTTGGAGAACGCATAGGGGCACTGTATGGGACTCCGGATGAATATGAGGAAAAGGATAATCCTAATTATCCTGATGAAGGATATGAGGCATTTATTTTGAGAATGATAAATGCAAAGAAGTTGAAGATAGAGAAAGTATTAGATTTGAAATGATTGCTGACTTGAAAAAGTAAATTCCAGTGCAAGTAGGCGGTGGAATTTAAAATTTCATTTTTTACATTAGATTACCATTTGGAAATATGTTGTATAATGGGGGCAAGAGTGATAAAATAATACTGAACATGGTTCTAGTGGTCTAAGAGTAAGACGTTTATCAGATGATAAAAGATGGTGGTGCAAATCCACTCTAAAAGTGCATAAAGTTTATGGATTTTTAGAATGGATTTGCAAAGAGGAATTAGTAAAAATGACATTAATTGTAGGGTGGCTGGCTTGTGATCAGAGAGGTCCATGTTCTGCATATATAGCCAGTGATAGTAGAATTTCTGATAATAGGAATTTTTATGATTATAGCCAAAAGACATTTGCATTAAAAAATACTCCTGATATATTAGGGTATTGTGGAGAAACACTATTTACATATCAGATATTAACTCGCTTAACAAGTATGTGTGATGTGGGAATGTTGTTATCAACAGATATGGATTATCAAGATAGAAGTGAGATTATATTTAATGAAATCAAAAGAGCGCATTCAGTATACAAACTTAATAATGGAATTATTAAAATATATCATATAGGGCGAAATAAAAAAAGAATATTTGATGCCAACGTATACTTTTGGAATGGAATAATATGGGAGAACATAAAAATATATACTGATTTTAGAAAGTCAATGAACCTTTTTTCAGATGGAAGTGGGAAAAAAGAATATGATGAGAACTTTTTGAGGTTCAAAAATGGAAATAACGAAAGTACAAGTAGAAATTATTTCCATTGCTTTTGTGATATTGTAAAAAATGTCAAAGATAAGCATACAGGAGGGATTCCGCAACTAGTTGGTCTATATAATGGAAGCAAATTCAATGGCATGTATCATGGAACGATTGTAGATGGACAAGCATATTATCAAGGATTAAAAATGGGAAATGTATATGGAATGTCCAATATAAGATGGTACAATGAAAATTTTGAAATATGTGATTGGAATACGAAACAGCGCGAAGCTAATGCGATGGTTCAACCAATATCAAAAAGGGCAACTCCCTGACTCTCCATTCTAAAAAAAAATACAGTAGGGGGAGAGCGAGGTGCTTTTCAAGGGGGGATAGACTCCCCTTTTGAAATCAGGGTATCTCCAATATCAGGATAATATAGATTTTATGGCAACAAATTGGCAACAGAAAATCAGCGAGCCAAAATAAAATATATGTAACAGAAATAAAATAACGGCAAAAAGATATAAAACTTAAACAGATATATTTAAGAATATCTTTGAATTTGTCGAGTTTGAATAACGGACTAAAATGCCGAAAGCCTGTATTTATGCGGGTTTCCGGCATTTGTTTTATCAAATGGCTCTGGTTTGGCTCTATTTGTGGGAACAATAAATGATAAATAGAAGAAATTTAATAAGGAGCATTATATGACGAAAGTGAATTTTTATGATAGCATTGATGATTCAATGCTAGAGTTTGCAGTTATTATTGCAAAACATAATGGAAAATGGGTATTCTGCAAGCATAGAGAAAGATGTACATGGGAAGTGCCGGGAGGACATAGAGAACAAGGTGAGGATATTCTTGAAACAGCAAAGAGAGAATTGTATGAGGAAACAGGAGCCATTAATTTTGAGATAAATCCGATATGTATTTATTCTGTGACGGCGCCAGACAACTTTAATGGGAAAGAAACCTTTGGAAAGTTATTTTTCGCGGAGATACATACGTTTGAAAAAGATTTACATAGTGAGATAGAGAAAATAGCAATTATGAATGAACTACCGCTTAATTGGACATATCCGGAAATTCAACCAAGACTGCTAGAAGAAGCGAGACAAAGAGGGTTTTTGCCTAAGAAGGATGAAATAAAATGGTTATTTTTTGATGTTGGTTCGACGCTGGTTGATGAAAGTAGAGTTTATGAAGATAGGATGAAAAAAATAGCTGAATTATCTGGTATAACTCCGCAACAAATTTATGAACATGCGATATCATTATACAGGAGAAATAAAAAAGGTGATTTAGAGATAGCAAAACAATTGGGGATAGAACTACCTAAATGGGAATCACAATATGAAAAGCTGTATACAGATTCTGAAAATTGCCTGAAAAGGTTAAGCAGAAATTATGAAATTGGTATAATTGCAAACCAACTATTAGGAACTTCTGAAAGATTAGAAAATCTCGGAGTGCGAAAATATATTGATTTAGTCATTGCATCAGCAGAAGAAGGTGTATCAAAACCGGACAGACGTATATTTGAAATTGCTTTGGAAAGAAGTGGCTGTAAGCCGGAAAATGCTGTAATGATTGGTGACCGCATTGATAATGATATTGTACCAGCAAAACAGTTAGGAATGAAAACGATATGGATAAAACAGGGATTTGGAAGTTTGTGGACTGTAATGGACGAGAGTGAAAAAGCCGATATTGAAGTTAATAACTTATCTGACATTTTGAATTATCTATAGGAGGGAAAGTGAATGTTCAAGGTTGCTATACTACAAAAACGTTCTATTAATGAACAAATAGATAAGAATATTGAAACTATCATTATAGCAATGAAAGAGGCTTCGGAAAACCAGGCAGATATTCTTTTGCTGCCGGAATGTTTTATTACAGGATATGATTTGCCTATGTCATATGAAAAAAGCATTGCAGATGATGATCTAAGAATTGCAAAAATATGTGAGAATGCTAAAAAATATAAAGTAGGCGTAGTACTTACTGCGTTTACAAAAGGCAATAAACAACCGCAGAATTCAGCCTTTGTTATCGATAAATCGGGCAATATATTGATGAAGTATTCTAAAGTACATACATGTGATTTTGCAGATGAAAAAAATGTTGAGTCAGGGAAAGAGTTTAAGGTGTGCGATTTTGAAGGAATACAATTAGGCATTATGATCTGTTATGACAGAGAGTATCCGGAAAGCGCAAGAATACTGATGGTGAAAGGTGCAGAGGTTATTCTTGTACCGAATGATTGTGGTTCTATGCAGCCAAGAGTAAGAGCACTTTCTACAAGAGCATATGAAAATATGGTCGCAGTTGCTATGGCAAATCCGAATGGAGATAATGCTGGATGTTCCTGTGCATTTAATCCCATTTGTTGGGATAGAAATGGAAACTGTGTTGATAACACAGTTTTGCTGGCTGACGATAAGACAGAGGGGATTTTATATGCGGAGTTTGATATGGAAGCTATTAGAGAATATAGGAATCGGGAAATGTTAGGAAACACATTTCGTAAGGTAGAAGCATACAGCCAGTTGTTAAGTAAAGAAATCAAGAAACCATTTATAAGGGATGGTCAGAATAGATAAGCCAGGAGTAACAAGAGGGGATTTTTTGGATGTGTGTATGATGTGAAAGATACAAAGGCAAAGTTTTATAAAGATTATGGAGATGGAAATGTAAGCATCAGTTGGGATAAGGTCACGACTTTCTGCAATAAACAAGGTGAAAAGCTCTTTAAATTTGGCTTCGCTTATAATAACGTTCAGTTATTAGAAAAATAAATAATTACAATTGCTAATGCCGGTGCGGGATTTTGGTATCCAGTTCCGGCTTTATTGATTCCACAGGGGCTTGGAGGTGTAGCCACAAAATATGTTATTTTTCTTTCTTTGGGAAAACTGTCATGAACATATGTTTTGAAAAGGATGGCGGAATAATATGTAGCTATGATATAATGAGCACAAAAGAAAAACAAGCGACGTCGAAGGCGGCATTTGTTTTTCTTGTGCCATTAGAGAACGAGCAGCCTGCGTAGCAGGCGATAAAGCGCGTCAGCGCGGGCTCGTGATATAATGAGCGCAAGAGAGCGGGAACAGGCGAAGCCTGCTCATCGCGAACGGCGAAGCTATTGAGTGAGCTATGCTCACGATATAATGAGCGCAAGAGAGCGGGAACAGTCGAAGCCTGCTCATCGCGAACGGCGAATGTCGATCATGAACGAAGTTCATGATATAATAAAGTTAACAATTTGATGTGTATATTCGGAATTTTGGGAAGAGAATGAAAAGTGGATAAACTTTAAAAATAAAACAGAAAGCTTAAAGTCATTTAAGACTTTTTAATCATGAGGGAACCATATGGATGATTTCAAAAAAATCACAGAACAACTTTTTAAAATATATATTAATGCTGAATCAGTAAATGATTTAGGTCTTGACAATTATTTTGATGAAAATATTAGTCTGATTGGAACTGGGAAACATGAGTTATTTACGAATCTACATGAGTTTTTAGAATCATTTGAATTTGATGTAAAACGAAGAGGTAAAATCAGAATTGAAGTACAAAATTTACATCAGGAAGAAGAACGACTTGATGATGACCATGTTTTTGCACACGGAACAGTAGATTTTATTGGTCTGTTTAAAGATGATTCAATCTGTTTTAAAATGGAGACAAGATTTACGATTATCTATAAGTGGACAAATGGAAAATGGTTAGTTCAGCATCTGCATCAGTCAACACCGGATTTAGAGCAGATGGACGGTGAAGAGTTTCCTGTTACATTGGGAAAGCAAGTGGAAAAAACCCGGCAGGCGCTCCATGCATTAGGCACTGCCTATTATCATATCTCAAGGCTGAACTTGAAAACAAAGAAGATCGAACTTGTTAAAAGATCCCGAAAAGGGGATTTGAACATTAAAGATAATACTGCAGATTGGGATCCACAGTTCAAGATTATTGAGAGTATTATAGCAGAACCGTTTGTACAGAAGTATATAGATTTTTTTGATATACAAACCATGGCGGCGCGTCTTCATAATAAAGAATCTATGTCTTCTGAATTCAAAAAGAAGAATGGATCATGGTTTCTTTCCATGGTTGTCCCTCAGAGCTATGATAAAAATGGAAATGTCACATCTGTGCTTTTTGCAAATCGAGATGTGACAGATGAAAAGCTGCGGGAATTAAAACAAGAAGAATTACGGGAAGCAAAATTAAAAGCAGAATGTGCAAATAAAGCAAAATCGTCATTTCTGTATAATATGTCTCACGATATCAGAACTCCTATGAATGCGATCATTGGTTATGCAGAGCTGGCGTCCAGACATTTGCAAGAAACAGATAAACTTGGCAGATATCTTGAAAAAATTCAAATATGCGGAAAAGAACTTTTGTCGATGCTTGGTAATGTTTTAGATTTTGCAAGAATTGAAAATAATAAGGTCGAAATGGAATATATTGTTTCAAATGTCCATGAGTGCCTTGAGAATTGTGTCATTATGTCCCAACAACAGGCAGAAAGTAAAAATCAGACGCTCTCTTTGACAGAACAGATTATGTATCCGTATGTATATATGGATGCACCGCACCTGTCAGAAGTTTGTCTTAATATTATAAGCAATGCAATAAAGTATACAAATACAGGAGGTACAATATCCTGTAATGTCCTACAGGAATCTTGTGAAAAAGAAGACTGGTGTAATATGATCATTACCATTACCGATAATGGAATTGGTATGTCTGAAGAATTCCAAAAGCGTATTTTTGAAACTTTTGAAAGAGAACGTAACACTACATCCAGTCGTATTGAGGGCAGTGGCATCGGAATGGGCATTACAAAAAAGCTTATAGAACTCATGGATGGCACAATAGAAGTGAAAAGCAAGCAGGGAGAAGGCTCCACATTTACAGTGACTATTCCTTGCAGAAAATCGTCAAAAGAGGACTCTCTGGTGAAGAGAAATAGTAATCTGAGCAATAAGAATTGCCTGAACGGTGTTCGAATCTTACTAGTCGAAGATAATGAGATCAACACTGAAATTGCAACAGAACTATTGACGGAAGAAGGATGTATTGTTGAGACTGCAGATGATGGTGTTGCATGTGTTGACATGATTGAAAAGGCGGATGCTGATTATTACAAGATGATCCTTATGGATATTCAGATGCCGGTTATGAATGGATATGATGCTGCATTAGTCATCCGAAAGATGAAGGATACGAAAAAAGCCAGGATTCCAATTATTGCGATGACTGCCAATGCCTTTGCAGAAGATACCCAAAAGGCTCTTTCTGTTGGAATGAATGCTCATGTCGCAAAGCCTGTTGATATGAATATTCTCATGCCAACAATGATGAAATATTTATAATAGAGACTGGCTGTGAAAAGGCAAGTATAAATTAGGCAGCAGATTCATTTTCAGGAACAATATTTTGATAGTGAAATTGTGATGTAATATTAAGGAGATTGCTATGTCATTGGGATTAAAAAGAGGAACCGTGCAGCTTGAGCCACATGATAAACAGTGGGATGATGTTGCTGTTCAAACAATCAAAACACTTAAATCCATATTAGGTGATGATGCTATTGATATACAGCATATTGGGAGTACAGCAATACCGGCAATCAAAGCGAAACCGATTATTGATATTGCTGTTGGGGTAACTGACTTTGAGAAAATAATGTCACATAATGAGCAGTTAGAGAAGGAAGGGATTTTTTACCGCGGTTCAGATGTCGAACATCAGGTTCTTTATGTAATGGGTGATATGGAGGCGGATATCAGGACACATCATATTCATGTTGTAAAATGGAACGGAACTGAATGGAAGAATTATATTCATTTCAGAGATTATCTTAATGCCAATGAGAATGTGGCATTGCAGTATGAAAAATTAAAGGAAGAACTTGAAAGTAAGTATGCAGATGACAGGGTCACATACACGAAAGGCAAACAGAATATGATAAACAAAATTTTAGGACAATGAAAGAGGAGTGACCTATGATGCACAGAAGTTGATTTCTGGCATTCACAGGCAGCCGCAGGTAGGGTAAGAAGACCAACTGTGAGGTGTCAGGAGAAATCCTGGCATCTTTTTTATCGTATAGGAAACTTCGTTTCCATACGATAAAAACGCTCCGCGAGGATGCGCACTCGGCGCAGGGGTAGATGGTTGCCGAGGCAACCGCGCCTCGGCGCGAGAATGTGCCAAGGCACATTCTTTTTTATGAGAAGAAATAGAATAAGCTGTGAATAAAGGGATAGCATAATGCAACGGTTTTTAACAAAATGGAGTAGATAATGCTAAGGGAAGTTGGTCGTAAGGCCACTTTTTATATGCTAAAATATGTTAAAAATAATTGCAAAGGTGGGAAAAATATGGATAACACAAGAAGAATATATCTGGATAATATTCGCTGGATCACGGTCTGCATTGTTGTAATTTATCATGTGATTTATATGTATAACGGTGTCCAGCCGTTTGGAGTAATCGGTCCGTTTAAAGAACAACAGCTGCAGGATGCTTTTCAATATTTTGTATATCCATGGATGATGGCTTTGCTATTTACGGTGTCTGGTATGACAGTCAGATATTATATGGAAAAGCATAATGTAAAAGAATTTATCCGGGATAAAACACGCAAGCTGTTGGTTCCTTCCACCATTGGACTTTTTGTTTTTCAATGGATATTGGGATATTATAATATGAAAATCAGCGGTGCTTTGGAAAGTTTTGAGTCAGTTCCAGGAATAGTTCGGTATGTGATCATGGCTATATCAGGAATCGGCGTTCTTTGGTATATACAGGTGTTATGGATTTTTTCGATGCTTCTGCTGCTGGTGAGAAAATTTGAAAGGGATCGTATCTGGAAAAAAGGAGAAAAAACACCAGTATGGCTGCTGGTTTTGTTAACTGTCTGTGTATATGGATTCTCACAAGTTCTTAATACGCCGGTAGTAACTGTGTACCGGTTTGGAATTTACGGGTTCTGTTTTTTTACAGGTTATTTTATTTTTTCACATGATGAGGTTGTTGAACGCTTAAGTAAATGGTGGGGAATTTTTTTGATTGTGGCTGGTGCAACAGGAATATTCTACACAATATATTATTTTGGTGAAAATTATGCGGTAGCTCCTGTGCTTAATAATCTGCCTGCCTGTATTTATTGTTGGTTTTTAATTCTTGCGATTTTGGCATTTATGAAAAAATATAGGAACGCGGAAAACAAAGTATCAAGATGGATGTTAAAAAAATCCTGGGGAATTTATGTTTTTCATTATCTTCCATTGGCTTGCGCAGCTTATTACCTTAGAAGTTTTACATCAGAACTTCCGGAAGGAATTGTCTATATAGTTGTGGGAATCAGTGCATTTGCAGGAGCATTGCTTTTGTATGAAATCATCAGAAGGATACCGATTATCTGTTGGTGTGTATTAGGATTGAAAAAGGAGAAAAAAGATGTTTAAAGACAACCTTGTATCCCTGCGTAAAATGCATGGATTTTCGCAGGATGAACTGTCCGAAAAGATTGGTGTAAGCAGACAGACACTTTCAAAATACGAAACAGGAGAATCTTTACCTGATATTGAGAAGTGTAAACTTCTGGCAGAAGTATTGGATGTAAGTCTGGATGATTTGGTAAATTATGACAGAGAAAACAGCAATGATCTT
The DNA here is from genome assembly GCA_003481005.1 of Firmicutes bacterium TM09-10. GTDB lineage: Bacteria > Bacillota > Clostridia > Lachnospirales > Lachnospiraceae > Gallintestinimicrobium > Gallintestinimicrobium propionicum. Next base: position 216,888 of record QUKC01000003.1, on the reverse strand, counting down.
GGCCTGGGTGTTCCGCCAAAGGGAAAGCATGTTTTTGGAATCACGAAAGTGGGAGAGAAAGGTCAGATTGTGATACCGGCAAAAGCAAGAAAAATATTTGATATTCAGCCAGGGGATAATCTGATCCTATTGGGCGATGAAAGTCAGGGAATTGCTATTATCAAAGAAAAAAGACTAGTGGAAATATTAAGCGGAAATGAATGATAAGCCCTGCGTACGTGAACACCAACCCAATTCACCAAAACGTTCAAAATCGTTCAGAAACAACCTTAAAACGTCAAAATAGACAAAAACGAATCTGCATTTTGTGAACGAATACGATTGAACTTGAATGAGTTTGGCGCTACAATAAACTTAACAAAAGCAAAGAAGAAAGGAGGAGGGCAGATGATCTACACGGTAACGTTTAACCCGTCGCTTGACTATATCGTAGGGGTTGACGATTTCAGATTAGGAGCTACGAACCGCACATCTTATGAACAGATGCTTGTCGGCGGAAAAGGAATCAATGTGTCCTATGTTTTGAAAAATCTCGGTTTTGAAAGCACAGCATTCGGATTTCTGGCAGGCTTTGTCGGAGAGGAAATCAGACGGAAAGTTGCGGCAGATGGCATCCATGCGGATTTTCTGACACTTTCAGAGGGAGTATCCAGAATCAATGTGAAACTGAAAAACATTGACGGGACGGAGATCAACGGAATGGGACCGGACATCGCGGCGGATCAGGTTTCGGCGCTTCGGGAGAAGATCAATCAGTTAAAGGCGGGTGACATCCTCGTGCTCGCGGGAAGCATTCCGCAGTCCATGCCGGATACGATTTACATGGACATCATGGCGGATCTGCAGGACAAAGGTGTTGAAATCGCAGTCGATGCGACGCGGGATTTGTTGATGAATGTACTTCCCTATCGCCCGTTTTTAATCAAGCCAAACAACCATGAGTTGGGTGAGATCTTCGGCGTAGAGTTAAAAAAAAGGGAAGAGGTCATCCCTTATGCGAAAAAGCTGCAGGAGAAAGGCGCGAAAAACGTCCTCGTATCCATGGCAGGAGAAGGTGCTGTGATAATTGACGAGAACGGGCGCGAATATATGAGTCCTGTGCCGAAGGGAAAGGTTGTCAACGCGGTTGGCGCAGGAGACTCGATGGTAGCGGGCTTTATCGCAGGATACCTTGAAAAAAAGGATTACGAATATGCATTCCACATGGGGATTGCATCCGGAAGCGCGAGCGCATTTTCCGAACAGCTTGCGACCCGGGCTGAAGTCGAAGCATTGTTGAAAACAATACATTCCGCAGGATAAGCGGTTTAAGAACGGAGGAGTTATGAGAATTACGGATTTGCCAGCATAGTGGTTCCAGCAAGATCCTGCTCGGCTTTATCCTGGGCGGCATGATGTCTGTTGATATGGGCGGCCCGTTCAACAAAGCGGCATATGTATTCGGAACCGCTTCGATCTCGGCAGGCAACTACGATATTATGGCAGCAGTTATGATCGGCGGAATGGTTCCTCCCTGTGCGATCGCCCTTGCTACCTTACTTTTTAAAGATAAGTTTACAAAAGAAGAAAGACAGTCCGGTCCGGTTAACTTCATCATGGGTCTGGCATTCATCACAGAGGGCGCGATCCCGTATGCAGCGTCCGATCCGCTTTACGTACTGCCTGCCTGCATTATCGGCGCAGGAATTTCCGGCGCGCTCTCCGAGGTATTTAACTGTACTCTGATGGCGCCCCACGGCGGAATCTTCGTATTCCCGGTTGTTGGAAACGCGATGATGTATCTGGCAGCGCTCGCGATCGGAACGATTGTATCGACCGCACTCCTTGGATTACTGAAAAAGAAAGCTGCCTGAAACGGTTCAGATGGATAAAAAAGAATAGCTTCTTACGCTCAAAGGAAAGGAAGACGTCACATTGGATGGACATCACGTGATGTTGTATGCTAACATAGGAAACACCGGGGATCCTGCGATGGTGTGAAAACGGCGCGGTCAGCCCGCGTATACAAACGTGATCGAAATGGAGATATTATGTTAACAGAAAAACGTCAGGAAGAAATTGTACGGCTGGTATATGAGCGGGAGAGCATCACAGTAGCGGAGCTGAAGGAAATTCTCCACAGTTCGGAATCGACGATCCGACGTGATATCATTGCGCTCGATCAGGAGGGCAGGCTGACAAAGGTGTTCGGCGGGGCGATTGCGCTGCGTATAGCTCAGATTGTCAACAAAGAACTTTCGATGGTGCAGAAAAAAGATCTCCAGACTGCAGAAAAACAGGCGATCGCGCGTTATGCCGCGTCGCTGATCGAGCGGGACGACTGCGTTTATCTGGACGCCGGAACATCGACCGGCTGGATGATCGAATATATTCGCGAAACGCAGGCAACTTATGTGACGAACGCGCTGTCCCATGCAAAGCGGCTCGCGGATAAAGGCTTCCATGTGATTTTGATCGGAGGGGAGCCAAAAAGCTCAACGGATGCGATCGTTGGCGCGGAAGCGGTTATGAATCTCCAGAAATACCATTTCAGCAAGGGATTTTTCGGGACGAACGGCGTAGAACAAAACGGCGGCTTTACGACGCCGGACGCGAGGGAAGCGATGGTCAAGCAGACTGCGGTGAAAAATACGCAGCTCGCAAACCGCTATTTCCTGGCGACGTCTTCCAAATTCGGGAAAGTGTACGCCGTGACCTTCGCGGGCTTCGAGGGCGGAGTGATTCTGACGGAAGCGTCTGTGCAGGAAAGCCTGCCGAAGAGCGTCAGGGTTGTCAATGTGAACCAACCGGAACAATAAATTCCTGTCTGCGCAGGTACAGAGCAATAGAAGGGAGATTTTATCGCATGAAGGTTATGTTTGTAAATGGAAGCAGCCACCTCCGCGGAACCACCATGGCAGCGATTGAAGAGATGGAAAAGGTATTCCGTGCAGAGGGGATTGAAACGGAGGTCATTCAGGTAGGCGGTAAGCCGATCGCAGATTGCTTGCAGTGCAATGTCTGTGGAAAGACCGGAAAATGTGTGTTTACGGATGACGGTGTGAATGAATTTGTGGAAAAGGCAAAGGATGCGGACGGCTTTGTGTTCGCAACGCCAGTCTATTTTGCACACCCAAGCGGACGCATTTTCGATTTCCTGGATCGCGCATTTTACAGCAGTAACGGTTATGAAAACTTCAAATTCAAGCCCGGCGCAGCAGTCGCAATCGCAAGAAGAGGCGGGACGACGGCTTCGCTGGACGCGCTGAACAAATATTTCGGAATCGCACAGATGCCGACCGCAGGCTCGACTTACTGGAATATGGTGCACGGGCTGACGGCGGAGGACGCGCCGAAGGACGAAGAAGGGATGCAGACGATGCGCAATCTTGCAAAAAATATGATCTGGATGATGCGTTGCCTTGAAGCAGGCAAAAAAGCAGGCGTTCCGTATCCCGATACTGAGAAACAGTTTTGCACGAATTTTATCCGCTAAAAAAGACATATGTCGGAGCAGACAAAAAGAAAAGCTTTGCATAATTCCTCCTGTTTTCCACATACTACCCACATCACACAAATTATGGAAAGTATGTAGGAAGCAGGAGGAACTTTTTTATATGAAAGCAACAGGAATTGTCCGTCGGATTGATGACCTCGGACGCATCGTAATCCCGAAGGAAATTCGCAGAACGCTGCGGATTCGGGAAGCGGACCCGCTGGAAATCTTCACCGACCGGGAGGGAGAAATCATCCTGAAAAAATATTCTCCGATCGGGGAAATGACGACCTTTGCCAGGCAATATGCAGAAAGCCTTGCACAGGTTTCCGGGTATACGGTTCTGATTGCGGATCGGGATCAGTTTATCGCGGCGGCGGGAGGCTGCCGAAATCTGATTGGAAAACCGCTGAGCCGGGAAATGGAGCAGCAGATCGAAAGCCGCCAGATTGTTCTTGCGACACGTGGAGACCGCACATTTGTGCAGATCGCGCCGGAAGGCGTGGAGGAATATGTTTGCGAAGCAATCAGCCCGATTAACTGTGAGGGAGACGTGATTGGCGCGGTGGTTTTGCTGGGGCAGAGCAAAACACCCGGTATGGGGGAAGTGGAACGAAAGCTGATTCAGTCTGCGTCTGGATTTCTCGGGCGGCAGATGGGACAATGAGAAGGAACCCGCCGCACCGGGAAGATTAGATTATACCGGTGCGACGGGTTTTAGAATAGGAAGATACAGCAGAATTTTCAGACATGCTGCTTATATATCCTGCCGGGGCATCAAATGGTTACATAAAATTTGAAAAAATTATAAAAATTCCGGAAAAATTTATCTGCATTTTGCAATTGTCTCCACCGCAATCGTCAATGCCTGTACCATAAGCTCAAGACTCATACTGGGAACATTAGAAACGGCGGCAGCAGCCTGATCCGGCAGATAGGGAACGTGGATAAAACCGCAGCGCGCAGAGTTCCCTTTTTCCACCTGCGAGTTTTCATATAACGCAGCATAGAGCAGGTTGTTGCATACAAAAGTCCCGGCGGAGTAGGAGAGCGCGGCGGGAATTCCGGCTGTGCGGAGCCGCTCTGTGATCTGCCTGGTCGGAATCGTTGCAAAAAAGGCGTCAGGCGCGCTGTCAACAACCGGCTGGTCGTGTGGCTGGAAGCCTGCGTTATCGGGGGTGCGGGCGTCCCGCAGATTGATGGCGACGCGTTCGATCTGAATGGATGGACTGCCGCCAAACTGCCCGACACAGAGGATGGCATTCGGCTGATGTGCGTCGATTGCAGCTTTGAGCGCATCAATGGAAGCTTCAAATTCGGTCGGGATTTCGCATTTGATGATATCTGCGCCTGCGATCGAATCGTCCAGAGCGCGGACGGCCTCCCAGGAGGGATTGATGGTTTCACCGCCAAATGGGGTAAAACCGGTTACGAGAATTTTCATGAGTGTGGGATTCCTTTTCTGTAATTATTTTATTTATATTATAAATCCAACCGCCCGGACTTGCAAACCGCCGTGAAAGCGCCGCTGCAGGATTCCGTGTGCATTTGTTTGCATCCCTGTATCCTCTGTGCTATACTGTATACGGGTTTTTACGAGAAAACGAGGAAATTAACATGAAAACAATCGTAGTTACACTGGATAAAGAACATCCGGATGGGGAAGCGATTCTTCGGGCAGGCGAGATCATCAAAGCCGGCGGGCTGGTGGCGTTTCCGACAGAGACGGTCTACGGACTGGGCGGAGATGCGCTGAATCCGGAATCGTCGCGGAAAATATATGCGGCGAAGGGACGGCCGTCCGACAACCCGCTGATCGTGCACATCTGCCGGTGGGAAGATATTTACAAAATCGCGGATCCGGTGCCGGAGATCGCAGAACGTCTGGCAGCGCGCTTTTGGCCGGGCCCCCTGACGATGATTTTGAATAAAACCGCGCTTGTACCCAAAGAAACGACAGGAGGTCTGGATACGGTAGCGGTGCGGTTCCCGTCCGATTCCATTGCGCAGCGCTTTATCTGCGCGGCGGGTGGATTTGTTGCAGCGCCGAGCGCCAATACGTCCGGCAGACCGAGCCCGACGCTGGCGCAGTATGTAAAAGAGGACATGGACGGCAGGATCGAGATGATCTTAGACGGCGGCGAGGAAGTCGGCATTGGTCTGGAATCTACGATCGTAGACCTGACTGGAGACATTCCGATGATCCTGCGCCCGGGTTATGTGACGCAAAAGATGCTGGAAGAGGTTGCAAATCAGGTGGACGTTGACAAGACGATTTTGGATGCAAACTGCCATTTAAGACCCAAGGCACCCGGAATGCGTTACCGTCACTATGCACCGAAGGGAGACCTGACCATTATCGAGGGTGCGCAGGACGCGGTGAAGAAAGCCATCTGTGAAAAAAGCCGTCAGGCGACGGCAGACGGGCACCGCGTGGGTATCATCGCAACGGACGAGACGATGGAGGCCTACCGTCAAAACAGCAATGCGGCGAGTATCAAAAGCGTTGGGAGCCGTCTGGACGAAGCGGCGGTCGGCAGAAGCCTTTACCGGATTCTGCGGGAATTCGATGATGAAAATCTGGACATCCTGTTTTCGGAATCCTTTGCGGAAAGCGGCTTTGGACAGGCAATTATGAACCGGCTGCTGAAAGCGGCAGGTCATCATGTGGAACAGGTATGAGCAGGAAGAAGATTGAAAAATGAAATGTTTCAATCTCGAGATTTGTGTCTGCGCGCACTTGACACAAACTCGGCATGCGCAAAAAGCGTGCGCAGAAATGGGAGGAAGAAAAATGATAGCATTGGCAAGTGACCACGGTGGATATGAACTGAAACAGAAGGTGATCGGATATCTGGAGGCAAATGGCTATACGTGCCATGATTTCGGCTGCTACAGTTTGGAATCCTGTGATTATCCGGAATTTGGACGCGCTGCAGCAGAAGCAGTTGCAAAGGGCGAATGTGAAAAGGGAATCGTCATCTGTACAACCGGTATTGGTATTTCGATCGTTGCCAACAAGGTTCCCGGTATCCGCTGCGGACTTTGCGCAGACACCTATTCCGCAAAAATGACAAGAGAGCATAACGATGCAAACATGCTGGCAATGGGCGCCGGAATTGTCGGACCGAACCTGGCTCTGTCGATCGTAGAGACGTTTTTAAATACACCCTTTTCCGGCGATGAAAAGCATGTCAGAAGAATCAATAAGATTGAAGAAGAAGTAAAATAATGGTATGATGTTGGGAACATAAAACGAAGGAGGACAATGAAAATGTCAAAGGTAATGGTAATGGATCATCCCCTGATCCAGCACAAGATCGGTCTGATCCGCAAAAAGGAAACGGGTACAAAGGATTTCAGAGAGACGATTAGCGAAATCGCAATGATGATCTGCTATGAAGCGACCAGACATCTGGAGCTGGCAGATGTGCAGATTGAGACTCCCATCTGCAGCACAACAGTAAAAGAGATCAAAGGACGTAAAATGGCCATTGTTCCGATCCTGCGTGCAGGACTGGGGATGGTAGATGGTGCGCTCAAGATGATCCCGGCAGCAAAGATCGGTCATATCGGCCTGTACCGCGACCCTGAGACATTAAAGCCTGTAGAATATTACTGTAAGCTTCCGGCTGACTGCGCAGAAAGAGAGGTTTTCGTTGTTGACCCGATGCTGGCAACCGGCGGCTCTTCCGTAGCAGCAATCCGTATGCTGAAAGAAAAAGGCTGTAAGAAGATCCATTTTCTGTGTATCATTGCAGCTCCTGAGGGCGTAAAGGCAATGCAGGAAGCACATCCTGACGTAGACGTTTATATTGGCGCACTGGATGAGCACTTAAACGAGCACGGCTATATCGTACCCGGTCTGGGCGATGCCGGCGACAGAATTTTTGGCACCAAATAAAACCGGATTTTTATAAGGAGGGTGTATGAAGCGGGAGGATTATATTTCCTGGGATGAATATTTTATGGGAGTAGCCAAGCTCGCGGGAATGCGCTCCAAAGATCCCGGTACGCAGGTCGGGGCATGTATTGTGGGGCAGGACAACAAAATCCTTTCCATGGGGTATAACGGCTTTCCGATCGGCTGCTCTGATGATGAATTTCCCTGGGAGCGGGAGGGGGATACGTTAAAGACGAAGTATCCTTATGTGACGCACAGCGAGCTGAATGCCATTCTAAACTACCGCGGTGGAAGCCTGGCTGGGGCGAAACTCTATGTGACGCTTTTTCCCTGTAATGAATGCGCAAAAGCGATCATCCAGAGCGGAATCCGGGAAGTGATTTACGATTGTGACAAGTATGCGGAAACCCCGTCTGTCCGGGCATCCAAGCGGATGTTTCGGGCAGCGGGCGTGGCGTACAGACCTTACAGCAGAAGCGGACGGACCGTAAAGATGGAGCTTTGATGAGAGGGACAAAACGGGGATTCCGAAGAACAATTGCCAGCCTGCTTGTTTTTTCTCTCTGTATCGCTGCAGTGCCGGTGTTGCCGGCCAGGGCGGACAATAAGATCAACGAGCTGCAGAATCAGATCAAGGAAGAACAGAAAAAACAGAACGATACGAAGGACCAGAAAAAACAGACGGAAAACAATATCAATTCCCTGAACAATGTAAAAACCTCCCTGCAGGGAGAGTTAAACGGTCTGACGGATGACCTGACGCAGATCAGCAGCCGGCTGGAAGAAATCGAACAGAATATTATCGATAAGAACCAGGAGATTTCCGATACGCAGGAAAAGCTGGAGCAGGCGAAGGAGACGGAGAGCAGCCAGTATGCGGCGATGAAGCAGCGGCTGCGTTATCTTTACCGTGACAATAACCGCACGTATTATGAGATTTTATTCAGTGCGATGACGTTTTCTGAACTGCTGAACCAGAGTATTTATGTGGAAAAGCTCCATGAGTACGACCACCGGATGCTTTTGAGCTACAAAGCGCAGCGGGAAGCGATTGAAGAGATGGAGGCGAAGCTGGAGGAGGAAAAAGCGCAGTTGGATGATCTGCAGGCTCAGGCAAAGGAGCAGCAGGCGAGTATCATGACGAGCGTCAACAACACCAAAAACAGCATCAGCGCCTACAGCGGACAGATTGCGGAAGCACAGGCCCAGGCGGACGCCCTTGGCAATCAGATTGCAGAGCAGGACAAAAATATTGCAGCCCTCAAAAAACAGCTGCAGGAGGAAATCGCAAAATCCCGTCTTGCTGCGAAATCGGCATGGAGGGACATTTCCGAGGTGAGCTTTGCAGAGGGGGACCGGTATCTTCTGGCAAACCTGATCTACTGCGAAGCGGGCAACCAGCCCTATGCAGGGCAGGTAGCGGTCGGGGCAGTGGTCATTAACCGTGTGCTGAGCTCGGTCTATCCGAACACAGTATCCGGTGTAATTTACCAATATAAGCAGTTTGCACCGGTTCTGGACGGACATCTGGCGATTGCACTTGCAAACGACAGCGCGACGGCTGCATGTTATAAGGCAGCAGACGAAGCGATGTCCGGCTATACAAACGTCGGACGCTGCGTATATTTCAGGACACCGATTGAAGGTCTGACCGGCACGCAGATCGGAGGGCATATTTTCTACTAAAAACGGCTGAAATTCCAGATGGTCAGCAGACAGTAACTGAAAACGCTGTGCTGTTTATTGCAGCTGCTATGGAATCTAAAATTTTTATAAACAGACAGATGACAGGATGTGTTTGAAGATCCGTCAAAAACAGCAGGAATTTCTGCAGATTTCACAACTGCAAAAATCCTGCTGTTTTTTCATGCCTGCCTATTGCATAAAACGGACGGAAAAACGCGCGGAATCGTCAGGGAAACTGCCAGAAACTGTTAAGACAATGCCAAGAAAACTGGTGGACAAGAAAGCGTAAAATGGGTATAATGGTAGACAGGGATTTCTCCAAAATGGCAGCTTAAAAAGAGCCGGTCAGAGGGAAAATCCCTTGAAAAACCGGTGCATGGCAGGAGGATTTTTGTGGCAAAGCACTCCTTTAACAAAACTGTCTGGCAGTGCCTGACGCTGATTTCACAGTTCGGAATTATGATGCTTGTTCCCACGGGCATGATGTTCGCCCTCGGCTACTGGCTGGATGGCAGGCTCGGGACGCAGTTTTTTGCAATTGTGCTGTTTTTTGTTGGCGTTTTGGCGGGATTTGGGAATATTTACCGGCTGGCGCGGCAAATTTATCAGAAGAAGGACAAAAAGGACAGGGAATGAGAAATTTTTTCAAAAAGATCGATGAAACCGTCCGGGAGATGTGGCTCGGAACTTTTTTGTGGGGCTGTCTGTGCGAGCTGGTGTCCGTCTGGTGGGTAAAGGACAGGCTGTACAGCGGTCTGGGCATCCTGATCGGGATGCTGCTTGCCATGGCAGGAATCTGGCACATGTGGAAGGTGCTGGATACAGCGCTGGAGCTCGGGGACGGCGCACAGAAATATGTGACGTCGAAGAATCTTCTCCGGTATGCTGTGGTTTTAGTCGTGTTTGCAGTCCTGATGCTGACACATTTTGCAGACCCGTTAGCGGCGTTTGCAGGTTTGATGGGAATGAAAGCTTCGGCTTATCTGCAGCCTTTTATACGCGGATACAAAGAAAAGAAGAGGAGGTGAGACGATGACGAATGGTATTTTGCTAAATGGTTCGGCTGACATTGATTTTATGATTCACGGCGTCTTTCCCTATCAGTTTTTCGGACAGACGGTGTGGATTACCACAACCCATATCTGTCTCCTGATCGTACTTTTGCTGATCCTTGCGTTTGCGATTGCGGCAAACCGGGCGATGAAGCATGCTTCTGAAGTACCGGGATTTTTCCAGAACATCGTGGAGCTTGTGGTGGAAAAGCTGGACGGCATGGTAAAAATGGTTATGGGAAAGAATGCGGCGAAGTTCGCAAACTATATTGGAACCATATTCATTTTTATCCTGATCAGCAACTTTTCCGGTCTGCTGGGGTTACGTCCGCCGACGGCGGATTACGGCGTTACCCTGCCGCTCGGTCTGGCAACCTTTACGCTGATTCATTACAACAAGCTGAAGCATAAGAAGTTAAAGGGAGCGCTGGCAGAGCTGTGCGATCCGTGGCCAATCTGGGCGCCGATCAATATTATCGGTTATATTGCAGTTCCGGTTTCGCTGTCTTTGCGTCTGTTTGCCAATGTGCTTTCCGGCGTTGTTATGATGGCGCTGGTATACGGACTTCTGCGGGTGATCGCAATCGGCTGGCCTGCAGTGCTGCATGTGTACTTCGATCTGTTTTCGGGAGCAATTCAGACCTACGTGTTCTGTATGCTGACGATGACATACCTTTCTGATGCCATCGGAGAGGAAGGATAAACGAAAATACCAAAACTGTAACACAACAGAAGAATGGAGGATTTATCATGGAATTCAATGAAAACTTTATCTTAGGCTGTTCTGCAATCGGCGCAGGTCTGGCGGTTATCGCCGGTATCGGACCTGGTGTAGGTCAGGGTATCGCAGCTGGTCATGCTGCTGCTGCAGTTGGCAGAAACCCGGGTGCAAAATCCGATATCACCTCGACCATGCTGCTTGGTCAGGCGGTTGCCGAGACAACCGGTCTGTATGGTCTGCTGATTGCGATGCTGCTGCTGTTTGTAAAACCTCTGCTTCCCTGATAAGAGAATAGTTCAAGAAGGAAGGAGGAGGGAAGAGTGCATAATTTAAACGCAGTATTGCTTGCAGCAGAAATGGAGCCCAGACTGTTTGATCTGGATTTCCAGCTGCTTGCGGATTCCCTGCTTACGATCATCGCTGTATTCGTGCTGTTTATTGCATTGTCCTATCTGCTCTTTAATCCTGCCCGCAAATTTATGCAGGACAGACAGAATAAGATCGCAGGGGAACTGGATCATGCAAAGACAGCCCAGGAGGACGCCGAAAAGCTGAAAGCAGATTACGAAGCCAGACTTGCCAATGTGGACAAAGAGGCGGATGAGATCTTGAGCACAGCAAGAGCGAAAGCACTGGCGAATGAAGCGGACATTGTGGCGAAGGCGCGGGAGGAAGCCTCTCGTATTATCGCCCATGCGCATGTGGAAGCCGAACTGGAAAAGAAAAAAGCGGCGGATGAAATTAAGCAGGAGATGGTTGGTCTGGCAATGGATGCGGCTGGCAAGTTTGTCAGAGTTTCCATGGATGACAGAACCAAGAATGCTCTGATTGAAGAGACTCTTGCAGAAATAGGAGAAAATACATGGCTAAGCTAGTGTCACAGGTCTATGCGGAAGCACTGTTTGGCCTGGGCGTAGAGAATGGTCTGCTGGATACGCTTCTGGAGGAGCTAAACGGCATGTGTGAAATTTTAGGGAAAAATCCCCAATTTGTGACACTGCTTGGACATCCGGAGCTGGATCAGAAGGAAAAAACAGCGGTCTTTGACCGGGTATTTGACGGTAAAATCAGCAAAGAACTGAACGGATTTTGCCATCTTCTTCTGGAAAAAGGCAGATTTGGCGAGCTGTTTGCGATCCGTGAGGATTACGAACGCCGCTGTCTGGCTTATCATAAAATCGGAGTCGTGTATGTAACCAGTGCAGAAGAGCTTTCGGATACTCAGAAGGAGAACATCCGTCAGAAGCTTCTGGCTACGACTGACTTTGTATCGCTGCAGATTCATTATCAGGTGGATGCTGCGCTGATCGGCGGACTCAAGATCCAGATCGGCGACCGTGTTGTAGACAGCAGCATCCAGAACAGGCTGAAACGGATGAAAGACAGCCTGATGCGTGTGTCTTTATCCTGAAGCGGACTTACGCAGCAGAAAGAATAACGGGAAGGAAAATCTGTTCCCGTATCCTAGGAAGGGAGTAAAATCCATGAATTTAAGACCTGAGGAAATCAGTTCTGTTATTAAAGAACAGATTGAGCGATATGCCTCCAGGCTGGAAGTATCGGATGTCGGTACCGTTATCTGGGTAGCGGACGGCATTGCCAGAATCCATGGACTGGAGAATGCGATGCAGGGTGAGCTGCTGGCATTCCCCAATGATGTATTCGGCATGGTGCTGAATCTGGAGGAGGACAACGTAGGTGCTGTACTGCTTGGTGCGGGCAGCATCAGTGAGGGTGATCAGGTCCGTACAACAGGACATGTAGTTGAGGTTCCGGCGGGCGACGCACTGCTGGGACGTGTTGTAAATGCGCTGGGTCAGCCCATCGATGGCAAAGGACCCGTGCAGACGGATGCCTACCGCAAAATTGAGCGTGTGGCAAGCGGCGTTATTACCCGTAAATCCGTAGATACCCCTCTTCAGACCGGAATCAAGGCAATCGATTCCATGGTTCCGATCGGACGCGGACAGCGTGAGCTGATTATCGGCGACAGACAGACAGGTAAAACCGCAATTGCCATCGATACCATCATCAATCAGAAGGGTCAGGGCGTAAAGTGTATTTACGTCGCAATCGGCCAGAAGGCTTCTACCGTAGCTTCCATCGTAAATACGCTGGAAGAGTACGGCGCTATGGCATATACGACTGTCGTAGCTTCCACTGCGAGTGAGCTTGCTCCGCTGCAGTACATCGCACCCTATGCAGGCTGTGCAATGGGTGAAGAATGGATGGAAAAGGGAGAAGACGTGCTGGTCGTTTATGACGATTTAAGTAAGCATGCGGCTGCATACCGTACACTCTCCTTGCTGTTAAAGCGTCCGCCTGGCCGTGAGGCTTATCCTGGTGACGTCTTCTATCTGCATTCCAGACTGCTGGAGCGTGCAGCAAGAATGAATGACGAGCATGGCGGCGGTTCCCTGACTGCATTGCCGATCATTGAGACACAGGCAGGAGATGTTTCTGCATACATCCCGACCAACGTTATTTCTATTACGGATGGTCAGATTTATCTGGAAACGGAAATGTTCCATGAGGGCTTCCGTCCTGCAGTCAACGCCGGTCTGTCCGTATCCCGTGTAGGCGGTTCTGCACAGATCAAGGCGATGAAGAAGATTGCAGCGCCGATCCGTGTCGAGCTGGCACAGTACCGTGAGCTGGCGGCCTTCTCCCAGTTTGGTTCCGAGCTGGATGCAGATACCCGCGAAAAGCTGGCACAAGGCGAGAGAATCCGGGAGGTATTAAAGCAGCCTCAGTATCAGCCCATGCCGGTAGAATACCAGGTTATCACGCTGTATGTGGCAACCGGAAAATATCTGCTGGATGTAGAGGTTGACCAGATTACCCGGTTCGAACAGGAATTTTTCACATTCCTCGATAAGAAATATCCGGAAGTTCCAAAGGCGATCCGCACCGAGAAAGTGATTTCTGACGAGACGGATGCACTTCTGAAAAAGGCGATCACAGAGTTTAAGGCAGAATTCAAATAGGATGGAGAAGGGCAGGTGACAGGACATGGCTTCCATGAGAGACATTAAGAGAAGAAGAAGCAGTATCCAGAGCACCGGACAGATCACCAGGGCAATGAAGCTGGTTGCCACCGTCAAGCTGCAGAAGGCACGGGAAAAGGCGGAGCATACCAGACCTTATTCCGATGGGGTTTATCAGACCATGCAGTCCATCCTGGAGCGTTCTGCCGGGATCAGCCATCCGTATCTGCAGGGCGGGGATAACCCGCGCAAGGCAGTGATCGTGATGACATCCAACCGCGGACTTGCGGGCGGCTATAATGCGAATGTGGTCAAGCTGATCACACAGGGAAATTTTGACCTGAAGGAGCTTGACATTTATGCTGTCGGCAAAAAGGGCAAGGACGCGCTGCAGCGTGCAGGCTGCAAGATCAGCCTGGACTGCTCGGATATCTGCGAGGAACCTACCTATGCGGATGCGGCTGCTTTGGGCAGACGCGTTCTGACAAGCTTTGCACAGGGCGAGGTAGGCGAAATCTGGCTGGCCTATACTTCTTTTATCAATACAGTTGTGCATGAACCCAGGCTGATCCGTCTGCTTCCGGTTTCGAAAGAGGACGTGGATGAAAAGGTGGAACGGGAGGGTTCTGCAGGCTTAAAGCTTCAGATGAACTTTGAAGCGGAGGAAGAAAGCATTCTGGAAATGCTGATTCCCAAATATATGATCAGTATGATTTACGGCGGACTGCTGGAAGCAGCTGCCAGTGAAAACGGCGCGCGGATGCAGGCGATGGATTCTGCAACGGGCAATGCTGAGGAAATGCTGGAAGATCTGACGCTGCTGTACAACAGAGCGCGTCAGGGCGCCATCACCCAGGAGCTGACCGAAATTATCAGCGGTGCTGCGGCGATCGGCTAGCCGGCAGAATAGGAAACAAGGAGACAGTTTATGGCAGCAGAAAAAATTGGAAGGATCACACAGGTCATCGGTGCCGTACTGGATATTCGCTTCCAGGCGGGTGAGCTTCCGCTGATCAATGAGGCGATCCGGATTAAGCGTGAGGACGGCGGCGAGCTGGTTGCCGAAGTTTCCCAGCATCTGGGAGACGATACGGTAAGATGTATTGCCATGGGTTCGACAGACGGTCTGCGCAGAGGAATGGAAGCAATCGCAACCGGCGCTGCGATCAGTGTTCCGGTGGGAGAAAATACTCTGGGACGCATGTTCAACGTACTGGGTCAGCCGATTGACGAAAAACCGATGCCGGAGGGCGTCAGCTTTGAGCCGATTCACCGCAGCGCACCGAAATTTGAGGATCAGTCGACAAAAGCGGAAATGCTGGAAACCGGTATTAAAGTCGTTGACCTGCTTTGCCCCTATCAGAAGGGTGGTAAGACCGGTCTGTTCGGCGGCGCCGGCGTAGGCAAAACCGTACTGATTCAGGAGCTGATCCGTAATATTGCAACAGAGCACGGCGGCTACTCTGTATTTACCGGTGTAGGCGAGCGTACCAGAGAAGGCAATGACCTGTATTATGAAATGAAAGAATCCGGGGTTATCGATAAGACAACCATGGTATTCGGACAGATGAATGAGCCCCCCGGGGCAAGAATGCGCGTCGGTCTGACCGGTCTGACAATGGCAGAATATTTCCGTGATCAGGGCGGTAAGGATGTGCTGTTGTTTATTGATAATATTTTCCGCTTCACCCAGGCCGGTTCGGAGGTATCCGCTCTGCTGGGACGTATGCCCTCTGCGGTAGGGTATCAGCCTACACTGCAGACGGAAATGGGTGCTCTGCAGGAGCGTATCACATCCACCAAGAATGGTTCCATCACATCGGTTCAGGCAGTTTATGTGCCTGCGGATGACCTGACGGACCCTGCACCGGCAACGACATTTGCCCATCTGGATGCGACAACAGTGCTTTCCCGTTCCATTGTAGAGCTGGGTATTTATCCTGCGGTTGATCCGCTGGAGTCTACCTCCCGCATTCTGGATCCCAGAATCGTCGGTGAGGAGCATTATCGTGTAGCCAGAGGCGTACAGGAGATTCTGCAGAAGTATAAAGAGCTGCAGGATATCATTGCGATCCTCGGTATGGACGAGCTTTCCGAAGAGGATAAGCTGGTTGTATCCAGAGCGCGTAAAGTACAGCGTTTCCTGTCTCAGCCTTTCTTTGTAGCTGGACAGTTTACCGGTCTGCCGGGCAAATATGTGCCAATTTCGGAGACCATCCGCAGCTTTTCCGAAATTCTGGAAGGCAAGCATGATGATATTCCGGAGAGCTACTTCCTGAATGCAGGAAGCATCGATGACGTGCTGGCGCGGGTACAGGAAAAATCCGCAGAGAAATGAGGTCGGCATGGCAGAGGAAAAAACCTTTCTGATCAAAATTATCACGCCGGAGCGTGTGTTCTATGAGGGAACAGCGATCATGGCAGAATTTAATACTTCGGAGGGAGAGATCGGTGTTTACGCCGGTCATATCCCCCTGACGGTAATTTTAAAGCCCGGTGTTTTGACCCTGACGGAAGAGTCTGGGAAGAAAAAGGCCGCGCTTCACACCGGTTTTGCAGAGATTTTGCCGGATCAGATTTCGATTCTGGCAGAAGCGGCAGAGTGGCCCGGTGAGATCGATATCAAAAGAGCAGAAGCTGCCCTGAAGAGGGCGGAAGAAAGACTGCAGGCCCATAGCTCCGATACGGATATGGCGCGTGCGGAGACAGCTCTTTTACGAGCCGTTGCAAGAATTGAGGCGCTGCGTTGACAGCGCCTCTTTTTCCTAAAATAATATTGAAAAAAACCGGAAGCAGCTTAAAAATAGCTGCAAACCGAAAGAATAGATGGATGCAGCCTGTGGGAGGAAGATCATGCAGAAAAGAATTTTGGACATTTTGCAAAATACGCAGAAGGTAATTATCGGAAAAGAACGGGTGACGAAGCTGCTGCTGACTGCTTTGCTGGCGGATGGACATGTGCTTTTGGAGGACGTGCCCGGAACAGGGAAAACAAGACTTGCCAAAGCACTGGCTGCCAGTCTCGGAATTGAATTCGGAAGAATTCAGTTTACACCGGATATGCTTCCGGCGGATATCACAGGCTTACATATTTATGACAGAGAGAGCGGGAAATTTGTGCTGAACAAAGGACCTGTTTTTACTAATATTTTATTGGCAGACGAGATCAACCGCGCGACGCCCCGGACACAGGCGGGTCTTCTGGAGTGTATGGAGGAGCGACAGGTCACTATCGACGGAAAAACACAGAAATTAGAGCCGCCGTTTTTCGTAGTGGCGACAGAAAATCCGGTGGAGACTGCGGGAACCTTCCCTCTTCCGGAAGCGCAGATGGACAGATTTCTGATGAAGCTGTCCATGGGGCTACCTACGAGAGAAGAAGAGGTGCAGATCCTGGATACGTATATGACGGAGGATCCGTTAAAGAAGCTGACAGCGGTGATGGATCAGGAGACCCTTGAGAGAATGCAGAAGGAAGCGATGGAGGTGTATGTGCACCCGACAGTGCGAGGCTATCTGGCGGATCTGTCAGCGGCAACGAGAAGCAGCGACCAGACTGTGATGGGGGTCAGTCCCAGAGGAACGATCGCACTGATGCGTGCCTCCAGGGCGTGGGCATATCTGGAAGGCAGAAGCTTTGTGACACCGGATGATGTCAAAGCGGTGGCCGGACCGGTCATGGCACACCGCGTGGTGCTTTCCTATGGACAGAATCGTTATGCAGATGCGTTGCGTCTGATAGAGGAAATTTTAAACACTGTGCCGGCTCCGACAGAAGATTTTTCGATCGCATAAGCGTATCAGAAAGGGCATAACGGTATGGTTATAATATGGATAATTCTGGGAGCCCTGCTGCTGTGGGAGATTCAGTCTGTATGGTATGCAAAGCACTGGGATGAGGAGCTGTTTGTATCCCTGGCCTTTTCCCGTAAAAGTACAGTGCGCGGGGAGAGCTGTGAGCTTTTGGAAACGATTGAAAACAGGAAACTTTTGCCGTTGCCTGTCCTGAAAGTAAAATTTCAGGTGTCGAGGCAATTGGCATTTGAGGACGCCGGGACGGAGAGCAGTGTAACGGATCAATATTACCGGAATGATGTTTTTTCGGTGCGTCCCTATACCAGGCACATCAGAAGTCTGCGGTTTACCTGTAAAAAAAGAGGATTTTACCGGATCAACGGCCTGGACGTTGTGGCGGGAGATCTGTTTTTGACCCATGAGCTGCCCAAAAGCCTGCCGGTGGATTCCCAGCTGTATGTCTACCCCAGACCATTTCGGGGAATGGATTTTAACGGCGCGATGCGGCAGTTGAACGGCGAGGTTGCGACGAAACGGCATTTGCAGGAGGATCCTTTTGAATATCTGGGGATCCGGGAATATACGCCACGGGATACGCTGCGGGATGTAAACTGGAAAGCCACCGCAAGAAGCGGGGAATTAAAGGTCAATCAAAAGGGCTGCACCGCCCAGCGCTCTGTCCGGCTGGTGGTAAATCTGGAGGATGGTGCGATTTTACGTCAGGAGGATCTGCTGGAAGCTTCGATTGAAATGGCGGCAGCGGCAGCGGAGCTGTTTATCGGACAGGGCATCAGAACCTCTCTGGAAACCAACGGACCGGATCTTTTGACAAAAGAGGCGGTCTGCCTGAAAGCATCCTGCGGCGTGGGCCATCTGGACAGCATTTTCCGCGGACTGGCCCGGATAGACTTGGAGAAGCCGGCACCTTCCTTTGAACCGATCCGGGAGCGGCTGGAAGAAATGGAAGACAGGGAAAGCCTTTGTACGATTTTCTTTTCTGCGGATGCACGACCGGAATTTCAGCAGCTGCTGGAAAAATTCAGGAAAGAAAAACGGGAATTTATCTGGTTCTGTCCGGTAAACCGTATAATCCGGCCGGAAATAAATGCCGGTATCCGCCCTTATACCCGTTTGATTGATGTGGAAGAAGGAGGGTGGTTATGAAACAGAATCTGCAAAGAACCTCGGAGTGGATCGAACTCTTTTTAAACTATGCAGTGGTTTTCTGCATCGAAATTGCACTCAATGCACTGATCGGGGATCGTGTGCCGGTGGGTGTGTGGCTGGCTGCAGCCCTGTACCCTGTCTGCTTTTATCTGTTCCGTAAAAAGCTGAAGCATTTCTGGGTATTCTTTCTATTGCATCCGGCAGTCGTTGTATTTGCAACGCTGATGGTAAAGAGCTGGCCGGTAGGTGCAGTTGCGATTGCGGTGCTTGGTGTATTTTATGGTCTGCATTCCATCCGCCTTCGAGTGCATCAGGTGATACAGGAACGGGAGTTCCCGCTGCCTGCAGCGGCAGTGGTGGTGATCGCAGCATTTTTGGTCTGCAGCTATAAGCAGTCCCAGACGGATTGTATGCTTGTTTTGGGAAGCTTTTTTGTATGGCTGCCCGGAATACTGATCAAGCGCTATGCGGACAATTATCTTTCTTATGTAAAAATAAATGCGGGCAGTGCCGGTGTGATTCCGGAAAAAAATATTTTCCGGACGGGAATTATTGTTGTGGCACTGTATGCCGTAGTCTGTGTCGCCCTGCTGATTGTGTGCTGTACGACACCTCTTGTGGATAAGCTGACCGAAGGTGCCATATGGCTGGGGAAAATACTTCGATGGTTGATTGTATGGCTGCTGACAATGCTTTCCGGAGAACCGGAGAAGGCTGTTGAGCAGGCAACAGTGAGCGTGCCGGAAATGGAAATGGGCTGGGGAGAGTTCGAGGAGGTTCGCCCCACACCGGTTTGGATAGAAGTGCTTGGAAAGCTTGTTTTCTGGTCAATTGTGGTGGCATTGATCGTCGCAGTGCTTGTGAGCATTGTCCTTTTGTTCCGCTGGATGATCAAAAGCTTCTATCAGACTGACAGGGGACGCAAGGAGACTCTCGAAGCTGGCGTAGAAGAAAAAACGGAGTCCATCGCCTATAGGGAGAAACGGAAAAGAGCACAGCTTTTTATCGGTATAGAGCCATCTGCGAAGATCCGGCGGGCCTATAAAAAGACCATAGAAGGCGCCTTTGGCAGGCGGCAAAAGAAAAAGGAACAGGAAAGGAAAGAGGCAGTGTGGCTGGGGTTGGCAAACAGCCTGACTGCGCAGGAGCTGACCCGGCAGGCATGGGGGGACACCGGACATGAAGACTGGGAGCAGCTGACGGAGTTGTATGAGCAGGCGCGCTATGGCGGCACAGAACCGGAGCGGGAGCAGGCGCGGGCGGCTGTAAAACTTTCCGGGAAGATTCTGCATATGATAAAGAAAAAATAACAGCCGGGGGATGCAGATGAACTATTACCCCAAAATACTTCCCTTTTATATGACCTATCCGATGCCTTTGATATGGGAGGAAGAGGATACGGTCATGCGCGACCTGGAATATCTGCAGGAGCTTTATCCGAGGCAGGCAAAAAAGTACCGCAAACGGATCGAAGAGCTGCTGGAACGGTTTGACAGTGAAGGCAGCGTCCTTTATGATGAATATCCGGACAGAATGACCCTGTATAAAATGGCGCAGGACATTTATGCGGTGCTGGAGCAGGAGGAAAAACGCGAGCAGGCAGAGGCTGCGGCAGTGGCGGCCGCGCCTGCGGACGGTGGAGAAGTGAGCACGACAGGCGATCGTATATCTGCAGGCGCTGCGATGAACCCTGCGGTCAGAACAGCAGAGGCTGCGGCGCCGCTTGGTCCTGAAAGCATGGAGCTGATTCAGGTTCTGCTCTACGGAGAAATTTTCAGACGCAGGCAGAAAAGGGGCTTTCGGAAATTTTAAGTTGTACAGAAGAGAATAAAGCTTTACAATAGAGCCGGAAGAAGATAATATGCTTCTTCCGGTTTTATTATCGTATAGGAAACTTCGTTTCCATACGATAATAAACGCGCTACGAGGATGCGCACTCGGCGCAAGGGTAGATGGTTGCTAAAGCAACCGCGCCTCGGCGCGAGAATGTGCCAAGGCACATTCTTTTTTCAGGGAGAAAAGAAGATGAACAAAGTAAGACAGCTGTTGGAAGAGAGCCTGACCGGCGGGCTTTACCAGATGACATTGAGTGGCGCCACCGGCGAAGCGACGGGGTGCAGCAAAAAGAAAATTCGCCCGGTTCTGTTAAAGGACAGGCTTTTGTTTCAGATTACCGCATATCGCGGAACGCAGGTATTTCATGAAAATCACACGGCGGAGGAGACGGCAGCGATTCTGGAAGCCGATCTTTCGGGCAGCTTTAAACAGCTGCAGATTGAGACAACCTCTTTTGAGGCGACGGTGTTGGTAAGCAAAAAAGGAAAAATGACGGTGCGCAAAAAGCAGCGCAGCGTTTCGGAAGATAACGTTAAGGTTTCGTTGTCCCACAACAGAAAGAAACGCTATATTCTGGAAGAAGGACGTCCGGTTCCCTTTCTGGTGGATCTGGGAGTGCAGACCAAAGAAGGAAAAGTGATAACGTCGCGGTACGATAAGTTCCGTCAGATCAACCGTTTTCTGGAGTTTATTGAGGACATCTGGCCACTCCTGCCCAAGGATCGTCCGGTGCATATTATTGACTTTGGCTGCGGTAAGTCTTATCTGACTTTTGCCATGTATTATTATCTGCATGAATTAAAGGGACTGACACTGGAAGTGACGGGACTTGATCTGAAAAAAGACGTGATCGTGCATTGCAACGAGTTGGCGAAGAAATATCATTATGAAGGGCTTTCGTTTTTACATGGAGATATTGCAGATTATACGGGAACGGACAGCGCGGACATGGTTGTGACGCTGCACGCCTGCGACACGGCGACCGATTATGCCCTGTATAAGGCGATGAAATGGCATGCGGGTGTTATTTTATCCGTGCCCTGTTGTCAGCATGAGGTCAATAAGCAGATCGCATGTGAGCCGCTGGAGGGCGCGCTGAAATATGGTTTGATTAAAGAGCGGCTTTCGGCACTGTTTACAGATGCCCTGCGAGCCGATCTGCTGGAAGAAAATGGCTATGATACCCAGGTGTTGGAGTTTATCGATATGGAGCATACTCCTAAAAATATCCTGATTCGTGCAGTGCGCAGAGTAGACGCAGGGATGGCGGATGGACAGAGCGGTTTGACGGAAGCAGAGCAGAAGTCCGGGCAGTGCTGCAAAGAGCCGGGCTATCAAGAGCCGGATAGCAAAAGGCTGGCGGAAACCCTGCAGATCCATACGACGCTGCAGAAGCTTCCGGAAGGAGAGTTGGTTTGAAGAAAACGGTTATCAAGGGCATTGCCTTTGTTGTGATATTTGTGATTTCGCTGGTTGTGATCAGCATGGTCGCCAATCAGGGAAATGGGGATATGACTGCACCGATGTCGGCGGCCAGTCTGCCCACAATGGCAATTGTGGAAGACGGTCAGGAAATCAATCAGATGTACGGATATACAATGCAGATGGATACGGCGGATATGCGGGAAAGCATTACGCCGATCAAAACAGCGCGTCAGATCAACGCAGTGGTGCACGGGTACGGCACGGAAATTGCGGGCGTTTCCTATGAGCTGCGCAGCATCGACGGAAGCCGTCTGATTGAAAATACGGAGCTGACCGGGACGCAGGAGGGAGACGACCTGTATCTTTCCTTCCGGTTAAAGGATTTGATGAAAGAGGGCGAGGAATACAGCCTGATTTTTCTGGTGAATCTGGATGAAAGCAGACAGGTGCGTTATTATACGCGGGTCATCCAGGCGGATTATTACCTGACGGAAAAACTTGATTTCGTGACGTCTTTTTCGGATGCGACCTTTGATGCAGAGGTTTTTGCGGAAAAAGGCTATGCCAAAAAGCTGGAAACGAATTCAGATGGCGACAATTCCTCTTTTGCCCATGTGGACATTCATTGTACGTCGTCCCAGGTAACCTGGGGAAGCCTGGATGTGACGCGGATAGAGAAGCCGCAGATCTGGGTAAAAGAAATCGCACCGCAGACAGCTTCCTTTGTTTTGAGCTATCCGGTGTCTTATACAGAGGGAGGCAGTCAGGTCAGCGCGTCCGTGACGGAGTATTACCGGGTGCGTTATACAGGGGACACAATGTACCTGCTGGATTATGAACGGACTGCCACACAGTATTTTACGGAAAAATCATCAAGATTTACGGAAAGCGGATTACAGCTTGGAATTACAGATAAAAATGTCGTCATGAAAGAAAGCGATGGCGGAAATGTATTTGCCTTTGTACAGGCTGGAGCGCTTTATGTATACAACAGTGCTGACAATCGCCTGGCGCGGCTGCATTCTTTCCGGGACGAGGACAACGACGATCTGCGGGCGCGCTATGAAAACCACAGCTATGAGGTTTTGCAGGTCGATGAAACCGGAAACGTGACGTTTCTGGTATACGGTTATATGAACCGCGGCCGTCACGAGGGCGAGTGTGGTGTTTCGGTCTGCTACTACAGCAGTACACTGAACGTGACAGAGGAAATGGTGTTTATTCCTTATAATAAAAGTGCCGGGCTGTTAAAAGCTGATCTGGAAACACTTTCTTATGTAAATGGTAAAAACGACCTCTATCTGATGGTGGACGGCAATATCTGGCATATCGGGCTGGAGGACAAGTCCAGCGAAATCGTAGTTTCCGGGATTAGCACGGCTGGCTGCAGGGTTGCGGAAAACGACAGTATGCTGGTATGGCAGAAGGATCTGAAGGATCTGAAGGATTATGGCAGCACGCTGGAATTCATGAATTTAAACAGCGGAAAGCTGACGGAACTCAAGGCGGGCGAAGGCAATTTTATTCAGGCGCTCGGCTTTATGGGGGAAGACCTGATCTACGGAATTGCGTCTGCAGAGCAGGTGCAGGAGGATGCGGTCGGCAATCAGCTGTTCCCGATGCATCAGATCAGGATCCAGGATTTTGAGGGAAATATTTTAAAATCCTATGAGCAGGCAGGGGTTTATGTGACGGGCTGCCGGATTGAGGAAAACCAGATCAGTCTGGAACGGATTTCCCTTGCGGACGGAAGGGTGACGGAGCTTTCGGAGGATCAGATTTTATATAATGATGAGATACCGGAGAGCAAAAATTATGCGGAGACAGCGTCCACGCAGGAGACGGAAAATATCGTACGAATTGTACTAAATTCCGTCCCGGATGCCAAAAAGGTCAAAATCCTCACTCCGAAGGAGGTCATCTTTGAAGGAAGCCGGGAAATTGCACTGAACGGGGAAGAGGATCAGAACCGCTATTATGTATATGGACAATATGGTGTGATCGGAATCGAAAAAGACCCTGCCGAAGCGGTGCGCAGAGCTTATGAAGCAGCTGGCGCGGTAACGGACGAGGCGGGCAGATATTTGAACAAACGCGACCGCCTGCACAGCTCGAACCAGATCATGGCGATTGATGGGGACTATGCGGACAATGAAAGAAGCAGCCTTGCGGTGTGCCTGGATACGATTTTCCAGTATGAAGGAATGGTGAAAAACAGCTCCTCGCTGCTGGCAGCCGGGCAGGACGTGCTGACGATTCTGGAAGAAAATTTAGACAATCGGACGGTGTTAAACCTCCAGGGCTGTACGTTGGATATGGTGTTATATTATCCTGACCGGGAAATCCCGGTGCTTGCAGTGATGCAGGACGGCAGTGCAGTGCTGGTGATCGGCTTCAACGAGCAGAATGTCGTTTTGATGGACCCGCTGACCGGGGCTGTCTACAAAAAGGGCATGAACGATGCGCGGAGCATGTTTGAAGAAAACGGGAACCGGTTTATTGCATATTCATGACAATAGAATGCTCGCAGAGCGTGCATTCTATTGCAGGTAAAGAAAAAAGGTATCGTAACCTCCAAAAAGCAGGAGGACGATACCTTTTTTGTGTATTTGCTGTTTAAACGGGGAACAACTGGTTTTTGTATTTTTTCAGCGCAGCCAACAGAATCAGTCCGAAGATACCGCAGGAAATGATTTCCCCTGCCGTTACGGTAATCACGGAAAACCACATCGGAAGGATGCCGTAAGCGTATTTTAACACAGGCGGGATAATCACGGCGTTTGCCAGGATAGGCGGCAGAGGGGACAGCCAGGTGAAAAGCTTTTTCTGCTTTTCGTCCTTGCCGAGGGCTGCTTTTCCAAGCATCCATGTGCCGATTGCACCGATCAGGGTTGCAAGGGAACCAAAAATGATATCGGGCAGCATGGCGCCGGTCACGAGGTTGGCGATCAGACAGCCGATAAAGAGTCCGGGAACTGCGGCGGGAGTCAGAAAGGGAAGGACGGTGAGGGCTTCCGAGAAGCGAACCTGAATGTTGCCGCTGGCGATGCCGAGGGCATTGGCGATCATCGTAAGAACGACGTAGAGGGCAGCAATCATCGCTGCCTGTGTGAGGTACAGAACATTTTTGTTTTTCATTTGTTTTCTCCTTTAGTTTTGTTTTACGAGTGGAAGGTCACGAACACTCGGTATGATTCATGACGATAGAATTTTGCAGAGCGCATATTCTGTTGTCATGCCTGTACAATCATATAGCAGGAAATGCAGATTGGCAAGCAGAAAATTACAGGCAGGGGTATGGAAGGGGGAAAAGTTACAGTTCACTCGCACCATTCGCAAAAGCGCATCTTCGATGCTTTCCGCTGCTTCGCAGCTCATTTTTGCTCATAAAATGGTGCTCCCTTCGTGGTTTCTTGTGCACAGATTCTCATGCGAGCATGGAATCTGCGCACAAGAAACCACGAGTGAACTGTAATTAAATATTTTCGATTCCCTTTTTCCTCAGTCTGTTATATGCTAAGAATATACGTTTTTATTTCATAGGAAAATGCGTCCTATGAAATAAAAACACCTCGCGAGGATCGCACTGCGGCGGAATGGTAGAATGTCGCTTACGCGACCCGCCGCAGGCGGAGAATCCTGTTTCGCAGGATTCTTTTTTACAAAAAAGTGGATGCGCCGGCGCATGCAGACGGGCTGCCGCAGCACATTCGATCAAGGGAAAGGACAGGGAAAAAACATGAGGGATTATCAGACTTATATCGGGGAAATCTGTGATACACTTTTGTTTCCGGCAGAGGCGAAGGAGACAATGGAACAGGCGTGGGAGAAAATCTGCGCAAATGCGGCGGCAAAAGAAACGTTTCTGAAATGGCTGCTCGTATACGAGGCGGACGGCAAGCTGGATTATAAAGAGGTATTAAAGGCGGCAGACACTGCGGCAAAGGAAGCGGGGATTGCATCCTATACGGCGGATCTGTTGATTTATCTGCTGATGACGGCGCACTTAAAGGAGCGGTATCAGGAAAAAGGAATTTCAGAGCAGATCTGGCGGGATTCCTGTATGGATTTAAACTGGAAGCTGCATGAGTGCCGCAAAATGTACGGAATCTGGGGAAGTTTTGTATCGTGGTGGTTTGACGGTTTTTTTGAGATGACACGGTTTGCGCTGGGCAGACTGCAGTTTGAGCTGATGGATTTTCCGGAAAGCTATGAAAAGACCGGACATGTGCGCCCGGAAGGCATGACAAAGGTTATCAATATGCACATTCCGTCCTGCGGGCCGTTGAAAAAAGCGGACTGCGAGGCATCGTTTCGGCAGGCGGCAGCGTTTTTTGCGGATGCGTTTCCGGGAGAGAAAATCGCGTTTTTCTGTGAATCGTGGCTGCTGTACCC
Source organism: Firmicutes bacterium TM09-10 (assembly GCA_003481005.1). Taxonomy (GTDB): domain Bacteria; phylum Bacillota; class Clostridia; order Lachnospirales; family Lachnospiraceae; genus Gallintestinimicrobium; species Gallintestinimicrobium propionicum. The sequence goes on along the minus strand of QUKC01000003.1, from coordinate 190,445 downwards.
GCGCCACCGCGAATTTTTAAGCCCGGATTCCGGAATTGTGCAGTTTATGTCCTTTTTTGACATTTACAAAACGGAAGAAGGGGATGGTGATCTGTGGAGAATTTACAACCGGGAATATGATGGAAACCCGGAAGCCCTGCCGGAGGAAACTACGATCCAGCGCGGCTACAAGAAACTGTTGCTTTCGGGCGGACATGCCGGATACGGAGAGGGAATTTTCTTCCGAAAAAAGAAAGAAATGCTGTAAACGGTGGTGCACAGGCACAGGGAAGGTTCGTGCATTGTAAAAAGTACGAAAACGGAAGAGGAAACAGTTGCGACACCCAAAAAGCATGGTATAATGAGAATATTGTGGCGTAAAGTGTTCTGCGGACAGCTGCAGAATACGGAAGAACAAAAAGCGCTTCATTGTACACAGGAGGAGAATTTATGTTGAAAAAAGCACCCATGAAGTTTGACAAAGAGCTTTTTAAGGGTACCGTACTGAACAATATCAAGACTCTTTACCGCAGAACGCTGGAAGAAGCTACCGAACAGCAGATTTTTCAGGCAGTATCCTATGCGATTAAGGACGTTGTTGTAGACAACTGGATGGCGACTCAGAAAGAGTACGAAAAAAAAGATCCGAAGATCGTCTACTATATGTCCATGGAGTTCCTGATGGGTCGTGCGCTGGGTAACAATCTGATTAACCTGCGCGCTTATAAAGAAGTGGCGGAGGCCCTGGACGAGCTTGGCGTAGATTTAAACCTTGTCGAGGATCAGGAGCCCGATCCCGCGCTGGGTAACGGCGGTCTGGGACGTCTGGCAGCATGCTTTTTGGATTCTCTTGCAACCTTAAACTATGCGGCATACGGCTGTGGTATCCGGTATCGTTACGGTATGTTCCGTCAGGAGATCCGCGATGGTTATCAGGTAGAAGTGCCGGACAACTGGCTGGCTGACGGCTATCCCTTTGAGCTGCGCCGTCCCGAGTATGCAAAAGAAGTAAAGTTCGGCGGCTGGGTAAGCTCTTATGTGGATGAAAACGGCCGCACCATTTTCAAGCAGGAAGGCTATCAGTCCGTACAGGCTGTTCCTTACGATATGCCGATCGTCGGCTATGGCAACGGCATTGTCAACACCCTGAGAATCTGGGATGCGCAGCCGGTAGAGTGCTTCAGCCTGGATTCCTTTGACAAGGGAGATTATCAGAAAGCCGTAGAACAGGAAAACCTTGCACGCAATATCGTTGAGGTTCTGTATCCCAACGATAACCATTATGCAGGTAAGGAGCTGCGCTTAAAACAGCAGTATTTCTTTATTTCTGCATCTGTACAGGAAGCAGTAGACAAATATATGCGCACCCATACAGATCTGCATAAGTTCCATGAAAAGGTCGCATTCCAGTTAAATGATACCCATCCGACCGTTGCAGTAGCAGAGCTGATGCGTGTCCTGATGGATGACTATGATTTGTCCTGGGACGAAGCATGGGAAATCACCTGCAAGACCTGCGCATACACCAATCATACGATCATGTCCGAAGCGCTGGAAAAATGGCCTATCGAGCTGTTCTCCCGTCTGCTTCCCAGAATTTATCAGATCGTAGAAGAGATCAACAGAAGATTCGTTCTGCGCATTCAGCAGATGTATCCTGGCAATCAGGAGAAGATCCGCAAAATGGCGATCATCTACGACGGACAGGTTAAGATGGCGCATCTGGCAATCGTAGGCGGTCATTCCGTAAACGGCGTTGCACGCTTACACACTGAGATCCTGGAAAAACAGGAGCTGAGAGACTTCTACGAAATGATGCCGGAGAAGTTCAACAACAAGACAAACGGTATCACACAGAGAAGATTTTTACTGCATGCAAATCCGCTGCTGGCTGACTGGGTAACGGATCATGTCGGAGACGAGTGGATCACAGATCTGCCGGCACTTTCCAAGCTTCGCATTTATGCGGACGATGAAAAAGCTCAGCAGGAATTCATGAACATCAAATATCAGAACAAGGTTCGCCTTGCAAAATATATCCGTGAGCACAACGGTATCGAAGTGGATCCAAGATCCATCTTTGACGTACAGGTAAAGCGTCTGCATGAGTACAAACGTCAGCTGATGAATATCCTGCACATCATGTACCTGTACAACGAGTTAAAGGATCATCCGGATATGGATTTCTATCCGAGAACCTTTATCTTCGGCGCAAAGGCTGCTGCAGGCTATAGAAATGCGAAGCTGACTATCAAGCTGATCAACAGCGTGGCGGATGTTATCAACAACGATCCGGTTGTAGATGGCAGAATCAAGGTTGTCTTCATCGAAAACTACCGCGTATCCAATGCGGAGTGGATTTTCGCAGCGGCAGATGTATCTGAGCAGATTTCCACCGCCAGCAAGGAAGCTTCCGGTACCGGCAACATGAAGTTCATGTTAAACGGTGCGCTGACCCTGGGCACGATGGATGGTGCGAATGTGGAGATCGTAGAAGAGGTTGGCAAGGAAAATGCCTTCATCTTCGGTCTGAGTGCAGAGCAGGTTATCCAGTACGAAAACTACGGCGGCTACAACCCGATGGATATCTTCAACAACGATCAGGATATCCGCCGCGTGCTGATGCAGCTGATCAACGGAACCTATTCCCCTCAGGATCCCGAGCTGTTCAGACCGCTTTATAACTCCCTGTTAAATACCCAGGATACTGCGAAGGCAGATACTTACTTCATTCTGGCGGACTTCAAGTCCTATGCAGAAGCACAGCGCCGCGTAGAAGCAGCTTATAAGGATGAGAAGAACTGGGCAAAGAGCGCGCTCTTAAATGTAGCGTGCGCAGGCAAGTTCAGCTCTGACCGTACGATCGAAGAGTACGAGCGCGATATCTGGCATCAGGAAAAAGTGATTCTTCCGAGCAAGCCGGAACTGTCGAAATAAACAGAATGATAAAGTAAACTACGTTTTTAACGGAGTATAGTGTGAAAAATAAGCGTGATCGCTTATTTTTCACACAGCTATTTGTGCCGCAGGCGTCACAAAGTAGCTATGATCGCAGAGCCGAACTGGACGTTCGCCTCGCGATTCCTTCGGCGCAAAGCGCCTGCGGAATGGAGTTTTTTACGAAAAACGGCATGGCAGTTTCTACTATGCCGTTTTTTTATCGTATAGGAAACTTCGTTTCCATACGATAAAAACGCTCCGCGAGGATCGCACTGCGGCGGAATGGAAGAATGTCGCTTGCGCGACCCGCCGCAGGCGGAGAATCCTACTTTGCAGGATCCTTTTTCATAAAAGGTACCTCTTGTGGGAAAGCAATGTACAAATGATGTAAAATGTTGTAAAATATGTGATAAGTTACAAAAGGAGACGGACAGGAGAGTTATACGGAGGGTGAAATACAATGGAGCACTTGAATAAAAAAGAAGAGATCTGCCGGAAAGTGGCGGAGAGCTTTCGGTTTGCAGGGAAAATTACAAAGATGAGTCCCTATGGCAGCGGTCATATCAACGATACGTTTATGCTGACCTGTGAGCTTGAGGACGGCAGCAACAAGCATTATATTTTGCAGCGCATGAATGACGATATTTTCCGGAATCCGAAGGAACTGATGGAAAATGTTGTAAATGTTACAACGTTCTTACGGAAAAAAATTATTGCAGCCGGCGGCGATCCGGAGCGTGAGACACTTAACATTATCCTGACAAAGGATGGCGCGAGCTATTTACAGGATGAAACAGGTGATTATTGGAGAAGCTATGTATTCATTGATGATGCGACCTGCTTTGATCTGGTAGAAAAGCCGGAGGATTTTTACAACAGCGCGGTTGCATTCGGACATTTCCAGCAGTTGCTGGCAGATTATCCGGCAGCAACCCTGCATGAGACGATCAAAAACTTCCATAATACGGTAGACCGTTTTCACAACTTCTTAAAAGCGGTAGAGGAAGACGTGGCCGGACGTGCAAGGGATGTACAGGCAGAGATCGAATTTGTCAAAGCGAGAGAGGCAGACTGCCATATCATTTGCGATGCACTGGCAAAGGGAGAGATCCCGCTGCGTGTTACTCACAATGATACCAAGTTAAATAATGTCATGATTGACAATAAGACCGGAAAAGGTCTTTGTGTCATCGATCTGGATACTGTTATGCCGGGAAGTGCGCTGTACGATTACGGCGATTCGATCCGTTTCGGCGCAAGCACAGCTGCAGAGGACGAGCAGAACCTGGACCTGGTATCCTGCGATATGAACTTGTTTGAAATTTATACCAAAGGCTACACGGAGGGCTGTGCAGGAAGCCTGACGGAGAAGGAAATCAGACTGATGCCGATGGGTGCGAAGCTGATGACGCTGGAATGCGGCATGCGTTTCCTGACAGACCATCTGCAGAACGATATTTATTTCAAGATCCACCGTGAGAACCATAACCTCGACCGTGCAAGAACACAGTTCAAGCTCGTTGCGGATATGGAAGCAAAATGGGATCAGATGAATGCGATTGTGGAGAAATATCTCTGATGCCTGCGATTCATGTGATGATGAAGCCCGCATCCGGTCTGTGCAACATGCGTTGTCAATATTGTTTTTATGCGGACGAAATGGAAAAGCGCAGCCAGGCCTCTTATGGCATTATGAGCTTTGCCACGCTGGAAAACGTGATCAGGCGGACACTGGAATTTGCAGAAGGCTCCTGTACGATCGCGTTCCAGGGCGGGGAACCGACGCTGGCAGGGCTGGATTTTTTTCGGGAATGTATTCGTCTGGAACAAAAATATAATACCAAAAATGTTACGATTTCCCACGCATTGCAGACGAACGGCTATGCGCTGAATGAGGAATGGTGTCAGTTTTTTGCAAAAAATCATTTCCTGATCGGTCTTTCTGTGGATGGAATCAAGGCGACGCATGATCTGTACCGGAAGGATGCTGCAGGAAAAGACACCTATTTCCGCGTTTTGGAATCAGCGAAGCTTTTGGAAGCTGCCGGTGTGGAATTTAACGTGCTGATGGTGGTAAACGGCAAGACAGCACCGAAGATCCGCCGGATTTATGAAAATTTCCGGAAGCTGGGATTTTCGTGGCAGCAGTATATCGCCTGTCTCGACCCCATCAGCGAGCGCCAGGGGCAGGAGGAATATTCTCTTTCCCCGGAGATGTACGGAAGGTTTCTGATCGAGCTGTTCGAACTGTGGGATCTGGATTTACGGCAGGGAAAACAGCCCTATATCCGCCAGTTTGAAAATTATGTCGGGATTTTACTGGGACAGTTCCCGGAATCGTGCGAGCAGCGGGGCGTCTGCAGCTTCCAGAATATCGTGGAGGCGGACGGCAGCGTGTATCCGTGTGACTTTTATGTGCTCGACGAGTATCGGATCGGAAATTTAAACGAGGATTCGTTTGAAACGATTCATGAGAGACGATTAAAGCAGGGATTTGTGGAAGCTTCCTGCAATCATACAGAAGAATGCCGCGCCTGTCCTTATTTCATGATCTGCCGGGGCGGCTGCAGGCGGCACCGGGAGCAGCCGGGAAGCAAACCGGGAGAAAATTACTTCTGCCAGTCCTATCGGATGTTTTTTGATGCATGCCTGCCGAGACTGCAGGAGATCGCGGCAGCGATCCGCTCGCAGGGGCGTGTGTAAGTGATACTGGAAACATAAAAGGCTTGCAAGTGCAGCCTTTTTTCGTTATACTACTTTAGTATAGCAAAGTGAAAAAGGAGGTTCCTATGGTTACATTGACAAACGGCGGCGCCTGGCTGGTAAACGGCGCTGAAATCATAGCGGACGGTCCCAAGGCGCAGGCAGAGCTTGCGGCAAAGACCGGACGGACAGTATCCAAAGAAGAAGCAAAGAAGCAGACCATTGCGTACGGAATTTTAGAGAATCACAATACTTCCGGCAACATGGAAAAGCTGAAAATTAAATTTGATAAGCTGACAAGCCATGATATTACCTTTGTCGGAATTATTCAGACCGCGCGCGCATCGGGGTTGACGAAGTTCCCGATTCCTTATGTTCTGACCAACTGCCACAACTCCCTGTGTGCGGTGGGCGGAACGATCAATGAGGATGATCATTTATTCGGATTGACTTGTGCAAAAAAATACGGCGGCGTTTATGTACCTCCTCATCAGGCGGTTATCCACCAGTTTGCAAGAGAAATGCTCGCAGGCGGCGGCAAGATGATCCTTGGCTCTGATTCTCACACCCGCTATGGTGCGCTGGGAACGATGGCGATGGGCGAGGGCGGTCCGGAGCTGGTAAAGCAGCTGTTGAACCAGACCTATGATATCCGTATGCCGGAGGTTGTCGGCGTTTATCTGACCGGCAAGCCGGAAAAAGGCGTTGGTCCGCAGGACGTTGCGCTGGCGATTATCGGCGCTGTTTTTGCAAACGGTTATGTAAAAAATAAAGTGATGGAGTTCGTTGGCCCCGGCGTTGCAAATTTAAGTGCGGATTTCAGAATCGGCATCGACGTTATGACGACAGAGACAACATGTCTTTCTTCTATCTGGCAGACAGATGACCAGATCCGCGAATTTTATGAAATTCACGGAAGAGAGGCAGAGTATAAAGAGCTGGCACCCGGACAGACGGCGTACTATGACGGCCTGATTGAGGTTGATTTATCAAAGGTAAAGCCGATGATCGCAATGCCGTTCCATCCGAGCAATACCTATACGATTGAAGAGCTGAATGCGAACCTGACGGATATCCTTGCAGATGTAGAGAAAAAGGCTGCAGTCAGTCTGGATAATGCGGTACCTTACAGCTTGAAGGATAAAGTGCGTGACGGCAGATTTTATGTGGATCAGGGAATCATTGCAGGCTGCGCAGGCGGCGGCTTTGAAAATATCTGTGCGGCCGCGGACATTTTAAAGGGCAGCTATATCGGAAATCAGGAGTTTACATTGAGTGTGTATCCGGCTTCCATGCCGATTTATATGGAACTGATTAAAAATGGCTGTGCGGCGACGATTCTGGAAACGGGAGCTGTTATGAAGACTGCGTTCTGCGGTCCTTGCTTCGGCGCCGGCGATACGCCTGCAAACAATGCATTCTCGATCCGTCATTCTACAAGAAACTTCCCGAACCGCGAAGGCTCCAAGCTGCAGAACGGCCAGATTGCTTCGGTAGCTCTGATGGATGCCCGTTCGATTGCGGCGACTGCGGCAAATCAGGGACGCCTGACAGCGGCGACTGAATTCGACGGACCCATCGGCAAATATCAGTATCATTTTGATTCGAAGATTTATCAGAATCGCGTATTTGATTCCCATGGTGTGGCAGATCCCTCTGTGGAAATCCATTTCGGTCCTAATATCAAGGACTGGCCGACGATGTGCGCGCTTCCGGAAAATCTGGTGCTGCAGGTCGTTTCCGAGATTCACGATCCGGTTACGACGACAGACGAGCTGATTCCGTCCGGAGAGACAAGCTCTTACCGCTCCAATCCTCTTGGACTGGCAGAGTTTACCCTGTCCCGCAAGGATCCTGCCTATGTCGGACTGGCAAAGGAAATCCACAAGGCGCAGGAAGCTTTGATGGATGGCAAGGATCCAGTGACTGTAAAACCGGAGCTGGCAGAAATTATGGATGAAATCCATGTGCAGTTCCCGCAGGCTGCAAACGACAACATCGGGTTCGGTTCCACGATTTTCGCAGTAAAGCCCGGAGATGGTTCTGCGAGAGAGCAGGCTGCAAGCTGCCAGAAGGTGCTGGGCGGTTGGGCAAATATTGCAAACGAATATGCGACCAAACGGTATCGTTCCAATCTGATCAACTGGGGCATGCTTCCGTTCGTCATTCCGGACGGAGATCTTCCGTTTACCAACCATGATTACCTCTTCTTCCCCGGCATCCGCAAGGCGGTAGAGGAAAAGGCTGCAGAAATTACAGGATATGTGGTAGATGCAAACGGCTTGAAGCCGTTTACCGTAACCCTCGGTGAGCTGACCGATGAAGAGCGCCAGATCATCCTGAAAGGATGTCTGATTAACTATAACCGCGTGGAGAAATAATACGCGGGAAGCTTTCTGCATAGAAGCGTGCGTCTTTGCATAGACTGCCGTATAGGAAAATATCGGCAGCAGCGGAGGGTTCATGATGCAGGAAACAATGGAAAAAAGAGCAAACAGAACCGTAGGAAAGAGCCGTCAAAAGGACTTTTTTGCGGTTCTTCTTTTTTTCTTTCTGCTGCCGTATACCTGCAGCAGTGTAGTGCGGGCAGGGCAGGAAAAAACGGTGGAAACCATTGTGCCCGTATCCGGCAGGACAGTCCGGATGCAAAGTGGAAGCGACGTCCGAACGATGACGGAGGAAGCGTTTCTGATCGGCGCGCTGGCGGCGGTGATTCCTGCAGAATATGAACCGGAAGCGCTCAAAGCCCAGGCGGTGATTCTGCGCAGCAGCTGTGTCGCGGGAGGGCATCTGGAGGAGGCCGTGTTGGAGAATGGCATGACCGGAGCAGCGCAGGAGAGCATCTCTCAAAGTAGTGTGAGCGCTGTTGAGCCGCGGATTATCGACAGTAATAGCGGTTTTTCGTATCTGGACAAGGCGCAGCGCAAGCGTCTGTGGGGCGAGCAGGCAGACGTGTTGGAGGAGCGCTGCAGGGAGGCGGTGCGCGCTTCTTCGGGCTATGTTCTCGAATGGCAGGGAGCGGCTGTCAGCGCGCCGTTTTTTCGCCTGAGCGCAGGGCGGACAAGGAGCGGGACAGAGCTTTTCGGACAGGAGTCGGACTGGTGCAAAAGCATCGTCTGTCCGGTAGATGAGGCTGCAGAAGATTTTTTACAGGAAAAGAGCATGAAAACAGAACGGTTTTTCGGGATGCTGGAGGCAGAAGGCGTATCAGTGGAAAAGGATGCCCCAAAGCTTGTACTGACGCGGGACAGCGCCGGATACGTATTAAATGTCCGCGCGGGACGATCATCCATAGAGGGAGAACGGTTTCGGCAGCTGTTTGAGCTTCCGTCGTCGTGTTTTTTCCTGGAAGAGCAGGGCGGGAAAATGGTGATTACGACAAAGGGAATCGGGCACGGGATCGGATTGGATCAATATTATGCCAATGCGCTTGCGAAGCAGGGAGCTTCCGCAGAAGAAATTTTGGAGCTGTTTTTCCCGGGACTTTTGAAAAAAACGGAATAAAACGGTTGAATTGCGCTCAAACTAAGCCTGAACACAGGAAACAGGAAAGGATGAGCGTGATGAGAAGAAAAAGAACAGGCGGAAAAAACAGCGCATACCGCAGAGAAAAAGCGATCATGACAGCTTCGGTCGTTCTGGTACTGGCGGCGATGACAGTGACGGGCATTTCTGTGTACCGCAATCATCAGAAAAGCCAGGAGGAAGAGCAGCATATTGTAGATTTCTCCAAATTGGAGAAGGAGACGCAAAGTCCGGTGTCCCAGGCACAGAATCCGTCTGCGCAGAATGTGACCGGCAGCGATAAAGACAGTGGGGAGCTGGATTATGACCCCTATTATGCGCAGAAGGATAAAGATCTGAGTGCGCCTGCAAAAACAGGCGGGGAATCGAACACAGGAGCAGCCGGAGAACAGGAAACGGGAAGTCAGCCGATGGAGGAGCCCAAAGATCGCAACATCGGCTATGCAGAGTACCGAAACGAAGCGTACAACAGCGACGGAAGTTCGAGCGAACTGGCAGACGGTGAACTGGCATCCGGCGGCGGTCAGGCGAATGCGGCAGACGCTGACAAAAAAGCGAACGGAACAACCGCGAGTCAGGATGCAGCCGACAATCAGGACGAGGCGCTTGCAGCGTCTGCGAATATCGCAGTGCAGGAGAGCCAGCTGTCCTTTGGCGAAACCAGTAAGCTGGCATGGCCGATTGCAGGCAACGTTCTGCTAAATTACAGCATGGACAAGACAATTTATTTTCCGACGCTGCAGCAGTACAAATATAATCCGTCGATTGTAATCGGCGCAGCAGAAGGAACAGGCGTGGCATGCGCAGCAGATGGAATTGTGGAATCTGTGTATGAGGATGCGCAGACCGGACAGACTGTTGTGATGCGTCTTGGAGGTGGATACGAGCTGACCTATGGACAGCTGCAGGAAGTGACTGTGGAAGAGGGAGACTATGTGGAAACCGGCGCGGTGATCGGACATGTGGCGGAGCCGACAAAATATTACTCGGTAGAGGGCTCCAATGTTTATTTTAAACTGACAAAGGACGGGGAAGCGGTCAATCCGCTGGATTATCTGGGATAAAAATTCCCGGCAGCCCGGTTCCGAAAAGGAGCCAGACTGCCGGGAATTTTTTATCGTATCTACATAGTTTTGTCGAACTTTTTACGTACTTCGATATAGGAAAGTATCGCCTCTACTGTGCCCTCAAAGCCGAGACGGGAGCTGTCCAGGGACAGATCGTAATTCTGGGCGTTTTTCCATTCCTGGCCGGTGTAATACTTGTAGTAGTGGGCACGGTATTCGTCGGTCTGAGCGATGAGCTTCTGAACCTCAGAAACAGAAAGACTGTTGACCTTCATTGCTTCCTGCAGACAAAAATCTTCGGGTGCGTGGACAAAGACACGGACAACGCCTGGAACATCTGCAAGGATATGGTCGGCGCAGCGTCCGATGATAATGCAGGAGCTTTCCTCTGCGAGCTGGCGGATGATTTTTGCCTGATAGCGAAAAAGGTTGTCATCCTTTGTAAAACCTGCGCTTTCCGGGGAAAGCGGGGAGGCATTTTTGAAGCCGCCGGTAAGGAACGCACGCAGAGAGCCGTGCTTTTTTTTCTCATCCTGGAACAGAGTGGGATGAATGCCGCTTTCTTCGGAAGCGAGCGAAATAATCTCCCTGTCGTAGCAGGGAATGTCCAGACGCTTTGCCAGCATTTTGCCGACGGTACGTCCGCCGCTGCCGTACTGACGGGCGATGGTAATTACTGTGTTTGACATAATTGTTTCCCCCTTATTCGCCGAGATAAGCTTTCTTGATCGCTTCATCATGTAAAAGAGCCTGTGCATCATCTTCCTTTACGATGCGTCCTGTTTCGAGGACATAGGCGCGGTTTGCGATGGAAAGCGCTTTTTTTGCGTTCTGTTCTACCAAAAGGATGGTAACGCCCTGTTTGTTGATCTCCTGAATGATATCAAAAATTTCAGAAACCAGAAGCGGGGACAGACCCATGGAGGGCTCGTCCAACAGCAGGATGCGGGGATTTGCCATCAGCGCGCGTCCCATTGCAAGCATCTGTTGTTCACCGCCGGAAAGAGTTCCTGCCAGCTGGCGGGTACGTTCCTTTAAGCGGGGAAACCGCTCATAAACCATTTCCAGGGAATTATTGATTTCCTGCTTGTCTTTTCTGGTGTAAGCGCCCATTTTCAGGTTTTCCAAAACCGTCAGATTGGAGAACATCCGGCGTCCTTCGGGGACGTGGGAAATTCCCTGCTTCACGATTTTGTGCTCCGGCATTCTGGAAATCTCCTGATCCTGAAATCGGATCGAACCGGACTTTGCGCTCAGCATGCCGCTGACAGTCTGCAGGGTGGTGGTTTTGCCGGCACCGTTTGCGCCGATCAGTGCGACGATCTCGCCTTCGTTTACCTGAAAGGAGATGTCTTTAAGGGCGTGGATCACGCCGTAATATACATTGATATTTTCTACAGTGAGCATTGCCATGAAAGAAGCCTCCTTTAATCGCCCAGATATGCTTTGACAACGGCAGGATCGTTTAAAACCTTATCAGGAGTGCCTTCTGCCAGCAGACGACCGAAATTCAGGACATAGAGGTATTCACAGATACCCTGTACCAGCTTCATGTCATGCTCGATCAAAAGGATGGTAACCTGATACTCCTTGCGCACCAGACGGATCGTATCCATCAGCTCTCCGGTTTCGTTGGGGTTCATGCCGGCGGCCGGCTCATCCAGAAGCAGAAGTTCCGGTTTGGTTGCAAGCGCACGGGCAATTTCCAGTTTACGCTGTTTGCCATAGGGCAGATTGGATGCCAGCGTCTGGGCAGAACCTTCCAGCCCGAAGACTCGCAGGATCTCCATGGAACGCTCGGTCATTTCTTTTTCCTTTTTGTGGTAGCTTCCCACATGCAAAAGACTTTCTGCAAGGGAATACTGCACCTGATTGTTTAAGCCGGTCATAACGTTGTCCAGAACACTCTGCTGCGGGAACAGTCGGATGTTCTGGAAGGTGCGGGCAACGCCCATGCGGTTGATCTCGTAAGGCTTTTTGCCGATCAGATTCTCACCGTTTAAGCGAATGCCGCCGTCTGTGGGGCGGTAAACGCCGGTCAGCATGTTGAAGACGGTGGTTTTGCCGGCACCGTTGGGTCCGATCAGGCCCACCAGGCCGCCTTTTTCGATGGACATGGTAAGATCATCAACGGCCCGCAGACCGCCGAAGGAAATACCGAGTCCGGTTACTTCGAGAGTTGCCATATCAGTTTGCCCCCTTTCCGGCTGTTTTTTTCGCAGTCCGTTTTTCCTTTTGTGCGCTGAAATATTCTGTCAGACGCTTCTTTGCACCGGAATTGTTGAAGATCATCATAACGATCAGCAGGATCGCATAGATGAGCATCCGGTAGTCGTTCATGGAGCGCAGAAGCTCAGGAAGCACGGTTAAAAGTGTAGCGGCGATGATGGAGCCCCAGATATTTCCAAGACCGCCCAGAACGACGAATACCAGAATGAGGATCGAGGTATTAAAGTCAAATTTGGATGCGGTGACGGTAGAGAAATTCATGGCGTAAAGGGTGCCTGCCATACCTGCAAAAACGGCGGAGATCACGAATGCCAGCAGCTTATAGCGGGTTACAGAAAGTCCGATGCTCTCTGCGGCAATCTTGTTGTCGCGGACAGCCATGATGGCACGGCCGGTACGGCTGTGAATCAGGTTCAGGACTAAAAACAGCGTGATCAGGATCAGGACAACGCCGGAAGAAAAGGTGGAAAGCTTCTGGACACCTCCGACACCCATGGGGCCGTTGATGATCATGGAACCGCCCTCTGCAAGGGTAAAATGCTGTTCCAGAAGGCTGAAGTGCAGTCCTTTTTCATCCAGACCGATATAGAGCACGTTGATAATATTCTTGATAATTTCACCGAATGCAAGGGTAACGATGGCAAGATAGTCACCCTTTAAACGAAGTACGGGGATGCCGACGATGAGTCCTGTAATTCCGGCAAAAAGGCCGCCGACGATCATGGAAATGGCAAGGCGCAGAGGGCCGTTCGGAATTGCAGCGGCAAGGGAGGCGGAAACCACGATGCCGGTAAAAGCGCCGACCGACATAAAGCCGGCATGCCCTAAAGAAAGCTCGCCTAAAATGCCGACGGTAAGATTTAAGGAGATCGCCATGACGATGTAGGCACAGATCGGAACCAGCTGTCCCTTTAAGGAAGAGGTGATGTTTCCGGTTGCGATCATGGTCTGGATCAGGATAAAGGCGAGAATGACGATCGTATAGGAAATTGTGCAGTCTTTTCTGGCTGACAGAATAGGTTTGAGTTTGTTCATGCTGCTACCTCATACTTTCTCGCTGACGTGTTTGCCCAGCAGACCATCCGGCTTTACAATCAGGACCAGGATCAGAACCGCAAATACGATCGCATCGGACAGCTGTGTGGAAATGTAGGCTTTGGAAAAGATCTCAATAATGCCGAGCAGGATACCGCCGATCATTGCGCCGGGAATGGAGCCGATGCCGCCAAATACAGCTGCAGTAAATGCTTTGATACCGGGCATGGAGCCTGTGGTGGGCATCAGAGTCGGATAGGCGGAGCAGAGCAATACACCTGCGATGGCCGCCAGACCGGAGCCGATGGCAAAGGTCAGGGAAATGGTTGTATTGACATTGATACCCATCAGACCTGCAGCGGCCTTATCTTCAGAAACTGTCCGCATCGCCGTTCCCGTTTTTGTCTTGTTGGTGAAAAGAGTCAGACAGATCATGATCAGGATACAGGCAAGGATCGTAACGATCGTGACGCCGGAAACGATCAGCTGTCCGTCAAAAAGCTTTAAGGTCCAGCTTCCGGTTACGGAAGAAAAGGTTTTCGGGCTGGAGCCCCAGATCAGCAGGGCGGCATTCTGCAGAAAATAGGAAACGCCGATGGCAGTGATCAGAACTGCGAGGGAAGGAGCCTGACGCAGGGGCTTGTATGCCAGACGTTCTACAACGATGCCGAGAACCGTGCAGACGATGATGGAAAAAAGGACAGATACCAGCGGAGAAAGTCCGAGATAACTGGTGGTACAGAAGGAAATATATGCGCCCACCATGATGACGTCTCCGTGGGCAAAGTTCAGCATCTTGGCGATACCGTATACCATTGTGTATCCCAGTGCGATGATCGCGTATACGCTTCCAAGACTGATGCCGTTGATCAGGTGTGATAAAAAGGTCATAAGCTACCTCATTTCTCTGTATGACGCAAGGGAGCGCCGTATCAAAAACGATAACGGTGCTCCCTGCGCATTGATAAAATCAAAATTAAAGGGTAAGTATTACTCCATGCCGACGTAAGCGCCGTTTTTGATCACCATACCCTTAGGAGTCTTGGATACGGCACCGGTGGAATCCCAGGTGATGCCTGTACCGGTGAGACCATCATAGGTCAGCGTCGGGAAAGCTTCGATCATTTTGTCGCAAAGTTCTTCGGCTGTCATATCAGCGGTAGCACCGGATGCCTCCAGAGCTGCTTTATAAGCATAGACACAGTCATAAGCATCTGCTGCGAACTGGTTCGGAACATCGCCGTAGAGTTCTTTGTATTTGTTTACAAAGTTCTGGGTCTTTTCATCTGTCGCATCAGCGTTGAAGGGAGTCAGCAGCATAACGCCTTCTGCCAGAGAGGTGTCAAAACCTTCCAGGGTCAGGATACCATCCATACCGTCTACGCCAAAGAAGGTGGGTTCATAGCCCATATCCTTTGCCTGCTTTAAGATCAGAGAAGCGGGCTGATAATAGATAGGAAGGAAGAGCAGATCAGCACCTGCATTCTTTGCTTCGGTCAGCTGTACGGAGAAGTCATTGGAGCTTGCATCGGTAAAGGTGGTTGCGGAAACGATTTCCAGACCCTTTACATCTGCCTCTGTTTTGAATTTCTCATAGACGCCGCTGGAGTATACATCGTCGTTTCTGTAGATAACAGCGATCTTTGTGCCGAGCTTCTGGTCTGCAATATAATCAGCGGATGCAAGACCCTGGTTGGGGTCAGCAAAGCACATCTGGAATACATTGTCCTTGCCCTCTGTGATGGCGGTAGAGGAAGCGGAAGGAGTCAGACCGAAGATACGGTCAGCAAAGTGCTCTGTACTGGTTGCTTCACAGGGCTTTGTGGTAACGGAAGCCAGGGAAATCTGCATGCCCCAGTCCTTTAATGCGTTGTAAGCGGAAACTGCTTTTTCCGGGTCGTTCTCATCGTCTTCATATTTCAGTTCAAACTGTACGGAACCACCTGCTTCGTTGATTTCATCAACGGCGATCTGTGCGCCGTTCTTTACAGCGTTGCCGTAGATTGCTGCCGCGCCGGTCAAGGGAGAGGTACCGCCGATTTTAAATACATTTACACCTTCTGCAGAAGCAGAAGAAGCGGTTGCTTCGGTAGCAGCGGAAGCATCTGCCGCAGTGTCAGCTGCTGTAGAGCCACAGCCTGCAAGCATAGCGCTGCACATGGCGGCTGCCAGTAAAACACTCATGGATCTTTTCATAATAGTTCCTCCTTTTCAAAAGAAAAATGCCCTTCCTGGAAAAAATGTCTTTTGTGGAAAGACATCTGTCTTTGTAACGTGCTTGTATTATACACCTATTTGCAGGAAGGTGTGTAAAAATTTTACAAAAAATTAATATTTCAGCGCTTTAACTGGATAACACGGTAAATTGTATCGGTATTTTAGGCAAACTGACTGCGGATTTTCCTTTACGGGGCAGTGGATTGAGCGTATACTATGGCATGAAGTAATTTTGGAAAACAGTAGAAGAGGAGAAAGACATGAAGGTTGTAGTATTAGCAGGCGGAATCAGCACGGAACGTGACGTATCCCTGATTTCCGGCAAGATGATTTATCAGGCGATGAAGAGACTGGGACATCAGGCTGTCCTGCTGGACGTTTTTCTTGGAATGGAACGGGACGACATTGATCATATTTTTGAAAGTGATGAGGATTTTTCTGCAGGAATCGAAGCGATTCATGAGATCAATCCCGATATCAGTGCGGTAAAGGCACTGCGCAAGGACGGTGGCAAATGTTACTTTGGCCCCAACGTGATCAAGATCTGTCAGATGGCGGACGTTGTCTTTTTAGGACTGCACGGTGCAGACGGAGAAGGGGGCAAGGTGCAGGCGGCATTTGATCTGCTGGGAATCCGCTACACCGGCACAGACTTTGTCAGCGGCGCGCTGGCGATGGATAAGTGCCTTGCAAAAGAACTGTTTATGCAAAACGGGATTCCGACCCCAGCAGGCTTCCGCCTGAAAAAAGGTCAGGAGCCGGGAGAAGGCCAGCAGCCGAAGTTCCCCTGCGTGGTAAAGGTAAGCTCCGGTGGTTCGAGCATCGGCGTTTCCATCGTGCAGAAAGAAGAGGACTATCAGGCAGCACTCGATGATGCATTTTTATATGGAGACGAGGTCGTTGTAGAAGAATATATCAAGGGCAGGGAGTTAACCTGCTGCGTGCTGGACGGCAAAGCACTTCCGATCGTGGAAATCGCGCCGAAGGAAGGTTTTTACGATTACAAAAACAAATATCAGGCGGGCAGCACCATTGAGATTTGCCCTGCGCCGATCGGCGAAGAGAGCACCAGAAAGATCCAGAAGATTTCAGAGCGTGTATTCGATGCCCTGCGCCTGCATAAATATGCCCGGATGGATTTTATGATGGATGAGGCCGGAAACGCCTACTGTCTGGAGGCGAATACGCTCCCCGGCATGACGCCTACCTCCCTGATTCCTCAGGAAGCAGCAGCGGTCGGCATCAGCTATGACGAGCTTTGTCAGAAGATTCTGGATATGGCGTTTGAGGATTGAAAAGGATGCAGCTTTTCAACTGCAAAATGGAGACCAAAAGTGATATGAAAAACATGACGATATGGAATATTGCAAGAGCCTGTAAGGGGCATCTGGCTGTGCCGGCTGGAAAGCATACCGGAACCTGTCCGGCGGCGGGAATGGCTGTAATCCGCGGCTATTCCGGCAAAGAAGCGGCAGGAATCGTAATCGATTCCCGCAAAGTGGAACCGGGCGATATTTTTGTGGCAATCCGCGGAGAACGGGTGGATGGGCATCAGTTTATCCGGGAAGTTTTTGACAAGGGCGCGATTGCGGTTGTGTGTGAAGAAGAACCGGAAGAACTGCCGGGTCCCTGCATCCGTGTGGAGGACAGTCTGGCTGCGCTTCGGCAGATCGCTGCGTTTTACAGAGAGCAGATGCCAATTCCGATCGTTGGGATCACCGGAAGCGTCGGCAAGACCAGTACGAAAGAATTTGTTGCGTCAGTGCTTGCACAGAAATACAAGACACACAAGACGCAGGGCAATTTCAACAACGAAATCGGCGTGCCGTTGACACTGCTTGCCATGCCGGAGGATACGGAGGCTGCCGTTGTGGAGATGGGCATCAATCATTTCGGGGAGATGCACCGTTTAAGCGAGATGGTAAAGCCGGATATTTGCGTGATGACAAATATCGGTCAGTGCCATCTGGAATTCCTCGGAAGCCGGGACGGTATTTTGAAGGCAAAATCCGAGATTTTTGACTTTATGAATCCTGAAGGGACGGTCTGTGTCAACGGAGACGATGACAAACTCATGACAATTGAGGAAGTACACGGCAAAAGGCCGGTTCACTTTGGACTTTCTCCCGAAAACGATATTTACGCAGACACCATCGTAAGCCGTGAACTGCTGGGCAGTACAGCGACAATCCACACGCCGGACGCTGCGTTTGACGTACAGATTCCGCTGCCGGGCGCGCATATGGTGTTAAATGCGCTGGCGGCGACTGCAGTTGGTTTACAGCTCGGACTGACGACAGAGCAGATTGCAGCCGGAATCGCTGCCGTGCAGGCAGTAAGCGGCAGAAGCCGTGTTGTGCAGGCGGGGGATCTGGTGCTGATCGACGACTGCTACAATGCAAACCCGGTTTCGACCAAGGCTGCGCTGGATCTGTTAAGTCTGGCAGACGGACGCAAAGTTGCGGTGCTCGGTGATATGTTTGAGCTTGGAGAAAAGGAAAGGGAGATGCACGGGCAGGTTGGCGCATATGCCGCAGAACAAGGCATAGACTGCCTGTATTGTGCAGGAAGCCTTTCGGAAGAGATGTACCGGACAGCGAAGGAAGCTGGAATTTCTCAGGCGGAGCATTTCGCAGATACCGACGCACTGCTTGCAGCATTGCCTGGACTTCTGCATTCCGGGGATTCGGTACTGATCAAGGCTTCCCACGGCATGGGGTATGCAAAGATCGTAGAAGCATTAGAAAAATAAGGAGGTCAGATATGGGGTGTACAACAATACTGGTCGGGAAAAAAGCGACCTATGACGGTTCAACGGTGATCGCGAGAAACGATGATTCCGGCGCCGGACATTTTACAGCGAAGAAGTTTGCAGTGGTTTCTCCGGAGCAGCAGCCGAAAACCTATCATTCCGTACTCTCTCATGTGACCATCGAACTGCCGGAGAATCCGATGCGCTATACAGCGATGCCGAATGCGGTGGAAGGAAAAGGTATCTGGGCTGCCAGCGGCGTCAATGAGGCACATGTTGCGATGACTGCTACTGAGACGATCACCTCGAATCCGCGCGTGCTGGGAGCGGATTCGTTGGTCGTTTATCAGCCTGCAGCGGATGGAAAGGAAGAGATTGCCGGAGGAATCGGGGAAGAGGATCTGGTTTGTCTGGTGCTTCCTTATATCAGAAGCGCCAGAGAGGGCGTTTTACGTCTTGGCAGCCTGTTGGAGCAATACGGGACATATGAGATGAACGGAATCGCTTTTCAGGATAAAGACGAGATCTGGTGGCTGGAAACCATCGGAGGACATCACTGGATGGCAAGAAGAGTGCCGGATGAGGTTTATGTCGTGATGCCAAACCAGCTCGGAATCGACAGCTTTGATCTGGAAGATGCTTACGGAGAACAGAAAAATTTCCTCTGCTCCGCAGATTTGAAAGAATTTATCGAAACCTACCATCTGAACCTTTCGATGGACGGTTCGCTGAATCCGCGGGATGTCTTCGGCAGCCATGACGATGCAGATCATGTATACAACACACCCCGGGCATGGTTTATGGAGCGGTATCTGAATCCGAACACCTATCGCTGGGACGGTGCGCTTGCTGATTTTACACCGGTTTCCGACGATCTGCCGTGGTGCATGGTTCCCGAAAAAAAGATCACAGTCGAGGATGTGAAATATGTCCTGTCCGGTCACTATCAGGGGACGCCGTATGATCCCTATGGATCCTATGGCGATAAAGCCATGCGTGGTGCATACCGTTCCATCGGCATCAACCGAAATGATTTCATGGCGTTGATCCAGATCAGACCGGATATGGAAGCAGACTGCAGTCCGGTGGAATGGATTGCCTACGGGTCCAATGCATTTAACGCCCTTGTTCCATTTTATGCAGATGTGGAGGAAACACCGGAGTATTTAAACAACACGACCGGGCGGGTTTCGACAGAGAACTTTTACTGGTCGAGCCGTCTGATCGCAGCGATGGCGGACGCTTCCTATCATAAATCTCTGTTCCATGTGGAGCGTTATCAGGAAAGGGTTGCAGCAAAGGGACACGAGCTGATCAACCGCTATGATGCACGTTTGGCAGCAGAACAGGATCCGGCGGTAAGAAAAGCGCTGCGGCAGCAGGCAAATGCGGAGATTGCTGCGATGCTGCAGAAGGAAACGGACGATACGCTTGATAAGGTGTTGTTTGAGCTGAGCAGCCAGATGAAAAACGCATATTCCAGATCGGATGCATGAAAAAGAATCCTGCGAAGCAGGATTCTCCGCCTGCAGCGGGTCGCGCAAGCGACATTCTTCCGTTCCGCTGCAGTGCGATCCTCGCGGAGCGTTTTTATCGTATGGAAACGAAGTTTCCTATACGATAAAAAACGCGCCGTCAGGCGCGTTTTTCTTTCTTGTTCAGGTAGAGATAAAATCCAACGTTCAACAGGATGCCGACAGTTGTGGAAACCGGTGCGGCAAGTCCGATCCTTGTCAGGCTGGCGTTTGGCTGGATACTCATGAAGTAAGCGAAGGGGAGACGGACGCAGAGGGTCTGGATCAGACCCTGGAGCATAACCCAGAGGGTTTTGTTGTTACCGTTGAAGTAGCCGATCATGCTGAACAAAACAGCGGTGACGATGGTTTCGGGCGCAAAGCCCTTTAAGTACGCGAAGCCGTTTTGGATAACGGAAGCGTCTGTGGAAAAGAAAGATGCGAGCAGGTCACCCTTAAACCAGATGAGGGTAAAGACGAGGCAGCCGAAGATCAGACCAATGCCGATTCCGGTGAACATGGATTTTTTGGCCCGTTTCAGATTGCCTGCACCGACATTCTGGGAAACGAAGGACGCCATGGACTGCATCAGGGAGCTGGGGATCAGCATTGCAAAGTTGACAATTTTGCAGGCGACACCATAGCCGGAGGAGGCTTCCAGGCCGAGGCGGTTGACAAAGGCGCAGAGGGCGAGGAACGAAACCTGGGTCAGAAATTCCTGCAGGGCGAGAGGAAGTCCGATGCTTAAAAATTTGCTGCACTGGGAATTGAAGCCAAGATCGCTTTTGCCAATGTGGAAGGGCAGCTGCTTTTTGAAAAGAATAACCACCGCAAAGACAACGCTGATCGCCTGTGCAAATACGGTTGCAAATGCTGCGCCCGCTGCGTCCATGTGCAGACCGGCAACCAAAACGAGGTCGCCGACGATGTTGACGATACATGCGACGAGGACGAACAGGAGCGGAGATTTGCTGTCGCCAAGTCCGCGGAAAATCGCCGACAGCAGGTTGTAGGCGACGATGAAGAAAATACCGCTGCCGCAGATACGAACATAACTTGTGGTCAGAGTGACTGCTTCAGCAGGAGCCTGCATGAGTACAGAGATGGGGCGGGCAAAGAAAACCATCCCTGCGAACAGGCAGACAGAAAGCAGTGTGAATACAACCGCCGCGCCGCCGATGACAGAGCCGATCTGTTCCGGGTTCTTTTCCCCGAGATAACGGGCGATCAGGACGGTGACGCCCATTGCGAGCTGTGTCACAACAAAGGTGACGAGGTTTAACACCTGGCTGCCGGTGGAAACCGCAGAAAGCCCGGAGGTGGAGCCAAATCTGCCGACGACGAGCAAATCGACCGCGCCGTAGGCGGCCTGGAGTACCAGCGCGCCCAGAATCGGAATCATAAAAGGTACCAGCTTCTTTAAAATATTTCCCTGTGTAAAATCTGTCTTATCACTTGTCAAGGTCGTTTCTCCTTTCACACATTACCCGATAAAATATTTCAATAGTACGAATGGTACATTCCGCATCTTCGCCGGAGATGGTCTCCAGATCGGGCAGCAGGGCGTTAAAAACCTGTTCGTTGTACTTGGCAGAGAGCTTTTTGCCTTCGTCTGTAATGAAAAGGTACATGATGCGTGCATCCTCTTCGGACGGCTTTTTGGTCAGATAGCCTTTTTGCTCCATCTCCTTTACTGTCCGGGTCACGCCGGGACGCGGAAGGTTCAACGCATCGCTGATGTCGGATACTTTTACGGAAGTTCCGTTTTTTTCCATCTGTTCGATGACATCCAGAAAATGGATATAGGATGGTGTCACGCCGTCCGGCAGCGGCGGGAGCATATCGCGGATGCGCTTTGCCTCATAGCAGGCGTCCAGCAGCCGTTTGATGAGTTCAATTGTCATAAAAAATCCCTCTATATGATTATCTTTGATAATTACCATAGATAATAATATAGAGGGATTTGAAATTTGTCAAGAAAAATTTTGCGAGAAAATCCAGTGCAGTGCGTTAGGAGCGGCGACCGACAGTGGTTTTACGCTGTGTTGCCGTTGTGCTTTCGCATACCATTGGGGCGCACGGACTGCGATTGGTGCATAGCGGATTGTTTTTTTAACGAGGTCTGCTAAGATGAAAAGGTAGTAGCAGAACATCTGTGGGATGGAGGATAAAATGCCGCTTGTTGGATTGTGCGGAGAGCCGAAGGAAGCCCTGGAAAAAATTGAATACATGATGCAGGCGCTTTCCCTGCAGGGGCAGTTTTCGGAAGAAGAGCCAGTCCGGGCGGAAAAAAGCGGTCAGACAGAGTTTGTACGGATCACGGAAAAATCTGCGGAAGCGTTGGAAGCTCTGGATTGTCTGATCTGGTCGGGCAACTGTGAAAATGTCCTGTCGGAGGAAGTAGACAGCCTGTTGGAAGAATATCCCCGCCTTGCGGTGATTTTTGTGGCGGACGGCCCGGAAGCGGTGTTTGATGCACTGACAAAGCCTTTTTTCCATGTGGTGCGGGGATATGCGCTGGAACAGGATTTGAAGGCGGCGCTTGCAAAATTGAAAAAACAGAGGCGCACGGGCAGCGGTTACCGGAGCTTTCCGTATCGGGAAAGCCCTTCGTCCGACGGCAGAATCCGGGTGCGGGAAAAGGAAATCCTGTATCTGGAAAGTATGCGGCACGAGATCTGGGTGCACTGCGAAAAGAAGGTGTTTCTGACGTCGGAAACGCTCGGATACTGGGAGGAAAAGCTGCGCGTCAGGTCGTTTTTACGCGTCCACAAAAGTTTTCTGGTCAATCCCGGGCAGATCAGCCGGATTGGAAGGGAAATGATAGAGCTGGAGGATGGCAGCCAGCTTCCGGTCAGCCGCTACCGATATCCGGAAGTCATGGCGCGCTACGAGGCGTGGATTCGGCATGCGGAGTTTTTGGAGTGAGATGTGCGCTGGCGTATCAAGGCATAGAAAAGTGAGGGAAGCAATGGAAGAGATGATTTCGGTCAATAATCTGCGGAAGGAATTTTCCTATTATAAAAAAGGCGCGGGGCTGCAGGGATCGTTAAATAACCTGTTCCACCGGCAGATGCTGACAAAGGAAGCGGTAAAGGACGTTTCTTTTTCCGTGGAAAAAGGGGAAATGATGGCGCTGCTGGGACCAAACGGCGCAGGAAAGACGACGACATTAAAGCTTCTGTCCGGTATTTTGTATCCGACATCCGGGGAGGTTCTGGTGAATGGCTTTGTGCCCTGGGAACGGAAAAATGAGTTCAAGCGAAGCTTTGCCATCGTCATGGGTCAGAAAAATCAGCTGTGGTGGGATCTGCCTGCCAGCGACAGCCTGTATCTGAATAAATGCATTTACGATGTGGATGACAGGGAATACAAAAAGACCGTGGACGAGCTGTCGGAGCTTCTTGGCGTGCGGGAGCTGATGAATATTCAGGTGCGCAGACTTTCTCTCGGAGAACGGATGAAGATGGAAATCCTGGCGGCGCTGATTCACCGCCCCGGTATTCTGTTTTTAGACGAGCCGACGATCGGTCTGGATATCGTGTCCCAGCAGAAAATCCGTGACTTTTTACACTATTATAACGAACAGACGAAAACAACGGTCATTTTAACGAGCCATTATATGCGGGATATCGAAGCACTTTGCAGCCGGGCAGTCATTATTAACAGCGGCACGCTGGTCTACGACGGCGCGCTTTCTGATATCAACCACAGGATGGGGGATAAACGCCTGCTGACCCTTTCTTTTTCCAGCCCGGTAGAAACCGGGAAGCTGTCCATATTCGGGCGGGTTCGGGAAAATAAAGATCTGACGGCAGTTCTGGAAATCCCGAAGGAGCGGATCAAGGAAACGGCGTCGCAGATGCTTTCCATGTTTCCGGTGGATGACTTTACTGTGACGGAGGTTCCGCTGGAAGAGAGCATTGCCAGAATTTTCACCGGGGAGGTGGCAGGATGAAGCTGTATCGATGCGTGTATCAGATGGGAGTGGAAACTTCTCTGGAATACCGGGCAAATATGGTGCTGACATTGTTGAGTACGATTTTTCCAATCATCATTCAGACCTTTTTGTGGAATTATCTATACGGCAACGGGGATGCGGGAGCGATGACGGGCTATTCCTATACGGAAATTATCGTGTATACGCTGCTTGCCGGGCTGGTGTCGAAGCTGGTTATTACCGGGTTCGAATATCAGATCAACGAGGACATCAAGGACGGCGGGCTGAATAAATATCTGATCCGCCCGGTCAACTACTGCGGCTACCGGTTCTGCAGCTATCTCGGGGAAAAGATGCCGCAGCTGATTTTACTGCTGATCTGTACGTCTGTACTGGTTGCATTTTCAAGCATATTTCTCGGACTGAAGCTGTCTTTGGTTCGAATCGTGCTGTTTTTGGTGGGGCTGGTTCTGGCAGTGATCCTGAATTTCTTTATCTTTTACTGCGTGGCGTTGTTGAGCTTCTGGCTGACGGACGTGCATCTGCTGTTCGGAACAGTCAGCGTGGTGCTGGTTGTTGTCAGCGGCGGCGTGTTCCCCATGGATATTTTCGGAAAAACGGCGGCGCTTCTGATCTCTCTGCTTCCGTTCGGGTATACGACGCAGTTTCCGGTCAACATTATCAATGGAAAGCTTTCGATGGGAGCAATTGGCACCGGAATGCTGTGCCAGCTTGCGTGGATCGCATTTTTCTGGGGACTGGGGCAGATGATGTGGAAAAAAGGACTGCAGCGCTTTGCTGCGGTAGGAGGCTGACGGATGGAAAAGAAAACTGGTATTTTGAATACATTTATAAGGTATGGAAAACTGCTGTTCGTATTTCTGAAAATGTCCCTGATGGCGCAGCTGGAATACCGGATCAACTTTGCAGCGGGCGTTTTGGTGGAAACCGGTTGGTTGTTGATCAAACTTTTGTATGTGGCGGTGGTTTACCGGGCAGGTATCAAAATCGGAGTCCTGACGCCGGATCATATTTTATTGTTCATTGGGGTGTACATTCTGCTGACCGGCGTTTACATGCTATATTACCCGAACTTTACGTCATTGACGACGATGATTCGGGATGGAAAACTCGACATGTATCTGGTAAAACCGGTTGCGGCGCAGTTTCTGGTGACAATGCAGCGACTGGATCTGTCGCTGCTTGTGCCGGATGCGGCTGCGGGAATCGTCATGATCGGGATCGGCTGGCATCGGGCAGGACTTCCCGTGACGGTCGGCTCGATCGCAGGCTTTCTCTTTTTCCTGATCTGCGGCGCGCTTTTGACCTACAGCCTGTTTTTGCTGCCGCATCTTCTGGTGTTCTGGACGACGGCAACGAACGGCATCGCGGATCTGACGGCGGCAGTGTGGGACTTCAACAACATGCCGCAGCTCATTTACGGCAAGTGGATGCAGCGTATCGGAACGTTTCTGTTGCCGTTGTTTGTCATCACGAACTTTCCGGGGCTGTTTTTGATGGGCGAGTTGTCTGCTCCGATGGCAGTCTGGGGCGTCGCTGCACCGATCGTATTCTTTTTGATCGCACGGGCGGTGTGGAATCAGGCGGTGAAGAATTATACATCGGCAAGCACGTAAGAAGTCGGGTGGTGGAATATGCCGGTGAGTGCGTAAGGCACTTGGCGGTAGAAAGCGATGAGTCGGCGAGCAGATCAAAAAGCAGACGTCGGGCGACGGAAAACGATACATCGACGGAATATGTGAAAAGTCAAAAAACAGGCGCAGTCAGTTCGTGGATTCGGTCTGACTGCACTGTTTGGTCCATGACAAAATAAAAGCTACACAAAAAATGTACTAAAATTTGCATTGACATATATCTTATGCAAATTAAACGATAACTATTGAATTTTTCAGAATTCTCATATACAATAAGTATATAAATAATGAACTTGACATAAAAGATAGCGCTATCAATTCGTCAAAAAGATTATTTTAGCTGAAAAAAGCAAACATCTGTCTAGCAAATTAAAAAGAGATAAAACAGCAGCATTACAGTGAATTTGTTTGCTAATACAGAAAAACTGTAACGATATGGTGAAAAGGGGAACAGGCAGAAGGTATACAAAGGGTATTTGGATTCATAGCTCTGAAGGAGGACTTTCGTATGAGTATGAAGAAACTTGGGAGTATTTTATTATCAACAGCAATGGTAATGTCGCTGGCAGCCTGCGGAAGCCAGAACACAAGTGCACCGGCAGCAACAACCGATGACTCTGCAACTAAAGAAGAAGCTGCAGCGCCTGCGGAAAGCGCAGTAGCAGCGGATACAGATGTCAGCGGATCGACTCTTGAAGTTGCAGTTACCTATACTGGCGATCAGGCGACGACGTTTCAGGGACTGGTTGATAAATTTGAAGAAGAATATGGTGTTACGGTAAATATCGCAGAATACGGCGGCGACTATGAGAATACGTTAAAGACCCGTATGGCATCCAACGAGCTTCCTGACGTTTTCCAGACACACGGATGGTCGCTCTTACGTTACAAAGAATATCTGATGAACTTACAGGATCAGCCGTGGATTTCCGATTATGATGAATCCGCACTCGGCGTTATTCAGGACGACGACGGTGCAATTTACGTCCTGATGATTTCTGAACTGATCAACGGCACGCTGGTAAATCTGGATGCCTGTGATGCGGCTGGTGTAGATCCGTATGCGATCCACACTTGGGATGATTTTACAGAAGCATGTGCTAAGATCAAAGCAAGCGGACTTACACCGCTCAACGTAGTATCTAACCCCGGTTTGTTGGCAAACTTCGCCGGTACGTTCGTAAGCTATGAGGGCGAAATGTTTGAGGATTCCGCAGCGATGCTGGACGGCTCCTTCGACTGGCAGGATTACAAGGATTCTCTTGTAAAATACATGGCAAACTGGATTGACTCCGGATATTACTATGACGACATCCTGACCATGGCGGACACAGACATGACAGAGCGTTTTGCAGCTGGTAAGGGCGCATTCAGCCTTGGCAATGACCCGTCCGTTATGCTGACCTGCTTAAGCTTGAATCCTGATGCCCGCTTCGCATTCATGCCCTCTTTCGCATCCAAAGAAGGCGGCAAAGAGCATGTCGGCATCGGTGAGGGCGATACGTTCGGTATCTGGAAAGACACCGGGAATGCAGATGCTGCAAAGCTGTTCCTTGAATACATGGCACGTCCGGAAGTTGCACAGGAAATGAACGCTGCAACTGGTAAGATCAGCTGCTTAAAGTCCACGATGGAAATCGACGACAGCTATGGCCTGCAGGTATTCCAGGAAATGAAAGAAAAATGCGCAGATTGCGATATCTTCTATGAGAACCTTTGGGACAGACAGTATATGCCGTCCGGCATGTGGTCTATTTTCGGCAATGCAAGCGACATGCTCTTTGATGATGACAGCGAAGCCGGACAGGACGAAGTGATCGAGTATCTGCTTGAGAACTATCAGGATCTTTACGATGCTGCACAGGAAGGCTGAGAAGAACCGAAATAACTGAACGGATTTTATAAAGATGGTGAGGTGGCAATGCCATCTCACCTCTTTTGGCTAAAGGGGGTTCTGAATTGAAAAAGAGGAAATGGATGTACCTCGCTTTGACGATCCCGGCGCTGGTGTTGATGATTCTGTTTATCGCTGCGCCGTTGGTCAATGCTGTCCGTATTTCGTTTTTTAAATGGAACGGATATTCTCAGAAAATGCGCTGGTACGGACTCAAAAATTTTGAAAACATTTTTACCGACAAACTGTTCTGGTTGGCTACGCTCAACACGTTTATTTACGGCTTTGGATCTACCATTTTGCAGAATATTCTCGGTCTTGCGGCCGCTTTGTTTTTGAACAATAAATTTAAAGGAAGAAATGCGGTTCGCGTGATTTTGTATATGCCGATCATGATTTCCGCATTTATTATGGGTCAGATCCTGTACTATTTCGTGCAGGTGGAAGGCGGCGTATTCAACGAGCTGCTCGGGCTGCTCGGACTTTCCGGTGTGTACTGGATGAAGACCGGTCTGTCGTCCACGATCATGATTACGCTTGCAAACTCCTGGCAGTACATGGGACTTTGTATGATTATTTATCTTGCCGGCCTGCAGAATATTCCGTCGATGTATAAAGAGGCGGCGCGGCTGGACGGCGCAAACCGTGTGAAGGAATTTTTCTATGTGACGCTTCCGCTTCTGATTCCGTCGATTACGACGGCAGTTGTGACGAACCTGATCGGCGGCTTCAAGCTGTTCGATGCGATCGTTGCGATGTCGGGCGGCGGTCCGAACCGGAAATCCATGTCCCTTTCGTTCTACATTTCGCAGCTGTATTTCAATGATGAAAAAGCGGGCTATGCGTCTGCAGTCGGTATCATGACGTTTTTCATCATTCTGATCGTTGCGCTTCCGGTCAATATGTACCTTCGGAAGAAGGAGGTGGAATATTAAATGAAAGCCAGACTCAAAAAAGCAAAAGGCCCGAATACCCATTCCACATGGTGGTGTTATATCGTGGCGGTTCTGCTGATCCTGATTTATCTGCTGCCGATTTACATCATGCTGAACCTGTCGTTTCGGACGATTCAGGACGTCGGCTCGAAATTATCCCTTCCTGCGATGTGGAATTTCCAGAATTATATCGATGTATTCAAAAGCGGCGACCTCTGGATGGGCTTTAAGAATTCCATTGTCCTCGTTGTGGAAACTGTCGTTCTGGAAATCGTTTTTTCCGCGCTTGCAGCTTACGGTCTTGCGAGAAGCAACGGTAAAATTGCAGAATCCATCCGAAATGTCAACATGGGCATCATGATGATTCCCGGCGTTGCACTGTTGGTCGGTACTTACGGTTTAATGGTAAAATTTCATATGACAAATACGCTCTACGGACTGGCGCTGCTGTCCGCGGCAGGCGGAATCCCCGGAACGATGTTCATGTACGTCAACTTTGTCGTTTCGATTCCGGTTGCACTGGATGAAGCGGCGGCGATTGACGGCGCGGGCGTCCTTCGAACGTTTGCACAGATCATCATGCCGCAGTTAAAAGCCGTTACGGTAACGAGAATTATCATGTCTGCGACTGGCTGCTGGAACAACTACCTGATGCCGATGTATTTGCTGCAGGATAAGTCGAAGTTTACGATTATCCTCGTCATCAAATCCGCGTTCAACCGTACTAACGGCGTTGGAAACCTGCCGAAAGCGTGTGCAACCTGTGCGCTCGGACTGCTGCCTGTTATTGTGCTGTACCTGTTCCTGCAAAAATATATCATCGAAGGTCAGATCGACAGCTCTGTAAAATAAGGGCGAAATCCTGACAGATGTGGAGGGAAATGTGAAATTATATCAGAGAAAAGCAAATGACCTGGCGCCTCTGGGGCAGGCTGATCCCTATATGATCAAAGCCGGGGACGGAAGATATTATCTGTACGCGAGCGGCGGAGAAGGTCCACAGCTGTATTCCAGCGACCATTTAAAAGAGAGCTGGAAATATGAGGGGCGCTGTCTGGACATGACCGGGCAGAAGGAATGCTGGGCACCGAGTGTGATCGAACTGGACGGAAAATATTACATGTACTATTCCTGTCTCGATGCAGACTGCGAGGATGAGCACGGACAGACGATGCGGGTTGCGGTTTCCGATTCGCCGTCCGGGATGTTCAAACAGGTAAAAAAGCTCCTGCCGCCTTTTTCCATTGACGCGCATGCGGTCAAAACACCGTCGGGGCTGTATCTGTTTTACTGCAACAACGATTATGAGGCGGAGCGCGCGGGAACGTTTATCCAGTGCGATAAGCTGACAGATCCATATACCCTGGAGAGAAAGCCGGTTGCCGTCGTGCGTCCGACGATCGATGAAGAGATTTATCAGAAAGACCGTTTCAAAAAAGGACAGCACTGGCATACGATCGAGGGCGCGTTCTATTTTTACAAAGAAGGCACGCACTATCTGATGTATTCCGGCGCATGCTATCAGAATCCGACATATTTTATCGGCTACAGCATCGCACATGGACCGGAGGATGCAGACCTGCGCACACTTCCGTGGACGAAATATCCGGACGATCATACGTATGCGCCGCTTTTGTTCAAAACAAAAGAGATCGAGGGTATGGGGCATAACAGTGTGATTTTCGATGATGGAAAAGCGTATATCGTATATCATGGACGCGATAACGTAGAGCACGATCCTGCGGTCACAGAGGATCTGCGGTGTGCGAGAATTGATGAATTAAAAATTGATGGAGATGTGCTGTCGGTGACACCGACGGTATAAAAAAGCGAGGGGCTGTCGCACTGTGCGGCAGTCCCTCTTGTTAAGGAAAACTCCGGGCTTTTGAGTTATGGGCAGTCCGGTGCTTTTGGGTCGATGATTTCTGCAATCGCCTCAAGTGTCCCCTGTCTAAATGGTTTCATCTGTGACAGTTTCCTCTTCTTTGCAGTTTTCCACTCCACTCAGATTCTCTGTCGTAGGGCAGTTTTCATCTTCGCTCGGATTCTCAGCTTCCTTACAGAGTTCCTCTTCGTCCTGATACCGGATGTACTTCGGGAACAGCCGCTCCTGAATGAGAGAGTTTAAATAACAGGCTGCAGCCGGGACGATGAACAGCGTCGGCGGATAGGAGACGGCGAGCTCTGCCGCAAAAATCAGAATACACAGTAGCAAAAAGTTGGACAGCAGCTGCCGGAATGTGAGCCGGACTGTAAGCGTCTGCCGCTCTTTTTTAGAAAGGTTGAATCGTCCGAGCAGCGCGAAATAATGAAGCTGTGCAAAGATCAGAAGCAGGATCGAAAGCATGCTGAATACGACGTACACGCCAGCGATCAGATTGTCTGGCTGCTGATAGCAGAAATAGCAGGTCGCACCGAACATCACATAGGCGAGCAGGAACAAAAGCGTAGCGGGAACGGATTGCCGGAAGTTTTCTTTGAAAGAATCCCGAAACGTCGCAAAGGCATAGCCCTGATTGTGCCGGAGCACTTTGACGACTGTGTGGTAGAGCGCTGCGTCTGCTGCGCCGATCGTAAAGACCGGCAGGCAGCAGACGCAGAAAAGGACGCTCAAAATGACCATATCTGCCAGCTTATTCAAAAATACGATAAATGCGTTGTCCTGTTGAAACATATCTGCTCCCTTCTCAGTCATTTTCATATTCTACTTTCATGACAATATCCTGCGCGTAATCCCCGAAATGCTTACCGAAAAGGTTCATACCGCCGACGTTTGTGCTGTCTGGGTCAACTTTTAGGGTAAAAGAGAAGGAATAGCCGTCGAGAAGTCCGAGGCTTTTGATCGTTTCATCCGATGTTTTCTGGTTGCCCGCATAACAGCCCTGATGGGTGATGTAAATCTTTTTGTATTCGCCGTACTGCGTGTTGGATTCGCTCCACCAGCTCGGATTGTAGATGCCTTTTCTGCCGCCGTAATCCCCTTTGATATGGAAGGTTGTGATCTTTTTGCCATTTAGTTCGACGGTGATGTCGGAGGGCCAGTTGTTGTTATAGCCGGGTGCTTCTGAGCAGATTTCAAAGGAAAATTCGATCTGCGTCACCTTATCCTGCTGTAACGGATAGTTGGAAAACTGATATTCCAGAAAGCCGGACGTCAGCCAGATCAGGGCAGCATCGGTGCGGTCGGGGGAATAAAAGCCGTAGGGGCTGTCCTCATAATATACATAGGAAGCTGCAGAGGCGATTCCGCAGGGAGGGAGGATGTGACAGTCGCTGTAGTGACCGATCGGCATATTGACATAGACGGGCGGCTTGCGCGTCAGCTTGTTTAAATGAGCAAAAATATCCAGCGTTACATTGGCAGTCTTGATGCCGCAGAGCTTCTGGGAACCGCGCAGTCCGGGCTTTGGAACGACCGTGATCAGGTTCGCTTCGCTGAGCGTCTTAATATGCAGGCACATCGAGGACATCGGCAGATAAAAAGCCTCCGCCAGCTCGCTAATGGTCATGGATTTGTCCACCAGACATTTGAGGATTTCCAGCCGGGTTTCCGAGGAAAGCGCCTTGCAGATTTTGGCGGTTGCTTCCGTATCGGAAAGATCCAGGACGATATCTTTTTTGTTTTTAATCGCTTCGTCTTCGTACATAATTTCCTCATTTTCGTGCAGCCGCACATCATAACATTTCTCACTGGTGCAGCAGACACATCGTAATGACCGTTTATACAGTTTGTCAGATTAGTTTCAGTATAGGTTCAAAAAGAATGGAATGCAAGTGATAATTACATAAAAAATGTACCAAAATATATTTTACAAGAGAAGTGACCAAAATGTGAGATAAATCTTGTAAAAATACAGACAAATCATATAATAAAAATAATAACCGCTACAACAAAACTGAACATTGGGGAGGACAAAAAAGAGAATGAACGTTTTATGGATCTGTACCGACCAGCAGCGTTTCGACACCCTTGGATGTATGGGAAATCCGTGGGTGTATACGCCGAATCTGGACAGGCTGGCAGCAGAAGGAGTGCTGTTTGAAAACACTTATGCGCAGAGTCCGGTCTGTGCGCCGAGCCGGGGCTGTTTTTTATCCGGTCGATATCCGCGTACCTGCGGACCGCGTCAGAACGGGCAGGATATCGGTAAGGACGAAAAGCTCGTGCCGAAGATGTTTGCCGATCACGGTTATTACTGCGGGCTGTCTGGCAAGCTGCATCTGTCCGCGTGTCATCCGGACACTGGGCGGATGATCGAGTCGAGAATTGACGACGGCTATCATGAATTTCACTGGTCACATCATCCGCAGTCGTGGAAGGATGTCAACAACTGGCCTGCGAACGAATATTCACAGTTTCTGATGGAAAACTGCGTGGATTATGTGACGCCGAACCGCGAGGACTGCAAATACGTTCAGGTCGGTGTGGATGAAAAATGGCATCAGACGACATGGTGTGCCGATCAGGCGATCGCTTTTATGGAAAAATGCAAAACGAGGAAGAAGAGCTGGCTGTTTTCGTTCAACTGCTTTGACCCACATCATGCATTCGACCCGCCCGCAGAGTATCTGGAACGGTATTTAAAGATTCTCGACCAGATTCCGCTGCCGAACTATGAGCCGGGTGAACTGGAAAACAAGACAGTATTCCAACAAAAAGATCACGTCGGAGCGTATAACACGCCGGGGCAGATGCCGTATGATGAAATGACCGATTACGATCACCGAATGATTACGGCGGCGTACTGGGCAATGGTCGATCTGATTGACAAGCAGGTTGGACGGATGTTGGATTATCTGGAACAGTCTGGGCAGAAGGAGGATACGCTCGTGATTTTCCATTCCGATCACGGCGAAAATCTGGGCGACCACGGCATGTACTTAAAAGGACCTTACTTTTATGAAAATAACGTGCACGTTCCGCTGATTATCAGCTGGCCGGGAAAGATTCCGGGCGGACGCAAAAGTAAAGCACTAATCGAGCTTGCCGACCTCGCGCCGACGATCTGCGAGGCAGCAGGACTGCCGCTTTATGAAGGATTTCAGGGGAAATCGTTCTGGAAGATACTGACCGGGGAAAGCGACTTAAATACGCACCGCGACAGTGTATACAGCGAGTTTTATAACAGCAATATCAACCACCGCAATCCGCTTGCCTTTACGACGATGGTATGCGACGGACGTTATAAGCTGACGAAGGTGCATGGCTGCACGCAGGGCGCAGAGGGAGAATTATACGATCTGCAGGAAAAGCCGTTGGAGCGCTACAATCATTATAATAATCCGGCGTTTACGGAGATTAAAGTGAGGATGCTGGAGCTTCTGGCAGACCGGATGGCGCAAACCTGCGATCCGCTGCCGACGCGGAAAGCGTGCTGGTGAGGATGTGAACATATCGGAGCCGGGCACTGCGCATTCCCAGACGTGTACGAAACAAAAAGGAGGGGCATATGACAGACAGCGGATTACTGACAGGGCTGACACATCTTGTAGAGGGCAGGACACGTTCGATCAGCCCAGAAAATTTTCATGGGGAAAAAGGAAAGGGCGGTATGGCGACCGAGGGAACCGGCAAAAACTGTGCCAGAGAGCTGGGACAGGGCTGGAAAATCTCGCCGTCCGTAGATATTCCGGGAAAGGGAAAGCTGACGCTGGCAGAAATAGAAGGGAGCGGAATTATTCAGCATATCTGGCTGACCTGTCCGCACGAAGACTGGCGCTCGTTTATCCTGCGGATGTACTGGGATGGCGAAGAAGTGCCGTCGATTGAAGTGCCGTTGGGCGATTTTTTCTGTATGGGCTGGTGTGAGCCGGGGCTGATGCAGTCGATTCCGATCTGCGTAAATCCCAAGGGCGGCATGAACAGCTACTGGCAGATGCCGTTTCGGAAGTCTGCGAAAATCACGCTGGAAAATCTGACCGATAAAAAGAGCGTGATCTATTATCAGATTACCTACAGCGAAACTACCGTTGCAGAGGATACACCGTATTTCCACGCGCAGTTTCATCGGGACAACCCGCTGGAATACAAAAAGAATTATGTGATTTTGGACAAGGCAACAGGAAAAGGACAGTATGTCGGAACCTACCTCGCATGGGGCGTCAACAGCAACCGCTGGTGGGGAGAGGGCGAGATTAAATTTTTCATGGACGGAGATCAGGAGTTCCCGACGATCTGCGGAACCGGAACAGAAGACTACATCGGCGGCGCGTGGAATTTTGAATATCCGCAGGGAGAATATTGTCGGTTTTCGACGCCGTATTCCGGACTGCATCAGATTTTGAAGCCGGATGGACTTTATCAGTCCCAGCAGCGCTTCGGGATGTACCGGTTCCATCTGACCGACCCGATCCGCTTTGACGAGGATCTGCATGTGGAGATCCAGGCGCTCGGCTGGCGCAGCGAAGGGCGTTACCTGCCGCTGCAGGACGACATCGCTTCGGTCGCATACTGGTATCAGACCGAACCGCATTGCCTGTTTCCTGCACTGCCGGAAATTGAAAAACTGGAAGTGAATTAGACGGCGAGAAGCCGAAAAAACAGGCGTTGCAATTACGCCTGTTTTTTTCGACATTATTTCTTTTCAAACCCATGAATCCAGTCCGCCTTGCGGTAATAAAGGAAAAACAGAATCGAGCTTAGGGTCCATGTCAGGGGATAAGCCCAGAAGATTGTATTGATGACAGGGAAAATGCGGACAGCGATCGTGATGTAGGTCACACGGATAATGCACCAGCAGCAGAGCATGACGAACATCGGTACAGTTGCCTTGCCTGCGCCCCGCATGATGCCTGCGATGCAGTGGGAAAATGCCAGCAGGAAATAAAACAGTGTAATCGTATGCGCCTGCAGCGTTCCGTAAGCGACGACCTCAGGGTCGCTGTTGAATGCGGCGATCAGGTAGGGGGACAGGAAATAGACGCAGATACCGACGATTTCCGCAAGGGTGATGGAGCAGAGGATGCCGAAGCGTGCGCCTCTTTTGGCACGGTCATACTGCTTTGCACCGAGGTTCTGGCTGATAAAGGTCGTCAGTGCCAGAGAAAAACAAGTGATCGGTAAAAAGCCGAAGCCCTCGACCTTGGAATAGGCACCGCAGCCAGCCACTGCCATTTTTCCAAAGCTGTTGATGTTAGACTGAACAACAACATTTGCCAGGGCGATAATGGAGTTTTGCAGACCTGCGGGCAGACCGTTTGAAATGATCTGCTTTAACATGATCGGGTCGAAGCGGATGCGGGACGGAACCAGACGATATTCCTCCGGACTTCTCAGCAGGCGGCGCAGGCACAGCAGGGCACTGATAAACTGGGAAATGATCGTGGCGAGTGCTGCACTTCCAACGCCGAGCTTGAGTACGCCGACAAACAAAAGATCGAGCACGATATTGACGATAGATGAAAGGATCAGGTAGTTGAGGGGATGTCTGCTGTCCCCGATGGACTGCAGGATGCCGACAAAAACGTTATAGAGGACGAACGCCAGCGAGCCCATAAAATAAATCCGGAAATATAACAGGGAATTGGGCAGGACGTCTGCCGGTGTGCCCATCCAGACCAGCATCTGCGGTGCGAGGATCAGACCGATGATCGTCAGCAAAATACCGGCGACAATCCCGAAGGCAACATCCGTATGGATTGCACGCTGCAGACGGTCGGTCTGTCGTGCTCCATAATAGCGGGCGACTACAACACCTGCGCCCATTGCGATACCGTTGAAAAATCCGACCATCAAAAAAATCAGACTTCCGGACGAACTGACGGCAGCGAGTGCGTCGCTGCCGAGAAAGTTGCCGACGATCAGGGAGTCGGCGGTATTATAAAGCTGCTGGAACAGATTTCCGAGAAAAAGCGGAAATGCGAAGGTGACGATCTTTTTCCAGATCGATCCTTCTGTCATCAAGGTAGAAGATGCAGTACGGTTCATTTATTTTCTCCAGAAAGTAATTTCATGTTCTTTTCATAGGTTTCAGAAATACGTGCAACAACCTGGGAGGTCAGAGCCTTCTGCTGTGTGCGGTCGAGATTCTTTGTTTCGATGGGTTCTCCATATTCGATGATAACCTTTGTCTTGCGGATGCAGGGAGAATGGGCTTCGAAGATCTGTTCTGCGTTGGCGATCGTCATCGGAACGATCGGGCATTGAGCCTTTTCTGCGATTTTTAAGCTGCCGGCATGGAACTCAAGCAGAGGGGCATCGGTGCGGTTGCGGGTTCCTTCCGGGAAAATGCAGATGGACACGCCGTTTTTTATCTCCTCGATTGCTGCAAGAATCGTCTTCATACCAGCCTTGAGATCGCTGCGGTCAAGGAACAGGCAGTGCAGGTTTTTCATCCAATTGGAAAGCAGAGGAATCTTCAAAAATTCGACCTTGGAAATATAACCGGTGGTGCGGGGTACACGGACATAGGTCATAACGATATCGAAATAGCTGCGGTGATTACCGACATAGAGAACCGGGGTATCCTTCGGAATGCGATCCTCTCCGATGTAGGTGACGGAAACGCCGGACAGGCGCAGCACCATGCGGAACGCCCAGTTGACAATTGCAAGGCTGGAACGATCCTTTAACGGCGGATTGAATTTGCCGATGATCCATTCTACGATCAGGAGCGGGATGCTGAGGATCAGAAACAGAATGACAAATAACGCGGTAATAATAAAGCGAATCATAAAACTCTCCATTCTGCAGGCGCAGATGCGCCGGCTGCCTTCTTTATTTCCAGTATACCTGTGCCGCTGCAAAAAAGCAAGACGCGCGTACAGGTGTTCTGCGAGGGAGCCACAGTTCACCCGCGCCATTCGCAAAACGCATCTTCGATGCTTCCCGCTGCTTCGCAGCTCATTTTTGCTCATGAAATGGCGCTCCCTTCGTGCCTTCCTGGCAGCAGATTTTCCTGCAAGCACGAAATCTGCTGCCAGGAAGGCACGAGTGAACTGTTACGACATACTCCTGACGTCGTATTCATATATATGAAATAAACAGGATATCGATCGAAAGGACGGTCTTATTATGAAAAAAATAGCTCGGACCCTGTGCCTGATCTGGTGGGGAATATTCGGATGCGCTGGAATACTGCTTTTTACAGGATGCAGCTGGAAACAGGAAAAGCCGGAGAAAACAAACCTCGCATTCACAGTCGTGGACGAGGCGCGGCTGCCGGAGGAGCTGTTAAAGCTTGTGGCGGAAAAGAAAGAAGCATCGTTTAAAATGACGTATGCGGACAGTGGTTATCTGTACCTGTGCGTGGGCTACGGAAAACAGGACAGCGGCGGCTACAGTATTACAGTGGACGATTTGTATGCAAGCGGAGAGATGATTTATCTGGATACGAGCCTGATCGGTCCGAAGCAGGCAAAGGAGCTGGGGGAAACGCCATCCTATCCATATATTGTAATAAAAACGCCGTTTGAGGACAAAACAGTGGTGTTTGACTGAAGAACATGGTAAAATGCAAAGGATACAACAGACATTTGGCAGCTGTCGGACGCGGCTGCTTTGCAACAGCGGAGGCTGACATGATTTTAGTTCAAAATTGCCGCATGATGGATCCGGCTTCGCAGACGGATGGCTTGCGGGATATCCTGATCGATGAGGACAGGATTACAAAAATCGCAGAGGCAGGCACGATCGACCCTGCACAGATTACAAAAGAAAAAGAGGACGAGCTTCGCATCCTGAATGCGGATGGCCTGATTGCAGCGCCGGGGCTGGTGGATACCCATGTGCATTTCCGTGATCCGGGTGCAGAATATAAGGAAGATATCCTGACCGGCGCGGTGTCGGCGGCGGCTGGCGGTGTGACGAGTGTTGTGCTGATGGCGAATACGAATCCCCATGTCGATCAGGAGGAAACGCTTTCCTATGTTCTGGAAAAAGGCGCAAAGACCGGCATCCATGTCTATACCTGCGCGAACGTGACAATGGACATGGAGGGGGACGAGCTGACGGATATGGAAGCGCTGGCAAAGGCTGGC
Source organism: Firmicutes bacterium TM09-10 (assembly GCA_003481005.1). Classification (GTDB taxonomy): domain Bacteria; phylum Bacillota; class Clostridia; order Lachnospirales; family Lachnospiraceae; genus Gallintestinimicrobium; species Gallintestinimicrobium propionicum. Next base: position 152,082 of record QUKC01000003.1, on the reverse strand, counting down.
GCAGTCGGCTTTACGGATGACGGCAAGCCCCTGTTGGATGCCAAAATCGCGAGAAAAGCGATGCAGGAAGCGGCAAGGGTGCACAAACCCATCAGCTTCCATGAGGAAAACCCGGCATATATTCAAAATAATGGAGTCAATGCCGGAAAGGCGAGCGAATATTTCGGCATCGGCGGTTCGGACAGGCAGGCGGAGATCGACATGGTGCGCCGGGATCTGTCCATTGCGCTGGAAACGGGTGCGGAGATCGTGATTCAGCACATCAGCGCGGCGGAGGCGGTCGAACTTGTCCGCCAGGCGAAGAAAAAGAGCACGAAAATCCACGCAGAGGCGACACCCCATCATTTCACGCTGACGGAGGACGCCGTGATGGAACACGGTACGATGGCGAAGATGAACCCGCCGCTTCGCACGGAAGCTGACAGGCAGGCGATTATCCGCGGTTTACAGGACGGAACGATCGACCTGATTGCGACAGACCATGCGCCGCATGCGGATTATGAAAAAGCGAAGCCCCTGACGGAAGCGCCCAGCGGAATCATCGGATTGGAAACGTCCCTGGCGCTCGGCAACGAGGTGCTCGTCGATACAGGGGAACTTACGATGATGCAGCTGCTGACCTGCATGACCATTAACCCCGCAAAGCTTTACCGCCTGGACGCTGGCTATCTGGCAGAGAACGGACCGGCAGATCTGGTTTTGTTCGATCCTGCAAAAGAGTGGGTTCCGGAACGTTTTTATTCGAAATCCCAGAACTCGCCGTTTTTGGGACAGAAGCTCAAAGGAAAAGTGGAATACACGATCTGTAAGGGCAAAGTGATTTTTGAGGCGTAAAAACCGGTTGCGTCGGCACGTAAAAGCACTATGGGCATAAAAGCTGGCAGCTTTTGTGCAGCAGGCGCCCGTAAACCGAGTGAAAATGGAGAAAATTATGGCACAGAAGAAAAAGACAAAGGCAATGGTAGTCAGTCAGGAAAAGCTGGCGGACGGAATTTATGATCTGAGACTGGAAACAGAGCTTGCGCAGGACGCTGCGTGCGGACAGTTCGTAGGCGTTTATCCCAAGGATAAAAGCACGCTCCTGCCCAGACCGATCAGCATCTGCGAAATCGATAAAGAAAAAAATCAGCTTCGTCTGGTTTATCGCGTGGCAGGCAAGGGAACGGCAGAATTTTCGAATCTTAAGACAGGCGACAGTGTGTATCTGCTTGGCGTTTTGGGAAATGGTTTCCCGGTGGACAAGGCAAAGCCGGGCACGAAGGCGATGCTGTTTGGCGGCGGAATCGGCGTTCCTCCGATTTTACAGCTGTCTAAAGAGCTTTCCTGTGAAAAACAGATCGTTGTGGGTTATCGCAACGCACAATGCTTTTTGAAAGAAGATTTTGAACAAAACGGCGCTGTCTATGTGGCAACCGAGGACGGAAGCGTTGGCACAAAGGGAAACGTCATGGATGCGGTAGCTGCAAACGGACTGAAAGCGGATATTATTTATGCCTGCGGACCGATGCCGATGCTGCGCGCGATTCGGCAGTATGCGATCGAACATGATATTCCGGCATATATTTCCCTGGAAGAACGGATGGCATGCGGTGTGGGCGCCTGTCTTGGCTGCGTTTGTAAAACGACCCACAAGGACGCGCATTCCCATGTAAACAACGCAAGAATCTGTACCGACGGACCGGTATTTGAAGCACGGGAGGTGGAAATCTGATGAATACAGCGGTAACAATTGCAGGAGTAACCTTTCAGAACCCGGTCATGACCGGCTCGGGGACCTTTGGCTCCGGAATGGAATACAGTGAATTTGTAGATTTGAACCGTCTGGGTGCGGTGGTGACAAAGGGCGTTGCAAACGTGCCGTGGCCGGGCAACCCGACACCGCGTGTCGCAGAGGTTTACGGAGGCATGTTGAATGCGATCGGTCTGCAGAATCCCGGCATCGACGTGTTTATCGAGCGCGATCTCGCGTTTTTAAAGCAGTTTGATACAAAGGTCATCGTCAATGTCTGCGGCAAATCTGTCGAGGATTATCTGGAAGTCGTAGAGCGCTTGGCGGACACGGACATAGCGATGATGGAAATCAACGTTTCCTGCCCGAATGTCAAGGAAGGAGCCATCGCGTTCGGACAGAAAGCGGATGCATTATTCGACATCACGTCCAGGATTAAAAAGGCTGCAAAGCAGCCCGTTATGATGAAGTTGAGCCCGAACGTAACAGACATCACGGAGATGGCAAAAGCCGCAGAGGCAGGCGGCGCGGACGCGATTTCCCTGATTAACACGCTGACCGGTATGAAAATCGACATCCGGCGCAGAAGCTTTGCCCTTGCCAACAAGACCGGCGGCATGTCCGGCCCTGCAATCAAGCCGGTTGCGGTGCGGATGGTATGGCAGTGTGCAAACGCGGTCAAAATCCCCATTGTCGGCATGGGCGGCATCCTGACCGCAGAGGACGCGATTGAATTTCTGATGGCAGGCGCAACGGCAGTTTCCGTCGGCGCGGCAAACTTTATCAATCCTTATGCGACGGCAGAAATCGCAGACGGAATTGAAGCATTCATGAAAGAACAGGGCATCGAGGATATCAACGAAATAATCGGCTGTGTGCGGTAAGACCGATATCAGGGTTCAAAGCACGGAGCAATCCGCGGATATCATTTGAAAAAAGAATCTCCCTCCCGGGTGCATACCGTCTTTGACGGCAGCATACTGTTAGATAGAACAGCATGTTGTCTGGAAAAGGCGAAGGTGCCCGGGAGGTATTTTTATGGAATTTCTCAAAAAAAGCATACATATGGATCAGATCGGATGTGAGGAACAGACGCAGATTACGCTCGAGGACGACGTCAATATCGCGGACGCAAAGCCGGATGTTTATCAGGTTGTGACGCAGCAGGGGCACGTCGAGCTGGAAGAGGTGCGCGCCTCGGATGGGCATGTGCATGTAAAGGGTGTGCTGCATTTCAAAGTGCTTTATCTCGCAGATGAGGAAACGCACCATTCGGCATGCATGGAGGGGGAGCTGGCGTTTGAGGAACAGATTCTGATGGGCAGCGTGTCGGGAACGGATCAGGTACAGGCGCAGGCGATTTTGGAGGATTTAAGTGTCGGAATGATCAATTCCCGGAAGCTTTCGGTGCAGGCACTTTTGCAGATCCGCCTGTTCACGGAGCGGATGAAGCAGCTGGATGTAGCGGTGGGTCTGGACGGCACAGAGCAGATCGAAGTAAAGAAAAAAGACCTGCAGGCGCTGGATCTGATCGTTGCAAAAAAAGATATCCTGCGGGTAAAAAAAGACCTCCTGTTGCCGGGCGGCATGCCGAACATTTTTGCGCTGCTGTGGAAATCCTGCCAGATTCGGGAAATGGCGTTCCGGGTGCTGGACGGAAAGCTGCAGGCGACAGGTGAACTTTCGCTGTTTTTCTTTTATGAAGAGGAAAGCGAGACTAAAAAGACGGTCTGGTATGAAACCACCGTGCCGGTGAGCGTTGCCATCGAGTGTCAGGGCGTCCGCGAGGGGATGCTGGAGCAGATCGGTTGCAGCATCGGGCATCTGGAAATCGAAGCGAAGGCGGACGAGGACGGGGAAGAGCGCGTGATTTTGCTCGACCTGGTACTGGATCTGGATATTCGGATTTACGAGGAAACGAATCTTTCGATGATTGAGGATCTCTACGGCGTTACGAAGCAGGCGGACGTCGTGAGGGGAAAAGGGCAGTACCGGAGGCTTCTGGTCAAAAATACCGCAAAAACGAGGGTGAGCGACCAGTTTTCGATTTCGCCGGGCATGCCGCAGATTCAGCAGATCTGCGGAAGCTTTGGAGAAGTGTTCGTGCAGGAGATAAAAAAGCAGTCCGACGGCGTGCTCGTAAAAGGGACGGTAAACGTGCAGATTCTGTATGAATCTGCGGAGGAAGAGGTCCCGTGCGGCTGTCTAAAGGGCGAGCTTGTGTTTGAAGAGCTTCTGGAAACCGCAGAGCCGGTAAAAAATACATGCAGCTGCAGGATCGAAGCGTCGCTGGAACAGCTTTCCGTGCAGGCGCAAAACGAGCAGGAAGCAGAAGTTCGCGCAGTTGTGTGCGTCAAAGGGCTGATCTGCGCCGACTGCGAGGAAGAGATCGTGACGGATGCCTTGCTGCGTGCTCCCGACCCGGAAAAGCAGGCGAACCAGCCGGGGATCGTAGTGTATCTGGCGGGCGAGGGCGAGACGCTTTGGGATATCTGTAAAAAGTACGACGTCCCGATGGATGGAATGCGCGAAATGAACAATCTGACGCAGGATGAAATCCGTCCTGGCGATCAGCTCCTGATTGTGAAGGGATATGCAGTTGACAAAGAGATGCAGATTGTATAAAATTAAATACAATCAGTGTATACAAAATGCAGAGGCAGACGGCTTTTCGGATCGCCTGCCTTTTCAACGGAAATGAGGATTGAATTGAAAATGAATACCTTTCGGATAAAGGCATATGCCAAAATCAATCTCGGGCTGGATGTGCTGCGGCGCAGACCGGACGGATACCATGAAGTCAAGATGATCATGCAGACCGTCGATTTATATGACGATTTGGAATTTACAAAGCTGGCAGAGGATGAGATTCGGATTTTTACCGATAAAGAAGAGCTTCCGGCGGATCAGGGCAATCTGATCTGGCGGGCGGCAGCGCGGATGAAGGAGCTGTATCAGATCTCAGAGGGCGTGAGCGTGAAGCTGACGAAGCGGATTCCGATTGCGGCTGGCATGGCAGGCGGCAGCGCAGATGCAGCGGCGACCATTCATGCGATGGATGCGTTGTTTTCTCTCGGACTTTCCCTGGAAGAAAAACAGAAAATCGGTGTAAAGCTCGGCGCGGATATCCCGTATTGCCTGATGGGCGGCACGGCGCTTTCGGAGGGCATCGGAGAAATCCTGACAAAGCTGCCGGACGTCCCGAAGGCGAAGCTTGTGATCGCAAAGCCCGATCTGGATGTTTCGACGAAATTTGTCTATGAAAATCTGCATGCAGACAGCCTGCAATATCATCCCGACATCGATGGAATGGTTGCGAGCATCGAAAAAGGCGACCTTTGCGGCATCACAGACCGGATGGGAAATGTGCTTGAGACGGTTACCTGCAAGCACTATCCGGTGATCGAGCAGATGAAAGGAATTTTAAAGGAGCACGGTGCGGTCAATGCGCTGATGAGCGGCAGCGGCCCTACCGTATTTGGTATTTTTACAGACGATCAGAACGCAAAAGAGGCGTATGAGGCGATGCGGGAGGCAGGTCTTGCCAGACAGCTGTTCCTGACAGGATTTGCCGACGGCAGAGGGAGAGAAGATTGAAAAATAAAATTTTTCAATCTCGAGATTTGTGTCTGCGCGCACTTGACACAAACTCGGTATGCGCAAAAAGCGTGCGCAGAAATGAGAGAAGGATGAAAGAATTTGAAATAAATAACGAAAATGATTACCTGCCCCTGCGGGACGTGGTGTTCAATACACTTCGGACGAGTATTCTGACCGGTGAGTTAAAGCCGGGGGAGCGCCTGATGGAAATTCATCTGGCGGATAAGCTCGGAGTGTCCCGGACACCGATCCGCGAGGCGATCCGCAAGCTGGAACTGGAGGGGCTCGTTACGATGATTCCAAGACGCGGCGCAGAGGTGGCGCAGATCACGGAAAAGAACCTGCGGGACGTTTTGGAGGTGCGCCGGGCGCTGGACGCGCTGGCAGTAGAGCTGGCATGCGAGCGCATCACGGAAGATGAGCTTGCAGAACTGAAAAAAGCGTGCGAGAACTTCGAACTGGAAACAAAGCGCGGCAACGCCAACCAGGTTGCACAGGCGGACGTGGAGCTGCACGATATTATTTTAAAGGCGAGCGGAAACGAGCGGCTGATGCAGATGATCAGCAAGCTTTCTCAGCAGATGTACCGCTACCGCCTGGAATATGTCAAGGACGAGGCAAACTACAAACGCCTGATCGCAGAGCACCGCGTGATCTACGAGGCGATCCGCGACCGCGACAGACAGACCGGAGCAGAGGCGATCAAAAACCATATTGACAATCAGGAAAAGGCTGTGATCCGGATGATTACATCGGCGTCCGGGAAGATAAAACGCTGACCGGATGTATAACCGGCGCACGGATGGGTATGCTCTTTCGAAACAGAGAAGGGAGAAAGAGTATGCAGAAGAAACCGCGCGCCGGTATTTTATTTTTGACAATTATGATGTTATGGGGGATAATATACCCACAGTATGCATTTACGGAAGAAATGTATGAGACAGTGCAAAGCGCTGACGCGGTGGATGACAACCACCGAACTGCTGTAGCTGCGGGCGGGAACTGTCTGCGGGATTACCGGCGGATTCTGACTGCGGCGCCTGGGGAGGTGTCGGTGCGCTTTGCAATCGTCGATCAGATAGAAGAGTGGTTTGGAGAAAAAGATGAAAACAGTACAGGATAAAAATCTGCTGGAAATGCCCATCGGCGTATTTGATTCCGGCATGGGCGGTCTGACTGTGATGCGTGAGATCATGCGTCAGATCCCCAATGAAAAGGTGATCTATTTTGGAGATACGGCGAGAGTTCCCTATGGAAGCAAGTCAAAGGAGACGGTGACACGCTTTTCCAGGCAGATTGTCCGTTTTTTGCAAAGCAAACAGGTCAAGGCAATCGTTGTCGCCTGCAATACGGCGAGCGCCTATGCGCTGGATGATCTGGAAAAGGAAATCGATATTCCAATCATCGGCGTGGTAAAGCCGGGCGCAAAGGTTGCAGCGGAGGCAACCCGCAACGGACAGGTCGGCGTCATTGCGACGGAAGGGACCATCAGCAGCAATATTTATACGACTTACATCCGCCAGCTTCGACCGGAGGTACAGGTAACCGGCAAGGCGTGCCCACTGTTTGTGCCTCTGGTGGAAGAAGGACTCTGGCAGGATCCGGTGACGGACGAGATTGCAAAACGTTACTTAAGCAGCTTAATCGATACCGGAATCGATACTCTGATTCTTGGCTGCACCCATTATCCGCTGATCCGTTCAACGGTCGCAAAGGTGATGGGCGACCATGTGACACTGGTAAACCCGGCGTATGAGACGGCGCGGGAATTAAAAGAGCTTTTGATGGAAAAAGGGTTATTCAATCCGGTTCCGCCGCAGCTTGGGACAAATAAATACGAGTTTTTTGTCAGTGACGGCGCGGAGAAATTTGTCCATTTTGCCAATTCGATTATCAAATACGGCATTTTGGGCGCGAAAGTAATACAGATAGAGGATTATTGAGCATGACAAAGGATGTAGTGATATCCGTCCGCGGTCTGCAGGTGATGGACAATGAATCTGCAGAGGATATCGAGACGGTACAGCAGGGCGAATATTTTGAACGAAACGGCAGCATTTTTTTATTGTATGATGAATATTATGAGGGCTTTGACGAGCCGGTCAAAAATGTCATGAAAATCAGGGGAAACGAAATGACTCTGACCAAACGCGGCATCATCAACGTCCAGATGAACTTTGAGGCGGGCAAAAAGAACCTGACCCGTTACCAGACGCCCTACGGTGTAATGATGATCGGGCTGGACACCAGCCGCGTCGTCTGTCTGCAGGAAGAAAAAAGCCTTGCGATAGAAATTGATTATACGCTGGAAGCAAACTACCAGTACGTTTCGGATTCCAAAATCCGGATCATGGTACGGGAGAGAAAACAGCAGGCATAAAATGCGTCCTATGAAATAAAAACGCTCCGCGCGGATCGCACTGCAGCGGAATGGAAGAATGTCGCTTGCGCGACCCGCCGCAGGCGGAGAATCCTGCTTCGCAGGATTCTTTTTTAGAAAGAAAACCAATTGACAATCTGAAATGATGCGCCTACAATATTTGCATATGCAAATATTGTAGGCGCATTTTTTGCACACGCAAAAATTCGTCTGACCACGGAGGAAAGCAATCATGCTGAAGGAACTGTTTTCTTATATGAAGCAATACAAAAAATATGCCCGGATCAGTCTGGCCTGCATTGCGGTGGAATGTATCTTCGAACTGGTCATTCCGCTGATTATGGCGGACATGGTGGATGTCGGAATCGCAAACGGGGATCAGGATTATATTCTGCATAAGGGACTGGTGATGATAGGCTGTGCAGGACTGGCACTGGTGCTGGGAATCTGCAGCGCACGGTTCTGCGCACTGTGTGGTCAGGGCTTTGGGGCGAATCTGCGGGAAGCAGAGTACCGCAAGCTGCAGAGCTATTCCTTTTCCAATATCGACCATTTTCAGGTGTCATCGCTGGTAACCCGCCTGACCAGTGACGTGACGGTGATCCAGAATTCGGTTTCAACGGGCATCCGTCCGCTGTGTCGTGCGCCGGTTATGCTGTTTATGGCTACAGGCTCGGCGTTTGTGATCAACGCGCGTCTGGCACTTGTTTTTTTGGTGGCACTGCCGGTGTTGGGATTTTTGCTGTTTGAGATCGTCAGCCACGTCGGACCTTTGTATACAAAGATGCAGACCGGAATTGACAGGGTCAACCGTATTGTGCAGGAAAATCTGACGGCGGTGCGTGTCGTCCGTTCCTATGTCAGAGAGAATTACGAGCAGGCGAAGTTCGATGACGCAAATCTTGCCCTTCGTACAGAATCCGAAAAAGCCTTCGGTTTATCTTCTATGAATATGGCAGCAATGCAGTTTGTCATGTATGGGACGATCCTGGCGATCCTGTGGTTTGGCGGCAGCTCTATCCGTACCGGGACTATGCAGGTTGGTGAGCTGACCGGATTTTTGAGCTATGTGCTGCAGATCCTAAACTCCCTGATGATGCTGTCGAATGTCTTTATGATGCTGACCCGTTCGATGGCGAGCGGAGCCCGAATTCTCGAGGTTTTGAACGAAAAGGTGGAGATCACGGAGGAAAAGGCACGTCCGGTCAGCGTGAAAAAGGGCGCGATCCGTTTCGACCATGTATTTTTTCAGTACAGCAAAAACGCGGAGGAATATGTGCTTTCGGACATTTGTCTGAATCTGGAAGCCGGACAGACGATTGGAATTATCGGGCAGACTGGTGCAGCAAAATCGACGCTCGTGCAGCTGATCCCGCGCCTGTACGAGGCGACAAAGGGCTGTGTGTATGTAGACGACGTGCCGGTGCAGGAATATCCGCTGGAGCATCTGCGGGATACGATCGCCATGGTACTACAGAAAAATACGCTGTTTTCCGGGACGGTACGGGACAATCTCCGCTGGGGCAAAGAGGACGCGACGCAGGAGGAAATCGACGAGGCGTGCCGGATCGCCTGTGTGGATGAATTTATCGACCGGCTGGATAACGGCTATGATACAGAGCTTGGACAGGGCGGTGTGAACGTGTCCGGAGGACAGAAGCAGCGGCTCTGCATTGCGCGCGCGATCTTAAAGCAACCGAAGGTACTGATTTTGGACGATTCGACGAGCGCAGTGGACACGGCAACGGAAGCAAAGATCCGGGAAGGCTTAAAAGCAAAGCTTCCGGAGATGACGAAAATTATTATCGCACAAAGGATTTCTTCTGTACGCAGCGCCGATCAAATTGTTATTTTGGACGATGGAAAAATAAACGCGGTCGGTACTCATGAGCAGTTGCTTGCAGAGAACCGGATTTATCAGGAAATTTATCATTCCCAACAGGAAGGAGGTGCTCTGTAATGGCAAAATATGTCGGCTATAAGCGCCCGAAAAATACGAAAAAAGCCATGAAAAATCTGCTGAGATATCTTGGATATCACAAGTGGCTGCTGCTTCTGGTTGCAGTTTTGGTAGCGATCAGCAGTGGGGTGAGCATTGCAGGCACTTATCTTATCCGCCCGGTCATCAATGATTACGCGATCCCGGGGGATATTCCGGGACTGATCCGGATGATGCTTGCGATGGGGATCCTGTATCTGTGCGGTGTGTGCGCGACCTTTGCCTATAACCGGCTGATGGTGCATACATCCCAGCAGGTAGTGATGGAAATCCGGAGAGATCTGTTTGCCCATATTCAGAAGCTGCCGCTGGCCTATTTTGATGCGCACACCCACGGGGAGCTGATGAGCCGTTTTACAAACGATGTCGATACGGTACAGGAAGCATTAAACGGCACGTTTTCCATGCTGATCCAGAGCTTTTTGATACTGACAGGAACCCTCAGCATGCTGTTTGTTTTGAGCGCGCGTCTGACGCTGATTGTATTGCTGTTTTTAGTAGCAAGCGGATTTTTTATCTGGTACAATGGAAAATGCAGTAAAAAATATTTCAACGCACAGCAGGAGGCGCTGGCTGCAGTCAACGGCTTTGTGGAGGAAATGACTGCGGGGCAGAAGGTGGAGAAGGTATTCAACCATGAAAAGCAGGATCTTGAAGAATTTTTAATGCGAAACGAAAGGCTGCGTAAAGCTTCTACCAACGCCCTGACCTGGTCCGGTATGCTGGTTCCGGTCAATGTCAGCATGTCCTACTTCAACTATGGAGTTTCTGCGGCAGCAGGCGGTATATTTGCACTGACCGGACACATGGATCTTGGAACCCTTGCATCTTATCTGGTTTATGTGCGTCAGAGCGCGATGCCCTTAAATCAGTTTACAAACCAGTTCAACTTTCTTCTGGCAGCCCTCTCCGGTGCAGAGCGGATTTTTGACCTGATGGAGCAGGAGCCGGAAATCGACGAGGGAACAGTAACCCTTTGTCCGGTTGAGGTCAGGATGGACGGTTCCCTGAAGGAGACAGAAAACTATACCGGAAGCTTTGCCTGGAAAGATGCAGACAGCCTGACCTTATTGCAGGGCGATGTGCGTTTCGACCAGGTTGTATTCGGATATACGGAAGAACATAAAATATTGGATGGCATCAGTCTGTTTGCAAAGCCGGGACAGAAGATCGCTTTTGTGGGCTCGACGGGCGCAGGAAAGACGACGATCATCAACCTGATCAACCGGTTTTACGAAATTCAGAGCGGGACGATCACTTACGACGGTATCGATATTCGCAGAATCAAAAAGGATGACTTGAGGAAATCGCTGTCGATGGTGATTCAGGATACCCATTTGTTTACCGGAACGATCGCAGATAATATCCGTTACGGACGGCTTAATGCAACAGAGGATGAGGTCAGGGCGGCTGCGAAAATCGCGAATGCGGACTCCTTTATCCGTCGTCTGCCCAAGGGGTATGACACGATACTGCACAGCGACGGCAGCAATCTATCCCAGGGACAGAGACAGCTGCTTGCGATTGCCCGGGCAGCAATTTCCCGGCCGCCGGTGCTGATTCTGGATGAAGCCACCAGCTCCATCGACACGAGAACGGAGCGGCTGATCGAAAAAGGCATGGATCGCCTGATGGAAAACCGTACCGTTTTTGTCATCGCACATCGGCTTTCAACGGTGCGAAACTCAAAGGCAATTCTTGTGCTGGAAAAGGGCACGATCATCGAGCGCGGAGACCATGAGGAGCTGCTGGGGCAAAAGGGCCGCTACTATCAGCTGTATACCGGACAGTTTGAACTGGAGTAATGCCTACGGTGCCGGTTGCACGTGTTGCAGTTTCTCTGCGCGCACTTGACACAAACTTGACATGCGCAAAAAGCGTGCGCAGAAATGAGGGAATATATGGAAAAAGATATCAGACAAAGTCTGCAGGAGCATATTTTCAGACTGGAAAACCGGCGCAGGGAACTGATGCGTCCGGAATATTTACGGCTGGGGCTGACGATCGGGCAGGGACAGCCGCGGATTTTGATGTACCTTTTGACAGAAGACGGCTGCAGTCAGCGGGAAATTGCAGAGAACTGTCACCTCGATGTGACGACGCTCTCGCGCACGCTGGACCGGCTGGCGGAAAAAGGGCTTCTGGAGCGGCGCATCAATCCACAGTCGCGTCGGGAGTGCCAGATCTTTTTGACAGAGGAGGGAAGGGAGACGGCAGCAGAGGTCTGCAGCTGCTTTCGCGAAACGGAAAAAAAGATGTGCAGCGGGCTGACTGAAAAAGAACTGAAAGCGCTGGATGCCGGAATCTGCCGGATGCTGGAAAATTTGACCGAAACCTGAAGAAAACTGGAATCTTAATAAAAAGTTTATACACATATCCGCCGCCAATGTTTTACAAGGCGGCGGATTTATGATATCCTGAGAGCAGATGCGAATTTAGGGCAATCGGAATGAATTGGAGCAGGATATGAGCGACAAACAGGATTTTTCGGAAATTGGAGACAGAATCAAGGATGCAGTACAGGATGCGGTAAATTCAGGTGACTTCGGACAACTAAACCATGTCATCAATGATTCCGTAAACGGAGCGCTGGATGAGGTGCGCTGGCAGGTCAATCAGGCGCACGAACGGGTTTATAAGCGAACGGACAAAACCGTGGAATACAAATCCGCCAAGCGCAGTATCGCTTCTTCCTACAGCACATCGCAGTCGCCATACAGACGACAGATGGAGCAGAAGCAGCGTTATACGACGGCGAAGCAGTATCAGCGCCCGGACGGCACGGTCGTTTATAAGAACACGATCAACGTGCCGCAGATTTTTGTAAAAAAGGGTAAAGTCAGTGGTGTTTTACTGAGCGTATTTGGAGGGATCGGGCTTGGAACCTTCGGGCTGACCGCACTGATCATGGCGATCATTTGGGCAGCAACCTCCAGCGCGTCTCTGGGTGGGATGACCATATTGTTCGGTCTTATGGCAGCAGCCTGCGGAGGTGTATTAAAACGCGGCGGAGGACTCTGCAAACGGCTTGGAAGAGCAGAACGATATCTGAAGCTTGCAGGGGAGGAAATGTATATCCGAATTTCTGAGCTTTCTGAAAAAACCGGATGGACTCCAAAGAAGCTGGGACGGGATATTCGGACGATGATCGAGAGTGGCATGTTCCCGGAAGGACACATGGATGAGAAAAACGATATTTTTGTCATCGATGACGAGACATGGGAGCAGTATCTTGAGGAAAAAGAAGAATATGAACAGCAACTTGCGGAGAAAAAACGCAAAGAGCTGACAGCGGACGTCGGGCAAAGTGCTGGCGGAGCAAACCGTGCAGATGGCAAGGCTGCCGGACAGAACCAGACAGCTGATGGTGCAGCGGCCCACAGTGAGGAAGCGCTGACAAAAGAGGCGCAGATCGAAAAAGACGGCCAGGCCTACATGGAGCGGCTTCGGGAGTTAAACATCCAGATCCCGGGAGAGGTGATTTCCAACAAGCTTTACAAGCTGGATTACCTGCTGAAAAGAATTTTTCAGACGCTTCGGGAGCATCCGGAGAAGAGCGACCAGATGCGGCGATTTATGGAGTATTATCTTCCTACGACGGTCAAGCTTGTGGAATCCTATGCAGAATTTGACAGCGCCGGGGTTGAGGGCGAGAACATCCGCACCGCTAAGGAAGAGATCGAAAAGACGATGGATACGATTAACGAAGCGTTTGAAAAGCTTCTGGACGATCTGTATCAGAACGCGGCATTTGAAGCGTCAGCAGATGCAAGGGTGCTGAAAACAGTGCTGGCGCAGGACGGGTATATGAAGAGTGATTTTGAAAAACAGGAGGAGTAACCGATGAACGAAGATATGGAAAAGATGCTGCAGGAAGCGCCTGCACCGACCCTGACTCTGGAGCCTTTTACAGAGGAAAAGGAAGAACCGGCAGTTGTGGAAAAAGAAGAAGCGGTGCAGCCGGTTGATGAAAAAGAAAAAATAAAGGCGATTTTAACTCCCCAGGAACAGAAGCAGGTGGATGCCTTTGTCAAGCAGATTGACATCACGAATTCCCAGATGGTGCTGCAGTATGGCGCAAGCTCCCAGAAGAAGATCGCAGATTTTTCAGAATCAGCTCTGGGCAACGTCCGGACAAAGGATCTTGGCGAGATCGGCAACGAGCTGACCGCCGTTGTGAACGAATTAAAGAGCATCGAGGACGGTGACGAGGAAAAGGGCTTCCTCGGACTGTTCAAAAAAGGCGGCAATAAGATCGCAAATATGAAAGCAAAATATGCCAAAGCAGAAGTTAATGTGGATAAAATTTGTAAGGTGCTGGAAGGACACCAGATTCAGCTGCTGAAGGATGCGGCAATGCTGGATCAGATGTATCAGCTGAATCTCACCTATTATAAAGAGCTTTCCATGTACATCCTTGCCGGAAAAGAAAAGATCCAGCAGGTAAAGGAGCAGGAGCTTCCGGAACTGATCAAACGCGCAGAAGAAAGCGGACTGCCGGAGGACACGCAGAAGGCGAAGGATCTGGCAGAGCTGTGCAATCGTTTTGAGAAAAAGATTTACGACCTGGAGCTGACGCGGACAATTTCCATGCAGATGGCGCCCCAGATCAGACTGATCCAGAGCAACGATACTGCAATGTCTGAAAAGATCCAGTCCACGCTGGTCAACACGATTCCGCTCTGGAAGAGCCAGATGGTGCTGGCGATTGGCGTCGAGCACTCCGCGCAGGCAGCCAAGGCACAGCGTGAAGTGACGGATATGACCAATACCCTGCTGAAAAAGAATGCGGAAACCTTAAAGCTTGCAACCGTTGAGACGGCAAAAGAGTCTGAACGCGGTATCGTAGATATTGAAACGTTAAAGCAGACGAACGAAACCCTGATCTCCACGCTGGATGAAGTGCTGCAGATTCAGGAAGATGGCAGAAACAAACGCCGCGAAGCGGAAGCAGAGCTGACACAGATCGAAACAACCATGCGCAACAAACTGATGGAGATGAGCAGAACGAAACAATAGAATGCACGCTCTGCGAGCATTCTATTGTCATGAATAAATAGAATGCGCGCTCTGTGAGCATTCCATTGCCGGAAATAAAGGAAAGGTCAGGTGACTGTTTGGGAATCCGAAAAAAACTGAAAGAAAAGCTGAAGGAGGCGCTGCAGGCAGTGCTGCCCATCATCGGGCTGGTGCTGCTGCTATCCTTTACGATTGCGCCGATTTCTCCGAGTATTTTGCTGTGTTTTCTGATCGGAGGGATATTGCTGATCGCCGGAATCGTGTTTTTCACGCTTGGCGCGGAGCTTGCAATGTCCCCGATGGGAGAACGGGTCGGCACGGCGATGACACAGTCCAAAAAGCTGTGGGTCGTTGTGGCGCTGTCTTTTTTGCTGGGCTTTATTATTACAATATCTGAACCGGATCTGCAGGTGCTTGCACAGCAGGTTCCGGCTGTTCCGAATCTGACATTGATTCTCGCAGTTGCTTGCGGAGTCGGTGTGTTTCTTGTGGTGGCGCTTCTCCGTATGCTGTTCAGCATCGCGCTGCCCCCTTTGCTTGTCTGCTTCTATGCGGTGATTTTTATTCTCGCGTTTTTTGTTCCCAAAGAATTTTTGAGTGTAGCCTTCGATTCCGGCGGTGTGACCACGGGACCGATGACGGTGCCGTTTATTATGGCGCTGGGCGTTGGTATTTCTGCAACGCGAAGCGACCGCCATGCAGCGGATGACAGCTTCGGTCTGGTTGCGCTGTGTTCGATCGGTCCGATCCTGGCAGTCATGATGTTGGGGTTGATTTACAATCCGGACAGCGCGGCGTATACGCCTCCTGTAATCCCGGAAATCACAGATTCAAAGCAGTTGTGGAACCTGTTTGCGGTAGAGCTTCCTACATATATGAAAGAAATCGCACTGTCCCTGCTTCCGATCGTGCTGTTTTTTGCAGTGTTCCAGGCATTGATCCTGAAGCTTTCGGGCAGAAACCTGACGAGAATCCTGATCGGTCTGGTTTATACCTATATCGGTCTGGTGCTGTTTTTGACCGGCGTAAACGTCGGCTTTATGCCGGCGGGCAACTATCTGGGACAGGTGTTGGCGGGGCTTTCCCATCCGTGGGTAATTGTGCCGATTGCGATGGTGATGGGTTACTTCATCGTAAAAGCGGAGCCTGCCGTTTATGTCCTGAACAAACAGGTTGAAGAAATCACGGACGGTGCGATCCCGGCGCGTGCAATGGGTACGGCGCTTTCCGCAGGTGTGGCGATCTCCCTCGGAATTGCGATGATCCGCGTGCTGACCGGCATTTCAATTCTCTGGATTCTAATTCCGGGCTATACGATCGCCCTTGTGATCTCGTTTTTTGTACCGAAAATCTATACGGCGATCGCATTTGACTCCGGCGGTGTTGCTTCCGGACCCATGACGGCGGCATTTCTGTTACCACTGGCACAGGGGGCGTGTGTGGCGCTCGGCGGTAACATCGTAACGGATGCGTTTGGCGTAGTAGCGATGGTTGCGATGACGCCGCTTATCACGATTCAGGTGATGGGGCTGTATTCCAAACTGGCAGAAAAGAAAAAGACAGCAGCGGTTCCTGCGCCTGCCTATGCCTTCGACCTGCTGGATGACGATGCAATCATCGAGCTGTAATACGCGCGGGGAGCGCGTATTACAGCGATGGCAGCACGGAGAGGCAGGAAGGAAGTAGAGGATATAGGAGCGCCGTGCTGCAGAGAACATACGCGCGGGGAGCGCGTATTACAGCGATGGCAGCACGGAGAGGCAGGAAGGAAGCAGAGGATATAGGAGCGCCGTGCTGCAGAGAATATACGCAGCGCAACGCTGCGGAATGTGAGGATAAATGAGCGAATTATATTTAATGGTTACGATCAGTGACCGGAATTTTCACCGCCGGCTTCTGGCATTTTATAAAGAATACGGCGTGACTGTGACGATGGTGACGTTGGGCAGGGGAACGGCGACGAGCGAGGTGCTGGATTCCTTCGGTCTGGAAGCGGCGGAAAAAGCAATCCAGTTTGCGTTCGTGACAGGCAGAGAATGGAAGGAAATCCGCAGCGGGCTGGAAAAGCGGCTGAAAATTGATATCCCCGGAACCGGAATCGCCTTTGTGATTCCAGTCAGCAGCATCGGCGGCAAGAAGCAGCTGCAGTTTCTGACGGAAGGGCGTGGATTTGAAAAAGGAGAGGAAAGCACATTGAAGGACACAAAGTATGAACTTCTGGTAGTGGTGGCGAATCAGGGCTACACGGAATATATCATGGAAGCGGCGCACAGCGCGAACGCGGCGGGCGGAACGGTCATTCATGCAAAGGGAACCGGCATGCAGAAAGCGGAGCAGTTCCTCGGCTTTTCCCTTGCAACCGAAAAAGAGATGATCCTGATTGTCGTCAAGAACTGTGACAAAAATGCAATTATGAAAGCGATCATGGAAAAGGCGGGGCTGGAAAGCAAGGCAAAGTCGATCGTCTTTTCGCTTCCAGTGACGGAAACTGCCGGAATGCGGCTGGTGGAAGACGAATAAAAGAAACTTTAAACCTGCCCTGGATAGTAAGTTTGCACAGAAAAATGGTCTGGGTTTTGTATGATATATTTACAAAAGAAAATTGACAAAGCGAAGAAATTACAGTAAAATATCGATTAGTTGTAGGGAAGAATAAGAGAAGGGGGCTCTCTTTCTCTAAGAATGAATTTACAATTTTGAGAAGAGAGTGTTGCAACACGCGATGCCGTTGTGTACAATAGAACGGTGAGCCCATAAGTCAATTCATGACAAGATGATTTACGAAACAACAATGGAGGGAAAGAAATGACGAAGGCACAAATTCTGAAAAAGGAAATTTTAAGTCAGTACAGAAGTGTAAGACAGTTTGCGATGGATATGCAGATTCCTTACAGCACATTGGTAACGGCGCTGGAGAGAGGCATCGATGGCATGGCATATGGCACCGTAATCAAAATGTGCAATAAGCTGAACTTAAATCCAGTGGACTTCAGCTCTTTGGAAAGAGACACCACCATCAGCGAGCAGCTGCTGGAGAACCGTGTCATGCAGGCATATGTAAAGCTGAACCAGGAAGGACGTGACAAGGTCATGGATCTGATGGAAGACTTTGGGCAGATTAAAAAATACAAAGCGAAATAATCGCTGACAAAGCAGGAGACAAAGTATGCACTATGATTATCTGATTGCAGGAGCTGGGCTCTTCGGCGCTGTATTTGCACATGAGATGCACAAACAGGGACGTAAGGTTCTGGTAGTGGAGAAGAGAGATCATATTGCCGGGAATATTTATACGGAAAAGGTTATGGGCATCAACGTACATCGGTATGGTGCCCATATTTTTCATACTTCCGATGAAGAAGTTTGGAATTATGTAAACCAGTATGCCCGGTTCAACCACTATGTCAATTCTCCGGTTGCAGTTTATCGGGATGAACTCTATAACCTTCCTTTTAATATGAACACATTCAGCCGGATGTGGAATATTAAGACGCCGAAAGAGGCGAAGGAAATCATCGCAAAGCAGACCGGGGAGTTTGCCGGGATTACGCCGCAGAACCTGGAAGAGCAGGCACTGCAGCTTGCGGGACGCGACGTTTATGAAAAGCTCGTCAAGGGCTATACGGAGAAGCAGTGGGGACGTGACTGCAAAGACCTTCCGGCGTTTATTATCCGCCGCCTGCCACTTCGGTTTACCTATGATAACAACTATTTTAATGACCGTTTTCAGGGAATCCCCGAGGGTGGTTATACGCAGATTGTTGAGAAACTGTTGGAAGACATTCCGGTTCTGATCGGTGTTTCCCTTCAGGAATACCAGACAGCCAATGCGGCCAGGACTGCAGACGAACAGGACAGCTGGGACAGACTGCTCTATACCGGTATGATCGACGAGTATTATCATTATCGCCTCGGGACGCTTGAATACCGTTCCCTGCGGTTTGAAACCGAAGAGCTTCCGGAAGAGGATAACTATCAGGGCAACGCAGTTGTCAACTACACGGAACGCGAGGTTCCTTACACCCGCATCATCGAGCACAAGCATTTCGAGTTCCAGACCGGAGAAGGAACCGTCATCACGAGAGAGTATCCTACGACCTGGAAAAAGGGTGACGAACCGTACTATCCGATCAACGATGAGAAAAACGGCGCACTCTATGCACAGTATGCAGAGCTTGCGAAAAAGGAAGCAAATGTCCTGTTCGGCGGACGCCTGGGACAGTACAAATATTATGATATGGATAAAGTTATCCGGAGTGCACTGGACATGGTAAAAGAGGAGCTGGCACGATAAGTCCTTCCTGTGTTTACCGCGCCATTCGCAATACAATAGAATGCACACTCCGCGAACATTCTATTGTCATGAATCGCATCTTCGATGCTCGCCGCGCTGGCTGCGCCTTCGCTTCTTTTGCTCATAGAGTGGCGCTTCCTTCGTGGCCTGCGTCAGACGAATTTTCATGCAAGCATGAAATTCGCCCGTCGCGTCCCGGGAGGTTACGCAACAGTTTACCGCGCCATTCGCAAAAACGCATCTTCGATGCTCGCCGCGCTGGCTGCGCCATCGCTTCTTTTGCTCATAGAGAGGCGCTTCCTTCGTGTCCTGCGTCAGACGAATTTTCATGCAAGCATGAAATTCGCCCGTCGCAGGACACGAGTAAACTGTGTAAAAATGTATTGACGAAAGACCCCAGTCTATGGTA
The DNA here is from genome assembly GCA_003481005.1 of Firmicutes bacterium TM09-10. GTDB lineage: Bacteria > Bacillota > Clostridia > Lachnospirales > Lachnospiraceae > Gallintestinimicrobium > Gallintestinimicrobium propionicum. The sequence continues at coordinate 132,652 of QUKC01000003.1, read as the reverse complement.
TAGTCGAAAGGCAAGATAGATCTGAGGTCTTTTTTTTGTGCGCAAATTTTGAAAGTTTTCAGAAGGCGCGGGCAAGAAGGAGTGACCCAGGCAGACGACCTCATACCGCCGTTTGACGGGATTTTGAGGGAGTGCACGAGAGACGCGCAGAGCGACGGACGGATGTAAAAAGTCGCTGACAGAGCGATCTGGCGGAAGTTTTTTACAGCAGGACGTAAGAAGGCGCGCGAAGAATAAGAGCACGCACGGAGGTGGAAAAATGCGTACAAGAATCACACTGGCATGTACAGAATGCAAACAGCGCAACTATAACACAACCAAGGATAAGAAGGCGCATCCTGACAGAATGGAAACCAAGAAATACTGCAGATTCTGCAAGAAGCACACAACGCACAAAGAGACAAAATAATTGCCGTGATGTGTCCTGAGGGACCGCTGTCGGCGGCGCGTTGCTTTTGAAAGGAGTTTGCAGAGTATGTCAAACGAACAAAAAGTGTCCAAGACGCCTAAGGCACCCAAAGTAAAATTCTTTGACGGTGTCAAAGCCGAGTTCAAGAAGATCATCTGGCCGGATAAGGATACCCTGTTAAAACAGTCCGTTGCTGTCGTATTTGTTTCCATTGTTATGGGCATTATTATTTCGCTCATCGATGTAGCAGCGCAGTACGGTGTCAATTTCTTGACAATGTAAGTGAGGAGATTCTTATGGCAGAAGCAAAATGGTATGTAGCTCATACCTATTCCGGATATGAGAACAAGGTCAAAGCTGACCTGGAAAAAACCATCGAGAACCGGCATTTAGAAGATGAGATCCTGGAAGTTCGCGTCCCCATGCAGGAAGTTGTGGAGATGAAAAACGGTGCGAAAAAGACCGTTCAAAAGAAGCTGTTTCCGGGATACGTTCTTGTAAATATGATTATGAATGATGACACATGGTATGTTGTCCGCAACACCAGAGGTGTGACCGGATTCGTTGGACCGGGGAGCAAGCCTGTTCCGCTGTCTGAAGCCGAGATGAAGCCGCTGGGCATCAAATCGGACAATGTCTCCATCGATTTTACAGAAGGAGATACCATCGTAGTCGTTGCCGGCGCATGGAAAGATACTGTCGGCGCTGTTTACAAGATCGACTATAACAAGCAGACCGTAACCATTAACGTAGAACTGTTCGGCAGGGATACCCCTGTAGAGATCAGCTTCTCGGAGGTTCGGAAATTAGATTAAGCGTTTTAGAACGCGGTCACAGAGACGTTCAGTGGAGCGATCCGTTGAGCAGTGGAAGCAGTGTCCTGCCGCTGGAGCAGGAGAAAACGCTGCGCCATACCACAATATATTTAGGAGGTGCCTGACATGGCAAAGAAAGTTACCGGTTACATTAAGTTACAGATCCCTGCTGGCAAGGCAACACCGGCTCCCCCGGTAGGTCCTGCACTGGGTCAGCATGGTGTAAACATTGTAGAGTTTACAAAGCAGTTCAATGCAAGAACAGCTGACAAGGGCGATGTTATCATCCCTGTTGTAATTACCGTTTATGCGGACAGAAGCTTCAGCTTCATTACCAAGACTCCGCCCGCTGCTGTATTGCTGAAGAAGGCATGCAATCTGAAGTCTGCTTCTGCAGTTCCGAACAAGACAAAGGTTGCTACGATTTCCAAGGACAAGGTTCGTGAAATCGCAGAGCTGAAGATGCCTGATCTGAATGCTGCAAGCATCGAATCTGCTATGAGCATGATCGCCGGCACAGCAAGAAGCATGGGTATTGTTGTAGAGGACTGAGTAAATAGAACTGGGAGTAATGCAGAGTAGAAAGCATTACGTTAACAACCAATGGAGGTAATGAACATGAAACATGGAAAGAAATACGGCGAAGCCGCTAAACTGGTGGATCGCGCAACACAGTACGATCCTGCAGAAGCGATTGGCCTTGTAAAGAAAACCGCAACAGCTAAATTCGATGAGACTGTAGAAGTGCATATCAGAACAGGCTGCGACGGCCGTCACGCTGAGCAGCAGATCCGTGGTGCAGTTGTACTGCCCAACGGAACTGGTAAAACCGTTAAGGTTCTGGTATTCGCTAAGGGCGCTAAGCTCGATGAGGCTCAGGCAGCAGGCGCTGACTTTGTTGGCGGCGATGAGCTGATCCCCAAGATCCAGAACGAAGGCTGGCTGGATTTCGATGTTGTAGTTGCAACTCCTGACATGATGGGCGTTGTAGGTCGTCTGGGTAAAGTCCTTGGACCGAAAGGTCTGATGCCTAACCCGAAGGCTGGCACAGTTACCATGGATGTAACCAAAGCGATCAACGATATCAAAGCAGGTAAGATCGAATACAGACTGGACAAGTCCAACATCATCCACGTTCCGGTTGGTAAGGCTTCCTTCTCTGAAGAAGCTCTGGCTGAGAACTACAAAGCGCTGATGGATGCTATCATGAAAGCAAAACCGAGCGCACTGAAGGGTCAGTATTTAAAGAGCATCACCCTGGCTACCACTATGGGCCCTGGCGTGAAGGTTTCTACCGCTAAATACTGCTAATTCAAAGCAAATAAATGTGAGTATTGCGTGTAACGTGAGCTTGCGTATAAAAAGACAGGTTCTGCAGAGCTTCGGTTCGCAGACCTGTCTTTTTTTCGCAGTGCGCCGGGCGGTACAGTTGTTGCTGCAGTCAGCGCTTTTGCAGGTACCTGCATGAAAATAGAAAAGTCCCATGTCTGTTCCTTTTCGGGTTCAGACATGGGACTTTTTAATTCATGACAATAGAATGCTCGCAGAGCGTGCATACAATTTTATCAGCCATCAGACCACTCACACATTCTCCAGGGGCTCTACGCAAGGGCAGATGATTTCGGGCTTTTTGGTAGCAGGTGCTGCCCAGCGAACTGCGTTGGTGATGACCTTCTGAATGTTCTCGTTATGGAAGGTCGGGTTGGCTTCGTGTCCGGGCTGGAAGTAAAATACATTACCAAGACCTCTCCGGAAGGTTACACCGCTTCTAAATACTTCGCCGCCGTTGAACCAGCCGATGAATACGGTTTCGAGAGGTTCGGGAATATCGAAGAATTCGCCATACATTTCCTCCACGTCCAGTTCAAAGTGCTCCGGAAGGCCCTGTGCGATGGGATGACCGGGATTTGCGCACCAGAGACGTTCTCTTGCGCCGTCACGCCATTTTAAACTGCAGCTGGTTCCCATCAGTCTTCTGAAGATCTTGGAAAAATGACCGGAATGCAGGACGATCAGACCCATGCCGCGCAGTACGTGATCCTGTACCTTATCCACAACTGCATCGGATACCTGATCGTGAGCCATATGACCCCACCAGATCAGAACGTCGGTGTTGTCCAGAACGTCGTCGGTCAGACCGTGCTCGGGATCATCCAGACATGCCAGACGGCATTCGATGTCTTCGTTTTTGCCCAGAAACTCGGCAATTGTTGCATGCAGGCCGTTGGGGTAAATGGCTGCAACCTCTTTGGAGGATTTTTCATGGCGGAACTCATTCCATACAGTTACTCTGATCATGTGATTTCTCCTTTTCTACTTTTTTATGAAAAAAGAATCGTGCTCTTTTTTTCTTCATCATACCTGAAAACAGGAAAAACAGCTAGCCTGCTTTTGCTGTTTTTTTCATATGAAATTGCTGTTTTCCGGCAAAGGACTTCTGGGACTTTTTCAGTCCGTATCTGCACCTTCGGAAAACAGAATGTGGAAAAACAAGTAACAATGTTGTATTATGTGGATATATGTGTTATTCTGTGTAAAGATCCGGTAAAAGAAATGAAACATGGGGAGCTTTCAGGAGGAAAAAGGGATGCTTGCAATCGAACGACAGGAACAGATCGTAAGCCAGATCAGGAGGAACGGAGCAGTTCGGATTCACGAACTCACAAAGCAGTTCAGTGTGTCAGTTGAGACGATCCGCAGAGATCTTCTGGAATTGGAACGGCAGGATTGTCTGCATCGGGTACACGGCGGTGCAGTCGGCATAGCTGTGGCAAAGCAATATCACCGGCTGGAAGAAAGGACAGAAGAAAATCCGCAGAAGAAGGAAGAGCTTTCCGGATATGCGGCAGGCCTGATCCGGGAAGGAGATGTGCTGATGGTGGATTCCGGAAGCACTGCGATAGCCTTTGCAAAAATGCTTGCAGAAGAGTTTGAACGACTGACAGTGATTACCTATTCCTTGCAGGTGTTTGAGATACTGAAGAAAAAAGAAGGATTTACCCCCTATCTGTGTGCAGGGGCATACCTTCGGGATGAAAATGCATTCTGCGGGCAGTGGGCATTGCAAATGTTGGAACAGTTTCATGCAAAGACAGCATTTTTGTTTCCATCCGCTATTTCTCTGCAGAACGGCATAATGGACTATGATCAGGAACTGTACCATTTACAGCGGGCGATGATGAAGCATGCGGATCGGAGTGTTTTTCTGGCGGACAGTGACAAGTTTGAAAAGAGCGCGCTGCTAAAGCTTGCGGATGTCAACGAAGCCGTAACATTTGTCACGGACAGCGGCCTGCGGAAAGAAATCCTGGAGCTCTATCAGGAAAACGGAATAGAAATGATCAGAGGAGAACAGAAGCAGTGAAACAACAGGATCATCAGGCGGAAAGAATATTAATCGGATTTTGTGTTGCTGCATATTTTGTCAGCTACATTACACGGATCAACTACGGCACAGTGCTTCTGGAAATTGTCAATTCAGAAGGAATCACGAAAATGTCAGCATCCATGGCGGTAACCGGAAGCTTCGTGACCTATGGTATCGGACAATTGATCAGCGGATGGCTCGGAGACCGGATCAAGCCGCGCTATCTGATGTTTATCGGACTGATGGTCTCTGCAGGTATGAATGTCTGTGTTCCACTGTTTTCAAGACCGGCCGCGATGCTTGTTTTCTGGTGTATCAACGGTTTTGCCCAGGCACTGATGTGGCCTCCGATGGTTCGGCTTTTGTCAGATTATCTTGACCAGGATACCTATAAGAAAAGCTGCGTCTGGGTCAGCTGGGGATCTTCTGCCGGCACGATCTTCCTTTATCTGTTTGCACCTGTCTGCATTGTGTGGAAAGGCTGGAGAAGCCTGTTTTTCCTCTGTGCAGGCTGTGCGGTCCTCTTTGCATTTGCGTGGATAAAAGCCATCGGTTCTGCGGAAAAAAGAATGCAGAAGGGTTCTGCAGGGAGCTTTAGGTCGGCAGCTGCAGGTGCCTCCCGTGGCGATGTGGGAACGGAAAATGGCACAAGCCTGGAAGAAAATACATCTGCTTTGCAAAAAACAATTCCCTTACCGGAAAAAACCGCACCGATGCTTGCGATTATCATGCTTGCAATTATGATGCAGGGCATTCTGCGTGACGGAATTACGACCTGGATGCCAAGCTATATTTCCGAAACCTTTCATTTGGCAAGCTCTGTTTCGATCCTGACCGGTATTGCTTTGCCTCTGTTTGGTATTGTGTGTTTACAGATCGCATCCCTGATCAACCGGAAGCTGATCCACAACGAATTGCGCTGTGGGATGGCAATCTTTGCTCCCGGATTTGTTGCAGCGTTTCTGTTATGGCTGATGCCAAACGGCAATGCAGTGTTGTCCGTTTTTCTGTCTGCGCTGATTACGGGATGCATGCACGGCGTCAACATGATTCTGGTCAGTATGATTCCGCCGTTCTTCAAAAAGTTCAATCGTGTCGGTTTTATCTCCGGACTGGTAAACTCCTGCACCTATGTGGGCAGCGCAATTTCCAGCTATGGTATTGCGTGGATTGCGGATAAGAGTGGCTGGAACCTTGTTATCCTGTTCTGGACAATCACGGCACTGTGCGGTACGCTTCTGTGCCTGATGGGTATCAAACCCTGGAAAAAATTTGTGAGAAAGTGTGTGTAGATTCTAAAAGCACAACGTGTGAAAACTGCAGAACTCTCCTTCCTGCGGGAGGAAAAATCCAGAAATATTTTTAAAATATAGAAGAAAGCCAGGCGGTATGCTGTCCGGATCAGGAGCATGCCGCCTGGTTTTGGCTTCCGCCCACTGCAGTTGACAAACCGCCCAAAAGAGGTCACAATGTTAGATACAAGGGAATAACTATAAAGAAAAGTTCGGGAGATGCCCGGAGGGAATTATGGAAAAAGAAATCAGAAGACACTTTTCAAAAATTGGTTTTGCTTATCTGGCAGGATCGATTGTAATATACGCCGTACAGTTTCTGGCGGCGATGGCCGGTAAAAAATTCGTGCCGGGGGTAATGGCGGATGCAAACGGCTCCTTTATCTTACTGATGCTGACGATGTATGGGATTTCCATGCCGTTTATGGGCTGGCTGGTCAGCAGGATTCCGGCCCAGAAGATTGAAGGAAGGAAAATGACCGCAGGACAGTGGATCATAGCATTTCTCATGTGCTACGGTCTGATGTATGCAGGAAACCTGATCGGGACGGCGTTGACCTTTGGAATCGGAATGGTAAAAGGAACCGGCGTTGATAATCCAATGTTATCGACGGTGATGCAGCTGAATCCGTGGGTGACGTTTGTTATTGCAGTTTTGATCGCGCCGACGGCAGAAGAACTGCTGTTTCGGAAGCTTTTGACGGAGCGGATTGTAAAATATGGAGAGCTTGCGGCGGTGCTTGCCTCCGGACTGTTTTTTGGACTGTTCCATGGAAATTTGAATCAGTTTTCCTATGCGTTCCTGCTCGGTCTGTTTTTGGGATTTATTTATGTAAAAACCGGAAAACTGGGATATACCATCGGACTCCATATGGCGATAAATTTTATCGGCTCTTCCCTCGGCACGTGGATGCTTCGGGTGACGGGCTATATGGATACGATGGAAACACTGACGGAATTTTTAAATACAAGGAATCTGACGGTTCTGGGGGATCTGGGGAACGGAATGGTCGGAATGTTCATTTTCGGCTCTTATGCGTCCCTGATTCTGATGATGGCAGGAGCCGGACTGATTCTGATGTGGCTGAACCGCAAAAAGTTTGTATGCTGCGCACCGGCAGAGAAAGTTGCTTCTTTAGGCAAAAAGAAAGTGGCGGTCATGATTGGAAATCCCGGAATCTTACTGTATGGCGCGTTCTGGATTGGAATCATGATCTGGCAGTTGCTGCAGTAAAATGTTTACAGGAAAAGTGAGGAGCTATGATCGAAAAAAGACGAAGAAAAAGACATGGAAGTCATATTTTTCTGATTACGCTGATTTTGACGATTGCGCTCGGAAGCGTGGTTTTGGGCTGCAGCATGATCTGGTCTGTGGGAAGCCCGCAACTTGTCGCGGTGAAGCTGGAAAGCCAGCTGGCGAACCTTGTGGAAGATGTCCAGGCGGCGGAAAGCGTTTTGGCGAGTGCACAGTCGGCAAAGCCCGTAGGGAAATACGACGCGCTGCTTGCGGATGAGGCGTTGTGTCGACAGCAGAATATTTACGCAAAAACGGCGGCAAGCCCGAATGAAACCACGATTGTGTTTGCAGGGGATATTTTGTTTGACGACCATTATGCGGTCAAAGTAAAAATGAACCAGCGCGGCAGGGGCATTGAGGGCAGTATTTCGCAGGAAATGCTGGATGTGATGCGCAGCGCAGACATTTTTATGGTAAATAACGAGTTTCCCTACAGCGACCGTGGAACTCCGACGGAAAACAAGAAATTCACCTTCCGTGCCAAGCCGGAATATGCATCCTATCTGCTGGATATGGGCGCGGATATTGTGTCTCTGGCAAACAACCATGCCTATGATTATGGAAAAACCGCCCTGTTGGATACGCTGGATACCTTAAATGGAATCGGAATGCCTTATGTCGGCGCGGGGCGCAATCTGGAAGAAGCCATCCAGCCGGTTTATTTTATTGTAAATGACCAGAAGATTGCATTTGTTGCTGCAACGCAGATCGAGCGGACAGAGAATCCGGATACAAAGGAAGCGACGCAGAACAGTCCGGGTGTATTTCGCTGCTGGAATGTGGACAAACTGTTAGAGGTAGTCGCAAACGCAAAACAGGTCAGCGACTATGTGATCGTTTATATTCATTGGGGAACGGAAGCTACGGATCAGCTGGATTGGGCACAGAAGGATCAGGCGGTCAAAATTTCGAATGCCGGTGCAGATCTGATCATTGGAGATCATCCGCATGTACTGCAGCAGTTCGGCTACTGTGAGGATACACCGGTGATGTACAGTCTTGGAAACTTTCTGTTTAACTCCAAAGCACAGGATACCTGTCTGGTAAAGCTGACGCTGGATGCAAATGGCTTTAAGAGCCTGCAGTTTATTCCGGGCAGACAGCAGGACTGCAGCGTAACGATGCTGCACGGGACGGAAAAGGAGCGCGTGCTTTCCTATATGAGAAAGATTTCTCCGGACGTAACGATCGATGGGGACGGATTTGTGACAAAGAAAGGATGAGAAAATTATGTGTACAGCAGCAACGTATCAGACAAAAGACTTTTATTTCGGCAGGACGCTGGATTATGAGTTTTCTTATGGAGACGAGATTGTGGTAACACCGCGCAGATTTCCGTTGGATTTTTGCCATATGGGAAAATGCGATGCGCATTATGGGATGATCGGTATGGCACATGTGGCGGATGGATATCCGCTGTACTATGATGCGGTCAATGAAAAGGGTGTCGGCATGGCAGGATTGAATTTTGTCGGCAACGCAGTGTATCAGAAAGTGGAAGAAGGACGAGAAAATGTGGCGCAGTACGAGCTGATTCCATGGGTGCTTGGACAGTGTGCCAATCTGCAAGAGGTCAGAAAACTGCTTGCAAAGATGAATCTGGTCGGAACGCCCTTTGGAGATTTTCCTGCTGCACAGCTGCACTGGATCATTGCGGATGCAAGTGGGGCGATAACGCTGGAATGCACGAAGGACGGGCTGCAGGTCTATGACAATCCGGCAGGAGTTTTGACGAATAACCCACCCTTTCCGATGCAGATGTTCCAGTTAAATAACTATGCAGGATTATCTCCGAAGCAGCCGGAGCACAGATTTTCCGGTCAGATTCCGTTTACAAGCTACAGCAGGGGAATGGGTGCGATGGGGCTTCCGGGAGATCTCTCTTCGGAGTCGAGATTTGCGCGCGTGGCGTTTGTGAAATGCAATTCCGTTTCAGGGGATTCTGAAACAGAAAGCGTCAGCCAGTTTTTCCACATTCTGGGCTCGGTTGATCAGCAGAGAGGCTGCTGCGAGGTGGCGGAGGGAAAGTATGAGATCACGATTTACACATCCTGCTGCAACGCTTCCAAAGGGATTTACTATTATACAACCTATGACAACCACCAGATCAGCGCAGTAGACATGCATAGAACCGATCTGGACAGCAAGACACTGAGCTGCTACAAGCCGGTTACGGAGGAGCAGATTTTCTGTCAGAACTGACGCAGGAGGCAGAGCAATGTCAGAGGAACGGGAAAAAATCGTTGGCGTAAATCTTGGCAATTGGCTTGTTCTGGAAAAATGGATGCAGCCGTTTTTGTTCGAGGAAAACTGCGCGGAGGACGAGGTCTGGCTAAACCGCAAGGTTCCGGCAAAAAAGCTGCGTCCGCTGATGAAAAAACACAGGGATACCTATATCGAAGAAGCGGATTTTGCAAAAATCGCTGCGCATGGCATTAACGCGGTGCGCCTGCCGGTTCCATATTTCGTGTTCGGGGACAGAAAACCATATTCCGGCTGCATCGAATATGTCGATCAGGCGATGGACTATGCGGAAAAGTATGGGTTAAAGGTGCTGATCGATCTGCATACCGTGCCGGGCGGGCAGAACAGCTATGACAACGGCGGCATCACCGGTGTCTGCAAATGGCACCGGAATCCGAAAGAGGTCGCTTATGTATTATATGTGTTAGAACGGCTGGGGAAGCGTTACGGGCATCGGAAAGGGTTGCTTGGCATCGAAGTGCTTAACGAGCCCATCAGCTTTCGAGTCTATCTGTTTGCGCCGAGTCGGAAGCAGGCGCTCGATCAGGGAGAAGCAATCGGCAGCAGCCATGTGCCCATGCGTTTCCTGAAAACCTTCTATAAAGAAGCCTATGAAACACTTCGGGCGGTCATGGATCCGGAGAAGCTGATCGTGTTTCATGACGGGTTCCGGCTGAGCCGCTGGAAAGATTTTTTTGTAAAAAACGGTATGAAAAATGTCATGTTGGATGTTCACGTTTATCTGTGGATGCTGGACAGCTTTCTGCATTTACATAATCTGCTGCCGTATCAGCTTCTTTTACGCTTTTACGAACGCCAGATCCAGCGGGCGGGACGCTATACGCCGGTGCTGGTGGGGGAATGGTGCCTGTGTAACCGCGTGGCGGATCGCTATGGAAAATCTTCCTATGAAAAAGACGAAGCATGGCGTAAAAAGGTCTACCGGAGGGTTGCGCGGATGCAGTTAAAAACCTGGGACGACTGCAACGCAGCAGGCTCGTTTTACTGGAATTACCAGCTCTACCGCGACAGACAGGAACCGATGTACACAACAAGCCTGGACAGCTGGGACCTGTGCCGCTGCTGGAGCCACGGGTGGATGCCGAAGAACATGCGGTGAAACAGTAGTTTACCGCGGGAAGCTTCCGGGAGGTTACAGTTCACCCGCGCCATTCGCAAAAGCGCGTCTTCGACGCTCTCCGCTGCTTCGCAGCTCATTTTTGCTCATAAAATGGCGCTCCCTTCGTACCTCCTTGTAGGCAGATTTTCATGCGAGCATGAAATCTGCCCCTACGCTCCACGAGGTTACAGTTCACCCGCGCCATTCGCAAAAGCGCGTCTTCGACGCTCTCCGCTGCTTCGCAGCTCATTTTTGCTCATAAAATGGCGCTCCCTTCGTACCTTTTTGTAAGCAGATTTCCATGCGAGCATGAAATCTGCCTACAAACGGTACGAGTGAACTGTAATAAAAAATAGAAAAACTCCTTGACAACCCCTTCCTTTTTATGCTAATGTAAACAAGGTCGTTGAGACCGTGCCGAAGACAGCAGGTACCGGATAACCGGTGTAAGAAGAAGCGCCTGCCGAGGAGTGAAAGAAATGTGATGAATTTCCCTCTCTGTCTTTGGATAGAGAGGTTTTTTGTACGAACAACTTCTTTTATTCGGCAGAAGAATCTAAAAGGAGGTAAGAAAATGGCAAAAGTTGAACTGAAAGCACCTGTAGTAGCAGAGATCGCTGAAGCAGTGAAAGATGCGCAGTCTGTTGTTCTGGTAGACTACCGTGGTCTGACCGTTGAGCAGGATACCGCACTTCGTAAGCAGCTTCGTGCAGCTGGTGTTACTTACAAGGTGTACAAAAACACAATGATGAACTTTGCGTTCAAGGGAACAGATTTCGAGGCACTGGCTCCGTATCTGGAAGGCCCCAGCGCAATCGCAATCTCTACTACTGACGCAACCGCTCCTGCAAGAGAGCTGGCTAATTTCGCTAAGACAGCTGAAAAGCTGGAGATCAAGGGCGGCGTTGTAGAAGGCAATGCATACGATGCAGCAGGAATCATGGAGATCGCTAAGATCCCTGGAAGAGAAGCTCTTATTTCCAGATTGCTGGGCAGCATGCAGTCCCCTATCACCAACATGGCTCGCGTTCTGAATCAGATCGCAGAGAAAGGCGGCGCAGCAAACTGCGAAGCAGCACCTGCAGAAGAAGCACCCGCTGCAGAATAATCTTTTTTCCGAAAAAGAAACTGAGCCGCAGATGCGGCTGACAAAACAATAATTTAAAACGGAGGTAAATTAAAATGGCAAAATTATCCGCTCAGGAATTTATTGAAGCAATCAAAGAGATGACCGTATTAGAGTTAAACGATCTGGTAAAGGCTTGCGAAGAGGAGTTCGGCGTATCCGCAGCAGCAGGCGTTGTTGTAGCAGCAGCAGGCGGCGAAGCAGCAGCAGCTGAAGAGAAGACCGAGTTCGACGTAGAACTGACCGAGGTTGGCCCTAACAAGGTTAAGGTTATCAAGGTTGTTCGTGAAGTTACCGGTCTGGGCCTGAAGGAAGCTAAGGAAGTTGTAGACGGCGCTCCTAAGGTTCTGAAGGAAGGCGTTTCCAAGGAAGAAGCTGAAGATATCCAGAAGAAGCTGGATGCTGAAGGCGCTAAGGTTACTCTGAAATAATTGAGACCATATCTTACCACAAAGGCGTTCGCGAATGCGGACGCCTTTCCTTTTTATTTCATAGGAAAATGCGTCCTATGAAATAAAAACGCTCTACGAGGATGCGCACTCGGCGCAGGGGTAGATGGTTGCCGAAGCAACCGCGCCTCGGCGCGAGAATGTGCCAAGGCACATTCTTTTTTGTTTTTAAAAATATCAGTTGACAGACAGAGTGGATTGTGTTAGATTGTAGTGTGCACTATTGTGTTAGAGTATGCCATTTTTTATGCAATGGATTTACTTGCTTAGATACCGAAAAGTAATAGTTTCAAGAAATCAATGATAAGAACGGGGTGAAGTGTCAATGGAAAAAAACAGAATACGTCCAATTGCCACCGGCAAGAACATGCGTATGAGTTATGCACGACGGAAAGAAGTATTGGAAATGCCCAACCTTATAGAAATTCAGAAGAATTCCTATAAGTGGTTCCTTGATGAAGGTTTAAAAGAGGTGTTTGACGATATTTCTCCGATTTCCGATTACAGCGGACATCTGAGTCTGGAATTTGTAGACTTCGAGCTGTGTGAAGAAGACGTGAAGTATTCTATTGAGAAGTGCAAGGAAAGAGATGCGACATATGCAGCTCCTCTCAAGGTGAAGGTACGTCTGTATAATAAGGAAAAAGAAGAAATCAGTGAACACGAGATCTTTATGGGCGATTTACCGTTGATGACCGAGACAGGCACGTTCGTTATCAACGGAGCGGAGCGTGTAATTGTCAGCCAGTTGGTGCGTTCCCCCGGCATCTATTACGGCATCGGTCATGATAAGATTGGTAAAAAGCTGTATTCCTGTACAGTAATCCCGAACCGTGGTGCGTGGCTGGAGTATGAGACTGATTCCAACGACGTATTTTACGTTCGTGTGGATCGTACCCGTAAGGTACCGATCACTGTACTGCTGCGTGCCCTGGGTCTTGGCACCAATGACGAGATCCGTGAGGTGTTCGGCGATGAACCCAAGATTGAAGCCAGCTTTGCAAAAGACACTTCTGAGAACTATCAGGAGGGTCTGTTAGAGTTATACAAGAAAATCCGTCCGGGTGAGCCTCTGAGCGTAGAGAGCGCAGAAAGCCTGATTAACGCGATGTTCTTCGATCCCAGAAGATATGATCTGGCGAAAGTAGGACGTTATAAATTCAATAAGAAGCTGCTGCTGCGCAACCGTATCCGCGGCCACGAACTGGCTGAGGATGTTGTGGATACCACAACCGGTGAAATTCTGGCAACAGCAGGCACCAAGGTAACAGCAGAACTGGCTGACCTGATTCAGAACAGCGCAGTTCCCTATGTATATATCCAGACTGAGGAAAGAAAAGTCAAAGTGCTTTCCAGCATGATGGTTGAGCTGACTCACTATGTAGACTGTGATCCCAAGGAGCTGGGCGTGACAGAGCTGGTATACTATCCGGTACTGGCACAGATTCTGGAAGAGTATTCTCAGGATCCCGAAGCGCTTGCAGAAGCAATCCGCAAGAATGTGCACGAGCTGATTCCGAAGCATATCACCAAGGAAGATATTTTGGCTTCCATTAACTATAACATGCATCTGGAGTACGGCATCGGTAACGAAGACGACATCGACCATCTGGGCAACCGCCGTATCCGTGCGGTCGGCGAACTGCTGCAGAACCAGTACAGAATCGGTCTTTCCAGACTGGAAAGAGTTGTTCGTGAGCGTATGACCACTCATGATGCAGAGGAGATTTCCCCACAGGTTCTGATCAACATCAAGCCCGTACAGGCTGCAGTTAAGGAATTCTTCGGATCTTCCCAGCTGTCTCAGTTCATGGATCAGAACAACCCGCTGGGCGAGCTGACGCACAAGCGTCGTCTGTCCGCACTGGGACCTGGCGGTCTGTCCCGTGACCGTGCCGGATTCGAGGTTCGAGACGTACACTACTCCCATTACGGAAGAATGTGCCCGATCGAGACACCAGAAGGTCCTAACATCGGTCTGATCAACTCTCTTGCAAGCTATGCAAAGATCAACGAATACGGCTTTATTGAAGCGCCTTACCGTAAGATCGACAAAACCGATCCGGAAAACCCGCGCGTAACCAATGAAGTTGTATATATGACAGCGGATGAAGAAGATAACTACCATGTGGCGCAGGCAAACTCCGAATTGGACGAGGAAGGACATTTCGTTAATGCCAACGTATCCGGTCGTTATCTGGATGAAACATCCGAATATCCGAAGACAGTTTTCGAGTACATGGACGTATCCCCTCAGATGGTATTCTCCGTTGCGACTGCACTGATTCCGTTCCTGCAGAACGACGATGCGAACCGTGCGCTGATGGGTTCCAACATGCAGCGTCAGGCAGTGCCGCTTCTGACAACCGAGGCTCCTGTAGTCGGAACCGGTATCGAAGTAAAGGCAGCCGTTGACTCCGGTGTCTGCGTTGTTGCAAAGAAGTCCGGTACCATCGACTATGTATGCTCCAATCTGATCCGTATGACGGCAGATGACGGCGAGAAGATCGAATACCACCTGACCAAGTTCTCCAGAAGTAACCAGTCCAACTGCTACAACCAGAGACCGATCGTATTTAAAGGCAACCACGTTGAAGCAGGACAGGTAATTGCAGATGGTCCTTCGACATCCGAAGGCGAACTTGCACTCGGTAAGAACCCTCTGATCGGGTTCATGACCTGGGAAGGTTATAACTACGAGGACGCTGTACTGCTGAGTGAACGTCTGGTTATGGATGATGTTTATACCTCCATCCATATTGAAGAATATGAAGCAGAAGCCCGTGATACGAAGCTCGGACCGGAAGAAATCACAAGAGATGTTCCCGGTGTCGGCGACGAAGCGCTCAAGGATCTGGATGACAGAGGTATTATCCGTGTCGGCGCTGAGGTTCGTGCCGGAGATATTCTGGTCGGCAAGGTAACTCCCAAGGGAGAAACCGAGCTGACAGCTGAGGAGCGCCTGCTGCGTGCGATCTTCGGTGAAAAAGCGCGTGAGGTGCGTGATACCTCTCTGAAGGTACCTCACGGTGAATATGGTATTATTGTAGATGCCAAAGTATTTACAAGAGAGAATGGCGATGAGTTGTCTCCCGGTGTAAATCAGGCGGTTCGTATCTATATCGCACAGAAGAGAAAGATCTCTGTCGGCGATAAGATGGCAGGCCGTCAT
This sequence comes from Firmicutes bacterium TM09-10, assembly GCA_003481005.1. Classification (GTDB taxonomy): domain Bacteria; phylum Bacillota; class Clostridia; order Lachnospirales; family Lachnospiraceae; genus Gallintestinimicrobium; species Gallintestinimicrobium propionicum. The sequence continues at coordinate 117,361 of QUKC01000003.1, read as the reverse complement.
GGTAATAAGGGTGTCGTTTCCCGTGTACTGCCTGTAGAAGATATGCCGTACCTGCCCAACGGTCGTCCGCTGGACATCGTACTGAATCCTCTGGGCGTACCTTCCCGTATGAATATCGGTCAGGTCCTTGAGATTCACCTCTCTCTGGCTGCAAAAGCCCTCGGCTTTAACGTAGCAACCCCGATTTTCAACGGCGCAAACGAAAAAGATATTCAGGATACCTTGGAACTGGCAAACGATTATGTAAACCTGGAATGGGATGAATTCAAAGAGAAGCATGGCGAAGAGCTGCTTCCTGAGGTTCTGGATTATCTGTATGAAAACCGCGATCACAGAAAGCTCTGGAAGGGCGTTCCGATCTCCAAGGAAGGTAAGGTAAGACTGCGGGATGGCCGTACCGGCGAAGAATTCGACAGCATGGTAACCATCGGTCACATGCATTACCTGAAGCTGCACCATCTGGTAGACGATAAGATCCATGCACGTTCTACCGGTCCTTACTCTCTGGTAACACAGCAGCCTCTGGGTGGTAAAGCTCAGTTCGGTGGCCAGCGTTTCGGTGAGATGGAGGTTTGGGCACTGGAAGCATACGGTGCATCCTACACCCTGCAGGAGATCCTGACTGTGAAGTCTGATGACGTAGTAGGACGTGTCAAGACCTACGAAGCGATCATCAAGGGCGACAACATCCCTGAACCCGGTATTCCGGAATCCTTCAAGGTACTGCTCAAAGAGCTGCAGTCCCTCGGCCTGGATGTCAGAGTGCTGCGGGAGGATAATACAGAAGTTGAGATCATGGAAACTGTCGATTACAGCGATACGGATTACCGCTATGAGATGGAAGGAGATTCCAAGGGCTACAACTACAACGAAGAAGAAAATCTGGGCAAGATGGGTTATCAGAAGCAGGAATTCGACTCCGAGAAACAGGAGCTGGTGAACGCAGATGATGATTACACCGAAGATGCTGCAGAGGACGGATTTGAGGAATCTTTTGACGAAGAGTAAGCCGAATCGAAGATATGTAAAGGAGTGCCAAGATGTCTGAAACAAAAAACGAAGTTTATCAGCCGATGACGTTTGATGCGATCAAGATCGGACTTGCGTCCCCGGAGAAGATTCGTGAGTGGTCCAGAGGCGAGGTAACAAAGCCTGAGACGATTAACTACAGAACACTCAAGCCCGAACGGGACGGTCTGTTCTGTGAGCGGATTTTCGGACCCAGCAAGGACTGGGAGTGCCACTGCGGCAAATATAAAAAGATCAGATATAAAGGCGTTGTCTGCGACCGCTGTGGTGTTGAAGTAACCAAGTCCAGCGTCCGCAGAGAGCGTATGGGACATATTGAACTGGCAGCGCCGGTTTCCCATATCTGGTATTTCAAGGGAATTCCGAGCCGGATGGGACTGATCCTGGATCTGTCCCCCCGTGTTCTGGAGAAGGTGCTTTACTTTGCTTCCTATATCGTACTGGACAAGGGCGACACCAATCTGGAATACAAGCAGGTTCTTTCCGAGAAAGAATACCAGGATGCAAGAGAAACCTGGGGCAACCGTTTCCGTGTCGGCATGGGTGCAGAATCCATTAAGGAGCTGCTGCAGGCCATCGATCTGGAAACCGAAGCGGTTGACCTGAAAAATGAACTGGTGGATGCAAGCGGACAGAAGCGTGCGAGAATCATCAAGCGTCTGGAAGTTGTAGAAGCGTTCCGTGAGTCCGGTAACCGCCCTGAATGGATGATTCTGGATGCCGTGCCGGTAATCCCTCCGGATCTGCGCCCGATGGTACAGCTGGACGGCGGACGTTTTGCAACGTCTGACTTAAATGACCTGTACAGAAGAATCATCAACCGTAACAACCGTCTGAAGAGACTGCTGGAGCTGGGTGCTCCGGATATCATCGTTCGCAACGAGAAGAGAATGCTGCAGGAAGCGGTAGACGCTCTGATCGATAACGGCAGAAGAGGCCGTCCGGTAACCGGCCCCGGTAACCGTGCACTGAAATCACTGTCTGACATGCTGAAGGGTAAATCCGGTCGTTTCCGTCAGAACCTGTTAGGAAAGCGTGTTGACTATTCCGGACGTTCCGTTATCGTCGTTGGTCCCGAACTGAAAATTTATCAGTGCGGTCTTCCGAAGGAAATGGCAATCGAGCTGTTCAAGCCCTTTGTAATGAAGGAGTTGGTAAGCAGAGGCATTTCCCAGAACATCAAAAATGCGAAGAAGCTGGTAGAACGGCTGGATACGCAGGTTTGGGACGTTCTGGAAGATGTCATCAAAGAGCATCCGGTTATGCTGAACCGTGCACCTACACTGCACAGACTGGGTATCCAGGCATTTGAGCCGATCCTTGTAGAAGGTAAGGCAATCAAGCTGCATCCCCTTGTTTGTACCGCGTTCAACGCCGACTTCGATGGTGACCAGATGGCTGTACACCTTCCGCTTTCTCAGGAAGCACAGGCAGAGTGCCGTTTCATGCTGCTGTCTCCCAACAACCTGTTGAAGCCTTCCGATGGCGGACCGGTAGCCGTACCTTCCCAGGATATGGTCCTTGGTATTTATTACCTGACCCAGGAGCGTCCCGGTTCTGTCGGCGAAGGAAAATACTTCAAGAGCGTAAACGAAGCCATTCTGGCTTATGAAAATAAAGCCTGCACCCTGCATTCCCGCATCCATGTCCGCATGAGCAAGGTCAATGCAGAGGGCGAGACCGTAACAGGATTCGTAGAATCCACACTGGGCAGATTTATCTTCAACGAGATCCTGCCTCAGGATCTGGGCTATGTAGACCGTACCCAGCCGGAAAACTTCTTAAAGCTGGAGGTTGACTTCCATGTTGGTAAGAAGCAGTTAAAGCAGATTCTGGAAAAAGTAATCAACACCCACGGCGCTTCCAAGACCGCAGAGGTTCTGGATGACGTTAAGGCAATCGGTTACAAGTATTCCACCAGAGCTGCCATGACCGTATCCATTTCCGATATGACTGTGCCTGCACAGAAGGCAGAGATGCTGGCTGAGGCTCAGAAGACTGTAGATAAGATCGGCAGAAACTTCCGCCGTGGTCTGATCACAGAAGAAGAGCGTTACCGTGCCGTTGTCGAGACCTGGCAGGAAACCGATAAAGAGCTGACCGACGTACTGTTAAAGGGTCTGGATAAATACAACAACATCTTCATGATGGCGGACTCCGGTGCCCGTGGTTCCAACCAGCAGATCAAGCAGCTGGCAGGTATGCGTGGTCTGATGGCGGATACAACCGGTCGTACGATCGAGCTGCCCATCAAGTCCAACTTCCGTGAAGGTCTGGACGTACTGGAATACTTCATGTCTGCCCATGGCGCACGAAAAGGTATGTCCGATACCGCTCTGCGTACTGCGGACTCCGGTTATCTGACCCGTCGAATGGTAGACGTATCCCAGGAGCTGATCATCCGTGAGATCGATTGTGCAGAAGGCAAGGATAAGATTCCGGGCATGTCTGTAAAAGCGTTCATGGACGGCAAGGAAACCATCGAAGGCTTAAAAGACAGAATTACAGGACGCTATTCCTGTGAAGACATTTATGATAAGGACGGCGAGCTGATCGTCGGTGCAAACCACATGATCACACCCGGCCGTGCAAAACGGATTATGGAAACAGGTGTCAATAAGAAGGGCGAGCCTGTGGAGGAAGTGAAGATCCGTACCATCCTGACCTGTCGTTCCAAGAGCGGTATCTGTGCAAAGTGCTACGGCGCGAACATGGCGACCGGCGAAGCGGTACAGGTTGGTGAAGCAGTTGGTATTATTGCAGCGCAGTCTATCGGTGAGCCCGGTACACAGCTGACGATGCGTACCTTCCACTCCGGCGGTGTCGCTGGTGACGATATCACACAGGGTCTTCCCCGTGTCGAGGAGCTTTTCGAAGCAAGAAAGCCGAAGGGTCTTGCGATTATCGCAGAGTTCGGCGGAACTGCTGTCATCAAGGATACCAAGAAGAAGCGGGAAATTATCATTACCAATAAGGAAACCGGCGAGAGCAAGACTTACCTGATCCCTTACGGTTCCCGTATCAAGGTTGTTGACGGTCAGGAATTAGAGGCCGGCGATGAGCTGACAGAGGGTTCTGTAAACCCGCACGATCTGTTAAAGATCAAGGGCATCCGCGCCGTTCAGGATTACATGCTTCGTGAAGTACAGCGTGTATACCGTCTGCAGGGTGTAGATATCTGTGATAAGCATATCGAGGTTATCGTTCGCCAGATGCTGAAGAAGATCCGCATCGAGGAAAGCGGCGATACCGAATATCTGCCCGGCACAATGGTTGACGTTCTGGATTACGAGGACTTAAACGAAGAGCTGATCGCAGCCGGCAAGAAGCCTGCTGAGGGCAAACAGGTAATGCTCGGTATTACCAAGGCTGCTCTGGCAACCAACTCCTTCCTGTCTGCTGCATCCTTCCAGGAAACCACGAAGGTTCTGACGGAAGCAGCGATCAAGGGTAAGGCTGATCCACTGATCGGTCTGAAGGAAAACGTTATTATCGGTAAGCTGATTCCTGCTGGTACCGGTATGAAACGTTACCGCGATGTCAAGTTAAATACGGATGCGATGATTGCCGCTGAGGAAGCGGAGCGCGCAGCCAGAGCAGAAGAGGAAGCAAGACTTGCCGCAGAAGCTACAGCAGCGGAAAAGAAATCCAAAGAGGATGACGAGCTGCTGGAAGAAACCGCTGACGAAGATGTAACCGATGAAGAGCTTACCGAAGAGGAAGCGATTCTGGACGAGGACATCGACGAAGAACTGGACGAGGAAGCTGAAGCAGAAGAAAACGGCGAGGAGTAATCTGACCCGGGCGTTTCCTTCAACAATAAAAAGTACACCTTGCAAAAATGCCGGTGTCGTACACAATAGAATGCACGCTCTGCGAACCTTCTATTGTTACAAATGAAGAAACAGAGCAGGCGGATGTTCCTCAAAATGAGCATCCGCCTGTTTTCTTATCGTATAGGAAACTTCGTTTCCATACGATAAGAAACACTCCGCGCGGATCGCACTGCAGCGGAATGGAAGAATGTCGCTTGCGCGACCCGCCGCAGGCGGAGAATCCTGCTTCGCTGGATTCTTTTTATGTGCATGTCTGACGGTGTGTTTGTGCTTACCCTTCAGCAAATCCGGAAAGCGATTTTTCCTGCCGTTTCTTTGCCGGAAAATCCCGCAAAAAAGTAGAAAAACCGCTTGACACGGCAATTAAAAGCACTTATACTAGGAGAGCATGCATTGGGAGAGGATTTTATTTTGATGCGCGAAAATTGCTGTAAAACAGCGGTTTTATCCTGATAGAACCGCAGGTTGAGTGCAGCTTGTCCTTGGACATAGTTGCGCATAGCTTCGCATGAAAGAAAACCTTTGCTATGTATGAATAAGACCGGAGAACCGGTCAAGAATAGAGCAAGAGAGAAAAATCGCAGGAGGTGAAACAGAATGCCAACATTTAACCAGTTAGTAAGAAAAGGACGTCAGACATCTGTAAAGAAGTCTACAGCACCGGCTCTGCAGAGAGGTTACAACTCCCTTCACAAGAAGGCAACCGATACCTCTTCCCCGCAGAAGAGAGGCGTGTGCACAGCTGTTAAGACAGCGACTCCTAAAAAGCCTAACTCCGCTCTTAGAAAGATCGCCAGAGTACGTCTTTCCAACGGAATCGAAGTAACCAGCTACATTCCCGGTGAAGGCCACAATCTGCAGGAGCACTCCGTTGTTCTGATCAGAGGCGGACGTGTTAAGGACTTACCTGGTACCAGATACCACATCATCAGAGGTACCCTGGATACCGCAGGCGTTGCAAACAGACGTCAGGCAAGATCCAAATACGGCGCTAAGAGACCTAAAGCCGCTAAGAAATAATCCGCGGTAGCTGGAAGTACCACAAACGGAAACTAATTTTAAGTGTTGGAATTCTTATGCAGAGAAATCTGCAGTTCGCTTACGCGATGAGATAGACCGCACGAACACATTAGATGACACATGTGAGTACCGATGAATTAATTGAGATGATTAAGGAGGGAAGAAACGTGCCACGTAAAGGACATATTCAGAAAAGAGACGTATTAGCAGATCCTTTATACAACGACAAGGTTGTAACCAAGCTGATCAATAACATCATGCTGGATGGTAAGAGAGGCGTTGCACAGAAGATTGTATACGGCGCATTTGCAAGAGTAGAAGAAAAAGCCGGCAAACCGGCTCTGGAAGTATTTGAAGAGGCAATGAACAACATCATGCCTGTTCTGGAAGTCAAAGCAAGACGTATCGGCGGCGCAACCTATCAGGTGCCGATCGAAGTCAGAGCTGACAGACGTCAGGCTCTTGGTCTTCGCTGGCTGACCATGTTCTCCCGCAAAAGAGGCGAGAAGACCATGGAAGAGAGACTGGCTAACGAGATCCTGGATGCATCGAACAATACCGGTGCTTCCGTGAAGAGAAAAGAAGACGTTCATAAGATGGCTGAAGCGAACAAGGCATTCTCTCATTACAGATTCTAATCGAATCTGTAATGCAGAAGAGCGTTGCAGTTGCTTCTGGCTGATTCAATTAGGAGGAAAAACCTTTGGCTGGAAGAGAATATCCCTTAGAGAGAACCAGAAATATCGGTATTATGGCTCACATCGATGCTGGTAAAACTACCACCACCGAGCGTATCCTGTATTATACCGGTGTTAACTATAAAATTGGTGATACTCATGAAGGTACTGCAACCATGGACTGGATGGCTCAGGAGCAGGAGAGAGGTATTACAATTACTTCTGCTGCTACCACCTGTCACTGGACCTTGCAGGAAAATTGCAAAGCAAAGCCCGGCGCAGAAGAGTGCCGTATCAATATCATTGATACCCCTGGACACGTTGACTTCACAGTAGAAGTTGAGCGTTCCCTGCGTGTACTGGACGGCGCTGTCGGCGTGTTCTGTGCAAAGGGCGGTGTAGAACCTCAGTCTGAGAACGTATGGCGTCAGGCTGATACCTACAATGTACCCCGTATGGCATTCATCAATAAGATGGATATCCTGGGTGCAAACTTTTATGGCGCAGTAGAGCAGATCAAAACCCGTCTGGGCAAGAACGCAATCTGTGTTCAGCTGCCCATCGGTAAAGAAGAAGACTTTAAGGGTCTGATCGATCTGTTCGAAATGAAAGCCTACATCTACAATGACGATAAGGGCGATGATATTTCTATCGTTGATATCCCGGAAGATATGAAGGACGAAGCTGAGCTGTATCGTTCTGAGATGGTAGAGAAGATCTGCGAGCTGGATGACGATCTGATGATGGCTTATCTGGAAGGTGAGGAGCCCTCTGTTGACGAGCTGAAAGCAGCTCTGAGAAAAGGCACCTGCGAATGTACCGCTGTTCCGGTATGCTGCGGAAGCGCATACAAGAACAAGGGCGTGCAGAAGCTTCTGGATGCAATCGTAGAGTATATGCCTTCTCCTCTTGATATCCCTCCGATTAAAGGTGTGGATCTGGAAGGCAACGAGATTGTCAGACATTCTTCTGATGAAGAGCCGTTTTCTGCTCTGGCATTCAAGATCATGACAGACCCCTTCGTAGGTAAGCTTGCTTACTTCCGTGTGTATTCCGGTACTATGAACGCTGGTTCTTATGTGCTGAATGCAACAAAAGATAAAAAGGAACGTGTTGGACGTATCCTGCAGATGCATGCAAACAAGAGAATGGAGCTGGAAAAGGTTTATTCCGGTGATATCGCTGCTGCAGTAGGCTTTAAGTTTACTACAACCGGTGATACCATCTGTGATGAGCAGCATCCGGTAATCCTGGAGTCCATGGAATTCCCTGAACCCGTTATTGAGCTGGCAATCGAGCCTAAGACCAAAGCAGGTCAGGATAAGATGGGCATTGCTCTTGCAAAGCTTGCAGAAGAAGATCCTACCTTCCGTCAGCATACCGATCAGGAGACAGGCCAGACCATCATCGCCGGCATGGGCGAGCTGCATCTGGAGATCATCGTAGACCGTCTGCTGCGTGAATTCAAGGTAGAGGCTAATGTAGGTGCTCCTCAGGTTGCTTACAAAGAGACCTTCACCAAGGCCGTTGATGTGGACAGCAAGTATGCGAAGCAGTCCGGTGGTCGTGGTCAGTATGGTCACTGTAAAGTTAAGTTCGAGCCTATGGATCCTAACGGCGAGGAAACCTTCAAGTTCGAGTCCACCGTTGTCGGCGGCGCGATCCCGAAGGAATATATCCCTGCTGTAGGCGAAGGTATCGAAGAGGCTACAAAGGCTGGTATTCTGGGTGGCTTCCCGGTTCTGGGCGTACATGCAAATGTATACGACGGTTCCTACCATGAAGTCGACTCCTCTGAAATGGCATTCCACATCGCTGGTTCCCTTGCATTCAAGGAAGCTATGCAGAAGGGTAATCCGGTTCTGCTGGAGCCTATCATGAAGGTTGAAGTAACCATGCCTGAAGAATACATGGGTGATGTAATCGGTGATATCAACTCCCGTCGTGGCCGTATCGAAGGTATGGACGATATCGGCGGTGGTAAGATGGTAAAGGCTTACGTACCGCTTGCTGAGATGTTCGGTTACTCCACAGACCTGCGTTCCAAGACTCAGGGTCGTGGTAACTACTCCATGTTCTTTGAGAGATATGAACAGGTTCCGAAGAACGTACAGGAGAAGGTACTGGCAGCAAAAGCAAAATAATCTGATTTGTTGTTGCAGTTTACTTGCAGCTTTCCGGGTACAGGTTCCATGCCCGCATGAGAAACTGTCCAGAGGAAGCAGTTTGCACCGCGAAATTGTACTTGAAAATCCAGCTATTATCGAATATAATCAATAATAGCTGGTTCAAATTAAAACTAACTCACTGAATTAAGGAGGATTACAAGAAATGGCTAAAGCTAAATTTGAAAGAACAAAGCCCCATTGTAACATTGGTACCATCGGCCACGTTGACCATGGTAAAACAACTCTGACCGCTGCAATCACCAAGACTCTGCATGAGAGACTGGGCACCGGCGAAGCTGTTGCTTTCGAGAATATCGATAAGGCTCCCGAAGAAAGAGAACGTGGTATCACCATTTCTACCGCTCACGTTGAATACGAGACCGAGAAGAGACATTACGCACACGTTGACTGCCCTGGACATGCTGACTACGTTAAGAACATGATCACTGGTGCAGCTCAGATGGACGGCGCTATCCTGGTTGTAGCTGCAACTGATGGTGTTATGGCTCAGACCAAAGAGCACATCCTGCTGTCCCGTCAGGTAGGCGTTCCTTACATCGTTGTTTTCCTGAACAAGTGCGATATGGTAGACGACGAGGAACTGCTTGAGCTGGTTGAGATGGAAGTTACCGAGCAGCTGGAAGAGTATGATTTCCATGACTGCCCGATCATCAGAGGTTCTGCTCTGAAGGCTCTGGAAGATCCCAACAGCGAGTGGGGCGACAAGATCCTTGAGCTGATGCACACTGTTGATGAGTACATTCCGGATCCTCAGCGTGACACCGACAAGCCTTTCCTGATGCCTGTCGAGGACGTATTCACCATCACAGGTCGTGGTACTGTTGCTACCGGCCGTGTTGAGAGAGGCGTTCTGCATCTGAATGATGAAGTAGAAATCGTTGGTATCAAAGAAGAGACCAAGAAGACTGTTGTAACCGGTATCGAAATGTTCCGTAAGATGCTGGATGAGGCACAGGCTGGTGATAACATCGGCGCTCTGCTGCGTGGTATTCAGAGAACTGAAATCGAAAGAGGACAGGTTCTGGCAAAACCCGGCACTGTTACCTGCCACCACAAATTCACCGCTCAGGTTTACGTTCTGACCAAGGATGAAGGCGGCCGTCATACACCTTTCTTCAACAACTACAGACCTCAGTTCTACTTCCGTACAACTGACGTTACCGGCGTTTGCGAACTGCCTGCTGGCACAGAGATGTGCATGCCTGGTGATAACGTAGAGATGACCATCGAACTGATCCATCCCGTAGCTATGGAGCAGGGTCTTACCTTCGCTATCCGTGAAGGCGGCAGAACCGTTGGTTCCGGCCGTGTAGTTTCCATCATCGAGTAATTCGAACATAGGAAATTAAATTTTAAATATTGTGCTCAAGCGTAAGATGCCCGTAGAACTTCGGTTCTACGGGTTTTTCTGTTCCACAGTTCACTTGAAACATTCTATTGCCATGAATCGCATCTTCGCTGCTTTGCAGCTCTTTTTACTCATAAAATGGCGCGTGAATTTCCAACACCGCATATTGACGTGCCTGTTTGCAGGGTGGTATAATTCATTACATATGGACTGATATCGCAAAAGGAGATGTGAGAATACAGATGCAGGGAAGAACACACAACTGCGGCCAGCTCAGACTGGAAAACGCAGGAGAAAAAGTAACTCTGGTCGGATGGTTTGAGAACATCCGTAAGGTGAGCAAAAACCTCGGATTTGTTATCCTGAGAGATTTTTATGGAACGACACAGATCGTCGTTGAAACAGAAGACCTGATGGAGCAGTTTTCTGCAATCAATACAGAGTCTACTATTGAAGTAACAGGAACCGTGCGAGAGCGCAGCTCGAAGAACCCGAAGCTGGCAACCGGGGATATTGAAGTAGTTCCCGAAACCGTTAAGGTACTGGGCAAATGCCAGTATCAGGAGCTTCCGTTCCAGATTAACCGTTCGAAAGAAGCAGATGAAAATACAAGACTGAAATACCGTTATTTGGATCTCAGAAATCCGGAGGTAAAATCCAAGATCGTATTAAGAAGCAAGATTGTAGCAGATCTTCGTTCCGCAATGGTTGCCCATGATTTCATGGAAATTACAACGCCGATCCTGACCTGCTCTTCTCCGGAGGGTGCAAGAGACTATCTGGTTCCTGCCAGAAAGCATCCGGGTAAGTTTTACGCGCTGCCCCAGGCTCCGCAGCAGTTCAAGCAGCTGCTGATGGCTTCTGGCTTTGATCGTTATTTCCAGATTGCTCCTTGTTTCAGAGATGAGGATGCGAGAGCAGACCGTTCTCCGGGTGAATTCTATCAGTTGGATATGGAAATGGCATTTGCCAATCAGGAAGATGTCTTTGCTGTTCTGGAAGACGTTCTTCCTCCGATTTTTGCAAAGTATGGTATTTATCATGAAGCCTCTACCGCTCCCTTCAAACGGATTCCCTACAGAGAGGCCATGGAGAAATACGGCTCCGATAAGCCAGATCTGAGAATCAGCCTGCTGGTTCAGGATGCGACAGAAGCTCTGGCAGACTGCGGCTTTGAACCCTTTGCAGGCAAGACGGTAAAGGCTGTCGTAGCGCCTGATTTCAAGGGTACCAGAAAGCAGATCGATAAGATGTGCGCAGAAGTAGAAGTGATCAGCGGTCAGAAGGCATACTGGTTTAAGATGGATGAAAACGGTGAGCTGGCTGGCGGGATTGCGAAGTTCTTGCAGGAAAAGAAGGACGCTGTTATAGAAGCTCTCGGCTTAAAGAATGGTGACTTTGTAGCCCTGAGCGCAGGCACTCTGGGCGCTGCACAGAAGACTGCAGGTGTTATTCGCAAGGTGGTTGGCACATCCTTCGATGGCTATATGAAAAAAGAATGCTATGAGTTCTGTTGGGTTGTTGATTTCCCGATGTACGAAATCGGCGAAGAGTCCGGCGAACTGGAATTTTGTCACAATCCCTTCTCCATGCCCCAGGGCGGCGTAGAAGCGCTGGAGAATCAGGATCCGCTGGAGATTCTGGCATATCAGTACGATCTGGTCTGCAACGGAATCGAGTTGTCTTCCGGTGCGGTGCGTAACCACGATCCTGAGATCATGGTAAAAGCGTTCCAGCTGGTTGGACTGGGCGAAGAAGATGTGAAAGCGAAATTCCCTGCTATGTACAATGCATTCTGCTACGGCGCACCGCCGCACGCAGGGATTGCTCCCGGCGTAGACCGTATGGTTATGCTGATTGCAGGCGAAGACAGCATCCGCGAGATTATTCCGTTCCCGATGAACAAGAATGCTCAGGACGTTATGATGGGCGCTCCTGCAGAGGTAGACGAGAAGCAGCTGAGAGAGGTTCATATCAAGATCAGCGCTCCAGAGAAGCAGTAAGTAAGAAAACAATAGAATGCACGCTCTGCGAGCATTCTATTGTCATGAATAAAAACGTGCGGAACACTTTCAGATCGAAGGTGTTTCGCACGTTTTGTTGTTTCGTACAATAGAATATTCGCAGAGCATGCATTCTATTGTACGAGAAAATAGAATATTTGCAGGGATTGGGATCAGCCGTAGCTGATAACAACCTTATGCCTGCGTGCCAAAGCAATGCGGAAGCAGCAAAACTCTGAAATGGCACAGAGTTTATCGGCAAGGCTGATTAACCATGCCTCCCGGCTTTCGGGAAGAGGTCCAAGCGGAAACATGTGGGACAGGATCGCCTGTCGCTCTTTGTCGGAAATCAGGAAATGCCTTTCGCTGGTGCTGGCGGCCACTCTGGGATGATAGTAGGCCTGTATTTCCCCTTTGGGAAGCTTATCTTTGAAATCGTAAACACAGAAGTCATGAAGAAGTCCGGCCCGGGCAGCTGTTTGGGCATCCCATCCGAGCTTTCTGGCAATGAGCCAGGAGATATAAGAAACGTTCAGACTGTGCATGAAGCGGGTTGTCTGAAAATGCTGCTTATACCGTTGAAGCTTTTTGAATTCGGGATTGTCCAGAATGCTCTGCACCAGACCGCGGTACTCGGCGCTGATATCATCCGCGACTGTAATCTCCATCGGCTGTCACATCCTTTCCGGCGGGAACGAGTACGGATTTTCCGTGGTTTAAAAAGCGGAGAACCGTTGTTCCTCCTGCTTTTAAGTATACTGCACCGGGAGTGAAAAACAAGTGGAAAAGACTGGATTTCACGAAGATTTTATAAACGGTGCGGGGAAAACTGTAACTGCTGAAATTTTCTTTTACATGGAATCAGAGCCTTCCGACAAGCAGATTTTGTACTTGCCGAAAGGCTCTGAGGAAATTTTAATATTTCATAGAAATATTCTGGCTGACGAGCCCGTGCCACACCACGCTGCCGGAAGAAAGCGTTGCGGGAACGTCGATCAGGCGCTGATTTTCGGAGCCGCGGAATGCAAGGCTGATGTTTTTCTGAGCCTCGATAAATTCCCCATCAACGAGGACATCGAGCAGGGAAAGCATCTCATCCGTGCATTCGCACCGAGCACGGCTTTCGGACAAAAGATCTGATTCCAGGGTATAGCCGGTATAGCACCAGATTGTTTTATCGGGATACTGCGCACGGACTTTTTTCAGGAAAGGGACAAGCGCCCGCTGGTTATCCGGTTCAAACGGTTCTCCGCCCAGCAGGGACAGTCCGTCGATATAATCCGGGGAAAGCAGCGTAAGCAGTTTGCTTTGCGCCTGTTCATCGAATGGGGAGCCGTAGGAAAAGCTCCAGGTTTCCGGGTTGAAACAGTTATGGCAGTGATGAGTGCAGCCGGAGACGAAAAGGGAAACTCGCACGCCCTCTCCGTTTGCAATATCACAGTTTTTGATTGTACCGTAGTTCATTATAGATGAAGCACCCTCTCTTTAATTTCCTGCGTCCGTCCCTGATTCCAGAACTGAGTGCCAATATAGCCGCAGGTACGCCTTGCGACGTTTAATTTGTTCTGATCGGTGCAGCCGCATTTCGGACATTTCCAAATGAGCTTTTTGTGTTCGTCCTCAACGATCTGAATTTCGCCGGTATAACCGCATTCCTGGCAATAGTCGCTCTTGGTGTTCAACTCCGCGTACATAATGTTGTCGTAGATGAAGCGCATGACCTGAATGACAGCTGGGATGTTGTCCTGCATGTCGGGAACCTCCACATAGCTGATGGCCCCGCCGGTGGAAAGTGCCTGGAACTGGGACTCGAATTTCAGCTTGGAAAAAGCGTCGATTGGCTCGGTAACGTGCACATGGTAGCTGTTGGTGATATAGTTCTTGTCCGTTATGCCCTCAATGATGCCGAAACGCTTCTGCAGGCATTTGGCGAACTTGTAGGTTGTACTTTCGATGGGAGAACCGTAAATGGAGAACGCGATATTGGTTTCCCGTTTCCATTTGTTGCAGGCATCGTTCATGTGCTGCATGACTTCCAGTGCGAAGGGGGTCGCTTCCGGATCGGTGTGGGATTTCCCGGTCATGTATTTGACACATTCGTACAGACCTGCATAGCCAAGGGAAATCGTGGAGTAGCCGCCGTAGAGCAGCTTGTTGATCGTTTCGCCTTTTTTGAGACGGGCAAGAGCACCGTACTGCCAGAGGATCGGGGCAGCGTCAGATAACGTACCCTCCAAACGTTTATGGCGAAGCATCAGGGCGCGATAGCACAAATCAAGACGCTCGTCGAAAATTTCCCAGAATTTCTTAAAATCCCCGCCGGAGGAAAGTGCGACGTCGGGCAGGTTGATGGTCACGACACCCTGGTTGAAGCGGCCGTAGAATTGGTAATTGCCGTTTTCATCCTTCCAGGGACTCAGGCAGCTGCGGCAGCCCATAACGGGGAAGCAGTTGCCTTCTTTTAATTCTTTCATTTTCTTTTCAGAAATATAATCAGGAACCAGACGCTTTGCAGTACATTTTGCTGCAAGCTGTGTCAGGTAGAAGTATTCGGAATCCTCTTCCACGTTGTCGTCTTCGAGCACATAGATCAGCTTGGGGAACGCGGGGGTAATCCAGACGCCGGCTTCGTTCTTGACACCCTGGTAGCGCTGTTTTAAGGTTTCTTCGATAATCAGTGCGAGATCCTTTTTTTCCTGCGCATTTTTTGCCTCATTCAGATACATGAAGACCGTCAAAAACGGTGCCTGGCCGTTTGTGGTCATCAGGGTAATGATCTGGTACTGAATGGTCTGTACGCCCTTGGTGATCTCACGATGCAGGCGGGTTTCCACGATATCGTTGAGCTGCTGGGGAGTCGCCTGGGCATTGAGAATTTTCATTTCTTCGGCAACTTCGGTGCGGATCTTTTCCCTGGAAACCTGTACGAAAGGCGCGAGGTGCGCGAGGGAAATACTTTGTCCGCCGTACTGGTTGCTTGCCACCTGCGCGATGATCTGGGTCGCGATATTGCAGGCTGTGGAAAAGCTGTGGGGCTTTTCAATTTTGGTTTCGCTGATGACAGTACCGTTCTGCAGCATGTCCTCGAGGTTTACGAGGTCGCAGTTGTGCATGTGCTGTGCGAAGTAGTCGGAATCGTGAAAGTGGATCAGACCCTTCTGGTCGGCCTCTACGATGTCGGAAGGCAGCAAAAGACGCTGGGTTAAGTCACGGCTGACTTCACCTGCCATGTAGTCACGCTGTACGCTGTTGACCGTAGGGTTTTTGTTGGAATTTTCCTGTTTTGCCTCTTCGTTGTTGCATTCGATCAGCGAAAGGATCCGGGTATCCGTGGTGTTGGATTTGCGGATCAAAGAGCGCTGATAGCGGTACTGGACATAGTGCTTCGCGAGGTCGAAAGCGCCGGTTGCCATGATCTGGTTTTCTACCATATCCTGTACTTCTTCTACGGATACAGCGCGCCCGATCTTGTTGCATTTATATTCGACATAGTCTGCGATATCGTGAATCTGTTCCGGAGAAAGTCTGGTTCCTTCCTCAGAGTTGTTGGCCTTTGTAATGGCCGCCACAATTTTTTCGGAATCGAAAGTGGCTTCAGAGCCGTTCCTCTTGATGATTTTCATAGTCTCCCTCTCCTTTTTCGTGCAAAAATCCCGGAAAACCGGAGTAAATGACAGCTTCTCGGGATTAAACATAAAATCTGACATGCACTGGCAGTGTTCTTCTACTGTGGAGTGCAAGGATTATTATATAACCGAAGTCCTGATAAAATAGTTGCACGGGCAACAAGTATAGGATATAATACAAAATATAGTGGTTTGCACAAAAATTGACTACATGATGGTGTGAAAATATGGAACAATTTATTGGCTTTTGGGACTTGACAAAAAAACAGCAGGAGCGTTTGGCAGCGGACGGGATGTTGAATATCCGCACATTCGGAAAGCGTCAGGTGTTGATGAATCAGGACGACGATGCGGACAATGTGGGCGTTATGCTGAGCGGAACCGCCTTTTTGGAGAGTATGAATCAGGAGGGACAGCGGCGGATTCTGGATTATTATGAGCCGAAGGAGAGTTTTGCACGGAAATGCTTTCCGGATGTGGAGGGCGTATGCTACGTCATTTCGCGTTCCAGTTGCCAGGTCGCTTTTTTGAATGACAGAAAGCTGTCGTCGGCTTATAAAAAATATGAAAAGCGCGGGCAGCTTCTGGAGGAAATTCTGCTGGGAACCCAGAAACGTGCGCTGATGCACGCGGATGTGCTGGGGCAGAAGACGCTGCGGCAGAAGCTGATGACGTATTTTCAGTTTTTGAAGCGCCAGAAGGGCAGAGATGGTTTTTCTTTGCCGTTTTCCTATACGGACTGCGCGGACTATCTGTTTGTGGACCGCAGCGCGATGATGCGCGAACTGGGACGGATGAAGGAGGAAGGGCTGATTCGGACGGAAGGGAAGAAAATCTGGCTGGAGGAGAAAAAACTGCGGTGAAGATATCAGGGAGAAGGGAAGATAAAAAAACAACAGCTATTATAGGTAGAATTCGCAAAGATGTGGGGGCATATTGGGGTTTTGCTGTCGTGTTTGTTTTGTATGATATTGCAGCGCATGCGATGTTTCATGCGTTCTGTCCCTCCGTGTTTTTATTTGGTCTGCCTTGTCCCGGCTGTGGGATGACACGGGCGGTGTTCTTTTTTATCACAGGGCAGTTTCAGAGGGGAATGCAGATGAATCCGCTGGGGCTTCTGTGGATTCTATGGGCTGCTTATCTGGTGGTTATGCGGTATGGGTTTGGGAAAAAAGCGAAAGGACTGATGACGGCTGCGGGCGTGATTGTAGTGCTGATGGTTGCAGTCTATTTGTGTCGAATGTATTGCTTCTTCCCCGGAGAGCCGCCGATTAGCTACACATCAGGCAGTCTGGCGGAGCGGCTTATTCCGGGGTATCGGAAGTGGATTCTGGGAGTGGTTCGAATGCTGCAGGGGTGAGAGACGCTGCGTTACTCATGACAATAGAATGCTCGCAGAGCGTGCATTCTATTGTTTGCTCCAGCGTCCGGACGCACCGCAGGGCAGCACCAGTCCGTTGTCTGTAACGGGCAGTCCGATTTCGGATGCTTCGGTGTGTCCGCTGAATTTCGGCGTAATGGCAGTCTGCATCATATAGTTTAAAACAGCAGGCTGTAGACCGGTTGTATAGGAGTTGATCAGGAAAAAGAGCGGGTCATCGGACAGAATCTGAGTCGTCAGTTCGATGAAGGGATAGATGCTCTCTTCAATTTTCCAGATTTCGCCTTTAGGACCTCTGCCGTAGGAGGGAGGATCCATGATGATGCCGTCATAGTGGTTGCCGCGGCGGATTTCACGTTCGACAAATTTTACACAGTCATCTACGAGCCAGCGGATCGGAGCATCGGAAAGACCGGAAGCCGCTGCGTTTTCTTTTGCCCAGGTAACCATGCCCTTGGAAGCGTCCACATGGGTGACTGCTGCGCCTGCCTTCGCTGCGGACAGGGTAGCGCCGCCGGTGTAGGCGAACAGATTCAGCACTTTAACCGGGCGGCCAGCGTTGGCAATCAGGTTGCCAAACCAGTCCCAGTTTGTCGCCTGTTCCGGGAACAGACCGGTATGTTTGAAGCTAAACGGCTTTAAACGGAAGGTCAGTTCGCGGTAATGGATGCTCCATTCCTCGGGCAGATTGAAAAATTCCCATTCGCCGCCGCCCTTGGAGCTGCGATGATAATGGCCGTTTTTCTTTTTCCAGCCGGGATTTTTGCGGGGGGTATTCCAGATGACCTGCGGATCGGGACGCACGAGAAGATAATCTCCCCAGCGTTCCAGCTTTTCTCCGCTGGAGGTATCCAGCACTTCATAATCTTTCCATTGATCTGCGATCCACATATTTTTATTCCTCATTTCGTAAGTAATATAGTTACAGGAATTATCTGCAAAGTATCCGGGCAAAACTGCATTTGTGCGTGCATGCACAGGATAATAATACGAGATAATCATACAGGAAGTGGGTCCAAAAAGCAATCCTTCTATTGCTGGAGTGTTGCGATGAAAAAATCGGAGGGCAGGCGTACTGCCAAAGTCCGGAAAGTGGTGCTTTGGCGATGGATGCTTCAGGGCTTGTGCAACACGATTCGTTATGCACTTAAAATTTCCACATTCGGCATAAATTCAGAAATTCCTCTGCGGAGGACGAAAGGTATTTGTTGCGGTGTCGGATCAGGTATAGGTTGCGTGTCAGAATGTCGGGCGGAAGCGGAAGGGAGACAAGATCTCCGGATTTCAGTGCATCCCGGACGAGAAGCTCCGGTAAAATTGCGATGCCGAGACCGTTTTGGGCGGCGCGGATGAGAGCGAGGGTGCTGACGCTTTCCCAGACGGGCGTGATCTGGATACCGCCGGATAAAAAGAGACTTTCGACGATTTCCCTGCCGGCACTACCAGGTTCGCGTAAAAGGAGGGGGCAGGAAGCAGCGTCGGCGAGGGTGACCGTCCGGTTGGCGGCAAGCGGATGCCCGGGAGCTGCGACCATGCAGAGCGTATCGGCAGAAAAGACCTCTGAAATGATTTCCGGGTGAGTGACAGTGCCTTCGACTAGGGCAAAATCCAGCTGATTGTCGATGACTGCCTGCTCGATTGTGCCGGTATTTTTGACCGTTACATAGATTTTGATTTCCGGGCGCTGCTCCTGATAGGCTTTGACAAGGGAGGGGAGCAGGCAGGTACCGAGAGTGATGCTGGAGCCAATATGGAGCGGGGCATTTGCATCCCAGGCGGGAATTTTGTTTTCCATTTCTGAAAAAAGTGACACGATATGGAGTGCATATTCATAGAAGCGATGCCCGTTCTCCGTCGGGTAAATCCGTCGAGAGAGGCGGTCGAACAGGCGGACATGATAATATTCCTCCAGCTCCTTGATTGCCAGACTGACGGACGGCTGAGCCAGATGCAGGCTGTTCGATGCGAGGGTGATGCTTTTTTGCTGATATACGGCGACAAAAATTTTCATATGACGCAGAGTCATGGCGGTTCCTCCAAGGTGATCGGGTGAAAAATAAGTGTAATCGCTTATTTTCACGCAGCTATTTGTACCGAGGGTGTCAAAAGGCTGCTCCTGTACAGCTTATATAATAAAAATATTATATATTTTATACTATAATACTATTTTACTTATATTACAAGAAAAGGTATGATAAGAACGATTACAAGAGGCTGTACGATGTTAGAAACAAACAGAAGCAGCGGGCATGCGAAAAAGCGTGCGCAGAAATGAGAGGAAAGCATGAAGGAGAAATGGACGAAGATCCGAAAAGTATTTTTTTCCACGCTGTATTTAAGCGCGTTTACCTTCGGCGGCGGATACGTCATCGTCACGCTGATGAAAAAGAAATTTGTAGATGAGCTGCACTGGATCGATGAAGAGGAAATGCTCGATCTGGTGGCGATAGCGCAGTCCGCGCCGGGAGCGATTGCGGTAAACGGTGCAATCGTCGTAGGTTACAAGCTGGCGGGCATCGCAGGGGCACTCGCAGCGATCATTGGAACGATTATTCCGCCGTTTGTGATTTTATCGGTGATCTTTTATTTCTATGCGGCATTCTCTTCCAATTATATTGTAAAAACGGTGCTGGACGGCATGCAGGCAGGCGTCGGCGCGGTCATTGCGTCGGTTGTCTATGATATGGGCAGCGGCATCGTGGCAGGAAAGCAAAAATCATCCCTCGCAATTATGGCGGCAGCGTTCCTTGCAGTCTGCATTTTTAACGTCAACGTGGTCTATGTCGTGATCTTCTGTATCGTGCTCGGAGTGGTAAGGACCCTGCTCCGGAAGAGAAAGGAGAAAAAGAAATGATTTACTGGCAGCTTTTTCTGAGCTTTTTGCAGATCGGAATGTTCAGCTTCGGCGGCGGCTATGCAGCGCTTCCGCTGATTCAGGAGCAGGTAGTGACGCAGCATGGGTGGCTGTCGAGATCGGAATTTACCGACCTGATTACAATTTCCCAGATGACACCCGGACCGATTGCAGTCAATTCCGCGACGTTTGTCGGCATCCGGCTGGCAGGCTTTTGGGGAGCGCTGGCGGCGACATTTGGCTGTATTTTGCCGTCGTGCATCCTGGTAACGGTGCTGTCCTATCTTTATTTAAAATACCGTAAAATGAGCATGCTGCAGGGCGTGCTGGAAACGCTGCGTCCGGCAGTTGTGTCGATGATCGCGGCGGCAGGCGTATCGATCCTGATCACTGCGTTCTGGAACGACGCGGTGAGCTTTATGTCGACGAAGTGGGATTCGATCGTGATTTTTGTTGTCGCAGTATG
This sequence comes from Firmicutes bacterium TM09-10, assembly GCA_003481005.1. Classification (GTDB taxonomy): domain Bacteria; phylum Bacillota; class Clostridia; order Lachnospirales; family Lachnospiraceae; genus Gallintestinimicrobium; species Gallintestinimicrobium propionicum. The sequence continues at coordinate 96,932 of QUKC01000003.1, read as the reverse complement.
GCTGTTAAAAAAGAAAAACTGGAATCCGATTCTTGTGATGGTGCTGAGCGGTTTTGCAAAGCTGGCAGTGCAGGGTGTGCTTGCGCTGGTTGGCATAGTATGATAAGGTAGGAATAGAACAAAGCGCAGGATGCGCGGAGGCGGAGGCACAGTAAAATGCTATTCAAAGTGCGCAGTCAACAATAGAATGCATGCTCTGCGAGCATTCTATTGTCATGAATAAACGCCGTCGGTCTAGGAACGCGGCAGAAAAGAGGGACGTATGGAGTATCGTGTAAAAACAATATTTAATAAGGAAGAAATCGAATCCTGTCAGCGGTTTTCGATGGATCATTTTATGTGGACATGCCTGCAGAAGCCGGAGGCTTACGGGTGGATGGGCTACCTGAAGGATCAGGGACTTTTCGTGAAGCTGGTCTGCAAAGAAAAGGATCCGAAGCGCGTTTACCACAATTTTATGGATATGGTCTGTGAGGACAGCGCGATGGAGGTTTTCCTTGCATTCCCCGAAAAGGGTGAAGCGCTGACCAACGATGTAATGTATTTAAATTTTGAAGTCAATTCCAACGGTGCGATGTATGCAGCATATGGAAAGGGAAGAAAAGGCCGTAAACCGATGCCGGAGAAATATCTGCAGGTTGTAGACTGCAAAGCGGACAGACAGGAGGACAGCTGGACACTGACTTATCTGATCCCTGAGAGTTATCTGAAGGAAGAGGCAGGAGTGGAAAAGCTGGATGGGGAGACCGAGTTTTACTGTAACTTCTATAAGATAGCCCAGACTCCTGAAATTGAGCATTATGCTTCCTGGTCTCCGATCGATAATCCGACACCGAACTTCCATTTGCCGGTATTCTTCGCGAAGGCGCAGATCGAGGAATAAGTGCCACGAGTTTTTGCCACAGTTCACCGCGCCATTCGCGATACAATAGAATGTACGCTCCGCAAACATTCTATTGTCATGAATCGCAGCTGCGCAGCTTTTGGCTTAGAGTTTTTGTCACAGTTCACCGCGCCATTCGCAAAACGCAGCTGCGCTGCTTTCCGCTGCTTGCGCAGCTCCTTTTGCTCATCGAATGGCGCTCCCTTCGTGGTGCTCTACAGTCAGATTTTCGTGTAAACACGAAATCTGTCTGCAGAACCCCACGAGTGAACTGTTGTATCGAAAAATGTACAAAAAAAGAGAAAAGTTTTTGAAAAAAAGCCTTGCAATTTTGCAGGGCTTACTTTATACTACTAAGTGCTGTGACATGATAGCGAAGAAGCATAAGGTTGCTGCAACGGAAAATACATAATCCCTGCAGGTTTTTATGTGGAGCGAATGTCAAGTTAGTAAACTGACGACAAGTCACTGTACCAGATAACAGCACCTGTCACGAGACAGGGGAAACGACGTGGAGTCCACGATAAGAGAAAGAAAGGATCTTTCAGGGTTGCTTATCAAGAGGACACACACGGGAACGTGTACAGTCACCGCTTGTCGCACTTATCTCAAAAGCGCGAAAAGGAGGCGACTTTTTTTATGGCAAATCAGGTAATGAGGATTACACTGAAAGCTTACGATCATCAGTTAGTTGATGCGTCTGCGAAGAAAATCATCGAAACAGTCAAGAAAAATGGAGCACAGGTGAGCGGACCGGTACCGCTTCCCACTAAGAAGGAAGTAGTTACGATTCTGCGTGCCGTACACAAGTACAAAGACTCCAGAGAACAGTTCGAGCGCCGCACACACAAGAGACTGATCGATATCATTGCACCCACACCCAAGACCGTTGATGCTCTGCAGAGACTGGAAATGCCTGCTGGTGTGTACATCGATATCAAAATGAAAACAAACAAGTAATTGCAAGAACCTCTACAGAGACGTATGAATAGTCCAACTGCTTTAACCACTTCTGATGCAGAAGCAGGAAAGTTGCGAACATTCCGCTATGTAGAAATCAACAGGAGGTCAAACGAACAATGAAAAAAGCGATTTTAGCTACCAAAGTCGGAATGACTCAAATCTTCAACGAAGACGGCGTGCTGATCCCGGTAACCGTACTTCAGGCTGGTCCCTGTGTCGTAACACAGATCAAGACCGTAGAAAATGATGGTTACGAAGCAGTTCAGGTTGGTTTCGTTGATAAGAAAGAAAAAGTTATCAACAGAGACAAGGCTGGCAAGAAGGAAGTCATTCACAGACATGGCGTAAATAAAGCTCAGAAGGGACACTTCGAAAAAGCTGGTGTTTCCTGCAAGAGATATGTAAGAGAATTCCGGTTTGAAAATGCGTCTGAGTACGCACTGGCACAGGAAATCAAAGCTGACATCTTCGCAGCTGGCGACAGAATCGACGCTACTGCAATCAGCAAAGGTAAGGGCTTCCAGGGTGCGATCAAGAGATTTGGTCAGCACAGAGGACCTATGGCTCATGGTTCCAAATTCCATCGTCATCAGGGTTCCAACGGTGCCTGCTCCTCTCCGAGCCGCGTATTCAAGGGCAAGGGAATGCCTGGTCACATGGGCTGCGTAAAGGTTACTGTACAGAATCTGGATGTTGTAAGAGTAGATGCTGACAAGAACCTGATCCTGGTTAAGGGTGCTGTACCCGGACCTAAGAAAGCTCTGGTAACCATCAAAGAGACCGTTAAGGTTGAGGCTTAAAACTGGAAAGGAGGACCACACAGATGGCAAACGTATCTGTTTATAATATGGAAGGCAAGCAGATCGATACAATCGAATTAAACGATGCGGTATTCGGTGTTGAAGTAAACGAACATCTGGTACACATGGCAGTTGTTCAGCAGCTTGCAAACAATCGTCAGGGAACACAGAAAGCAAAGACTCGTTCCGAGGTTTCCGGCGGCGGAAGAAAACCCTGGAGACAGAAGGGAACCGGTCATGCAAGACAGGGCTCCATCCGCGCTCCCCAGTGGACAGGCGGCGGCGTAGTATTTGCTCCCGTACCGAGAGATTATTCCTTCAAGCTCAACAAGAAAGAGAAGAGAGCTGCTCTGAAGTCTGCTCTGACAGACAAGGTTGCAAATGCGAAGCTGATCGTTGTTGACGAGCTGAAGTTCGAAGAAATCAAGACCAAGAATTTTGCACAGGTTATGAAGAACCTGGATGTAAACAACGGTCTGGTTGTTGTAAACGAGAATGATGTAAACGTAATGATGAGCGCAAAGAACATCGCTGATGTAAAGATGGCTCTGCCGAACACCATCAACGTATATGACATCATGAAGGCTGGCAAGGTTGTTCTGACAAAGGACGCTGTTAAGACAATCGAGGAGGTGTACGCATAATGGCAGACATTAAGTACTATGACGTTATCCTCAAACCCGTCATCACTGAGAAGAGCATGGCTGGTATGGGCGAAAAGAAATATACCTTCCTGGTACATCCGGAAGCAAACAAGACCCAGATCAAGGAAGCTGTTGAGAAGATGTTCGAAGGCGCTAAGGTTGCTAAGGTAAACACTCTGAACGCTGACGGTAAGAATAAGAGACGCGGTATGGTAGTTGGTAAGACAGCCAAGACCAAAAAGGCTATCGTAACCCTGACCGCTGACAGCAAAGATATCGAGATCTTCGCTGGTCTGTAAGATGCGATGAAAGGAAGCTTGAAACAAAGGTTTGTTATAAAAGCTTCCAGGTAACGATCGAGGGCACTTCGCAGCTGACGCTGCTCGTCGCGTTGCACGCGACTATGGCTCCTGCCAATAAGCACTTTGCTCGTGCAAGCACGGCAAAGCACTTCCTGCCAGTCGCCGCACCCTCGAGCTCATCGCGAATATGTGCATACAAGCACGATAATAAATAGTAAAGGAGAAATCATCATGGGAATTAAAACATATAATCCCTATACACCTTCCAGAAGAAATATGACTGGTTCTGATTTTTCCGAGATCACAAAGACAACTCCTGAGAAGAGCCTTTGCGTATCTCTGAAGAAGAACTCCGGTCGTAACAATCAGGGTAAGATCACCGTTAGACATCATGGCGGCGGCGTTCGCACCCAGTACAGAATGGTAGACTTCAAGAGATTCAAGGATGGCATTCCGGCAACTGTAGTTGGTATCGAATACGACCCCAACAGAACAGCAAACATCGCACTGATCTGCTACGCAGATGGCCAGAAGGCATATATCATCGCTCCTGAAGGACTGAAAGTAGGCCAGAAGGTCATGAACGGACCGGAAGCTGAAGTAAGAGTAGGCAACTGCCTGCCGTTATCTGAAATTCCTGTTGGTACTCAGGTACACAACATTGAGTTATATCCCGGCAAGGGCGGACAGATGGTTCGTTCTGCAGGTAACAGCGCACAGCTGATGGCGAAGGAAGGCAAATATGCAACCCTGAGACTTCCCTCCGGTGAAATGAGAATGGTTCCGATCGTTTGCCGCGCTACAATCGGCGTTGTAGGCAATGGCGATCACAACCTGATCAACTACGGTAAAGCAGGACGCAAGCGTCACATGGGTATCCGTCCTACCGTTCGCGGTTCCGTTATGAACCCGAATGACCATCCGCATGGTGGTGGTGAAGGTAAGACCGGTATCGGCCGTCCTGGTCCGAGCACTCCTTGGGGCAAACCGGCACTCGGCTTGAAGACCAGAAAGTCTAAGAAGGCTTCCAACAAGCTGATCGTAAGAAGAAGAGACGGTAAGGCTATCAAATAAGGTTAAGGAGGAGAACAACAATGGCAAGATCACTGAAAAAAGGACCGTTCGCTGATGCCAGCTTGCTGAAAAAAGTGGACGCTATGAATGCTGCTGGACAGAAACAGGTTATCAAGACCTGGTCCCGTCGTTCTACAATTTTCCCGTCCTTCGTTGGACACACAATTGCAGTTCATGACGGCCGCAAGCATGTTCCGGTATATGTAACTGAAGATATGGTTGGACACAAACTTGGCGAATTCGTAGCTACCAGAACCTACAGAGGTCATGGTAAAGACGAAAAGAAGTCCAAAGTTAGATAATTGAAAGGAGGTTTTATTCATGGCTAAAGGACATAGATCTCAAATTAAGAGAGAAAGAAATGCGAATAAAGATACAAGACCTTCTGCTAAATTATCCTACGCAAGAGTGTCTGTAACGAAAGCTTGTTTTGTACTGGATGCGATCAGAGGTAAAGATCTGGAGACAGCACTGGCTGTTGTAACCTACAATCCCAGATATGCTTCCAGCCTTGTAAAGAAACTGCTGGAATCTGCAGCAGCAAACGCAGAGAACAACAACGGCATGAAGAGAGAAAACCTTTATGTTGCTGAGTGCTATGCAAACAAGGGACCTACGATGAAGAGAGTTAGACCGAGAGCACAGGGACGGGCTTACAGAATCGAGAAGAGAATGAGCCACATCACTGTAGTGCTTGATGAGAGAAAGTAGGAGGAACGATAATGGGACAGAAGGTTAATCCTCATGGTTTAAGAGTCGGCGTAATCAAAGATTGGGATTCCAGATGGTATGCAGACGCTGAATACGCTGATTATTTAGTAGAAGACTACAACATCAGAAAATTTTTAAAGAAGAAACTGTATTCTGCAGGCGTTTCCAAGATTGAAATCGAGAGAGCGTCCGACAGAGTAAAGGTTATCCTTTATACCGCAAAGCCCGGCGTTGTAATCGGTAAGGGCGGCGCAGAAATCGAAGTAACCAAGAAAGAGCTGTCCAAGCTGACAGATAAAAAGGTTCTGGTTGACATCAAAGAAATCAAGAGACCTGACCGCGATGCACAGCTGGTTGCTGAGAACATTGCACAGCAGCTGGAGAACCGTGTTGCTTTCAGACGTGCTATGAAGTCCTGCATCGGCAGAACCATGAAAACCGGCGCAAAGGGTATCAAGACTGCTGTATCCGGTCGTCTGGGCGGCGCAGATATCGCACGTACCGAGTTCTACAGCGAAGGTACTATTCCGCTGCAGACATTAAGAGCTGACATCGATTATGGATTCGCAGAAGCAGATACAACCTACGGCAAAGTTGGCGTTAAGGTTTGGATCTACAAAGGCGAGGTACTTCCTACAAAAGGAAATAAGGAAGGGAGCGATAAATAACTATGTTAATGCCGAAGAGAGTTAAACGTCGTAAACAGTTCCGCGGCACCATGGCTGGTAAGGCTATGCGCGGCAATACAATCACATACGGTGAATACGGCCTGGTAGCACTTGAGCCCTGCTGGATCAAGTCCAACCAGATCGAAGCAGCCCGTATCGCACTGACACGTTATACAAAGCGTACCGGTCAGGTTTGGATCAAGATCTTCCCTGACAAGCCGGTTACAGCTAAGCCTGCTGAAACTCGAATGGGTTCCGGTAAGGGCGCTCTGGAGTACTGGGTTGCAGTTGTTAAGCCGGGCCGCGTAATGTTCGAAATCGCAGGCGTTCCGGAGGAAGCTGCAAAAGAGGCACTTCGTCTCGCAATGCATAAGCTTCCCTGCAAATGCAAAATTGTGTCGAAAGCTGACTTGGAAGGCGGTGTAGCAAATGAAGTCTAAAACCTATGTAGATGATTTAAAGAATAAAACAGCTGCTGATCTCGCACAGGAACTGACAGCTGCCAAGAAGGAACTTTTCAATTTAAGATTCCAGAACGCAACAAACCAGCTTGACAATACTGCTCGGATCCGCGAAGTTAGAAAGAACATCGCCAGAATCCAGACAGTGATGACACAGAAAGCCAAGGTTGCAGAGTAATATCCAGAAAGGAGTAAACGAACGTGGAACGTAATCTGAGAAAAACACGTACCGGTAAGGTCGTTAGCAATAAGATGGACAAGACAATCGTTGTTGCCATTGAAGATCATGTAAAGCATCCTCTTTACAAGAAGATCGTAAAAGAGACTTACAAGCTGAAGGCACACGATGAGAACAACGAGTGCAACATTGGTGACACCGTGAAGGTGATGGAAACAAGACCGCTGTCCAAGGACAAGAGATGGAGACTTGTTGAGATCATCGAAAGAGCGAAATAATCTACGGCAAGTAATTAAGTTGGAAGGAGAATTATTATGATTCAACAGGAAACGAGACTGAAAGTTGCCGATAACACAGGTGCCAAAGAGATTCTGTGCATCCGCGTTATGGGTGGCTCTACCAGAAGATATGCGAATGTAGGCGATATCATCGTTGCCAGCGTTAAAGATGCAACACCCGGCGGAGTTGTAAAGAAGGGCGACGTTGTAAAGGCTGTTGTAGTTCGTTCCGTAAAGGGCGTTCGTCGTAAAGACGGTTCTTACATTAAGTTTGACGAGAATGCTGCTGTAATCATCAAAGATGACAAGACCCCCAGAGGAACTCGTATCTTTGGGCCAGTAGCTCGTGAGCTTCGTGACAAGCAGTTTATGAAAATTGCTTCTCTGGCTCCGGAAGTATTATAAGGAGGTGCCTTTATGTCTACCATGAAAATTAAAAAGGGCGATACTGTAAAGGTCATCGCCGGCAAAGATAAAGACAAAGAAGGAAAAGTTGTTGCCGTAGATAAGAAGAACGGCAAGGTAACTGTTGAGAAAGTCAACATCATTACCAAGCACACAAAGCCTTCTGCAGCAAACCAGAATGGCGGAATTATCCAGAAGGAAGCTCCCATTGATGCATCTAACGTAATGTATCTTCACAATGGGAAAGCAACCCGTATCGGCTTCAAGGTAGAGGACGGCAAAAAGGTTCGTGTTGCAAAGTCCACAGGCGAAGTAATCGATAAATAATTCCGAGGAAGGAGGCTATAAGCGTGAGCAGACTGAAAGACTTATATAAAGACGAGATCGTAGATGCTATGATCAAGAAGTTCGGCTATAAAAACATTATGGAAGTTCCGAAGCTTGACAAGATCGTCATCAACATGGGTGTTGGTGAAGCAAAAGAGAATGCCAAGGTTCTGGATTCCGCAGTAAAGGATCTTGAGACAATTACTGGACAGAAGGTTGTTCTTACCAGAGCGAAAAATTCCGTTGCTAACTTCAAAATCCGTGAGGGTATGCCGATCGGATGCAAGACAACACTTCGCGGCGAGAAAATGTATGACTTCATGGATCGTCTGGTTAACCTTGCACTGCCTCGTGTCCGCGACTTCCGCGGCGTGAGCGCAGATTCCTTCGACGGCAGAGGCAACTATGCTCTGGGCGTTAAGGAACAGCTGATTTTCCCTGAAATCGAATATGATAAGGTGGAAAAGGTTAGAGGTATGGACGTCATCGTAGTTACCACAGCGAAGACAGATGAAGAGGCACGCGAGCTGCTGAGACTGTTCGGCATGCCTTTCGCGAAGTAAGAAGGAGGTAAATGTATTCATGGCTAAAACAGCAATGAAGATTAAGCAGCAGCGTACACCTAAGTTCTCTTCCAGAGAATACACACGTTGCAAGATTTGCGGCCGTCCCCATTCGGTTCTGAGAAAATACGGAATCTGCAGAATTTGCTTCCGTGAACTGGCATACAAGGGACAGATTCCTGGCGTGAAGAAAGCAAGCTGGTAAGAGCTGGTAAGAGAAGGAGGTAAATCACAATGACAATGAGCGATCCTATTGCAGATATGCTTACAAGAATCCGTAATGCAAATACTGCAAAACACGATACAGTAGATGTACCTGCGTCCAAAATGAAGCTGGCTATTGTACAGATCCTGCTGGATGAAGGCTATATTAAAAAATATGATATTCTGGATGAAGGTTCTTTCAAGACCATCCACATCACTCTGAAATACGGTGAAGATAAGAACGACAAGATCATTTCCGGTATCAAGAGAATCTCCAAACCCGGCCTGCGTGTATACGCTGGTAAGGAAGAGCTTCCCCGCGTACTGGGCGGTCTTGGTATCGCAATCATTTCCACCAACCAGGGTGTTATTACCGATAAGAAAGCAAGAGAGCTGCAGGTTGGCGGCGAAGTTCTGGCTTACATCTGGTAAAAAAAATGAAGAGTAATTCTAAGATGACAAAATACGTCATCTAAGAATTACTAGGCTTCATTTTCGAGAATGCTTTGCATTCTCGGGGTGATAAAACCCCAGAGATAACTGGTAATCCTATCAATTATTCTATATTATGGAGGTACGGGCATGTCACGTATAGGAAGAATGCCAATCGCGATTCCTGCAGGCGTAACTGTAGAGGTTGCAGAAAATAATAAAGTGACTGTAAAAGGTCCCAAAGGAACACTGGAGAGAGTGCTTCCTGAAGAGATGACAATTAAACTGGAAGATGGACACGTTGTTGTTACACGTCCCAACGACTTAAAGAAAATGAAATCCCTGCATGGTCTGACCAGAACACTGATCAACAACATGGTTGTTGGTGTTACAACCGGCTACGAGAAGAAGCTGGAAGTAAACGGTGTAGGTTACAAGGCTGCTAAAGCAGGCAAGAAGCTGACATTATCCTTAGGTTATTCCCACCCCGTTGAGATGGAAGATCCCGAAGGTATCGAAACTGTACTGGACGGTCAGAACATCATCATCGTAAAGGGTATCGACAAAGAAAAGGTTGGCCAGTTTGCAGCTGAGATCAGAGACAAGAGAAGACCGGAGCCTTATAAGGGCAAGGGTATCAAGTATGCTGATGAAGTTATCAGACGCAAAGTTGGTAAGACTGGTAAGAAATAACGGATAAGGAGAGTGTAAAAATGGTTAGTAAGAAATCAAGACAGGTCGTTCGTGAGAACAAGCACAGAAGAATGCGTAACCGTTTCAGCGGCACTCCTGAGAGACCGCGTCTGGCCGTATTCAGAAGCAATAATCATATGTATGCTCAAATTATCGACGATACCGTTGGCAAGACTCTGGCAGCTGCTTCCACCCTGGAAAAGGATGTAAAGGCTGAACTGGAGAAGACCAATAACGTTGATGCTGCGGCATATCTGGGAACTGTTATCGCAAAACGCGCTCTGGAAAAGGGTATCACCGAGGTTGTATTTGACCGCGGCGGCTACATCTACCAGGGTAAAGTTGCAGCTTTAGCTGAGGCAGCCAGAGAAGCTGGCCTGACATTCTAGGAAGGAGAACACATCAGATGAGAAGAACAATTATTGATACGACAAATCTGGAGTTAACAGACAAAGTCGTTTCCATCAAACGTGTTACCAAGGTTGTAAAAGGCGGCCGCAACATGCGTTTCACAGCTTTAGTAGTAGTAGGCGATGGCAACGGACATGTAGGTGTAGGTCTGGGCAAATCCATTGAAATTCCGGAAGCAATCCGTAAGGGTAAAGAAGACGCTGCAAAGCATCTGGTATCCGTTGCTCTGGATGAGAACAATTCCGTTACACATGACTTCCTCGGCAAGTATGGTTCTTCTACCGTTCTGCTGAAGAAAGCTCCTGAAGGTACTGGTATCATCGCTGGCGGTCCTGCCCGTGTGGTTTGCGAGCTGGCTGGTATCAAGAATATCCGTACCAAGGCGCTGGGCTCCACCAACAAGCAGAATGTCGTTCTGGCAACCATTCAGGGATTAAGCCAGATCAAGACTCCTGAAGAAGTAGCAGCTAAGCGTGGTAAGTCTGTAGAAGAGATCATGGCTTAATCAAGGAGGAGACAAAAATGGCAGAGAAGAATTTAAAGATCACTTTGGTTAAGTCCCCCATCGGTGCAGTGCCGAAGCACAGAGCAACCGTAGAGGCTATGGGTCTTACCAAAATGCACAAGACTGTTATCATGCCTGATAACGCGTCTACCAGAGGCATGATCCAGAAGGTTGGATATATGCTGAAAGTAGAAGAAGCATAAAAAGAGGAGGTGTCAGGAAATGGAATTATCTAACTTACAGCCCGCAGCTGGTTCCGTACACAGCGATAATTTTAGAAGAGGCCGTGGCCATGCTTCCGGTAACGGTAAGACAGCAGGTAAGGGCCACAAGGGTCAGAAGGCACGTTCCGGTGCTCCGAGACCGGGCTTTGAAGGCGGCCAGATGCCTTTATACAGACGTATTCCTAAGAGAGGCTTCACAAACAGAAACTCTAAGGATATCGTTGCAATCAATCTGAGTGCACTTGAAGTATTTGAGAACGGTGAAACCGTAACTGTTGAGACACTGCTCGAGAAGGGTATCGTAAAGAACCCTAAGGACGGCGTTAAAATTCTTGGAAACGGAGAATTTACCAAAAAGCTCGATGTAAAAGCAAATGCATTCAGTGCATCCGCAAAGGAAAAGATCGAGGCGCTTGGTGGAACTGCAGAGGTGATGTAAATGCTTACTACCCTGAAAAATGCGTTTAAGATCAAGGAGATTCGTAAGAAGCTTCTGTTCACCTTCCTGATGCTGGTAGTCATTCGTATTGGCTGCCAGCTCCCGGTACCGGGTGTAAACAGACATTTCTTCTCCAATTGGTTCGCGGCGCAGACAGGAGATACGTTTAGCTTTTTCAATGCGTTCACCGGCGGTTCTTTCGAGAACATGTCTCTGTTCGCATTGAACATCACCCCTTACATCACATCATCGATCATTATTCAGCTTTTAACGATTGCGATCCCGAAGCTGGAAGAAATGCAGAGAGATGGGGAAGAGGGGCGTAAAAAACTGACCTCCATTACAAGATATGTGACGGTTGGTCTGGCATTGATCGAGTCTGCTGCTATGGCGATCGGTTTCGGCCGCCAGGGTCTGATGGATGACTTTAATGCGCTTAACGTAATTACTGTAATTGCCGCGTTGACAGCAGGAAGTGCATTCCTGATGTGGATCGGCGAGCGTATTACGGAAAATGGTGTGGGCAACGGTATTTCTATCGTGCTGACCATCAATATTATTTCCCGTATGCCCAGCGATCTGTCCAGTCTTTATCAGCAGTTTGTAAAAGGCAAGGCAGTTGCTGTAGGAGCGCTTGCTGCAGTTATCATTCTGGCGATCATCGTCGGAATGGTAATTTTGGTCATCATTTTAAATGATGCTGTACGGAAGATTCCGGTACAGTATGCCAAAAAAGTGCAGGGCCGCAAGATGGTAGGCGGACAATCCACCTTTATTCCCTTAAAGGTAAACACCGCAGGTGTTATCCCGGTTATCTTCGCGCAGTCGATTCTGCAGATTCCGATCATCATTTCTCAGTTGACCGGATACAAAGGAACAGGTCCGTGGGCTTATATCCTGCGCGGCTTGAATTCCAGCTACTGGTGCAAGCCCAGTGAACTGGTATACTCCATCGGACTGATCGTGTATATTGTAATGGTGATCTTCTTCGCCTACTTCTATACATCGATTACCTTCAATCCGCTGGAAATTGCCGACAATATGAAAAAGCAGGGCGGTTTCATTCCGGGCATTCGTCCGGGTAAGCCTACCAGCGATTATCTGAACAAAATTCTGAATTACCTGATCTTCATCGGTGCCTGCGGTCTTACGATCGTGTGCGTACTCCCTTATGTATTTAACGGAGTATTCGGTGCAAGTGTTTCCTTCGGCGGAACGAGCCTGATCATTATTGTCAGTGTACTGCTGGAAACCTTAAAGCAGATCGAATCCCAGATGATGGTTCGGAATTATAAAGGATTTTTAAATGACTAAACGGCTGTCTGCATAACAGACGGTCCGGATTCGGGCGGGGACAGGACGGCGACGTTTCTGTCCCTGTCTGCATTCTACAAAAAATACAGCGGAGGAAAGAGATCATGAAGATTATCATGTTAGGCGCGCCTGGAGCAGGCAAAGGAACTCAGGCAAAAATGATCGCAGATAAGTACGGAGTACCCCATATCTCCACCGGCGATATTTTCCGTGCAAATATTAAAAACGGCACTGAGCTGGGCATGGAAGCAAAAAAATATATGGATCAGGGGCTGCTGGTTCCGGACGAACTGACCGTTCGCATTCTGTTAGACCGTGTTGCACAGGATGACTGCAAGAATGGTTATGTTCTGGACGGTTTTCCTCGTACCATTCCTCAGGCTGAGGTTCTGGACAGCGAGCTGACGAAGCTTGGAGATCATATTGATTACGCAATCAACGTAGATGTACCGGATGAAAACATCGTAAAGAGAATGTCCGGACGTCGTGCATGCCTGACCTGCGGCGCTACCTATCATATCGAGCATGTACCTCCGAAGAAAGAGGGCATCTGTGATGTATGCGGCAGCGAACTGGTGCTTCGTGACGACGATAAGCCGGAAACCGTAAAGAACCGTCTGAACGTTTATCACGAACAGACACAGCCCCTGATCGACTTCTACACCGAAAAAGGTGTATTAAAGACTGTGGACGGTACCGTTCCGATGGAAGAGGTATTTGCTGCAATCACCGCGATTCTGGGCTGATGAGAGCGGATGTCAGCATTTTGGAGGGGAACTATGGCCGTTTCAATTAAATCTGCAAGAGAAATCGAACTGATGAGGGAGGCCGGAAAGCGCCTTGCTCATGTGCATCAGGAGCTGGAAGCCATGATTGCGCCCGGCATTTCCACCTGGGAAATTGATGCAAAGGGAGAAAAACTCATCAGAGACTGCGGATGTATCCCGAATTTTCTCCATTATAATGGATATCCTGCTTCTATCTGTGTTTCCGTCAATGACGAAGTCGTGCATGGAATCCCGAGAAAGGACCGTTATTTAAAGGAAGGCGATATTGTCAGCCTGGATGCGGGACTGATCTATAAGGGCTATCATTCCGACGCGGCGCGGACACATGCGGTCGGCAAGGTGAGCACAGAGGCACAAAAGCTGATGGATGTAACAAAGCAGAGCTTCTTTGAAGGCATCAAAATGGCAAAGGAAGGACAGCACCTGCATGATATTTCGAGAGCCATTGAGGAGTATGTTACACCCTATGGCTACGGAATTGTGCGGGATCTGGTTGGCCATGGAATCGGAACAGCGCTTCATGAAGATCCGCAGATTCCCAACTATGCACAGAAAAGAAGAGGCGTCCGCTTACAGGCGGGCATGACGCTTGCGATTGAGCCGATGATCAATGCCGGAACCTGGCAGGTACGATTCCTGCGGGATGGCTGGACGGTCGTTACAAAGGATGGCTCCTTGTCAGCGCATTACGAAAACACGATTCTGGTGACCGATGGGGAACCGGAGATCCTGACGTTGTATTAAGGAGGACACAGATGGTCGGTAAACTGGCAGTTTCCCTGGCGGGACATGATAAAGGAAGCATTTTTCTGGTGATCCGGGAGGATGGGGATGTTATCTGGCTGGCAGACGGAATCAGCCGTCTGTATCAGTCACCCAAACGGAAAAAAAGAAAACACGTTCAGCTGGTTTTAAACGGAGGGATGGACAGCAGCGAGCTGGAGGATCTTTTCCAAAACCCGGCGGACGCGGATACGAAAATCAAACGCTGCATAAAACTTTATAGTATGGAGAAAGCGAACGAACGGAGGTAAGATATGTCGAAAGCAGATGTTATTGAAATCGAAGGCACAGTAGTGGAAAAGCTGCCCAACACCATGTTTCAGGTAGAACTGGAAAACGGTCACAGAGTTCTGGCACATATCAGCGGTAAGCTGAGACAGAACTTCATCCGTATCCTTCCCGGCGACAAGGTGACACTGGAGCTGTCCCCTTACGATCTTTCCAAGGGAAGAATCATCTGGAGAGATAAATAAGAAAAAGTTCAGTCCCCGGCGGCGTTTTTGCTGCCGGGGATTTTTACAAAAAAACTACAGAAAAACCCGGAAAAACTGGTATTTTTTTGCCTCAAAATGGTTGCAAGTATTGAATTTTCATGCTATAATAGGTAACGGTCTTTTTGGAAGGAGGTCGGTCAGAACGCTTCGAAAAGGCGATCTGATCAGGATTCTTGCCGGATTCCGCGGGTGCGGAGGACGGTAGAAATGGAGGTTAAGAATGAAAGTAAGAGCATCCGTAAAACCGATTTGCGAAAAGTGCAAAGTCATCAAAAGGAAAGGTTCCATCAGAATTATCTGTGAGAACCCCAAGCACAAACAGAGACAGGGTTGAGTAGTTCTTTCTAATTTATAATTAATTGGAAGAAAGCGATTTACCCCGTCGCATCTAAGACGGCTGGCAGCGGATTGTTACTAAGGTCCGCTTGAAAATAATTGAACGTAGTAGAGCACATTTATTACGGGAGATTACTTTTTGATACCGAAAAGAGACCTTTATCCAAAGGTCGGGAACGACTGTGTGAAGAAACAGAATGTGTAAAGCACATCGTTTCCGCACGGAGCAATCTGTGAGAGAGTATCGGAAAGACCGGTTTACCGGTTGGGTACATGGTACCCCAGTCAATTAGTAACTATTATTTGAAGACGCACAGGAAAGAGTTGGCCTGTGCAGCTGTGCGCATTGCGCACACAGAATGGAGGAAATGTAAATGGCTCGTATTGCAGGTATTGACTTACCCAGAGAAAAACGTGTTGAGATCGGCCTGACCTACATTTACGGTATCGGCAGACCCAGCGCAACAAAGATTTTAGCTCAGGCAGGTGTTAATCCCGACACTCGCTGCAGAGACCTGACAGACGATGAGGTTAAGAAGATCAGCGAAGTGATCGACGAAACCATGACTGTTGAAGGTGATCTGAGAAGAGAGATCGCACTGAACATCAAGAGACTGCAGGAAATCGGCTGCTACAGAGGCATCCGTCATCGTAAAGGCCTTCCGGTTCGTGGTCAGAAGACAAAGACCAACGCAAGAACCAGAAAAGGTCCTAAGAGAACTGTTGCAAACAAGAAAAAATAATTCAAACAAGGGAAAGTAGGTTAGTTTAAATGGCAAACAAGAAAGTTACCAAAAAAGTGACAAAAAAGCGTGTCAAGAAAAACGTTGAACACGGACAGGCACATATTCAGTCTTCTTTCAATAACACAATCGTTACACTGACAGATGCTGAAGGTAATGCTTTAAGCTGGGCTTCCGCCGGCGGTCTGGGATTTAAGGGTTCAAGGAAATCTACTCCGTATGCAGCGCAGATGGCTGCAGAAACAGCTACAAAGGCAGCTTTAATCCATGGATTAAAGACCGTAGATGTTTTTGTAAAGGGACCGGGTTCAGGCCGTGAGGCTGCAATCCGTGCGCTGTCCGCATGCGGTCTGGATGTAGTCAGCATCAAGGATGTGACTCCTGTTCCGCATAACGGCTGCCGCCCGCCCAAGCGTCGTCGCGTTTAATCGACGCTTTGCAGAATCTGACCGGGAAGCTCCCGGTTTCAGATGGCTGCTGCATATTCCCATCGTTGGAATAGACACAAATCAGAAGTAGGTTGGATGAAGACACGGCAGGAGCCGTGCTGTAAACAATAATCAGGAGGATTATAAAAATGGCAGTAAATAGAGTCCCTGTTTTAAAGAGATGCAGATCCCTTGGACTGGAGCCCGCATACCTGGGTTATGATAAGAAATCTAACAGAACCGCCAGAACAGGCAAGAAGATGAGTGAGTACGGCCTGCAGCTGAGAGAGAAGCAGAAAGCAAAATTCATCTACGGCGTTCTGGAAAAGCCTTTCCGTAACTACTACAAAAAGGCAGACAGAATGAAAGGCATGACTGGTGAAAACCTGATGACCATGCTTGAGGCCAGACTGGACAGCGTTGTTTTCCGTATGGGCTTCGCGAGAACCAGAAGAGAAGCAAGACAGGTTGTTGACCACAAGCACATTCTGGTAAATGGCAAGTGCGTAAACATTCCTTCTTACCAGGTAAAGGCTGGTGACGTGATCGAAGTGAAGGAAAGCGCTAAGACCATGCAGAGATACAAGGACATCCTTGAGGTAACTGCAGGCAGACTGACTCCCGAATGGATGGATGTAGAAAAAGAAGCATTCAAGGGCACTGTTAAGCAGCTTCCTACCCGTGAAATGATCGATGTTCCGGTAGACGAGATGCTTATCGTCGAGTTGTACTCCAAATAATTAGAAGATAACTGTCCATCTCAGATTGTTCATAAAGGAGGGTATTTACAGTGTTTGATTTTGAAAGACCCAATATTGAGGTTGCCGAAATTTCCGAAGATAAGAAGTATGGCAAGTTCGTGGTGGAGCCTCTGGAAAGAGGATATGGAATTACCCTGGGCAATTCGCTGAGAAGAATCATGTTGTCTTCCTTACCCGGTGCAGCAGTTAGCCAGGTAAAAATCGAAGGCGTGCTGCACGAGTTCAGTTCCATTCCCGGCGTGAAGGAAGATGTAACTGAGATCATCATGAATATCAAGTGTCTTGCAATCAAGAACAGCAGCGAGACCAACGAGCCTAAGACCGCATACATTGAGTTTGAGGGCGAAGGCGTGGTACACGCTTCCGATATTCAGGCTGATCAGGATATCGAAATTCTGAATCCGGATCTTGTCATCGCTCATTTGAGCGGTGGCAAGGACTGCAAGCTTTACATGGAGCTGACAATCACCAAGGGCAGAGGATATGTAAGTGCTGACAAGAACAAGAGCGATGATCTTCCGATCGGTGTTATCGCTGTTGATTCCATTTACACTCCCGTTGAGAGAGTAAATATGGCAGTACAGAATACCCGTGTCGGTCAGGTGACAGACTATGATAAGCTGACCCTGGATGTTTATACGAACGGCACACTGGCTCCCGATGAGGCTGTCAGTCTGGCTGCGAAGGTACTCAGCGAGCACCTGAGCCTGTTCATCGATCTTTCGGAGAATGCCAAGACCGCAGAGGTTATGGTAGAGAAGGAAGATGACGAGAAGGAAAAGGTATTGGAGATGAGCATCGATGAGCTTGAGCTCTCTGTTCGTTCTTACAACTGCCTGAAGCGTGCTGGTATCAACACGGTTGAAGAGCTGATCAATAAGACTCCGGAAGACATGATGAAGGTTCGTAATCTGGGCCGCAAATCTCTCGAAGAAGTACAGGCAAAAATCAGCGAACTGGGTTTCCATTTCAGACCCAGTGAGGAGTAAAGCAAATTCAGAAATGGGTTTGTGCAGCCGGTGAACGCCGGTTGACTCTGAAAGCTATATCGCATTTTATAAATGGAAAAGTCCGGTCGGCGGTAAGTCCAAAAGGCACGTCCGGTCGCAAAACATGATTGGCGTAAACAAACATTCGGTGAGTAAGACCAAAGGGCATGGCCGGATGTACCAGGATTGAAAGGAAAATAATACAATGGCAAAGTATAGAAAATTAGGCAGAACATCTGATCAGAGAAAGGCTCTGTTAAGAAGCCAGGTAACCAGCCTGCTGTACAGAGGTAAAATCGTTACCACTGAAGCTAAGGCAAAAGAAATCCGTAAGATCGCTGAGGGCATCATTGCACTGGGCATCAAGGAGAAAGATAACTTCGATACCGTTACCGTTACTGCTAAGGTTGCCCGCAAGGACAAAGACGGCAAGAGAGTAAAAGAAGTTGTAGATGGCAAGAAGGTTACCGTTTACGATGAAGTTCAGAAGGAGATCAAGAAAGATCAGCCTTCCAGACTGCATGCAAGACGTCAGATGCTGAAAGTATTCTATCCTGTTACTGAGGTTCCTGCCGCAGCAGCTGGTAAGAAGAAAAACACCAAGAAGATCGATATGCCTGCAAAGGTATTTGATGAAATCGCTCCCAAGTACGCAGACCGTAAGGGTGGTTACACCAGAATCGTTAAGATCGGCCAGCGTAAGGGCGATGGTGCAATGGAAGTTGTACTGGAGCTGATCTAATCAGAGATTTTCAAATTAAATAATGGTATGTTTTCCAATCGGAGAGCAAATCATTCTGAAGAAATGGAGAGCCGGATAAGACGGCGGACTGAAAATGTCTGTCGAGTTTATCCGGCTCTTTTTATAGACTCACAGGCGAAGCTGTGAGAGACGTCCTTCTCCTTTGAGATATTTTTTATAGATCAGGAAAAAGGCAAGACTGGAAGAGAAGAAGCAAAGCGTGTCTGCGATAGGTTCCGCGTAAAAGCACATCTTTGCGGCGAAAAAGAGGGGAAGCAGACAGGTTGCTGCAAAATACTCGCTTTTCCGCAGCAGGGATAAAAACAGGGACAGCTTTGTCAGGCTCATGGCAGTCAGGGCATCCACAAAGACATACTGGAAGCTCAGCGGGATAACGCCGAGGGTAAAGACCTGAATGCCCCAGACAGAAAGAGATGCGTATTCCGGGTTTTGGGTGAAAATTCGGACAAAATACTGCGGAACAAAACGGGACAGCAGGAACATAAACGTCGTAAAACCGATGCATAAAAGCAGGACGCAAAGTACAATTTTGCGGATGCGCTCAACCTTTCCGGCACCCATGTTGAAGCTGATGAGGGGCTGGGAGCCTCCGGTAATGCCGAGCATCGGCGAAGTGATGAGCAGCATGTAGCTCTGCACGATGGTTGCGCAGGTGATGAGAGTGTCTCCGTATTCCGGACCGCCAAAATGCTGCAGGACTGCATTTAGGGCGATGATGATCACGCTGTCGGTTGCAAGAATTAAAAAGGGAGAAAAGCCCATTTTCAGGATGCGCACTGCGGTAGAACGTTGGATCGGTGCCAGCGTCAGGGGAATAGGCATTTTTTTCTGTTTCAGCGTCAGCAGGACAAAAACACAGGAAGACAACTGCGCGAGGACGGTAGCGAGGGCAGCACCTGCAATATTCATATGCAGCAGAAAGATAAATACGGGATCCAGTACGATGTTGACAACCGCACCGATCAGGGTTGTTGCCATCCCAAGCCCCGGATATCCCTGCGCGGTGATGAAATAGTTCATGCCCATGGACAGCAGGGCGAAGAACGTGCCGAGTGTATAAATCGTCATGTAGGTATTGGCGTAGGGAAATGTTGTTTTGCTTGCGCCGAACCATTGAAGAAGCGGAGCTTTCAGCAATAGAAACAAAATGGTAAGCGCAGCGGAAAAAACGAGCAGCATGGAAAAGCTTGTACCAAGGAGATTTTTTGCTTTTTCCTGATCCTTAGCTCCGAGACGCATCGAAAACAGGACGGAGCCGCCGATGCCGATCAGCGTTGCAAAAGAAGAAAGCAGCGTGATGACGGGCGCGCAGATGCCGGCGCCTGCCAGGGAAACATCTCCGATCTGCGGGATATTTCCGATATAAATGCGATCAACGATGCTGTAAAGAACGTTGACAAACTGCGCGAACATAAAGGGGATCGAGGTTCGCAGAACCAGTCCCGGTACAGAGTCGTTTCCGAAATCATTAGAGTGTTTTTTCATAAGAATGCTTCAATCCTATATAAAAGTGTTTATGCGGACGGGTGTATTTTGCCGGAGATGAAGAAAATTTCAACAAAGATCATGCCGATGGTGTCCGTTGAAAACCCGGTACGCAGGATGATTATACAGCAGTGTGAGAAAAGCCGCAACAGGATTGTCCTTGCCATTCAGGAGGTGTGCTGTTAAAATGGAACAGGATTGACCCCGATTTTTCTGGAAACATGGAGACGATAGGAAAACATGAGCATCATAAAGACGAAACATTTAAGTTATCATTATATCCGTCACGATGAGGAAGGCAATGTGGAAGGTGAAGTTCCGGCGGTAAAGGATGTAAACCTTTCGGTGGAGCCGGGCGAATTTATTGCGATCCTGGGACATAACGGTTCCGGCAAGTCGACGCTGGCGAAGCATTTTAATGCGCTTTTGCTGCCGTCGGAGGGCTGTATTGTTGTGGATGGCATGGATACGGCAGATGAGAACCATACCTGGGATGTGCGCAGCACTGCCGGGATGGTATTTCAGAATCCGGACAATCAGATCATAGGGCAGGTTGTGGAGGAGGATGTTGGCTTCGGACCGGAAAACCTCGGTGTGC
The DNA here is from genome assembly GCA_003481005.1 of Firmicutes bacterium TM09-10. GTDB lineage: Bacteria > Bacillota > Clostridia > Lachnospirales > Lachnospiraceae > Gallintestinimicrobium > Gallintestinimicrobium propionicum. The sequence continues at coordinate 76,285 of QUKC01000003.1, read as the reverse complement.
CGACAAAGGAAATCTGGGAACGAGTGGAGGAAAGCTTAAAAGCAGTCGGAATGTATGAATATCGAAAATATTCTCCGAACAAGCTTTCCGGCGGACAGAAGCAGCGCGTTTCCATCGCAGGCGTGCTTGCGATGCATCCGAAATGTATTGTGCTGGACGAGCCGACGGCAATGCTGGATCCCAACGGGCGCAAAGATGTCATAAGGGCGGCTCGTGCACTGAATGACGTGGAAAATGTCACGATTATCCTGATTACCCATTATATGGAAGAGGTTATTTATGCCGACCGGGTGTTTGTAATGGATGAAGGCAAGGTTGTGATGCAGGGAACGCCGCGGGAGATCTTTTCCCAGGTGGAACGGTTGAAGCATTTGCGTCTGGATGTACCGCAGGTTACATTACTCGCCTATGAGCTGCAAAAGAGCGGACTGAAGCTGCCGGATGGCATTCTGACAGCACAGGAGCTGACGGAGGAGTTAAAAAAGCTGTGTACAGGCAGCAAAACAGGCGCATCGGATAACAGACAAATGCCTGTAAAGTGAGGAAACAATGGGATTAAAACTGGAGCATGTAAGTTATTTATATGGAACGGATACGGAGCTTTTGGTGCGTGCGCTGGATGATGTGAATCTGGAAATTCCGGACGGTCAGTTTATCGGACTGATCGGCCATACCGGTTCCGGAAAATCGACGCTGGTGCAGCATCTGAACGGGCTTTTAAAGCCGTCAGAGGGAACGATTCTTTTTAACGGTGAAAATATCTGGGCTCAGGATTATTCGAGAAAGACGCTGCGCAGCAAGGTCGGGCTGGTTTTTCAGTATCCGGAGCATCAGCTGTTTGAAACGGATGTATTTGCGGATGTCTGCTATGGACCCAAAAACCTTGGGCTGGAGCAGGGAGAGATCGAGCGGCGTGCAAAAAAGGCACTGGAGCTGGTGGGTTTTCCGGAAGAATTTTTCGGACAGTCCCCGTTTGAGCTTTCCGGCGGACAAAAACGGAGAGTGGCAATTGCAGGTGTGCTTGCAATGGAGCCGGATATATTGGTGCTGGATGAGCCGACAGCAGGACTTGATCCGAAGGGCAGGGACGAAATATTAGGGCAGATTTCTCATTTGCAGAAGGAAACAGGCATCAGTGTGGTACTGGTTTCCCACAGCATGGAAGATGTGGCGAATTATGTGGAGCGCATTATTGTGATGAACAAGGGAAAGGTGATGTTCGATGACGTACCGCACCGGGTTTTTTCCCATGTAAAGGAGCTGGAGGCAGTCGGGCTTGCCGCACCGCAGGTGACCTATATTCTGCATCAGCTAAAGGACAATGGCTTTGACGTGGATCCTTCTGCGACAACGATTGAGGAAGCAAAGGAGACGATTCTGCAGGCAGTGAGGAAGAACAGCAAATGATTAGGGATATTACACTTGGACAATATTATCAGACGGATTCCGTGCTGCATAGGCTGGACTGTCGGGTAAAGCTTGTAGGGACGCTTGCATTTATCATTTCCCTGTTCGTCGTGAATAACGTATGGGGATATCTGCTGGCGGCACTGTTTCTGGCACTGTGCATTCGGTTATCGAATGTGCCCTTTAAATTCATGGTAAAAGGTATGAAATCAATCGTATTTCTGATGCTTTTTGCGGTTGTGTTTAACCTTTTTCTGACTCCCGGAACTCCGGCTGTGACGATCTGGAAGTTGAAAATCACATGGGAAGGCATTGAGATGGCATCCAAGATGGCGGTTCGTCTGGTAATGCTGATCATCGGTTCATCGCTGATGACCCTGACGACTACGCCGAATCATCTGACGGACGGCCTGGAAAGCCTGTTGAATCCGCTTAAAAAGCTTAAGGTGCCGGTGCACGAGGTTTCCATGATGATGTCCATCGCGCTGCGCTTTATCCCGATTTTGCTGGAAGAGACAGACAAGATCATGAAAGCACAGATCGCGAGAGGCGCGGATTTTGAAAATGGAAGTCTGATCCAGCGGGCAAAGGCGATGGTTCCTTTGTTAGTGCCGCTGTTTATCGCTGCGTTTCGGCGCGCAAATGACCTTGCCATGGCGATGGAAGCCAGATGCTACCGCGGCGGCGAGGGGAGGACAAAGATGAAGCCGCTCGTTTATCGAAAGCAGGACTATATGGGCTATGGAGTTCTGGTCGCCTATCTGGTGGCAGCGGTTTTGATCGGGAGGGTGCTTCTGTAATGGAGACGATGGAAATACGAAAAAAGCGCCGCATTTGTCTGGTGGTGGCATATGACGGGACAAATTATCAGGGGTGGCAGATACAGCAAAATGGCAATACCATCGAAGCGGAGTTAAACCGTGCGCTGTCTGCCCTGACAAAGGAGCCAATTGAGGTTTCCGGTGCGAGTCGTACGGATTCCGGTGTCCATGCGCGCTGCAATTACGCGGTATTTGATACCGCTGTCCGGATGCCCGGGGATAAATTTTCCTACGCATTGAACCAGCGTTTGCCGGAGGATATCCGGGTTCGAAAATCCTATGAGGTTTCAACGCACTGGCATCCGCGTAAGTGCAGCAGTAAAAAAACATATGAATACCGGATTTTCAATGACGAATTTCCGGATCCGCTCTGCCGACTGTATACACATTTTACCTATACAAAGCTGGATATAGACAGGATGAATGCGGCAGCAGGATATCTTATCGGAGAGCATGATTTCAAAAGCTTCTGCAGTATTCATACGCAGACGGAGACCACGGTTCGGACGATCACAGATCTTTCGGTAAAAAAAGAGGGCAGCCTGATTACGATCCGGGTGACCGGTACAGGATTTCTTTATAATATGGTACGGATCATTGCAGGAACGTTGATAGAGGTCGGGAACGGCAAATACCCACCGGAACACATAAAAGAGATCCTCCAGCACTGTGACAGAAGCTGTGCCGGACCGACTGCCCCGGCACGGGGACTGACGCTGGTGGAGTATGAGTTTCTGTGACGCCAGGACTTTTCAGGACGAAAAGGATTCAGGATGCAAGGCGCCTTGTGTCTGAATGAAAAGTGTTGTAAGATAGCGAAAAAATCTAATAAAAAAAGATTGACACAAAAGGTTGTGTGGAATATAATTATCAAATGTGGCGGTCTGAAAATGTTTTACCTGCCCCGGAAAAGCATTTTATCAAAAACAGACCTGTATTCGTTCAATTCCCGGTTCGGATACGCGCAGCGAATGACCTGTAGATTGTATGGAGGTACACTATGAAAACATTTATGGCTAACCCGGCTAAAATTGATAGAAAATGGTATGTAGTAGACGCAGAGGGCAAGACCCTTGGCCGTCTGGCATCTGAAGTAGCTAAAGTACTGAGAGGCAAGAACAAGCCTGAGTACACCCCTCACGTTGATACCGGCGATTATGTAATCGTTGTGAATGCAGAAAAGATCCATGTAACAGGCAAGAAGCTGGATCAGAAGATTTATTATCATCATTCCGACTATGTTGGCGGTATGAAGGATGCAACTCTGAGAGAAAAGCTGAACAAGAAGCCTGAGCAGGTTATTGAGTTAGCAGTGAAAGGAATGCTTCCCAAGGGACCTTTAGGAAGACAGATGTTCACCAAACTTCACGTTTATGCTGGCCCTGATCACAAGCATGAGGCACAGAAGCCTGAAGTACTGACATTTTAACTAAAGGATCGAAAAGGAGGAATTAGAAAATGGCTAACGCAGCAAAATATTACGGAACTGGAAGAAGAAAAAGCTCCATTGCCAGAGTATACCTGGTACCCGGCAACGGCAATGTGACAATCAATAAAAGAAGCATTGATGAGTATTTCGGTCTGGAAACTCTGAAAGTAATCGTTCGTCAGCCTCTGACAGCTACTGACACAGCTGACAAGTTCGACGTTCTCGTTAATGTTAAGGGCGGCGGCTACACCGGTCAGGCTGGTGCAATCCGTCACGGTATCGCAAGAGCACTGTTGGAAGCAGATGCAGACTTCAGACCTGTCCTGAAGAAAGCCGGCTTCCTGACACGTGATCCTCGTATGAAGGAAAGAAAGAAGTACGGTCTCAAGGCAGCTCGTCGCGCGCCTCAGTTCAGCAAGAGATAATCTACGCGATGGCCATGAGCCATGCGACGTCAAATATAAAAAGCTTCGCCCATGCTTGCATGAGGCGGAGCTTTTTTTCATTTGACGTCATAGGGCGAAGCCCGTGACCGAGGAAAACCGAAGGTTTTTCGAGGGAAGCAAGGCGAATGACCCCGGAAAATCAAGGTTTTCCGGGGTTTTCTTGTACCTAAACGGACTGATATAGTTTGACTTGATTTGACCAAACGAGAGCCGTTTTCACCCAATTTTTAGTGGTTAAATATAGGACAACTGCCAAAAATGGGGTCAAAAAACGGCCTTAGTGGTTAAAAAATAGGACAACCAGAGAGCAATTTCGGGGGTGCATCCGTTTAAGAATCAGCAATTCAAAGTCAAGGATGAGAAGGAAGTGCGGCTGGAAGAAGAGAATAAACAAAGCAGTCGATGATGGAATGTCCGGTGCAGCGTGGGTGTAATGCTCATGCTGCACCTGGTTTTTTGTGAAAATGATTTTTTATAATGTTGATTTTTAACTGCTCTTAACTCAAATATCGCATCTTAACTTTAAAGAAGTTATAATACAGAAAAAGAGTTAAGAATGCAGGTGATGACATGGAATATCTCGATAAAGTTCTTGGAGTCAAGGTTACCTATGAGGACGTAGAGTTTAAGCATTTGCCCAATTTTATAGCCACAAGGTATCGCTTACAGATGGTGTCTATGAATGAACAGAAGATGATTTTTCTTTATCCTAAGACAGATCTGGAGCAGATTGAAGTGCTGAAAAGGCATATTACCCGGATACAGAAAAATGAGAACCTACCCGTTGTGCTGGTGCTAAAAGAACTTAGCTTTCGCCAGAAAGAATATTTGATTCGTGAGAAGATTCCATTTATTGTAGATGGAAAGCAAATTTATCTGCCCTTTATGGCAGTGTATTTGCAGGAACGGTGCAGTGCGGAAAAAATACCACGGGAAGAAATACTTCCATCGGCGCAGATGCTTCTACTGCATTTCATTTATGGAGGCACACAGGAACTATCTACAAGTCAAGCTGCGAAGGACTTGGGACTGACACCTACTTCTATATCGAGGGCATCGAGACAGCTTGAAGAAATGGGATTGCTGCATATCAGGAAAGTAGGCGTGCAGAGGATCATGCAATCTGAGGATTCTCCGAAAACACTGTTCCAAAAAGCAGGAGATAAGTTCCTGAACCCAATAAAACGAACGGTTTATATTCCGAAAGAATTCGTGGGAACAGACTTACTGGAAAGCGGATATTCGGCATTGGCTGAGTATTCGATGCTGAACGCACCGAATATCAGATGTTATGCGGCAGAAAGAATCTCTCAATGGAAAGATGTTATGTCCAATAGCTTGCAGAATTCGCAGGTGCAAGTGGCCGTAGAGATGTGGAGATACAATCCACGAAAATTGTCCACACGAAATACTGTAGACGAGCTTTCTTTGGCATTGGAATTGAGAGAAGACACAGATGAACGAGTTGAAGAAGCAGTGGAAGAATTGAAAGGAATGTATGAGACACTTTAAATAGATATTGGAACAGACACGGGCATTGATTTGACGAATGGGGGTATGCTTCATGCCGTTGCAGATTATCAGAAACGATATTACAAAAATGAGCATTGACGCAATCGTCAATGCTGCAACACTTCTCTTTTGGGTGGCGGCGGTGTGGACGGCTGCATTCATCGTGCCGCCGGACCGGAACTGCTTGCAGAATGCAGTATGCTGCATGGCTGCGAGACCGGCAGCGCAAAAATCACAAAAGGATACTGTCTGCCCTGCAAATATGTGATCCATGCAGTTGGACCGCGTTGGCGGGATGGCAAACATCGGGAACAGGAGCTTCTGGAATCCTGTTTTTGTACATCTAAGGGTCGAAAATCACCAATTTTCGTCTCTGTAAAGCAAGGGCAGTGAAAAAGGTGAAATAGTTATCGCTTTTGTGCAGTTCCTTTGTGAAACAGTGAATTGCTGCGGAGTGAACACCATTCGCTGGGGCGTGCGTATATTTGCGGTCGTGCAAAATATCCCACAAAACCGCAAAGTCGATAGGTGGGTATTTCGATGCAGAGTATGTTCGACACTGTGGAAACTGAAAATCAGCTTGTATTCGCAGAAAAGTTACATTTTAGGGCGATAACCGCCGGGTGATTGTAAAGCGCTATTCAATACCACCCGGCTCGCTCAATGCAGGAAGCCACGCATCGGATATATTCTGTACTGACGAGCATAATATAGCAAAACAGACTGCTTTCGTCAACCGTTGTGCAGAAATGCGGCTTCGGTGGAAAGCTGTCTGTTTTTTTTGCTAGATACGATTTCTTACTCGGTCATCTCCGCATCGACCAGATGGCAGTACATATATCCGTTTTCTTCGTAGGTCTGGAATGTGCCAACGACCGTGATTTCTGTTCCCGGTTCGGGATCGTCGGCAGGATAGCTATGCTCGCCCGCGAGGACGAACTCCAGCCCCTGCGAGCAGCAGGCAGTCGCGTCCATGATGATGCAGGCCGTGTACACCGCGCCGGTGTTCAGGTCCTCATAGACCGCAAACTGCCCATTCATTTTGATGCGCTTTCCGACATACCGATCCGGCTCGTACATCATGTTATAGATCTCGGAGTAGACCATCGTGCTGCTGAGCGTAGTCAGATCGACATCCAGTTCGCCGGAGGCCTGTGCCTGTTCATAGTCCGGAAGCGCTTCGGCGGGCTGCATCTGCTCTGGTTCCGGAACGGATGTTTCCGGTGTAGTTTCATCCGAAGCAGGCTGCTGCTCCGGAATTGCAGTCGGCGGAGTGGTCGTTTCGCCTGTGGCATTCGCCAGCTGCTCCTGAACGACCTGCTGGGTCGCACTGCCCTGTTTCGATTTGGACTGGATCTTCTGATCGCTGCAGGCGCAGAGGGAAACCAGATAAAGCGCGACGGCGAGAATAAACAAAGCCTGTTTCATGTGCGGATACCTCCCAATCGGGATATTCCCGAGAAAATCAGAAATGCAAAAATGTCCACGGCCACAATGGTCGAGCCGACCGGCGTTCCAGCTAGGATGGAGATCAGAATGCCCAGTGCGGCGCAGCAGACGGAAAGGACGGCCGCACAGATCGTCACCGCACGGAAGTTTTTGTAGACCCGCATGGCAGACAGCGCCGGGAAAATAACAAGGGCGGATATGAGCAGTGAGCCGACAAGGTTCATTGCCAACACGATCACAACGGCGATCGTGTTGGCAATCAGTAAGTTATACAAATCGGCCTTTGTCCCCACAGCCTTTGCAAAGTTTTCATCAAAGGTCACAGCGAAAATTTTGTTGTAGCAAAGAACAAATACCGCCACGACCGCCACCGACAGCACCGCGCACAGCCAGACCTCGCTTTTCGTCAGCGTCAGAATAGAGGTCGAGCCGAACAGCGTACTGCACACATCGCCGGACAAGTTAGAGGATGTGGAGAACAAATTCATCAGCAGATAGCCGATAGCAAGTGCCCCCACCGAGATCATGGCGATGGCGGCGTCGCCCTTGATCTTCGTGTTCTGCCCGGTACGCAGAAGCAGCACGGCACTGATGATTGTAATGACCATGACCAGCGGCATTTCGTTGGTGATTTGCAGCACAGCGGCAATCGCCATGGCTCCGAACGCCACATGAGAAAGTCCGTCACCGATGAAGGAAAAACGTTTCAGCACCAGCGTTACGCCCAGCAGAGAGGAACAGAGCGCAATCAGCACGCCGACCACCAGCGCATAGCGGACAAAGGGGTACGCCCAATAGAGGGTCAGTTTTTCCAAGATTGCGGTCATTGTTCATCACCGCCTTTCTCTGCGGCAAATAGCCGCCCTTGCGGGCTTTGGAGATACTCTGCCTTTGTTCCGAAGAAAACGGTGTTGCCAATATGCAGAATATGGCTGGCGTATTTGACTGCGGCGGCAATATCGTGAGAAATCATAATAATGGTGATACCGTCCCGATGGTTCAGTTCGCCGATCAGACGATACATTTCCGCTGTCACTTTGGGATCAAGCCCGGAAACAGGCTCGTCCAAGAGCAGCATTTTTTGTGTGGCGCACAGCGCACGGGCAAGCAATACCCGCTGTTGCTGCCCGCCGGACAACTCTCGATAACACCGCTTTGAGAGCTTATCAATCTGCATTTTCCGAATGTTTTCTTCGGCAAGCTGTTTTTCTTCTTTGCTATAAAAGGGGCGGCTGCCGCAGCGCCCCTGACACCCGGAGAGAACGATTTCTCTCACGGATGCAGGGAAATCCTTTTGTACGACAGTTTGCTGCGGCAGGTAGCCGATCTCATTTTTCCTCAGCCCGTCGCCTGTCAAAATTCTGCCGCTGATGGGCGGCTGCAAGCCAAGGATCGTTTTCATAAGTGTACTCTTACCAGAGCCGTTTTCCCCTACGATGCAGAGGTAGTCGCCTGCAAAGACCTCAAAGCTGAGATCTTGCAGAACGGACTTCCCATCATAGCCGACGCGGAGATTTTGACAAGTGAGCTGAGCCATAAACCTACCTCCTTAACCCAATGCTTCTTTCAGCACGGACAGGTTCTTTTCCATCACGGAGAGATAGGTCGTACCGTTTGCCACATCTTTAGAAGTGGTGGACTGCATGGAATCCATGGTCAGCACCTTTTGATTTTTCTCAGCGGTGTTCTGGACAATGGTTTCGGAAATTTTATGCTGTGCGCCCTCAATGGTCAGAACGCAGGGCAGTTTCAATTCATCCACCTTCTTAGCAAGGAACGAAACGGTCTCAAAGCTGGCTTCCGTTTCGGCGGAGCAGCCCACAAAAGCGGCATAGTAGCTCAGACCGTAATCGTCCACCAGATAGCGGAACGGGAAACGGTCGCCGAACAGAACGGTCTTATAGGTCGCAGCGTCCACGGCAGCCTGATATTCGCCATCCAGCGCAGAGAGCTTTTCAATATAGGCAGCGGCGTTGGTAGCGTAGGTGTCCTTATTGTCGGGGTCCAGCTCCTGCAAAGACTTGGAAATGGCATTTACAAGAACCTCCGCGTTTTTCAGAGAAAGCCAAACGTGCTCGTCCTTTTCTTCCTCATGCTCGTGCTCTTCGCCTTCTTCATGCTCGTGGTCTTCGTCCTCGTCGTGGTCATGCCCTTCCATGTGTTCGCAGATCTCTTCGCCGGTCATATCAGCCGGGAAGAAGGTAGGCCAGGAGTTTTCGGGATCGACGATCGCGTCGAAGCTCTCGTTGCTCATCCGGATGTGGAAGTGTTCGGCGGCGGCCGGTTCGATCATGTGGTCATTGAACTCAATGTAGACCGGCGCGCCGGAATCCTTGTCCTCCGCCTCAAAGCGATACATGGCCGCCTTCGTGCCGGTAGACCAGTTCTGAATGTAATAGCCGACATACTTGTAGTTAGAGCCGACCTTCTTGCTATCTTCGTAGGTGAACTCGATGTGGTCACCCTCAATATCGATGTTGGTAATGTCCGTTTTGTAGCCGTTCTGATAGTAGGTCTTGTATTCTTCGGCGGTCATTTCGCCTTTCTCTGCCATCGCTGCAAACGCATCATCCAGCGTTCCGTCCAGCACAAAGGGATAGGAAGACTGCCAGTCGCCCGCCCAATCAGACAGGCTTCTGTCCTGAACCTCGTCATCTTCAAAGGTGGAGACTTCCTTGCTGTGGTCATGGTCGTGATCTGTTTCCTGCATACCCTCGACCACTTCTTCTGTCTTGACGCTGTCGCCAAGGACATCCAGCAGGTTGATGACCTTCATGTTCTTGTTGGTGGCATTTTTCAGAGCATCGTCCACCCAGCCGTCGGACTCGCCGCCCACATAGATGAACAGGTCGCAGTCGGAGATTTTGACAATGTCATCGGCAGTGGGCTGATAGCTGTGCAGGTCAACGCCGTTATCAAGCAGCATCGTGACTTCGGCGTTATCGGCTTTGTCACCTAAAATCTCACGCACCCAGTCATATTCGGGGAAAATGGTGGTGACAATGCTCAGTTTGTCGGTTTTGTTGGTATCGTTCTGCTTTCCGCAGCCGGCAAGAGCGCCGACGAGCATCAAAAGCGCAAGCAGCAGCGCAGTTATTTTTTTCATAGGGTTTGTTACCTCCAGATCATGATAAGAACTTAAAAATGGGCGCAAAAATACAAGGGTAACAGCAACGCCGAAAAAGTCTATCCGAAAACAGATAGACTACACCCTTGTAAAAAGTTCTTATTTTTAATTTGAAAGTTTGACCTTGAGAGAAACCAGCGTAAAGGTACGGGCAACCTCTGTACAGGAGGGAATGATCCGGCACAGAATATATAGAATCGCCGCTACGGTAGCTGCGGCGGAGCCAGCAAGCTCAATGCTTTTGAGCAGGTTTTCGCAGACGTTGATCTGATGGCAGATGGCGCAGTCCACGCCAGTACATTCATGGTCGGATTCCGCTGCGATATAGGCAACAGAGGACAGCATAACAAAGGCCAGCACTACGGCCAGCAAGCCCGTCATAAAACGAAATTTCTTTGTCATGGTCTGTCCTCCTTTCCAATCGTTATTTTCCCCTGCAGTCCGAACAAGTTCCATAGAGGATCGTGTCAGTCGTGTCCAACATAAACTGTTCGCTCTGAGCCAAATGCTTTGCGAACAAAGCTGCGTTACCATCTGCCATGTGAAAGGTCTTGCCGCATTTGATACAGCTCATGTGCAGCGCACCTTTGCAGCTTTCGGCATCAAGGTATTGATAGTAGACCTCGCGCGTGCCGCTCTTGCTGCTCCGACGCACTTTTTCCTCTGTCTCTAACTGTGCAAGGTTTCGATATACGGCGCTCAGGCTGATTTTTTTATCTGCCAAAGCGTCCGCAATTTGCCGTGCGGACAACAGCTCGTCCGGGTGCTGGCTCAAATAGGCAAGCAGAACCTTTCGCTGCCGCGTGCTGTAGCTTTGCAAGTCACCGCACCTCCAATTTGCATTTCATTCGCAAATATTATAATCCAAGAAAGCAAGAACGTCAATATGCGAGTTGTTCGCAAATTGCAAATTTTCAATGAACACAGCTACCGCGAAAATCAAAACCAGTATTTCAAAATTTTATCAGTTATAAAGTACAGAATGCTGTTTGGATTGCTATTTTTATGCAACTATTTCTTGCTGCTCTTGACAAAATAATGTTTAGAAATTATAATTATAACAGTGTTATATATCAATGTTATATAGGGGGTGTGCAAAATTAACGGAAATGGAACGACTTTAGAAAATATCCACCGGGCAGCGAAAGCAGAATTTTTAGAAAAAGGATATAAAGACGCTTCCCTGCGGAATATCGTGAAATCCGTGGGAATGACTACCGGAGCCTTTTACGGATATTACAAAAGCAAAGAAGAACTTTTTGAAGCCATCGTTGGTGAACATTATGAATATATTCGTAACCGTTTTATAAAGGCACAGCAGGAGTTCGCCGAACTACCAGCTGCCCAGCAGCCGGAAGTCATGAGTGATATTTCGGGAATCTGCATGTACGATATTCTCTATTATGCGTACGAACATTTAGAGGAATGTAAACTGATCCTCTGCTGTTCGGAAGGGACAAAATTTGCCGGGCTAATTGATGAAATGGTGGAGATTGAGGTAGATGGGACGCATGCCTATCAGGATGTCTTAAAGCAGCTTGGACGGCCCTCTCCGCATATCGATCCTTCGCTGGAGCATATTCTGATCACCGGAATGTTTCATACTTTTTTTGAATTGATCATCCACGAAATGCCGCTCAAAGATGCCGAAAACTACGTCAGAGAAATGCGCGCCTTTTATACAGCGGGATGGATGAAAATTATGGGGCAGTAATGCCTTATAATTTTTGTCTGTAAGTTAGCTGTAACTAACATGAATTCGGATATTGAAGAACATAGACGTGTTCTATTTATTATAAACACAAAGAAAAGGAGGAATTTTTTTGAAAAAACAATCCAATTTATCACGCCTGCTGGAAATTGCAGGCAGCCATAAGTACCTGACCTATGCTTCCTGGGTGCTTTCTGCAATCAGTGCCCTGATTGCTCTGGTGCCATTCTATTACATCTGGAAAATGATCAAGGAAGTACTGGAGGTGGCACCAGATTTTGGCCAGGCACAGAACCTGACCGGCAATGGCTGGATGGCAGTATTGTTTGCTGTCCTGGCGGTGCTTGTCTACATAGCCGGGCTTATGTGTTCCCATTTAGGGGCATTTCGTATTGCCACAAACCTGCGTATCCAGACCATGGAGCATATTGTTAAGCTTCCTCTTGGATTTGCCGAGAGTTTTGGCAGCGGAAAACTGCGCAAAATCGTCAACGAATCCAGTGCAGCCACCGAAACCTATCTCGCTCATCAGCTTCCCGACAGAGCCAATGCCATTGCAACCCCCTGCGGTCTTTTGGTGCTGTTGTTCGTGTTTGACTGGAGACTGGGACTGTTAAGCCTTGTTCCGGTTGTGCTGGGCTTTCTGATTATGATGGCAATGACCGGAAAGCAGATGCAGGAAAAGATGAAAGAATACCAGAATGCGCTGGATGATATGTCCAATGAAGCGGTAGAGTATGTCCGCGGTATTCCGGTAGTAAAAACCTTTGGTCAGACGATCTTTTCCTTTAAGAAGTTTAAAGACTCCATTGACCGCTATAAAGTATGGGTGATCGCCTACACCAAGCAACTTCGGACACCGATGATGTTCTATACAGCTGCGATCAACGGAGTTTTTGCCACACTGATCGCCGGAGGACTGTTGCTGACACAAGACGGTGTGACTTCCGGTTTCTTACTGGATCTCATTTTCTATATCATTATTACGCCGGTTATTTCTGTTACACTGACACGCATCATGTTCCAAAGTGAAAATGCCATGATCGTAGATGACGCTTTACAGAGAATTGACAGCGTTTTGCATTTGAAGCCTCTGGAGGAAAGCAAACACCCAATGCATCCGCAAAACGCTTCCGTGGAACTGGAATCGGTTCATTTCAGCTATGATGGAGAAAAAGAAGTATTAAAAGATATTTCACTGACCATTCCTGCAGGGCAGACGGTAGCTTTTGTCGGCCCGTCCGGCGGTGGAAAAACAACCCTTGCCAACCTGATTTCCCGATTCTTTGATCCCCAGAGCGGAATGGTAAAAATCGGTGGTGTTAATGTGAAAGACATCCCGAAAGAGGAACTCATGAACACGGTGTCTTTCGTATTTCAGAACAGCCGTCTGATCAAGGCATCCATTCTGGAAAATGTGCGTATGGGAAAACCGGAAGCTACCCGTGAGGAAATTTTGGCTGCCCTTCATCACGCACAGTGCGATGATATTCTGGAAAAACTCCCACAGGGTGTGGATACGGTTATCGGTACAAAGGGTGTCTATCTTTCCGGCGGCGAGCAGCAGCGAATTGCCATTGCCCGTGTAATGCTGAAAAATGCACCGATCATCATTCTGGATGAAGCCACTGCCTTTGCTGACCCGGATAACGAAAGCCGCGTACAGGCTGCTTTCTCAAGACTTTCCGAGGGAAAGACCGTGATTATGATTGCCCACAGGCTTTCTACCGTAACAAATGTGGATCAGATTTTTGTCATTTGCAACGGACAGGTTGCCGAGTGCGGCAACAGCCGTGAATTGCTTGCAAAAGACGGCATGTTCAGCCGTATGTGGAAAAATTACCAGACCTCCGTGCAATGGAAGGTAACAAAGGAGGTGCAGTGATATGATCAAAAAACTGCAGAAAAAATATGCCCTGTCTGAACAGGGAGCAAAAGACCTGATCAAAGGCTGCCTGGCCTGCGTCCTTCAGAATCTGTCTTTGATGTTTCCGGTAGGTCTTTTATATTACATGGTCAGCGATCTGATGAACGGAGGTGTTCCCGGTGGGAAAATTCCATTTTATGTGGCAGGCTGCGTGGTGTGTATCGGCCTGATTCTGCTGACCACTTTCTTTCAATATAATGCGACCTATTTTGCCACTTATAAAGAAAGCGGTATTCGCCGCATTACCCTTGCAGAGCATCTGCGTAAGATTCCCCTTTCCTTTTTCGGGAAAAAGGATTTAGCCGATCTTACCAGCACCATTATGGCGGACTGTACCTTCCTGGAACAGAGCTTTTCACATTTTATCCCTGAGCTTGCGGGTTCGATCATTTCTACAGTTCTGATTTCCATCGGTCTGCTCTTTACGGACTGGAAAATGGCACTGGCTGCCTTATGGGTTCTGCCGGTTGCCTTTGCGATTGTGGGATTTTCCGCAAAGATTCAGGAAAATCTGAATCAGAAAGCGATGGATGTGAAGATGGCCTGCGCAGACGGGATACAGGAGTGCATTGAAACGGTTCGTGACCTGAAAGCGAACAACGCGGAGCAGGCATATTTAAAGGGGCTGGAAAAGAAGATCCATGCCGTGGAGCATCGTTCCATCCTCAATGAATTTGGGCTTGCTGCTTTTGTGGTTTCCGCATCACTGGTACTGAAGCTTGGTATTGCAACGGTTGCGCTGGTGGGAGCTGTTTTGCTCATGCAGGGAAGCCTCTCCGTGCTTACATTCTTTATGTTCCTTTTGGTAGTATCCCGTTTATATGACCCTTTGCAGGGCGCACTCCAGAATCTTGCGGCAGTCATCAGTACACGAACCAACATTGCCCGTATGAATGAGATTCTCGATCATCCGATCCAGCAAGGCAGTGACAGGCTTTCCAATCAGGGGTATGATATTGTCTTTGACCATGTTGGGTTTGCCTACAATACCGGAGAAACGGTATTGAAAGATGTTTCCTTTACGGCAAAACAGGGAGAGGTTACGGCTTTGGTCGGCCCATCCGGCGGCGGAAAAACAACCGTATCCCGGCTTGCAGCAAGGTTCTGGGATATTAACAGAGGAAAGATTACCGTGGGAGGCATGGATGTATCCCGAATTGACCCGGAAACACTGCTTTCTCTGTATTCCATCGTATTCCAGGATGTTACACTGTTTGACAATACGATTCTGGAAAATATCCGAATCGGAAACAAAGACGCCACAGATGAACAGGTCATTGCTGCTGCGAAACTTGCCAATGTGGATGAATTTGCGGAAAAACTGCCGGATGGATGGCATACCAAGATCGGAGAAAATGGCTGTGAACTTTCCGGCGGAGAGCGCCAGCGTATCTCTATTGCCCGTGCATTTCTGAAAAATGCGCCGATCATTCTTTTAGATGAAGCTACTGCTTCCCTGGATGTGGAGAATGAAACTCTGATACAGACAGCCCTTTCCCGTCTGATCGCAGATAAAACGGTTCTGGTCATCGCCCACAGGATGCGTACCGTAGCAGGAGCAGATAAAATTGTTGTCCTTTCTGATGGCACCGTGGCAGAAGAAGGATCACCAAAGGATCTGGAAGAAAAGAATGGTGTATATGCCCATATGGTAAAACTGCAGACAGAAAGCCAGAATTGGAAACTTGCGTAAAGAAGGAGGAAATGTAATGAACAAGAACCATTGTAAGCAGGAAAATATCCGACTTGGCACCCACGGAGAAGACTATGGAAGCTGGATGTCCAACCCTGTCTTTTACATCATTGGCGGAATCGGAGTTTTGGCCGCTGTGCTGGCTGTCCTCTCTTTTTATGTATTACATGTCGCTGTTCTTGGTGTTCTGTTTACTGTTATCACAATCGCAATTTTGGTTTTGCTGATCTGGATCACATGGATCAGGCGGCAGTATGCCTTTGGCGGTGGCGGAATTATGGAATAGGTTCATCGAGTCGTTCTCTCTCATCTGGACTATGACGGTGAGGGGAAGATTCTGGAAGTAGGATGCGGCTCCGGAGCATTGACAATCCGTTCAGCTCTGACATGGCCGAAAGCAAAAGTGATCGGTGTTGATTACTGGGGCGCTGTGTATAATTACAGCAAAGCACTCTGCGAGAAGAATGCTGCCAGGGAGGGCGTGGCTTCCCGCTGTGTATTTCAGCACGGTGATGCGAAGCAGCTGGATTTTTCTGATGAGAGTTTTGATGTAGTCATCAGCAACTATGTCTATCACAATGTTATGGGTGCTGATATGCAGAAACTGCTGCTGGAAAGCCTGCGGGTATTGAAAAAAGGCGGCGTCTTTGCACTCAACGATGATATGAAACCAAAGATGTACGGTGACATGGAAGGTTTTGCGCAGAAACTGCGAGATATGGGGTATGAGGAAGTACGACTCGTTGACACTGCACAGGAAGCTTTTGGCTCCCACCGTCGGGCTGCCATGATGATGCTGGGGTCTTCCCGGCTGCTTGTCGGCAGAAAGTAATGTATAAAACAGGAGGTTTGGCTATGTCTAAGTTAGGAGTCGTGGAGGATACCCTGTTTGTCCCTATGCTGGGAAGAATTTATGCTGCTGAGCATTGCCCGCAAATTTTATATGATAAAAAGGCATTGGAATTGAAAAATAGGCTGCCGTTAGACTTGATTGAACAGAATATGCAGAACCAGTATACCCTTTTGGCCTCTGCTTCCCGGTCTGCTAATATGGATCGGATTATTCGGTTTTTTCTGGAACGCAAACCGGACGGTGTGATTGTCCAGCTGGGCTGTGGTCTGGAGACAACCTATCACCGATGTGATAACGGAAAGGCACACTGGTATGCCGTGGATCTGCCGCATGTGATCGAATACCGGCGGGATCTTCTTCCCGAACCAGAGAGGGAATTATATATTTCCGGGGATGCCTTTGCAAAGGATTGGATCAAAAAAGTTCGCAATGATGTACTTGATGCTCCTGTTCTCGTTACTGCAGGCGGATTATTTCATTATTTTGAGGAACATAAGGTCATTGCCCTTTTACGTATGATTGGGCAATTTGGAAATATGGAAGTTGTTTTTGATACGGTGAACAAAAGAGGCATGACCATGATGAAGAAAAAATATATGAAACAGGTCGGTCATGCCGATGCACAGATGTTCTTTTATGTGGATTCCGCGGAAGAACTGGCAGCAAAAATCGGGGGTAATGTGAAAGTGATTACGGAGGAACCATACTATCGTTACATCCCTAAAAACAGTTTAAAGCTGTCCACAAAGGTCAGTATGGCAGTTTCTGATCAATTCAAGATGGTAAAGATGATTTGTTTAAAAACCTAAGATTTTTTAACACAAAATAACCTATATTATAAAGGAAATCCAAATTTATCCGCATGGTGAATCGGAAATGCCGCTAAAGTCTATTGAGTTTAACTTTCCGATATATCGTGATGGAAAAGAGGTAAGGAAGCTTTTGTGGGAATCTGGTAATACCGTTGAGACGGTAGTCTTGATGTCAAAGAAAGATTGCTTTTTGCAAGTCCTTTTTGCAACTACATTTTTATTTTACAACAAACAGATCCGGGACTGCCGTTCGAGGAAAAAGTGAAGCTTTACCACATACAGATGTTAGGATGATAATTATGCAGGCGCCGCCTGCACAATTTGCAACAAAAAGAGGAGCCAATACAGGCTCCTCGAAGGTACGTTATTTCAAAAAGTTGCTCTTATGTTCCAGTGCGTGCAGATTATAGCCAAGTGTTGCCAGGTGCGCGACCTTCAGCGCAACCAGGTTGATGTCGGTGGACATCGCACTGGCAATCTGCTCGGCGGTGTATCCATATTCATAGATGTAGCGAAGGACTTCATCGCTGTCATTTTTTGGTGGCTTTGGAGGCTCATCGTCGTCTTCAAAAGGCTTCTTCCCTCGGGCTTCCCGGTCTGCGTTGACTTCCTCCATCAGTTCCTTCGCGTAGTGCTTCGAGGCCGCTGGGATCGCGGCCTTTACTCGC
This sequence comes from Firmicutes bacterium TM09-10, assembly GCA_003481005.1. GTDB lineage: Bacteria > Bacillota > Clostridia > Lachnospirales > Lachnospiraceae > Gallintestinimicrobium > Gallintestinimicrobium propionicum. The sequence continues at coordinate 58,430 of QUKC01000003.1, read as the reverse complement.
TTTTTCGTGTTGGCGTTGGCCTTGATGTGGGTCCCGTCTATGAAAACCGCCTTGGAGGACAGATATCCCGCTTCCGCCACCTCTTCCAGTATCCACGCAAAGACCTGGTCCACGGTTTCTGCGGTAAACCGATGACGGAAATTATAACTCACCGTGGAAAAATGCGGCGTTTCCGTATGCTTTATACATTGTATAAACCCCTTACATACTATCTGCTCTTTTGTCCTGTCGGAGTGAGCGGCAGACGATATACCCTGCCGGAGCGATCATGATCAGAATAAAAATGCTGATCAGTTCATTCACTTCGGATGGTGCAAAGCCCTGCAGCATAGTAATAAGGTTGTTTGCGAAATGCACTAGGATGGGAAACAGCAGGTTCCTTTTCTTCTCGTAAAGGATTCCTGCGGCAATGCCCATAAGGGTGGCATAGGCAGCCTGCACGATATTCAGGTGATAAACGCCGAAGAGTACAGATGATATTAGAATCGAGGCCCAAACGGGGGAGAATTTCCGTATGGAGCGAAGCACAATGCCGCGGAATAGAATTTCTTCTACAACAGGTGCAGCAATCACCGCAATCATAAATGTTCCAAATGCATTTCCGGCGGCAATATTTTCAGCACCGGCGTTCATTGCCTCAACGCTTTTTTGAAGTGAGGGAAGCTGTTCTGCCAGCATGATCCAAAGACCGGAGATTCCGCAAATGCCAAATCCCACGACCAGACTGCCAAGCACATCTTTGAAATTTGTCGCTGTGCGCGGTTCACTGATCTCTTTCCTCCAAAGCAGTTTATAGAGCGTGAAGAATACGAGGATAAGAACAGCGTAGATCAAAATCTCGCCCCAATAGGAGTGTTTCATAAATTGCTGCGGGGGGATATGAAAAACATCCAAAACGAGCCTTTCCACAAGGAAATACAACAGATTGGACAGCAAAAAATGCAGTGCGATTGCAAGAATGGGAATAGCGAAATATCTTTTTTTCATCATACGGTCAATTTTTCTCCTGTTTGTATTTTTGATGGGACTATAACAGTTTAACAGATTTAACTTAAATTCTTCGTTAAGAAGTGAAGTTGCAATCTTTCGGAAGCGGCATCGCAAAAGGACACTGTTCCTCTTCCTTGCCGAATCCTATATGTACCTGTGAATTTGGATGTGGATGCCGAGGAAAATATCCGACCGCGCCTGATTCGATGGATTGACGGACGGTGTATGAGATCGACCGATTGAAGCATAAGTGCCGGGCTGCTTCCACGAAGGTAGGTGGTTGCGGAATTCGTTACACGGTCATGATCGGTGGGCATGAGAGCTTTCTGTACAACGAAGATGAAAAATGGTTCGTTGAGGCAAAGGAGCAGTGCCTATGATTCTTTCGCAGAAAAACATAGAAGAAATCGCTGTTGCAGTGATAAAAGATTTTCAAAAGTCCTTTTTCTGCAGCGACGCAGATGATCCGGAAAGATTTGCGCTTCCGACACCTATTGACCAGTTTGCATCCCATTATCTGAACCTGAAGGTGTCATTTCAAAAGCTGTCCTCGGACGGAAGCATCTATAGTCTGACCGCGTATGTGGATACAGAATATCAGATAGAAGTAGACGGAAGTCAGAGGAGCATCTTTCTGAAAACCAATGATGTGGTTCTGGACAAGAGCTTCATTGAACCGGGGAATATTCGGAAACTCTGCGGAAAACGCAGGTTTACGCTGGCACATGAGTGTGCCCACCAGATACTGTTTCAGCTGAATGCCGATGACCGAAAGGTAGCCTGCCATAAGAGACCGGAAGTTCGGGAAAATGGTTCCCGCGTCCTGAGAACGCAGGAAGATCAGAGTATCGGAACCATCTGCGGAAATGCAGATTAAAATCATCCGGGCAAAGGATGCAATCGCTTCGCAAAAGCCCAGGACTGTCAGGTGCCCTTATTGCCGACACAATTCAATCATCGTCTTTGCGGATATCAGAGGACATGTGCAGACCAAATGTAAGGCCTGCGGACGCGAGACCGTCTTCAATGTTTTGGAGATGAGAAGATTACGGAGATTGCAGCTCTACTATTCGTCTTTGAATGGTTGAGATGACAATAAATAGACCCTATTAACACAATTTTATAAGTCATAGCTGTGCTGTGGAGCCGCTGATAGGCGAAGTCTTCCGAATGCCGCATGAGACAGAATTATGGAATACCCATGTTCTGTTTTATCGGCACAGGATTTTTTCTTCACCGTCATGCGGCTCCTTTTTTGACCTTCCGTCGGTCCGGTTCTGTACCGGCTGTGCGGAAGGAGAAACGTATGTATTTTGACGCAAAAGAGTTTGGCAAGAGACTTCACGATGTTCGCACTTCCAGTGGCATTACGCAGGAGGAACTGGCAGTTCGCCTGGGACTGGCAAGCAAGCAGCATGTCAGACGCATGGAGAATGGAGAACGCGGCTGCTCCATTGATTTGCTGATTGAACTGTCCTGCATCCTCCATGTCAGCACGGATTATCTTCTGATGGGCAGTGAGGCACGTAAAGAGGAAGTCAAAAATGATCTTCTGAGCATTATTTCGGAGCTATCTACGATTGCGAAGAAAATCTAAAAAGCATTAGGCGCAATATAACTGCTGATGGCGTAGAATCTTGGTGGCTAACTTGGTGGATATCTTGATGGGTGTCATCCTCTAAGTTATCATGGGTTGCGTCATAGGACTTATCATTGGCTGTACCCATGATAGAGTGAGCATGAGTGATTTGAGCACCCTCATTGCCGTGGGCAATAAGGTGAATACAAAGATTCAAAACTGTGTGTGGGATCGATCAATTAAGGAGGCAGCAGAATGGAGTTAGAACTAACAGTATGAGGAACAATATACTGCATGAATGTAAATATTGCTTGGATATGTGGACTATTGTCCTTGAAATGCTCCTTTAAATATGATATCATTGGTTCGTACAAGACGAAATAATGAAATGGAGGCCCTGACATGATCGTTTTAGACCTTGAGTTAAAGGAAATTTATGGATTTAATGATTTTCATATCAATTTCAGTTATCCAAAAAAGATTGTCAATTCGATTATCGATCAGGAACATCTGAAAGGAAGAGAGCGATTTCGCTATAAGAAGGCTGTAATTCTTATGGGTGCAAATGCTACCGGAAAGACCAGCCTTGGAAAGGCTTTGCTTCGTATTTTTGGATATATGACTGATGGAAATCCAACACCGCTGTATGAGATGGTTGCAGGCGATAAAGGATACTTCAGTATTGATTTTGTGAATGGTGATTATCGCCTGCAGCGGTTGTCAGCTCAGATTGATGCATCTAATCAGGAGATTGACATTCAGTATCAGACCGCAGACATTGATACGATGGATTCGTATGAAAAATGTGTAAGAAAACTGAAAGATCAAACGATAGAGGCAACCAGAACTACTGCAGCACTTAAGAAGCTGATAGGTGCTGTTCGATATCGTTTTGCATATCCTGAAATAGAAAAATCTTTGAAACTTACAGGTGCGAATAAAAGCATCTTGTTGAAGACGCTGCGTGCTGTTATCGGAACGCTTGATCCTACATTACAGGACGTTAGTTTATCAAGAGATTTAAAGGATACCTTTATTATTCGGCGCGGTGGAATGGAAATCATCATACAGGAAGGTAAACTGCTGAATCGGGAGATACTGTCCAGTGGTACAGCAGAAGGAATTGATGTCGCAATGTTCCTTGCTGCAATGGCGACAAAAGAGAGCAGTTTCTATTATTGTGATGAACATTTTTCTTATATTCAGAGCGATATAGAAAAACGGATTTTCGGTATTATGCTGGATCGTATCGGAGACGATGAACAGTTGATTTTTACAACGCATAATACAGATATGCTGGATTTGAACCTGCCGAAGCATAGCTATGTGTTTTTGCGTAAGCATCTGGAGGAAGGCATATATCAGGTTTCTGCTGTTTCTGCATCGGATGTACTGAAACGAAATACAGACTCTTTACGCTGTGCGGTTGAGAATGACGTGTTTGCCTCGCTTCCGCAGGATTCGCTTTTGGACGAGTTGGAAATGGGGTGGGAAGATGAACAATAAGTGCATCTATTATGTAGAGGGCCCCTGTGAACAACAACTGATCGCGGCTTTAAAAGAAGCACCGGAAAGATTGATTCCAGGGAAGATAAAGGTCTTCAATGTGGTGCAGAATTTGATTCCCAAGTCACAGATGTTGTCTATTCAGGCGGGAACGACTGTCGTTTTGGTATTTGATACCGATGTACCACAGACATCAAACCTAAAAAAGAACTTGGAACTTCTCACCCGGTATTGCGGAAAGCTGAAAATCATTTTTCTTCCACAAGTTCTGAATTTGGAGGATGAGTTAGTTCGGTGTACAGATGTGCGAACTGCGATGGAACTGACCAAAAGTGGAAGCGTTAAAAATTTCAAGACGGACTTTTGTAAGATGAAAACAAAAGATTGTCGTTCCATGCTTGAGCGTCATAAGCTGGATTATGCACGTTTGTGGATGGCAAAAACGCCTGAAGCATTTAATTTTGTGGAGAATAATAGTTTTCAAATTAAAACATTATAATCTTTGATGCCTCGTTGGGAAACCAACGGGGTATTTTTTTGCCCTAAGCTGGTTGTATAGAACACTGAAAAGTCAAAACGAACCGTAGGTAGTCCTGCAAGGACAACCAAAGTGCGCCTACGAGACCAACGCGAAATAGGAGGATTCTTGTTAAACTTACTTTGTAAGGACGAGAGTCCGGATGTCCCTTGAAAACTGAATACTCATTCTTCAGGTACATTCCTGTTTGGTCGAGCCTTCGACTGCACGCCATGAAGCCCATCGGGGCGATAGCGGTTTCGCAGAAGCAAATGCCGGATTGCAACCGGCGGCGGGGTTAAAGCCAGGCAGGGACAATGATACTTCCGTAATTCGCGGTCCGGCCATAAGGAAGGCTGGATGGTTAAATTCCAATGGAGCAGTGAAGCACACTGCCGTCTGTGAGAAATCCTACATCTCTGGGGTAATAAGAAAAAGTACAGAGAAACAATATTTTCAGAAAGCACTGCCGGGTGCTGTATCAGCATGATACCTGGCAGGCTTTATCCATATCCGTGTATCATTCTCTGTGACAGTTGAGTTTATGCAGCATACCTTAACACCACTTCAACCATGGACAGCAGATATATCCATCATAAGTCCTGATAACTCCTGTGCTATTGACAAAGCATTACTTGATAATCTAAAGGAAAACCCTGTTGTGGATTTAGCGTATGGAAGAAAGTTTGCATACGAGGTTCCGTCTGTCACAAACGGCGTTGAAAAAAAGATGGATTTAATCTCTTATGAGCCGTATCAATTTGATTGGGCAGAGGACTATTTGTTAGAGGGTTCTCTTGAATCTGTGCAAACTGATGTGGGAACAGGTTTAATCGTTTATGCTTCGCAAAGCACAATACAAATAGGCGATACTGTATCACTGAATATAAACGGACAAAGTAAAAAAATTAAAATCCTAGGAAAGTTGTCCGACTGTCCGTTTTACAGTGCTGCCGGTGTTGGAACTATTATCTGTTCAAAGGATACGTTTGAAGAAATTACTGGTGAATCAAAATATACAATTATTGATGTACAGTTAGCCAAAGGCGCAACAGACGAAGATGTTTATGCGATCCGTCAAATGGTAGATCGGTTCATGTGAGGGCAACCACGCTGATAGATTATACATCAAAGGTCAGACGGCACATCATAAAAGAACTGTGACAGATGCGGATAGCTAAATGGTTTGTGAATAAACTATTTTGAGCTATGAAGCTATGGAATCTGTAGGTGATATCTGGTAAAATAGGAAGTTAAGAACAGCGATATAAATGGAGGCTGGCTGACACATTTGTCTGCGGGCGTGATGTCCCAATCGGAAATTTCGTCAGACCATATCTCCATTTTAAAAGAAAAGAGCAAGGCCGGATAGACCTTACTCTTACATTATGAATCGGTATTTGGAGGAGATTCTTATTTATGAAAAAAGGAATAAACAAATCAATCTTATTTTATGTTGTATCAGTTCTGTTTTTTATAGCCTCAGCGATTGGCTTTATGAGTGGAAATGATAATTCTATGGCTATAGTATGGTTATGTCTTGGTTCCTCATTTCTTTGCTTAGGTTCGACTCATAAGAAAAAGGAAAACAATAAAACAAATACAGATGATAAATAAATTATCAATTTGTTAAGTTGTTGTATAACTTTAATTGTAACAATAATAGTATCAATACTAATTTTAAATGTGGTTATCCCTTTAAGGCAGATTGGTTAAAGGCCGGACAATGGGACTCTTAAAGTGGTAGAATGTAATCGTAGACCGTAACAACGGAGGGATTACAAGATGCCACTCAAAACCAAACAGACTCTTGCAACATTTATAGCAAAATTCAGCAGCGAAAAAGCATGCTATGAATATCTTGCGAAGAAATGCTGGCCAAATGGCTTTGTATGCCCATGCTGTAGCTGTCGGTTCATCATTTCTACCTGACTAAAAGGGATAACCAGATTCAAAAATACTGGGAAGTGTGTGAAGTGAAGAAAAAAATATTTATTCCTCTTGTTGTTTTTTGATAGGAATGTGTCTTGCAGGTCTAATTGTATACAAAACAAATCTTCATGAAAAAGAAAATAAACTCACAATAACGCAATTGAATGCAACAACCTATGGTGAACGTATCAAACAGGAAATTTCTGATGGAATTGAGATTACTCATACGTTACAGCAACTGCTGATTGACGAAAATGGGACCATTAACAAATTTGATACGATTGCGAACAATTTAGTGAATGATTCTGTAGAAAGCATACAGCTTGCTCCAAATGGTGTTGTGACTGATATATATCCGGAAGAGGAAAACGAAGCAGGGAAGATTGATCTGCTTAATGATAAGGAGCGAGGAAAAATATCCTGTTATGCAAGAGATGATCATATACTGATTACACAGGGACCATTCGAATTAAAACAGGGTGGAGAAGGAATTGCCGTTCGCAATCCGGTTTATTTGGAAGATGGAACGGGACAGGAATATTTCTGGGGATTTACGATTGTTATTCTGCGTGTTCCGGATGTTTTTTCAGAGTCGCTCAGTGCAGTATCAGAATTTGGATATGAGTATAGGCTTTCCAAAACGGTTGCTCCATGGAATGACACTTATGAAATCGTTTCTCAGTCAGATGATAAATTAACTTCTCCCATTTCTTATGGATTTACTATAGGTGAGGAAAAATGGAAATTTGAATTAATGCCGAAGGGAGGCTGGGAAAATAAAAAGTCTGTAATTCTGCTTGGAGGAATTCTTAGTGTTATCGTCCTGCTACTGACAGGTCTTACCTGTGTGATCCTTATGTACAGAAAAAATAAGATTAAATTTCAAACTTTGGCGAATATGGATGCTCTGACTAATATTTATAATCGTTATGGTTTTGATACGCTGGCAGAGAGGCTGATTGCAAAAAATCCAAGGAATCATTATATTGCTGCATTACTAGACGTAGATAATTTTAAACTTATCAATGATGTTTATGGACATACATACGGAGACCGTACCTTAAAAAATCTGGCTGACAGCATGAAAAAGTTTTTTCCATCTGATGTATTGTAGGGACGAAATGGAGGAGATGAGTTCTGCGTCCTTATACCGAATTGTACTTATGAAGAGGCAAAAGAAAAGTTAACGCAATTTACAAAGACACCGAAAACATTTTTGTGTAAAGGGGAAGAACATTCTTTTTATATTTCTCTCGGTTATGCGGAATATCCACGGAGTGGATCAAATTATTCCCAACTCATGCGATGTGCAGATGCAGCACTTTATGAAATAAAACTACATGGAAAAAATGGATGTATGGCATATCGGGAAGGACTTCAATCAGGAGTCCGTAAACAACTGGGATTTGCGCTTAAAGATGTTTCAGAACATCTTCCGGGTGCATTTATTATTTATAAAGCGGATAAAAAAGATGATGAATTGTTTTACGCCAACCGTGAATTTCTTCATATGACAGGATACAAAAATTTGGATGAATTCTTTTCACATACAAAGAAAAGTTTTCGAAACCTGATCCGGGAGGATGAACAAAAACAGATGGAATCCAGCATCTGGAAACAGATTGACGGTGGCAATGAAAATGACTATATTTATTTTCATATGAGAAAAAGTGACGGTTCTTATATTTCTGTTCTTGACCATGGAAGAATTGTGGAGACACCTCAATATGGCAGGGTGTTTTATGTAATGTTTATAGATTGGGAAGATATACATATTCACTACAGTGATTTAATCATCTAGAATTAGAGTATTTTACGATTGATGAGGGATTATGCGAGACTATGAAGAAAAGTCTGTAAATAATAATCTTCTATGATAATGATTGAGCTGGAAGCACTAAATTGGAGCTTCCAGCTCTTGTTTTATATATACGACATGATTTTGGGTATGTCAAGAGCGGACGTCAAAAGCGTCCTTCTCATCATGTATACAGATTCTGTTATTCCGGGAGTCTTCCCTCATACATAATGCTGAGTTCACCGTAGACCTGTCCCCAGTTTCGAATGCTCATAGTCCATTTTTTAGTGGCTTCGAAAGTTGCCAGATATAGGGCTTTCAGAAGTGCTGTATCACTTGGAAATACACTTTTCTGACGGTTGAGCTTACGGTAGGTGGAATTCAGACTTTCGATTGCATTGGTCGTGTAAATTTCCATACTCCAGTCTTTTATAAATCCATGAGACACAGGCAGCAACATCTTTAAAGACCTGCTCATCTTCAGGGTGAAAAAAGATTTCACGCCAAATACTCTCAATTGTATCCCCAAGCAAATTTTGATCTGCATAGCAGTTTGCTATGCAGCGTGCCTCATCCTTTGGGATGATTTACATTTCGAAACAGACTCGTATAATATGATTTGAGACAGGTGGCGAAAAGCTTATGGCGATCTCGCTCTGTATCAAAGGGAGGGAAGAAATGACCGAAAAAATCATTATAAAGCCTTCTGTTCAGAAACGGTTTGACAGCTTCATGGTGCATGGCAGAGTCCTTTTTTTCAGCGCGCCCTGCGGCTTTGGAAAGACCGTACTGGCGGACGCGCTGCTGCGCGGGCGGAATGTGCTGCGGCAAAGTGCGGCAGCCCCAGACTGGGCGATTCCATCGTCAGCGCAGGATTGGGACATTCTGCTGATTGACGATCTTCAGCTTATGCAGGAGGAAGCCGGGCAGCAGGCTCTTTGCGAACTGATTCGCTCAAGTCCGGAGCGCCATTTCGTCCTGCTTTCGCGCGGTGCGCCGCTGGGCTGCCTGATGGCGTTTCAGTACACAGGGCTGATGACGGTGCTGGAGGCCGACGACCTGCTTTTTGATGCGGACGATGTGCGGCGACTGTTTCAGCTTTCGGGAGCAAATGTAACAGATAACGAGATCGACGGAATTTTGAAAGAATCCCTGGGCTATCCGCTGGGTGTGGCCATCACGGCGCGGTGCATGTCCCCGAACAAGCCGTGGGCGCCGGAGCTGGTGGCGCGGGTGTTCCACGAGGTGTTCCTCTACTTTGAGACCGCTATCTACCGGCGCTTTGACCTGCCGGTGCGGCGCTTCCTGTTGGAGCTGGCCCCCTTTGAAAGTTTTGACCTGGAAATGGCGCGGATGGTCAGCGGAGATCCCCGTGCCGGCGAACGGCTGGACTGGCTTCTTCGATACACCACTATGCTGCGCTACGACGACTGCCAGCGCTTCCACTTCTGGTCGGGTTTCCGGGCTTTTCTCCTTTGGGAGATGGAACGGGAGTATACCGAGGAAAAGCGCAAAGCGCTCATCAGCCGGGGCGGGCTGTACTATGAGCTGAAGGAGGACTACGCCCACGCCCTGGAATGCTACACCAGCGGCGGTGACCATTCCAAGGTTTCCGAGCTGCTGGTGCGTAATGCAGAACTACACCCCGGCATGGGGCACTATGCCGAGATGGAAAAATACTACCGCAGCCTGCCGGAGGCGGAAATTCTCGCATCCCCCTCTCTGATGCAGGGCATGAGCATGCTCTGCGCGCTGGTCATGGATTACGAAGGCTCGGAGCGCTGGTATGGCGAACTGCAAAAGTTTGTCGAACACTGTGGCAGACAGGACGCCGCCGGAAAGCAGGCCCGCGGTCGCCTTGCGTGGCTGGACATTTCCCTGCCACAGCGGGGCGTGAAGGGTCTGACGGAAACCATCCCCGCCGTATTTCGGCTGCTGACGAACAAAGAGCTGGCGCTGCCGTCCTTCTCCGTCACGAGCGCGCTGCCGAGCATCATGAACGGCGGCAAGGACTTTTCCGAATGGAGCAAAAAGGACGACCTGCTCTACAAAACCCTCCGTCTCCCCGTGGAGGCAGTACTGGGGCGGGACAGTGTGTGTCTTGCCGACTGCGCCATTGCCGAGAGCAAATTTGAAAAGGGCGCGGACGTCACCGGACGGATGCTGTCCCTTCTCCCGCAGCTGAACGAGATCCGCAACCGGGGCACGCCGGACATGGAGTTCGCCGTCAGCGGGCTTCTGGCCCGCAGCCAGCTGGCAAACGGACAGGCGATGGATGCGCGGCGCACCATCGAGGTGCTCCGTGAATGCTTTGCCGAGCGCGGTTTGACACGCTTTCTGCCCAATATGGACGCCATGCTCTGCCGTATTGACATGCACACCGGCGACCTTGACGCAGCGGACGCATGGTATCGGGAAAAAGCCCCGTGCGAACCCACGCACCTGAACGTCATGCGGCGCTATCAGTATCTCACCCAGGCCATGGTGGAGCTGGAGGACGGCAGACCGGACACGGCGCAGCTGACCCTCTCCCCTCTGGAGCCGTACATTCAAAACTGCGCCCGCATCATCGACGGCATTCACCTGAATGTCCTGACTGCCATCGCTCTGCACCGCAAGAAGGACGAGCGGTGGCGCGAGCGATTGACGGCGGCGCTGGACGCGGCGGCGGAGTACCGCTTCATCCGCACCGTCAGCGTATACGGCACGGCGGTGCTGCCGCTGCTGGAAGCGCTGGACTGGGACGGCGACAAAGCATGGCGCAAACGGCTGATGGCGGCGGTGCGGACGCAGGCGGCGTTCTACCCGCATTTCCTCGAACCCCGACTTGCCCCCGGTGAGGAGCTGACGCCCACGGAATTGCAAATTCTTCATCTGCTCTGCGCGGACAAGTCCAACGCCGAGATCGCGCAGATCATGGACGTGAAGCTGCCCACAGTGAAGACCCACGTCAGCCACATCCTCGACAAGCTGGATGTGAAGCGCCGGGCGGAGGCCAAGACCGCCGCGAAGAAGCTGCATTTAGTGCCGGACAATCTGTAAAAACATCATCCGACAGATGTCGGATTTCCACATAAAAGTAAGACGATTTTTCAAGGAGGAAAGACATGAAAAAACGAATATTGAGTGTGTTCATGGCGCTGGCGCTGTGTCTAACGCTCCTGCCCGCGCCCGCGTGGGCGGCGGAGGACACACTGGAGGGCGGCACCATCGTGCAGGAGGAGCAGGAAGAATCTACGCCCGCCACATCGGAACAGGCGGTGGAGGACGCGTCGGAGGGTGGCACCATCGTGCAGGAGGAGCAGGAAGAAGCCACGACCGCCATATCGGAACAGGAGACGGAGGACGCGACGGAGGGCGGCACCATCGTGCAGGAGGAGCAGGAAGAAGCTACACCCGCCCTACCGAAACTGGCAGCGAAAAATGGCATTACCGTTCAGAATGGCGAGGACAGCACTGTGGAAAACGCGGTGGCGGAGGTCACCATCGACGGCACCACCACACAGTACGCCACCCTGACGGAGGCAATCACGGCGGCGCAGAACAGCGAAGGCAGCACCGTGAAGCTGCTGGCGGATGTGACGACCACAACACAAATCGTGGTCGACAGCGGCACGTTTACCATTGACCTGAACGGGAAGAAATGGGAAGGCACGGATACCCATACACTTCTGGTCAGCGGCGGTAACGTGACCGTGACAAGCACGGATGGTGTTGGCACGATTACCTGTTCCAGTCACAACGCCATTTATGTAGACTCCGGTGCCACCGTCCATGTCAAAAGCGGTGTGCGGCTGAACCAGCTCTACACAATGACAAACGCTAACCTGACATTGGATGTGGGCGTGATCATTACAGGTAAGTTCTTTACAAAGGCGGATAATATTGCTCCGTTTCTGGCAGGCAAGGCATTGCAGAGTTGCGATGAGAACGGTACGCTGATAGAGGGTCAGTATAAGTCTATTTATGATAGTTACCGTATGGATGACACCGGCTGCGTCATCGTGATCGAACACAAAAGCTGCACAGGCACTCCGTCTACGGAAACCCCCTGCCCGATTTGCGGCTACGACGGCACACAGACCAAGCCAACCGAGCCGGAGAATCCCAATCCCGACGTGGCAGAGGTAAATGGCACGAAATACAAAACCCTTGCGGAAGCGATTCAGGCAGCAAATGGTGCAGATATCACGCTGCTGACGATTTTCAACGAGAATGTTTCCGTTGAGAACAACAACATCAAGGCAGGCATTATTCTGGGTCATGGCGGTACTAAATGGGAAGTAAGATTTCCGTCCAATTGGGTGGCAGAGGGTCGCGGCATTCCATTGACCATGAACGCCGGAGAGATCACGCTCAAGGATGGCGCGCTGGCGCAATTCAACACGAGCAGTAATACCAACGGCGCAATTGCACTCAAGGGCGGCACATTGACCGTGGCAGATACGGTAACGAAAATTATAGGCAGCGTCGCTTCCGAGTATAGGCAGTATGCCGCCATCGAGGCGACCGGCGGCGTGCTGGATCTGCAGGGCAATACCCTGCTGGACGGCGGCTTAACTATGAGCGGCGATGCACAGCTGAAAAACAAGCTGACAGCCGGCACATTTACCAACAGTGGAAGCGAGGCTTACAGCGTCAGCGTAGAGGGCTCTAGCCAATACACCACGGTGTTCGATCTGCTGGAGACAGGCTATGCTTTTGCCGTATACAACGAAGATGCCCCGACAGGCGATGTAATTGCCAAGGATACTACTACCAGAGAGCTGACAGAGGATGTTGCTGTCATCAAGTGTACGCACAAGGGCGCAAACAACAAAAGTCTGTTCAAGGATAACACATGCACAGGCTGCGGCTTTACCTGTGCGCATGAAACGATTAAAAATGGTGTTTGCACCGTCTGCAACACGGCGATGGGGGCACAGGATAATACCGGCAAATATTATCTCAATTTGGCGGAAGCCTTTGAAGGCGTTGCGGATGGCGGCACGGTGACGATGCTGACAACGCTGAAAGATGATGACACGATCAGCTTCTGCCGTGATGCAGATGGGAAGCCTGTCGAAAAAACCGTTACGTTCATGATGAATGGGCATAGCCTGTCCTATGAGGGCACTCCGTCTTTGAATATAGAGAGCGGCAAGCTGATCATCGGCGATGAAGCAACGATTTCCCAGCCTGCACAAACGGCGCAGCCTGCTGTCTTCGTAGATAACGATGAGCAAAGCAAGGGCAGAGGTACACTGGAATTCAAAGGCAAGGCAAACCTTACCGGCGGCTTGCTCATCCAGAACTACGGCAAGCTGGTGGGTGGCCTGAAGAAAGGCACGATTATCACAAGCAACGGTACATACAGTGTTTCTGTAGAGCGATCTATAGATACTTACGGCAATGTGCTGGGGCTGCTGGGCGATGGGCTTGCTTTTGCGAAATATGATGAGAACGCAGAAAACAAGGCGGGTGCGCTCGTCGACGGAAGTGTAAAACAGCTGACCGAGGACGTTATCGTGGTGGCGCACACAACGCACACGATGGGCAAGGACAACAAGTGCGCCTGCGGCTTTTCCTGCACCCACACGAACACCAAGGGCGTGAGCACCATCGGTGAAGATGGCAAGTGCACGGTCTGCGGGACGCAGCTTGCGGCTGGCATCGGTGAAACCTATTATACCGATGTGAAGTCCGCCCTGGATGCGGCAGCTGACGGTCAGACCGTACGGCTGCTGGCAAACGGGATGCTTCCTAGCGGCATATATGCCAGCAAGACCCTCACGCTGGATCTGAACGGACATAGCCTGAGTGGGTACAGCTTGAATGTCGGCGGCCTTACGGCCACGAGCCAGATTCGCACCGGCAATCTGACGGTCATTGACAGCAGCGGCGGCAACGGCGCAGTGGGCGTGACCGTGCGGGACGGCGGTACACTGGTATTTGATCCGGAGAATGACAGCACCACCCTGCTCCAGCTGGAGGTTTGGGGCGGCACAGTCGAGCTGTACGGCGGAAGGATTTTGAGAAAAGGTCTGCGGCTGAATAACAGCATCGTATTGGGGGATCTGCTTCCCCGGAAAGCGGGGCTTGCTTACTACCGTGAGGGCAGCGACACACAGCTCACGCTGAAGGAAGCCGCTTCCAAGACCTGCGACCTGGTGGTAAAGTCCTGCGCCCACGGCGGCAAGAACGGCTTTGACGAAAACGCCACTGCCTGCCCCTACTGCAACGCGCCCGCGGTGGCGGAAGCAGCCTTGAACGATGGTGAGGGCGGTCGCCTGCGGCGGAGATTTACCAACCTACAAACAGCCATTGATGCAGATAGAGACGGTGGCGCGACTCTTCAGCTGCTGGCCGATGTGACCGGCGATTATACCATCGACGGTACGCAGGACACGGGACTTAACCTGAACGGACACTGCATCAAGGGTACGGTGACGGTCAAGGCGGCTACAGGCAACAATACCACCACTTTCAGCAACACACAAAACAACACCACAGCCAGCATTGATGCGGTCGTTGCCCACAGGGGAGCAAAACTCGCCGGGACGGGGTATCCCGCCGTGATCGGCAAATTGACATTGGCCGATACCACGAAGTGGAAGGATATCCTGCAGCAGCCTACCCGCCTTGGCTTCAGAGTCACGAACGCGGATGGCACCCACAAGTGGTATGCCCCGGATGATGTCAATGGTTCACAGTTGAACAACGTTATCATCAATAGCCTGCCTATCACCACCAAGACCCTGAATCTGAAGGTAGATGGCAAGAACCTGACCGGTAACTCGCCGAAGGTGGAGCGCGGAACGACCGTCCAGCTCTGTGCCGGCTGCAATGGGAAGGGTGCGGATGTATACATCTACATCGGGGAAAGCGTTGGAAACAACAATCCCACATACAGCCAGAAGAAAGCGGAATATAAAAAGATCGGCAGCAGCTGGTACTACGTTGTAGACCTCGACGCTAACACAATCGGAACCTACGATATTTATTTCACCGCTTCCAAGGACGGCTATTCGGTGACGAGCAGCCACAAAAAGCTGACCGTCACCAAGGCCGCCACCCCGGCCAGCGCGATCACCGCACCCGCGGCAAACGCCCTGACCTACAACGGCAATGAGCAGCTACTCGTCACGGCGGGCAGCGTGGACGCAAAGTACGGCGAGATGCAGTACCGTCTGGGCACGAGCGGCGGCTTCAGTACTGACATTCCCACCGCCACCGATGCCGGAACATACACGGTCTATTACAAAGTCGTAGGAGCTGAGGGCTACGATGACACCATTGCTAAGTCCATAAAAGTAACCATCAGCCCGGTGAAGATCAAGGGCATCGGCAACGTCGCTTCCGTCTCCAAGACCTACGACGGCAGCGCAAGCGTTACGCTTCCCAAGACCAATCTTGCGTTCCTGGGCGCTGCGGGCAGCATGACTCCCATCCCCGGGAGCGTTTATAGGATCACGGACGCCCGCTTTACCACGCGGCAGGATGACTTTATTTATGAGGATTCGCCGGACGCCGGCACGAAAGAGGCCATTTCCTTCACCCTGACGCTCACAGATTCCAACTATGCGTTCGAGGGCAAGGCGGCAAGCGTCAGATCGGCCAACTTCAATTTCACCTCCAAGGATGACCGCTTTAAGATCAATCAGGCCACTGTGACCCCGGCTGAGATCACGCTGTATGTTTATAACGACGTGGCAAAGACCTACACGCTCAACCTGGCCACGCTTCTGCCGAAGCTGACTCCGGGCTGCGAGTACGGCAAAATCAAGTATCAAGGGTGCGATTACCATTTTACGGATAGCACCTACCTCGACAGTAACAACGGTATGTTCGTGTCAAACGAGGGCGTTCTGACTCTGCCCATCGTGGCCGCGCACTCCACAGATGTTAACAAGCAAATCGGCAAGATAACCGCCCCGGTTGTAGCCGCGAACTATCAGCAGTTCGAGCTGACCATAAAGGTCGTTATTGGTGAGAAGATCACGCCCGTAAAGTCAGATGACTTCAAAATCAGCGCGACGGGCATCATCTACTGCCAGACATTGGAAAACAGCAGGCTCACGGTCGAGGGCACGATGAAAGACCCCACCACAGGAGAAGAAGTCAAGGGCACCTTTGCGTGGCCGAATAAATACGATATACCCAGCCGAACCGGCGATTGCTACGTCGATTGGATATTCACCCCGGCGGAAGGCTACGAGAAATACGCAGCCGTAACCGACATAGTGAAAGTCCACGTCGCCCCCAAGTCCATCGAGGGCGCAACCATCACGCTGGAAAAATACGAATTTGCGTACAATGCGGCGGAGCAATCGCCGAAGATTACCGGCGTGACGCTGGAGAACTGGTATGAAACAAGAATCACCTATGTTATCAAAAGCGGCGACAAGGCCACCGATGCCAATGACAGCATTCCCCTGACCATCGAAGGTACCGGCAACTACACCGGTAAGGCCACGGTCAAGTGGAAGATCACGCCAAAAGAAGTGACGCCAACGATTGAAGTCGCACCCTGCACCTACACCGGCGATGCGCTGGAACCGACCGTCACCGTCAAGGACGACACCGGCAACATCATCGACCCGAAGGAGTACGAGATTTTCTACAGCAACAATACCAATGCCGGTACTGCGACTGTGACCGTCAAGGACGTTGAAGGCGGCAACTATGTTCTCAGCGAGGCCGTCAAGACCTTCGAGATCACCAAGGCTGCTGCACCCGCAGCAGAGGCTGGCTCGCTGACCATCACCAACGGTCTGCACAAGACCTATTCCCTTGGCCTCTCGACGCTGCTGCCGAAGCTGACTGCTCCCTGCGACTACGGCGAGATCATCTATGACAAGAAGGTTGATACCGCTCTGGGCAAGGGTACCTATGTTACCCTTGTAAACGGCAAGACCGGTGAGCTGACGCTGGAAGCAAACAGAAGCGGCACGGACGAAGGACAATTCGGCACGATTACTGTTACAATCTCCACGAGCAACTATCAGGATATCACCCTGACCATCAATGTCAGCGCGAAGAACAGGCTCACCCCGGTTCTGACCGGTACACCGACGCTCACGCCTACCGAACTCACCTACGGTGAGTCGCTGAGCAAGATCAAGATCACCGGTACGATGAAGGTCGGCGATACGGTCGTTAAGGGCACCTTCTCGTGGCAGCAACCGGGCGATACGATTCTGGATGCGAGTACGTTTGGCCATGATGTCGGATGGAAGTTCACGCCGGAGGATGGGAATACCTATACGGAAGCAACCGGCACCGCAACGGTCAGAGTCAACAAGGCTCAACAGTATGGCAAGGTCAGCATGGCGGGCTATACTTACGGTCAAACGCCAGGCACACCGACCCTGACAGACCGGACGGGTGATTTGAATGCTCAAGTGACCTACGGTTATGCCGTTGTTGACAGCGGCTCCGTTCAGACGTGGGATATCAGCAATCCGCCCGCGCTGAACGCTGGTACTTACCGTATGTTTGCACGGATCGGCGAGACGGGCAACTACTGTGAGCATAATACCAGGTATTGTGAATTTGTGGTAGAAAAGGCAACGCCGGACTACACCGTTCCCACCGGCCTGACGGCAAAATCCGGTCAGAGACTTGCGGATATAAAGCTGCCGGACGGCTGGAGCTGGATGGACAGCAGCAAATCTGTGGGTGACGCTTCAACCGTAACCAAGACCTTCCGGGCGAAGTTTACCCCGACAGACACCGACAACTACAACATGGTGGAGAACATTGAACTTGAAGTCATGGTGAACAAGGCGGATAGCGGTAGCCTCAAAACGGAGTTCACCCCGACAGACACCGACAACTACAACACGGTGGAGAATATGGAACTGAAAGGCATGGTGAAGAAGGCGGATGGAGGCAGCCTCAAAACGGTCGAGCTGACGCAGAAGTACACGGACGCTTCCGTGCATACCTACACGCCAGACTGGTCGGGGCTTCCCGGCGGACAAGTGTGGAGCTATAATAGCGAATACAGCGTCAGCAACGGCTCGAATATCACACTTACCAAGCATGATTTTGCAGCGGACGGCAGTTTGCTGACCTACGCGATTTCCGGTGGCAAGGCCGGTGACACCGTCACCATTACCCTGAAAGCTTCCTGCAACAACTACAAGGACCTCACCATCATCCTGAACATCACCCTGACAGAAAAGGATAATCAGGAGGTACTTGTCATTATCGGTGCGGACAGTGTGTTCTATGGTCAGACGTTGACATTGACCACCAGAGGCGGCTCCGGCACAGGCGCTGTGACCTACCGCATTGACACTGCTCACAGCACCGGCGAAGCGACCATTGATCCCAATACCGGCGTTCTGACTCCGGTCAAGGTCGGCTCCGTGAGCGTCATTGCAACCAAGGCGGGGGACAAGGACTACAACGACGTTACCAGCGCCCCCTTCGTGCTCATGATTAAACCGGCCACTCCCGCCGGTGAGCCCCCCAAGGACACCAAGATCACCACTGATAGCGTTGGGGACGATTGGGACTACAGCAACTACACCATCAAGGCAACTGCCGGGGCTGGCGGCTCCATTTCTCCCTCCGGCGATGTCAGCGTCCGCGAGGGCGAAGATCAGACCTTCACCATCACCACGGATGAGGGCTATGCTGTCGCCGACGTCAAGATCGACGGCAAGAGCATCGGCGCGGTGAATTCCTACGCCTTTGAGAATGTCGGAAGAACCCATACCATCGAGGTCATCTTCGTCGAGGACATTGCCAGCGCCAGCACCGGAGACAACAGCAATCTTCCATTGTGGAGCGTCCTCCTGCTGGCAAGTACCCTTACTCTGGCCGGCGCCGTCCACTATAAGAGAAAACGCGCACGGTAATTGTCTTTATCATGCCTTAAAGGCCAACAAACTTTACGATGAAACGACAGATCGTTACAAAGAAGATGAGACAGTGTGGAAATCAACAGGAGTTGCGGTTTATAACCGCAACTCCTGTTGATTTTCTTATGCGCTTGCGGTATCATGGAACCACGGAGGTGGTTCCTATGATAAACAGACCGCTCTACGTCGATAAGATTATGGCCTACACCGACACAACTTTTGTAAAAGTGTTGACGGGTGTTCGCCGCTGCGGAAAATCCACAGTCCTTAAAATGATCATGGAGAAGCTGCAACAGGAGCATGGTGTTCCGTCTGAGAGGATTGTCAGCATGCGCTTCGATTCCATGGATTATGAGGATATGACAGCGAAGGATATGTTCAAGGCTGTCAAAGAAAAGCTAAATCCAACCGGGAGAACGTATCTCTTTCTGGATGAGGTTCAGGAAATTGAAGGCTGGGAGAAAGTTGTAAACTCTCTGGCAACGGATTACGATGTTGACCTTTATGTGACAGGCTCCAATTCCAGAATGATGTCTTCGGAAATAGCGACTTACCTGACCGGGCGATATGTTTCCTTCCGTATCTATACGCTTTCGTTTCAGGAATATCTGGAATTTAAAAAGCAGTATACACAGGTAAAGGATATCCATGCTGAACTGGCAGACTATATCCGCTTGGGCGGCTTCCCTGCAACGCACCTGCGAGAGTATTCACAGGATGAGGTTTATACGATTGTCCGGGATATCTATAATTCCACGATTTTCTCGGATATCGTAAAGAGAAACCAGATTCGCAAGATCGACCAGCTGGAACGGGTGGTTCGGTACACATTTGCGAATGTGGGAAATTCATTCTCAGCAAAATCAATTTCGGATTATCTGAAATCAGAGCATCGTTCTATCGACAATGAAACAGTGTACAGCTATCTGAAAAAGCTGGAGAAAGCATATCTCCTTCATCGCTGTTCTCGATACGACCTGCGCGGAAAGGAGATTCTGAAAACGCAGGAGAAGTTTTATCTTGCCGATACCGCTTTGCGTTACAGTGTGCTGGGCTACACACCGGACAGCGTCGCTTCCAGTCTGGAAAATGTGGTGTATCTGGAACTTTGCAGACGAGGATATACCGTGACGATTGGGAAAATGCCGGATGGTGTGGTCGATTTTGTGGCGCAGAAGCAGAATGACCGGTTGTACGTGCAGGTCACGCAGGAGATTAAATCCGAGAAGACAGAAAAGCGTGAATATGAACGACTGCTGGAAATCCGGGATAACTATCCGAAGTATGTTTTAAAAACCGATGAATTTGCCGGAGGAAATTACCAAGGCATTAAGAGTATGCACATTGCAGATTTTCTATTGAGCACAGAATATTAACGATGAGGGCGGCGGTGAGCCGCCCTTTTACATAGCCAGGTTTCTGATTGAAATTGGAGACCTGGCTATTTTTTTGCCGGTAACTTGAAATTTTAAATTCCAGTGAAATGGTAAATTCCATCTGACATTAGGGCATGCGGACGGTGGAATTTACTTTTGAAAGTTTCAAATGACAAAATAGAGATACTATACCATTGCAAAAAAGAAGTGGGCACGATATAATATGGATAAGAAGGCAAAAGTCACCGCAATGGTGTGAAAATAGATTTTGGCTGTTTCCATAAGGAGTAGATCGAGAGGCGTTGTCCTCAGTGGCTGAAAATACAGATGTGTGATGCTTGCAGCAAGCTATTTGTATAAGCCGAAAGGCCGCAGAAATGCGGCTTTTCCTAAATACATGAGTTAGCCAAACCTAACTTGTCAATGTGCGCGTACTGGTTAGATAAATCTAACTATAAAAGGAGAGACAGAAATGCGAGAACACAAGAATTTCTGGGGCAGAAATGCAGGTCTGTATGACTGCTTTATGCGAAAAGACAGGGCAGTATACGAGAAAATGTATGAGCTGATCCGTCCGGTCGTGAAAGACAAAACAGTGCTGGAGGTGGCTACCGGAACGGGACTGATCGCCAAGCACATCGTAAAAGCAGCGGCACACATCGAGGCGACGGATGCCTCTCCGGAAATGATTACAGAGGCCAAACGGGGGAATTACTCTGTGAAGCTGCGTTTTTCCGTGCAGGATATGTTTTCTCTGCCATACGCGAGCAAATCATTCGATGTGGTAATCGTATCAAACGCACTGCACATTGTGCCTCAGCCAGAAAAATCATTGCGAGAGATCAAACGGGTGCTGAAGGATGACGGTGTGCTGATCGCGCCTACCTTTACGCACGCAGAAAACTCATTTCCCGGCAAGGTCAAAGCCTTTTTCATGAAGCTGGCAGGCTTTCCACTTCACAGCAAGTGGACGAGTGAGGAATACCTGAAATTTCTGCAACAGAATGATTGGACAGTGCGAAAAAGTGTTGTTCTAAAGGCCGCTTTTCCGCTGACCTATACGGAATGTGTGAAATCGGAGGTGTGATAAGATGTCATTTTTTGAGAACACCAGAAAGCCTGTGGGGCTTGGCGGGAAAATCATGGTCGCCATGATGAACCTGGGGCACAGTCCTGTGGCACGGTGGGGACTTCGCTTTTTGGAGCTTACTCTGGACGCCAAGGTGCTGGACTGCGGCTGTGGCGGAGGGGCGAACATCAAGAGACTTCTGAAAAAATGCCCGGAGGGTATTGTCAAGGGCATTGACTATTCCCCCGTCAGTGTGGAGAAATCCAAAAAGGTCAACGAGGCCGCCATAGCGGAGGGCCGCTGCACCGTTCTGCAAGGCAGCGTGGCGAATATGATCTTTGCAGGCGACTGGTTTGATGCGGTAACGGCCTTTGAAACCGTCTATTTCTGGCCCGATCTGCCGCAGTGCTTCCGGGAGGTTTACCGGGTGCTGAAGCCTGGCGGGACATTACTCATCTGCAACGAAAGCAACGGCGATACGGACAAGGACAAGAAGTGGACGGAGATCATCGGCGGCATGACCATCTACAAGGACGCCGAGCTGAAGACGTATCTGGAGCAGGCGGGCTTTCACGATGTGCAGATACACAAAAAGAAAAGCTGGCTCTGCATTACGGCGTGGAAATGAGGGGCTAAATCATGAGTATCTTTGCATCTATCTTACGCAGCGTATACAAGCTCTCCGGCGCGAAAAAGGCGTTCGCCTTGCCGGAGGATGCACTGCGAAAGGAAATTGAAAAGCAGAACCGGCATCGTGGCGTTTTTACGCCCACCGACCGCAAGGCATATTATGAAACGATCGCGGTAAACGGCTTTCCCTGCCTGATCGTGCGAGAGCATCTGAAGCCGTCCGAGCGCGCGATCCTCTACTTCTTCGGCGGCGGTATGGTGATCGGCCCGGACAAAGGCGACCTGCCTGTGATGCGTAAGCTCTGCCGCGAGACCGGTTGTGATGTGTGGTTTCCGTTTTACCCGCTCTGCATGGAGCACTGCATTACTGAAACATACGCAATGGTGTATGAATGTTATCGAAAAATGATTGCACTGTATGGCGGCGGAAATGTCAGTACCTGCGGCTTTTCCTCCGGCGGCGCGTTGGCGCTTGGCATTGCGGCGCATAATAACGCGCAGCCTGAACCGCTGTCGCAGCCAAGGCACATTGTTGCCGTATCCCCTGGCGAGGTGCCGTGGAACGATGCGGAAATGGCGCGGATGCAGGCACTCAATGAAAGGGACGTCGCCATCGACTATGCTTTCATGATGACGGTGGAGAAGCTCATGCGGCATGGCTGCGAGAATGTACCGGACTATATGCTCTCCGGCTCACGGGGAGATTTTACCGGCGTAGGCGATATTCACTTCTTCTATTCTGCCGACGAGGTGCTCTACGGCGCATTGCCGGACTTTGAGGAAGCCTGCAAACGCGCAAATGTCCCCTATACGGTGTCTGCCCGTCCGAAGATGGTGCATTGCTACTGTATGTTGCCGATCTTCAAGGAGGCAAAGGAGGACTTTGCAAAAATCGTGGACATTTTGAAGAAATGAGGCCGGAAACGGTCGTGTGATGATTGAAACATGGAGGAAAACCCATGGAACGCAAAGAGACCATTCGCGGTGCGTACCGAATGACCGGCGAGAATAATTTTTATGACGGCATGATTACCTGCTCTACTCTGAGTGGGAAAGCGGTGTGCCGCTTGGTGTGGGCAATGAACAAGGCGGAAAACGACGCCTATCTGGAAAAGGCACTGTCCGGGATTCCGGAGTATTTCTCCGGTAAGCTGCTTGAGGTGCCTGTCGGAACCGGTATTTTGACCATGCCGGTTTATCAGACTATGCCGGAGGCAGACATCACTTGCCTCGATTATTCGCCCGATATGATGAGGCAGGCACGGGAAAAGGCTGACCGCCTGCACCTGAAAAATGTAACCTTCCGGCAGGGCGATGTGGGGGCGCTTCCCTATGAAGACGATACTTTCGACATCGTTTTGTCACTGAACGGCTTTCATGCTTTTCCGGACAAGGAAGCCGCTTATCGGGAGGTTTTCCGGGTCTTGAGACCCGGCGGAACATTCTGCGGCTGCTTTTATGTGAAGGATGAGCACAAGCGGACGGATTGGTTTGTCCGGCATGTTTATGAAAAGGCAGGTTTTTTCACACCGCCCTACGAAACGACCATCAGTTTGAAAAAACGGCTGGGGAAACTGTACAAAGCCGTAACACTTGGAACAGTGAAGAGCATGGCATGTTTTGCCTGCCGAAAAGCGGGTTAAATCTGAGATGGCCTCATGCACGCAAGAAAGAACAAGGAGGGAGGCAATCAGATGAAGGACAACGAGCTTCTATTCGACCTCAAAAGCCATGTGCTGTATTCAAAGCCTTGCAAGAAAGAAATCCTGGCGAAAATCGCCCTGCACTATCCGGAAGCAGAGCGGGAGACAGTATGGGAAAAGGTACAGCGGCAGTACGCGGTCTATCTCTCCGACTGGCGCACCGACTTGGGCGGCAAAAAGAACTTCCACAACGGCGTAGGCGGTACCTACGACTGCATCGCCATCATGAGCTATTATGTGGTCTGCAAAGCAGTTACTTCGTTCCGTGAAATCGAAGAGATGGAGGAAAATCTGATTCTTCCGACTTTCCGCAAGCTGAAATTTGTGGACTGCAACAAGCCGTTCTGGAGGAAGCTGATGTACAAGGCGTTTGTTCGTGCGAAAAGCGGCTGCGACAAATGGCACGATTACGAGATGTCGGTTGCGCCTTATGAAACCGACAAGCCTATTTATTATGAATTTACGGCGTGCCCGGCAGCGGAGTTTGCTATCAAACACGGTCTTACGGATATTATGCCCGCCCTGTGTAATGTGGACTTTGCGTCCATGGAACTGCTCCATGCCAAGCTGGTGCGGACGACCACCTGCGTGGACGGCTGCCGATGCGACTACACCATCTGCGGCGATAAAGACCCGTACTTGAAGGGACATCCCGAATACCGGGATGAGGCGGGCTTCAGGAGGAATCGGTAATGCTTTTACAGGTGATTTTGGAAGGCATCGGGCTGGGCGTTCTGCTCATTTTGGTTTGCGCCATCGGTATCCGCAAGGGCGCGGTGGGCATGGTGCATCTTTACAGCCAGGAGGTGCAGGAGCGGTGCGTAACGCTGGGACTTACAACACACGCGAAAATCAAGCGAAATGATTTGATTTTCAAAGCTGTCTGCGTCCCCGGATACATCGCCTATGTGCTGGTCTGCGTCTATGCGCTCAACGGTGCAAAGGGCTTCGTTCAGGGCTTCTGGCAGCTGCTGGTCATACTGTCCGTTATGAATCTCATAGACCGATTTTGGGTTGACGGCTATTGGGTAGGACATACGAACGCATGGGAAATTCCGGGAACGGAAGACCTGAAACCCTACATTACAGCCAAGGATAAGGGCAAAAAGTGGCTGTTCGGCACAATTGGTATGGCGGTCATTTCGGCAGCACTGGCGGCGATTATGATGCTTTTTATGAAAATATGAGGTGATAGAAATGCTGTTTCAAACATATGGCGACAGGAGGAATCCTGCCGTGCTGTTCTTTCATGCAATGGGTGTGACAGGAGCGAGCAGCGAACCGATTGCGAGGTATTTGCAGGATCGATATTTCTGCATTTTGCCCACCTCCACCGTTTACTGCGAGAGGCAGAAATATGTCAGCAAGCTGGACGAAATACGGCAGGTGGAGGACTTTCTGAATCGACAGGGCGTGGAGCGGCTGGCGATGGTGGTCGCTTCTTCCATCGGTGCAGACCTTGCCATGGCGTTTCTGACGCAGACGAAGCTGCCCGTGGAGCACGCTTTCTTTGACGGCGGGCAGTTCGCCCAAATCGGAAAGGGCACGCGCCGTATCATGACGCCGTTTCTGTATTTTGCCATCAAGAGCCTATATTGGTCGAAGGGCGGTACGCTGAAAAAGATACTGTGGTGTGACGACGATTCCATAAAGTTGTATTTTATAGACGCAGGGAAAAATCTGACCTATACAAATTTGCGGCGGCAGATTTCGGACAGTCTGGAGGATAAACCCTTTCCGACGCTTTCAAAAGAATTGCAAAAACATACCTATTTCGAGTTTGGCAGTATAGAAGATCATTTCAAATACCGCCAAGCAGTGATGGAAGCCTACCCCTGCGGCCATTGTCCCGTGTTTGAGGGATACAATCACATGCAATATCAGATTCGCGATCCAAAGGGGTTCGCCGAAATGCTGGCACACATCGCCGAGCGTGACTGTATGCCGGAACTGCCATTTATCAGAAAGTGAGTGATACCTATGAAATACAAAATTGAGAAAAACACCGTGCAGGAGACGTTGATCCTCCCGCTGTATTCCCGGAAGCTGTGCACAGAGCTGTATCCGAACCTTTACCGGGACGAAACGGCGGTTCGCCTGATT
The DNA here is from genome assembly GCA_003481005.1 of Firmicutes bacterium TM09-10. Taxonomy (GTDB): domain Bacteria; phylum Bacillota; class Clostridia; order Lachnospirales; family Lachnospiraceae; genus Gallintestinimicrobium; species Gallintestinimicrobium propionicum. The sequence goes on along the minus strand of QUKC01000003.1, from coordinate 32,374 downwards.
GACGAGATCGACTACGATTTTTCAGAGGCGGAGAAAAATTCCCGCGGCCTGATGCAGCGTTTCGGTTCACTGGAGGTCGCCATGCGGCAGAATGACCTTGCTTTTGAGGTGCGGGATTATCTGAAATCTCACCCCAATGCGGCGGTGGTCAATCTGGGCTGCGGGCTGGACAGCACTGGAAGAAGCTGCGACAACGGCAGCTGTAAAATCTACAATCTGGACTTCCCGGATGTGATCGCCTTGCGGCAGCAGCTTCTGCCCGCCGGGGAGCGGGAGCAAAACATCCCCTGCGACCTGAAAGACCCCGCATGGTTTGACAAGATCGATGCCTCCGGCGGGGCGGTGTTCTTTGCCTCCGGGGTGTTCTATTACTTCCTGACGGAGCAGGTTCGGGAACTGGTGCAGGGAATGGCGGACGCTTTCCCCGGCGGAGTGCTGGTCTTTGATGCTGCCAACCGTACGGCAGTGAAGATGATCGCCAAAACGTGGCTCAGGACGGCGAAAATTAAGGATGTGGGAGCATATTTCGCGGTTTCGGATGCTCCCCAAGAGATCAGTGCGTGGGATAGCCGCTTGCAGGTCACCAGCCGAGGCTATATGCTGGGCTACACCGATTTGAAAGACCCATCCGTCAGCGGATTTTTCCGTTTTCTCGCCAGGGTCGGTGACGGAATGATGAAGATGCAGATTGTAAAGATCGGATTTGGAGGCAAGCAATGAAAATTCTGGTATATGGCGCAGGTGTTTTAGGGTGCAATCTGGCAAGAAATCTGCTGCGCGCCGGAAAGGATGTCACCCTGCTTGCACGGGGAAACTGGGCAGCAGAGATCAGGCGGAACGGCCTGCGAATCAAGGATAAGTTTTCGTTTTGCACTTCGGTCAGCCGCATTCCGGTGGTGACTGAACTTGCACCGGATGCAATGTACGATGTGATCTTTGTGGTCCTGCGCTATACACAGCTGGATTCCGTTCTGGATACGCTGCGGGCGAACCGGACGAAGAACATCGTTTTTGTGGGGAACAATGTGCAGGCGAGGGCGCTGGCGGCGGCACTGCCGGAAAAGAACGTCCTGTTTGCCTTTGCGCTTTCTGCCGGGCATCGGGAGGCTGACCGGGTGGTCTCCATCGACCTGAAAAAGATCACCATCGGACAGCTGCCGGGTGCAATCTCCAATAAACAACTGATCGGGCGCATCTTCCACGGCACAAAATATAAGGTTGTTTACGAGCCGAACATGGAGGACTATCTGCTCTGCCATGCCGCGTTTGTGATGCCTGCGGCCTTCGCCTGCTATAAGACAGACGGCGACCTGAAAAAGCTCAGGGGAGATACTGCGTACCTGAACCGTGTGCTGGATGCCAACATCGAGGGATACCGCGCCATCCGAGATGCCGGGCACAGCATTCTGCCCAAGGAGGATGCAGACTTTGAAGGGGAGAAATACCGCAAGACCTGCCTGCGCTTTTTCAAGCTGATGTGTGCCACCTCGCTGGGCAAGCTCTGCGCCTCCGACCACGCCATGAACGCCATTGATGAAATGAGTGCGCTGAACCGGGATCTCAAGAAATTTTTCGATGAGAACGGCGCAGCCTACCCGGTGTGGCAGGCACTGGAAGCGGAAGCCGGGAGGTATCTGCAATGAAATACGCTGGAATGCCCTTTGGAATGTGGGTGCTGTTTGCCGGTTCCTTTCAAAACCAGCTGACAGCGGTGTTTGGCTACGGTACGAATACGGCAAAAGCCATCACGAAAAAGGCAAAGCCGCAATACCGGCAGATCATTCGCAGGCTGCCGGAGTTTGAAAAAGCGGACCGCTTCAAGATGAACATCGCCAACTGCGCAATGCTCGGCGCGTTTATTCTCTCCATGCCGGAGCGCCCGGATGTGGAGCGGCTGACGGAGTATTATGCAAAATCCATGATGACAAAGCCCATGCAGTGGTTCTGCCGCAAAAGCGGAAAAAGCAAGTTCACCCCAAAGGATATTGCCGCTATGAAAGCCACTGCCGCCCTGAAAGCCGCCGACCGCAACCCCTATTCGTGGAACATGGAGTTTTACGAATACCCTGACGGCAGCGGCTACGAGGGACGCTTTACAAAATGCGGCATCTGTGTGCTGATGAAGGAGCTGGGGCTGTATGACCTGACCCCTGCTTTGTGCCATCTGGACTACACCATGAGCGAAGCAGGCGGTGTGACAAATTTTGTGCGGCAGTATACCCTTGCTTCCGGCGGACCCTACTGCGACTGCGGGTACAAAAAGAAAGGGTAACGGACGATGAAGAGGAAGGAAACCTATCTTTCCCGTGATTTCCGGGAGACTGTGGCACTGCGCTTTCCCGCGCAGGCAAAGGAACTGAACACCGCTTTCGATATGCGCCTGAGTGCGCTGCTGGCTGAAAATGCAGATGCAAGCAAGGAAAAGCAATACCACCTCAAGCGGCAGATATTGCCGGGCATTGCGGCCTACGAGACCTTGCGGCGGGTCATGCCGAAAGAGGAGGCACTGCAAACCGTTCACGGCTATGTGGAGCGGCTGGCGAGAACGAGCCACAAACAGCTTGCCGCCCTGCTGCACATACCGGGGCTTTACCGCCTTGTTCCCGGCGTTTTCGTCAAATCCACCCGGAGCGTTTTCGGCCCGGCGGCGGGCTTTGTCCCAAAAGAACTGCAGACCGGTAACGGCGTCTGGCGTGTGGATATGATGAAGTGTCCCTATCACGACACCTGCACAGAATACGGTTGCCCGGAGCTGTGTCGCAGCTTTTGCGACAGTGATGACATCAGCTATACCGGGCTGCATCCGAAGCTGATCTGGAAGAGAAGCATGACGCTGGGGCGTGGAAATGACCGCTGCGATTTCTGCATGAAGGTCAGATAATAGTGGGGAGGCAGATTGGTATGGAAATCAAACGATTCGGCAATATAGAGGGAAAGACCATGATGCTGCTGCACGGAAATCTTATGTGCTGGCAGCAGTTTGAGGATTTGATCCCGCTGCTGGAAAGGAAATTTTGCGTGTATGCCGTCAGCTTCGACGGCTTTGATGGAACCGGTGAAACGACCTACACGACTGCCCGGGATCAGGCGGACAAGTTGGCCGCTTATATTGAAAAAGAGCTTGACGGACAGTTGGATCTGCTTTTTGCAGAGTCGCTGGGCTGCGGACCGGCTTTTTTTCTGAAGGCTTCCCCAACCGTTCAGATCGATCGGATGATCCTCAGCGGGCCGGAGTATCTGGATTTCGGAGTGCTGAATCGACTGATTTTGAAGGTCATGCCGCAAAAGCAATATCGAACGGCACACGAAAAGTACATGCCTGCATGGGCGCTGCGCTTTATGGGGCAGACGGAGCAGGGAATGCAGACTATGCTCCGCCGTATCCCGGATCATATCAGCTTGGAATCCGTCCGGGCCACTTGGGAGGCAGGACTTTATCTCTATCGAACGGACTTTTTGGTACAGCCCAATGCAAAGGTCGCCTGTTGGTACGGAGAAAAAGAAGGGCACATGAAAAAGGCCATCCAGCGGCTGCGGACGGCATATCCGAGCCTGATCGTCCGCTGTTTCCCCGGTTTCGGCCATGGCGAGATCATCAATCATCCGGCACTGCTTGTGTCGGAGATGGAGCACTTTCTGGCAGACGGTAAGACAGTGGCAGATGCGCAGCAGAATCAGGAAAGTGAAATACAATGAAAGTTACAACATTAGACGAGAAATCCATCCGTGATATCGGCCATGCCTTCGGCTATTATGACTATGAAGAGGAAACAGGAATGTCCGCTGCCTTTTCCGGGAAAGAAGCCACGGCAAACTATATCTGCGCTTATGTGCGCGGGGTGCTGCGGGGCGGCTTTCTGCACACCACCAGCGAGCGGGGCGAGGGATATATCGCCTACAAGCTGCCAAAGGAGAAGATGGGACTCAAGACGATGTGGCCCATCGCCTGCGGAATGCTGCACAACTCCACTCTGAAGCGCCTTTTGCAATTTGGTATTGCCATCAAGCGGGGCGGGGCTTCCCTGAAAGACCGCATGGACAAGGAAAAGAAAACCTATATTTTCGTTGGGCTTGTCTGCGTGCGGGAGGAATATCAGGGGCAGGGCTATATGCGCAAGGTGCTGGACATTGCCTTTGCCGAGGGCGACCGGCTGGGTGTGCCGGTGATTCTGGAAACGGATGCAAAATCTAAGTGCGACAAATATGTGCATCTGGGTATGGAACTTGCAGAAACGCATGATCTTGGCGCATTTGGCAAGCTGTATGACCTGATCAGGTACCCGGAGTCGACCGATGAGCTTTTGAAGGAGGTTCTTTCGTGAAAAAACAGTCCGATCTTTCCCGGCTGATGGGTTATGCCGGGAACTACCGATATTTTACCTATGCCTCGTGGGTGCTGTCTGCGGTCAGTGCGCTGGTGGCACTGGTGCCCTTCGTATACATCTGGAAAATCCTGCGGGATGTGCTGAACGCCGCGCCGGACTATGCGCAGGCGGTGAACATCCCCCATTACGGCTGGATGGCAGTGCTATTCGCAGTGCTGTCCTACCTCATTTACATTGCGGCGCTGATGTGCTCCCATTTGTCAGCGTTCCGGGTGGCGACCAATCTGCGGCTGGCGGTGTCGGAGCATCTGGCGGTGCTGCCGCTGGGCTTTGTCGAAACTTTTGGCAGCGGCAAGCTGCGCAAGATCATCCACGAAAGCACCGGAGCCGCCGAGACCTATCTGGCCCACCAGCTGCCAGACCAGTACAACGCTATCGCCACCCCGGTGGGGCTGCTGGTGCTGTTGTTGGTGTTCGACTGGAGGTTGGGGCTGCTGAGCCTTGCGCCGGTGGTGCTGGCTTTCCTCATTATGGCAACCATGACCGGCAAGCGCATGGCTGAAAAAATGCGGCAGTACGGCAACGCACTGGAGGCTATGTCCAATGAGGAGGTGGAGTACGTCCGTGGCATTCCGGTGGTCAAGACCTTCGGGCAGTCGGTCTTTTCCTTCAAAAAGTTCAAGGCCACCATTGACGAATACGAAAAGTGGGTCATCTCCTACACCAAAGACCTGCGCCTGCCCATGATGTTCTACACCGCCGCCGTCAACGGCGTGTTCGCCTTTTTGATCGCGGGCGGGCTGCTGTTCACGGCACACGGTGTCACGCCGGAATTCCTGCTGAACCTGCTGTTCTATATCATCATTACGCCGGTGATTTCCCTGACTTTGACCCGCATGATGTACATGAGCGAGAGCAAGATGGTGGTGGCGGATGCGCTGGCACGCATCGACTCGGTGCTGGAGGCAGCGCCCATGCAGGTGCAGGATGTTCCGCAGCACCCGCAGGATGCTTCCGTCACGCTGCAGGATGTGCATTTCAGCTACGACGGAAAAACCGAGGTCATCAAGGGCGTTTCGCTGGAGATTCAGCCGGGGCAGACGATGGCTTTTGTAGGCCCCTCCGGCGGCGGAAAATCCACGCTGGCAAACCTTGTCTGCCGGTTCTTTGATGTGCAGAGCGGCAACGTCCGGGTGGGCGGAGCGGATGTGCGGGATATCCCCAAGGAAGAACTGATGGATACCATCTCCTTTGTGTTCCAGAACAGCCGCCTGCTCAAGGGCAGCATTCTGGATAACGTCCGTCTGGGCAGACCGCAGGCCACCGAAGCAGAGGTGCTGGCGGCGCTGAAAGCTGCACAGTGCATGGATATTGTGGAGAAATTTCCGGCGGGCATCCATACCGTCATTGGCACCAAGGGCGTGTATCTTTCCGGCGGCGAGCAGCAGCGCATTGTCATTGCCCGTGCCATGCTGAAAAATGCGCCCATCCTGATCCTGGACGAGGCCACCGCCTTTGCCGACCCGGACAATGAAGCAAAAGTACAGGCGGCTTTTGCGCAGCTTGCCAAGGGCAAAACGGTGCTGATGATCGCACACCGCCTGTCCACCGTAGCCAACGCCGACTGCATCTATGTGGTGCAGGATGGGCAAATTGCAGAATCCGGTACAAAGGATGAGCTGTGCGCACAGAATGGCTTGTTTGCCCGGATGTGGCAGGAGTATCAGGCCTCAGTGCAGTGGAAGGTCGCAAAGGAGGGGTAAGGAATGATCGGAAAAATTCAACACGCCACAGCCAGTTCCCCGGAGGGCGCAAAGGGGCTTGTAAAGGGCGTTCTGGCATGTGCGTTCCAGAACATGGCGTTCATGCTGCCCGCCGGGCTGTTGTATCTTCTGGTAAAAGACCTGCTGGCAGGTTCCACGAGCGGGAGAAGCACCTTCTATCTGCTGGGGTGCGTTGCCTGCTTTGCACTGATTTTACTGACCACATGGTTCCAGTACAACGGCACCTATTTTACCACCTATAAAGAGAGCGGCACCCGCCGCCTGACCCTTGCGGAGCGGCTGCGGAAGCTGCCCCTGTCCTTTTTTGGCAAGCGCGACCTTGCCGACCTGACAAGCACCATCATGGCGGACTGCGAGGTGTTGGAAAAGGACTGCTCCCACTTCATCCCCGGTCTGTTCGGTTCCCTCATTTCCACGGTGCTCATTGCCCTGAGCCTGTTTGCCTTTGAGTGGCGGATGGCACTGGCGGCACTGTGGGTCATCCCGGTATCTGTTGCCATCGTGGTGGGCAGCTACTGGGTGCAGGACAAGGTGCAGGCCAGGACCATGGCGGCGAAAATGGCCTGTGCGGACGGCATTCAGGAGTATATCGAGACCCTCCGCGACCTGAAAGCCAGCAATGCGGAGCAACGTTATCTGTCCGGCCTTTCCGGAAAAATTCGGGCAGTGGAAAAGCAGTCCATCGTGGCAGAACTGACAACAGCGCTGTTTGTGTCCTCTGCGGGTATGGTGCTCAAGCTGGGCATTGCATCGGTGGCGCTCACCGGCTCAGTGCTGCTGGTGCAGGGCAGCATCGACGTACTGACCCTGTTTCTGTTCCTGATGGCGGCATCACGGATGTACGACCCCATGCAGGGCGCGTTGCAGAATCTGGCGGCGGTCATCGCCATGCGCACCAATGTGGGGCGGATGAACGAGATTCTGGACGCTCCCCTGCAGACCGGCAACGAGCAGCTGACCAATCAGGGCTGTGATATCGTGTTCGACCATGTGGGCTTTGCCTACAACTCCGGCGAGACGGTGCTGCGGGATGTTTCCTTTACCGCAAAGCAGGGGGAGGTCACGGCACTGGTAGGACCCTCCGGCGGCGGCAAGACCACTGTTTCCCGGCTGGCAGCACGGTTCTGGGATTACCAGAAGGGCAGCATCACCGTGGGCGGCATGGAGGTCTCCCGAATCGACCCGGAAAAGCTCATGAGCCTGTATTCCATCGTCTTTCAGGATGTGACCCTGTTTGACAACACGATCCTCGAAAACATCCGTCTTGGGCGCAAGGGGGCCACCGACGAGGAGGTTCTGGCGGCGGCAAAGCTGGCAAACTGCGAGGAATTTGCCGAAAAGCTGCCGGACAAGTGGAACACCAACATCGGTGAGAACGGCTGTGCCCTTTCCGGCGGCGAGCGTCAGCGCATTTCCATCGCCCGTGCTTTTCTGAAGGATGCGCCTATCATCCTGCTGGACGAGGCCACAGCCAGTTTGGATGTGGAGAACGAAACTGCCATTCAGGAAGCACTGTCACGACTTATCAAGGATAAAACGGTTCTCATTATTGCTCACCGAATGCGCACTGTTTCCAGTGCAGATAAGATTGTGGTGCTCAAAGATGGAGCAGTAGCAGAACAGGGATCGCCTGCACAGTTGCTGCATAAGGGCGGCATTTTTGCCCACATGGTACAGCTCCAGACTAAGAGCCAAGGCTGGTCGTTGATTAAGGCATAACAGAGAAGGAAAGCGAAACGGTCTGAGCCCTGTGTACAGCACGGGATACAGATATGCTGGATTTGAACCTGCCAAAGAATAGTTATGTATTTTTATGTAAACATCTGGAGGAAGGCATATATCAAGTTCCTGCTGTTTTTGCATCGGATGTACTGAAACGAAATACAGACTCTTTACGCTGTGCGGTCGAGAATGATGTGTTTGACTCGCTTCCGCAGGATTCGCTTTTGAACGAGTTGGAAATGGGGGATTAGGTGCAATATAACTGCTGACGGCGTAGAATCTTGGTGGCTAACTTGGTGGATATCTTGATGGGTGTCATCCTCTAAGTTATCATGGGTTGTGTCATAGGACTTTAGACAGAGCAGTTGATGATGGAATGTCCGGTGCAGTGTGGGTGTAATGCTCATGTTGCATCGGTTTTTTTGTAAAAATAATTTTTAATAATGTTGATTTTTAACTGCTCTTAACTCAAATATTGCATCTTAACTTAAAAAGAGTTATAATACAGAAAAAGAGTTAAGATTGCAGGTGATGACATGGAATATCTCGATAAAGTTCTGGGAGTCAAGGTTACCTATGATGATGTGGAGTTTAAGCATTTGCCCAATTTTATAGCCACAAGGTACCGTTTAAGGATGGTGTCAATGATTGAACAGAAGATGATTTTTCTTTATCCTAAGACAGAACTGGAGCAGATTGAAGTACTGAAAAAACATATTGCTCGGATACAGAAAAATGAGAACGTGCCTGTTGTGCTGGTGCTAAAAGAACTTAGCTTTCGCCAGAAAGAATATTTGATTCGTGAGAAGATTCCATTTATTGTAGATGGAAAGCAAATTTATTTGCCTTTTATGGCAGTGTATTTGCAGGAACGGTGCAGCGCCGAAAAAAAGACAAGGGAAGAAATACTTCCATCGGCGCAGATGCTTCTACTGCATTTCATTTATGGAGGCGCACAGGAACTATCTACAAGTCAAGCTGCGAAGGACTTGGAACTGACACCTACTTCTATATCAAGGGCATCAAGACAGCTTGAAGAAATGGGATTGCTGCATATCAGAAAAGTCGGTGTGCAGAGGATCATGCAATCTGAGGATTCTCCGAAAACACTGTTCCAAAGGACAGGAGATAAGTTACTGAATCCAATAAAACGAACGGTTTATATTCCGAAAGAATTGGTGGGAACAGAGCTGTTGGAAAGTGGATATTCGGCGTTGGCAGAGTATTCCATGCTGAACACACCGAATGTCAGATGTTATGCGGCAGAAAGAATCTCTCAATGGAAAGATGTTATGTCCAATAGCTTGCAGAATTCGCAGGTGCAAGTGGCCGTAGAGATGTGGAGATATAATCCACGAAAATTGTCCACGCGAAACATTGTAGATGAGCTTTCGCTGGCATTGGCATTGAGAGAAGATGCAGATGAACGGGTTGAAGAAGCAGTAGAAGAAATGTTGAATGAACTGTGGAGGAAGATAGATGGTTACAGGAATTGACAGCTTTAAGGAATGGTTCAAGGGCAGTGAAGAACAATATGCTATCATTGGTGGAACTGCGTGTGACATTCTGATGACGGAGGAGGGACTGGACTTCCGTGCGACAAAGGATATTGACCTTGTTTTGATTATAGAAGCAGTTGACGCAAATTTCGGAAAGAAATTTTGGGAATATGTAAAACAGGCGGGATATGAGCATTGCAACAAAAGTTCAGGTGTGCCGCAGTTTTATCGGTTTAGTCACCCAATTACAAATCAGTATCCTGCAATGATTGAACTTTTCACGCGAAAGCTGGATACCATCCAACTTCCAGAAGATGCAGTGCTAACACCGTTACCGATGGACGAAGATATTTCGAGTCTGTCTGCTATTCTTTTGGACGATGATTACTATGAGTTTTTGAAGCAGGGGAAAGTCACCGTTGATGGAGTGACTGTCTTGGATGCGGCATATTTGATTCCGTTTAAGGCAAAAGCGTGGATGGATTTGACAGATCGTAAGGCCGCAGGAGAACACGTTGATAGCAAAAATATCAAGAAACATAAGAATGATGTTTTCCGTCTGACGGAGTTGATTGATCCCACCGCCAAGGTAGTGGCTCCCCAAGGAGTTTATGTCGATATTCAAGAGTTTGTCCAGCGTATGAAAAATGAAAACGTGGATATTAAGCAGTTGGGGTTGGTTGGCAGAACAAAGGAGAAGATTCTGGAAGAATTAAAAGCAATGTACGAGACACTTTAATATAGATATTTGAACAGACAAGGGCGTGTCGCCTGCTTGTATGTTTATGCGAACTACAATAAATTTTAATTCCTATGTTCTTCTCCCCATGTACACAAAGCCGTAAGCATAGGTATCAGAGATCTTCCTTTTTCAGTAAGACTATATTCTACTTTCGGGGGCACTTGAGGGTACTCTTTACGGCTCACTAATCCATCTTCTTCTAATGCTTTTAGCGAATCCGTTAATGTCTTAAAGGTTACTTTCCCAAGATATCTTTTCATTTCGTTATATCGGACGACTTCACGTTTGGAAAGGCAATACAGAATTGGCATTTTATATTTGCCATTGATCAGCGATAGTGTATAGGCAAATCCTGTTCCTTCCAGACGAAAATCATTTTGTTCTTCATTCTCCATTGCTATGAAAGTGTTGTTGGTACGGGACGTGTAGAGATCGTACTGGAAGAAGAAAAGGAAAAAGCATTGACACTTTTAATGAACCATTATCATCCGGTATCAGTAAAATTTAATCCCAAATTCGTACATATGACACAGTGCATGAAAATTATTGTAAATGATATGACTGCCAAACGTGCCATGCCAAAGAAAAATACACTGGATTACAAAGTAATGCAATTTCAGGGCGAAGTAAGAAGCCCATATATGTACGAGGAGAAAAATAGGTCATGAAAGAATATCAGGGAATGTGTTGTGATAGCAATGGCTGCCATCTGCCAGAGGACAATAGCAAACATTACTTTACAAGAAGAAGAAAAAAGCATATAATTCTTTTATAAAATATTTAATAAAAGAGGATAAGAAAACGGAAAATAAAGATAAAAGAAATATAACAAGAAAAAAAATAATTAATTATGTGCTGAACAATCATGTCACATCCAAGGCAGAAATCGCAAAAGAGTTAAACTTGAGTATGCCGACTGTATTAGCAAATGTGAATGACTTGTTAGAAAAAATGGTGTTGGAAGAAACTGGGGAATATGCTTCGACCGGTGGACGGAAGGCAAAAAGTATAGGGATTAATAAGTCGTACTGTCATGCAATGGGAATTTTGATTACAGCGAATCATATAGAAATGGTATTAGTAAATCTTGGAGATGAGATTATAAAAAAGGATCGCATCCGTTTAAAATTTACGGCAGAATTATCCTATTGTACAGAGGTGGCACAAAAGGTCAAAATTTTTCTTGAAGGCGAATTGGCGAAGAACACGCTACTTGGGATTGGAGTGGCGATTCCAGGAATCATTGATCAGAAAGAACGGATCGTTTTAAAATCTCATGCTTTAGGCATAGAGAATTATAGCCTGCGTTTTTTAGAGCAGGCTCTGGAAATTCCAGTATATTTTGAAAATGATGCTAATGCTGCAATGCTTGCAGAAAAAAAGCAAAAGTATCCTAATGCGATATATCTGTCTTTGAACCATACCTTAGGAGGCGCATTCTGCATAGATGGAAAGCTGTTTCGAGGACAGAACCAGAAAGCAGGGGAGTTTGGTCACATAATACTCGTTCCCGGTGGAAGAAAATGTTATTGTGGTAAATCAGGATGTGCGGATGCATATTGTGCTGCAAGTGTACTGACACAAAATAACAGGCAGTCACTGGATGCATTTATGGAAAAAATTGAAAGTGGTGATGAAAAAATTTTGCAGACATGGAATGAGTATCTGGATCATCTTGCTGTTTTGATATCAAATCTGCGGATGGCATATGATATGGATATCATACTAGGAGGTGATGTGGGAGGGGTATTGTCAGATTATATGATACCACTGGGAGAAAAAGTGATGGCATATAATGGCTTTGAGCATGATGTTTCATACTTGAAAAATTGTTCGTATAAGAAAGAAGCGTCGGCTGTTGGAGCCGCGAAATACTTTTTTACAAAACATATGGTAGAATTGTAAATTTTTTGAACGCAGATAAGCAGTCCACCGCATCTAGTGCGTAGGGCAAGGGGATGTTTAGTCGGTTGGAGTTAAAAACTCCCACTGACAGGTTGCAAAGCGAATGCAGATGTCCGCTTTATATGTGTGAAAAACGAGAAGTTGTGTAAAATTAGAAAAAGATATTATAGTAAAAAACGGAAAGAAAACAGTAACTACGGTTTCCTTTCCGTTTTTGCGTGTTGATTGTGAAAAATACACAAAAAATGTATTTTGAAATTATGAAATATATAAAATTGTGAAAAAACATATTGACAAATCGTGTTTACAGGGTAATAATGTAATTACTTTAATAAAACATTTTATAAAACATAATATAAAACAATATAAAAAGGAGGAAACAATTATGTTACAGCAGGTAATGACAAATCCAGGAGAAATTATTTTCAGAGAGGTTCCGGTTCCGGAGGTGAAGGAAAATCAGGTGTTGGTAAAGATTATGAATATTGGTGTCTGTGGATCAGATATTCATGTTTATCATGGAAAACATCCGTTTACAAAATATCCGGTAACACAGGGACATGAGGTTTCAGGTGAGATCATAGAACTTGGAAAAAATGTCACAGAGTTTCATGTTGGACAGAAGGTGACGATAGAGCCGCAGGTATATTGTGGACACTGCTATCCATGCCGTCATGGAAAGTATAATCTTTGTGAGGAATTAAAAGTAATGGGATTTCAGACGACAGGAACAGCATCTGAGTATTTTGCAGTGGATGCATCGAAAGTAACACCGATTCCAGAAGATATGTCCTATGAAGAAGGAGCTATGATCGAACCTCTTGCGGTGGCAGTTCATGGTGTAAAACAGATGGGTGATGTGGCTGGCATGAATATTGCAGTCCTTGGCGCAGGACCGATCGGAAATCTCGTGGCACAGGCAGCAAAAGGAATGGGGGCAGCGAAAGTGATGATCACAGATATCAGTGATCTTAGATTGGCAAAGGCAAAAGAATGTGGAATTGATGTGTGTGTGAATACCAAAAATAAAGACTTTGGGGAGGCAATGATCGAAGCATTTGGACCGGATAAGGCGGATGTAATCTACGACTGTGCTGGAAACAATATCACAATGGGACAGGCAATTAAATATGCAAGAAAAGGAAGCACGATCGTACTGGTGGCTGTTTTTGCAGGAATGGCAGAAGTAGATCTTGCAGTGGCAAATGACCACGAACTTGACATTAAGAGCACGATGATGTACCGCCATGATGATTATATAGATGGAATCAGACTGGTAAATGAGGGCAAAGTTCATTTGAAACCGCTTATCTCAAAGACATTTGCTTTTAAAGATTATCTGAAGGCATACCAGTATATTGATGATAACCGTGAGACAACGATGAAAGTAATTATCAATGTCAGTGAAAAGTAAGGAGCGTATATGGAAAATAAATATGGAATTGTCGGAGTTGCCCATGTCGGGCTTCCGACAAACGATTTACAGAAAACAGTTGAGTTTTATAAGAGTCTTGGATTTGAAGAAATTATGCAGACATATAATGAAAAAGCAGGGGAAAAAGTGGCATTTTTACAGATAAAAAATTACTGTATAGAGACCTTTGAAAATAGACAGGCGGCAATGTCAGACGGTGCATACCAGCATGTTGCACTTGATGTGGAAGACATTGAAAGTATGTATCAGAAAATCTGCAATGAAAAATACACGGTTATTACAGACGGAATCGAAGAACTGCCATTTTGGGAAAATGGTGTGAGGTTTTTTGTGATTAAAGGCCCAAATGAGGAAAGAATAGAGTTCTGTCAGAAACTCTGATAAAAACAGGAGGGACATATGGGAAGCGAAAACAAAAATGGAAAAGTACCGCTGATCAGTAAGATTGCATATGGCTTTGGTGATGTTGGATGTAATTTCAGCTGGATGTTCGTCAGTAATTTTCTGATGATATTTTATACAGACGTGTTTGGAATCAGTATGGCGGCGGTGTCGGCACTTATGCTTTTTTCAAGATTCTGGGATGCAATCAACGATCCAATCGTCGGGGGACTTACAGATAAAACAAAAACGAGATGGGGACGGTACCGTCCATGGCTGCTAGTAGCGGCACCAATTACAGCAATCCTTCTTGTCATGACATTCTGGGCAAGACCTGACTGGCCGCAGAATGGAAAGATTATTTATATGGTAATTACCTACTGTCTGCTGGTTCTGGGGTATACCTGTGTGAATATTCCATATGGAACCTTGTGTGGTGCTATGACACAGGATATTGATGAACGTGCAAAAATAAATACATCTCGTTCGGTTGCAGCGATGATAGCGATTGGTGTGTTAAATATTATCACAGTTCCACTGATCAGCAAATTAGGCAGTCACAGTGCAAAGACAGGATATCTGACGGTTGCGGTCATATATGGATGTATTTTTGCAGCCTGTCATTTTTTCTGCTTTGCGAAGACGAAAGAGGCAGTGATCACTCCTGAAAAAGAAAAAATTTCTGTAAAGGTTCAGTTGAAAGCAGTCATGCAGAACAGACCGTATCTTCTTGCATTGGTAGGACAGATATTATTTGGATTTACATTATATGGTAGAAACGCAGATATTCTGTATTATTTTACATATGTGGAAGGGAATGCCTCCTACTACACAACTTATTCGATGTGCATCATTATTCCTTCTATTATCGGGGCAGCCTGTTTTCAACCAGTATTCCGCAAGTTGAATAACAAAGGAAGAACAGCATCTCTCTTTGCTTTATTTACAGGAATTTCAATGTTGTCTATGTTTTTCTTCAATGCCAAAGAATCACCAGCTATTTTTTATGCATTATCTGGTCTCACACAGTTTTTTTTCTCTGGATTTAATACCGCAATCTATGCAATTATTCCAGACTGTGTGGAATATGGGGAGTGGAAAACCGGACTTAGAAATGATGGTTTTCAGTATGCATTTATTTCACTTGGAAATAAAATCGGAATGGCAGTTGGAACAGCACTTTTAGCAGGATTACTTGGAAAATATGGTTATATTGCAAATCAGACACAAAATGCAACTGTACTTTCAATTATGAAACATGCATTTACGACGATTCCAGGTGCACTTTGGATTGTGACTGCGGTTGTATTATTTTTCTACCGGTTAAATAAAAAACGTTATAACGAGATTGTGGAGGAACTGAAATGGAAGAAAAAGTTGATATCGTGGCATTGGGAGAATTGCTGATTGATTTTACGGAAGCAGAACACAGTATAATGGTATCGTAATTTAAGACACTTCAAGAGACATTTCTTAATGAATCTGATATACTGTAAACACTATAGAAAGAAGGATCATTATTATGTCTCGAACAAGAAGAAATTTCTCCGCCAAATTCAAATCAGAATTAGTGATTGAACTGCTCAAAGGAGAAAAAAACTTAAATGCAATTGCAACCGAAAACAATATTCAGCCAAATCTTCTCCGCAACTGGAAGAAGGAATTTCTCGATAAAGCATCCGCGGTTTTTGATGACACACGAGAGGATAATCTGAAAGAAAAACTTGCTTTAGAGCGCAAGGAAAAAGCTGAATATGCGAAAAAAGTTGGCCAGCTCACCATGCAGGTGGATTGGTTGAAAAAAAATCTGAAGAAACACTTGGACCTGACTACGAGAGTAAATTTAGTCCAAAACCTTTTGAAGACTAAAGAACTTCCAGTTAAAACAGGAGCTGCGCTTCTTGATATCAACCGTACCAGTGTGTATTACAAGGGCACGCCCATATCTCAGGAGGAGTTAGATTGCAAATCGATCATAGATCGATTACATACAGATAACCCGGTCTGGGGAGCACGACAGCTGTCTGCTCAACTGAAGAAACGTGGGCATCAGGTTGGCCGCCGTAAAACGCGCCGTTATATGAATGAAATGGGGATCGATCCAATCTATCCAAAAATGAACCTTTCTAAACGTATGCAACAGGCTAAAGTCTGCCCGTATCTGCTACGTAACGCTGTGATCGACTGGTACTAAGCTGACACCAACGCCAAAACAGGGAGAGGGGGGATCATCATGAAAGACATTATGTATGTACTGACGGCAGCAGAGTGCAAAAGCATTTCCAGAGCGGCCGAAATTCTTTATATCAGCCAACCGGCACTGAGCCGCTATATCAGCAAGCTGGAGCGGGAGCTGGGATTGGCATTGTTTGAAAGAAGCGGTGAAGGAATCCGTTTAACGGATGCCGGGGTGATCTATGTGAAATACGCACGGGAGATAATGAGGGCGAAGGAGGAGATGGAACGGGAGCTGAAGCGGCTCTGCAGCGGCAGAAGAAACATTTCGATAGGCACTACATTGAATACCGTCTATATGTCAATTCCAGACATGCAGACCGCTTTCGCCGGAAAGTATCCGGACTGCAGGCTGACCTTTGCGAACATCCGGGCGGAGAATATTATTGACGGTCTGAGAAAGCATCAGTACAGCTTCGCGGTCGGGCCTGATTCGGCCGCTTTCGAAGAGGATATTTCCTGTGAAAAGATTTGTGAGGAATATCTGCTTCTGATGGCTCCTGTGTGTCTGGATTTAAGGCCGTATGCGTTGAAAAAGGAGGGGTGCAGATATCCCTGGCTGGATCTTTCCAGGCTTCCGGAGCTGAATTTCATCCTACAGGAAGAAACCACAGCCATAAGAAAGCAGATCGATCGGGTATATGAGGAGTACGGGATGAAGTCGGCTTCCGGAATGACAACCTCCAATTCGGTGATGGCCATTCAGGTGGCAGAGAACCAGATGGCCTGCTGCTTTGTTTCGGAAGCATTTTTCCCATATATAACGGAAAAAAGCAGGGTTCGGTTTTACTGCGTGGGAAAGACGGTTCAAAGAACCAACAGCTGTATTCTTTATCTGAAGAACAGGAGCTTTACGCCGGAGGAACGCTTCTGTATGTCTGTCGTTCGGCAGACGATGAAGGAGAATTACCAGCGTATAACGACATAAACGAAGAGAAGATAATTTAACAAACATCAGGGCATGCCTGCGGGTTATACCCTGATGCTTTTTTTACATTGGACAGGAGCAGAACCGTTTTTAGGATTTAACAGGTTGGTGTTTTGGGTGTTTTTACCGATAAAGCTGTTTCAGGAAATTTATCGGTCGGATTTTGACGGCGTGTTCCAAACGGAAATGCTTTTGTATGGGGTTATTTCTGTTTTGATTATTTATGTGCTGGACTGGGTCGTGGTGCGCTATTTTGTGAGAGACAGAAGGGACACGCCAACGCTGATTCAGATGGTCTGCCGGAGCAATTACGTGCTGTTCGGACTGTCCGTTGCGGAGAATATGTATCCTGATGAAAATTTAAGTCTGATTTCGGTGATGGCAGCCTTTGTGGTGCCGATGTTTAATATTCTGGCGGTTCTGCTCTTTGAAGTGTTCCGGGAAAGCGAGAAGCTTTCTGCGTTGCATCTGTTAATCGGAATAGCAAAATCCGCTGGTGCCTGGCAGTGCTATCGCGCTTTTGATAAAAGGGGCAGGGCTGGGAGTTGCCGCAAGCAATGTGGTCTGCCAGTTCACATTGTTTTTGCGGATTACACTGTTGAAATTTTGTGGATTATGTTAGATCGGTCTGGAAAAGCATCAGGAAAGCATAGGGTATACCTTTTGCTTATACCCTGATGTTTTTTTTGCATTGGACATAAAAAGGCAGTTCCTTTTAAGATAATCGTATGTACGTTGTGATATTACGGCGGAGGCTTCAGGAAGGCTTGGCCGGGTAATGTAAATCATATAACTCTACAGGGAGGAAGAGCAGATGAAAATTACCAGACCTGCAATGGCAGGAACATTGGAATCCAGCGACTGTCAGGTGACAGTGGAGGAAGGAGACGGCGGGATCTCGCTGACGCTTAAGAGCGCGGTGATCCATCAGTTCGGCAACCGGATACGGAAAGTGGTTTATGAGACGCTAGAACGTCTGGGCGTGGAGGATGTGAGAATTACGATCGTGGACAAGGGAGCATTGGACTGTACCATCAAAGCCCGCGTCGAAGGGGCCGTTTACCGTTCGGTGGGAGAGACAGAGCTTCTGCCCTGGGGAAGGAGGATACGGTGATGAATACCGGTAAAAAGCGTCTGAGAAGAACAATGATGTTTTTAAATGCGCAGAGGCCCGCGTTGATCAGAGATCCCTATATTTATAAGCCGGATTCGATCATGCTGGATCTGGAGGATGCCGTTGCGGAAAATCAGAAGGACGCGGCCAGATTTTCCCTGTTTCATGCCCTGCGGGAGATCGATTACCGGGGAGTGGAGCGGGTGGTAAGGATCAATGCGCTGGATACCCCTTACTGGAGAGAGGATATCCGCTGTGCCGTCGCCGGAGGCTGCGATGCCATTCGTATTCCCAAGACAGAGAGCGCAAGGGACGTGAAGCTGGTGGAGAATGCCCTGGATTTCGCGGAGAGAGAATTCACGCGTCCGGAAAAAAGCGTGCTGATTATGGCGGCGATCGAATCCGCAAGAGGGGTCATGAAGGCTCTTGATATCTGCGAGGCCTCGGAGAGGCTTTTTGGAATCGCCCTGTCAGGGGGAGATTATACCAAGGATCTGCAGACCCATATCTCGGGAACCGGAATCGAATTGATGGGAGCCCGCCAGAATCTTGTAATTGCGGCCAGGGCGGCGGGCGTACAGTGCTTCGATACCGTATATACGGATCTGAACGACATGGAGGGATTCCGCCGGGATGTGGAAACCATCCATTTGATGGGCTTTGATGGGAAATCCATCATCAATCCCAGGCAGATCGACATTGTGCATGAGATTTACACGCCGTCTGAGCAGGATGTTATTTTCGCGGAGAAGGTAGTCAGGGAAATCGATGAAAAGAAGGCGCAGGGAACAGGCGTTTTCACCGTGGACGGGAAGATGATTGACATCGCGTTCTACGACGGGGCAAAAAGGACCCTCGCACTGGCAGAGGCGTCCGGGGTATACAGGGAGAAGAAATCATGATAAACGCAGTTGGGAGAGAGATTCCGGAAGAAATACTGAAGCTGACGGGAAAAGAGGTTTTTCAGGGAAACGATCATTTTGACGGAAGGGAATTCAGGGTACACGGGCCGAAAACAGCCTGTGTGATCAATTCAAACGGAAGCAAGCTGGAAAACAGCATACATGACGTTCTGGTAAAATGCGGGATCCGGGATGGAATGACGATCAGCTTCCATCATCACTTCCGGGACGGGGATTATATCGTAAATATGGTGATGGAAGAAATCCACAGGATGGGGATCAGGGATATCACCATCTGCGCCAGCTCTCTGGGGAAGGCCCATGATCCGATCGTTCCCTATATTGAGGATGGGACGATCACCAATATCCAGTCATCGGGAGTAAGGGGAAAAATCGGAGAAGCGATCTCGAACGGAAAGCTTAAGGGACTTGCCGTTATGCGGTCCCACGGAGGCCGTGTGAGGGCCATAGTAACGGGCGAGACGCAGATCGACATTGCCTTTATCGGAGCGCCTACTTGTGATGAATACGGGAATTGCCGGGGGATCGGAGGAAAAAGCAACTGCGGCGTGCTTTCCTATGCCATGGTGGATGCCCGCCATGCGGACAGGGTGGTGGCGATCACGGACTGCCTGGTTCCGTTCCCGAATTTTCCGGCCCATATCAGTATGACACAGGTGGATTATGTGGTGCAGGTGGATGCGATCGGCGATCCGGAGAAGATAGCCACAGGGGCGGCAAAGCCGACCACGGATCAGAGAAAGCTGATGATGGCTGAATACTGTACGCAGTTTGTAATTCATTCCCCGTACTTTAAGGATGGATTTTCCTATCAGACCGGCGTGGGTGGAGCTTCCATCGCATCTACGATTTCCCTGGCAAGAGAAATGAAGAAGAGGAACATACGTATGCGGTTCGGCGTGGGAGGACTTACCAAGCCGATGTGTGATCTGCTGATCAACGGGCAGGTTGACTGCCTTCTTGATACCCAGGATTTTGATCTGGACGCAGTGGAATCCGTGAAGGATCTTCATCATTTCAGAATCAGCGCGGGGGAATATGCCAACCCGTTCAACAAGGGCGCTGTGGTCAACAAGTTGGATTTTGTGATCCTGGCCGCGTTGGAGGTGGATGTGAATTTCAACTGTAACGTGGTTGTGGGCTCTGACGGGATGATCACAGGGGCGCAGGGAGGCCATCCGGACACGGCGGCAGGAGCGAAGTGCGCCATCGTCATTACGCCGCTTTTACAGGGGCGGATTCCCGCGATCTGTACGGAGGTAACTACGGTCACCACACCGGGGGAGAGTGTGGATGTGGTGATCACGGATTATGGCATAGCCATCAATCCCCGGCGGCAGGATCTGATAGAAGCGATGAAGGATGTGGATCTGCCGTTTACGTCGATCGAAGAGCTGAGGGATACGGCCTATGCCATCAGCGGAGTGCCGGAACGGGTGCAGTTTCTGGACAGGGTCGTCGGTATCATAGAAAGCCGGGACGGGACGATCATGGATGTGGTACGGCAGATCAAACCCTTTACATTTTCAGAGGAAACGGGTGACGGACAGTGAGCCTTGAGGAAGTGCTGCGGTTCAGGGAGAAAAAGGCTCTGCTGCAGGAAAAGATGATCAGGGAGAACCCCGGAGCCGTGATCGTTAGCCTGGGGATGAATATTCCGGGACCGGTAAAAAGCGGCCCCATGATATATGCGGCTTTCCGCGAAGGGCTGGAACGGTTGGAGGAGCTGTCAGGGAAAAAGAAGGGAATGCGGACCGTCAAAGTGCTCATGGAGGAAGCTGCCGGATATGCCGCAGTCTGCCTCACAAAAGAGCAGGATCCATATTCGGTAAAAAGGGCCGCCATTCGTCTGGAGGAGAGCCATCCTCTGGGAAGGCTGTGGGACATCGACGTATTTCAGGACAGTCCCGAGGCGGTGAGCAGAGAGACGGTCGGTGCAGAGAGGAGAACCTGCCTCCTGTGCGGCCGTGATGCAAAGGAGTGCGCGAGAAGCCGGAGGCATGACATCAGAAAGCTGCAGGATAAGGTGACGGAAATTATTGCGGGCTGGCAGACAGGAAACAGGACATGAAGCAGATCGTAGCTGAAAAAGAAGCGGTTCAGATCGGAAACCGGGCTTTCACGGCTCTTCTGGAGGAAGTATATACGTCTCCCAAGCCGGGGTTGGTGGATCTTTACTCGAATGGAGCGCATCAGGACATGAACGTCCGTACCTTCGAACGCAGCGCCGCAATCCTTCGTCCCTTCTTCGTGGAAATGGCGCTGCAGGGACTGGAGCATTACGCTTCGCCGGAAACGCTTTTTGTGAAAATACGAAAAACGGGACAGCGGGCCGAGCGGGCCATGTACAGGGGTACGGGAGGCGTGAATACGCATAAGGGCGCTATTTTCACCCTGGGCCTGTTCAGTGCGGCAGCAGGCTGCTGCCTGGCTGGGGACGGCGTCATAACAAAGAGGCGTCTCCGGGATATTCAGACAGAAATGACGGAACAATCACTGGGCAGGGAAATCAGAGAGCTCCGAAGGAAGCGTGGAATGAGCCATGGAGAAAAGAATTTTCTGAGATACGGGACGCTGGGGATAAGAGGAGAGGCCATACGGGGCTATCCCTGCCTGTGGGAGGTGTCTCTGCCTGTATTCCGTCAGGGAATCGCCGGAGGATGGGACCAAAACAGTGTGAAGCTTCAGACGCTGCTGACCCTTATGAGCAAAACGGAGGATTCCAATATTATTGCAAGGCATGGACCGGAGACTCTGCGCAGAGTGCAGGCGGACGCGGAAGGTTTTCTTATGGCGGGAGGCGTTTACAGAGAGCAGGGAGTGCGGGAGCTGATCCTCATGGATCAAAGATATACGGCGGAGAATATCAGTCCGGGCGGTTCGGCGGATCTGCTTGCCGCAACCATTTTTCTGGAAAAAATCATTAACGGCTGCCGTCCGTGACGGGACGGGAAGCAGACGGAACGGAGGTCGGGCGGATGCTGACAGCGGGCAGACCCTTCAGAGGAAGAGAACTGGATGAATTGAAGGAATTTCTTGCAGGCGCGGGGCTGCGCTATGAGGAGGGCATCGAATATTCCGTATGCCTGAAAGAGGGAGGCGTGATAACAGGAACCGGCTCCGTGGAAGCGAATGTGATCAAATGTGTGGCGGTGGAGAAAAGCCGTCAGGGCCAGGGGATTATGGCGCAGATCATCTCCGAACTGATCCAGTACCTGTACGAAAAGGAAAGGACGCATGTTTTTGTCTATACCAGACCCGAAAATTTGGAGATCTTTGCGGATATGGGATTTTATGCGGTTTATGCAGCGGAAGGAATCCTTCTTCTGGAAAACCGGGAAAAAGGGTTTGACAGCTATCTGAAGCAGCTTGAAGAAGAGACGCCGAAGGAAGCGCTGCCGCAGCCTGCGGCCGGAGGAGATGCCGGAAAGAAAGCGGCCCCTCTTTCCAGGATCGGTTCGGTGGCGGTCAACTGCTGTCCCTTTACGTTGGGCCACAGATATTTGCTGGAGGAAGCCCTGAGGCAGTGTGATTATCTGCACCTGTTTCTGCTTTCGGACAACAGGGGGATTTTTTCGGCCCGGGAGAGATATGAAATGCTGCAGAGGGGAACAGAAGATCTGGACAGACTCATTCTGCATGAGACTTCGGGATATATGATATCGGCAGCCACCTTTCCTACGTATTTTTTCAAGGACAGAGCGCAGGGAGAATCGGCAAACTGCAGACTGGATCTGGAGCTGTTCGGAGCCCGCATTGCGCCCCGTCTCGGGATTGCGGTCCGGTTTGTAGGTACAGAACCATTCTGCAGGATTACCAGAGCTTATAATGAGGAAATGAAGCGGATCCTTCCGGGATACGGCATTCGTGTGGTGGAAACAAAGAGAAAAGCCTTAAACGGCAGGCCGGTCAGCGCTTCGGAGGTAAGAAAACGGATTGCGCAGGGAGATGTGGAGGGAGTGAAGAAAATGGTTCCGGAGAAGGTATACCGGTATCTGAAGGAAAAGATGGGGGAGGCTGTGAGACTATGATGGGAAGAATCCGCCTGACCCGATTGATTCTGATCTCCTTTTTTTCATTGCTGGTTATTCAGATATTGATTGTGGGAATTTTCGGAAAGTTCAGCGCACTCGAATTCCGGCAAAGGGAGAAGGAGTCCGTGGATTATATTTTAAGTATGTATAGCCGAAATATGGAAGGAGCATTAGAGAAAATCGACAATGATCTGGAAGATATTTTGCTAAGCAATTCTACTCTGATGTTGCTGAAAAACAAATCCGACCTGCAAAGATGGCATGCTAGTTATGCACTGTCAGAATTGTTAAATAAGAAGCTTTCATCAACAATGGAGGCAGACGCATATGTGGTTTTTGATGCAGAATACGAAAAATTTATTATGGCCAGGAGCAATAATATTCTTTATGATGATCTGGAACCCATTCAAAATTATCTGTCCGGTATTGCCGGATTAAAGAAAAAAAATACAGGATGGATTTCAGCGCAGATGGGAGAGAAAGTTTACCTGATTAAATGCTATTACTATGGCGGAGTTTGTATCAGTGCGATTATTTCCGAACAGAAAATAAGAGAAATTCTTTCTGATGGACAAAATACGGAAAATCTGTTGGAGTTCTATGTGACAGACGCAGAAGGAAATGTCATTTGCGCTTCAAACCCAGATGTCAAATGCGGACAAAGACTGGAGACGGAAATGGAAGAAAAATACTTTCGCCCCCGTTGGTACAGGCAGGAAGTGATGAACGGAACCTGTTATGTAGTAGCCGTAGTCCGGCAATCTGACGCGCTGAGGGATTCGCCATACTTTTTTATTGTGTTGGTGATGCTGCTGATCTCTCTGATATTTATATTCTGGCTTATGAGATTTATGAATGATGAGGTTATAAAACCTATAAATGTACTGGCAGATACTTCCGGAAAAATCCGTATGGGGGATTTGACAATCCGCCCGGAATACTCCTGCAAAAATACGGAAATGGCCGGTCTCAGAGAAACCTATGTTACTATGCTTGATACGATAATGGAACTGAAGCTCCAGGAATATGAGAATGTGATTCGTGTAAAAGAATCAGAACTGAAATATATGCATATGCAGTTAAAACCTCATTTTTTTTTGAATGCGCTATCTACAATTAACAGTATGGCTTATGAAAATGAAAACGATGAGATTCATGAATTTATTCAGGCCTTTTCCCGAAATATACGGTACATGTTCCGGGTGGGACTTCATACCGTCAGTCTGAAAGAGGAAATTGCCAATATAGAGGATTATCTGGAAATGCAGCGAATTCTGTATAAAGACTGCTTTTACTTTTATATGGAAGTGCCGGAAATGCTGGAAAAATGGGAAATACCGCAGATGCTTCTGCATACGTTTATGGAAAATATATTTAAGCATGCAGTATCCATCGACACCTTTACCACAATTTTTCTGCGATGTTCGTTGGAAAAATTTGACGGTATATCTGTACTGAAAATTGAAATTCAGAATTCCGGAAATCACTTTAGACAGGAAATACTGGAGCGGATTAATGAGGATGCAGGAAAGAAGGAGAACCACAACAGGGGAATAGGGCTGATTTATACAAAGGAGATTCTCTCAATCATGTATGACAGGGAGGATTTGCTGTTTCTGGAGAATGAGGAGGCTGGCAATGTTAAGGTTACGGTACGGATACCCGGAAAAGTACAGATGAAAGGGAAAGGATACAGTGCAGAATGAATTTGCTGATTGTAGATGATGAGGTGATTACAACTCAGGTTTTGAAAGAAAAGCTGAATAGAAAATATCTTGGAATCAGCAGTATATTTACAGCTTACAGCGTGGATATGGCAGAAAAAATTTTGCAGAAAGAAAATGTGGAAATTATCCTGTGCGATGTGGAAATGCCTCGCGCGAACGGTCTGGAGCTTTTGGAATGGGTTCGCAATAATCAGAAGGAAGCGGAATTTCTGTTTTTGACTAGCCATGAAAAATTCGAGTATATCTTTAGCGCCATGCAGCAGGGCGCGTCTGATTATCTGCTAAAGCCGATAGATATATCGAAAATAGAACAGGCTTTGTTTAAGATAACAGAAAAGGTAAGGAAGCAAAAGCAATTAAATGAGATTCAGGAATACTGGAATTATGGAAAGCGCAGGATACTGAAAGCGCTTTGGCGAAATATTATTTTTGGGGAGATTTCAGGGCAGGAGAATATTTTCAGGGAGATTGAAAAGCAGGGCCTGGAGAGGGATATAGGCTGCAGTTATATCCTTGTACTGGTTCTTTTTCAAAAAGAAAACGTATTCAGGAAGAAAGAGCCGCAGGGTCTGAATCAGTTTATTATAGATAATGTTCTGGCTGAAGCTTTGACAGAAAAATTCGAGATGGCCAATTGTGTTCACTGGGAAGAAAACGATGATTATTATGTGGCGGTAGTGTCAGAAAAGCAAAAAGAAGATGTGGAAGCCCGGATGGAAAAAGTAAAAAGCGTATTGGAATATTATTTTGACTGTCCGGTTCGGGCAGTCTATGTATCAGATGCGGGAGACGTCAGTCAGCTCGGAAAATACAGGGAACAGATATCGGTTTATGCTTCATCGCATATTCATGAAGGCGGAAAGGTGTTCTTTATTCATGGACAGGAGAAGGGGCAGGAGAAAATGGCCTATAGGCTGAATACCAAATTTGTTCTTCAATGCTTCGAGAGGGGGGAAAGAGTCAAACTGCTTGAATATTTGCAGAAAAGTATTCTGAATGTTCAGAAAAAAGACAGTGAAAAAATTCTTCTTGAATATTTCCAAATGGATTTGCTCCAGATTTCAGGAGCATATCTGCATCAGCACGATATCAATACCGAGTTCCTTTTTACGGATGAGGGATATAAGAAAACATGGCTCAAATCACATTCCTCCACATTTTTTATGATTCAATGGAGCGCTTATTACGTAAATAAAATTTTTGACAGTATTAAGAACGGGGAGCGGGGAAATGACATTGTGGATAACATGGTGACTTATATTCATAAACATTATGAGGAAAATATCAATCGTAACATGCTTGCAAAAAAGGTGGGTTTTTCTCCGGAGTATATTGGAAAAATATTCAAAAGGAAGACAGGAATGGGAATCAATGAATATATTAATACAATTCGAATTGAAAAAGCCAGAAATCTTCTGGAAACTACAGATTATAAAATTATAGATATTGCCCTGATGGTTGGATATGACAATATGCCATATTTTTCTTCTGTTTTTAAAAAGTATGTCGGTGTATCACCGGCGGAATACAAAAAGGATAACTTAAAATAATAGCCTTAAAAATGAAAGTTTCAGTACTTTTTTGTATAAGAACTTTCATTTTTTTGTTGTTATACTTAGAACAGTTAAAAAAAAGAAGGTAACTCGAGTATCCGGATTCCGGCGCCTGAGCCGGTTGAAAACAGTTAAAGTTATTATAGGAGGAGGTTTGTCGTGGAATTACGGAAGTTTATTGAGCGCACTGCAGCGACTGGAATTCTGGGAGTAAAAATTACGCAGAACGGCGAGGATATGGGTAAACATCTGTGGGATGAGGAATGTAGGCGTAATATTTATTCTGCAAGTAAAAGCTTCACTTCTGCTGCGGTAGGAATTGCTGTAAAGGAAGGCTTGCTTAGGTTAGAGGAAAGGCTTGTTGACGCTTTCTCCGAAGATATACCTGAGAATCCTAATGAATTTCTTCAGCAGGCTACGGTAAGGGATTTGCTTACCATGTGCTTGGGACAGCAAAATGCGGAGCTTATGGGAGGTCAGCGTCCGTTTTATCAACAAAAAGACTGGGTAAGGATGTCTTTGGCATTTCCGTTTACAGAATGTCCCGGAAAAAGATTTTTATATAATAATGTGGGGCCATATCTTGCAGGAATACTTGTACAGAGGCGGGCGGGTTGCGATCTGGTGTCCTATTTGACCCCGCGGCTTTTTGAGCCGATGGGAATTCCAAGACCGACATGGGAAACCGACCCGGTAGGAAATACCTTTGGCGCAGGCGGCTTGTTTTTGACTTTGTCGGAAATGCATAAGTTTGGGCTGCTTTATCTGCAAAAAGGGGATTGGAATGGAAAACAGCTTATACCGGAAAAATGGGTGGATGAAAGCACCAGGATACAGGTGTTGACGGGTCGCGAAGAGGATTATGGTTACGGCTATCTGTTTTGGGGCGGTCCGCATGGATCTTTCCGGGCAGATGGGAAGTATTCTCAGATTTCCCTGATTCTGCGTGACAAACATGCAGTGATTTCAACAGTGGCAGAATGCAGGAACAGTAAAATATTAATGGATGCTATTTTTGAAGAATTATATCCACAATTATAAAGCGAAGGGGAATAGATATGAAGACGAAAAAGAAAGGATACAGGAAAGGAACATTTTCTCTTTTTCTGATTGCTCTGCCTGGTATTCTGTATTTATTTATTAACAATTATGTTCCTATTATGGGTATATTTATTGCCTTTAAGAGGTTCAGCTATGCAAAAGGGATATGGGACAGTCCGTGGTGCGGATTTGATAATTTCAAATTTCTGTTCATTACAGATGACGCATGGGTAATTACAAGAAATACACTTTTGTATAATCTGGCATTTATTATTATTGGAACGATTATATCAGTTTTTATGGCGATTCTGTTAAATGAGCTTGGTGAGAAGCTACGGGGCAAGTTTTTTCAGTCTACTTTGCTGTTTCCTCATTTGCTTTCATGGGTAGTTACCTCTTATCTGGTATATGCGCTATTGGGAGCTACGAATGGTTTTGTAAATAATACGATATTGGCCGGTATGGGGAAAGAGGGAATAGACTGGTATTCTGTCAAAATGTATTGGCCTCTAATTCTGATTATTGTTTACATATGGAAAAATGCAGGATATACGGCAATTGTTTATATGGCTGGAATTGCCGGGATTGACAAAGAGATTTTTGAGGCGGCGAGAATAGACGGAGCCAGCAAAATAAAGCAGATTATTTCAATTACGTTGCCGATGCTTCGTCCGACTGTGATTATTATGACTCTGATGTCTATCGGAAGAATTTTCTATTCGGATTTTGGGTTATTTTATCAGGTACCGATGAACAGCGGAATGCTGTTTTCAGTGACACAGACGATAGATACTTATGTATACAGGGGACTGATGGAGCAGGGAAATATCGGTATGTCGTCTGCGGCCGGAGTTTATCAGTCACTGGTAGGATTTATTCTTGTGATGTTGGCTAATTATATTGTTCGGAAGAAAGACCCGGAAAATGCACTGTTTTAGGAGGTGACGGTAATGTTAAAAATGGGTGATGAAAAAAGATTCCGGTTAATAGCGACGCTAATTCTTTTAGTTATTAGCATTGTTGCGATTTTTCCCATGGTACTGCTTATTGTAGCATCTTTTACAGATGAAAATGAACTGATTACCCGAGGTTATCAGTTGTTTCCGAAGAAACTCAGTCTGGAAGCTTATCGTTATATGGAAAAGCAGGCTTACACGATCGTACGCGCATATCTTGTAACGATTGGAACTACGGTGGTCGGCACGGTGGCAAGCGTACTCCTTACGACATCGATTGCCTATCCGATGGCAAGAAAAACATTCAAGTATCGAAATGTTCTGTCATTCTTTGTATATTTTACGATGCTGTTTAATGGAGGCCTGGTTCCCCAATATATTATGTGGACTACGATATTTCATATCAAAGATACCTATGCGGCGCTTGTGCTACCTAATCTTCTGATGACTGCTTTCAACATTTTTCTGGTGAGAAATTATTTTACCAACAGTCTTCCGGATGCATTGTACGAGGCGGCACAGCTTGATGGGGCATCGGAATTGGGAATTTTTGCAAGAATTGTATTTCCGCTTGCCACACCGGTGGTTGCGACCGTCGGATTGTTTTCAGGATTGGCGTATTGGAACAGTTGGACGAATGCATTATATTATGTTCAAGATCCGAAGTATTTTGGAATTCAGAATCTTCTTATGCGGATTATGAAAAACATTGAATACCTTCGCTCCGGAGCGTCAGAAATGGCAGCAGAAGGGCAGACAGTAACGCTGCCGGGAAATGCAATCCGTATGGCATTGGCGTTTATAGGTATTTTGCCGATTATCGTTATTTATCCTATGCTTCAAAAGTATTTTATCAAAGGTGTTGTTGTGGGAGCTGTAAAAGGTTAAAAGTATCCGGTTAAAAACATTATACGGAAAGTTATGCTTAAAATTGAAAGTTTTTATTTAAATAATAAACCTTTCATTTTCAAGAGTATATTTATGATATCAAAAAAAAGGAGGATATGTTTTTATGAGAAAGAAAATTTTTGCATCATTCATGGCAGCTCTGATAACGGCAATTTCCCTGAGCGGATGCAGTCGGGCTGAAAACAGCCAGGAGATGGCCAAGAGCAATGCGGGGGAAAGCGAGATTGAAACGGATTCAGGAGAGGTGGATGAGATTGTTTTTGCTTATTTTACTCAAAATAACATTCCTGAGACCTCAGAGCTGCAGAGAATTGAGGATTTATTGAATGAATACACTGTCGAAAAGATAAATACAAAGGTTCATTTGGCGCTTTTTTCAAATGCCGACTATATGAGTCAGGTTAATCTCATGCTTGCGTCAGGCGAACAGCTGGATATTTTCCGGGCGTATGATGTGCCTCAGCTTACTTATATCAAAGATGGGACGGCTCTCGATATTACAGAGTATATTGATAATGAATTGAAAGAGACGAGAGACGTTCTTTATAAGGATTTTCTTAAGCAGTCAACAGTTGACGGAAAAGTGTATGGGATTATGAATATGGGCTCCCAATATGTCCCGGGGGGATTTACTTATCGTACTGATATAGCACAGGAACTGGGACTTGATATGGATTCAGTATCATCTATTGAAGATTTGCCGGCAATATTTGAACAGGTAAAAGCGGCTTATCCCAATATGACGATATTAAATCATGGATCTGGCGGAATGTTTAATGAAATATTCTTTAGCCGTTCGGGCATTTTTGATCCTTTGGGGGATGGAAATATTAAAGAGTCGGTATCAGGGACTGCATATCAGGACGATGCAACCATTGTAAATTTATATGAAACTCCGGAATATAAAACGTATGCCAATATGATGAAGGAGTGGAGCGAAAAAGGATATTGGGCAAGCGATGCGGCGACAACTACGGCAACAGAGGCGGAGCTTTACATGTCCGGCAACTGCTTTGGCGGCTTTACCGGCTTGGGGAATCCGAAACATTCTGCCAATATGTCTGCTAATTATGGATATCCGTTCGAGACCGTTCAGATTAGTGATACTGATACTATGCAATGGTCGGTAAATAACGGAACATGGATGGTTAATGCTGCGTCTAAGGCTCCTTCAGCTGCTTGTAAGTTTTTAAATTTACTGTATACGGATAAATACGTTGACAATCTTTTGATTTATGGAGAAGAGGGTGTAGATTATCAATTAAATGAGGATGGGTTCGCAGTGCCGCCGGAGGGTTTTGAAAGCCTGAATGATGTGGCCTATACGAATAACCAGAACTATTATCTTTGGGGAAATAAGTGGATTGCCTATTCGGTGGTAGGCGGCCTGAACGAAGAAGAAAGTAAGGCTCAGTTACAAAAAAATTATGACGCAAAATTATCAAATTACTATGGATTTTCCTATGATTATGAATCTTTACAGGCAGAATATACCGCCTGCCTGAACATTGTGAAGGAATATGAAAAAGCATTATGGCTTGGCGCTGTAGAAGTTGATCAGACTCTGGAAGAGTTAAACAAGAGATTATATGCCGCCGGTCTTCAGAAACTGATGGATGCCAAGCAGGAACAGCTGGATGCGTGGATAGCGCAGCAGTAAACAGGGTTAAGCTATAGATGAAAGAATATAAGGGACACCGTTAAAGTGTCCCTTTATTAAAATTAATGCAGGAGGCAACTATGGCAGTATACATTCACTGTAATTTTAATTCAGAAGTTTTGCGCATGGCAACAGATGTAAACATTTTGATACCGGATAATGATCGCGTAAGACAATTCAGAGAAAAAACAAACGTGCCGGTAAAATATCAGACATTGTATCTTTTACATGGATTTAGCTGTGACTATACATACTATCTTCGAAAAACCAATATTGAAAGGTATGCGGACGAGCATCAGATTATGGTGGTTATGCCGAGTATGTACAATAGTGCCTATACGGATATGAAATATGGATTGGAGTATTATACCTACCTGTCAGAGGAATTGTTGGATTTTGTGGAAAGAACCTTTCCGGCGTCTGCTGAAAAAGAGAACAGGTTTGTGGCGGGAATGTCTATGGGTGGTTATGGCGCCTACAAATTCGGATTATCATGTCCGGAAAAATTTGCAGCGGTGGCCGGCATTGCAGGCTCTTACCATGCCGAACATCGATATCAGGGAAAAGTCAGTACCGTATCGACTTTATGTGAGGCATTATATGGAGATCCGCCGGAAATTACTCCGGAAGTACATGACATATTTACGTTGTTGGAAAGACTGTCGAAATCGGGTCAGAAAATCCCTCGTTTATATATTTGCTGCGGAACAGAAGATAGCATGTATAGAAATTCCGAGGATTTAAAAAAACTTGCAGATCAATTGGAAGTTCCTATGGTTTTTGAACAGGGACCGGGAAAACATGACGACAAGTATTGTGATATGGCTTTACAAAGGATATTAGATTGGATGGACTTTAAAGGGAAAGCAGGAGTGTAGTCAGAAAAAAGGAAAGAGAATGTGTGTCGCGTCGTTTCATGATCCTTCCGAGTGTATGAGAAAATCTCTGTAAATAAGATTCTTCTATGATAATTAAGGGCAATAAGCTTACGGATTAGGCTTATCGCCCTTGTTTTATATATAACAGCTGCTTACAGGCATGTCAAGGGCAGGCGGTTTCCCGCCTGTCTTTTTTAGCTGTCTTTTGATTATTCAGGTAAGCGTCCTTCGTACATAATACTCAGTTCTCCATAGACCTGGCACCAATCCCAGATTGTGGTAGTCCACTTTTTCGTAGCCTCAAAAGTGGACAAATACAGGGCTTTTAACAGGGCGGTATCGCTTGGAAATACGCTCCTTTGGCGATTCAGCTTCCAGTAGGTGGAATTCAGTGATTCTATCGCATTTGTCGTGTAAATGACCTTTCTGACAGTGGTTGAGAACTTAAAAATAGGGGAAACAGCATCCCAGTTGTCCTTCCAACGCTTCATGGAATTCGGGTATTTGGGAGTCCATTTTTCAGTTACACGGTCTAAGGCAGCCAGAGCTTTCTGCTCGTCAGCAGCCTGATAGATGGTTTTTAAGTCTGTAGCAAAGGCTTTTCTATCCTTATCCGGAACGTA
>QUKC01000029.1:5413-24011 GCA_003481005.1 Firmicutes bacterium TM09-10 | reverse complement strand
TAATCTGCCGGATGGAGCATCGTTTAATTTGCCGGACAACACATTGCCTGCTGAAGAATTTTGATAATGACATCCTGTGTATTTTCCGGATTTGTTGACATGGAAAGTTCCTCTTTTTCTTTGCTGTAGTAATATACCTGATCTGAGAGATAATTTTCTGGCTCTAAGCACTGAATATTATGTATCAGGACCATACTATGTATGGATTCTAAATTTTTCATCATTCCTTCCGGATAGACCACAATATTATCTACATCCATTGGTAAAAGATAGAAACCTTCCTGTAATCGCTCTGCGATACTATGAAGCATACCTTCTTCCATAATTGTGGCAGCCCCATAAAATGCTTCCTTGTTGGTAAATACATAACTGCTGTATTTATTCATTTTCTCTGGCAGTTCCGAAAATGTCTCCTCCGGCATAGCAAAATCACTGTTTAACTCAACAATCTGAAGCGTACTCAACTGATTCATATTGTGAAAAGCAAATTCATGTATGCGGTTCTCGTCCACTCCCCACGCTTCCATCATCTGCTTACTTACCTTGATACTGCCAACGATATTTGCAACCTGCTGTTTGACACGATAAATAATTGCAAGGTCTGTTCCTTCCACATTACGATAGATAAGATCTTCTAAATTCTCTCCTGCACGCCTGGTACACACCAATTCAGGGACAATGATTTCCTTTACCTCTTCCCAATTCATTATTTTTTGAATATCAATCTCATCATCTCTTTCCAGGTAAGGAATCAGAGACTGTAAACATCTAATCATTGTTTTCTCAAAAGAATTGCTTTTCACATAATCTGCATATAGATCTTTACAATTTAATGATGCACCACTATTCCTATCCGGCATACGCATAATGATTGCATCTACATTTCCCTCTGCCTTTGGAACACCCATGATATCGACTATGGCATTCTTATATTTCTCCGGTGCATATACGGTCACTTCCGTTACCAGTTTTTCCTTAAATTCTTCATAGGATAACATTTCAATCCTCCAATCTTTACTCTTCTGTTTTATAATTTATCTGCTGTATTTCTTAAATTACCGGTATCCTCTAAAAAGCTGTTGATCTGAAAATCCTTTTTCTGCATATAATCGACTCCCAGCTTTACTGCTTCGGAAAGCATCTGGTCAAAGTCGTCCTCACTGCCTTCATTGGCAAGGTTCATCAATACCTTGATCAGTAAGAAGAACATTGCACCGTTGATTTTTCCTACCTTCATTAGCATTTTTGCTAATCGGTCAGCATCATGATCCACAATAGCTTTGATTTCATCCACATGATACACTGCTGTCAGTTCCTGTCGGATTATCTGTGCTATAAAGTCTATGTCCTCCCGATTTCCTTCAATAGAAAGACCCTTATCAACATATCCCCTTACCAGTTCCGATGCTGTCGTATGCTTCTTGGCTGCCAGCTTATCCAAGGATTCCAGTGTCTCTGTACTGAAATTGATGGAGCGTTTTTGTGTATTCTTTGCCATAGATACCTCTTATTCTTCCAGATCACGTTCGATACAGGTTTCATAATATGCCGATGACAGCAGACTGGTCTCATAAAGATTTATTACATCCTGAAAGTTCTCTTCAATCAGTCTGGCTTCTTCTTTACTGCACTCTCGTATGTTTCCTTTTCCTACTTTATAAGTACTGACTTCTACTTTCAGTTCCAGATAATCTTCATTTGATTCATATGCCTCAAATAATTCCGATGCCCTAAGTGCTTCTTCTTTTCCAAACCCAGACAGAATGATTTGATTGCTGCCATAATCGCTATGAACACCTGCCATAGAATAAATAAGGCACTGCCTATCCAGATGCAGCGGTCTTAAAATCTCCTCTGCCCTCTGATTATGCAGTGCCGTATAAACAAGATACACTTCTGAATAATTCCGGATGGATGTCTTATCTGATATAGACAAATTCGGCATACTTTCCACAAATCCATACTGTAACAGCTCAAGTCTGATCTGCTGCTTTCCATAGTCCTGTTGAAAAAGTTCCCATCCTTTTTCTTTATCCTCACAGCCATACTCCATATCTCCTGCTTTAATGCTTTCCCCTATCAAGGCATACAATACTTCTGGATTCGTAGTAGCACACACAATTTTCATACTAGAATGTTCTTTCCATTCATTACAGCTATATAAAATCTGTATCTGCATTCTGTTCCCATCACGGTTGTTGTTTTCCTGCCGTTCTGACAACATGGTTTTCCTCAGGACACTTTCATCCTGATCCAATATTATGACCTGTGCTTTAATCTGAGTCTCCAATAATGTTTTTTCATAAGGAGACAGATCGTTATACTCCAATTCCACTTTCCCATCCTGTACCCAGAAAAATATTCCATCTTTATTCTCATGTTTTTTTTCTGACTCTTCGGAGAAATAAAAGCAGGTATGAAAGTCTGCTCTCTTTGCTTCTTCTAACGTATGTGTCTCCCTGATTGTTCCAGATGCAACATCCGCAATTCCAATCCACATCTCCTGTCCATGAAACACTGCCTGTTTCAAATTGCAAACCTCCTTCCGGTTCTCTATGTTTCTCATGGGTTCTCTTTGGAATACCCTATCTTACCTAAGAACCCCGTTACAGGCTTTGCCTGTAAGCTGTTTTCTCGGTGGGTGGAACCCACCTATTCCTGCCTTAACCACCAAGCTGAGCTTGGTGTCAAGTCCGGGGCGTGCCTGCGGCATCCCCCGGACGCAGAGCGTCCTTTCTCAAAAAAGCGGAAAAGAAATCATCTCTCCTGCTCCATATCCAGACTGTTCCCTGCCAAATGCTCCTCTGTCAACACACTTTTCTCCTGTGGTTCCAGCTTTCCCATAATGCTGCCAACTGCCTCAATATCCTGTTCCTCAGATATTTGATGTAGATTCTCCTGCAAAAACCCAGTCAAAAACGTTGCCTCATTCTCACTTAGTTCAACAGTGCGATTATTCTTTTCATAGCTGCATCCTCTGCCATTTAGCATAAGTAAACACTCTGCACCAATCTGTGACATTCTGAAGAACGCATCTGCACTTTCTTCTAAAGTCTTACCTGTGGCGAACCGATCTCTGTGGACTTTACCTTTTTCAACATATATCAGTGTGATATCAAGATAAATTCCCTCGCTGCCTCCAAAGTTAGGCACACATTCGGCAATATCATAGTCTGGCAGTTCATCTTCTAACTTTCCATCCATGCCTGGCAGAAAATACTCATCCGGCAGCAATCCCTTACTCTCCAGATGTGCTTTTAACTGTTCAAATGCTTCTCCTCTGGTAATCATCCCCAGATGCTTTACTCTGTGGTTTTCATCCGGTTCACTCCATTTATCAACCTCAATACTTTTTATCTTTTCCATTTTCGCCCTTACCTTTCCTGTTCTGATTCCTCTGTTTCAGTATTGCTTTGCTCTCCTGGATTGAATATCCATCTAAGATCCTTTTCAATATCTTCACGGGGGCCTCTTACGGAAGTGCCTCTGTGGTTATATTCATCAAAGAACTGTTCTCCCATTTCCATGGAACATCTTGCAAATCCATCTCCCCTTGGGAACAGAAAATGAAAGGTTGTTCCTTCCGGATCGGGTCCTCTAGGCAGTCTGTCAAGGATATCCGCCATGGTTCCAGTATCGTTTTCCGCACTATTTAGGATGTTCCTTACCATATACAAGGGAA
Source organism: Firmicutes bacterium TM09-10 (assembly GCA_003481005.1). Classification (GTDB taxonomy): domain Bacteria; phylum Bacillota; class Clostridia; order Lachnospirales; family Lachnospiraceae; genus Gallintestinimicrobium; species Gallintestinimicrobium propionicum. The sequence goes on along the minus strand of QUKC01000029.1, from coordinate 20,329 downwards.
TCGTGACCTGCCAGAAAGAAAAGTCGTTCTCTCCATAGCAATGTACGGCATGGACCGTTTCATACATTTGTCCTTCATCTGATTTTTGTTTTGCTGCATAGAGGAATGTATCATCGACATCCAATGTTCTGGATTCTTTGATCAGCATCAGTAACCGCAAAGCATCATTCTGTACTTCCACCGGTGCATCAGATGCAAGTTCTCCACCACTCCAAAGGGAATCAATCACACAATCCACATCTACGATTTTGGAATCCATCCCATTCTGTACTGCCTCTTCCAAACTCGTACCAAAATATTCCTCCGCTTTTTCCACACTTCCACAATGATATAACAGGATTCGTTCTAAAATGCCTCTTAGCTCTTCCTGCATCTTGTCAGGTAACTGACACACATATACTGGCCGCATTCTTCTCCCTTCCTAATATGCACTGATTTTCATGTTTGCAGTAATTATGGGCAAAAGAAAGCACCTGTAGAAGTCTCCCCTCCACAGGTGCGCTTGTCTGCATTTCGTCTAAACATGCATCAATGTTTTTCTTTTTTCAATTTCTTTTGCCGCTTCTTTACCCAGACCATTGTAATAAGCTATTTTTTCTGCCATGGTCATGTTTTTGGTCTTCTCATAATTTTCTTCACGAATTTTATGGATATCCTCAATGGTAAATTTCGGGCTAATCACTGCATTTGCCATAATCATCCCCCGCTTTCCAATAATATAGATGGGTTGACAATCTTACTTCAAATATTTATCGCTCCATATCGTCATCCAAACCACTATAAGCAATATCCTCTTTCACATCGCCCTGACAATCATCTACTGCATAGCTTGTTCTTTGTTCATTTACAACATCTGTCAGCATGTCTACCCTGCTTTTTAATGCCCTGCAAAGTGCGTCACACCGCTTCTCATCTATGAACATAGAACCTCTGACCAGTTCCCGTAGTTCTTCATCAATCCCATAGAGTGCATTTAAATCAAGCCAGTCAAAAGAACTTACCAGCTTAATCTGCTCTTCGTGGTCCGTCTTAAATGGCTTACATCCTACCTTTGCCCTTGCTCCAATCATCATGGTGGGTTTGTCAAACCAGAGTGATGTGCCACTGTCAAAAATAGGTGCAGCCCCAATATATTCCAGTGTTTCTGCATTGCGGACTACTCCAAAATTATTTTGATGCCTGTCCTCGTTCACAATCAGATAATCCAGAATCATCATACGGTCAAGTGATTCTTTGATTCCCGGAATTCCAAATGCCTTACAACAGTCAAGATAGTGCTGATAAACAGATACATGATTTGGCTTTTTCACTGTCTGCATCAAATGCCATGCAGAAATAAGATCTGTGTCAGGTGTGATAAAATCCTCGCACACACTGTATGGATAATCGTCCTCTATCAGTAATGAATATTCCACATGAGGGATATCCAAGCGTTTCATAATGCTGCTTGCCAGCACCTCATTATGTGGTTCCTGCTGTGTCGCACCACTTCCACCTTTGATTAAACAGCGTTTCCCATCCATGATTTTCCACTTTTTCTTCAGCCATCCATCCGATGTATTATCTGGGGACATCAAACTCATATTATCATTAGATGAACCTTTACCAAATAAGATATTACCAACATCATCGGAAAATGCGTGTTCCAAAAAGTTGACCTATGACCACTCTATTCCAGAACCGGCAGGACATATCCAGTACTGATCCGAAAGGCTGAGTCCAAGACACTTTTCTAACAGCTTCTGTGTTGTGGAAAGATTAAGTTGCTCCAGCGCATTTCGGATACCGGCACGACTGGCAGGAATGGCTCTTCCTTTCCACCATTCATTTAATGCTGCCCGGTTAATCACACCTTTCTTCACTGGTATTCCTACTGGAACATGACTTTCTGAATATACATGACTGACAGCAGAAACTGCACAGGTTGCTTCATCAAGTTCCATATCTGCTACCTGAATGTTTTTATGCATCAGAATGTATTTTTTCATGCCTTCTGCCATCTTATCATCTCCTCGCTTATAATGCCTAATTATGACAGAGATAAACTCTGCTTTCAATCAGGCATTCTCGCATTTTATAAGTCTTCTATCGCTCTAAATCTTCCACTTCCGACATTTCCTCTTCATTTAAAAGTTCCACTTCATAATTTCGGAAGGTACTTACGATTTCCTTGACTGCTGGTGGAAATGTCTCTGGTGAAACATGGATATCATTTGGTATCGTAGCAGTGTATCCATAATCGTATGATCCATACATCTCCTTTATAAAGTTACGTGCTTCCTTTGAAAGTTCTGGATTTCCATAGGACAACACACCCATTTTAGTCAGATAACCAGTATGAAAATGCTCTCCTGATGATTGAAGATCCAGTTCCAATAAAGCAAGGCATACATTTCCTGTATTACGTGATTGTATCACACCCGGTATCAGTGCATATTCCACCACATCACTGTTCAAATTTTCTGTTCCATAGGCATGTACCATTGCCCGATGAAGTGCATTCAAAATTCTTTTTGCATATGCCTTATCCTCTGTATCATAAGATTCCTGCAATCGTCCATAATCAATACGATTCAAGATATTGCTGTTCAGATATTCAATATAACTATCTGTTGGATCTTTCTTTTCACTTTTATTGTCCTGTTTCTCTGATAAAACATGAAAAACATCTTCGCCGGGCACAAGTGCAAGGGATCGTCCATTTTCCCAGTTCATGTGCAGCTGCCCCTGATCATCTACATAATCCACTGTACCTCTCAGTCCTGGTAACATTCCTTCCTCATCCATAAAGTCAAGTTCCAGCTTTGTTCCTTTTGGATATTTATGTTTGATTGCTTCAACCTCTTTCTCAGATTTCCACACTGCTATTTCTGCCCCTTTCCTGTTCACCGTTCCATTTCGTCCGCTTCTTCCTCAACGTAAACTGCTGGTCTATCATAGAGTGAAGTCAGCATTTTATTAAAATCTTTCTGTGTGGGTGTCTGGATATATACCCGATACCCCTGTGCTTCAAAATTCCTTTTTTCTTCTTCTGCCCTGACCTGACCATGATTATGCGGTGTACCATCTGCCAGCTTGCCATCCACATCATTGTCATAGCACAGCACAATTTCTTTGATTTCTGGATGATGTTCCAGAAAGTGCCTTAAAGCTCTGCTGGACAGACATCCCTCTGACACACGATAATCTTTTCTCCAGTCTATTCCCTGCATCTTACACAAGGTAGCATGGCTCATTGCATCTATGGGTGCTTCAAATTCATATACACGCTGGCTTCGTCCTGTCATGGTAAACCCATATGTCTTATCCGAATTTTCCATGTCCTGTCGAAAACTGCTGTCAGCACTTGGACCCCGAAGTGCACAATATCTTGGTACTTCCTTTTCATCATATCCTATAAATGCACAGTTGACACGAATTTTTCCATTTATTTCCTGTCTTGACTGATATACTCTGCCTTGTTTCATCATATCCTGCACAATCTCTGGGTCTATCTTTCTGGTCTTAGTCAGATAGGCAAACACTCTTCTGTCATTCTGATCTCTGGGCGGTAACTGCAATTCTCCCCTTTCAGGTTTTTCCTGTGGCGCTACCACATGGGTCGTCTGCTCATAAGCCTTACTGCCCAATATCAGTTCCATAGCCTCCAGCTTCTCCATATTCAGATATTTCATGGCAAATTCTACGATGTTCCCACCTTTTTCTTCTGTAAAACAGTAAAAGCCACGCCCATGCTTGAACAGATATAATCCTCCGCTGTTCTTCACATGAAGCGTGGCCTTATCGCCCTTTTCCACTTCAAATCCATGTTCTCTTGCAAAATCAATAATGTTCGTGTTATAAATCTTCTGCATCTGTTCTTCGGTAAAGGGCATTTTCCGTGTCACCTGACTCCTCATTGCTTTTACCTCCTTCTGCCACTCTTATGGTTCTATCCCTTCATCCTCCATATTTTCTTCCTCGGGCCATTCCTCTGCCGCACTCCACTCATGGTCTGGTTTTGGGATATCAAGGTTCCAGATTCCATGTCCCTTATCACAGTCCCAATCTGGTACTGGTGCTGCATTTTCTGGTAATAAATCCCATGACTTCAGATAATCAATTTCTGCTGGTGGTATCTGCTCCTGTTGTATGGGAATCAGACAGGGCAAAAGCTGTTTTGCAAGATACTCCTGGTCAAAACAACGATCTACAAATCCTCCACGAGTATTCAGCAACGGATATCTGTGCATCGTCATAATTGCAATATCTTCAAGTTCTCCATATTCTTTAATAAATGACGCCACATTCATTCCATCAGCCCTGATGCAAAACGCATCATCATCTACCAATGCCATTACATATTTCTGGTTCATTCTCTTTCTTCTCCTTCCTCTATATCCGATGCATTACGATACTGTGTGTCTGCTCCATGAGCCTCATACAGTTCAAATCCCTGCTCACTGATATTCTTTAGCCACTGACTCCAGAAATCTACTAAATCGTCCACACGTTCCTTTGGTTGGTCACACGTCCTGTAATAGATTCCCATATTATCCTGTTGAAAGGAAAGTGGCTTTACCAGTCTGTTTTCATCATCCATGTCAAATGTGATCTCTGGGTCTCTCATTGCATCGCCATTTTGACTGTAATAATGTGCCATGCTGTATCCACCCGGAATCTTCTCTAAGACAAGATCATCAAAACCATACGACTTGAACTTCATGTAGGTATAGGTATTATTGAATATCTCCGGGAACTGTTTATGCAGCCCTCGGTATAGCTTGCCTTCTTTCCGTACACTTTCATTCTCTGTTGATTCTCCTCCATCCTCTGCAAATTCCAATTCCAGATTCAGCTGTACCTGTTCCTGCAATAGCTCTGCTAATCGTTCCTCTTCGGAAAATGGTCTCTCCACCTGTATTTTGGCAGCTTCGAACTGCTGTCTGGTCTCTTCCAGATCATTTTCATCTATCTTCATCTCCGACTCAATTCGGTCTGCAAGGTTCTCAAGCCTTGTAATATTTCCAATAGCAGAATCTCCAGCTTCTACACTGTATTTTCCTTCTCCCTGTATGCAGAGCCATACCTTTTTAAATGCCGTGTCACGCTCTGCAAATAGTTGAAATCCAGCATAACTGCCAAGCTGCAAAATGTCTCCGGCATTCCCTCCCAGCTTAGGCAGCATCATCTTCAAATACTCCCCGGCTGCCACTCTTTCCTCAAATGTGCGATGATTTAATATCATGGAAAAACTTGCAGGCTTCTCTCTTTTGAATAGTTCCACATCCATTTTTGCTTTCTCAATTCGGTTCATATAGCGTTTGATTGCATTCGGATAATGGCTTACAATCTTTTCCTGTAAGCTGGTATGTTCTGTTTTCCATGCGGATTTTACTGTCTGCAAACGATAGATTTCATTATCTATTTCCATCTTCCGCTTGATCTTTGGGTCAGATACCGCAAGTGCTTTGAACTCTGCATACTGAAGGACTACCTCATCCACATCCTCACAGCTTCTGGCTGCGGACCTTCCCGTCATGATCTGGCTGATATATTTCTGTTTCTGCTCTAAGATCTGCCATAAGTACGCATCAAAGGTCTTTTCTGTAATGTAATTGAAAATAGAGACTTCTTCGTTCTCATTGCCCTGTCTTAGAATACGTCCGTTTCGCTGGGTGAGGTCAGCAGGCCTCCATGGTGCATCCAGATTATGCAGTGCCAACAGCTTATCCTGCACATTCAATCCAGTCCCCATCTTCTCAGTACTTCCCATCAGTACACGGATCGTACCATTTCTGACCTTCTCCAATAGTTCTGCCTTTTTGGTATCTGTATCTGCATCATGTATAAAGAATATTTCTTCTTCCTTCACTCCCTGTGCAATCATTTCGTCTTTCAATGCATGATAGAAATCAAAGGAACCGTCTTTCTTTGGTGTTCCCTTATCACAAAAGATGAGCTGTGTAGATGCCTGTGGTGTGGATTCCTTATAAATCTCCCCTACAATTCTTGCACAGGTATTTAGTTTGGTATCCGGATCACTGGGCAGTCTCTCATCCAAAATGCGGGGATCAACGGACAAAAGTCTTGCCTCATTGGTAAGTTTTAAGAAGTTGTCCTCTGTGCTGTCCACCTCATGATTACGGATTGCCTCTGCACGCTCTACCAGTTCATCCATCATATCCTGCTGATCTGGTGTGATACGTGTCTTTACTACCTGAAACTTTCCTGTTTTCAATCTTGGGATAGGAAGGTTCAGCATATCGGATGTCTTGATATCTGCGACCATAAAAAGCATTCCTAACAGTTCTGGAATATTATGGAACTTTGCAAAACGTGTCTTCATCTGATAACCAGATCCTTCGGGTCTGATTTCAAGTGCTGATTCCACTCTGCCAAAGGTACTCGCCCATGCATCGAACATCAGAAGTCCTCTGCGTTCCATTTCTGTAGGCTGCAGCGTTTTCTGAATGACATATAATTCTGCCATGGAGTTTGTTACCGGGGTTCCTGTCAGATAGGTCACTCCATGTTCCTTGGTGATCTCATTGATATACTGACACTTCATATGCATATCCATGGCTCGCTGGCTGTTCTTTCCACCAACACCTGCCACACGCTGCATCTTTGTGTAGCTGAAATTGTTCTTGTAGGTATGGGATTCATCTACGAAAAGATTATCCACGCCCAATTCCTCGAAAATGATGGTATCGTCTTTCTTTTCAGCGTTATACAGATTATCAAATCTGGTCTGAAGATTGTGACGGAATATCTCCATCTGCTTTAGTGACCATTTCTTCCCTTCCATCGCCTTTGTCGCGCCGATCTGTACCGTGACCTCATCTATCTCGCGCTGCATGGCTGATAGCTGACGTTCTCTTGACAATCCCACTAATTCAAAGGAACTATGCGGCATGATGATACAGTCATAATCTCCTGTTGCTATCCTGCTGACAAAACGCCTTCTGTTCTTCTTTTCAAAGTCTTTCTTTCCTGCCACCAGAATATTTGCACTGGGATACAGACGCATGTACTCGGTTGCCCATTGTCCCAATGTATGATTTGGCACAGCAATCATCGGTTTATTACAGATACCAAGCCTTTTTCTTTCATACGCAATGGCACAGGCCGTCATGGTCTTACCTGCGCCTACCTCATGTGCTACTAATAAATTACCGTCATCATAGATTCCTCTTGCGACCACATCCCTTTGATGTTTTCTTAATGTAATGCTCTCATTCATGTCTGGAAGTATCAGGTCATCTCCATTAAAGGTACGGGGACGGATATTGTTGAAACGGTCATTATAGAGCTGCGTCAAAGCCGTACCTCGTTCTGGATCAGCGAACAGCCAGCTATCAAACTCCATCTTTATCTGCGCCTGTTTCTCTCTTGCCAGAAGCGTTTCCTGCCTGTTCAGCACATATTTTATCTTTTTCTCTCCGCTGTCAGGGTCATAATATTCGTCTTTATCTCTGACTTCCACTGAACGAAGATTCAGGGTATTCTCCAAAATCTCATAGGCATTCATGCGTTTTGTTCCATATGTCGTGTTCGCTGCTATGGAACCTTTTTCAAATCCTTTTTCCGTAATAAAATAGGTTCCCGTGCATTCTGCAAATTCAATATGGATATATCTTTTCTTATTGGATGTACTGGTCTGGAATTTCTCATACATAAAGTCCTGGTAATACTCGACCGGTATCCATGTAGAACCAAGTACAAAACTGATATCCTCTGGTTTTAATGGTTCCGGCTGTACCTGCTTTAACGCTTCCACATTCCTCTGAAATAAGTCTGGAGCATTGTCAGCAGCGATGATTGCTGATGCAAGCTTGTCCTTTACATGACCGCTTAAATACTCCTCTGCAAGCACCCATCCCGTATCTGAGTTTCCCGGTTCCCATTTATCCGGGTCCTGGTATATCTTATCCCCAAGTTCCTCGATGATTGTCGATTTCGTAGTGATCCCGCCATTCTTCCGATACAGATACTGCATATAATCCAAGTCAAAACGTCCTTTGACATTCATCGTGATGCGAAGGGCATCTTCAATATTATCTGCCGTCTGTGGTATCTCTTTTGGCTTGATCGTTGCTTTAAAGAATACCGCAGTTTTTTTGTATTCGCCCTTTATCTTCTTACCGGTCTCATCTTTCACTTCATCCTCTATGGACCGGAGCAGTGGAGCATCACAGTCTTTTGCAAAGGCAATGACATTTCCCTGACTGTTCAGATATCCATTTTTCTTTGTGTAGGAATCATATTTCTGATTCAGATTTCCCAGCAATTCAGCCAGATGTTCATCATATCCTTTCGTCTCTTCTACTTCATCCTTTTCTGGTTCTCCATAAAGCTGAAAGTCCATCAGTTCTCTTAACGCAGTCTTGATTTCCAAAATGCCCTTGATACGTTCCGCTTTTTTCCCTGTGATATCCTGGCGGTACATTCTGGAATCTTCACGATAATAGATTGCATCATTTACCTTTGCATAACTGTAATTCTTGACATCTGGTGTCGCAGGCAGCCACTCTTTTATAATGGTATCTTTATCATCTGCCAGATCTGTGTCCGGTTCTTCATATACTGCATGAAGATTTCCAATGGCATCTTCTAATAGTTCTCCCAATTCCTTATCTGGAAATGGCTTACAGCTTACAAAATCACTGCTTCCATACATGCCTGATTCCTGTACCATCGTTCCCAGTACCATTTCTGGATGGTCGATAAAATAACTGTTATAAGGTACGTTGTTCTCATCCTTTTCTACGGACAGCCATGATGTGTTCCATTCATCCGGTATGATCTCCTGTGAACGCTTTTTCAAGAAAAGGATATCTGTTACTGCATCCGTTCCAGCAATCGATCGGAACGCATTCTCCGGCAGGCGGATAGCTCCAACCAGTTCTGCTCTCTGTGCTATATATTTCCTCACAGACTGATTTTCCTTATCCAAGGTAAACTTGCTCGTGATCACTGCAATGATACCGCCTGCCCTGACCTTATCCAGACTTTTTGCTATGAAATAATCGTGGATGCGGAAGTTGTGACGGTCATAACGCTTGTCACTGACCTTGATTCTGCTGAATGGAATGTTTCCTACCACTACATCGAAAAAGCTATCGGAGAATTGAGTATCTTCAAACCCTTTTACCAAAATATCTGCCTTGGGATATAGCTGTCTTGCGATCTCCCCGGCAATCGGTTCCAGTTCCACACCATACAATCTTGACTGTTTCATGCTCTCTGGAAGTGCGGAAAAGAAATTTCCAGTTCCCATTGCTGGGTCAAGAATATTTCCTGACTGAAAGCCAAAGTTCTGCAAGGCTTTATAAATATAATTGATCACGTTCTGGTCTGTATAATAGGAAGTCAGGGTGGATGCGGATGCCGACTGCATTTCTTCTTCGGATAGCAGGCTTTCGATTTCCTCATACTCCTTTTCCCAGCCTTCCTTCTCTGGTGTGAGTGCATTTGCAAGACCGCCCCAGCCCACAAATTTTGCAAGTACAAGCTGTTCCTCTCTGGTTGCCATTCTCTTTTCTTCCTGAAGGCTTTTCAGTAATCGGATGGCTTCTACATTGTTCCGAAACTTCGCTTTGGGCCCGCCATCATATAAATGATGTTCCGGAAGAAAGTGATAATTCTCTGCTTCATTTTGACTTGTATTCTGTAATATTTCTGTGGCATGGTCATTTTCTTTTTCTTCTGTCTGAGCTTCTTTCAATACCTCTGCTGATCTGATGAAATCTACAGGAATGCGCTCCCGTATCTTATAACTGTCCAGTCCCTGTCTCTGCTCGATATCCCCTAATTCAACAGTGTGGTTGTCATCCAGATACCCAAGGATTTCAAAATTTCGGTCATCATAGCTGATATGTGTACCTACTGGAAATGGAAGATAACCTGACTTGATTTCTTCTCTGTCCAGCTCGTCTGTTATGATCTGCGTGCCGTCTGTCTCATCGGTATCATATTGGGCAGGATAGGCTTCAAACAGATTGAGCTGTCCCATTCTTGTACGCTGGCTGTCTGAAGGCTGCATTTGGGCAACTTCATCTGGGATATTAAAATCTCCAATCTCATCGACCTCTTCTGTGACCGCCTCATAAGGCACATATTCCTCTGCCTCTCTGAGCATATCAATGACATTGGCTGCCTCATACCATGTAAGCTGGGTAAAACCGCCTTCTCCAAAATGAAACAGAATCGCTTCCGGCTTTAACACCGTCCAACTGTTATTTGCTGTATTTCTTCTGTCCCCATACTCTTCATAAACTGCTTTGACCTCTTCCGCTTTTTCTTTCAGCGATGTGTTCTCAGCAAAAATGATGTTAATTGCATCGTACAGTCCTATCGGATACAGTTCTGTATCTGTCAGCATACTTTCATAAAATAATCTGATTTCTCTGTCACTGTACTTATGTGGCTGACCAGCTGTTACGCTTTCGGATGGCTCTGTATAATCCAATGCTGGGGCATTTTGTTCGTCTTGGGAAACAGAAAGGGAACCCTCTACAGCATCTGCCGTATCGGGTTCCCTCTCTGTTTCCTTATTCGATTGACTTAACGGACCTGATAGATCACTTCTTCCAGTATGATTTCTTCCGCCTGTCTGGTTATCAGTTCCATGTGTCCTGCTCTGGCCAATGTGTCCTCTGTCTCTGGCATAGGCTGTAGATTCAATAACTGCTGGATCAGGGCTTCTTTCTTCTGTTCCGCTTCCTCGTCCACCTTGCAGATCATCTCGTTTATCATCCCCGTGGCTATCAGTTCTGACAGTCTCTGTGGATGTTTCTCCTTCATGTACTCCTTCCACTGGCTTCCGAACCGGCCTGTCTCCTTCTTGTCGAACTTCTCGTCTGCCGATATCTGGAGATTCGGATACTGCATTCCGTCTGCTCCTGTCATATATTCCATCTTCACTAATGGTTCTCTGTTCATATCGCCTGCTCCTCTCTTCTTTGATTTCCTCAATCTGTCTGTTGATCTCCATCAGCACAGGTTTCGCAATCGCTGTTGCATGATACCCCAGTGCCATGAACATTTCAGTGCTATTAAAATGACTGATATTCTGAAATGCTCCCGTTTCCTCAAAAACATCTGGCTGGATACCACATTTTCTGAATACAATATAGGCTGCACTGTCCGATACAAGCCTTGCGAACTCTTCCTGTACCGCTTTTTCAGGCAGTCCATACAAGACACTGTTCTCATCCTTTACTTCCAGCTTAGGATTGTATTTTGCCATATATGCCTTGCCCTGCATCTGCACCAGCTGGCACAGACAGTTCTCAATACTTGTCGTGTCTGTACGAAACTGTATATGAAAACGATGCATGATTTCTGGCTGATACTGTCTTTCCAGTTCCCATACTGCGTTCATTGCGGCACGGAACCCATCATAACTGCCACGGGTATCTGCAAGGTCAAAATAGTAGGTCAGTGTTGCCTTTGGATTATCCATATCTACAACACCAATGCCTTTACATCCTGCCTTTAAATATCTCCCTGTCTGCTTTTCCCATCCCATTTTGGTGGCAAGCAGTCCTGCATCTGGTCTTTGGACATAAATCAGTACATTCTTATCAAAAGATAACTTATAGTACTTTGACACACTGGACAACAGTCCCATCCACTCTGTCCGGTTCTGTGTCAAAATTTCAACTGACTTCTGATAGAGGTCAGCAAGATATGTGGCTTTACCCAACCAACTGCTCCTTCTCTTCACTCATTCTGGCGAAGTATAGTTCCAATGCTTTCTCTATCGTCTCCTCGATCTCTTTTTTCGATTCCTGCTTGGTAAAAAAGCGGCTGATCACATTTCCCTTTACTTTAATGGGCTGGGGAGCGGTGCTCTTAGGTTTTTTCGTTTTCTCACCTTTTAAGATCTGTTCAATACGTTCCTCTGTCAATGTCTTATTCTTTGCATAATCATGAATCAGTGCAGATTTTTTTGTATCAAGCACTACCTCTCCACTTACTAAGATATCTGCAATCATGGTCTGCATGAATTCCTCTTTTACAAAAGAAAGATCATATGCTGATTTCATGGATATCTTTTTCTCATCCAGCATTTCCAAAAGCGGTGAAACCAAAGTTGCTATCCTCAAATACTTGGCAACATTATCTCTGTTCAGACCATATTCCTCACCCAGTTTTTCGTCTGAACGCAACCTTTTCTGATTTTCAGACAGTGTCTCGTTTTCCTTGATTTCACTGGGGTTTAGGAGGTTTTCAATTTCATTTAATAGGTCATTTCTCTTGCCCTGACACTTGATTGCTTCGTAATGCTGTTTCAGACAATATGCTTTTTCCGATGGCGATAAATCGTCAAAGGAACGCTGACGAAGGTTGGTCTCCGTTACAATCAGTACTGCATCCTCATAAGAAAGATTCTCTTTGATGATAACAAGACATTTCGTAAGTCCTGCAATCTTTCCTGCATTGACACGATTATGGCCGCTGAGTATGATATACAATCCTTCATGATGCCAAAGAATAACCGGCATTAAGATACCATACTCTTTGATACTGCTGACCATATCATCTAAACGCTGTCCTGTATATAACTTGAATTTATGGTCTGGAAATGCACTCATATAGGCAAACTCCATTTCCACTAACGTGTTTTCTCCAGACACTTTTTCCGTTTGTTTTTCCGCTGCTGATTCTTCCTTTGTCTGGAAATTGAACAGCTCATCCATTCCATCCATGCTGTTATTAAGCAATGAACCTCTTTCCGGTATTTTCGGTTTTCTTGTCATGTTTTGTCAACTCCTTTACTACATTTTGATAGGCAATCGATGCTGGGTTATCTGGCTCAAATTCACATATGGTCATACAGTGGTCTGCGGCATCCGGCACACGGATTGTACGTGGGATACAGTTTGAGAATATACGCACCTTTTCTCCAAAAGTCTCCTGTAGCTGTGCCTTTACACGCTTTGATACTTTGGTTCGTTCGCTATCCATCGTGATTAAAATGCCCTCAATTTCAAGATTCTTATTTGCCTGTGTCTTAATACGATGAAATGCACGCATGAACTCGCCCATTCCCTCCACTGCAAGTGTTTCCGACTGTACCGGAACAATCAAGCCATCACAACTGATCATAATATTGATCATCGCAGTACCCATCTTTGGCATACCATCAATGAGAATATAATCATATCTGTCTCGGATGGTATCTACATATTCCTTTAATTTGTATTCCGCAAAATCTGTATTGCACATCAGCTTGTCAAAATAATCCAGTCTGTTATTTGCTGGTATCAGATCCACACCCGACTCTGTGTGAATGATGTATGTCTCTATTTCTGGCAATTTCTCGCCCATTACTAATGATGATAAGATCTCATAAATTGTAATTGGCAGTTTTTCTGGCAACATGACTCCGCTTAATTTCGTTGAATGCCGCTGTCCGTCAAAATCGATCAATGCCACCTTGTAGCCTGCCTTGGCCAGCAGATATGCCATGGTGGTCGAAGTTGTGGTCTTTCCCACACCACCTTTTCTTGTCACGACTCCCCATACTTTGCACATATTTGCATTTCCTTTCTTTGTTAAAATTGTTGTTATTGGTTACATTGTTTTTGGATAAAAAACAGGGTTAGGCACTTGCCTCCTTTCGGGTAAAATTAAAACAGGACTAAATCCACCACTCCATTTCTGAAATATAGATTTAGCCCTGTTTTGGGTATAACGACACCTACCAGCAAACCCTATGCTGGCAGATCCCGGCTATTTACTTTTCATAGACAGTATTGAGTATAAAATGGCGCCATCCTATCCATTTGTACGCTATTTGAAGCATTTAGCACAAGTAGTAGGACTAAATCAGTATCACGGAAACCCTTGATTTTACTAGGTTTCGTCTGACCTGTCATTATTATAACTCAACCCCCTCTTCTCTTCCTTCTTCTCTTCCAAATGCGCAACCTTCCAGATAAATCTCTTTCGACCGATAATTCAGCACTTTTCCTCCCATAACTTCCGTAACCTCCTTTTCTACATTGCTATACTTCGACGCCAGTTTTTCCACCACATTATTGGACAATTCACACAGTGCGCCACAGGTGATCGGCTTCATACGACCGCTTTGGCACTCCTGATCCAGCATTTCCGCAATTTTTTCGTATTCCAGTCTCAGTCCGCTTAACTGTTTCTGATTTCCATCAATTTTTCGAAATTCTTTTTCATATCGAAAAATATAAAATGGGATCAACATCCACAGTTGTTTTTCAAAAAGTTCGTCCAGTGTATAGTCCTTTACCTTCAAAATCGGAATCCCGTACTGCAATTGCTTCTGCCGTACATGGATACAGATTTTCAGTTCGTCCGACGTTGTCTTGCTGCTTCTTAAATAGATGACTGCAGAATCCGGGAATTTTACATGCAGTACTCCATTCCGATATTCTTTCTCCATCAAAGCAATCTGCGCATCATATTCCCACATCCGAATTTCCATTGTCCCATCCGCTGTGCTCTGACATTCCAGATGATACCGTTTGGAAATTCCCTTTAAAGAAATCAATGTCAGGTTGGAATCCGTAACCCGCTTCTCCTTTTTCCCCTCCGGATTCCTCAAAAAAATCTCGTTCTCATTCGATACCACTACTTCCCGCCCGGTATAATTCGTGCCGAACAGCTCGTTAATCAGCGGAACCACCAGCTCTGGGCAATCCTGCAGCAGCGTGCGGAAAGTGTCATCATAAGGTGTATTGATTGTCTCCATCTTTTGCCTTTCTGATACATTCATCATATACCAGGAAGACTTCTTTCTGCAAGGTCTTCCCGATATCTCCATCTGTTCCTTATTCAGTTTTTGTCTGATAGAAATCTCTGGTCGATCCGACCTTGAAAAAAAGATTTTAGATTCTACGGCATAGGCGACTTTCCCTCTGCAAAAGCCGCCTGCCATAATAGAATGTA
>QUKC01000029.1:0-5403 GCA_003481005.1 Firmicutes bacterium TM09-10 | reverse complement strand
CAAAAGCCGCCTGCCATAATAGAATGTATTTGATGCCAGGGTCAAAAGGTCTAAGCCCACATGAGCTTGCTCATAGGTGGGTGAAAGACCTCTTGACCCGCCCCGATAGGAGCATAAAAGTGGGATGATAATCCCACGATATGCGACTATCGGGCAGGATTGTGGGAGTGCACAGCACGGAACAATCCGCAGGCATCAAGGTCGGGGGTTTTTGCCCCCCCGACATCATAGATTTAATGTAAACGATACTTCGAAAAAAATCAACAGCAACTGCTAGACAATACACGGTGAACCGCCGATTTATAGAGATACCAGCTATACCCTGTAAAATATAACGTCTTTTTCCTGTTTTCAAAAACAGGCGATAGCGAGTTTTTAAACCAATCTCTTGCTTCTACCTCACTTACTTCCCCGTTTTCTATCTTTGTATTTACATTCGACTGAATCATCATAAAATCAATAAACTGCTCCATAGAAAAATCATAGAATAATTCATATGTGATCTGATTTTTAATGTGAAAATAATCCGGCAGTTCACTTTGTTTCCACGTGTTTTCGTTTCTGGGCGGTTTGGGAAAGCGCTTTAAATATTCCTCATGATACCAGTTTGTATAAGCATCATTTCCCTGCATTTTATCTATAATCCAGAAATCATAAATCAGCAAAATACCCTGATCCTGCAGAGCATGTCCCATATTCTCTAAAAACAAATCCCTGTCAACCCAATTTACCATTCCAGCTGCAGTTACGATATCATATTTTTCTGCTGGCGCTTTTGTTTCCTCCGCTTTTGCCCTGTAAAATGTATATGCTTTATTATCCTTATATTCCTCTTTACACACTTGAATCATTTGTTCTGATATATCAGTTCCTGTAACCCTGTCGCAAATCAGGTGGAGTGCTTTTGTCGATAATCCAGCCCCACATCCTACATCCAATCCATTCCGAAAGTTGGAAGTAACTTCACAATCGCTTACAAATCGTTCTATTACTTTTTTATGAAGCCATGGACGGTTCATATATCCTTCTGCGATTCTCTTTTCATCAAATGTAATTTTATCCATTTCCCCTCCAAATTAAATAATTGCCTGTAAAAGATGAATTCCCCTGCTGAGCAAACTATATTGATAATCTTTGTCATATGTTTTTTTTAGGATTATTTGCGGCATCGCTTCTTGAGGTACATATCTTAAACAATAATTCTGCAATTCCTCTATATTTATATCTGTCAGGGGATATAAATATAGCTTATACGGATTTATTACTGTAATAATTTGAAGTAACAATCTCCCTATATATTCTATCATATCAATATTTTGATATCCTTCTAAAGCAATCTCTCTAAACGTCCTATGTTCATCATAAAAATTAAATCCAACTTCTCCCTGAAATCCAAATGCACCGCTTACTGGCTTTCCATTAACAATATAACTGCTTCCAGGTCCATTTTTACCAATATGAATACATGAAATATCTCCCAATTCCTTCTGAAAACCGGAAACAAGAATATTCATATTATTTGCTACTTCTGTTTCTATATTAAATTTTTGAAAAATTTCAGTTTTTAAATTACATCCGTTTAGCGCTTCTATTCCATCCGCCATACCTATTATTCCGTCATGTATAAACCCGGGTATTCCAACTACAATAGATTTAATTTTATTGTTCAATATCTTTGTTTCGATAACTTTAAGTATTTTTTCAGCAGATATTGCTTTTTCTTCAATTTTGTCATAACTGATATTCTGTTTATATAGATCAACTATAAAAACTTCTATATATTCTCTTTCTACCTTTAAGCAAAGACTATACGCATATTCCTGATTCAGAATATATTCATTCGCTTTTCTCCCCCCAGTTTCACCGCGTTTGTCTGATAACATATGTATAATATCCTGCTCATTCAATTCATCTACCAGCTTACTTACTGTTGGAAAACTCAGTTCTGTTTTTTTTGTAATATCTTGTTTCGTATTTCTACTAAAATCCCAAAAAGATTCAAGAATGATTTTTCTGTTGATATCTTTTACCATGCTCGAAAACGCCATATTCATCTCCTTTTTCAATCTATTATTAAAACTATTTTAATAATAGATTGAAAACTTTCTTATGTCAAGAATTAAAAAGAACGTCTTCCAGCTATAAAAAATAGTAGAATTTTTCTCTCTGCCGCAAGATGATTTTAGGTCGGTTGAGGGATTAGAAAACGCCGGAAACCCGCATAAACTCTATGTTTTTGCGGGTTCTCGGCGTTTCTTTTATCGCCTGTATTAGTGGTGCTTTTTCGGTAAATGGTGCCCAAATGGTGCCCAAATCCCACGCGGGGCTATAAAACGATATAAGAAGCGGTAAAGAGATACAGCGGTTAAAGCTCTAAATCGCTGCTCTTTTTCTTTGCCGCGCTCTTTGCTTTCTTCGGCTCGGCTTTCTCTGCCTTTGCCGGGTCAGACTGTTTGACCGCCCCATGATAAGCGTCTAAGACTTCTTTCTTGCGTTCAAGCCGCACGTCCACATAACGGGCGGTAACAGCTTCAAAGTTCATAGACAGTCCAAGCGATACGCCGATACCCGCAAGCGTATGTCCTAACACTTCGCCTACGGTGTAGAAGTCGCCTGTCAGTTGGTGCATATTCGTAGCCGCCGTATGGCGTAAATCGTGAAAGCGGATATGCGGCATATCCAAATCTTCAAGCAGTTTTCCAAACTGGGAAGATACCCACGACGCGGAGATAGGGGAACCGTCCGACTTCGCTACAACAAGGTCATTGTCATAGTATGGTTTTCCGTCTTTTTCTGCCTGTTCGCGCTGCGCTTCCTGCATAGCAAACTGTTTGAGGAAGAACGGGCGGGCAAGCTCTGTGATAGGCAGCTTTCGCCCGTTGGATTTCGGCGGTGCCATTTCCTCAATGACTTTTGTTTTCGACGGCACCTTAAAGGGTAGCTGCTCGGAAACGTCAAAGGTGTTGTTTTCCAAATCCACATTACGCCAGCGCAAGCCCAGGATTTCAGAACGGCGCATACCGTAAAGCCCGCCTAAGATAACGGGCATTTCCCAAACGGTACCCTCGACGCGCTGCATAAGGGCTTTTACCTGTTCCGGCGTATAAGGGTCGGGGGTCTTGTCGCTCTTTCCAAACTTCGTAAGCGTGTCCTTTGCTGCGTTTGTTTCGATATAGCGGTATTTCCGGGCATGGCTCAACGCCACGCTCAAAACACGCTTTGCCCCGGCTGCGGTGGACGGTTTCAAGCCTTTGTCAATAATCTGCTGAAACATTTTGTCTACCATAGCGGGGGTAAGCTGATTAAGGGCAACGCCGCCGATATAGGGATTGATATAGTTTGCAATCGTCTTTTTGTACCCGTCGTAAGTAGAGGGGCGCAAGTTCACTCTTGCATAGCTTTCCACCCATTCATTCAGATAGCTTGCAACGGTCTGTTTCCGCTGTGAAGCGATAGACGCAATCTGCCCCGGATTATGGAGCTTTGCTTTCATCTCTGCTTCATGCTGCGTTGCTTCCTTTTTTGTCGGAAAGCCCTTTTTGGAATAGGTTTTCTTTTCCCCATTCGGGGCGGTGTACTTGATATTCACGTCGTAAACTGTTCCCGGTCGCCCGGTCAGTACGCCGTTGCTGTCGCGTTTATTCTTAACCTGCCTTGTTGATATAGCCATAGCTTAACCTCCCTGTCGTGCCGGGGGCTTCGCTGTCGTCTTTGCCCTGTGATACCAGTCCCAGATTGCAGCGTCAGCTATCAAACGGCGGTTTCCATTCTGTATATATTCAAGCTCGCCGCTATCCATAAGCTCGCGCAGCTTATTTTCCCCGATACCGCTAAGCTTGCTCATTTGCTCAACGGTCTTTAACATAGGGAATACAGGGATAGCGGGGCTTGTTGTTTCCTTTTTTGCCATAGGAAAATACCCCCTTTCATAAATGGCTAAAAAGTCAAGTTACAAAAAGTGGGCTTTAACCGGGCGGCTGTTAGCACAACCTCGCGGGAATTGCACCCCTGCTCATTTAAGGCAGCTTTACCCATTGCCTGCGACGCTCTGAACGCTCGGACTGTGGCTGTAAAGGCTTATCTCCCCTCAATGCGTGTCGTCGCCCGCAAGCTGCTAACTTGCTTTCCATCGTGGTGTTTCTCGCTCGGCTTTTCCCGATAGGGGAATAGCGTCATGGCGCACCCTCTGTATGGCTCGGCGCAAAAAGGACGTACCCGGTTTGCCCTATACTGCGTCGCCGTTATCTTGCGTCGCTTTCTTTGTCAAGGAACATACGGGGCTGCTGCGGATTGATACGAAACGAAAAAGGGGTTAAGACGTTTCGGTATCGGTGCAGCTATTCAGCCCTAAATGTGAGGATTGCCCTCATTAGCCTTGCTTGCAGCCGTTGGCGAATATCCTCGTCAACGCCAAAATAGACGTTTCCGCGCTCGTCGCAGAGCTTTCTCATAGAAAGGCTCGCTATGTAACCGCTAAAGTGCTGCAAGACAATTTTCATAGCGTCCGGGTCGCCCTTTGTCGCTGCCACAATGACAGGATAGGGAACAAGGGCAACGTCCGGGAAGTCAGATTGTTTACCATTCGTCCCATTCATCAGCGTGTTCCTCCAAATATTTCTTCAAGATTTCAAAAGAGCTTGTCCGTCTGTACTGTATCGTGCTGCGCGACGTATTGAATAACTTTCCAATCTCCACGTCGGTCATGCCCTCGAAATAGTACAGCATGATAGCTTTCCTTTTTTCTTCCGGCAAAGTGCGGATTGCTTCAAGCAACAGCTTCGGCGTGATTTTCTTTCCCGCCTGCTGATAGCTCGGCTCGGCTTCTTCGTCTTGAAAATACTTGTCAAGCGTGTAAAGCTGCCGCTCCTCATGCAAGGCAAGGTCGGAAAACGACACTTCCTTTGCTCTGCGACGCCGGATTTCCTCATGGGCGTTGCAGGCTTCGTTGTGCAGCACCCGTTTACAGAAACTTTGAAAGATACATTGCTTCTGAAATTCCACGCGATTAGGTTCCATGTTCTCACCTCCTTTCGTGCCGAAAGGTAGGTAGTACCTCCCCTTTTCGCGGGATAATACAGGCGATTTTTTCAAACGCCGAATGAAAGCGAAACTTTTTTGAAAAAACCTCCCGAAAATGCAAAATGCGCCTGTCTGCAAGACGCAGACAAGCGCAAGGGAATTGAAAGCGGTATTCAGATGATTTGACAGTTCATATCTAAGGGTAGAAGTGTCCCCGGCGATGGTCGGGCTTTTTTTGATAAGTCAAAGAAAGTAGAATATTGTCGATATGGTTTATCGCTCATGGCGGCTACCTCCTAAAGCCGCCGTTTTATATGGCTATGGGTCGTCGCGCAAAAAGAAACGGCGGCTCTGAAAATCAAAGCCGCCGTAATTTAGAAATGG
>QUKC01000028.1 GCA_003481005.1 Firmicutes bacterium TM09-10 | reverse complement strand
ATGTGGGATGGTTTAGAACCAGATAAAATGCGGGATAACAGCAATGGAATGTTCACCGGGAAAGAAAGAAGATTATGGAGAAGAGCGCTAATGGGGAGAAAATGCTGCCAGCAGATTATGATAAGTTGGACTA
Source organism: Firmicutes bacterium TM09-10 (assembly GCA_003481005.1). Taxonomy (GTDB): domain Bacteria; phylum Bacillota; class Clostridia; order Lachnospirales; family Lachnospiraceae; genus Gallintestinimicrobium; species Gallintestinimicrobium propionicum. The sequence continues at coordinate 28,479 of QUKC01000028.1, read as the reverse complement.
TGAAGAGATAAAGGACAGGCTTTGTATTACCCTTCACAGCAAAGAACAGAGAATAGAGCAGCTCAAAGGCAATCTGTCTATGGATATTGAAGGAACAGATCTCACGGCAGCTATTCGGATATTCACTGGAAAAAAGATAATGAGAATGGGTATTTTGGAATTGAACCACGTTACCTGGAAACATGGGGAAAGACACTTGAGGAAGTATACCAACAGGCACTTCAAAATATGCCCCGGCTTTTTCCACCCAGGATCATGGAAATGGATGAGATGATAGGACGGCTGATATTTGGATTAGATGATGTGGAACAGGATAGTGAAAGTCTTGAAATCGAATTTGAACCATACAAAATGTATGTTTTGTCAAATGATACAAAAACAGACGGCGCAGCAGCAATCCTCTATCCGGGATTACTGGAGAAACTGGCATCAAACATGCAGAGCAATATTTTCATCTTACCAAGCAGTGAGCATGAAACACTATTAACGAAAGATACCGGAGAAATCAGTGCCAGGGATTGGCAGAGCGTAGTGATTCAAGCGAATCAGCAATTGTTTTCACAGGATATTTTGTCGGACGAGGTGTATTGCTATGATTATCAGGAACATATGCTAAAGATGGTAACAGATCCAGAGCAGACAAAGGAATTGAGAGCACAGTTGCAGCAAATGTGTTGTTGTGTGGATGCAACAGGAGCAAATACGCAGGAGTATGAGGAAGAAGATTATGGAGAAGAACAGTAACCAACCACTAAATCAGGCAGAGAGATACCAGTATCTTATAGGGCTGACCGAAGGAAAGCAGTTAGACGCAGACTATCGGGCAGCCTTTTATATTTTATCCAGTGTACCGGAAATGTTCGAAGCAGCTGCAAAGTGCGTGGACCATGAAGGAATCACGTTTGATAAGATCAAGAGACTTTGCAAGGGAAAACTGGAAGAAAGTCAGATGCACCTTTTATCCCTTGCACATAATGTCTTTGCATGGAACAGCAGGACAAGCCCTACACCACACGAACTTTCCAGATTAGGCTATCCGTGGTTGGAAGTTGCCTTAAATGCGATCTTCATATCAGGTGGCAACATGAAGGTGCAGATACAGAAAAATGAGAAGGGCATACCAGAGCTGTTGCTAGATGTGTCCTCTTATGAAAAGACAAAGCAGTTTCACGAAAGATTTCAACAAATGCAGAATGACTTAGACGATGAATTTGATGAAGAAATGGAGCAGTAACGTATGATTGATGTTTTTATAGAAAATGGACGCAACACCCTGCACACCCAGTTCCCACTTAGAATGGACGACCTTGCAGAACAGCTTGCATCAATTGGTGTCCGTCAGTCTGTTGCACAGATTACAGCAAAAGGCACGGATACACTTAAAATTGAGATGGAAGGTCTGGAAGATATTGGCAATGAGATTGTTTCACGAGTTGGAGCAGAAGATAACCTTGCAGACGTGGTCCGAGCCTGCCATGCAGTTAGAAGAGCCTGCCCTTATGGATATTCTGAATTTTTAGATATGCTGCACCCGGAAGAGAACGGAGCATTTCATTTTTATCAGAAGTATGATCATATGGGAGCAAGCAGTAAAGAAGGAATACCAGGGTTGATAGAAGAAGTCGTGCGCTATAGTGCGGCAATGTCTGAATATACCAGAGTATGCAACGAGGAAGAAGAGGCAGAATCGCAGAATCTTGACGAGGAATGGGAACGATAGGATAAGGAGTACATCAGTATGTCAATTCTGTTTTATAAGCAGAGACACCGCAATCCGAATTTTAAGGATACGGCAGGTGCGAATTATGCACATATCCGCTACATTGCCACCAGGCCAAGGGTTATGAAGAATGAAGCCGGCAGTCATGGCCTTTTTGGAAAACTGGAACCGGGAACACTGACAGAGTTTGAGGACTGGAAAGAAGTTGCCAAAAAGGTATATGCCAATTCAAAAAAAGGAATCGTGATGTACCGCAGTGTCGTATCCTTCACAGAAGAGACCGCAAAAGAATTACTGCTGAAGGATCAAAAAAGCTGGCAGAGGTATGTAGAAAATCACATCATGACAATTGCAGAAAAAAATGGCATCAAACGGGAACATCTGCAATGGGCAGCATCCGTCCATGGGGAAAAGAGCCACCCACATGTGCATATCGTGTTCTGGGATAACACAGTCTGTGCAAAGAATCCTTTTACCAGTCCAAAGATACCGGATGCGATCCGAAAACAGATGATCAAGGACACATTTTCGGAGAAGATACTTGCTTTTGCAAAACAGAAGGATGAAGCCATAAAAAATATGCGTCAGATCACAAATGAGCTGGTGGCAGAGTTTGAAAATGACTTACGGTGCAGAAATCCGGGCAGATATAAGATGGCTGGAAAAGTATTAGAGGATGAGCTTGAGATGGGAATATCCTTTGATACGAAAGTGCTGGAGCAGTTGGCAGATAAGCTGTTCGCATTAAGAGACCTGATCCCGGAGCAGGGAAGAATCGTCTACCAGCTATTGCCACAGGACTGCAAAGAAATGACAGATCAATTGGTAGAGTTTCTTTTGTCAGAAGTTTCAGAAATCAGGAAATGTTTTGACTGCTATGTAGATGCAAAATATAAGCTTTCAGAACTGTATGCTACAGATAACAAATGGCTGAAATCCCAAAAGGAAAAATATGAGAAAGAGGCTAAAAAGATACTGGCGAACCGTATCTTATCAGGGGTAAAGACTATCTGCCGTTTGGAAAAGGAAGAGAAGGGCGCCGCTTATCTTGCAAAACATCGGGAGTATTTGGCATCAAGGATCATAATGGAGGCTATGGATATGCTGGCGCAGGCTGCATCGGAACAGGAAGAAGCATTTAACAGGCAACAGAATATAGCAGGTGAATTGTCGAAGGAGGCAAAAAAGGAATTGTTTATAAAGAATCAGGATAAAGGATATGAACATTGATAAAAAGGTATCTGCAAAGCAGGGACATCCATGTACTGGGTGTCCTTATATCTTTGCAGGGAAAAGGAAAGGCTGCATCATGGGAGCAGTTCCCGGTGACTGTGCATGGTATTTCTATAAAAGACTGATGGGGCATAGTGATGCGTTCCGTCCAGTCGAGGAGATACAGAAACAGTATTGGGAATCTGTAAGGAAGAAGTCAGATGCAGGAAAACAGTTAGAAAAAGGAATGGAAATGCTGCTCGTGACAGCAGAAATGAAATATGGAGCGAAATATGCCGCTGAACTTAGAGAGAAAGGATATGTATGAACCCAGTAGAAAAGAATTACCTGAAAGAATTGCTGGAGTATATCGGACTTGATTTGAGAATGGATGATAAGGAATCGGAGTATTCAATTATCTGTGATGCAGAGGGGATTGCGTATGCAAGGGTCAGGGATGGCGGTTATCACATCAATGACAGTGTTCCGTTGGAAAAAGAATACCAGATCCAGGATGCGATACAGCGAGCCTATGGTTTTCGGGTACAGTTTGAAAGGTCTGAAAGCTTGGATTCGCTAGGAGTAAATGGATATCGGAAAATCGGGGGTTTTGGTGATGCGGTACTTGCAGCAAAGCTGATGCAGGACAACCGCATGGAGTATGTGGTGTGGAACTATGATGCGAACAGGAAGGGGCTGAACCAGGGCGCATACTGTTCCCAGCTGGAAACAGCTAAAATGAAATTATTGGAGAGAGAACATATCCTGCCCTTTGGTTATAAGCTGTTGAATGTGACTGAATTTACCAGATATGAACAGATGAAAGAAAGTGAAGAAGTCTTGAACGCAAGCTGGGAAGATGAAGAAATGGAGAGGTAAGATTACATGAAATCAAAGGTAGAGTTTTATAAAGCATTTTTTGAAGAATTGGAGAAAAAAGGGTTTGGTGTAGATAAGCCATCATCCCCGGATTATGTGGTGGATATTCTTTTTAAAGGGAAAACGGTTGCATTTTATACCAAAAATGACATGATCGAGAAAAATCCCTTTGAGGATATCCCGGAGAAACAGATGGAACGTTTATGGAGTATTGCAAAGGCTACGGTCAGCTTATGCGGTATCTGTAATGACAAGCCTTATGATGATCAAAAGACAGAAAAACTAAACAATAACGTGATGAAGCTCAACGAGCATAACGGTGTGATTCTTGCCTGCAAGCAGCATCCCCTTCTAGGATATGTGCTTTCAACCTATAAACAGGATACACAGAACAATAACAGACCAATTCAGAGACAGTATTTTTATAACAAAGAGGAAGCATTTGAGAGTTTTGCAGTGCGGAGCGGTCTTGTTGACGAAAAGAAGTTATTTACGGAGAGTGAATTAAAGATTCTTTATGACGGCTTGATAAAGGTCAGCACACAGGATGAGTCTTTATCCCAGGACCAGTTGGAAGAGGTAGGAAAACTGGTGAACCGTATGGAAGAGTTATTGCCGGAACTGCATAAAGAAGAAAAAAGATTTGATATGTCGAAGCTATTAGATGCCATTTCCTTTGGAAATATGGGAAACGGCATGGAAAGATAGGAGGCGGTCAGTATGCAGCCACAGGGCGAAAGTATCTGGGGCAATATCAATCTCTGTATTGAAATTGCGCTGGATATTTACTTTATGATCGGGGAGAACGGGGAAGGGATTGTTGTGCCTAAGGAACGTGCAGAGGAAGTCTTTTCAGAAAAGACAGTCGAGGCAGGAAAGGAAGCAGACGGCTGTCTGTATTATCCCAAAGGGGACACCATGGAAATGCCATTGTATGAAATGATGCAGAAAAGAGCAGCCCTAGCCAGAAAAATGGAGATTGCAGCCGCAAAACAGATGGAGCAGATCAGAGGAAATGGTTCAGGCGCAGCGGACAGCCTTTTTGCAAAGATTGCACCGCCAGCAGAGACAGAGTATGTTATCTGTTGTGCGCGGGATGGCATTTATCTGACTGGTGGGAATGAAATGCAGCTGCTTGTGGCAGAACAGCTTGCAGAACATTTCCTGACACCTTATGCCTGTGAATTTGCCAGAAATGAGAACGGATATTACCATTTTCCCCTACAGGCAGGAGCGATTGCTTTACATGAATTAAAGACTGTGTTTCCAGAATGCAAAGAATGGATCATATCAGAAGAAAGTCTGAATGCTACGATATGCCAGTGTTATCCAACCTATCGGACGGATTACAATGCGATCGTGTCAGAGCAGGAGCAGATACCAGATGTGAAAGCACCCATCAATCTATTTCTACAGGAACAGCTTGATCAAGAGAAGTCACAGATGCAGAACACAGAGCAGGAAGAGAAACTACAGGAATTTGAGGAAAACATGACACAAGAAGAAAGTCAGGGATATGAAGAGGATGATGAGTATGGAGAACAGATTGAGTTTGGCTACTGAAGGGAAAGGAAGGCAGATTGAAGCTTGTATATTTGTGCAGTCCCCTTCGTGGGAACTATGAAGAGAACATGAAACGTGCCACAGAATATTGTAAAACGGCAAGTGAATTGGGCGTGATCGCATTTGCGCCCCATCTGTATTTCACACAGTTCTATCGTGATACCATTCCAGAGGAAAGGGAAAAAGGATTGCAGTTAGGGCTTGCCATGCTGGATAAGTGTGAGGAACTATGGGTCATGGGAAATAGAATCACACAGGGAATGGCTTCTGAAATTGCATATGCAAAGGAGCATCATATCCCTATCTTTGAGATAGAGCATCCAGAGGAAAAGGAGTTTTATCCAATCAGTGCAGATGAGAACCAACTGCTGGGGCGTCATTCCTGTGAGCCGGATAGTCAGGAACAGAATTATGAAGGCAAGATCTTGGTCATGAATTATGATGCCCTAAAAGAAGAATACCGAAGCAGACCATTTCAGTTATGGCTTGCAACAGGCGGTTTTGGGTGCAGTCCAAGTGCCAGAGGCAGAAGAGTGTTCGCGACTAATATGTATGATGGGGAACAGACCAGCTTTTACCGGCAGGATTTTGCAGGAATCGTAAGAAAGGAAGTTTTGGAAGAAGTACAGAAACAGTATCAGTTCGGATATACCAATCAGGAATCGCAGAGCACCAGTGAAACAGAAGAGGAAGGGATAGAGCCATAAAGAAGAAAGAAAAACTGATTTTGGGAAGTATTCTGGCAGGACTGGGAACGCTGTTCAATCTGTTCTTCAGTGCTGCCATGCATAAGATGTTATCGAGGGAAGCAGTCACTTTTACGCTGGTCCCCTTGTGGGAGTGCATAAGCGGACTTTTTACAGAACAGAGACAGGGAATGCTGTTCTTATCCTTTGAATGTTTTGTAATACTGTGCTGTGTGTTGTTCTTTGTACAGAACAGCAGGTCTTACCAGTCTGATTTGATGAAGGTAACGGACGATATTGAGATACCGGTACCGGTGGGACAGTATCAGCATGGTTCCTCACGCTGGTTAAAAGAGGAAGAAAAAGAGAAAGTATTTGAAGCTTATAACTTAGATCCATTCAACCCGGTTATCAAAGAATTGATAGCAACAGGGTATGATGGACTGGATTTCATAAATAACGCAGATCATGCGGATACCGGGGATGTTGGAGAGCAGGAGTACAGAGAGCTTTCCGATATCCCCGTTCCTATACATGAGGAAACGACAAGAGAGACGAAGCAAAAGGAGGAAATGACAAGACCAGAAGAAGAGGGATTTGAAATGGTAGAGTATGAATACCATAGAGATTCCACAGAGCAGGAAACGAAGGAGATACAGGACGAGACAGCTGTACCAGAGGATCTTTCAGTACAGACCAAGACCAAAAAGAAGGAATTGTCTGGTGGTCCAGACCCATACCGCCTGATAAAAGAGGGTGGTATCGTGATCGGCATGGAGAAGTGTGGGAAAAAGGAAAAGATCTATTACATTGCAGACGATACCCATACCATGACAATCGGTGCGACACGTTCTGGAAAGACAAGGACACTGGTATTGCAGTCCATCTGTCTGATGGCGCTTGCAGGAGAAAGTATGGTGATCAGTGATCCAAAGGCAGAACTCTATCAGTATGCCGCCATCTTATTGGAAAAGCTGGGATATGATGTCATCTGTATCGACTTTAAAAATCCAGAAAAGAGTACCAGATATAACCTGTTGCAGCCGATCATTGATGCAGTGAACCGAAATGAGATGGATAAGGCAGAAATGTATGCGTGGGACATTACCAATATTCTGGTCGGTGATAACACCAGCAATGAGAAGATCTGGGAAAATGGAGAAAAGTCCACGATTGCGGCAGCGATTCTATGTGTCGTGGTGGATAATGCAAAGCGGCCAGAGTATCAGAACCTGACAAATGTTTACTGGTTCGTTGCAGAGATGTGTAAAGCAGTAGGGAATAAGACCCCAATGCAGGAGTATGTGAAGAAACTGAAACAGGGGCATCCGGCCAGAGCGCTGTTATCCATTTCGGATGTTGCACCAAGCCGTACCAAAGGAAGTTTTTATACTTCTGCACTTACCACGCTCCGGTTATTTACATCGAGGGCAGTTTATTCCATTACCAGCCACGGTGATTATGATATTGCAGATATTGGAAAGAGGAAGCAGGCATTGTTCTTTATCCTGCCAGATGAAAAAACGACCTATTATCCGATTGCAAGCCTTATGGTATCACAGCTCTATGAGCTGTTGGTTCACCAGTCAGATGAAAGAGGCGGAAGGTTGTTAAATCGTGTGAATTTTGTACTGGAAGAATTTGGTAACTTCACAAAGATCAATGACCTGACGAATAAACTGACCGTTGCAGGCGGACGAGGTATGCGGTTTCATTTCTTCCTGCAAAGTTTTGAACAGCTTACAGAGAAGTACAGTAAGGAGACAGCAGCCATTGTCAAATCCAACTGCCAAAGCTGGGTCTATTTGCAGGCAGATGATAAGGAAACGCTGTCAGAAATCTGTGAAAAACTTGGCAAATATACCTGTTCTGCATATCAGCTTTCCAGCCAGCACGGAAAGTATGTCAATCCATCGTCAAGCAGCTCTATCAGCCTAGTGGCAAGAGATTTGCTAACAACAGATGAGATAAGACGTGTATCAAGGCCTTATCAGATTGTGGTGTCCCGTTCCCACCCCGCCATGATGCTTTCACCAGATCTGTCAAAATGGTATTTTAATCAGATGCTTGGACTTGGGGATAAGGAACATAATCGAAAAGTCAGGGAAGAACGGGAAAGAAAGCGTCCTATTATCAGTGATTTTAAAGGTGAGATACCTCTTTGGAATATATGGGTGTATTACATTAAGGACCTGATGATGAAGGAACAGCAGAAACAACAGGGAATGCCTATGCCCGTACAGCCAGGTTCCCTGTTCTCAGAAAAATTTATGCGGAGAGGAGTAAAGACAGAAAGTGAAGAAGATTAACTGGAAAAAGAAATGCAGGGCGGCAGGCCGTATGGCGATTGCCGCTCTTACTATGTTCTTCCTGAAAGCGAATACTGTGTATGCCAGCGGAATCAGTCAAAGCAAGCTGGCAACAGGAACACAGAAACTCATCGGAGATGCGACCTCATGGCTCATGATCTTAGCACCAGTCGTTGCAGGACTTCTGATTATCTATTTCTGTATTCGAAGAAGTGCTGCGGATGAGATGGACCAGAAGAAGTGGAACAACAGAATCGTGGTTGCCATTGTGTCCTGTATCGGAGCAGTCATTGGAAGTGCCACACTCAATATCATTATTGGATATTACCAGTAAAATAACACTATCCAATCATGGGAAAGGAAAAGAATGGATAAGAACCAAAATGAAGCGCAGGGACAGGCAGAATTAGAACTAAACGATGACCAGATTGCCAGAAATGATGAGATATGTAATGCGGTATTTGAGTTGTGCAAAGTCCTAACAGAAAATCAGAAATTAGAGTGGGACATGGAGTATATCGGGGATATTGCAGATTATGCTTCAAATGCACTAACACTCTCTGGGATGAAGGTTAGATATCCAGCAGTTGTTACCTGCAAAGATGGCAGTCAGTATATTGAAGAATATGTGAACTGTGAAACCAATCTGGCGGAAGAATCTCTGAATGCAGGAGAAGAACGTTAGAGTAAACCTATTAACGAAACCAAAACTGAAAGGAAAAAATTATGATGAAAAAAATTAATGAAACCATGAACCACATGACAGTAACCGCTTATGTAAAAGGAAACCAGATGAAGAACAAAGTAGCAGATATCCTTCGCAGAAAAGAAGGGGAAGGATTTGTGGATACCGCATTAAAAATCCTGATTTCTGTTGTGGTTGGAGCGTTACTCTTGGCAGGTCTTTATACCTTATTCAAAGACAACATCCTTCCTACCCTTACCCAGAGAATCACGAACCTGTTCAACTACCGTGGATAGTTAGGACCAAGATACACAGTCTGCCGGATTGCATATGCATCCGGCAGTATTCATGTAAAAGAAGGGAGATTACAATTTGAAGATTACAGCAAAGATCACAAAGACATTTGAAGATGCTGGAAAGCTGAAAGCCTTTGCTACGATTTGCCTTGCAGATGCGTTCCTTGTGACAGGGGTAAGAATCGTAGAGTGTGAAAAGGGACTTATGGTATTTATGCCGAGCATGAAGGATAAAGAGGATGAGTACAGAGATGTTTGTTTCCCAATCAAGGCAGAAATGCGAACCCAGATCAATAACATGGTGCTGAATGCCTATGATGCGAGCTTAAAAGAAAATGAAGCGGATGAGGAATAAGCACTGTGTAAAAGGCGTACCGGGAGGTGAGATTGTTTGGAAGTGATACTGGTACTGCTGATTGTTGCAGTATTAAATGGAGCAATCGTTTACATTGATGAAATGCTTCAGGAACTTGTGCCAATGACACTGTATGCTGACCAGTATATGCTGGCAGCAAATGGTGGAAGCATGGTGGATGTGCTGTTTGACATTATGCTTGGCTTTGGTATTTCGCTCATTATCCTGAAATTCTTGAAAAAAGGGTTTGAGTGCTATGTCATGTGGACGGATGGTGACCCGGATTCAGAACCGGTAGGACTTGTCGTGCGGTTCATGCAGGCAATGGTGGTGGCAGTCTGTTTTCCAGTGATGTATGGCTGGATGGGAGAAATCGCAGAAGATCTGATCGACCAGCTGATGACGGCAATCGGAGCATCCACAGAGTATGACTGGCAGACCTGGGTCAATGGCATTTCTACGCTTGGACTGACAACAGCGATCTTTGGGCTTATCTTTATTATCTGCTATTTCATGCTGTACTTTCAGTTCCTGATGAGAGGATTGGAAATCATGATCCTTCGTATCGGTATGCCCATGGCCTGTGTAGGACTTCTGGATAATGATAAAGGTGTATTTAAGACTTACATCAATAAGTTCTTTCAGAGCACCCTTGCAGTGGTCATTCAGATATGCCTTTGCAAGCTGGGTGTCGGAATGATGCTAAATATCGGGATCAATATGAATGTGTTCTGGGGACTGGCCTGTATGGTGCTTGCCATTAAGACACCGGCATTCCTAAGAGATTTCCTGATACCGACGACCGGAGGCGGTGGCGCAATCAACAATATTTATCATTCTGTAAGGCTGGTAGGTATGGCAAAGAATCTGGCGAAGTAGGAGGTGGCTATGACACTTGATGATATTTCAAATGCAATCATCGCCCTAATCAGGGTGGGTGCAGGCTTCCGCTTCGTTTATTGTATGGTGCGACTGGAAAGTGCAGAAGAGGAAGCCACACAGTACAGGAAAAGAGCAAAGAATACAGTGCTGTTCTATATCATAGCGGAAAGTATCTGGCAGATCAAAGATATTATTCTGTACTACTATTCGTGAGGCAGAAAGGAGGAACTACGGAACAGGAAGGCTGGGCGCTTTATATCCCAAGTGGAATAAAGACGGATAATGAGTTATTCAATGGGTTTGGAAAAAGGGAACTGATGCAGAGTGTCATCGGTTCCCTTTTTGGCGGAGCACTTGCAGCCGTCATATGGCTTTTTAGCAGGAACGTAGCATTTACAGTGGTCATGGTATTAACTGCGATCTTTGGTTCAGTCATGATGTGTACAAAAGATCAGAACAACCAGAGCGTAGTAGATCAGATAGGCAACATGATACGTTTTGCAAAGAGCCAGCAGATATACCCTTACCGCGCACTTAGCGAGTGGGGAGAATGATCCGAATACATGCAATCTTGTGTGGAAGCTAGACTAAGGCAGACAGAAAAAGAAATGTGAATACCTCTCAAACCATAACAGGAGGTCTGTTTGGAATTTTTAGACTTATTTAGTGGAATAGGCGGCTTTAGACGAGGATTGGAACGAAGCGGACATAAATGTATTGGACATGTGGAAATTGATAAATATGCAAACAAAAGCTATATGGCTATGTATGGACTGTCGCATTGTAAATATGGACAATGTGACAAAGATAACTGCTGTAAGATCTGCAAAACGGAGGTGATGGAACACTGTGATGGAAACAAATGTGAAGGCGAGTGGTTCGCAAAAGATATTAAGCAAATCAGAGCAGGAGAGATTCCAAAAGCTGAAATCTGGACTTTTGGATTTCCTTGCACAGACATTTCCCTGTCAGGAAAGCGGGCAGGTCTTGAAGGAGAGCGAAGTGGACTTTTTTTTACAGTCGTTGGCCTGCTCAAAAGCACAGATACCGAAAATAAACCCGGCATCCTTATCATTGAGAATGTTAAGCATCTGCTGTCAAGCAAGAGAGGCGGGGATTTTACCGCCGTTCTCACTAACCTATGGGAAGCAGGGTATGATGTTGAATGGCAGTGTGTCAACTCAAAAGATTTCAGAGTGCCACAGCACAGAGAACGAGTGTACCTTGTTGGATATCTTGGAGGAATCCGTGGACGAAAAGTATTTCCTATCAGCGGATCAAACAGAGCGGTTATTAAAAAAGTTATAGGCGGATACCAGGGCGAGCGCGTCTATGATGGAAACGGATTGTCTGTCACTTTGACTGCATCCGGTGGCGGTGCTGGTGGAAAGACAGGACTGTATCTTTGTGACACAAAAAAGCCAGAGGAGTGGATGGAGTGCCTGAAAGAAAATGGAGAGGAAGAATGCGGAGCAAAGAACTATGCAGGATTCTTATCTTATAAAAAGGAACCGGACATGACTAGAATTGCCAGATGTATCGTAGCAAATTATAATTCGGGCATTACCCGGTTCGGGGAAAGTTCTGGGGTGATGTACTGCAAAGCCTGTGATGAAAAGTGTACACAGAAATGTGTCGAGGCAAGGGCAGCACTTACACCAGACCGCCTGAATAAAAGACAGAATGGCAGACGGTTCAAAGAGGATGGAGAACCAGAGTTTACATTAACGACCATTGACCGGCATGGAGTAATGATGCTGCAGTGTCCGTATTATACGGGACTGCCTATCAAAGAGGCTACAAAGAAAGGGTATGTCATGGCGCGTCATGGGGATGGAATCAACCTGTCCTATCCAGACAGCGATTACCGCAGAGGCAGAGTGGGAAAACAGTGTTCACAGACACTTCTCACTGGAGCTAATATGGGAGTTTTAGTGTACTGCCGAATCCGAAAGCTGACACCGAAAGAGTGTTTCAGATTGCAGGCCTTTGATGATTTTCTGTTTGACAGGGCAAAGGCAGCCGGTGTCAGTGATGCACAGCTCTATAAGCAGGCTGGAAATTCAGTCACAGTGAACATTGTATATGAAATCGGTGTGCGCCTGAAGAAGATGGAGGGCTGCATCCATGAAATTTAACATTCTCTACGTTGACCCACCATGGGCTTATAAGGTGTATAGCAGGAAAGGACAGGGTAGGTCAGCCGAAAATCATTATCATACCATGAATATTGAAGATATCTATGATCTGGATATAGCTTCGATTGCAGCAGAGGATTCCATATTGTTCCTGTGGGTAACATTCCCATGCTTGGAACAGGGATTCGAGACCATCCGCAGATGGGGATTTCAGTATAAGACACTGGGATTCTGCTGGGTAAAACGGTGCAAAAAGCAGACCGAAAAATGGTTCTGGGGACTTGGCTTTTGGACAAGAGCCAACCCAGAACTCTGCCTGATTGCAACGAAAGGACACCCGAAGAGGTTCAGTAAAGGTGTACATTGTGTCGTAGATACACCGGTGGAAGCACACAGCAAAAAGCCGGACATTGTAAGAGAACGGATCGTGGAGCTTGCCGGGAATCTGCCGAGAGTGGAATTATTTGCAAGGCAGAGCTATCCGGGCTGGGTATGCGTAGGAAATGAGATAGATGGAATGGATATCAGAGACAGCCTGATTCAGTTAAGGGAACGAGAAGAGAAAGGAAGGGACAATGTTATGGATGTTTGAAAGTAAGGAATATGCAGTCATATTGGCAGCCAGCTTTTTAGCTGGCCTGCTGATGGATATGATCTTAAAGAAAGTAACAAAGCAGGGAGAAACGAAGTATACAGCTTTTCTATCCATCTGTATCACGGCAGTTTTTCTTGGAACATATGGAACAAATGAACATGCGCTTGTCTGTACCTTATTCGGACAGATGCTTTTGTATGCGTCAGAATATGACCTGACCACGCATACTGTACCGGATTATGTCCATGTGCTTTTGTTGCTGATTGGATTATTGGAAATACAGTTCGTTCCGGCATTGCTGGGACTTGTACTTGTGCCGCTGCCATTCTTGGCAGCGGCCCTTTTCAAAGAAGGAAGCATGGGAGGCGCAGACATCAAGCTCATGGCAGCCTGTGGATTTATTATGGGCGTGCAGAAAGGATATATGGCAATGATTGCAGGTCTTACCCTGGCAGTCATGATACAGAAAGTATATGTAAGGGAATCAGAAAAAGGATTTGCCTTAGTGCCATATTTAAGTATCGGGTGTCTGCTGGTCATGCTTTTATAAAATCAAAAGTGGAGGAAATCAAATTGAAAAAAATATTACAGAACCGTATCGTGATTGGACTGACCTGTATCATCCTGTCACTTATTATTTGTTTTGGACTTACCCCGGTGTTCAACAATGCATTGAAATCCAAAGTATCCATTGTGAGAGTCAGCAAAGATATTAAGGAAGGCGACCAGATCACAAAGGAAATGGTCACCACAGTAGAGGCAGGCGGTTATAATCTGCCAGGCAATGTTGTGTATTTGGAAGAGGATGTAATCGGCAAATATGCAAATACAGATCTATATCCGGGAGACAGCATTCTAACAAGCAAGCTGTCCGATACTCCCATGTTAAAAAATGCCTATTTAAGCAAGCTGAACGGAGAAAACAGGGCGATTTCTATCAGTATCAAATCCTTTGCGGCTGGATTGTCCGGGAAGTTGGAAGCTGGGGATATTGTGACTTTGATCGCATCGGATGTAGGAGAGAATCGGGAAACGTTAGTACCGCCAGAACTGCAATATGTAGAGATTATTGCGACTACCACCAGTACAGGGGCAGACCAAAACGTGCAGGAAGAAACAGAGGATGGGGAAGAACAGGAGCTTGCATCTGCCATTACAGTGCTTGCAACGCAGGAACAGGCAACACTTTTAGCAGAATTAGAGCAGACTGGAAGTATCCATGTAGCACTGGTCTTTCGTGGAGACAGTACCACAGCACAAAAGTTCTTAGACGAGCAGAATAAGGTATTAGAAGAACTGCTTGCGAAAGAGGCAGCGGAAACAGAACAGGAGGCCGGAGCAGAGGAAGAAATCGTGAATGATGATTCGGGAGAGATGTAGCAGAAGGAGGCAGTGAGATATGGAATACGGAAATATGCTTGCAGTAGTGGGCAGCCCCGGAAGCGGAAAGACAACGATCAGTATCAAAACAGCACAGGAGATAGCAAAGCATCATAAAAATGTCATTGTGGTGTTCGCAGATCCTTTTGTTCCAGTACTTCCGTTTGTACTGCCCATGGATGAAGAACAGAAGATATCTTTGGGAGAACTGCTGACACTGCCGACACTGACACAGAACCAGATCTTAAAATCCTGTGTCACGATACCGGATAGTGAGTATATCAGTGTGATCGGGTATTGTATGGGCGAAAGCCTCTTATCCTATCCGAAAGTCACAAGGGAACGAGCCATTGATTTTCTTGTAAATCTAAGACACCTTGCAGATTATGTGATCTTGGACTGTACATCCATTTTAGAAGCGGATGTTTTCTCTATCCTTTCCATGGAGATGGCAGATAAGGTATTGCGGATGGGAACATCCAATCTAAGAGGCATTTCTTACTATCAATCCCATTCGGGAATGATTTCAGGAACCAGTCAGGAAAAATATATCAGTGCGATTGGAAACTACAAGACAGGCCAGGTATGGGAAGCGGCAGCGGAACAGTATGGTGGCGTGTCTTTTGTTTTTCCTTATGTGGCAGAGCTGGAAAGGCAGTACGATGAGGCAGTCTTATTTGAAAAGCTGGGTACTAAGGATGCAGTAGCCTTTCAGACTGAGATCAAGAAACTGATAGCGGAAGTCTTTGGACTGCATGAAAGTGTTCCGGTCAAGGCAAAGTCTGGCGGAGCAGGAAAAAAGAAACTGACAGTCAGAAGTCCGTTTGTCTGGAATAAAGGAGAATTTTAGGAGGGAGCAGTGTGCAGGAAACAGAAATACTAAATATACATGAAACGACAGAGCTTGCAAGGGCAAGCAGTGTACTACGCACTTTTCCCGAAGTTCTTAGGGATGTGCAGGAGTACATATCGAAAAACTTTGCAGTGGTATTAAGAGATAATCCCGACGAGAACCGGGAACTGATCAAGTCCTACATTGGCAAATACTTAGAGCAGAGCAGTGTAGGTGTGGCTGGAATGGAGCAAGAGGAACTATGCGAACTTTTGTATGGAGAGATGACAGGATTCTCTTTTCTGACAAAGTATCTGTATCAAAGTGATGTAGAAGAAATCAATATCAACCAGTGGAAAGATGTAAAGATTACTTATTCCACAGGAGAGATCCTGCCGGCAAAAGAAAAGTTCAGCAGTGCCGGTCATGCAGTGGATGTCATCCGAAGATTGTTACATAAATCGGGCATGATCTTTGATAATGCACAGACGATTGTGGTAGGGCATCTGAATAATAAGATCCGTATCACAGTTATGGGTGACGGTGTGATTGATAAGGATAAGGGACTTGCAGTTTCCATCCGAATCGTCAACCCAAGAAAGCTGACAAAAATGCAGTTCGTGGAGTTTGGAACAGCAACAGCGGAGATGCTGGAAATGCTCTCCATGTGCTTTAACCATGGGGTGTCTATGTGTATTACCGGTGCGACTTCTTCCGGAAAGACGACACTCATGAGCTGGATATTGGGGGAAGTTCCATATAATAAGCGAATTGTGACCATTGAACAGGGATGCCGCGAATTTGACCTGACCGCAGAGGATGAAGAGGGGACTGTATTAAACAACGTAGTACACCTCGTTACACGATTCTCCGATGATCCAAAGCAGAACATCAACATGGTAAAGCTGCTGGAAACGACCTTGACCATTAACCCGGACTGTATTGCAGTGGCAGAGATGAAGGGCGGGGAAAGTATGCAGGCCATCAATGCTGCCAATACCGGCCATGCAGTTATTACAACGACCCACGCCAATTCCTGTGAAGATACTTACTATCGAATGGTCACACTGTGCAAACAGGAACAGCCGAGCATGGATGATGCGACCTTGCAGGGACTGGCAACAAAGGCCTTCCCATTGGTGGCATTTGCAAAAAGGCTTGAGGATAATTCCAGAAGAGTCATGGAGATTACAGAATGTGAGATACTTCCAGATGGCAGACGGAAAATGCGTACCTTGTACCGCTTTAACATCACAGACAACATCATAGTGGATGGCAGGCCAAAGATCATCGGTCATTATGAAAAGGTGGAAAATCTGTCAGAAGGATTACAGAAACGATTAAGAGAAAATGGGCTGCCATTAAAGCTTCAGGAGCAGCTCATGGCAAAAGGATAAGGGGGTATAACATATGGTCTTACTTGTAACCATTGCCTTTTTTATGGCGGTGGCAGGATGCTTTATCATGCTTGAACTGTCACCCTTTGCGTTCTTAGATGGCCTGTCGGGCTATCTGAAACCAAAGAATGACAGTATCAGGAGCAAAGTAAAGGACAGCCGGAAAAAGAAAGAAGTAAAGGGATTGCAGCTGCTCTTTGAGGATGTAAACGAGATTCTGCGCCTGACAGGAAAGAGCAGTCAGTTTTCGATTCTTTGTGTGCTGGCTATGATTCTATTTGTATTAGGTGTACTGATGGCACTGACTATGAACAATGTGCTTTTAGTTCCGGTACTTGCAATCGGATTTGCGCTGATGCCGTTCTACTATGTGAAATTCACGGCATCCAGGCATAAGAAGCAGATCAACACGGAACTGGAAACAGCACTTTCCATGATTACCACAAGCTATCTGAGAAATAAGAATACCATCATCCGGGCAATCGAAGAGAACCTGTCCTATCTGAATCCACCAGTATCGGAAGTGTTCCGCAACTTTTTGATGGAAGCAAAGCTGATCAATTCCAACACGGCAGAAGCATTAGAAGGACTGAAAAAAGGAATGGATAATGCAGTATTCCATGAATGGGTGGATGCAGTGGTAGCGTGTCAGGAAGATTACAATTTGAAGAATACTCTACCGTCGATCGTGTCAAAGCTGTCTGATATGCGTGTGGTATCTTCCGAACTGGATCTGCTGATCTATGAACCGGTAAAAGAATACATTACCATGGTATTCCTCTTATTTGGCAGTATTCCATTATTGTATTTTTTGAATAAAGACTGGTACGAAACACTGATGTTTACCGGATTTGGAAAGGCACTGCTTGCAATCAGTGGTGGAGTATTGTTCGTTTCAGTGGCAGCGATCGTAAAACATACGCGCCCCATTGAGTACAAGAGATAACGGAGAGGAGAAGAGATGCAGAATATCATTTTATTGCTCTTTACCATTTTTTTTGCCACAGGAAGCTACTTTCTGCTGGCAGAACTTTGTAAAGTGCCAAGTTACAGGGCAAGTAAAGTTATCTTAAATGCAGGAAGGAAACGAAAGAAACAGGTCAAAGATTCGGACGCATTCATTCTGGAACTTGCCGAAAAACTGGCGAAGATCCTTCCAATGGAAGAATACAAAAGAAGAAAGATCGCAGGCGTGCTGAAGTCGGCAGAGATATCCATGACACCAGAAGTATATGTGGCGCAGGCTTATGTGAAAGCAGGACTGGTACTGTCAGGTATCATTCCATGCCTGATATTCATTCCACTCCTGTTTCCAGTATTCCTTGTATTGGGAATCGGAGTTTATTTTTCCGAGAGTGGGAGTGCAGAAAAGCTGGTAAAACAAAGAAGGGAAGAAATCGAGTTCGAACTTCCGAGATTTGTAGCGACCATCACACAGGAACTGATGGCAAGCAGGGATATCTTATCCATGCTGGAAAGCTATCAGAAGAATGCAGGCCCGGCACTCAAGAATGAATTGATGATAACGACAGCAGATATGAGGACGGGAAACTATGAAGCGGCATTGACAAGGTTGGAAGGCCGTGTATCGAGTGCCATGTTATCAGATGTGGTACGTGGACTGATCGGGTGTATCCGTGGAGATGATGGAGTAACTTTCTTTCGTATGCTGTCCCATGATATGAAGCAGCTGGAAGTCCAGCGTCTGAAAAGGCTTGCCATGGAGCGTCCACCGAAGATCAGAAGATATTCCTTTGTACTGCTTGGATGTATGCTGATGATCTACATGGGAGTCATGGGGTATCAGATACTTGGCACGATGTCGGGAATGTTTTAGGAGGAGCCAATGAGGAAAAAGATAAAGAAAGTATGGCACTGCCAAAAAGGAGAGGGCTATATTGATGTGGCGGTAGGTGTTCTGTGCCTTATGCTGGTAGTGGAGCTTTGCATGGTCATACTGCCAGTGTTCATGAAAAAACAGCAGTTAGACAATTTTGCATCCGAGATTGTGAGACAGGCAGAGATTACTGGCAACAGCAACGTATCAGGCCGCATCAATGAGCTGAAGGCCCAGACGGGATTAGATCCGCAGATATCATGGGACTGTGATTACTTTAATGGAACAAAGGTACAGCTGAACGGAGATATTAAAGTGACACTGACCCAGCATGTGGATATCGGATTTTTCGTATTCGGTTCTTTTCCCATAGACCTTAGAGCAAGAGCCAGTGGAAAAAGCGAAGTGTACTATAAGTGAGGTAATTGTGAAGAAAATCCAAAAAGTCATAAAGGATAAAAGAGGAATGTCTTATCCACTTACCGTTTCGCTTGTGCTTGCACTTCTGATCCTGTTATGTGTCATGGCAGAGTTCTTTCGACTGAATGTGATTGCCTATGGAGTGAGGGAATCCCTTCAGGCATCTGTCATATCCGTAGCGACCACCAATTATAATGAAGTCTATGACGGAATCAGGGAAGGATACAGCGGTGGCTATGCGATGAATGGAAGCGGGTGGGAGCAGAATCTTGATTATGGAGATGTGTATAACAGTCTGGATGGCATCTTGGGGACACAGATACAGGGAAATTATCATGTAAAGCCACAAAGTAGTGGATATGAATACCGAGTGTCAGATTTGAATGTTACGATTGTGAATACACCTTTTGCACCGGGAAATGCGAATCGAAATTTTGAAGCACAGGTATCCGTGTTATTAGAGATACCATTATCTTTCGGGTGGGAAATGCTGCCGCCTGTGAGAATGACGATACATACCAAAGCGGCCTATATGCCAAAATTCTGATTACAAAAAATAACTGGACGCGTAGTAAGAAATCTTGTATGATGAAATTGGATAAAAAATAGGCCGACATTTGCCATAAAAAAAAGAATGGAAAGTGAGGTCTTTTAAGATGAAAAAAGATTATAATAAGACAAAGAAATTAGTGATTATGGGGCTTGCAGTGGTTGCAGTGTGCCTGTTCGTTGGTGTGTGCATCTATCTTTCAAAGATGGGAAAACCAGAGCCGGTAGAAGCAGAACCTACGGAAACGGTGACAGAGACCACAGAGATAAGCGTACCGGAGATCGTTGTTCCAGAAGCAACAGAAGAACAGCCTGTGACAGAACAGATCCATGATACAGAAATGCAGTCTGAACCAGAAACAGAAGCGGATACCATCACTCCAGGGCAGGATAATACATCTAAGAGCGAAGCAGAAGCTCCGGTAGAGAAACCAGAGGTATCAAATGAGGAAGCACTTACCAATCCAGAGCAGGAGCCACAGTATGAAGC
This sequence comes from Firmicutes bacterium TM09-10, assembly GCA_003481005.1. Lineage (GTDB taxonomy): Bacteria > Bacillota > Clostridia > Lachnospirales > Lachnospiraceae > Gallintestinimicrobium > Gallintestinimicrobium propionicum. The sequence continues at coordinate 8,254 of QUKC01000028.1, read as the reverse complement.
AGAAGTGACACAGCCACAGACGCAGCCGGAACAGCCACAAGGCGGTTCGACCAATGAAGCTGGTCAGGTCTATGTACCGGGATTTGGATATATTGATGATCCGGGACAGGCACAGGGTGGTGTAGCGGATTCTGATGGAGATTGGGATAAGCAGATCGGCGATATGAATTAAATATGGGATGTATTAATGAATGTAAAAAAGAGCATGGCGCAGGCCATGCTCTTTTTTTCGGCATCAAAGCCAGAGAGGAGTAAATTTGAGAAAAGTATTAAGCAGCCTTTTCTTATGTCTGATATTACTTTGTTCTACGACCATGACTGCATTTGCAGATGGAAATGGAAACGTAGATGGCGGCGGAGGAAATTTGAATCAGGGAACAGAAGCCTATAACTGGCCGGGCAGTTCTTATCAGGGAGTCCGTGTAACGGTAGTGGATGCAACAAGTGGAGCAATTATCTGTAATCCGGTTGACTTTACGAATAAAAATATCGCATCTATTGCAGGTAGAATCATTCATTTTGGAAAAGTGAGTAAGATACAGTATAGAAATGGTGCATCACTTACACCGCAAAGTTCAGGATATGTATATTATGCGCCAACAAATGCCATGCCGCCAGTAGTATCCAGCAACAGCAATCCAGCGAGTATTGCAGCGATAAAACGATATTTTTGTTCTGAAGGTGCAGCATCCATGGTAGCAAACCGTACTGGAATTGATGTAACAAGTCTTACAGATGGAACGTATAAACTGGTCATTGAGCCAGTGATTTATCTGATCTACAATCATTTATACTATGCAATGACAACCACAGAAGCAGGACTTTACAACCGTATGTTAGGCGGTGACTTAGGGGCGCATTTTCCTACGGTAGTCATGAAGAATCTGGCTCTTGCTTTATTTCTGGAAAATGCAGATCTGGGATTTCAGGCATGGACGGGATCAAAGACAACAGCACGAACCACGGATGAAATGATCAATATCCTTGGAATAGGAATTATCAGTTACCAGGGTGCGCCGGTCACGGATGTGGTGTATGATGCAGAATACCGGATTGATACGGATGTGATTACAGCAGTGACTTTATCTACCACCAATGAGATTAACAGTGATAGTACAGCAACGGTATCTTTTTCCATCAATGGCAGGACCTATCGTATGACGGATATTGTAATACCAGCAAATCGAAGCCAGCTTGTTTGGGTAAAGTGGCACACACCAAGCAGTCCGGGCGAAGTGAACATAAGCATATCAACAAATAAAGGAACATTAAGCAATACCAGCATTCATGCAAATGTGGTAGATATGAATGGTAATCCGCCACCAGACCCTACGGCAGATGACAGAAACGACAGTTTCCGTACTCCATCCATACCGAACAGACAGAATGTGACAAGCCTGTCGTGGGGCGTTTGGAGCTGTAGATGGCACGCAAACTGGGTATGGGTGCCTGACTGGGACTGGGAGAGCGGAAGCCACAGTGCAAGTTGTCCGGCAAACTGTAGTTCCAGCCATGGACATTGGGTAGATAACGGAGAGTACGAAGATCAGGGATGGTATGATTACACATGGCATTCTTATTCGGCATCTCTTTCCACAAGCATGGATATTTCAGCAGATGCGAAGAACCCAACTGCATCCGGTAATGTCATGAAATCCGGTTATGGAATCAACATGACCGCAAGTACACGTCTTAACTCTGGAGCACCTTCCAGCCATATCACTGGCGCACAGACCTGTGTGGCCTATTTCCCTGAATTTCAATACGATTACTACTGGAGATTGTTGGAACGGACAAGTGGCGGTTATTCAGCAGATTTTCAGTTCCAGCAGAATGAGTACAGCACATATAACAGAAGGGTACATTTTACACCGGTGTGGTATCCGAATGGAAACTATACCGTCTATGGCATCATCATGGATGCATGGACACCGGGAGGAATGCTGCAGGCCGGAAGGACAGACAGTATGGCAATCAGGGACAACCTGTTTTCAGACTGGCATGTAAGGCCGGTAAATTAATTTTATAGGAGGTTCAAATGGAAAATCTCATGTTTCCCATTATCATGCTTGCCGTCACCTTAATTGGTGGCGGTATTTTGATTCTATTCTTAAAGAGCGGAACAAAGCGTCCACTTACGGAGAACGAGAACGCAGCTATGGTAACAGCACAACAGTTCATCAATATCAAGGACAGTCAGGATAAATACCTTTATACCCGTGACGGCATGATATTTGTATATCTTCGTATTCATGCCATTAGCATCGACTTGTTCAGTAAATCGGAAAAGAACGTACTGATCAAGACATTGACCGCTGAATTATCAGACATTCAGTATCCATTCAAATTCCTTGCACTATCAAGACCGGTGGATATCTCCCCACTGATCACAGAAATGGGGGATATGTTAAAGGAGGCAGAAGAAAAGCGGAAAGAAATATTACGTCAGGAAATATTGCAGATGGGAAGTTATGCTTTGTCAGGCGAAATCGTGGAGCGGCAGTTCTATATCGCAATATGGGATAAGCAGGACGAAGGAAGTGAACGGGATATGTTAAAAAAAGCATCCCTTTTATGCGAGAAGTTTGCTGCAGGGGGAGTGGTAACAGATATTTTGACAAAAAAAGAAATCGTAAGGCTGGTCAATCTTGTCAACAACCCATCCTATACCCATTTAGAGGATGCAGAGACCAGTGCAAGTATTCCAACATTGAAAGGAGTGATGTAGCCCATGCGAAGAGGACAGACAGAAGAACAGATACCCGTTAATTCTGCTTTATTAAATGTAGTCACGCCCATGGGGCTGGAATTTCAGAAGAACCGGCTTTCTGTAGGGGAGAATCTTGGAAAGATTTATGGGATCATACGCTATCCACAGAAGGTAGATGTAGAATGGCTTTCAAAGCTGACGAATATACCAAGTACCTTAGTGTCAATCGGATTTCATCCGGTAGATAATGGTACACTGATCAATGCCATATCCAAAAGTGTGGTCCAACAGAGAGGACTTGCAGATGGGGCAAAAGATCCACTTTCCAGACAGCGTGCGGAAAAGGCCGCCGAAGATGGAGAGAAGGTCATCATGCAGATCGACAGAGAGGGTGAGACAGTAGGCCTGATGAGTGTTGAGGTCATGCCAGTGGCAAAAGATGAAAAGGAGTTCAAGAAAGCCTGCCGCAGAGCAGAGAGCGTGGCAAGTGTAATGAAGTGCAAAATGCGAGTCATACCGAATCTGCAAAAAGAAGCATTCATGCACTTATCCCCAACGTTTCCCAATAACCCGAAAATGGAAAGCATCTTGCAGAAAGTAGTTCCATTTTCCACCTTTGTGGGAGGATTTCCCTTTTCCAGCAGTGGTTTTAATGATGGAGAGGGGTATTATTTTGCAAAAGATACCAGTGGCGGACTTGTGATTGTTGACACCTGGAAGCGTGGTGGAGACAGGACCAATAGCAATTTCTGTGTCATGGGTAATTCGGGGGTCGGAAAATCAACAGCCATCAAACATATCCTGCTGGCAGAATACATGAAGGGAACCAAGATCATCGTTATAGATCCTGAATCAGAATATAAGGATATGTGCCTGAATCTGAAAGGAGACTGGATCAATGCAGTAGGCGGTTCCAAGGGCATGATCAATCCCCTTCAAGTCCGTCCATCACCCAAAGATGATGAAAACGAAGCAGAAGAAAATCGTCTGTACCATGATGAAGGGTATGGAATGAACGATTTGGCATTACACATGAAGAATCTGGAGATATTCTTTAGCCTTTATATTCCATCCCTTACGGATATGCAGAAGGCTGTCTTGAAAAAATGTCTGGTAGAGCTGTATCAGAAGTTTCATATATCGTGGGATACAGATATCGCAGCATTAAGCCCTACTGATTTTCCAATCTTTTCGGATCTATACAAGCTGGTGCAGGAAAAAGCGAAGTCAGAACGGGAAGGAAAGACTTATGCTGACCTTGCATTGCTTCTCTATGACATTGCGGAAGGTGCTGACAGTTTTATATGGAACGGATATACCAGTGTATCCAGTGACGCACAGATTACCGTTATGGATACCCATGCATTGCAGGAGACTGGGGACAATGTAAAACGAACCCAGTATTTTAATATCCTGACGTATGACTGGGAACAGATGAGCCGTGACCGTAATGAAAGAGTACTGCTGATCTGTGATGAAGCATATCTGATGATCGATCAGAAAGTCCCACAGTCTTTAGTGTATCTTCGTAATGTAATGAAACGGGCAAGAAAATATGAGGCAGCACTTGGTATCATTTCCCACAGTCTGGTAGATTTTCTTGGAGATGCAATCAAGCAGTATGGACAGGCATTGCTTGATATCCCATGTTACAAGATACTGATGGGAACAGACGGAAAGAACCTAAAAGAGACCGCAGACCTTTATGATCTGACGGAAGCCGAGCAGGAATTATTGCTGTCCCGAAAGAGAGGCCACGCCCTGTTCATGGTAGGAGCAAAACGACTGCATATTCAGTTTGACATTCCAGAGTATAAGTTCAAATACATGGGAGCGGCAGGAGGACGATAGATATTCAAAAAATTTATCATATCATGACTTGCTGAATGAAGGAAAAACGGTTATAATGACAAGACAAATAGGTTATTTTTCTTCCTACTGGACATTATACTGTCTATACAGGTACAGTGAAAGGTGGTATAATATGTGTAGGAATGAAGATGAAGTGAAGCATAACAAAAAGGAGGAACAGGCAATGAGCGCAGCTATGAATCAAGTGAGACCGTGTACTATTTCCGAATCTATTATGCAGTCATGTAAAGAAGTAAAAAATATGCGTGAAGGCAAGACTCCAAAACGTTCTTTGAACGATCTATTTACGAATATTGAAAAATGGAGCAAAGAGGAAAAAAAATAAATGTACGAAGTAATCCCAACCGAGCGGTTCGAGAAGGACGTTAAGTATTATGTGAAGAAAAAAGGGTTTGTGCATATAGGTACGGACATCAAAGCAATAACGGATGAACTGGAGAAAGGAAATCTTGTAGGAACAGAGATTCCCGGTTTGAAGATTGCAACAGAAGGACATACATTTAAGGTAAGATCTGCAAATTCAGATACCAAAATGGGACAGTCCAATGGATACCGTATTATATATTATGCAATCCGTGATGATGAGGAAGTATATCTGCTTACCATTTATTACAAAAAGGATGATAACAGGATACCTACAAATCAGGAAATCATAGAGTTAGTAGAAAGCTATTGTATGTAAATACATAAAAAATAATGAGAGCCATTTGATACAGTGTAAAAGCTGAGTCAGATGGCTCTTTTTGTATATCAGTATGAATTTCAGGAGGTGGAAACATGGCTGATCCAGCACTTATTAAAATTGCTGTAGAGGCAGCAATACAGGTGGCAAAGGATGAAGAGAGCAGGAAACGTCTGCTTGCCATTATCCTTGCGCCGACCATTTTCCTCTTGATTCTGATTGCTTTTATTCTCTATCTGGTTACCAGTCCCCTGTCTATGTTGACAGGGTGGCTGGTAGGGGATGAGATCAGTGTGGTAGAAGAATTTCAGAGGGATTATGGTTTTAACCAGAGTATAGGTATTTATGATGCTGACTATGTGGCTGGCAGTGGACAAAGTTATGAAGGTGTCACGCTAGGAAGTGAAGGTGAAACACAGGTTGTTTATTTCAGTCAGTTCGATGAAAGATGGAGAGATCAGAACTATGGACCAGATAAGATTGGTACGCATGGCTGCGGCCCCACCAGTATGAGCATAGTTGTCTCTACACTGACTGGTGAGAGTGTAGAGACACCAGCAATGGCACAGTGGGCATATGATAATGGATATTGCTGTCCGGGGAATGGTTCTTATCATACATTGATTCCATCCGCAGCGGCAAACTGGGGATTACAGGTAGAAAGCAATTTATCGGCGCAGGGGCTGGTGGATGCACTTTCTTCTGGAAAACTTGTGGTGGCAATCATGGCAAAGGGATATTTTACATCTGGTGGTCACTTTATAGTGTTACGAGGTGTGACAGCAGAAGGAAAGATACTGGTTGCAGACCCGGCAAGTATAGACAGGAGCAATCAGGAATGGGAGTTATCCATTATTTTAGATGAGGCAAGAAGAGGAGCTGGAGCGGGAGGCCCGTTCTGGGCAATATCAAGATAAGGAGTAAGACCACTTAGGTGGCAGAAAAGAGGCGAAGATGATTTTATATCTGACATCACAACAGCATACGAATCTGCTGGATTTTCTGACAGAGCAGACAGATGCACTGCCAATCAAGAAAATGACCGGTAATTTTATGCTGAAACAATTTGTCATATATGATATGAGGAATTTCTCACATTGTACGGAATTAGTATTGGATCGGGACGCATTTGGGGATGATGATATACACTTTGCAGAAGCAATTGAAGAATTTCTGACCATGTATAATGCCAGAATAACGGTGATCTGTGAAGGCTTGCAGGAAAGTGCTCCACTATGTCACGATTTGTTAGAGGCAGGTGTTGGAAATATTGTTACAGCAGAGGAAATTGGAGCAATCCAGAATGAAATCAGGCAGTCTTTGAGCGGACAAGGCATGACACGTTACAAACCGAAAGAACGTACAAAACCGCAGGAAAAGGAAAAACTGTATCAATTTGCTACAGAAGGAGTAAGGATTACCATGGTAAGCTCACAGAGCCGAATCGGAACAACCACGATGGCACTTGGCCTTACGGCATGGCTTGGGAGTGTGGGTGCGAGTGTGGCATATGTGGAGCATAACAGTAGCGGAATGATTCCTTATCTGTCAGAAGCATATGAAATGGACGAGGAAGCAGGAGGTTTTCGGTTGGAGAAGATGTGGTATGGAACACAGAACCCGGATGCAGGATTTCACTTTATTGTAGAAGATTATGGAACAAATCTGCCAGAAGAAGTGGGGGAAGTCGTGGTATTGGTATGCGGAACAAAGCCTTATGAGATTGCGCATACCATGAAGCTGCTACAGCGATATGAGACCACACCAGCATTTGTGTTATGCCCTTTTGTAGATAAGACGTTGTATGACACCTATGCAGATGCATTTCAGAGTGATTACCATAAAGTATTGTTTGCAGAATACCAGCCTGACTGCATGAATGGAAAACCAAACGAGAAAGTATTTACGTCAATGATTGAAACATATATAGCCGGGGTATGATCTGCCCCGGTACCAACATAAAAATGAGAAAAGTGAGGATAAGAGCATGAACCAGTACGAAATGAAGCAGAGAGCATACCAGTCCAATTTGAAAAGCAGAGCATTACAGGTCCTATTATATTTAATTGATCGTTCTAATAAGGAACAGACCTGCTTTCCTGCTGTTCCTACCATTGGGAAGGAATTACATATCAGCATTTCAACGGTAAAGAGAGCTATGAAGGAATTGGTGGATGCTGGTTATGTGACAAAAGAGAGCCGTTTTCGTGCTGGGAATAGGGGACAGACATCTAATTTGTATACGTTGTATTTTCCAGAACAAGAGGAATGTGGTAATCTGGATAAAGCAGTATCAAAGGCAGAAAAGAATAAAACTATTACAAAAAAATATGAGGAAAATACACAGAAAATGATTGTAGATGAAAATGTAGACTGCAAGAATCAAAATGAAATAGAGCGCAGTGGGGCAGAACAAAATATCCAAAGTAAAAAAGAAAATCTGATTGTGGGGAGTTTGAAAAAAAGAGAATGCAAAAGGAAGTTAAATCCCATTTTGCGTCATAATGGGCTTACAACAAAAGTATTTTATTCTATGTGGACGGGGGAGGAGGTCAGTTTGATACCACCTTGAACCTTCAAATTAACTAAAAAAATAAAAGCGGAAAGAAAATATTATAGAATACTAAAAATATATTGAAAGATAAGACAGTAAAAGGGTGCAGCTATTATCAAATATAGCTACACCCTTTTACAAGGTTAAAATTTTCTTAATTGCTTGAGAGAATCCGGTTTTTTCGGATCATGGAAAATATAGGCGCAACGACTATTAGAAGCCATGGTAGCGGATACAATTGCAAGGCTACATAAAGATTGAAGTACAAGATTTTTCTTGCTTAGTAAAGTTTTAAATGATTTCATGTGGGACCTCCTTTGTGCGAATGATAATGCATCTGATTTATTTATAAAATCAGTGTCATGATAAATCAAAAAATTTCTGATTAATCTATCATGTAGAAATTAGGAGTCTCCATGTAATTTTTCCGGTGGAT
>QUKC01000027.1 GCA_003481005.1 Firmicutes bacterium TM09-10 | reverse complement strand
TTTAATTTAAGAGAGCGCCGTAGGCGGTCTTTCCTATAAAGCAAAAAAGCGCCCCGGAGATTTCTCTCCGAAGACGCTTTTCTCTCGCACCGACGCTTTTGCGCCGGCAATATCTTTTCCTGGAAGAAACGCGACTTGCGTTTTCTCCTTATGCCAGAGATCCCATCGGGTCCCAGGGCTTTAATACGATCGGCTCCTGCTCGTAAGCTTCCAGAACCTCTTTCGGCAGGTACTTACGGTTTACAACGATCTGATAGGTATACTCGTCGAACCATCTGTCTGTCATAGTGTAGTAGCCATCTCTTCCGGCATCGGGTCCCCAGCTGTTCTCCACTCTCCAGCGATTAGGCTGTCCGTTTTCGTCGATGTTCACGCCCTGGAATACCATTGCGTGGGTCATCAGGCTCTGTCCGTAATCCAGACGCTGTGCCTTGGTCATAGGGAAGTCGGTCTGGAACAGATCTTCCAGTGCAAAGATCTTGGTATCCATAACGCCGCTCTCTCTGGTGGAGCGCTTGCCGACGTCACAGCCGAACCATACCGGCTCGCCATCCTTCATCTGTGCAATTGCAGCCTTTTTCAGCTCTTCGATCGGCAGATTGACATATCTTACCTGACGGCCTTCTGCAACGTTGCCCAGGTACTGTACAGTGTAGCTTCTGTAGTACGGCTTGTCCGCAGTCGGCGCATTGATCAGACTAATGTAATCATTTAAGTTCAGACCGATATATTTTGCATAGAATTCCTTCGGGGTCAGGCCACATTCCCGATGGAACTGCTTGTCCTTGTCACGGTATTCGAAATCAAAGGTCTTGGGCGGATTGCCGAGACAGATGCAAAGCATGTTGTAAACAACCTGCATCATTTCCTCCTTCTTTGCAAGCAGCTCTTCTTTGGTGCTGCCGGCACGGTATGCTTCCCGCAGAGTGCATGCGAACTCCCGCAGCTTTTCTGTCATGTAAGATACCATTTCGTTTGTGTTGGAGGAAATTTCGCTTTCCGGCATCGCTTCCTTCGGAACCAGTCCGTATTTGTCTACGATTGCACAGAGCATATCCCACTGTCCGCCGTCATTTAACGGTGCGGAAAGCAAATGTGCGATCAACCGGCTGTCTGTATCCTCTTCCAGAGTATCCAGAATTGTATTCAGGAAATAGTTGGATTTCTCCAGCTTGTCATAAAACAGGGTATAGTTCTGGGACAGCTCAAAAGTTTCCAGATTGCAGTGCTTCATTACCTGAAAACGCATGCAGTTTAAGGCTGCGAACATCCAACAGCGGCCGCTCTTTTTCTGGTTGGTAATCTTGCCCTGCTCCAGGCTGATAGAAAATGTATTCGCAATCTCTCTTTCTACGCCGCTGTCTGTTGCAGCTGCATTTACGCCCTTGCCCACAACTGCATTCTGAGCAACGCGGTTTGCACGATCCTGCACAAATTCTTTTCCGTACTTTTCCAGAAGTTCCATTGTCACTTCTCTGTTCATCTTACGGTTCTCCTTTCGTTATGCCTTACTTTGCTCCTTTATGCTTCTGCCCTAAAAACATATTTATCCAGACGATGAAAGGCCTCCTGCACTCTCGAAAATGGCAGCGCCAGATTCATCCGGATGCTGTCCGGGTAGAAAAATGCTCTGCCGTCCTGCCAGATAACACCGACTTTAACACCTGCCTGTAGCAGCTCATCCATTGTCTTATGATGTGCTTCACACCATTTATGACAATCCAGATACAGCATATAAGTGCCCTCCGGCTTTGCAAGCTCTACACCATCCCAGTTTTTCGTGATAAAATCATATGCCCATTCCATATTTTCTGTCAGCACAGCTTTCAGCTCATCCGCCCATTCCTGACCATCCTTACTGTAGGCACCGATCAGTCCGTGCATGGAAAAAATATTCATATTGTTATAATGAGACAGCGAGGTCTGCTTGTTCATCCGATCTCGAAGATACGGGTTGTATACAATATGATAGGAACCGATCAGTCCGGCAAGATTAAAGGTTTTCGTCGGCGCATACATTGCAATCGTTCTGTTTTTTGCATCCTCGGAAACCGTCTGTGTCGGAATATGCTGACGATTGCCCAGTGTCAGATCTGACCAGATTTCATCCGAAATAACGATACAGTCGTTTTTACGATAAACCTCCATCGCAGCTTCAATTTCTTCCCGTTCCCAGACACGTCCGCTCGGATTGTGGGGAGAACAAAAAATTGCCAGATGAATATGGTTTTCTTTGAGCTTTTTATCCATATCCTCATAATCCATCCGCCAGATGCCCTCTGCATCCCGTTTCAGCTCGGTATGTACTGCCCGGCGTCCATTATTGTTCAGGACACTGGTAAATCCGGTATACGTCGGAGAATGAACCAGGATTGCCTCGCCCGGTGCAGAAAATGCCTGCAGCGCAGCGACAACACCGCCCAACACGCCATTTTCATAACCAATCGCTTCTTTTGTCAGCCCTTCAACGCCGTTGCGGACCTTCTGCCAATTGATGATGCTGTTGTAATATTCCTCGGACGGATCAAAATATCCGAACACCTGATGCTCCAGACGCTTCGTAATCGCTTCGCAAACTGACGGCGCTGTCTGGAAATTCATGTCCGCCACCCACATCGGAATCCGGTCAAACCCCTCTGCAATCTCTGCATTCGGCACCGGAATGTTTTCCCATGCGATGGAATCCTTTCCCGTTCTGTCGATCACTGATGTAAAATCGTACTTCATGTTTCTTCTTCTCCCCTAAATGAATTGTAAAATTCTGCTTGGCCTCAGCCGTTCTCAGGCTGCGTCGACTTTTTGCATCCCTTGAATTCCATAATCGGCTCCTCCTTTTTATCTGCAAAAAATCGCACTTCCCCTGTTTGCCTTTCCCAGTGGTTTAAGCATATTCCTTTTGCAGTGCCATGTCAAGCGAGCGCAAAACGTACGCAAAAGCTCTACTGTAGTCCACGCCTGCGCTGACATTTTCCATGCCACGTATTTTTCTGCCACGCTAAAACGGGCTGCCTGTCTTTCGACAAAACAGCCCGTTTTCCCTGTTCATAATCTCTATCGTAAATTAAGCGTCGATTTCTTTATCTCTGATGTAATCCATAACATCGCCGACGGTTTCCAGCTTCTCAAGGTCTTCAGAAGGGATCTCAACATTGTAAGCTTCTTCAAATGCCATAACCAGTTCAAACAGATCCAGGGAATCTGCATCCAGGTCATCTTTAAAAGAGGTTTCCTCTGTAATTTCAACATTGTCCAGATTCAGCTGCTCGCGGATAATGCCTGCGATTCTCTCTAACATAATACTATCTCCTTTAATTCCAAATCATATTTCAGTGAATTGACATTCAAAGTATATTATCCATCCTATCAGTTGTCAACTGTTTTCCGGTATTTTTTAAAGCAGGCTCTGATAGATGTCGCGCTTGCTCACACCCCTGTCTTTTGCCGCTTTTTTCATGGCTTCCTTTCGGTCAAAGCCCTGGCTTTCATACAGTGCAACATGTTCCTCCACCGGCATTTCCAGCCAGTTTTTCTGTGCTTCCTGCTTCTTTTCCTCGTAGCTTTTTCCCTCGATCACAAGGACATATTCTCCCCGCGGATCGTTCGTTTCGAAATAGTCCGTCGCGGCAAAAATCGTCGTCGGCATCACCGTTTCAAATCGCTTTGTCAGTTCACGGCATAACGTAATTTTCCGGTCGCCCAGCACCGCCGCAAGCTCCTGCAGCGTTTTTTTCAAATGATGGGGCGCTTCATAAAAAATCATCGTCCGGCTCTCCTCCCGGCAATCCTCCAGGATTTCGGTGCGCTCTTTTTTATCCGGCGGCAAAAAACCTTCAAAGCAAAACCGTCTGGTCGAAAGCCCCGACATCGTGAGCGCCGTGATGCATGCAGCCGCACCCGGCAGGCTCGTCACCCGGATTCCGGCTTCCAGGCACATCCGCACGAGCACCTCGCCCGGATCGGAAATCGCCGGCGTCCCCGCATCCGTAATCAGCGCAATATTCTGTCCCTCCTGTAGCTTTGCAATCAGCGTATATGCTTTTTCCACTTTATTATATTCGTGATAACTTGTCATAGGAGTATGAATTTCAAAATGCGTCATCAGCTTCAGGCTGTTTCGCGTATCTTCCGCCGCAATCAGATCCACGCTGCGCAGCGTTTCCACCACGCGGGGCGTCATATCGCCCAGATTGCCGATCGGTGTCGCACACAAATATAAAATTCCCGTCATTGTTCTTCTTCCTCCTGTGTCAGCAGTCCGCCCTCCGTGTAGCGGTTGGCTGCATTCCAGAGAATCCACTCCTCATATCCGGCATCGTAGACCGCCTGAATCTGCGCGCTGATTTCCTCCGGGCCATAGGAAATATGCCCCTTTACCCATGTCGCGGTAAAATCCTGCAGCCATGGGCGAACCGTCGCCTGCACGCCGGTCGTAGGGTCCAGCTGGGCGATCTCTTCTTTGCTGAGAGCAAAGGTTTTCGCAGCCGCGTCCTCTGCGGCTTGCGCGTCCTCTGCATCCTGTGCAGCGTCATTACCGCTAACTGCGGTTGTGCCGGACGTACTCTGGCTGTCTGCTGCCGCGTCCGCCGCATTGTTGCCGCTGACCGCTTCCCCGCCCGTAATCGCTGCGTCCGCCGCATCATTCCCACTCACATCCGCCGAAACCGGCTTCTTCCCGGTCTTCGGATCAAGCCCGGCCAGCACCATTTTGGATGCCTGCATCGCTGCGAGCACCGTGTCGTATGGCTGTGCATCCGGAACCGGAATCTGATAATTATACGGTCCATAGTGCGACGGATAAATCATCGGGCTGATCGCATCCAGTGACCTGGACATTTCCACATAGTTCTGTCCTACGATCTGCTGATCCTCTTCACTGTCGATCACAACACCATAAACATCTGCAGAAATCCGTCCGCCTGCCGCGTGGATTCTCTCCGAGGCATACAGCGTAAATCCGCTGATCGCCTCGGTTTTCGTTCTTCCCTTCGTACTGTCGCCAAAATCTACCTGCTTCATCCGGCTGTCTGTCGAAAAACGCACATAATCATACTGTACTTCATCAAATCCGGCTTTTATCGCCGCTTCCCCGACAGATGCCAGATATTCCCAGACTTCTTTGCGGTAAGGATTGACCCATGCCAGCCCGCTTTTATCCCGGAAAATGCTTCCATCACTGTTATGTAAGCTCCACTCCGGCATTTTTTCCGCCAGAATCGGATCTTTAAACGCAACAACGCGCGCAATCAAATAAATATTCTTTTCTTTGCAGGTCTGCACGAGCGCCGGAAGGTCTTTGATATAGTGCTTCTCAGAGCCGATCTGCTCTGCCAGCGGCACATCCAGCTCACAGGTCAGATACCCGTCGTCATTTTTGACGTCGATGACGAGCGCGTTTAACTCTGTACGATCGACCAGCGCAATCAGATTGTCCATTCCCGCCGTGCCCGCCATCGGGCCACTGACATAAATGCCCTTTACCTTGACGCGATTCAGCTCTTTAACGGTGGCTGCATCCTCTACACTGCCTGTACTCGAGCCGGGATTTGCAGTTGTGTCGCCGTCCACAGTGGTTTCAGCCCCAGACTCGTTCGACATCCCGAACTTGCCGTCTACGCTATCTGCGGCTCCAGTGCCGTCCTCTGTTCCTTCCTTTTCCGCAAACGCCGCCATCGTTTCCACATTTTTTCCCTGGCATCCGCTCAGGCAAAGCCCTGCCGCAAGCACTGCTGCCAGAACACCGCAGCGCAATCGACGGCACTTGCGCCTGGTACAAAACTGTCCGTCCGCTGCACCCTCCGGGCGGTCTCCCTTAATACCCATAAATCCCATAGATCTCCTCTGTATACACACCTGGCTCTTTATAGATCACCAGCGGCTTTTCCACCGTCATCCGCGGTTTCCCGCCGCGCACCGCCTGCAGCAGCACCATGTTCGGCTCGCGGTCGGCATACGGATACACCAGCTGCATCCTTTTAGGCTCGAGCTTATATTTCGACAGGGTGACGATCAGCTCTGCCAGCCGAAACGGGCGATGCACCAGATAAAAGCTTCCGCCCGGTGCAAGCAGCCGCGCCGTCTGCGCTGCGATATCCTCAAAGGTACATAAAACCTCATGTCTCGCAATCGCCTTCGGCGCTTCTGGATTGGTCAGACCATGCTGCCCGATCATATATGGCGGATTAGACGTTACAACGTCAAAAGAAGCAGCCGCAAAAAGCTTATCTGCTTCTTTGATATCTCCCTGTATGACAGAAATCCGATCCTCCAGATGGTTCATGGCAACGCTGCGCCTCGCCATATCCGCACTGTCTGCCTGAATCTCCAGACCGCACAGGGACTCCGCCTGCGTCTTTGCGGACAGCAGCAGCGGAATAATCCCCGTCCCGGTTCCCAGATCCAGCACACGCATACCCTGCCGGATGCCTGCAGAAGCGAAACCCGAAAGGAGCACCGCGTCCATTCCGAAGCAGAATCTTCCCGGGTCCTGAATGATTTTCAGCCCGTTTCTCTGCAGATCGTCAATCCGTTCGCCTGATTTTAACAAATTTGTCCGGTCAGTCATCCAGCTTTGATTTTCCTTCCTTCTTCTCCTGGCGTTCGAGCTTTTCGAGTTCTTTCATCTCTTTCTCGTCGCCCTCACCATTTTTGCGTCCGCGTCCATGCTGTCTGCGGCGGAATTTCAGCTGCTCTACCTTATATTCGCGCAGTTCCTTTTCGTCGTTGACCTCAACCAGCACCTTGACCAGCTGGCGCAGGACGTTGACAGAGGAAACCTCGCCCTTTAAGCCGTCGTCCGTTGTCACATAATCGCCGGTATTGGGCAGACGGCGGTTCAATTCCTCATAGGTTTCCTCCTCATGCTTCAGACAGCACATCAGTCTTCCGCACACGCCGGAAATTTTGCCCGGATTCAGGGAAAGGTTCTGCTCCTTCGCCATCTTGATGGAAACCGGAATAAACTCGGACAGATGGCTGTGACAGCAAAGCACTCTGCCGCAGATGCCGATTCCGCCCAGAATCTTCGTCTCGTCGCGCACGCCAATCTGGCGCAGCTCGATTCTCGTTTTAAAAACGCCTGCAAGGTCTTTTACCAGTTCGCGGAAATCCACACGTCCGTCCGCCGTAAAATAGAACAGAACCTTATTGTTGTCAAAGGTATATTCCGCATCGATCAGCTTCATTTCCAGACCGTGCTTGCGGATTTTTTCCTGACAGATCTTAAACGCTTCTTTTTCTTTTGCCTTATTTCCGGCTTCCTGCTCGTCGTCGCGCTCTGTCGCCACGCGCAGCACCGGCTTTAAGGGCTGTACAACCTTGTCGTCCTCAACTTCCCTGGGGGAACCGACTACCGTACCGTACTCTACCCCTCTGGCAGTCTCTACAATGACATGGTCGCCTCTTTTTACCTGAAAGTTCAGCGGATCAAAATAGTAGATCTTGCCCGCTGTCCGAAATCTTACGCCAATTACCTTTACCATCTAATCTATCTACCTCCATGTTCAGGTATTCTCCTGAATCGTCAAAAACAAAAGCTCCATCGTCAGTTCGAAGCTGACATTTGCACGCAGTCTCGCCTTTGCCTTTTCAAGGGCGTCCAGAATTTTTTCCAATCCTTCATAGGAGCTTCTGTCAGCCACCCTTTTAATATACTGTATTTCTTCCCGGAAAATCAAGTGATTTGCGTCATTCATCGCCTTGAACATCAGTACATCGCGGTACCAGACGGAAAGGATATCCAGATAATCCGTCATGTCGAGCTGATACTCCGTAATCTTGCGGACTGCTGCTGCCAGCTCCGTGATTTCCATCTCGTTAATATATTTGAGCAGCGTCACCGCCTCTTCCCGCACCCGGTCAAAGTCCTCGCTCGATGCAAGCAGCTTTGCCTGTCCGATATTCCCGCGCGCAAACGCCGTACACAGCTTCGCCCGGTAATCCGGCACCTGCAGCTGCTCCATCAGGTATTTCTGCACCAGCTCATCACGTACCGGACGCATATTCAACAGCACGCACCGGCTCTGGATCGTCGGAAGCAGCGCTTCGAGACTCGACGTCATCAGAATAATCACGCCGTATTCCGGCGGCTCCTCCAGCGTCTTTAACAGCGCGTTCTGCGCCTGAACCGTCATTTTTTCCGCCTCTTCAATCAAATAAACCTTATAAGGTCCCTGATAGGGCTTGATTCCCATATCGTTATTGACTTGCGTGCGGATATCCTCTACACCGATGCTGTTCGGTTTTTCATGCGTAATCCGGATAATATCCGGATGGTTTTCCGAAAGTGCCTGTCTGCACGAACGGCAAACCTGACAGGGCTTTTCCCCCTCTCCGGTACACTGCAGCGCCATGGCGAAAATCCGCGCGATAAATTTTTTGCCGGAATTGCGTTCTCCGTTGATAATATAGGCATGCGATACTTTCTGAAGCTTCAGCGCAGTTTGCAGATGCTCGCAGATCTGTTCCTGCCCGATAATATCCTGAAATCCCGCCATGTCACTCATCTCCTTCCAATTTCGTAATTTCCCTTAAAATCTCCTGCAGGCAGCGTTCCAGATCGTCGTTTTGGAATCTTTTCACAATTCCCGCGCTGGAAAGCTTTTCTTCGGAAAAATCCGCTTCATCCGCCAGGAACCGTCGGCACAGCTCTGCATACTTCGGCTCCCTCTGCGCCCGTTCCCGTTCAACGGCACGGGACAGTCTCAGTCCGTCCTCGATCTCCACATAAATCGGAATTACCTGTTCCAAACCGTAGTAAGCCTGGACTTTCCGGTAGGATTCCAGCGTCCCCACCAACAGATAGCTATCGTTTGCCAGATCCACCTGCCCGTCGTCTACCGTAAAATAATTCCAGATTCCATGCACTGTCTGATACGAACGCAGCTCGATTACCCTGCCCGCTTCCTGCAGCCGGGACAGCCCTGCTTCGTCTGTAAAAAAATAATCCCTGCCGTTTACTTCCGTACTCCGCATCGGTCTTGTCGTATACGGCACCAGCGTGTGAAACGCAAACGTTTTATCTTCCATCAATCTCCGGTAAATCGTATCTTTTCCGGAGGCGCTTTTTCCCATAATATAATAGATTTTTCCCATAACAGCTTACTTCTTTTACTCTTCCTCGTCATTGGCGAAATACAGCGCCGCACGGACTGCCTTTTTCCAGCCCTTTAAACGTCTGTCGCGGTCTTCGGGCTCCATTACCGGTGCAAAGGTACGCTCCAGTGCCCAGTTGCTTCGGATATCGTCCTTATCTTTCCAGAAGCCGA
Organism: Firmicutes bacterium TM09-10; assembly: GCA_003481005.1. Classification (GTDB taxonomy): domain Bacteria; phylum Bacillota; class Clostridia; order Lachnospirales; family Lachnospiraceae; genus Gallintestinimicrobium; species Gallintestinimicrobium propionicum. The sequence goes on along the minus strand of QUKC01000027.1, from coordinate 23,038 downwards.
CCGCAAGTCCCGCCAGATAAGCGGCTCCCAGCGCGGTCGTCTCGATACATTCCGGGCGCAGCACATGCTTCTGCAGCATATCCGCCTGAAACTGCATCAAAAAGTTGTTAGCACTCGCACCGCCGTCCACACGCAGGGCCCTCAACTCAATTCCAGAGTCCTTTTCCATCGCTTCGATGACTTCCTCCGCCTGATAGGCAAGCGATTCCAAAACGGCGCGGATAAAATGCTCCTTCGAAGTTCCTCTCGTCAGCCCGGTCACAATCCCGCGCGCATACGGATTCCAGTAAGGCGCACCTAATCCGGTAAATGCAGGCACAACATATACGCCCTGAGTATCCTCCACTGCCGACGCATATTCCTCCGACTGCGGCGCACTCTTTAACATCCGCATCTCATCCCTCAGCCACTGCAGCGCAGCGCCTGCCACGAAAACACTTCCTTCCAGCGCATAACGCACCTCGTCTTTGCCGCTCGCTGCGATCGTCGTCAGCAGTCCGTTTTGGGATTCAATCGGCTTTTCGCCCGTATTCATCAAAAGGAAGCAGCCGGTTCCATATGTATTTTTGGCTTCGCCCGCATCAAAACAGCACTGTCCGAACAGCGCCGCCTGCTGGTCACCCGCAGCTCCTGCAATCGGAATTTCCCCGCCGATCACGGATTCCTCCGTCATGCCAAACATCCCGCTCGACGGCAGGACCTCCGGAAGCATGCTTTTCGGAATCTGAAAATAATCCAGAATTTCCGGATCCCACTGCCGTTTGTGGATATCAAACAGCATCGTCCGGGATGCGTTGGTATAATCCGTCGCAAACACCTGTCCCTTGGTCAGGTTCCACATCAGCCAGGTGTCCACAGTGCCGAACAAAAGATCTCCGTCCTCTGCCATCTGGCGCGCGCCCTCCACGTGCTCCAGAATCCAGCAGATTTTCGTTGCGGAAAAATAAGCGTCCGGAATCAGTCCCGTCCGTTCCCGGATCACTTTGTCAAAACCGTCCTTTTTGAGCGCGTCGATCTTATCCGCTGTCCGCCTGCATTGCCATACAATCGCCGGATAAACCGGTTTTCCGGTCTTTTTCGAAAAACAGATCGTCGTCTCACGCTGATTCGTAATGCCAATTGCCGCAATATCCTCCGCTTCCGCGCCGATCTGTCCCATCGCCTCGACCGCTACGGAAAGCTTGGACGACCAGATTTCCATCGGATTGTGCTCTACCCAGCCCGGCTGGGGATAATACTGTGCAAACTCTTTCTGCGCAACAGAGCATACCTTTCCGCTCCTGTCAAACAAAATACAACGGGAACTCGTCGTTCCCTGATCCAGTGCCATGACGTACTTCTTCGCTTTCTGCATACCCATACCCCCTGTATCGTATTTTTGCATCTGTCTTGTCTGTACCTTTGGACCTGTAAGCTGCAGCAGTCCTGCTTTTACAGAAAGAAAACCCCTCCTCCGAAATTTTTCTTCCTGTAAAAACAGAACTGCCGCGCTGAACCTCTTCAGTGCGGCAGTATGTTATTGTCTATTAAACCTCTACAACACGCAGCATGTTCGTTCTGCCGGGGATACCCAGAGGCATACCTGCAGTCAGGACAACCTTGTCGCCCTTCTTGACCAGACCTGCGTTCTCTGCAGCCTTAACTGCTTCACGGAACAGATCCTCTGCAGTGTTCTCTTCTGCGATCAGCAGAGGAGTTACGCCCCACTGCAGGTTCATCTGACGCCATACCAGACGGCTGGTTGTGCATGCGATGATCGGGCAGTTAGGTTTGAAACGTGCTACCATGCCGGAAGTAAAGCCAGACATGGATACCGGGATGATTGCTGCTGCATTCAGGTCAGTAGCAACGGTGCAGGTTGCGTGGCAGATAGAAGTGGTTGTATCCTGCTCCTGAGGAAGTCTTGCACCAGTCTTCTGCAGACGGCCTACATAGTCGATATCCTTTTCTGCGCGCTCTGCGATACGAACCATAGTCTGAACAGCTTCCAGCGGGTAATCGCCGTTTGCTGTCTCACCGGAAAGCATGATGCCGGTTGTGCCATCGTAGATAGCGTTTGCAACGTCGGTTGCCTCTGCACGGGTCGGACGGGGATGCTTCATCATGGAATCCAGCATCTGTGTAGCAGTGATAACGTTCTTACCAGCTGCAGTTGTCAGCTTGATGATTCTCTTCTGGATGATCGGAACCTCTTCCATCGGGATCTCAACACCCATATCGCCACGGGCTACCATGATACCGTCGGAAACTTCGATGATCTCTTCCAGGTTCTGAATACCCTGCAGGCTCTCGATCTTGGAGATGATCTGGATCTTGGAGTTGTGCTCCTTTAAGATCTCACGGATCTGCAGTACGTCTTCTTTGCTTCTTACGAAGGAAGCTGCGATGAAATCGAAGCCCTTTTCGCAAGCGTAAACGATATCTGCGTGATCCTTCTCATCGATGAAGGGCAGGTTTAATTTTACGCCGGGAACGTTAACGCCCTTGTGGTTGGAGATCGGGCCGTCGTTCATAACGGTGCAGACGATTTCTGTGTCGCCCTGTACTTCTTCAACCTTCAGACCGATCAGACCGTCATCCAGCAGGATGGAATCTCCAGGCTTAACATCCTGAGGCAGGTTCTTATAGGTAATGGTTGCGCGCTCTGCGGTACCCATGATCTCTTCGGTGGTCAGAGTGAACTTCTGGCCTGCCTTTAATTCTACTTTGCCTTCTGCGAAGTCGCGCAGACGGATTTCAGGACCTCTTGTATCAAGCAGTACTGCAACAGGAAGGTTCAGCTCACGGCTGATTTTTCTGGTTCTTTCAAGCTTCAGTCCATGCTCTTCATAGTCGCCGTGGGAAAAGTTGAATCTCGCCACGTTCATGCCGGCCAGAATGATCTTACGAAGCATGTCTTCATCCTGAGACGACGGACCAATTGTGCAGATAATTTTGGTTCTTCTCATTGTAAATCTCCTTTTAGCATAATTTGAGTATTGTTATGGCATCATGATCGACTCCCTGAACCGGGAGGCTCATTTGCCTGTAACGCGTAATCACATCGACAGCTTCCTGCGTGATCTGTTCCCCGGGCGCCACAATTGGAATTCCGGGCGGATACAGATTGATAAACGTACCAGCTGTCTGTCCTGCCGCTTCTGTAAGCGGCACCTGCGCTTTGGACGCATCCAGCGCATCCGTCAGACTGATCTGCTGTTTTAAAACCGGATACGCAAGCAGCTTACGGTTTTCCTGTACCGGCTCGTCCGCGGCGACACAGAAATCATCGATCTCTTTCAGGGCGTCCCACAGACGCTGCCAACCGTCTGCTGTATCACAACAGGTCATAATCGCGGTCACATAATTTCCGGCCGCCATTTCCATCTGCAAATGATATTGCTTTAAAAGAATATCGTAAAAACGCTTTCCGGTCAAACATGTTTTTGAAGTTTCTGATAAAATTTTGCCGGAATCCATCAAAAAACCGGTTTCTGACGTCATTTTCCGGCTCCATTTCGTGCCGTCCGTCAAAACCTGCAGCCGTTTCAGACTGCTGCAGCGTTCCAGAAAACGTTCTCTTTCCGTAAAAAAGCTGTCCCACAGTCCTGCGCCATGTTTTTTCACCATGTCCATACAGGAATCCATCGCCGCCATCATCAGATAGGAGGGCGAGCTCGTCTGATAAATTCCTTCAAACAGCCGGAGCCGTTCCGTACTGACCCGGCTGCCTTTTTGCAACAGGAGTGCGGTCTGTGTCAGGCACGGCATCGTCTTATGAAGGCTTACGATCGTCAGATCTGCCCCCAGTGCGACCGGACTTTTGGGAAATCCCGGATGAAATCCGAAATGTGCTCCGTGGGCGGCATCTACGATTAAAGTCTTCCCGAACCGGTGAACGGTCTCTGCAATCGACGCAATGTCTGCCGTGATTCCGTCATAGGTCGGAGAGGTCAAAAGCACTGCAGATGCGTCCGGATTCTGAATCAGCGCAGCTTCGATCTGTTCCTTTGTCAGCGTGCCCGCCAGGGATGTCCCCGGCACGATATCCGGATACAGATAAACCGGCATCAGCCGCCGCAGATAAATGCTGTGGTAAACCGCCTTGTGGCAGTTGCGCGCCAGAATCAGCTTCCCGCCCTCCGGCACTGCTGCCGAAATTGCGGTCAGAAGCCCTGCCGTGCTTCCGTTGACACTGTAGTAACAGCGATCCGCGCCATACAGCGCCGCCGCCTTTTCCTCAGCGTCTTTCAAAATTCCTTCGGGATCGTGCAGATTGTCAAAACCGTCGATCTCTGTAATGTCCAGTCTCGCCGCTCTTTGCAGCGCCTCCGGAAAATCCGGCAGCGTCTCTGTAAGCCGCCGTTTATGTCCCGGCATGTGAAAGGGATAGTAATCGCTGTCTGCATAAGCCGCCAGACTCTCAGCCAGTGTCCTCTGCGTCATTGTTTTCTGATTTCTTTCTGTTCTTATTACGCCCTTTGCGCTCCAGAAGCGTCTCCTTCAGGGAGCAGTATTTATCCGCAGTCGTCACGACCCATGCTTCCCGGCAGCGCGGGATGTGGAACAGGGTCAGCGGCCACATATGCTTCTGGATAATATCCCGTTCCCGCGGTGTCAGCTGATACTCCCGGCTCGCATTTTCCAGTGCAACATGCGGATGATGAAAGCCGTGGAGCTTTTCGTGGGAATACTTGTCATGCCAGTCATAGAGGAAGTAGTCGTGGAGCAGCGCGCCCCGAACCAGGTCCCGTTCGTGACAGTGAATGCCAAGTTTTTCAAGAAATTTTTCCAGCTTTAAGCTGCATTCCGCCACGCGGATCGAATGGCTGTGTACGGACACGCTTCCGTGCTGGATAAAGCTATTGGTGCTTTTAAAGTTGCCGGACTGCAGAATGTCCCCACCATGCTTTCTCAGATTCCTGCGCAGCTTTGCATGCTGCCGTGCCCATTTCCAGAAAGCTTCTTTGCGCTTCTGCTCTTTGCGCTCGTCCTTCATCATATTCCGGCCTTCCTGTGCCGATACACGAATCTATGCCGTTCTTTTGTCGGCACTTACTCTTTTTCATAAAACAGCGCTTTTTTACAGTTTTATAGTATACCACATTTTGCCTCTACTTACTACGTACAAACCGTGAAATATTTGCAAAATAAAGCAGTTTTGTCATTCAAATTACATAATTATCTCCGGGCTGCCATTGCTTGGTCAGCTCCTGAATGGTGATACCCGACAAATATTCCCGAACAACCTTTTCCAGCCCTTCCCAGACCGGAAGCGTCGCACACATTCCTCTTCGCTCACATTCCCTTGCAGCGTCCTCTAAACAGGACACCGGAGCCATACTGCCCTCCGTGAGCTTCAGGATCTCATATACATTGTATTCCTCCGCCGGTCTGGTCAGCCGGTAGCCTCCGCCTTTGCCGCGCAGACCCTCCAGCACGTCTGCCTTCGTTAAGGATTTCACGATGCTTTCCAGATATTTTTCTGAAATTTCCTGCCGCTCCGCGATATCCTTCAGCGGAATAAATTTTCCATTATTATGCTCTGCCAGATCGATCATCACGCGCAACGCATATCGTCCTCTCGTTGAAACCATCATATCCTGTTACCCTTCCTTTCAAAGCTTTTTCAAAATTTCTTCTACACTTTCCGCCCGTAAAAATTCATGGCTTTGCCCAAAGCCCGCCTGATCGAGTGCCGAATTTTTCATAATCCACGGATGCCCGACCTCTGCCAGCATCGGCAAATCGTTATAGTTATCCCCAATCGCGATCACATCTTCCGGAGAAATCCCCAGTACACTGCAAAGATCCCGCATCCCGGTTCCTTTGTCCGACAGCATAAAATCCAGCCATTTTTCCCCTGCAACCGCCGCTGAGAACTCTTTTCTCCACTCTGAAGCAATGTTCCATCAATATCTGTCGCCACCAGTTTGATCATGTGTTCTCCATTCTCAGTTCACCCGTGTCATTCGCGAAATACCTATTTCCCCTATTACCTACTATGATAACCTCTTTTTACTGTATTTGTAAAGCACCAAACGCTTCCAATTCCTCTGTGCTGTCTCCGAACCTGTATGCTTCCATGCTTTCTTCTGCCTGGCAGCTCATTTTTTCCTCATTTTTCCAAATCTGACCGGTGTTTTTTTCCTGCTGCCGTTCTATACTGAGTTTATACGGAACGGAAAACAGTGTCCGCATCCGCAAATATGCAGGAATCGAGGACTTTTACCATGAGATATTCTAATCATATTGTTGATGAAACCACGCATGCTTTCAAATGTGCCAAATGGTTCGCACTGGTCAGCTCCCTGCTGCTTGGCATTTTCGGCACGGTGCTGCTGATCTGGCCCAATACTTCCATGAACGTTATCTGCACCCTGCTCGGTGTTTTGATGGTTGTTTTCGGCGTCAGCAAAATAGTCGGCTACTTCTTTAACGTCAGCTACCACATCGGCTTCCAGTTCGATCTTGCACTCGGACTTTTCGCCCTGCTGTTTGGTATTTTGTTTCTGACCCATCCCGGTGTTATACTTTCCATTACCTGGGTGCTGGTCGGTATCTATGAAATCGTAGAGAGTGTATTTAAAATCCAGACCGCGATGGATGCCCGCCACTATCAGCTCTCCGGCTGGGGACTGCTTTTATTCTCCGCCATCGTCTATTTGCTGTTTGGTATTTTCCTGACCTTCAACCCTGCAAAGGGCGGCAGCCTGTTCGTTCAGGTCATGGGCATTTCGCTGATCTTCGCTGGAATTGAAAATATTATCTTCACGTTCTATACCTCCAAACGTTTAAAAGACATCCGCAACCGCCTGCACGACGAGTGGATCGAGATGGACGAGGATAATATTATCGACTGATCGCACATCGGTATTTGCAGCTCGCAGAGACGCACGCGCCATCATACCTATCCCACAGCTCACACACGCTATCCCGCACAAGCACACAAAAACCCGCCGATTTACGACTTCGCCTGAAAGTTTTTCCAGGCCGCCGCAAACCGACGGGGCTTTTTACGCCTGTTATTTAATTCCGGGCATTTATCCGAACACCGGAACGTGCCCGTTGCGTCCGATTCTTTACTTTTCCACCAGCTTTTTGGAAAAATGCGTATCAAAAAATGAAATAAACGGTCCGAGTCCAAACGCGCAGACTGCCGTTCCGATTCCGACAATTCCACCGGCAAACCAGCACACCAGCGCTGCGATCGCATCTCCGATAATCCGATATCCAAAATACGGTAGTTTGTGATGTCGTTTGATCAGGATCAGAGAAAGACTGTCCCACGGCGCTACTCCGACATCAGCGGTCTGATACATTGAAACGCCGAAGCTCATGACGATAATCGCAATGCACACCAACGCGAGCCGCACTGCAAAATTCTGTGGAACACCTCCGAACATCCGCACCCAGATCGTATAAAAGAACGTCACGATATAGCCCAGAAGGCAGGCGTTCACTACCGTTCCCGCCCCGATCATCTCTCTTCCAAACTTAACTTCCACGAAAAGCAAAACGAGATTCACCAGAATCAGGAACACCGGATACCCAATTCCGAGCACCTCTGCCAGCGCCATCACCATCCCGCTGAACGGGTCTATCCCCATTTCTGACAGCTTGAAAATGCTGACTCCCATTCCGAGAAAAACATTTCCAAGCAGCATGATCACCATGCGCTTTGCCCCGATCCTTTTAAAATACTGTTTTAACATAATATTTCCTTTTTATCCAAATGTCCAGAAACTCTGGCGCGTCTTTGGCTTCACCGGCTTTTCTTCCTCTTCTGTCCGATACTGCAAAATCATGGAGGATGTCTTCGGCATCGTCACCGTAATTCGTCCTGCCAAAACTTCTATCTCCATCGGATTGATGTCATAGCCCCTTTCCCCGGTCAGGATCAGCCGCTGCAGCGTGCAGTCCCGCGGGATCCCCAGCTCCCAGACAGAAAGCTCTTTTGTAATCTCATTTTCATTATTATTGATCAAAACAACCGAATGATTATTTTTTGTAAATCGCCCATATGCCAGGAAATTATAGTCCAGGGTCAGACATTTTAAGGAGCCTGTCTTAAATTCCTTATTCTGACGATGAATCCGGATGATCTCCCGATGAAAGTTGATCAGCTCTTTATCTTCCCTGCCCCACGGATAGGTACGGCGGTTATCCGGATCGGTAAAGCCACAGACGCCCGCTTCATCGCCATAATAAACCGTAGGCGCGCCAGGCCATGTCATCTGCATGACAACAGCCTCCAGAAGCACTGCTTTTTTTACATCATGATTTGCCGCCTCTGCGCCGAGACTGTTCGTTCTGCCGACACGACGGTTTGTTCTGGTCAAAAATCTGGAATGGTCATGGTTGGAGAGCTCATTCATGGCAGTTAACCAGGACGGCATCGCCATATTCGCTCCGTGATATGCCATTGCGCCCACAAAGCTGTCCGCATTTCCCAGAAGATCCTGCCGATAATCATCGCTGTGCTTCTCCATGCCTGTTAAAAACCAGCTGACCGGCTCCATAAATGCGTCATAGTTCATAACCGTATCCCACTGATCTCCCTGCAGCCAGGAAGACGGATCTCCGTAATGCTCCGCAACAATCAGTGCATGGGGATTGGCCTCCTTGACCGTATCCCGGAATTTTGCCCAGAACCGGTGGTTATACTCCGGGGAATGTCCAAGGTCTGCTGCAACGTCCAATCTCCAGCCATCTGCATGAAAGGGCGCAGATACCCATTTTCTCGCGACCTGCAAAATATAGTCCTCAAGCTGTCTGGATCCCTCATAATTCAGCTTGGGAAGTGTATCGTGGCCCCACCATCCATCATAGGTCGGATTATATGGGAACCGGTTATTGTCATGGAAGCTGAAGTAATCATGATACGGACTGTCTTCTGAAATATACGCGCCCTTCTCATAGCCGGGCTTGTTTTCATAAATCCGCTCCCGATCAAGCCACTTATTGAAGGAACCACAATGATTGAATACACCGTCCAGGATCACCCGTATTCCACGTTTATGAGCTTCCTCAATGACCCGGATCAGTAATCTGTCACTTGCTTCCAGATTTTCGCTGTCTGTGGTTCTGAGGATATAACGGTCTGCGTGGGTATTATCTGTTTCCCAGTCCTCCAGAAGCCGTCCGCCATCCTTTACGATCTTTCCGCAGTGCGGATCCACATGGTCATAATCCTGGCTGTCATATTTATGGTTGGAAGGCGAAACGAACAGCGGATTGAAATAAATAACCTCCACGCCGAGCTGTTCCAGGTAATCCATTTTATCCAACACGCCCTGTAAATCTCCGCCATAAAAATCACGCACATCCATTGAGGACGGATACCGGTACCAGTCCTCTACATGCTGTGATTTTGCGCCGATATAATGATATTCATTTGTCAGGACATCATTTGTCGGATCCCCATTGCAGAAGCGATCCACATAAATCTGATACATCACGGCACCCTTCGCCCAGTCCGGCGTATCAAAGCCAGGAATCAGGACGAAATTGTAATGCTCATCCGGCCGTTTTACCACACCACGAAAATCGTAATAGCAGGTGATCGCACCTGCCTGAATTTCAAAATACCAGCTGATCTTTTCATTATCCAGCTGCAGCTTTACTTCATAATAATCAAACTGCGCGTCTGATGATGCCTTAAACATCAGATTTTTCTGCCCTTTACAGACTAAAAAAACGCGATCGACATTGCTGCGCTTGGTGCGGAATGCGATCTTTACCCTGCTGTAGGGTGCAGGCTCCGGCGGTGTCACATAATTTTCTGTCGTATCACTATAAAGCGCCCTTTTACTGAAAACAGGGCGCATTTCATTCATATATTTCTGATCACTGAAAAAACGATTAAATTCCATGATTTTCTTTACCTATCCTTTACAGACCCATTTTATACTACCGTTTTCGGAATGGCAAGCCAAAATCCTGCTCCAGCGCTATATCACAGCATAAGGATATTCTGCCGCATGATAAAAGGACAGCCGTTAAGCTGTCCTTTTCAGAGAAGGTATTTCTTCTTATGGGGTATAGCAAAAATATATAATGTATTGGGGGGTTACAAAGAGTATAATAGCAGACCCGCCCCTTTTTGTATATTCTCCGTTTTCACAAATATCACAAATTTTCGTTTTTGTTTTTGTGACTATTTACCATTTATGCGAAGAAATCTTCCGGTTGCTTTTCAAACAGCGCTTCAAATTCTGCGCGGCTGATCTTTTCTTTTTTCAGAAGCAGCTGTGCGCTCTTATGCAGCACATCACTGTTTTCCAGAATCAATGCCTTTGCTTTTGCATAACACTCGTCGATAATCCGGTGGATTTCTCTGTCGATCTCCCCGCTCACCAGCTCGCTGTGGGCCTTTGCATGCGCCAGATCCCGTCCGATGAACACTTCATCATCGTCATCATCATAGCAGATCACGCCTACGTTTTCAGACATTCCGTACCGTGTTACCATCTTTTTCGCAATCTGTGTCGCCTTTTTGATATCACTGGATGCGCCGGTGGTAATATCATCAAAAATAATTTCTTCCGCGATTCTTCCGCCCAGGGATACCATAATCTCCTGCAGCATGCGACCCTTTGTCATAAACATATCGTCACGCTCCGGCAGCGGCATCGTATAACCAGCTGCACCTGCGCCGGTCGGAATGATCGACACCGAATAAACCGGTCCGACATCCGGCAGCACATGGAACAAAATCGCATGTCCGGATTCGTGATACGCTGTGATCTTACGCTCTTTATCAGAAATAATACGGCTCTTTCGTTCTGTTCCGATTCCTACTTTTACAAAAGCAGTCTTGATATCCTCCTGACTGATAAAGCACCGGTTATCCTTTGCTGCTACGATTGCCGCCTCGTTTAACAGATTTTCCAGATCGGCTCCGGTAAATCCTGCTGTTGTCTGAGCGATCTGTTTTAAATCCACGTTATCACCCAAGGGTTTATTTTTCGCGTGAACCTGCAGGATCGCCTCTCTTCCTCCAACATCCGGCAGTCCGACTGCGATCTTTCGATCAAATCGACCGGGACGCAGGATCGCAGGATCCAGGATATCTACGCGGTTTGTCGCTGCCATTACGATGATTCCTGCATTTGCAGCGAAACCGTCCATCTCTACCAGCATCTGATTCAGCGTCTGCTCTCTTTCATCATGACCGCCGCCCATACCCGTTCCACGCCGTCTCGCCACCGCGTCGATTTCATCAATGAACACGATACATGGCGCATTTTTTTTCGCTTCTTCGAATAAATCCCGAACGCGGGAAGCACCGACACCGACGAACATTTCCACGAAATCAGAGCCGGAAATCGAGAAAAACGGAACGTTTGCTTCGCCCGCAATCGCCTTTGCCAGAAGGGTTTTACCGGTTCCGGGAGGTCCCTCCAGCAAAACACCCTTGGGGATTCTCGCCCCGACCTTTGTAAACTTGCCCGGATCTCTTAAAAAATCAACGATCTCCTGCAGGTCTTCCTTCTCTTCCTTCAGTCCGGCAACATCCTTTAATGTAACCTTGCTGTCGCCTGCCAGGCTCAGCCGCGCACGGCTTTTGCCGAAATTCATCATCTTATTGCCGCCATTCATCTGGGCATTCTGTGCATTCATCATCATGAAGATCAGAAGCACACCGCCCACAGTGATCAGCGCAGGCAGGATGGACGTTAAAAATATATTATCGCCGGGCACATCCCTCACGATCGTCTTGACTCCTGCCGTTTCCAGCTCCTCCAGCACCGGATTGACATCCGATACCACCAGCACCTTTTCATCTCCCGAGGTAAGATGTACCTCCACGGAACCGGTCGGCACTTCCCGGTTCTGCACTACTACAGCTCCCGATATTTCTCCGGCATCCAGCATCTGATTGAATTCCGCCTGTGTACAGGTATCCTCCATGCTGCGCAGTATTCCCGAAAACCAGAAAACCAGGAGCATAATAAGCAAAAGGGAAATGACGAGATTCATTCCTCTGCCGTTTTTGTTCACTGCATCCTCCTTCGGCTAAAAGCCTGCATCAATCAAATTTTACCACTCCGATGTACGGAAGGTTGCGGTAACGCTGGTCGTAATCCAGACCATAGCCTACCACAAATTCGTCCGGAATCTGGAATCCGGTATAATCTACCTTTACATCGATCACACGGCGATCCGGCTTATCCAGAAGCGTGCACAGCGCCATGGACTTCGGTCCGCGTGCCTTTAACATATCCAGCAGATAGCTCAGGGTACGTCCGGAATCCACGATATCCTCCACAACAATAACATCCTTGTCGCGCAGAGGCTCATCCAGATCCTTTACGATCTTAATAACTCCGCTTGATTTGGTATCACCGCCGTAGCTGGATACCGACATGAAATCCAGGGATACCGGAACGGTAATCCGCTTTGCCAGTTCACATAAGAAAAAGCTGCCGCCCTTTAATACGCATACCAGATGAACCTGTTTTCCGGCATAATCTTTACTGATCTGCTCACCAATCTCCTGAATCCTTCTGTCTACCTCTTCTTCCGACAACATCACTTCAACTCTTTCTGCCATGCCCAAATCCTCCTTGGTTTTTCTGTTCTATTCTTGCTTCTCCATACAGGTAACTTCCAAAATCACCCTCGTCTGCTCCGTTACCCGATAGTATGTGCTGATTCTTCCGCCCGGTACCCAGATAATGTGATTCCCGTCTGCCAGCACCATCATACTGTTCCGCTCATTTGCAGGAATTTTTTCTTCGATCATATATTTCTTTAAACTTTTTTTTGAAAAATTATCATCGATTGTCAGATAATCTCCGCTCCTGCGCGTTCGAAATACGACAGATTGTATTATTTTATCATAATCCAACCATTTCGTATACTTTTTTTGAGGGATATTTTTTAAAAAAGCACCAACAGCAGCGCCGCTTTCCTCGCCTGCCGCAGTATTTTTTTCGCCTGCTGCGGTATTTTTTTCACCTGCTGTCGGCTCGTCCCGCTGCAGGTATCGCACTGACACCACACCCATCCCCGGAACATGCAGCTCGCCAGAATGCTCTGGGAGCGGAAGCTCTGCGGTCTGAAGCCCAACCTGCCTGCCTTGGTCAAACCGCTGCTCCGGCGATGCGTCCTGCTGCTGCTCCGGCAATGCGTCCTGCTGCCGCTCCAACCTGCGAAATACCAGCAGCCTAAACTGCCGCTCCACCTCGAGCTGACACGCTGGAATCCGCAGCTTCCTACCGCTCTGGCAGTCCGTCCCTACAAGGTGCCACACCGCTTCGATATGCGCTGCCGTCAGGTCGCGCCCCGTGCCGATCTCCAGCAGACATTCCCGCACGCACTGCTTCTGAAGGAAAATATCTTCCTGTTGCAGAAGTTCGATATTTAATTTTATTATAGTCTGTTTATCGCATCTCGTATGCTCCGCATTTACTTTTCTTCGCCCCACATGCTCTACTCTATCTCTGCCGCACACATTCGTTTTCAAAGCACCTGCTTCCACCCTGCATCGTTCCAGCGCCTGTCGGGTGCAGCTGCGCACAAAATCCGCCGTCTCTGCCAGGAGCTGTGCCTCTTTCGCCAGATGCGCTCCGGCTCCGCTGCAAATTTCCTTTTCCGCATACGGCAGAACCCGATTCCTGATTCGGTTCCTTGTATAATCTTCTCCGGTGTTCGTAGAATCTATCCGCCAGGAAATCCCTTTTTCCTGGAGAAAGCTTTCTATTTCTGTCTTTCCAGTTTCCAAAAGCGGACGGATAATCATGCTTTCCCATTCCGTCTTTCGCACCGGGCGAATCCCTGCCATTCCGTCCAGACCAGTGCCGCGGAACATGTGAAACAAAAGCGTCTCCGCGCAGTCGTCCCGATGATGCGCCACCGCAATTGCACCGTGACAATCGCCCATCTCCTGTAAGCACTCTTCAAAAATTTCATAGCGCGCCCGGCGTCCGGCTTCTTCGCAGCCGATTCCCCACTGTTTCGCCAGCGCCGCCGCCTCAATCCGTATTGCCTTTAACGGCACATCCCACGCCCGGCAAATATCGCGCACATACGCCTCATCCGCATCAGCCTCTACCCCACGCAGGCCATGATGAACATGTACCGCGCACAGCTGCAGTCCCAGCTTCTTGCGCAGCGCAGCCAACACATACAGCAGGCAGACGGAATCTGCTCCCCCGGAAAGTCCGACTACGATATTTTTATTTTCCGGGATCATATGATACCGCTTCATATAGAAAAGAATTTTTTCCGTCAGATCCATCCTGCAGTCTCCTTTTTTCCTTTGTGCCTTCGGCAGCAATTGCTTTTCCTTTGTGCTGATAGACTCGAGTGCTCGCGCTGGCGCGCTCTTTGCACTCTCGTTAGGGGCACGCGGAAACCAATTGGTTTCCTTTGTGCTGATAGACTCGAGTGCTCGCGCTGACGCGCTCCTTGCACTCTCGTTAGGCGCACGCGGAAACCAATTGGTTTCCTTTGTGCCCCTACATTATACCTCAGATGTTTGTTCTGTGAAACTTCTTATTCTATATCCTCTATCTCCCGTTCTTCGTTTTTCCAGATTCCCGTAACTAAAACCGTCATATCATCTCGGATTTTGCCGCCGCACTGGCGGATTGCATAACGCAAAATCAGGTTTGCCAGATCGACCGGTGAGCTGACGTTCAACGAAGCAATTTTCTGCTCCAACAGATATTCCCCGTCCCCGCACGGCCAGTTCTGCACTACACCATCCGAAACCAAAATGACCAGATCGCCGCTGTTTAACTGCCACTTTTTTTCACTGATGTCCTCTGACGCCGACATGCCGAGCGGCAGCTGCCTGCTCTGAATTTTCTCCACACGGTCGCTGCGCTTGATAAACCCTGCTGCCCCGCCAGCTTTCACCGTCTCGCACTCCCCCCGGTAAAGATCAATCCGGCACAGATCAAGCGTCGCCATCCGGTTTTCGTCCCCCTCCGCGCCTGCCATCCCATTTAAAAAAAGCATCGCCATATCCGGTCCAAGCCCCGCATCCAATATCCGCTCCGTCAAGTCTACAATCCTGCCGCTGTCCCGCGCCGCGCTCTCCCCGGAACCAACTCCATCCGACAAAATCATGGCAACGCTGTCGTCCGTTTCCAGAAAAGAATAGCTGTCCCCGGAGACGCTCTCCGTTTCTTCCGTCGCGCATGCCGCCGCTGTCAAACAGCTGAAAATCGGCTCTTCCTCAAAATACAGACTCACTGATTCTTCTCCGACAAAATATGGATTCCTCTTCTGCGGCACCAGCCGGATATCCATCAGCACCGACAAATACCCGGCAATTTCCTCTACCGTCATGCTTTTGTTCTTTGTCAGGCGGACAGATATCGTGATCTGCAGCCTGTCCTCTTTTCCCCGCAGCAGATAAATATCCTCTACTACAATGCCTTCTCCCGCCAGGGCGCGCACAATCTGCTTTTCCTGCCGACCGCCCAGCCGGATCAGCTGAACGGACGTATCCGCTACCGACTGCAGCATTCCCGCCATCTGACGCATATGCGCCGCATATTGTTTCCGGCTCTCCATCGCCTGTCTGCGCCGAAGCAGCTCTTCCCGATCGTCCGGCGTTTTTTCCTGCTCCAGCTCCCAGTTCATCTCACCCATAACCGCAGCAAGATTTTGAAACGTATCCGCACAGTCCAGCATACATCTTCGGTCATAATCCAGCAGCCATGCCGACTGCTGCACTTCGTCATTCCAATATTGAGATTCCATGGCATGTCCTTTCCTGCGACCTTTTTTTCTCCAGTATAACTGCTGACATGCGCGCCTTTTGTCAAAGCAGGCAAACCGTAGATTCTTTTTTTCAGGAAAAGAGGTATCCGCAGAATTGTACAAAAAAGAATGTGCCTTGGCACATTCTCGCGCCGAGGCGCGGTTGCTTTAGCAACCATCTACCCTTGCGCCGAGTGCGCATCCTCGCGGAGCGTTTTTATTTCATAGGACGCATTTTCCTATGAAATAAAAAACGCGGATCCCATTTGGAATCCGCAATCCTTTTTCTTCTTATATTATATCGTGAGCACAGCTCACTCAATAATTTCGCCGTTCGCGATGAGCAGGCTTCGCCTGTTCCCGCTCTCTTGCGCTCATTATATCATGAACTTCGTTCATGATCGACATTCGCCGTTCGCGATGAGCAGGCTTCGCCTGTTCCCGCTCTCTTGCGCTCATTATATTACATTCGTCCTGCCAATACGGACGTTTTCACAGCCGTCTCTCAATTCTCCGGTTTAAAAATAATTTCACCGTCATACACCAGTCCGAGCTTATCCTTTGCAACCTCTTCGACATATTTGCGCGTCTTGGTGTATTTTTCGTATTCTTCGATTTCCGCCGTCCGCTGTGTCTCTTCTTCAATCTGTTGCGTAAGCTGTTTAATTTGATCCTGATATCCCTGCTGCTTCTGTCGCAGCTCCATGCTCCGGATCGATACTACCGCCAGCACCATCAGAACTACCATCGTTACCAGAAGCATGCTCAAACGGTTCTCCCGTTTCTTCCGGCGAAAAACAATCTTTCTTTTAACCATTTTTCCTGCCTCGCAATGCTTTTCTGTTCTGTTTACATAAAGCTATTTTAGCCAGTTTTAAACGGCTAGTCAACCGCTTTTTCAAAATTCTTGCACTCCGTCTGGCACCTCTGAAAATTTTCGAAAAACCGTTTTTTCCTATTCGAAAGGTATACTTTACGGGACGCATCAGCCATCCTGCTACATAGGAAATCACCTTTTTTATCCAGAGACCGAACCGCGCTCCAGCTTTTACCAGAAAAGGACTCGCCGTGCTTTTTACAACGAGCATCCCAACTGCTGCCCCGAATACGCAGAACCACCGAAATGTTCCATTATTTTCCAGATATAACAGGGAAAAAAAGCTGCCTGCCACAACACACCAGTAAATAAGATCCTCTATCGAAATCCAGAATATTCCGTGTGGAAATACTCTCCGGAAAATCCGCAGAAAATCGTAAACAAGCGTCACCGCCATCCCCAGCAAAACCGAATGCAGCCAGAACGTTCCCTCTCTGGCGATCTCACTGCTCATCCGTCACCGAAACAGCCGACTCAGCAGCGATTCCGCTTTGCTGCCCGCCGAAGCTGTCTGTTCTGAATAGGTCAAGCTATCAATCCGCCCGTCAATGTCCACTTCTCCCTTTTCCAGCGTCAGACGGCTCACATGCAGCTCACTGCCGCGGATCATCAGCATCCCCTGCTCTGTCTCCAGAAGCACTTCCCCCACATCAAAGGAAAGCACATCGGAAACGCCGTTAATCGCACACACTTCCCGGTTGACCAAACTGATCCGGTGCTGTCCTGCTCTGCTGTTTAATTCTTCCATCGCGCGCCCTCCTTACTGTTCCTTACACAGTATACGCGCTGATGTCTGCCGTTATGACTTTAGAGATATTGAAACATCTCTTTTGCTTCTTCTTTGCGTACAGTTTCCTGTACAGTCAGAACCTCGACCTTTACATCCTTATTGCCAAACTGAATCGTAATCACGTCTCCTGCCTTTACTTCTGCGGACGCACGCGCCACCTTGTCATTTAACAACACTCTGCCCGCGTCGCATGCCTCGTTTGCAACGGTGCGGCGTTTAATCAGCCGGGATACCTTCAAATATTTGTCCAGTCTCATCGTTTCTTTCCCTTCTCTACTAAATGCTAACCGCCGCCGGCGGAGCATTTGTTATCGTATAAGAACAACGTTATTTATAGAATAACAAAAGGCAGCCGCATCAGCAGCTGCCCTGTCATCTTCTGATTTAGTTAATAGAATCCTTTAAAGCCTTACCAGCTTTGAACTTAGGGGTCTTAGAAGCTGCGATTGTCATTGCTTCGCCAGTCTGAGGATTTCTGCCTTCTCTTGCAGCTCTTTCAGATACTTCAAAAGTACCGAAGCCAACCAGCTGAATCTTCTCGCCTTTCTTCAGTTCTTCTGCTACAACATCAGTGAAAGCCTTTAAAGCCTTCTCTGCATCCTTCTTCGAAATCTCTGCCTGCTCAGCGATGGCAGCAACTAATTCTGTCTTGTTCATTATGAACTCCTCCTGTATTTCTTTTCCTGTTCCATTCGAAATGTCTAAAAGGGCAGTCCTGCCCAGAAACATTATATTCTATTTATACCTGTAGTTCCTTTGTTTGTCAATACTTACAGGGAAAATGTCTGCTCCAGGAAAGCCTTTTTCACACCCTGCTGAATGAGCAGCCGCTCCAGCTTTTCCATGTGCCTTCCAGGTATCCATACTTTCCGACTATTATAGTAAAAATTGACAATTTTCCAGAATTTTTCCGGGTATGCAAAGCGATAATACAGCTGCAGATAATCCACCGCAGACAGCGGGCTGATCCTGCCGTAAACGTCTAAAAGTCCTCTCGCCAGCGGCACTGACCAGTTCGTCTTCTCTAATAGCTTACGCAGAAAAAGATACAGATCCCGCATCTGACTGTCCAGGGCACATTTTTCAAAATTGATGACGGACGTCGTATTCTGACAGAGCAGATTGTGATGCTGATAATCCCCGTGACAAAAGCTTCCGCTTTCCTCGCATTCCCGCGCATCCAGAAGAGACCCATAGGAACGGACGTCCTCCGTCACCCGCTCCGCCTCTTCCAAAAACAGATCAAACGTCTGCTGCAGGTTGATCTCAAACGTTGTCTTTTGACTCTTTTCCCGCAAAAAACGTCTGACCTTACGCAGCTCCCGGTTCCGTTTCTCATATTCCTCTGCCAGGCTGACTGCGTGCAGCCCATACTCCTGCTGCAGCTGTGGAAAATGCAGCGCACTGTGCAGAACCGCCAGGGTGCGCATAGCATCTCGGCATTCCTGTCCATCCTTTAAACTGCATTCTCTTCCCTGTGGCCAGCTTTTTACAATGCATCTGTTCTGCTCCTGATCGCAGCAAAACAGTGCGCCTTCCTTTGTATACAGAAGCTGTTCCGCACGCGTAAAGCCGTTTTGCCGGACTCCCTCCAGTACCTTTGCCATCATTTCCAGCCGAAAGACCGGTCCTTTATATTCTTTCAAGATATACCAACCTTTATTCGTCTCACATAAAATTGCATTCCTGCTTTTCTGTGTGCGGATCACTTCAAAATCATAATTTTCCAGTACGCTTACGGACCTGTCATTCACCAGCATTCCCTCCCGCCTCTTAGGTACTACCTATCCTATGAGCAAAATGTTCCGGTTATGTATCAACGTTACAGTTCACTCGTGGTTTCTTGTGGGCAGATTCCATGCTCGCATGAGAATCTGTGCACAAGAAACCATGAAGGGAGCGCCCTTTTATGAGCAAAAATGAGCTGCGAAGCAGCGGAAAGCATCGAAGATGCGCTTTTGCGAATGGCGCGAGTGAACTGTAACATGTCAACATCTTCCTGAAAATCCTATTTCATTTTCAGACTCCATCTGATACAATAACCGTATAAAGGGTCAGCGTATCAATACGCTGAGGAAAGGGAAAACAAATGAGCGAATTAAATGTAAAATATCAGCTCGGTACCAAGGAAAACGAAGCTTTTCTGGCTGATGTCAGAGAAGGACTGTTTTCTTTCGGCCATAACTTCCCCGCTCCTGGCGGAAGTTCTTATTATTTAGGAGATGATGGTACTCCGTGGAAAGATCGCAACCGTGAGACATGGATCACCAGCCGTATGGCACATGTATACAGCCTGGCATCCTTCCTCGGTCATCCCGGCAGCAAAGAGCTTGCTGCAGCAGCGATCAAAGGTCTGCGCGGCGAACTGCATGATACTGCAAACGGCGGCTGGTATGCCGGTCTGACTGCAGACGGTAATATCCTGCCCAACAAACAGTGCTATGCACACGCATTCGTAATTCTTGCAGCTTCCTCCGGCGTCCTTGCAGACATTCCCGGTGCAAAAGAGCTGTTAGACGATGCTCTTGCTCTGTATGACCTGCGTTTCTGGAATGAAGAAGAAGGTCTTTCCTGCGATACCTGGAACACCGAATTCACCGTTCTGGACGACTACCGCGGCTTAAATGCCAACATGCACACTGTAGAAGCTTTCCTGGCAGCTGCAGACGTAACCGGCGATGAGAAATACCGCGTAAGAGCAGGCCGCATCATCGATCACGTTGTTGGCTGGGCATCCGCAAACAACTGGAGAATCCCGGAACACTTCACCAAAGAGTGGGTTGCTGATCTGGAATGCAACAAAGATCGTCCTGACGATCAGTTCAAGCCTTACGGCGCAACCCCCGGTCACGGTATCGAATGGTCCCGTCTGATCACCCAGTGGGCTCTGTCCACCTTCAAGGGCGACAAAGAGGGCGCTTCCAAATACATCACTGTTGCAGAAAACCTGTACAACCGTGCAATCGAAGACGCATGGAATGCTGACGGCGCTCCGGGTATCGTTTACACCACCGATTGGAACGGCAAACCGGTTGTTCACGACAGAATGCACTGGACTCTTGCAGAAGCAATCAATACTTCCGCAGTTCTGTTCCATGTAACCGGCAACCAGAAATATGCAGACAACTTTGCTGAGTTCATGCAGTATCTGGATGAAAAGGTTCTGGATCATGTACACGGCTCCTGGTTCCATCAGCTGGATGCAAACAACAACCTGATCGGCACCGTATGGCCCGGCAAGTCTGATCTGTATCATGCAGTACAGGCTACCTTGATCCCGTTCTATACCGCAGATCTGTCTATCGCTCCTGCAGTAAAAGGCGGCAAGTTCTGCTAATTGCAAATTCTCATGTGACATTTTATTCCTGAGAACGAGCATCGCAAAATGCATATAAAAAACAGCTCAGGACTCTAAATCAGAATATCCTGAGCTGTTTTTGTTAAAAGGAACCTTTCACCTGTATCCTGCTGGCTTCCTCCAGTAAAAATTCTTTCGTATTGCGCTGCGGCTCTTCCAGCACCTCTTCCAGAAGCTTCTGCAAAATATCTCCCAGCCCGCGTCCTGCCTGCATCCCGATTCCGATCAGATCCT
Source organism: Firmicutes bacterium TM09-10 (assembly GCA_003481005.1). Classification (GTDB taxonomy): domain Bacteria; phylum Bacillota; class Clostridia; order Lachnospirales; family Lachnospiraceae; genus Gallintestinimicrobium; species Gallintestinimicrobium propionicum. Next base: position 2,077 of record QUKC01000027.1, on the reverse strand, counting down.
TGCCGTTTACCGCAAGCCCTTTTAATGTCAGGCATGCACCGCTTGCAATCACTGCCTCATAATCTTCCTGCATTCTCCTGAGATGTTCTTGTTTCTCCTCCCGCTGATAATCACTCTGGGCTGCCAGATCTGCCTCTTTCATCAAAAACAATTCCGGAAAAAGATCCGGACCCAGACGGTTTAAAGCAAACCGCATATTTCGTTCTCCAGGTTCGATTTTCACATCGTGTGCCCGCACCAGACGGACAACTCGATCGATCGTTTCATTATCAAATTTCAATCGGCGCAGGATTGTCCTTGCCAGCTCGGCGCTGACCTCCGAATGTCCATGAAAATGATCCACGCCGTCCTGATCCGTCGTCCGCGTCTTCGCTTTTCCCATATCATGAAATAAAAGAGCAAGCCGCAGCGTTTTTTCCGGTGCAGAATGCATCAATGCCTGAATCGTATGCTCCTCGACATCATAGCAATGGTGTGGATTGTTCTGTACTGTCTGCGCCATCTGATCAAATTCCGGCAGAAAAACAGCCGTCATGCCCGTTTCCCTGCATATCCGCAGCATCTCCGGATGTGGGCTGACCAGAAGTTTTAAAAGCTCTGTTCGGATCCGTTCAGCGCTGATCTTTTCAAGTGTCTGTGACAGTTCACAGATCGCCAGACGTGTCGCTTTCTCGATATCATATCCCAACTGGGCAGAAAAACGAACCGCACGCATCATCCTCAGTGCATCCTCTGTGAAACGCTCCTTCGCATCTCCAACGCATCGGATCACTTTTTTCGAAATATCCTCGATTCCCCCGAAAATATCTACCAAACCAGCTTCCTCATTATATGCCATGGCATTGATCGTAAAATCCCGTCTCCTCAGATCCTCCTGCAACGACGCTGTAAACGTAACCTCCTTCGGATGCCTCGAATCCTCATATTCTCCGTCAATTCGATAGGTCGTCACTTCGTAACCAACCCTATCCATCAAAACAGTGACTGTTCCATGCTGAATACCGGTATCTACTGTACGATGAAACAACACTTTCACCTGCTCCGGTCTCGCAGAAGTCGTAATATCCCAGTCATCCGGTTCGCGGTGCAGTATACTGTCGCGGACGCAGCCGCCAACCGCCCATGCTTCATATCCGGCACTTTGCAAAACGTTGATAATCTTTTTTACTGCTTCCGGCAATATGATTTTGATCTGTTCCGCCATTTGTCTGCTCCTTTTGTTGTTCTGACCGGTTTTAGAAAAAATAAACTCTTTTATCCTACATTGTACAGGATTTCAGGTACAAAAAAAAGACTTGATGTTTCAAGTCTTCTTACTGAGACACGGGGGATTCGAACCCCCGACAACCTGATTAAAAGTCAGGTGCTCTACCGACTGAGCTAGTATCCCATACCATAGAAAAATGCCCAGAACCGGAATCGAACCAGTGACACGAGGATTTTCAGTCCTCTGCTCTACCAACTGAGCTATCTGGGCATTGAGTAGCGGGGACAGGATTTGAACCTATGACCTTCGGGTTATGAGCCCGACGAGCTTCCAGACTGCTCCACCCCGCGTTACCATATGATATTGTATTCAACTTCTTTCAAAATATACCTGAAAGAGAATGGATGGAGGTGGATTCGAACCACCGAAGCAAATTGCAGCAGATTTACAGTCTGTCCCCTTTGGCCACTCGGGAATCCATCCATATTCATTTTTCAATGAATAAAGCCGATGATCGGACTCGAACCGATAACCTGCTGATTACAAATCAGCTGCTCTGCCAATTGAGCCACATCGGCGCATCTTTTCAACATATCTCTTGGAATATGGGGCCTATAGGGCTCGAACCTATGACCCTCTGCTTGTAAGGCAGATGCTCTCCCAGCTGAGCTAAGACCCCATTATGTTGAGAAGAACACGCTTCGTTCTTCCGGTTTCATAAAGAAACCGACGACCCAGACGGGACTCGAACCCGTGACCTCCGCCGTGACAGGGCGGCGCTCTAACCAACTGAGCCACTAGGCCATTCAGATACAACAAACAATGTTTATCATACCTTCAAAACTGAACACTGAAATCCTCTTTCGTATC
>QUKC01000026.1:16874-38458 GCA_003481005.1 Firmicutes bacterium TM09-10 | reverse complement strand
GGACTTTAACCCGTTAGAAACGTGCGCCGCTAGGCGCACTATATAAAATGAGCTGCCGCACGTTAGTGCGACAGCCCCAGGAATAAATAAGACTTTTTTAACAACATTTATAGGTAGTGTTGTTCTCCATGTTTAGCATTTACAACTCCGATTCCTACGCTAACAAGCACAAGTGCTATGATATTTTTCATAGAAAAAACGGACTCACCGAGAAATATTCCCGACATTATCACGCCAAAAACCGGAATAGAAAACGCAAACATTGTAACCTTTCCCACCGGATTATATTTTAACAGCAGCGTCCATATACTGAAAGCTGCTGCAGATAGTGCTGCCAAATACAAAAGAAGACAGGCTGCCTTTAAGGAATATACCTGTACTCGTCCTCCCATGCAGATTCCTATTATTATCATCAGCAGACTTCCAAACAATATCTGATATGACGTAATTGCCATCGGCGATTCCTGTTTTACTATTTTTTTCAAATATACATTACTGATTCCATAAGATGCAGCAGCCGCCAGCATAAGTCCCTCACCCCTAAAGGAAAAACTACCATTTAATATTCCTGTTAAATTTATCAGAATCACTCCTGCTAATCCAGCAATACATCCAAAGATGGTTTCCCAGGATAGCCTTTCATTTTTAAGCAGGAAATGCGCTGCTATAACAGAAATAAACACATTTGAAGCATTTATAATTGCACTTTCTGATGATGAAATATACGCCAGACTAATGTGAAAACACGTATATTGAATCGTAGTCTGCAATAACCCCTGCCTGATAATCCCCGGAATCGACAGCTTCCTCACCCGCAAAATCCGTTTTTTCCAAATGCACCCGACAATAAAAGTAATTATTCCCGATATAAAAAAACGGACTCCTGCAAACAAAATCTGGCTACCCGTATCCGAAATTTTGAACAGTGGATATGCTATTTTCACACATGGGAATGCACTTCCCCACAGCACACAGCAAAAAAGAGCTCCCAGACTCAGCCACACCGGATTTTGCAGATTAATCTTTAATTTGGCCATACAATTCCTTTCCAGCATATGCTTTAATCCTTATTTATCGAATCGCCTGTAAATATCTTTTTGCTCTGTCTTCTATAATCTGAAATACTTCTTCATCACAATAGCTTGAAAACAAACCGGCATCTACAAGCTGTTTTCCGACTCCAAAACAGCTGACACCGGCACTTTGAAATGCAGGTATATCTTCCGGACGGATTCCACCCACAGCAGCAATAGGAATATAGTCAAGAGGAGCCTTTATCGCGCGGATATAAGCTTCTCCCAGATAATTTGCCGGAAATACTTTTACAATATCTGCACCTGCCTGATATGCCCTTATGATCTCACTTGGCGTAGCTGCTCCCGGTATAGAAACCAATCCCATTTCTTTAGTAGCACGCACTACCTCCTCGTTTAAATTCGGAGAAATAATGTACTCTCCTCCGATCTCTGCAACCCTTTTTACCTGTAGCTTATTTATTACTGTTCCGGCACCAATATGTATGGAATCCCCGTAATGCTTTCTTAAGCCTTCAATATTCCGGAGACTTTTTTCCATTGATAATTCCGATTCATTATCAATAGCCAGCTCAAAAAAGTGCATACCCATATTTTTCAGGATATCTACTGTAGCAATCAGCTTTTCTTCCGCCAACCCTCTGAGAATAACAATCAGCTTCTCTTCTAAAAGTCTATCCTTCAGGTCACTCATCATCCTACTCACCTTCCTTCCATTTATAATATAATTCTGCGAGACGAAATGCCCCTTTCGCCGCCATCAGTTCGTCCTCATCCAAAAGATGAACCTTCTTTTCCTGCATAATATCTGTTAATATATCATAAACAGCCTGTGCAATTATCCGCTTACCTGCAATAACAAACTGCACCTCTTCCAAAGCCTCTGTCTTCTTAAACTCACATATACTCAGGCAATCATAATACATCAATACCCCTAACAGGAAATTGGCTGCCTTCTTTTTATCTTTATGTACATATTTTTGATAAATACGTGTTTTAAAAACTGCACTTGTAAAGGAATTCTTCTGTGCCGTCCGAGCTCCATCTGACACCGCCTGATAATCATATTCCTCTTCACCGACAAAGAAATCCGGAAGTGAATCCTTTAATAACGTATGGAAAAACAAAGCATCAAGCAGTTCTCCACTCATGGTTGTCTTACAACGGCAGATAAACCCTTCTTCATTTGCATATATTATTTTAGTATGGGAGCCTGGTAAAACAAAAATCAGATCCTCGCCCTTGCCACGCTCCCTCAACAAAGCCACCGCCTCTGTTTCTTCTCCACGCATAACATCCATCTGCTCCAGCGTATCTATTCCGATATTCTCTACATGGTTCCTGACTCCCGGAATCATGTAAAAAGGTATTCTGGTAATATCATTAAAGAAGCGGCATTCTATTGCATTGCACAAAGCCCTTTCATCAACAGGTGCGCATAAATATGGAATTTCTTCAAGCCCCACATTAGAGGTTAACATCCCCGAGCAAAAAATCCCTTGAACCTGGCTTTCTTCTATATGACTTTCTTCTATCAGGCCATCAATACATCTTTTTACCGTTTCACGGATCACCTGATCAGATCCATCCATAGCGGTATTCCTGACACCTGCTCTTTCTTTTTTAGAAGAAACAAAGGAACCATCCTGTTTCCACAAATATGCCCGAGTATTCGTTGTACCACCATCAAGAGTAATGATATATTTCAATTCATGATTATATTCTTCCGAATTTTGCAAGCAATTCATCAACGGTTGCTCCTCTCAGAATTTCTTCTCTTGTTGCAATTTCAAGATCTGCCTGAGCGCGTGCCTTTTTATATACAGCTTCCAGCTCATTGTACGGAACTACCGCAACACCGATTTCATCCGCAACAATTAAATCTCCTGGATTTACAATAACACCTCCGCAACAGACAGGAACATTTACCGCAATAGGTTCCTTCCTTCCCGAATATGCTGTATGCGCTGCTCTAGGTCCTGACGCCTTGGCAGTTATCGGAAACTCCAGCATCTTCGCCTCATCTGTATCACGGCAGCTGCCATCAATCACAGCGCCTGCTATACCGGCATTTCTTGCAAGGCCAGACATAAGTCCTCCCCAAATTGAGGTTTCCGTTTCTCCAAATGCATCAATTACAATAACATCCCCAGGTCTGGCAATTTCAAATACACACAGGCAATCCACGATATCTCCTGCTGTCAGCTTTACAGTAATAGCCGGACCAATTATTTTTTTATTGATGGATTTGGGCTTCATATCATGTCGCATTACCTGCTCTCTCTCCATTGCGTCCCCTACAACGCAGGAAAGGGAATAAACATCTTCCATTTCTTTATATGGTTTGATCAGTTCCTCCTGGATATCCGGTCTCGGATTCATTATACATTTCATTATCTTTACACCTTTCTTTTAATTATTTGCCAATGAAGAACATTAGTCTGATTATCTTTGTAAGCATGCGATGCCTGAATCAGGAGCTTCTCATGGGATGTTCCTTTCCCAATGACCAAATTATTTGAATAAGCCCCTAATCCCTCTGTACGGACTTTTAAATATCTTCCTTCATCCCAGTGAATTCCATCCTCCGAGCAATATAAGACAAAATTTCCTGCTTGTTCGCCATTATTTCCGCTTCTGCCATGAAGAAAATACAAATGTTCAAAGCCTACAACCTGCGGGTTCCGGATTTTTTTTGCCACAAAGGTTGTACCTGCCTGTCCCCACGACATTCCTTTATCCTCACTTAACACATAGGACAGATTATATTCATCATCCAGATTATAATTGTACACAATCAGACGGCCATCCTCCAGAAACATCATGCTTCCATATCCATGATGCAGCGACGGAATTGGAATTCTGCTTCTTTCATAATAGTTTTCTCCACCATCTTCACTAACCACAAGTGAATAATAATGATCCGTGGTTTGACCTGTCCAATCAACCGTCGCATCATTGACAAATAAAAGCAGAAAAATTGTTCCCTCCTGATACATCGCATCATAAATACGTCCTCGACGTGTTCCTATCTGACGCAGATTGCTCCATGTGCTTCCTTTATCTCGGCTAATTGAATAAGATGGCACCATATAGGGTTGCCACTGTGGATCATTTGATATATCACATATTAATTGATATACAATAATATCTCCCTTTTCATTCACTATTGCCTTTTCACACATAGCGGAGTATTTCATCTCAGAATGTAGCAATTTTAATGACGGCTGAAAGATATAGGGCTGTGACCATGTTTCCCCATAATCCTCTGACCTTTTATATTCCATCCATCCTACCGCAGAATGTCCCTTTTCATCAAGTGAGCAATTAGGGTAAAAAGCTAAAATTTTTTCATTTTTTAACAGGCTATTTATCAAAAATCCCCGCACTTCATCTTTAAATTTAAATGCTGAAATGCGAGGATTTATTTTATTTATAATTTTCATCACAAAATCTGGCAGAACTCAAACTGTTCACCTGTTGGACTTGCTATCTTGAAGTACCGGATACCGTTGTCCCAAAATCCCGCAATACCTTCAATACCATCAGTAACGATCTTATATCCGTTCTTTACACAATATGCATAGTCCGACTCAATATCATCAGAAGCAAAACTATAATGATCAATTCTCCCGGAAACCTCATTCGGAAGCCGAGAATCTGATGGAAATATTTCAAAAATAACATCATCATTTTTCAAAAAATAAACAGTATCATTTCCATTTTGAAATTTGCCAGTCACTTCAAAGCCAAGCACATTTACATACCACTCCACATCTCTTGCAACATCATTGGTAGCAATACCAATATGTCCGATCCTTCTGTTTTTAATCATAAGAACACCTCTTTCTGTTATTCTTGATAAATAATTCCACATCATCCTTGCCCGGGATAGACGGCATGCCTCCTCTACTTTGTACACATAATGCTGCAACCGCATTGCCTGTCAGCGCACATTGACTGATTTCTTCCCATTCCAGCTTTTCTATTGCCTGATTATACGATAACAGCCTGCTTAGGAATCCACCCCAAAAGGAATCGCCTGCTCCCGTTGTATCAACCGTATTAACAGAGAACGCATCAAAAATTTCTCTTTGATCCTTTCTTGCCACTAATACCCCCTGCTTTCCCAGTGTAATTGCAACTAATTTTATTCCCATCTTCAGGAACTCATCTGATGCATCCTCATAATTGGACGCACCTGTCAAAAGCAGACTCTCTTCATCCGACACCTTCATTATATCCGCCAGCGATATCACTTTTTTCATTTCTTCTACAGCAGTACACTCACTTTTCCATAATGATGCCCGATAATTGGGATCATAAGAAATAATCACTCCTGCCTTTTTAGCGATCGATATCGCTTCCAACGTTGCACTCCTGGATGGCTCATTTGTTAAAGACAATGACCCAAAATGAAATATCTTACAATTTGAAAGTAATTTTTCATCCAATTCTTCTTTTCTAAGCATAGTATCCGCTCCCGGTTTCCTTGCAAAAGAAAAACTTCGCTCTCCTCTCTCATCCAGCTCCACGAACGCCATAGTAGTAAAATATTCTGTATCCTCTAATACTGCTCTTGTATCAATTCCTTCCTTTTTCAGTGTTTCTTTTAGAAAATGACCATGCATATCATTTCCCACTTTTCCAACAAATGCAGTACTGCACCCCATATGGCTTGCCGCTGTCAGCAGATTCGCAGGTGCTCCTCCAGGATTCTGCTCAAATAGCTTCATTCCATTCTTGCTATATCCTGATTCTGTGAAATCTATAAGTAATTCTCCTAACGCAACAATATCTATCTCTTTACTCATTTTCATTTACTCGTATTTTTCCAATTCTATAATGTCAAAACCTGTTCTGATAAACCTCACAAACTTTTTAACCATCTATTGAGTCACTCTATTTTTTCAACCTTCGCTCTCAAAGGACACGACTCCATCTCTGGTCTGGTCCTATATCAGGACCCTGATGCATTGCTGGCAATAACAACCCTCCATCTACTCGTATCGTCTGTCCAGTAATATAAGATGCATCATCCGAGCAAAGAAAAGCCACCGTATTTCCAATATCTCTTGGCGTTCCCGTTCTTTCTATAGGAATATTACGTCCCATATTCTCATAAAATGGAACCATTTCTTTCAGTGGACTCACTTGAATACATCCTGGCTCAATGGCATTAACACGTATTCCATAGGGTCCTAGTTCCAAAGCCACTGATTGAGTAGCTCTTTCTAATCCTGCTTTTAAGCTTCCATAAATACAGTCAATCGGGAACGCCCGACTGGCTCTTACAGATCCAATATTCACCATACAGCCCCGTATTTCTTTTTCTATCATGTGATTTGCAGCATGCTTCATTAAAAGTAATGGTGTTCGCAAAAGCACAAAATACTCTTTGTCAATATCTTCTGATTTTGTATCTCTTAATTTTCCCTCTATTCCATATCCTGCATTATTCACCAGCACATGAATTTCTCCCATTTTTTCTACTGCGGTCTGGAATATTTTTTCCACATCCTCTTCTTTAGTAAAATCCGCTTCCTTACAAAAACACTTTACATTATATTCATTACAAATACTTTGAACTAATGCTTCTGCTTTTTCCATCTCATTACGAAACTGTTCTTCGCCATCATATATTCCACCCTTATAGGTGAAAAAAATATCGTATCCCCTCTCAGCTAAAACCCTACAAATACCTTCTCCAATCCCTCTGTTTCCACCTGTAACCAATGCTGTTTTCATCTTGAACACCTCCTATAATTCACCAATTTTATCACTTAGATATCACGAATTCCTTCACAATTTGTACTTCCAGCGCCCATATATCCTCTACTTTTTCCTCTTTCATCATCACTTACCCAAAAAGAAAAAACTTCTGCCTTCCTAATCCAAAATACAAATCTAATCGGCTTCCCTTCCAATTGTTTTAGACTGTTTCCACTACTCCATCGAACCATTACTTTTGTAGAATCAGTAATAACCGGTTCACATTCTTCTTTTCTAAAACCATTTATTGGTTCATCAGACGCTGTTCTTACTTCTACACGTACCTCTCCCAAGTCGCTGATTGTATTCAGCCACAAATATTCCCCTTTAAAAACCAGCACTCTAGTTTTTAAAAATCCTTCTTTTTCTGCTGCAACACTTGCAAATCCATCTCTCCGTAACGTAGCATAACCAGTAGCTCCACCTGCATACATATGTTTTCCATATTTGGGTGACTCCCCAGACCACGCAGAATAATAAAACCGCAACTGATCCTTTTCTACAATGCATAAGCCACCAGAGGCATGAATATAGCCATAATCCCATGTCCCCTTTTTCTCAGAACCCTTAAGAAAAGCTGTTCGATCTGGTCTGCAAAAATGGAAACCATCCCGGCTATAACCCAATGTAATATCACATTGTTTCGGAACTCCAAGTTCTTCTGCAATTCTATTATGAGGTCCTTTAAAAATCTCAAAAGCTCCTAGCAAAATACTTTCATAGGCTACACAATCAACACCATATAACTGTGTAGTACAATCGTATATCGCATGTTTTTTGTCTAAATCATCTGCTCCATACCAAAAAACAGGATCATTTCTTCCCCAATCTGCACCTTTCAAAAAATCTTCCGTTTCATAATACTGTCTATATCTATAGTGAAAATCCCCCTCTACATCTACTTTTCTAATGCTGAATACCCACTTTTTTCGAAAAGGATTATAAAAGAAGCTAGACGCATCACCACACGGTCCAGTTATTGTTGGCCCATTCCAATGAATTCCATCTGAGGAAATATAAAGTTCCCCTATCTCTTCGACCTCATTTTTTCTAAAAAAAACAAATAATTTATATCTGCTCTTTGGATCTTTTGTTTCATGATCAATCCATACCGTTGCACCATCCCGCTTATACCCCTTACGAAAAGGTAATACCATATTTGTTCCAGGTACAACATCCAAATCTGGTCTATACCAGTTTTGTCCGTCCAAACTCTCTGCATATGCAGTTCCATCAAACCACCCAGCCTGATACCACATTTTATAGAGTCCATCTTTTGAATCATAAAAAACACCGTCTGTAAAAGTAGCTGCCACTGGACAACATCCCTCATTTTTTTCAATTTTTGTCTGTGGTTTTAAAATCGGATTCCCCACATAGGGTTCAGGGTAATAATATTTACGTTGCAAGGTTGATGTGTCAATCAAAAAGTCATCTACAAATAATTGCCTTCCAACATGAATAGGAATTACCTTCGGAGGGTTTGATAGATAACAAATAGTTTCTGGTATTCTATCTATATTCTTTTTTAATGCCTGTTCCTTTTCTTTCATACGTGGTGGCCAAGGCTTCTGAATATTAATTCCATTATATAGTTCTTCTCTCACAGTCATTCTCCTTATTCTATAATTATAGCCGTAGGACTCGGAATGCGAACCATTTCCTTCCGTAGTCTTATAGTCCCAGTATTGTTATCTACATCATAAAAAACTACACAATCTGAATACTCTAAAGTCACACCCAAAATTTTTCCATCTTTTGAAATATTAAAATCACGAGGAAATTGCCCTGGTAGGTAATGACGTTCTAAAAACTCTAAGGTTCCATCCTTCTGGATCTTATAAATCACAATAGTATCTTCACCTCGATTTGTAGTGTAAAGATACTGTCGATCGGGTGATATACGTACTGCTGCCGCATAATTAATTTTGGCAAACCCTTTTTCCACCGTTGATATACGCTGCTGAAGTGTCAGTTTCCCATGTTCATAACTGATCACAACAATTTCACTACTCTTCTCCGCTACAAGATAGAGGTTTTGTTTCTCACTTTCCAAAATCCGAAAATTACTTCCTTTCAAATAAAAGCGGCATATCTCTCCTCCATCCCCATATATCAAAACACTATCCAGTCCCTTATCGCAGCATATAGCTTCATTCTTCAAAATTGAAAAAACGCTATGTGCATGAGGTTTTGCCTTATATCGACCTGCCTGATTAAAGATTATCCTGCTTTTTCTGAGAGCATCTCCCACTTCAAATATAGTAAAGGATCCATCTTCATAGTTAGATGCATAAAGCCACTTGTGATCCACCGACAAGGACACATGGCATGTTGTACTCCCTCCTGTCTCATATTTCCCCATAAATTTCGGTGCTTTTCGATTTTCAACATTGTAAACAGCCACTTCCCCAACTTCGTTTTCCAAAGCAGCATACAAACATTTTTTCTCGGAATCCAAACACAAATAGGAGGGATTTTTTTCTCCAATAACTGATATTACTCTTACTTGCTGCAAAATATCATCCATTTCCAACAAATAAATACCTTCACTACCTCTTTTGGTATAAGTTCCTATCATCATTTGATACATATTGATCTTCCTTTAAGCTATTTCAATTCTGTTATAGTAATACCTTCATCAAAATACTTTTGTGCACAAAAATATAGAAGAATAACAGGCAACATCATCATGACTGTAGCTGCCATCATCTGCCCATACTCTACACTCTTATCTCCAATTAACGAAAGTAGCCTTACTGAAATTGTTTGCCTTTCTGGTCTTCCAAGATAAATATTGGAATACCATACATCTTTCCATGCCCATATAAAATTCAAAAGCGCTGACACAATCAACGTTGGTTTTGACATAGGTCCAATGATATAAAAGAATATTTGCATAGTTCCACAACCGTCAATTTTAGCTGCTTCATCCACTTCTTTCGGTATTCCATTCATAAACTGGCGTATTAAAAAAATATGATATGGAACCCCTAAACAGTATGGTAAGAGCATTGGTAATATAGTATTGATCATATTCAGTTTTTTAAACATCAAAAATAAGGGAATCGTCATAATCTGTGTAGGCAGCATCATCGATAACAGCAGAATTACAAATAATACTTTCTTACCCGGAAATTTAAATCTTGAAAATCCATAAGCGGCTAACGCTGAACTAAATACCACAATTATGGTAAAAGTCAATGCAAATACCAAGGAATTTAAAATTGCTCTAAAAAAGCCGATGTTTACCCATGCATTTACAAAATTTTCAAAATGCATCGGAATAGGAAAATAAACTGGAGGATTAGAATAAAACTGCGTTTTATCTTTTAGGGAACTAGAAATCAACCAAAAGAATGGCACCAGCATAACTATTGCTAACATTAGCAATATAATCCACTTTAATACTCCTAAAATACTTTTTTTCATAACTACATTCCTTTCAGTCAAAAGATTGATAATCCAGTTTCAACTTCTTTATTAAGCCAAAGCCAGCCAATGTACAAAGTAAAACAATGATTAATAAAATTATACCTAATGCTGCCGCATATGCTATTTCAAAATCCTTGAACCCTTTCTCATAAATATGGATCAACAACACTCCCAATCCATAATCCCTTCCATATGGTTTGATCACATCTCCCTCCGCTTTCGTAAAAGGAATAATATGTTCATATACCTGCCATCCATTTATTATTCCCATTATAAAATTGAAGATAATAGACTGTGAAATCAGAGGTAAAGTAACTGAAAAAAATCTTCGAACTGCTCCTGCTCCATCAATCAATGCAGCTTCTTGGTAACTGGGGTTAATTCCCTTAATAGCCGCAAGAAAAATTATCATTGGCGTTCCGATATACCAGATACTGGAAACAATTGCCGTTGGCATAGCTAAAGTTGAATCACTAAACCATCCATGAGTTCCAAGTCCAAATAGATGATTCACAAAACCATTTGGACTCCCCGAGAATATAAATCCCAAAACCACACCAAATGCTACTGGTGGCAGTAAACAAGGAAAATAAAAAACAGTCCGAAAAAATTTGCCCCCTTTAACTTTTCCTGCTAACAAATTCGCTATTATCAAAGACACACTAAGCATAATAACATTAGAAAAAATAACCCACAGAAAAGTATTCTTCAAGCAAATCCAAAACACCTTATCCTCAAAGAATATTTTATAGTAATTTTTTAACCCTACAAATTTGCCCTCACCCCAGATTGTTTTATCTGTAAAGCTTAATCCAATATTGGAACATATAGGATACAAATAAAATATAAGGAATCCGACAAACCACGGCATTACAAGTAAGAAACCATGCAAAGCATTTTTATTTTCCTTTTTCTTGCTCATTTCAAGCCTCCCTATTTTATGCTTACCAGGATCATGTATATTTCTACATGATCCTGGCATTACTCACCCTATGTAATTATTACTGATACATCGCATCTAAGATCTCTTGACCCTCTCCGGTCATTGCTTCAATAAATCCATTCACATCAATCTTACCTTCCAGGAGATCTTTTATCTTATTCTCAATAAAAATATTCAATGAGTCATCTGGCATCATTGCTAATGGTTGAAAATGATCCAGCATATAACTGTATGCAGAAAGATCCACACCCTCTATCTGATTTGCAAAAGCCGGATCTGTACACAATTCTGAATAAATCGGTGTTCCCACTCCATTCTTAGCCACCTGAAGCTGACCGTCTCTACTAGAAAGCCATTTTAGTACCTGCCATGCTGCTTCTTTATTTTCACAGTTACTTGCCATCATAAAACCATTAATCAAACCTGTAACCGCCGATCCTTCAATGCCTTCTGGCATCGGTGCAACCCCAAAATCAACACCTGCTTTCTTAAAATCACCAAACATCCAGATACCAGATGTACACGTTGCTATTGCAGAATTTTGGAGGCCTCCATCCCAGCTTTTCCCCCATTCTGCAACAGGTGCAACAACATCTGCCATCTTTGCTATTGCCTCAACTCCCTTTCTACCTTCTGGGGTATCAATAGTAATTTTGGTTGGATTTACTGTCTGGTCAAACATGCTTCCCCCATACATTGGAAATAACCATTGCAGTCTAAATGCTGTACGGGCTTCATCAGCAAACCCTACCTGAGTATATGCATTTCCCTCAATTTTGGTCAGCTTCTTTGCCATTTCATAATATTCATCAAAAGTCAAGGGATTATCCGATGCCGGATATGCAATACCACTCTCATCCAACAATGCTTTATTGTAGCACAATGGATACAAAGATATATCATTAGGAAAGCCAAAAACTTTACCATCCATTGTAAATGCATCCATTACATTCTGTGCAAATTCTTCGGTTTTCACTTCATCTCTCTCAATATACGGAGCCAAATCTTCAAAAACACCTGGAATATAATATTTAGAACCTAGTTGTGTACTCACGCTTACAATATCAGGAAGCATACCACCAGACATATTAACATTAATCATATCCCAGTAGGTATCCCATGGTCTAAAGTCTAACTGGACGTCAATTTCTGGATGTGCCTTTTCAAATTCTGCAAATATGTTTTCAAATGCTTCCTTTTCACTATCTGTACCCCACCGGGCAACTGTAATAACTGTTTTTTCTCCACTTTCAGCTTGCTCCGTCTCTGAAGTATTTTTTTCATTTTCTACTGTTTGATCATTAGATGTGCACCCAGCTAAACATCCCATCACCATAAAACCTGCTAATATTACCGACAATAACTTTTTCTTCATAATCTTCTTTACCTCTTTTCTGCGCCACCGTTTTTGTGTGCATATCAGGCTTACGTGCGTAGCGCTCACACATATAAGAGCATCTTCCTTCTCTTCCTGTATGCTGCAAATCGCTAATGTCAGATTCATCTGAACTTTTCATTTTAAGCAATTACTTCAATTTTCTCTTTCTTTATTGTCCTCCCTGCTTCTTAAGAATATTTCAGTGCCCCCACCTTAGCTTATATATGTGTACGGGATAACTCCCGGAAACACCATTATCACACATTCATCATGTGTCTATATTCGATTGTGAAAATGATTTCATCTATTTTCTTTGTTTTTGTCTATTTTCTTGTTTTGAACTATCATTTTCCACAAATCTATCACATAATCTTGGCAATTACAAGATATATTTCACATATTCCTACCCATTTCATGACATTTCACAATTTGAAATCGTTTTCATTTATGCACTACACACAAAACTTCAGAAACTAATAAATGTTTTCCATATTTGCTTGACAATTTAAAAAGTAAAATTCTATAATATTTTCAAAACAACGTAAGGAGCGTGGCTGTTTCAGGTACAAATTAAAGTAATTTTTACAATTGCATTACTTGTTATGTATCCAAACCGGCCCAAACACATCATATGAACCATGAAAAGGTTACCATTTCAGATATCGCCAAAGCGGCGGGAGTTTCTATCACTACTGTTTCCCGTTATATCAATGGGAAACAGGACTTGATCCAAAAGGATACCCGGGAACGGATCGAAACAGTTATTAAAATGACCAATTACCATCCAAATGTTATGGCGCAGTCTTTAAAGACAAATTTATCGCATCATATTGGAGTTATTGTATCGGATATATCAACGCCTTTCTGTGCTGCTCTGATCCAAGGCATCAGTGAAACACTCCTGAGCAGTAATTATATGCCATTATTTGTCAGCTGTAACAATAGTATCAAAGAAGAAGAGTCCTATATCAGATCCCTGATGAGCCGGCATGTAGACGGTCTGATCGTAAACACCTGTTCCAGCCAGAACCCTCTGCTTATACAGCAGGCCTGCACCGGACTTCCCATCGTTCTTTGTGACCGTACCATAGATGACTATAATTTCCAATTTGTGGGTTCCAATCACCGAGACCCTATTTTTGAACTTGTAAAGCACCTGAAGGAACAAGGCTATACACTTCCTGTCTTTTTTACAGAAAATTATTTTGCAAGTTCTGTCCGGTCCGAAAGGCGCAATTCCTTTTTGGACGCAGTGAAGCTCTATTATCCCGAGGTTGACCCAAACGAATTAACCTACGTCATTGACATTCACAATACCCAGAATGTCACCAGTCAGCTTCACCATTTAAAGGATATTTGTGGGAAAAAGGAACTTCCCGCCATATTCTGTGTCAACTCCATTACCGTACTGCATGTATTTAATGCAATCCGCTCTCTTGGAATACACATTCCAGATGAAATCGGACTCTGCGGTCCTGATGACTGGGGCTGGGAAGAGCAGAGCATCCTGCTCTCTCTGATGACGCCCCGCATTACCAACATTGTAGTCCAGCCACGTCTTATCGGGAATCTGGCTGCACAAAAACTGCTTGAATGCATTGCAGATCCTTCTGTTGCAAAGAAAGAAACCCGGTTGACCTGTCCTTTACAAATTGCAGGCTCAACTATTCTGAAACACTAAAAGCAAGCAGCAAGACGCCCCCGCTTATTTTGCTGTTCATGCATTATACAAATCCTTCTATTTTCAAAAGGATAATAACAGAAGTGCCCCCGCTTATGCTATTTATTCTATATTTAGGAGGTATCTTATGAACCCACTTGAACGATTTTCACGTGCCTGCATTGTTCCCGTTGTTGTACTGGACAATGCAGAAGATGCAGTGCCAACCGCAAAAGCGCTTCTTGCCGGTGGCATTGACGTTATGGAAATCACTTTTCGAACAGCTGCTGCAAAAGACAGCATTGCTGCTGTTGCATCCGCCTGCCCGGATATGCTGGTGGGAGCTGGCACAGTCATAAATCTCGAGCAGTGCAAAGCTGCTGTATCTGCCGGTGCAGGCTTTATTGTTTCTCCCGGCTTTGATGAAGAAATCATAAAATATTGCATCAAAGCAGGTATTACTGTAACCCCCGGCTGTGTCGCTCCATCAGAAATCATGTCTGCTGTAAAATTAGGACTTTCTGTTGTAAAGTTCTTTCCAGCGAATGTATACGGAGGACTTACTGCCTTAAAGTCGCTTTCTGCACCTTTTCCAGGAGTAAAGTTTCTGCCTACCGGTGGTATTAACAGCCATAACATTGGTGACTACATTGCGGCACCCTTTATCCACGCAGTAGGCGGCAGCTGGATTTGTACCCGCAAAGACATTGCAGATGGCAATTTTGATAAGATTACAGCTCTCTGCAGGGAAGCCCGTCAAAATGCGCTCGGCTTTGAATTTGCACATTTGGGAATCAACTGTGAAAATGTTGAATCCTCCACTGAGGTAAGTAATTTTTTCCAGACAGCTTTTGATTTCCCCCTCAAAGACGGCAGCAGCTCCGTATTTGCCTCTCCCAATATTGAAATTTTGAAATCCTCTAACTTGGGAGCGTACGGACACATTGCCATCAGAACCAACAATATTCTCTGTGCAGTTCCTGAGCTGGAAAGAGCTGGCTTTTATGCAGATACATCAACCGCAAAATACAAAGATGACCGATTGGTCGCTCTTTATCTAAAGCAGGAAATTGGCGGATTTGCCATCCATTTATTACAAAAATAAATAAAACGAGGAGTATTACACTATGAAAATATTAACTTTTGGCGAAATTTTGCTGCGTTTAAAACCGCCTGGCCTGGAACGTTTTTTCCAGTCTCCCATTATGGAAGCCTCCTTTGGCGGCGGTGAAGCCAATGTTGCTGTTTCACTCGCAAACTTTGGTATGGATGTGCAGTATTGCACTGTCTTACCAAATAATGTCATCGGCGATGAATGTATAAAAGAGCTTCGCCAGTTCGGTGTTGATGTTTCAAAAGTAAAACGCGGTGAAGGCCGTATGGGAATCTATTTTCTGGAAAGCGGTGCAAATCAGCTTCCCAGTAAGGTCACCTATGACCGCAGTGGTTCCTCTATCGCTATTGCACAACCGGAGCTTTTTAACTGGAATGAGATATTTGATGGTATAGACTGGTATCATATTACCGGTATCACCCCAGCGTTATCTGAAACCGCAATGGAGTTAAGCCTTGCAAGTGTAAAAGCAGCCAAAGAAAAGGGCATTACAGTTTCCTGTGATCTGAATTTTCGTAAAAATTTATGGAAATATGGCAAGAAAGCTTCTGAGGTCATGCGCGAACTGGCAAGCTACGTGGACATTGCCATCGCCAATGAAGAAGATGTACAGAAATCTCTGGAAATCACCGTTGACATAGATGTAGAATCCGGCAGCCTTGATCGCAGTAAATACAAAGCCCTTGGTGATAAGGTGCTTGCTTCCTATCCCAATATGAAGCTTATTGCTATTACATTACGGGAATCCAAGAGTGCAGATCATAATGATTGGGCAGCCTGCATCAACAACAGAGCTCATTTTTATGAATCAAAAAAATATCACATTACCGATATCGTAGACCGAGTAGGTGGTGGTGACAGCTTTGCAGGCGGACTTATTTACGGTCTGAATCACTATCAGGAACTATCAGCTGCACTGGAATTTGCTGTTGCAGCCTCCTGCCTGAAGCACAGCATTATCGGTGACTTTAACCGTGTCAGTGTTTCCGATGTAGAAAAACTGGCAAATGGAGATGGCTCTGGTCGCGTACAGCGTTAGATTTTTCCAGCTTTATTATTTATTTATCCATGAAATGAAATGAGAGCCGCATTTGCGGCTCTCATTCTATAATAATTCATTATATAAGATACCTCATGGGAGTATCCCAAAGTTTGTGTAAACCTCCAAACTGATGTAAGATAAAATTACTCAGTTTGGAGGTTATTTTTATGGCAAGAAGAAAAGACAGCCCACAAAAAGCAGCAATGAGAGAAATGATGCGTGATTATCTGAAAAATAATGATATCAGCATCAAAGACGGCACCGATGTAAATGGCATCATGCGTGACATGATGTCTGTCCTATTGGAAGGTGCTTTGGACGAGGAACTGGATGAAGAATTAGGATATTCCAAGTATGATTATCGTAACAAAGAAACAGACAACAGCAGAAACGGTCATTCCAGCAAAACCATGCACACCAGTTATGGAGATATGGATGTGGCTGATTTACGCAGCCTGCTTCCACCCGCTCTTTCCTGCCTTACGCGCCATCCTCCAGAGCACGGTTGCAAGCCCGACCGCCATCGGCACATAAAACGACGCCGCCCTGCTGACGATCATCGACACAGGTAACGTCCCTCCGATGAAAATCTGTGCAAACGCGCTCCGATACACGAGCTCCGTAATTCCCTGCGCGCCGGGCACCGGAAGCATGTCCACTGCCAGCGTCACCGCCGCCTGTAAAAAGACGACGCTCCACAAATTTGTCCCGAAAAGCCCCATTCCGCAGTACACCAGCCAGGTAATCACAAATGCGCTGTTTCTCTGCACAAAGGTCAGTGAAAATGCTGCCGCAAGCCGCCCCGGATGCTCTTTTAAAAATAGGACTGCCCGATGATATTCCTGCACGAAGCACCGCACCTTTTCCTGTCTGCCCACGCTTCCCGAAGCTTTCCACAAATGCAGTTTCACGAACAATCGATCAAAAATATCCGCCCAGGCAATTATCCATTGCGGCAGGACAATCATTCCAGTCACGACAAGCGTGATCGCCAGATTCAAAAACAGCCCCAGAAGATACAGACCGAAATATCTGCCAAGATATTGCCGCAGCATTTTCCCCTGAAAAATCAGCAGAAATGTGCCGATACAGACTAACACCAGCTTATAGCACACTGCTGTGACCATCAGCACGACCGTACTGCTGCTGACGCTGTTTCCATCCCTCTTCATTTCATAGAGCTGCATCGGCTGTCCGCCGGTCGCGGACGGTGTGATTCCGGAATAAAAAAATCCGAGAAACGAATAGCTGATACATGTCAGAAGTCCGCTTTTTCCGCCTGCTGCCCCAAGCAGAATCCTCATGATCGTCCCTTCCATACAGACAAAGAAAAGGCCGAGTGCCACCGCCCCGGCCAGACTCATTCCCCGCATGCTCTTTACCGCTGCCCAGATCTCCTGCGGCTTCTGCCCGCTAAAGCAAAACCGCAGCGTGAATACCATCACCGCCAAAAACAGCAGTGTCTCCCAAAAATGTTTTTTTCGTCCGCCTGCAGGCGTATCTTTTTTTCGAGCCTTCATATTCCTCTCCATTCTACAGGCACGCAGCGCCCAAAAACATGTGCGCCATGACTGCGCTGCTGCGCATGCAGCACGAACATCCATCAATTCATCGCCGGACGCGGCCGCCAGTCACGACCCGTGCCAGCAGATTCCGATGCCGCTGCAGTTCCTGCTGCGCTGCCCTCCACCAGCTCTGCCAGTGTCCCCTCGAATACAAGCGTTCCCGCACAGCTGTCTTTTCCCAACTGTTCATACACATCCCGTGGCGTGACAAGCGGAAACGGCTTTTGCCATTCCTGCAGGCCGACCTTCTGGGTTACACGCGCCAGCCACGACGAACAGGTGTCGTGATTTTTCTGGTCAAAGGCGATTCCAGCTAACAAAAACACAAGCCCGATCACCATATAATGATGGGTAAAGCGTCGTTCCCATTCCGTCTTTGCCTCCTGCTGCAGCGCTTCCCTCTGCACATTCGTACATGCCACGCGGCAGATCTGATAGCGTGCGGTCGGATATTTTTTCAGAATTTTTTCCCGATTTTCCCGTTCAAAGCCCGCAAACAGCGGAATCGCCGGATTGCGTCTGCCGATGCTGTAGGCTTCTTTCAACTCCGGATCGAAGCCCAGCACGACATGCACATAATTCTGCCCGATCACTCGGCGGATGATCGAAGCAAACAGACCAGGCGTGTCTACAAAGCCAACGTAGATTGCAGACTGCGCCGTAGCATTATCCTGCTTTTTCCTATTCTTCATCGCCGCACCCTCACTGAAACTGCCAGATCCGGCGCGCCATGCGGTATCCTCCGATCACCACCGCCGCCCCGGGCGCACCCGGCAGACAGGTCAGACCGCTGATGCTGCCAAGCCGCAGCCTTCGATAGAGCTTCGGATTCTCTTTTTTTAGCGACTGCCAGAGCTTTTTTCTGCGCTGCCGCCCTTCTTTTCCGAGCATCAGCAGATGGATCGTGGAAATCGCCATCATAATCGAGCTGTTGCGGTACAGATAGCGGCGCAGCTTCGGTTCAGTGTTCTGCACCGCGTCCGACCCGACGAACCGGTTGCCGAGCTGCGTCACGAGAATCTGCTGATCGATGCGCGACACGAGCACTTTTTCGTTAACCGACTGATCCTCGCGCCCCAGATAATAATGGTACAAATCCTCATTCAGATAATAAATCCGCTGCACGAACGGAAGCGGGCAGTTTGCAAACAGGTTGTCCACATAAAACGTATGCTCCGGAAGCTTTAACCCACAGTTATACAGCACTCCCGTCCGAAAAATCAGCGCATGCATGACAAGATACTGTTCCGGCGAAAAGCAGCCGATTTCGTCCCACCTGCAGATTTTTTGCTCGGGAAAAAGATTTCCGTAGCGGACTGCTTTCGTTTTTCCCTCTTCCAGATGATCGTATACATAGTTGCAGACAACCAGGTCGGGGCGTTTTTCCTCCTTTGTCCGGCACCAGAAACGCAGGACGCTCATCAGCTTATGAAATGCAGCCTCATCCAGCCAATCGTCCGAATCCACAACCTTGAAATAAATTCCGTTTGCGAGCATCAGCCCTGCGTTGACACCGGAACCGTGCCCGCCGTTTTTCTTGTGCACAACCCGAACCACATCCGGGTATACACGCGCATACTGATCTGCAAGCTGTCCGGTTCTATCCGTCGACCCATCATCCACCAGAATAATTTCCAGACCGTCGCGCTCTTTTAAAAGGGATTCCACACACCGTTCCAGATAGCTTTCCGAATTATAGCAGGGCACTGTCACCGTCAGGCACTTTCCTTCCTTTTCTCTATCGATATCCATAAAAAAACCTCCGCAGTCGTTTGTTTCATTTGCCCTTATCATAAAGGCAAATTCCAAACAGCCGCAGAGGCTTTTCCGAAATTTTTTCTAAACAAAAGCTTATTTTTCTGAAGGAATTTCTGAATCCTTCAGAAGGATCATCCTGCCATATGAAAGAACTCGATCAAAAACAGCCAGCTCAAGCCGTAGTAAGACACCACTGCAACAAGGTCGTTGATGGTCGTAATCAAAGGACCGGAAGCAACTGCCGGATCCACCTTGATCTTTTTGAAAAGCAGCGGAATACACGTACCAACCGCACTGGAGATCAGCATTGCCAAAAGCAGGGCGACACCGATGCACGCGGATACCGCATAGGAAAAGGCGAGAGTCTTTCCTTTGATTGCAAAAATATAGAGTCCGATCAGTACAAAGGACATCAGTCCCAACAAACCACCGTTGCATAAACCTATCTTCATTTCCTTAAAGACAAGCTCTGCCTTCTGCTTGCCTGTCAGGGATTCGTCCATCAATACCCGGATTGTCACAGCCAGGGACTGTGTGCCGACGTTACCTGCCATGTCCAGAATCAGGGACTGGAAGCACATGATGATCGGCAGCTGCGTCACAACGGTCTCGAACACGCCTACAACCGACGAAACAACCATGCCGAGCGCAAGCAGGATCAACAGCCACGGCATTCTCTTTTTCATGCTTTCCTTTAACGGCTCCTTGAGATCCTCTTCTGCCGTCAAACCAGCCAGCTTTGCGTAATCCTCGCCCATTTCGTCATCCACCAGCTCGATGATGCTGCTGGATGTAATGACGCCCAACAGGCGGTTATCATTATCCAGGACAGGAACCGAATCCTCAGAATAATCCTTCAGGCGTTCGATACACTCGTCGATCTCCTCCTCCGCATATACATACGGATAAGAGGTTACAACCAGCTCCTCAAGCGGATGATCCTGCCTTGCTATAATCAGGTCTTTTAAGTCGATGGCACCGTAAAATTTCTGCTGGCTGCTTACGACAAAAATTGTAGAAATATTATCGTTTTTGGCTGCCTGACGGATCAGGCTGCTCATTGCTTCCTTCACGGTAACATTTTTCTGGATGATAATACAGTTCGTAGTCATCCTGCTGCCGATCTCATCCTCATCGAAGGATGCGATCACTTCGATATCGTGACGGACATCGTCATCCAGCAGATCGATCAACAGACGTTTTTTGCCTTTATCGAGCATACGCAGCACTTCTGCCAGTGCGTCTGTCTCCATTCCGGAAAGGATCGCCGCAGCCTTACGCGGTTCCATTTCTTTTAAGTACTCTGCTGCTTCATCTGCTTCCGTATATTCTAAAATATCCGAAAGCATATCCTTATCCAGGATCCGGTACAGCTTGCAGCGTTCCTGTACCGTCAGCTTTTTGAGAACTTCCGCAAGGTCATTGGCATGGTAATCCTCCAGTCGGCTGCTCATCACCGCCGGGGAGGTATTGCTCCGGATAATGTCAATGATCTCTTGAGTATAGTCCTTTGTCTCCATCTCTCCCGTCTCCTTTCTTCTCCCAACTTGCACACAGAGACAACCGTCTTCTGCATAAATCACGCAACAAAAAGAAGCCCCTTTGCGTTGATCCACGCCTGCGGCATCTTCTGCAACCTGCTTTTCACCTGACTTGTCGTGCTATTGGATTCCATAGGACAGGAACAATAGAAAC
This sequence comes from Firmicutes bacterium TM09-10, assembly GCA_003481005.1. Taxonomy (GTDB): domain Bacteria; phylum Bacillota; class Clostridia; order Lachnospirales; family Lachnospiraceae; genus Gallintestinimicrobium; species Gallintestinimicrobium propionicum. The sequence continues at coordinate 17,062 of QUKC01000026.1, read as the reverse complement.
TCTATCGCCACGAAGAAGAAAGAACTGAACAGAAAAAAGGCTCAGAACGAAACGGATCTGCTGCGTCTCTGTGCTTTTTCTGCTTCCCATCCTATGCAGCGACTTCGCCCGTGAGCATCGCAGCTATCCATTTCATTCACCTGCCTTTGTCTTTGAATTTCGAAACACTATGATGTCGGGGGCAAAAG
>QUKC01000026.1:0-16864 GCA_003481005.1 Firmicutes bacterium TM09-10 | reverse complement strand
GGGCAAAAGCCCCGACCTTGATGCCTGCGGATTGTTCCGTGCTGCGCACTCCCACAATCCTGCCCGATAGTCGCATATCGTGGGATTATTATCCCACTTTTATGCTCCTATCGGGGCGGGTCAAAAGGTCTTTCACCCACCTATGAGCAAGCTCATGTGTGCTTAGACCTTTTGACCCTGGCATCATACTATAAATTATTATAAACATCAAATTTTGAAAAAGCAATGGCATTTTGCCACTTTTATTATATCCCTTTTTTCAGGCCTCTGTCACCTCATAGTCCATGCACACGCGGCATTTCACGTTCGGGCGCACCTTTCCGTCCGCAACCGCCACATGGGCCGGATGTACGGAATAGCCTTTCAGGGAAGCTGCATCTGCAAAGCAGGAATCCAGCATCAGATCCGCATTGGAGGAAGGAAGCCCTTCTGTATGTACCTGAATGGAAAGCAGACCGGGGATCTGCCCTGCAAGCCCTTCCAGACCAGCTTTAATATCCGCCTTGATTTCCGTTTTTTCTTCTTCTGTAAAAGAATCCTTTAACTGCCATAAAATCACATGCTTTACCATTTTCTTATCCTCCTGCTTTCTGTTGAAGGCATTTTCCTGTTTCTTAGGCTTTCTTTCCTTTTTCTTTTGCAAACTGCATACCAAGCACCAGCGCCAGTCCGATGATGCCGGCAATCCAATGAAAGCTGGAGAAAGCCAGCGGAGCCTGCGCTTCTTCCAGCGTTGTCGGTCCCATCACGATTGCATAGAAGGAGCCCACCATCATGCCGACGATGCAATACAGCGTCTGGGGGCGGAAACGCTCCAGGCAAACCTTGATAATCTTTACAACACTACATGCGCCTGCTACGATACCAAGTCCAAAGAAGATCAGGTTCGGTACATAGGAAAGCTGCAGCCCCAGCACTGCGCGGATCGCAGAAATCACCGGAATGTATACACCGAAGATCAAAAGCAGGGTGGAACCGGAAATACCGGGTAAAAACATCGCAGAAATCGCAATCATTCCGATAAAGAACAGCTTAATCGCATTTCCCAGCTGGAAGTGGCTCAGATCCATCGAAGAGGTGCCGGCTCTGCCGTTTAACCACGTGATCCCGGCCACCAATACGATACCTAGGATCAGGAATAAAATGCCCTTGCCAAACTGCTTGAAGCCATCCCTTTCTTCCCGGATGATCAGCGGAATCGCGCCCGCAATAAATCCGATAAACAGAGAGCTTACCACATAAATATGACTTTCGAACAGCGCTGACAGGATGACAACCGCCAGCCCCATGCCGATGATCCATCCGATCCCCAGCTTGATCAGATAAGCGATTGCTTTTTTCTTATCTTCCATCTTGCCAAAGGCAAGGTCATGAACCGAACCGATAAACTGGTCATAAAACCCCATAATAAAGGCCACCGTACCGCCGGATACACCGGGAACGCTGTCCGCCAGCGCCATACAAAAGCCTCCAATTGCTTCTTTAATCATGAATATCCTCCTAAAATTTTCGTTTTTCCAATTACATCTTTCCCAGAATACCTTAACTACTGGCTCCTGTCAACCGCTGGCAGCCCTGCGCAGATATTCTTTACGCAATCTTTACGCAGCTTCCCAAAGCACAATAAAATACTGTATCGTCAGCATACAGGAACGGACTGCAGCTTGCTGCGTCACTGTTTTCTAGGGAAACAGCTTTTTCATCAGCTCTGTCTGGGATGCCATTGCATTTTTCTGAAAAATATCGATTCGGTGGATTTCTGTACTGCGGTCAGAAAAGGCAGGAAACAAAAAGCCCCACTCCGGTTCACCAGGCTCGTATTCGCCCTCCAGCGGACTGATCGTGCACACTAAAAAATCGTACACCTCTTCAGACTCCCACAGACTTTCCTTGTCGGACGCTTTGAGCGGGACGTCATAGGTTCCATGAAACAAAAAGACCGCGTAATCTTTTCCAACGCTCTGATAATGCTCACCGACCAGTTCATAAAACGTTTCGTTCAGGGCGTCATTTTTGAGCCTCGCCTCCCGCATCGCCATCAACAGCTGCCACAGGCTTCCGGGCCTTTCCTGTGTCGGTGAAAATTCGTATTCTTTTAGCTGTTCATTTGTCTTCGAAAAAGGAACCGCCTTTGCAAGCGCGAGGTTCTTCGCCTTTTCTTCCCCGGAAAGCTTCAGAAAATGTATGTTAAAGCTTCCGTCCAGAAAGCCGTCCTCATCCATATATCCGCCCGCGATCCGATCCATGCAGGTGCGGCTCGGTGTCATCCGTCTGGTCAGTTCCAGCATATCTTCCCTGTTGATCATTCTGAGTTCCCCATTCCTCAAAAAATTTCCGTTGCTTCTAAAGTCTGTTTTGCCCGGCAATCCGTTCCCCCGCGCCATTTCTGCGCGTCCGTTCGTTTATCTGCGCCGTTCACAATACAATAGAATCCACGAGTGAACTTGTAATCCCTAGTGTACCAGAATCTCTTTTTTCTGACAACTTTTCTTGCTTTTTAAATGGGCTTATTATATGATGAAACTATCTTGATACAGGTCTGTTTTCCTGTACTGACACGGATTCTATTAAACGGAGGCTTCCTTATGAAAATGCACAAACATTTCGGGCTTGTTTTAACAGCCTGTCTGGTTCTGTCCCTGCTCTTTACACCGGCTTTTCTGCTTCCTGCCCAGGCAGCGAATACAGTTACCGTACAGGGCAAGGTCATGTCCGGCACCACCGGCAGCCTTTTGCTGCTGGATACCCCCCAGGGCAAAATGGAGATTAAGATCGATAATGCCACGGACACCACTGCCGGTAAAATCCTGCTGCCCGATCAGGCAATTTCCGTCACCGTTACCGGCGGCAACGACGGCTATCTGCATGCAACTAAAATTTCCACCGGCAATCAGATCGGCAATGTCATTGTAGATACCAACAACACGGTTGACGTCACCGGAACCCTCAACAAAAATACAAAGGACAACGATCTGCATCTGGATACTCCTCAGGGTGAGATGATCATCCGGCTGGATCCTTCTACCGAGATGGGCAGCTGTGCCTTCCTTGTTTTAAACGGCAAATACCGCATTACCTGCGGACGCGGCTCTGACGCATATCTCCACGCTGTAAAAATTGCGGACGCTTCTTCTGCAGCCAATACCTCTGCATCTGTAAACGGCGATAACTCTGCTTATCCGTTCATAAACGGCACGGTAGATTCCAAAACGACCAACAACCTGCTCTATCTCTCCACTACCGGAGGCACGATGCAGTTTGTAATCGACAACAATGCAAACACCTTAAAGGGTCTGATGATGACAAGCGGACGTTCCCTGACCGTTTATTATTACCACGGCAATGATGGCTATCTGCACGCCGTTACCACAGTCGGCGCAAGAAGCAGCTCCTCGGCTTCTGTCAATACCGCTTCCACGCTGACCGCCACCGGCACTGTAAACGGAAACTCAACTGAAAATATGCTTTTCCTCGATACACCTCAGGGACAGATGGAAATCAAGCTCGATTCCGTCAACGCAATCAACGGCTGCAGGGTTCTGGTCACCAACCAGCGCATTTCCGTTACCTGTGCGTCCGGCTCCGACGCCTATCTGCACGCGGTTACGATCACTGCAAAATAATAGCATGCGCGCTCTGCGAGCATTCTATTGTCATGAATAATAAAAGTTACAGTTCACTCTGCGAACCTTCTATTGTCAAACATAAACCGGCTGTACAATTCCGGGACACGCTATTTACAGCCTGTCCCGGTTTTCTTTTTATCGTGCACAAAAATCCGTTTATGTACATCCAGAATGCTGTTTCTCTGCATCCTGCTTTCGTTTCCATGACCGCATTGCGACATTATTTTTATACATCCTAAGGAGGTTTTTCATGGACATAGAATTTTACAACAAACTGAATCAGGCTCTACATGGAGATGCGGGAAAAATTGACCGGGTTATGCGTTTCCGCTATCTCAACGAGTTCGTCAAACCCGGACAGATCCTGTTTGCAGGCTCCAGCCTGATGGAACAGTTTCCCATCCAGGAATTTGTCGCGGATTTCGACCTTCCGCTGACCATCTATAACCGCGGTGTCGGCGGCTTCACCACATCGGAAATGCTCGCCTGCATGCAGGACTGCGTTTATGCGCTCCGTCCCGCCTACATTTTTATCAACATCGGAACCAACGACTTAAACGATCCCGCCTGCACGCCAGACGTTCTGCACAACCGCTACCGCACCATTCTTTCCGGCATCCGCGAACATCTTCCACAGGCAAAGCTGTTTCTGCTCGCCTATTATCCGGTCAATCCGGACGTCGCCGACGCAGGCATGAAAGAAGTGTTAAAAGTCCGCAGCAATGACTGTATCTGCCGTGCCAACGAGATGGTAAAAGAGCTCGCCGCCGAGGTCGGTGCAGCCTACATAGACGCCAACGATGACATCAAGGATGAAAAGGGACAGTTAAAAGCGGAATATACCGTAGAGGGGATGCACATGTACGCAAACGGCTACAAAGCGGTGCTCGACCGGCTGCTTCCGCACCTTTTAACGTTAAAGTAATAAAAATACACTACAGAATGGAGCCTTCAACCAATGTACACAAATACGACACAATATTTACGTGCTCTCGCCTCCGATCTTGTCCATGGCTGCCGCCGCACAGCTGCAGACGGCACTGTGATTTATACCCCGGACGGCACTGCCAGCTATGACGGACTGTGGCTCCGCGATTTTTCCTATATGGTGGAATACGCAGGTTTCGCCATTCCGGATCAGGATATTGTAAACTGCATCCGCTATGCGGTCCGTCACCGCCGTGCCGACGGATGGATGCCAGACCGGGTGACGACAGACGGTCTGGCTGTTTACGCCGCCGGAATCGCTGCAGCTCCCGTCGGAGAAGCGAATCTCGACAATACGCCTTTTTTGATTTTCACCGTAGACAGCCTTTCCAGACGGATGGATCCGGAAGCCTTCCTGCCTCTGTTTACCGAATGGGAGGCCGATCTCGAGCAGGGATTGTTCCTGCTGCCCCTCGAGGAACACGGTCTGGTCTACAACGACGTTCAGAACCCCCATTCCCCCTATGGCTTCACCGATACCATCGGCAAAACCGGCACGCTCTATATGGAATCCCTGCTCTACTGGCGTGCCTGCCGTATGATGGAGCGCATGTGCAAAACCTACGGTATCAAAAATCCGGACCGCTTCGCAAAAGCTGCCGAATCTGTCGAGCGTTCCCTTTCCCTGCTGTTTGATCCTGCTGCCGGCGCTTTTTATGCCGCAACAAAAGACTGCCATCAGTACGACATCTGGGGCATGGCGTACATGCTTTACATCGGCTTTCCCTGCTCTGCGGACGAAAAACAGGCGGTTCTCTCTTTTCTGGAAAAAAATTATGATGCCTGCGTCTACCGCGGTCAGGTTCGCCACCTCTTAAAAGGACAATACTGGGAGCGCCTGCTGATCGATGTCGAACCTGAGACCTACCAGAACGGTGCTTACTGGGCAACTGCCTCCGGCTGGATGATCTGGTGTCTTGCACAGCAAAATCCCGCTCTCGCCGTCCGCGCCTTAGAAGACGTGGTTTCCTGTTTCAAAACCGACGGCTCCTTCGAGTGCATAAACGAGGGCTATGAAAAGCTGCCTCTTTTCGTCGTCAGCGCAACCAACGTCTGCGGAGGCTTCGAACGCACGATTTCGGATTTCCCTGAATTTGGTGCCGGAAAGATTGACTAAGCCTGCAGCACCAGCCTTTCAAAAACCTGACCATCCTGCAAAACGTTTTTTTATCCTATAGAAGCCGGATTTTCTTTGCGATAAAAAAGCTGTCCTGTGATCCGCTTTTCATCACAGGACAGCTTTTCTTTTTTTATTCATGACAATAGAATGCTCGCAGAGCGTGCATTCTATTGTTGTGCCTCACAAGATTGCCAGGGACAAACGCGGCGTTTCAAATAAATATTCGAAAACAGAACAGCATGCTCCCAATGCATAGTCATCCTCTAAAAGCTGTGCCTCTCTCAGCTCCAGCTTCGTTTCCATCTCGTTGATGTGATATTTTTTTATGGTTTCTTCCATGATATTCCAATATGTTGTCCCCTTTAACGGCTCACAGCTTGCAATCAGCACCATTTTGGGTTCCAGTATCTTGATCAGGTTCGAAATCGTGATCCCGAGATAAAAAGCAGCATCCTTTAAAATTTTCTGGCTGACTGCATCCCCATTTCGGGACAGCTTCATAAAATCCCGCATTGTATAATACGACTCGTTTTCACTATTTGTCAGTTCCTGATACCTGCGATTCAATGCCAGTTCTCCTGCATAGGCATCCAGACACCCGCGATTGCCGCAGACACACATCGGACCTTCTGCATTCAATACAGTATGCCCGATATAACCGGCATTGCCCTGTACCCCATCCATCAGTTTATTCTGATACATGTATGCACTGCCTATGCCGGAACGGATTCCAATATAAACAAAATCCGAATTGTCCTCCCGCATATACTTCTTTTTTTCTACAAGCGCCAGTAAATGCACGTCATTATTTACATAAACCGGAAGATGAAATTTTTCCTGCAGAATCCGCTGCAATTCAACATGCTCCCAGCCCCGGATTCTCGTGATGTGCAGGGATCTGCCTTCTGTCTTTCGAATCGTTCCGCAAATCCCGACACCGATCCCGACGATCCTGGGCCGCACAGAGGAAAATTCTTCCAGCAGATGCTCAAGCTCCCTGAGCATCCGCGCCAAAACCTCTTCCGCCTGCGTATCTATCTGAAACAGGATTTTCCGTCTGCCAACAATTTCACGTTTGGCATTCGCAAGTGCGATCCGGATTGTCGGAAATTCAAAATCAATTCCAATCGCATACGCAGAATCTCCATTTATGCACAGCAACTGCGGAGGCCGTCCTCCTGTTGATTCCCGAAAACCGCCGTTTACTACAATTCCTTCTTCTTTAAAAGAATTGATGATCTCCAGGATCGTAGGACGGCTCAGCAGTGTCTTTTCCGCAATTTCTTCCAGCGTAACAGGTTCAAAGGCCTGTATGCACTGCATTACCAGATATTTGTTCGCTTCTTTGATCACTTTCGTTGTATTTTTTTTCATTCGCTGGTTGGTCCCCCCGTTTTTGTCACTCTTAAAACAGTATTATTGTAACATTATTTTTTCCGCACTTCCACAACTATATCAGCAAACCAAACGAAAAATATTCTAAATTCGTTCATATTTTCTGGACAATGCAGTGTCTGAAATTTGGGGGAACCACATGACATTTTATTTCTGTTTCAATATTCAGTGCTTTGCAGAATAGCGCATCGGCACGAGTCTGGCTTTCATCAGCGCAAATACGATACTCGGAACCAAAACAAGCTGAATCACCAGACCGGGCAGACAGGTTACAAAATATCCGGTTGCCCATGCTGCCAGAGAATAGCTTCCCGGCGAAAAGATCAGCGCTCTAAAGAGACCGGCGATCACACGACCGATCAACAGACCGCCAACAAGGCTGATGTACAGATCCGCATAAATTTTTCCGGTGCGCACAAATTTCATGAACAGACCGCAGAGCAGGCCATACGCGCCAAGCTCCACCATCATGCAGGGCAGATAACCCATCGCAGGCATACCGGTCAGCAGGCTGGATAACAGCGGACCTGCCAGGCCGCACAGCAGACCATAAGGCCAGCCCACCAGCAGACCGCACAGCAGTACCGGAATATGCATCGGGCAAAAAATCGCCCCTGCATTCTGAATGGAATGGAACGCCATCGGCAGCACCACACACAGCGCAATACATACAGCCGTAATCATTGCGCGTTTTACCTGTGACATTTGAGACATAACATTTCTCCTCCTTGAAAAAAATATCTATTACACACGGCGCAGTCTCTCACCTTTTTTCAGACTGCGCTGCGGTAATTCCTCATTTCGGTTTCATCCCTCTGATTTGCATTTTATCATGGGCTTTTTCATGCATTATTTTCTATTTTTGCAAGAATACCTGCATAATCAAAAAAATCGCACTCGCGGCAATCGCTACATTCCCGTTGCGGTTTGGCAGTGATTTTTTCTTCTTTGTTTGCCGCCCCGGCCCGCGATAACCTCTCGCCTCCATCGCACACGCCAGTTCATCCGCCCGGCGAAACGCTGCCAGAAACACCGGAATGACCAACGGCAGAAAGCTCGCCGCACGCTCTGTCAGCTTTTTGCTTTCAAACCGAGCCCCTCGTGCAGTCTGCGCCATCCGGATTGTCTCCGCTTCCTCTCCCAGCACCGGAATAAACTGCATTGCAACCCCCAGAATCATCGCAATTTCTTCCGTCGGAACACCGACCTTCGAAAGCGGTGAAAGCAGCTCCTCCAGCCCATGCGTGATTTCCATCGGCTCTGTCGTGATCGTCAGCACCATGCAGAAAACTAAAATCAATACCAGGTGAACGACCACCATCGCCCCCTGCCGGATTCCCTCCCGGCTCAGCCGGAAAATCCACCAGCTCCAGATGCAATGCTCCCCGCTGTAAAAAAACGCATTCATCAAAAAGATCACTGCCAAAAACCGACACATCCCTTTTTGTTGTTTTATCTGCTCCCGCAGGGATATCCCTGCCAGATACGATACCGTCAGCGCCGCTGCCGCCGCGGCGATACAGCCAAACAGCCCTTTGGACACGATCACCGCTGCAATCACCAGGCACAGCCCCAGCAGCTTTCCTTTCGCGTCTGCCCGATGAAAAAATGTATTTCCGGGGCGATACTGCCCCATCGGCATCTGCATCATCTGTTTTCTCCTTTTTCCCCAGTCAACGCACCGATAATCTCGTCCCGCAGCGCCTCATAAGTAACGGGAAGCCCGCTGCCCGGCAGAATCCTCTTTTCTTCCACGGGAACGGTTTCCATCTCTTCCTGAAGCGCAGGCGTAAGCCCTCTCCGCTTTGCCGCCCCCTCCGGCAGCACACCGTTTGCCCGCAAAAGCTCCGCGGTCTGCGCTGCTTCGCTGCCGAGCAGTCCGATCGTCCGAAGCGCCCTGCTGTCTCCCAATACCTCCTGACAGCTTCCATCCATTACAATTTTTCCCTGCTTCATTCCAATGATCCGTGCAGCATGCTGTGCCAGTGCGTCTACATTGTGGGACACCATTACAACTGATACGCCCTGCCCTGTCAGTCCTTCCAGAAATTCCAGAAACATCTCCCGCGCCATCGGATCCAGTCCGGCAAGCGGCTCATCCAGCATCAGAAGCTCCGGCTTTGTCGCCAGAACACCGGCGATCGCCACTCTGCGCTTTTCTCCGCCGGATAAAGAAAGCGGCGACTGATCTTTGATTTCTTCATAGGAAAATCCCATCTGCTCCAGCGCCCATCTGACGCGTTCCTGTTTTTCCTCCCGGCTAAGTCTGCTGTATTTCAGTCCGAAGCCCACATCCTTCTCCACGGTTTGTGCAAAAAGCTGATATTCCGGATACTGAAATACCATTCCTACTTTTCTGCGCAGAACTGCCCGATCGAATCGTCTGGAAAAAATATTTTCCCCGTCCAGCAGAATTTCTCCGTCCTGCACCTCCAACAGTCCAGCCATCGCCTTTAACAGCGTGGTTTTGCCGCAGCCGGTGCACCCGACGATCCCGACAAACTCTCCTGCCCCGATTTGCAGGCTGACCTGATCCAGCACCCAGGCTGCTCCATATCCAACTGTTAATTTTCTGACTTCCATCTGCATAGCGCTTCTGCCAGCTCCTCTTTCGTCAGCGGGCATCGGTTCAGTTCAATTCCCGCCAGTTTTAAATCTTCATACATCCGAACTGCCATGGGCGGTACAATTCCCGCCTGTATCAACAGTCTGCTGTCCGTCAGAATTTCCCGCACACTCCCCTGTGCAAGGACGGTATTCGGATCCTTCTGTCCATTGGGACGTCCCATCAAAATCACCTGATCTGCCAACACAGCTTCTTCCACATCATGGGTGATCATAACAACTGTTTTTCCACAATCGCGCAGCTTTTTCATCTCTGCGAGTACTTCCCGGCGTCCTTTCGGGTCCAGCATGGAAGTCGCCTCGTCAAAGATCAGGATCTCCGGGTTCAACGCCAGCACCCCCGCCAGCGCAGCCCGCTGTTTCTGCCCACCGGACAAGCTCGACGGAGAACGCTTTTCATACCCTTCCAGCCCGACCAGTTCCAGCGCTGCCTTCACTTTCGATGTAACCTCCCGTTCCGGAACCTGAGCGTTTTCCAGACCAAAAGCAATATCCTCTTCCAACACAGAAGAAACAAACTGATTATCCGGATTCTGGAATACCATGCCACATATCCTGCACATCTCCAACTTATTTGCAGGATTTCCTGCATTTATGCCATTTACAGAAAGCTTACCGTCCTGAAGCGGCAGCAATCCGTTCATCAGACGCACAAGCGTGGACTTTCCGCAGCCGTTGCATCCAAGGATCGCCGTCCATTCGCCCTCTTTCAGCTCTATATTCGCTTGTTCAAATACCGGAATGCTCTCCCCGTCCCAGAAATAGGAAAATCCCAGTCTACTTCCCTTTATCATCACTTTATTCCTGTCTGCAATCTATTCTGATGCCAAAAACTGCAGTACCGTCGTTGCGCCGGTTCCGTTCAACTGCACCTGCTCCATCGTCGAAATTTTGCACAACAAAAGGGAACCTGTCTTTTTGAAAGACAAATTCCCTTCCTGGCAATTCTTTTCTTCATGATCCGGATCGTCCTGTGACCACCATGGTTTATCCTTATTCTGATAAGGATCATCATGATAATTGTTACGATCGTTTCCGTCTTTCTGCCGCCCGGCTCCCTTCGGGGAGACTTACCTGTCTTCTTCAAAAGACACCGGCAGATTTTCCGGCTGTATTACTTTCTTACAGCAATTCCTGTTTGCCTGATATCGTTAGTATTATAACAAATTTCATTCCAAAAGGCAAAGACTTTTTGCCTGCAAATCTTTCTGCGAACGTTCCCTTTGTTTAATTTTTAACTTTCGCTTTTTATCTTGAACCATTTCAATTTTATGATATAATTCAATTCAACAGTATCCGGTTTTTATAGATCATTCCGTATTCTGTTTTTTGAACTTTTATTCAATTTAAATTGCTTTTCATTTTTAAACTTATATTCATAATTTGAACTCTATGTTCAAGCATCATTCATGACAATAGAATGCTCGCAGAGCGTGCCTTCTATTGTTTGTAGGAAAGGAGCCTTCTATGTCAAACATAGCCTATGAACTTTTTGCATCCCGTTTAAAGGAATCCATGAATCAGCAGCAAATGAAACCGATTGATCTTTTACATCTCGCGGAAGAACAGAATTTAAAGCTCGGCAAAAGCCACATCAGCCAGTATGTCAACGGCAAAACCATGCCCCGCTCTGAGATCCTGCAGTTTCTTGCAGATGCCCTCCAGGTTGATGCAGACTGGCTGGCAGGACGCACCGGTTCTGCACAGAATTTCAGTTCAGAAAAATTGAACTCTGGCAGTACAAAGCTTCCGACTGAGTTCAATTTTTGCCCTCGTCCAGACACGGTCAACGGTTCCTCCGCCGCAGGTTCAGTTCAATCTTCTGCATTCTCCAAACGTTCCGATTCGGTTCAGAAGAAATCTTCTTCCCGTCAGGACGGTTCAGAATTTTCCGCTCCATCTGCTTCCCAGCCGGCGCTGTTTAAAAAGTCTTCCAAATTGAACAATGTTCTTTACGATGTCCGCGGTCCGGTTGTCGATGAAGCTGAACGGATGGAATCCTCCGGCGTTCAGATTTTAAAATTGAACATCGGCAATCCCGCCCCCTTCGGCTTCCGCACTCCCGATGAAGTCATTTACGACATGCGCCAGCAGCTGACGGAATGCGAAGGCTATTCTCCCGCTAAGGGACTGTTTGCAGCCCGCAAAGCAATCATGCAGTATGCACAGCTAAAAAATATCCCCAACGTCACCATCGAGGATATCTACACGGGAAACGGTGTCAGCGAGCTGATCAATTTAAGCATGTCCGCCCTGCTGGACGACGGGGATGAAATCCTGATCCCTTCCCCCGACTACCCGCTCTGGACTGCCTGCGCAACGCTTGCAGGCGGCAAAGCCGTCCATTATCTCTGCGACGAGCAGGCAGACTGGTATCCTGACCTTGCCGACATTCGAAAAAAGATCACGCGCCACACGAAAGCGATCGTCATCATCAATCCCAACAATCCGACCGGCGCGCTTTATCCGAAGGAAGTTCTGGAAGGAATCGTGGAAATCGCGCGTCAGCACCATCTGATCATCTTTTCCGATGAGATTTATGACCGACTGGTCATGGACGGCGGCGAGCATATTTCCATCGCATCCCTGGCTCCCGACCTGTTCTGTGTCACCTTCAGCGGTCTGTCCAAGTCCCACATGATCGCAGGCTTTCGAATTGGATGGATGATTTTAAGCGGCAACAAAGCCATCGCGCAGGACTATATCGAAGGCATCCGCATGCTCTCTAATATGCGCCTGTGCTCCAATGTTCCCGCGCAGTCCATCGTCCAGACTGCCCTCGGCGGCTACCAGAGCGTCAGCAATTATTTAACGCCCGGCGGACGGATTTATGAGCAGCGTGAGTGCATTTATCAGGCATTAAAGGACATTCCCGGACTGAGCGTTGTAAAACCGAAAGCAGCCTTTTACATGTTCCCGAAGCTCGACGTCAAAAAGTTTCATATCACCAACGACGAACAGTTTGCCCTCGATCTTCTGCGCGACAAGAAAATCCTGCTCATCCATGGCGGAGGCTTCCACTGGGAACAGCCTGATCACTTCCGGGTCGTATACCTGCCCCGGATCGAGGTACTCAAGGAATCTGCGGACAAAATTGCGGACTTCTTAAGCTATTACCAGCAAAACCGACGCTGAAAAAAACCAGCCCTGCGGCACAGGAGCTTCCAACCGGAACCTCCCGCCGTAGGGCTGGTTTTTCTCTTTCTCAGAACTTCAAACTGCGCTTTGAACATCACCCTGGTTCGATCTGCCCGAAAGCAGCTTTTTTCGCATATAAAAATATCCCGGAATCAGCACCAGATCGGCGCCCATCCATGCCAGTACCTCTGCGAATAAAATTCCATTTTCTCCAAAAAGCACCGGTAAAATCAACGTTGCACCGGTTCTCATGATAAATTCAAAAATTCCGGATACAAGCGGAATCACGGTATTTCCCATTCCCTGGATCACGCTGCGGACGATATGTAAAATATACAGTACCCATAAGAAGCTGCTCATAATCCGCAAAAAGCGCCATGCAACCACCGCAGCCTGACTGCCCTGGGCTGCATCTGCAGAGATGAAAAGTCCCAGAATATTTCGTCCGAACAGAAACATCAGTCCGGTAATGACAAAGGAAGTCAGCACACCGATCAAAACACCGATTCTGGTTCCCTCCTTGATCCTGTCTGTTTTTCCCGCACCGAGGTTCTGACCCGTGTAGGTAACCATTGCAAAGCCATAGGAGGTCGCTGCCACCTCAAGGATACCATAAAGCTTGCACGTCGCCGTATAGCCTGCGATAAATGCAACGCCGAAGCTGTTTACCACAGTCTGCACGATCATGCCTCCAATGGCGATCACAAGGTTTTGAAATGCCATCGGTAATCCAAGATATATCAGCTTCCCGCAAAGTCCGGCATGAAGTCTCCATTTGGCGGCCTTCCTTTTTTCTGTAAGCACCTCGATACGGCACAGCTTCCACAGACAATATGCAGAAGCAAGGGTCTGGGCAATCACAGTTGCAAGCGCTGCACCCTTTACGCCCCAGCCAAGCTCCAGAATAAAATATAAATCCAGCGCAATATTAAACAGCGCTGCGATAACACATGCTGTCAGAGGTGTTTTACTGTCTCCAAACGCCCGCAGCATAGCCGCAGTAAAATTATAGAGCATCATCAGCGGAATGCCGCCAAAGAGCACATACAAATAGTCCAGACAGATCGGGCGAATATCAACAGGAACCTGTAAAATCCCGACCAAACCAGGTAATCCGATCAGAATACCAACGGTAAATAAAATCGCCGCCACTACTGCCAGAAAAGACGCATGAAAAATGGTTTCCTGAAGCGCCTCCTCTTTTTTGGCACCAAACTGCTGGGAAACAAGAATGCCAAAGCCCTGGGTGATTCCCTGAATGGTCCCCAGAACCAGCCAGTTTATCGACTCTACTGTGCCGAGTGCTGCCAACGCATCCACTCCAAGTATTTTTCCCACAATGGCCGTATCAGCCACCGTATAAAACTGTTGAAATACATTTCCCAACATCAACGGCAATGCAAAGCTTAAGATCAGCATCGCCATATTTCCCTGCGTCATATCCATAACACCGGATTTGCCTTTTGTTTTCATCCTGTTTTCTACCCTTCTTTTCTATTTCACAATTTTCTGTGATATCCCACAGTACTTTCCACACTTCCCATATTGACTTTTTTCCGCCATTCATTTTATGATGAAGAAAAAAATGGGAGGATTTCCATATGCAGCTTACAATTAAGCATCCTTTTCTCTGTCTTCCGGTTGTATCCCACCCGAAAGATACCAGGGTCCTGAAACTTTTTGACGGCGAAAAGCTTCTTTTATGTGTTTATTTTCCTTTCGGAGAAGCCGCTGCAGACAACGGAACCTATTCCTACGAATATCTTTCCCCTCTGCCGGTTTCTGAATGGATGGGACGCACGCTGACCCTGTCTGCAGAGTTTCCTGCAGGCTTTGAAGATGCAGTTACTCAGACTGACGAGCTTCCTGTCTCCGACGAAGTTCATCCGGCTGTCCACTTTACAGCCAACGCAGGCTGGATCAACGATCCAAATGGTCTTGTTTACGACAATGGAACCTATCACTTATATTATCAGCACAATCCCTTCGGTGTCAATTGGAACAATATGAGCTGGGGACATGCCACCAGTACCGACCTGCTCCACTGGACACGGCTTCCTGTTGCCATGCTTCCGGATGAAGAGGGAACCATCTTCTCCGGCTGCGGTCTGACAAACGAGCACAGGGATGAAATTCAGGCAGCTGCTGACAGCAACCTCTATCGAAGTCTTCCCAAGGATGCACTCCTGTTCTTCTATACCGCAGCCGGCGGCAGCCATGACAGCGCCTGTAGCGAGGGAAAAGACTACACCCAGCACACAGCATACAGCACCGATCATGGTCTCACTCTGCAGAAGCTTCCGGGAGCAGTTGTTCCGTTTCTCAAAACAGACAACCGTGACCCCAAGGTTTATTGGCACGAAAAATCCAAAGCATTTATCATGTCCCTTTACTTAAAAGGCACGGAATATGCCATCCTTCGTTCCACAGATATGCTCCACTGGGAGATCACTCAGCAACTAACTTTTGAAACTGCCAACGAATGCCCCGATCTACGCCCGATTTCTGCGCCGGACGGCACTGAAAAATGGATTTTCTATACTGCTTCCAGTGAATACTTTATCGGCGATTTTGACGGCTTCCGCTTTACCAACTACAGCGCCGGCAAACGTGCTTCCTATACAGAACTCGCTTATGCCGGACAAACCTATAATAACGCACCTGACCGCATCGTACTGATTCAGTGGCTGCGCACCCAGAATCCGGAACGTCTCTATACCGGCATGCTGACGTTGCCCCGTGAACTTGAGCTGATCAAGCAGGATGGTGAATGGATTCTTGCACAGCATCCTGTTCATGAATGGTTTGATGCAAAAAAAGCAGCGAACACACTCTTCCACGCAGCTGACACCACATCCTGCCAGGCAGAGCTGACTTCTCCTGCAGCAGTTGGCATTGACGTATCCCTTTGCAGCACCGGCAAAGTTTCCTTCTCCATTTTAGGAAATGTCTGCGCCTATGATGCAGCAACCGGTATCTTTACATGTGCAGATAAAGCCACCCAGCTTCCTGCCGGCTTAACAGAGCTTCATCTGATCGCTGACCGCGGCATTCTGGAGCTTTCTGCTAAACAGGATACCGTCATTGCCTACTGGGAGCTGCCTGATGACCGTACCTGCGGAACCATTACTGTCAACGCTGACACACCGATCTGTGCAGAAGCCTGGACGGTACGTTAAAAAGCAGCTTATATGAATTTCAAACATTTTCACAACGGGTATCATTAGTATAAAAAGCCGTCCGAATAGAAGCTATTTTCTTTCGGACGGCTTTTTGATCTTCCTGCAGCAGACAATAGAATGCACGCTCTGCGAGCATACTATTGTCATAAATAAAAAGTGGAACAAACGCTCCTTTGTTCCACTCAAAAATGCTATATTTTATAAAACAACAAAAAAATCCAATCTCAGCATATACCAAAATCAGACCTTACAGAAAAGTGCTGGTAGCCGGACTTGAACCGGCACGGAGTTGCCCCCGAGGGATTTTAAGTCCCTTGCGTCTGCCTATTCCGCCATACCAGCATATAAAATTATAATTTCTTTTAAAAGAAACGACCCAGACGGGACTCGAACCCGTGACCTCCGCCGTGACAGGGCGGCGCTCTAACCAACTGAGCCACTAGGCCAAATAACTAACTAATTTCAAAAATGGACCTTCGGGGACTCGAACCCAGGACCGACCGGTTATGAGCCGGTTGCTCTAACCAACTGAGCTAAAGGTCCAAAACCCTTACGGGTACCTAATCAAACAACTTACATTGTCAGAAATGACTCCGACGGGAATCGAACCCGTGTTACCGCCGTGAAAGGGCGATGTCTTAACCGCTTGACCACGGAGCCAGGTGATTACTGTAAAAGCAGACATACCTCTCACTGGATTTGCATTCCCAGAAGAAAACACAGGTCTTTCCGATCTGTGCTGCTTTTCTTAGCTCCCCCTGTTGGACTCGAACCAACGACACTGCGGTTAA
>QUKC01000025.1:350-38647 GCA_003481005.1 Firmicutes bacterium TM09-10 | reverse complement strand
TTCTTCGCAAACCCTTGAAAATACTAAGTTTGTAGCAAGTGTACTTTCCCTTACTCTTTCCCTTGTGTTACATTCTCCCATTAGCTTTCATGAACCTTAATATGGGAAAAATTAAGGGAAAGAAAATTTCATAACACAGTATAACATATAACAATAACGACATGGTGAACTGATTGAAATGTTTTCGATATTTAACTCTATTACTGATTATCAAAAGAAAATGGAGATAAGATACGATGAGAACAATTTATGCAGAATACAACATAAATCACGATAGTATTGATGTTTACACAAGTGCTGGATATATGCTTCGCATTGACTGCTGGGAAGCTGAAAAAGATTTAAAAACCACATATGGATCAGAATGTGCACTTACTTCATTAGCTGTGGATGAGCCTTTGGAATATGCAAGATTATATCTTGAGGGCAATTTACAGATGTGGGTGGATGCAGAAGATTCATTAGAATTTTATTAAGTGAAAGAGGGATAGTGTTCATTAAGAGTGCTATCCCTCTTTAAAGAATGTGCGAAATGCAATAATTACATATTTTCTATGGATTAACAGAATGCCTAAAAATAATCCATGTACTTATGAAATAACAAATCAATAAAATTGCCAAAATGCCCATTGTTGCCCCTATTTGTAACATCAATGCACCAAACCCGATATAGGCTGAAATTTCTGCTGATATGGTTTGGATAAAGTAAGCTATTACAACAGCAGCTACAATGATTGCTGTGATAATTGGAAGCCCAAACCAAACACTTAATTGTTGCAAGATAAGTTTTCCGATATGCTTTTCTTCCACCCCCAATTTTCGGAGTACAGAGAAGCGATATTTATATTGTCCTGCGTCTAAGAGTTGTTGCAAGGAAAGTACGGTAAGACATATAATCATCAATACAACAGCACCATAAAGCATTGCAGCCTGTAAAACAAAATTATTTGCTATTGTACTGTTCCTCTGTAATGTACTGAACCGTATTCCATACATAACACCGCTTTCTGCTTGCTCTGGGTATTCCTCTGTAAAAAATTTTTCCAGTTCCCTTGCATTTTCATAGGAGATGTTTTCTTCTGTTGTGATATAGCGGTTTTTTATTACCGGCAACAGCTTTTCACAAATACTGTCTGGAAGTACATAGAGTATATCTGTATAGGAATTGTACGCTGTTTCTCCGATTGCTTCCTCATAATAGGACTGCTCGGAAAGAGTCAATTCTCCTGCGTCTGTCAAAATACTGGTATGCTCTTTCAAAAAGCTATCCCGTTCTTCCTCGGTGGCGATTGCCGCCCATTGTGTCGTAAATTCATCTTCCCCCAGAGAAATCTGTTCATAACCCAACATTTTCCTTATGGTGTTATAATCACTTAAAGAAATTGCCACAATCGGAAAATCATATTTCTGTCTGTTGTGAAAATCGTCTTTCTCTGGCAGATATAGATTGAAAGTGCAATCATAGTCTGTATCTATTTTATGTTCTGCCAGAAAATCAGTAATGATTTCATAACTGTCCTGTGGCAGATTTTCTTCTTCATAAACATCATTGTATCTCGAATATACCTGCACATCATACATAGAGCGTATATCCAAATAACCAGACGACCAGCCCGTCAAAATAGGGGCTGCAACGAACATGAAAATTGCTAATACCAAAGTGATACAAATGACTGCCATAGTCTTGCTGGTCGTATTCAGCTTTGAGGTAATCTGTCCGAAAAAGAAAAGTGCTTCCTCATGGTATCGGTGTTCTGGCGATTTTTCTTTCCATGCTACAATCAAACCACTGGTAAGATAAATGAAGGCACAAATGAAGAAAAGTAAGTCAATCACAACAAAAAGCAGATATTGATTGAGCGTTCCACCACCTAAAGGCAGATAATATTTATTTGTTAATGCTGCAACGCTGGCTGCTGTAAAAGCATTCAATACAGAACATATCAGCAAACCAGCAATGAAACATTCTCTTTTTTTCTTTCTGATTATGCAAAATATCGACCACAGCAAAGTAAGCAGCGGAAAAAGAATATTTCCCCAAAACATAAGCTGCACCGGAAACGCAAAGCGGGTGTCATAATAAAACCAGACCTTTTGTATTCCTGCAATCAATCCCCATACGGTAAATACTTCAAAGAGGACTACTACAACAGAAATGAAGCGGCTCTTTTTTAGCTCTGGTTCGTTCTCTTTCTCTGCGGAAAGCATATCAATAATTTTTGTTTTCTGAATGGTACGGGTATTGAAAATTCCTACCACAAAAAAACTTGCCACAAAAAATACCACTGTCAACAAAACGGTATCCGGGAATAATGTCCATGAGATTTCATAAGGCTTTCCATAAGCAGTAAGGAGCATTGCGGTAATGAATTGAGAACAAAATACACCGCAAAAAATACCAATCAAAATGGAAAACATACCCATAATCAGTGTTTCTGCAAAGAAAATCCTGCCAATAGTTTTTTGTTCCATTCCCATAATGGACTGGACAGCAAACTCTTTTTGCTTCCGTCTTAGCATATAATGATTGACGAACCGTATCAAAAATAACAACAGCAATGTTATCATGCAGATTGCAATTTTCATTCCGTCACTTAACAGAGTAAAATCATACTCGCTGCCTATATCCGGGCTATAATAACTACTGGAAATAGACAAGAACGCATAAAACAAGGTAACACAGATTGTCATTGTGACAATGTAGACCAGATAGTCTTTTACAGACCGTTTTGCATTTCTGAAAACAAGTTTAGCATACATGGCTCTGTCCCCCTCCAATCATGGTAAGGACATTCAGAATTTTATCAAAAAAAGCACTTCTGCTGTCGTTGCCCTTGCGCAGTTCCATAAAGATTTCTCCGTCTTTCAAAAAAAGAATACGGTTGGCATAGCTGGCGGTAAAAGCGTCATGAGTTACCATAAGAATTGTCGCCCTAAGCTGTTCATTGATACTTTGAATGGTAGACAGCAGCATTTGTGAGGAATGGCTGTCTAATGCTCCTGTCGGTTCATCTGCCAATAAGAGTTTCGGATTGTTGATAATTGCTCTTGCACAGGCACAACGCTGTTTTTGACCGCCCGATACCTGATAAGGATATTTGTTTAGAATATCGCTGATATTCAGCTTTCCGGCTATATCCAAAATGCGGGGTTCTACAATCCCTGCAGGGACTTTATTGATTGCTAATGCCAGTGCAATGTTTTCTGAAATTGTCAATGTATCCAGCAAATTGAAGTCTTGAAATACAAAACCTAAATTCTCTCTGCGAAAGCGGGCAAGGAATTTTGGTTTGATTTCCGTTATATCTGTTCCCTCTAAAAAAATATGCCCTGCACTTACGGTATCAATCGTAGAAATACAGTTTAGCAGCGTTGTCTTTCCAGAACCGGACGCACCCATAATTCCGAGAAATTCTCCGGCTTCCACAGAAAAACTAATATCTTTAATGGCTTTGGTAATATTCCCCTCATTGCCATAATATTTCTGGATATGCTCCAGCTTCAAAATTGTATTCATCGGATAAACCTCCTTAACTGTTCCATACCCATATTGTAAATGGAGTATCTCATTTTTTGTATCAAGTTTTCTTACACAGTTCTTACAAAAATGTAAGAAGTGCAGAACCTGTCAGCCCTGCACTCCGATAATAAAATCATTCATTTGAAAGATAAGTGAAATCGTTGTTCCTCTGTTTTCGGAATAAGCAGTAAGTCCTATTCCCAGTTTATCACATAGACGCTTGCAAAGATATAAGCCAATTCCAGTAGAATTTTTCCCGGTTCGCCCATTCTGACCTGTAAATCCTTTTTCAAAAATACGGGGTAAATCACTTTTAGGAATACCTATCCCATTATCGCTGATAGATAGCACAATCTTGTCATTCGTTTTTGTTGCCCCAAAGTGCAAAATAGGCTGCTCTGCATGGTATTTGATTGCATTACCGATAATCTGATTTAAGATGAACCGCACCCATTTTTCATCAGTGTAAACCATTGTTTCTATATCGTCTATCTGAATTGACATATTACTTTGACGCAAAAGATACTTATTATCTGCGATTGCACTATTCACAACATCGCATAAATTGACTTCACGGACAGAATAGTCTTTTTCAGCGTGTTCACTTCTGGCATAGTAAAGTGCCTGTTCTGTATATTGATTGATATTCTCTAACTCTGCCAATACCTCTCTGGAAAAGGGAGAACGGTTATTCTCACACAGCAGCTTCATAGCTGTAATTGGTGTTTTTACTTCGTGTATCCATTGTTCAATGTATTCTTTATATTCCCTGCGTTCCCTCTGTACTTCGCCAATCCGTTCCAACATGGATTTTTCAGCCATTTTCATAATCTGGTAAAAAACCTGTTCATCAGCCCTTTCCGGCACTTGCATGATTTCCGGCAATAAATATCGTTCTTCTAATTGCTCCGTCATATTGAGCAATTTATTCAGATACTTTTTTCGTGAGAAATAAAAAGTCAGCAAAGATAAAACAAGGACAATCGACCAGACCGCAAGAATAAACAGGACTGTTTGGATAGGATTATCGCTTGCAATCAGGAACAAGGCAAAGGCAAGCATACCCAGCAGATTGATTAAAATAACGGGGAGTTGATTTTTCAAATATTGTTTTCCATTCATAATGTATATCCTTGCCTGTGTTTTGTTTTAATGAAATCTACAAGTCCGATTGTTGCCAGTTTGTCACGAATACGGGTAATATTGACACTTAGGGCATTATCATCAACATAAAGCTGATTATCCCAAAGAAAATCCACAATATCATTTCTGGAACAGATTTTTCCAGCGTTCTTAAAAAGGTAGTAGAGGATTTTCAATTCATTCTTTGTCAATTCTGCTTTCTGTCCTTTGTACTCTATCATGCTACTCTCCAAATGCAGGGTAGCTTCTTTCCACATATAAATTTCTGTTTGAGAGGAACGGTAGGCTTTCTTTAACAATGCAGCAATTTTAGCAAGAAGAATAGCAGGATTATAAGGCTTTGTGATAAACGCATCTCCACCCAGCATAATGCTGTTTAGTTCGTCCATATCTGTATTGCTGCTTGTTACAAATACAATCGGAATATCTGAAAAAGTGCGAATTTGAGAACATATTTCAAAACCGTTATTCCCCGGAAGTTTTATATCCAGAATAACCAGATGTGGTGCAGCTTCTTTTAACTGCTCTATTGTTTGGGAAAAATCCGTAACTGCAAATACTTCATATCCATTCCCATACAAAAGAGTTTTAAGCTGTGTTTGTATCGTAAAATCATCTTCAATGATTAGTATTTTTTCCTTCATAGAGATACCTCCCTAACACTTTATTATACTGTATCAGAGAGGTTTTCTCAATCGTATTATTGAATGGGAATTTTAGAATGATTTTGTACATAGCTTTGTAAAAAATGCTTAATAGTTTCTTTTCTCAAGGTACGATTCTAAATAACACCTAAGTCCAACATATGCGCCCTGCAAAAGTACAAAAAGCAATAGAAGATTTACTGACAGTGCTTTTTTGATTGCTTCTCCAAAATAAATGATGACAGCAGCACTTGTCAGTATCATCAGTAGAGTAATGACATCCCAACACTTTTCCCTATATAATTCTATAACCTTTATTTCTATCAGTATCGCCAGTATCCCTGTTCCTGCCACACATATTCCTACAATCAATATTAGCAATATCCAATATACCATTCCGGCTATAAAAGGATTTGGAATTTTTGTGCTAATCTGTGCCACAGATTGCCCGACCTCAATCGTCCAACCGATAAAAGTTTGTATGAATGACGCTGCATCATGGAAGAATGATTTGCAATCGGAAAGAAACACATCTGACTGTACTGCCTGAAAAAGAGTGGTTGTCAGCGAATACCATGCAAGAAGGAACAAGGTTGTTTGGAACATTACCGTTTTTGCTTTATACTGTCCTGCAAGTCGCTCTTTTTGTGTTTCGTATTTCGCTTTTTCATTCTGATAGGCTGTCCGGTCACAGGCTTCACATTTTTCATAGGGTACCGGCTTTTCTACCGGTATCTCTACGATTTTCTGATGTGTCCGGGCATAATCCCGTTGTTGTGTTAAGCATCGTATTTTATCTTGACATTCCCCTATCGTGACGTTTGCGCTTCGCAGCTTCTCTTTCTCGTTCCGCAATGCTCTGTCTGCTAGCTTCAAGTCGTTCTTTAATGCTTGAATATTCCCGGCTCTGTTCTCTTTGTTTAATTTCTCGTTCAAGGTCAGAGATTCGTTGAGCTGCGTCTTTAGTTCCACGATAAGCTGGTCTTTCTGTTCCAGTTCTTCTTGTATCTCCTCGGTCAAGAGGAGAAGTTCTTCCAACTGTTCGGCGTTCTTTGATTCTCTGGATTCGTTCATCTATATCACGTCCTTTCTCTATCTGCTGTTCCAGTTCAGCAATTCGGTGTTCTGTTTCAGTAATAAACTGTTTTCGCTGTTCAGCTTCTGTACCAATTTCTGCCATTGCTGATTTTCGTTTTCCAAAAGTTCTATCTTCGTTTTCTGTTCTTCCATCTTGGAAAGCAGTTCCTCGGTATTTGGCAAAATGTTGAGCAGCTCGGATAACTCGCTGTTTAATTTTTGCAATTTCTGATTCTGTTCCTGCATAAGAGAGAGTTGGGTGTCCCGATTCTGCATTTCCAGAATCATTTCTGCCATTAAGGTCTGCTGTTCTTCGATTTGCCCAATCATGGATTCCATTAAGGGTATAATTTCCCGGCTTTCTTCTAATGTCATTTAATCGCTCCTTCCATAATGATAATGCACCCGATACTTTTCCAAAGGTGTCCAGTATCTTTTGCAATAACGTGTTTTGTTGTTTTATGATTTGATTTTCCGCTACTTTCCACGAACCTTTTATTTCCTGCCCGGCAAGAAACTTTTGTTCAATCTTTCTTGCGTCAGCGCCTTCATGGATGGTAGGAATCTGGAGTTTTCCCTGTTTTTCATAAGAACGGTGATCGACCTGATTATGCAAAGGAAGATGTTCATTACACACCTTTGCCCACTCACTCCGCCACAGTTCACAATTTTTTGGATTGTTCCATCCGGTAGCATCGGTCAGCACCCGTTTCCATTGCAGGCGGTTTCTTGCACCAATCTTCTGAATTCCGTTTTCGTCTAATACAGGGATACGGATTCCATGACGGTCAGGGTTTTTCTTATCCTGCCACCAGTTCGGATGGGATTCATCAATCACGATATTTCCGTTTTTATCTCTGACAAAATCCCAATCCTTGACTTCTTTCTTTCCCCAAGAATGATCCTGGTTAAAAGGACGCATAGTCAGAAGAAGATGAACATGGGGGTTGCCATCCCCTTTATCGTGGATACTCCAATCAGCACACATTCCTCTATCTACAAAAGTTTTTTGAATATAGTCAGTTGTATATTGAATTTGTTCCTGTCTGTTCCATTCTTTGGGAAGGGCAAATTCAAATGACCTGCCAAGTTGGGCATCTGCATTTTTTTCAATCTTCAATACCTCATTCCATAACCTTTGTTTCTGAAATGTGATTTTAAATTTTTCTAAAGTAGCTTCTTTATCTTCTGATCTTTTGTATCGGACAGATTTTTGAAAGCGTTTTATATTTTCTTCTAGTACTATCTGCCATTCAGGAGGTACGTTTTCACACATCATAAGACTGGTGTAGACCACTTCTTTTTTAGAAGTGTAATAACTGATTCTCCCGGTTTCCTCGTTTTTCATCACATCCCCATTGAGATATGCGGAAGCGGAGATAACAGATTTCCCTTTACTTCGTCCGACTATTTTGATTGTGTAATGAAAAATCGCCATGTCTGGATTCCTCCTTTCTGACGTATCCGGCATAGATTTCCGGCAACATTGCTTTCAGTTTTAGAAAAAGCAGCATTGCCGGAACGCCCTCTGCGTAAGAGTGCCCTGCGCATAGCAGCCTGCATGGAATGCGCCTCTCTGGCGAAGAGTGCCTCCTGCGGCATGAGCAGGTCTGGCTGAAAGCCCCGCCGACGGAACGAGCCCGGCAAGCGTGAGCGCAGACCGGTTGCCACTTGTGGCAAACTTATTGGGACGACCTCTGGTTGTCCATAAGTGCGCCCTTCATGAAAAAGCAATGAAGGGAATGAAAAACTCATTCCCTCCGCCATTACACTTCCTCCATATCAGTATTTGTTTCTTTCTGCATTGCCTTTGAGAAAAATTTCCCATTGGCTTCCTGCTTTTTCAGAAAACCAATCAGCTTTGGGATGTCTTCCTCCTCAATAGGCGCACCAAGAACGGATTCCACCGCACCGCCAACCTGACAGAGCCTATGGGTTCGTTTTTTACTTTCTTCGGCTTTCTTTCGTTTTAGAAGTTCTTTCTTCTGTGCTGCATATCGTTTTGCTTTTTCAAGGCTTTCCTGTTCCTTCTTTTCCATTTCAAGCATTCGTTCTTCATAACTTTTTGTTGATTTTGCCATTATTACATTCCCCTTTCTTTTGCAAACATAAGTTCTCGGTTGCGTATCAGAAGAAGCACATGGTATAATCTTCTTGCGTGTAGGTATATCATGGCTTCGGTCTGATAGAACCTTTGGCGGTTTCTTTGGAAGCCGCCTTTTTAATTTGCCGCAGTTCTTGTTACGGCTTTTACATTTCCTCTATCCCTCAAATCACGACCTTCATTCGCTTCCATAAACATTTCCAGAATATCGGTTTTAATCAGGACTTTACGACCAACCTTTAATACCGGAAGTTTCTTCCATTCTACAAGCTGTCTTAAGGTGTTTCTGCCGATTCCCGTATAGTCGGCAGCTTCTTCGATGGATAATGCAATTTTTCTTTGCGTCATATAATCACCTCCCTGTAAATTGCATTATGCAATTCTTGTGATGTAAGTATATCCCTTCCAAATCTTTTTGTCAAGCGTTACGAAATATTAAAAACAATTTTTATATTGCATATTGCAATTTTAGAGAAACAATGCTATAATTCATACATACCGAAAAAGGAGGCAGTCAGCATGAAAGATAAAGAACTACGCAAGCTGATAGGCAGCAGAATAAAACAGCGCCGTCTGGAATTGAATCTGACACAGCCTTATGTCGCAGAAAAGATGGGAGTTACCGCTTCTACAATCCTGCGTTATGAGAATGGTTCGATTGACAATACGAAAAAAATGGTGCTGGAAGGTCTTTCGGAAGCACTCCATGTATCTGTGGAATGGCTCAAAGGGGAAACAGACGAATATGAAACCGACATTACGGATAAGAGAGAGTTACAGATTCGTGATGCGATGGGAGATATTCTGGAACAGTTACCGCTTGCCCTTACCAAAGAAGAAGATGCTTTTTCAAAAGATTTATTACTGCTGATGTTAAAACAATATGGTCTGTTTTTGGATTCCTTCCAGTTCGCCTGCAAAAACTTCAAGGGGAATGATGGTCAGACGGATATTGCCAAAACAATAGGGTTTGAATCGAATGAGGAATATAATGAGATTATGTTCTTAAGGGAAATCACTCCTACCATCAATGCTCTTAATGAGATGGCAGACGTTGTAAGGCTCTATTCCAAGAAACCAAAAACAGCAGAACAAAGGCTTGCAAATCTTTTATCAGAAGTCTTATACGAAGATTCCGAATCGGTATAGTAAGACAACCGGAGTTATGATATACTTACACGCACGAAGCATTTCATCAGTTCCGATTGTCTAATATCGAAAGGAGACATACGATTATGGCAAAAGGATCTGTAAGAAAAAAAGGAAAGAAATGGTACTACCGCTTCTATGTAGAGGACGCAAGCGGCAATCTTGTTCAGAAAGAATGCGTTGGAACAGAAAGCAAAAGTGAAACTGAAAAACTGCTCCGTCAGGCAATGGATGATTATGAGAAAAAGAAATTTGTTGCCAAAGCGGAAAATCTCACAGTCGGACAACTTCTGGATGTGTGGGCAGAGGAGGAATTAAAAACAGGTACGCTCAGCAATGGTACGGTGGAGAATTACCTCGGAACAATCCGAAATATTAAGAAACATCCGCTGGCAGAACGGAAATTAAAAAATGTAACCTCTGAGCATTTGCAATCCTTCTTTGATTTGCTTTCCTTCGGGGGAGTTCATCCCGATGGAAAAGAGAAAAAGGGTTACAGCAAAGACTACATCCATTCTTTTTCCGCAGTCATGCAGCAATCATTCCGCTTTGCAGTATTTCCAAAACAGTATATTACGTTCAATCCTATGCAGTATATTAAACTGCGGTATCAGACGGACGAAGTTGATTTGTTTTCGGATGAGGACATGGACGGAAATATCCAACCAATTTCACGAAAAGATTATGAAAGACTGCTTGCGTATCTTCAAAAAAAGAACCCAGCCGCAATACTTCCAATCCAGATAGCCTATTATGCCGGGCTTCGTATTGGAGAAGCCTGCGGTTTGGCGTGGCAGGACGTAAATCTGGAAGAACAATGCCTTACCATAAGACGCAGCATCCGATATGATGGCTCAAAGCGCAAATATATCATCGGACCAACCAAGCGGAAAAAAGTGAGGATTGTTGATTTTGGAGATACGCTGGTAGAGATTTTCCGTAATGCCCGGAAAGAGCAGTTAAAGAATCGAATGCAGTACGGAGAACTTTATCACACGAACTACTACAAAGAGGTCAAAGAGAAAAACAGAGTGTACTACGAGTATTATTGCTTAGACAGAACAGAGGAAGTCCCGGCAGATTATAAAGAAATTTCTTTCGTCTGCTTAAGACCTGATGGCTGTCTGGAACTTCCGACTACTTTGGGAACGGTATGCAGAAAGGTAGCAAAAACATTAGAGGGATTTGAAGGCTTTCATTTCCACCAGTTACGTCACACCTATACAAGCAACCTTTTAGCAAATGGAGCTGCCCCAAAAGATGTGCAGGAATTGTTAGGACACTCAGATGTCAGTACCACAATGAACGTCTATGCTCACTCCACAAGAGATGCGAAACGAAAATCGGTTCGGCTTCTTGATAAAGTGGTAGGCAATGACTAAAAAATTTCCCTTATTTCCCTTGTGATTATCTCATAAGGGCAAAAATAAGGGAAACTACATATCATTTCACTAATGAACAGGCGGGAAAGCCTGTAAAATAGGGAAAGTTAGAGGAATAATTATATAAATTTAAGTTTCCCGCA
Source organism: Firmicutes bacterium TM09-10 (assembly GCA_003481005.1). Classification (GTDB taxonomy): domain Bacteria; phylum Bacillota; class Clostridia; order Lachnospirales; family Lachnospiraceae; genus Gallintestinimicrobium; species Gallintestinimicrobium propionicum. The sequence goes on along the minus strand of QUKC01000025.1, from coordinate 27,485 downwards.
GTGAGGACAGCCATACATGGCACCACCGAAAGATGGATCACCACAATGAATCATCTTATCGATATTTTCCATCTCAGTTTTTCTGGGATGAAGAATATATTCAATTTCTTCATAATAGTCAGTAAAAATCTGTTGTAAAACATTCATAAGACTATTATGCATGAAATAGTAACAAAAAGAAATCCCACCCCTCAAGATTGAGGGGCAGGGGAGTTGAATAGGCGAAGCCTATTTTTTATACAGTTTATAACAATAGAATGCTCGCAGAGCATGCATTCTATTGTTTATACAGAAAATAAGCCGTCAGAATCAACATTCTAACGGCTTATTTTGGATGGACCCGATGGGATTCGAACCCACGGTCTCTGCGTTGCGAACGCAGCGCTTTCCCAGCTAAGCTACGAGCCCAAACATAATTTATGAAGAAAAATCAGACCTTTCATGAAAGGTACTGATATGGAAGCAACGGGGCTCGAACCCGTGACCTCTCGCGTGTGAGGCGAACGCTCATCCCGGCTGAGCTATACTTCCGTTTTCAGCTAAGATTCATTTTAGCACTTTCCAGGCAGGAATCAAGTGGCAGATGGAAAGAAATTATGTTCACAGTCATGTTGCTATAAGCAGACGTACCGTTTGCAAACGCTGCAGTTACTGTGATTCATGACAATAGAATGCTCGCAGAGCGTGCATTCTATTGTTTTTTATCAGAACGACTGTGACGGGAGCGGTGTTCTGTGGTGTCTGTTTCTTTTGCACTGCAGCTGTCGATCAGTTTTTCAATCAACATTTTTTTAACATAGACGTCAAAACTGAGCATGCAGATGAAAGAAAAGGTCTGCAGAAATTCCTGATCCTCTGTGGCAGCATCCGAAAAGGTTTCCTGAGCTTTGTGATATTTGCGTACGACGTCCTGCTTCATTACTTCAACCTCTTCCCGCTCGAGACTAAACACCTCGTTATAGATCGTTTCAAGCTTCAGCCCTTCGTTTCCGGCAAAGAAACGGTCGGTAATCGGTTTTAATACGGTCTGGATGTCGCTGATTGACAGGATGCCCTTGAAATAATAGATAAAAATCAAAAGCAGCATGTGCTCGCGGGAATATTTCTTGCGGACGGGCGGCGGCAGCAGGTCGTTTTTAGCGTAGTTGTTGATCATGGTTTTGGTCAGGATCTTGTCCACTTCGGGATTACGGGCAGCATTCTTCAGACGGCTGTCCATAAAAGTCGTCACCTGATCCATGTATAATTCGATATCTGGGATATCATCCGGACGGATATAATCAATACGGTCCAGACTATCCAAAATACTTTGTAAAAGATCCCCTGTTTCCAGTGTCATATGAAATGCTCCTGTTTTCCATAAAATAATGAAGATTGTTTAATGAATTCATTATATAGTATTCAAAACCAGATGACAAGAGAAAAGAAACTCAATATAGAAAGACCATTCTGTGAAGGAACAGCACGTGGGACAATAGGAGCGCATAGGATAAAGAAACATGTGTTGAGGAAGCAGATATTTTATGAAAAAAAGAAGATGGATATGTCTGGCGCTGACAGCGGCGTTGACGATTGGCATGCTGGCAGGTTGCGGGCAGAAGAAAGATTTATCGGATGGAGGGGAGAAAAAGAAACTTCAGAAGGTTACGTTGAACGAGGTGGCGCATTCCATATTTTATGCGCCAATGTATGTGGCAATAGAAGAGGGTTATTTTAGAGAAGAGGGCATTGATCTGACGCTGGTGACAGGCTTCGGTGCGGATAAGACCGTTACGGCAGTGTTGGCGGGAGAGGCGGATATCGGTTTCATGGGCTCCGAATCAACGATATATACAAAAAACGGCGGAGCCGAGGATTATTTGATCAATTTCGCACAGCTGACACAGCGTGCCGGAAACTTCCTCGTTGCGAGGGAACCGATCGAGAATTTCGAGTGGGATATGCTGAAGGGCAAAAAAGTGCTGGGTGGCAGGGCAGGCGGCATGCCGGAAATGGTATTTGAATATATTTTAAAGCAGTACAACATGGATCCGACCGGAGACCTTTCCATCGATCAGAGCATCGATTTTGGTTCCACGGCAGCAGCATTTTCCGGCGGGCAAGGGGATTTTACGGTAGAGTTCGAGCCTCATGCAACTGCCCTGGAGCAAAAAGGCGACGGCTATGTTGTCGCTTCGCTGGGAGAAGAGTCCGGCTATGTGCCGTATACAGCATTTTCTGCGAAAAAAAGCTATCTGGAAGCGCATCCGGATACCGTGCAGGCCTTTGTAAATGCACTGCAGCACGGTATGGAAAAGGTGTCACAGAGCACGCCGGAGGAAATTGCGAAAATGATTGCACTGCAGTTCCCGGAAACGGACGAAGCGGTGCTGACGGCGATTGTGAGACGCTATGTCGAGCAGGATACGTGGAAAACCGACCTGATTTTCTCGGAGGATGCATTTGTTCTGCTGCAGGATATTCTGGAAGAGGGCGGCGAGCTGACAAACCGCGTTGCATATGAAGAGCTGGTCAATACAGAGTTTGCGAAAAAGGCGCTGGAGCGCTGATCGTTTTGAAAACAGCAGCAAAAAAAGAGCGGAGACGCCGGAAAAAGTTTTCCGGAGCCTTCGCTCTTTTTTACTCATGTAATGTAGACAAAATGTGTGCATTACAGTGTTCACCGGATCCGATTCCAAATCCTGTTGCAGGGTACCCCCTCTTGGACCTGCGGGACTTACTGTTCCGAATCGGGTTCGGAAGCTTCTGCCATTCTGGAGAAAACCAGCTCGTAGCCGTCGTTGCCGTAATTTAAGGAACGGTTGACGCGGCTGATTGTAGCAGTGGAAGCGCCTGTTTTTTCTGCGATATCCAGATAGGTTTTACCTTCCTTTAGCATGGCTGCAACCTCAAAACGCTGGGAGAGGGAAAGCAGCTCATTGACAGTGCAGAGATCTTCGAAAAATGCGTAGCATTCTTCCTTGTTCTGCAGGCTCAAGATCGCGTCAAACAGGTGATCTACGGCCTCCGTTTTAATTTTTTTGTTCATCCGACTAACTCCTTTACTTTTCTAATGGAGTGGACTCCGTTCGTCCATATATTTCTATTTTAACATATTAAAGTCTAAAAGTAAAGCGGACAAAGACAGCGTCTTTCGTCTTGTATCGCAGACTAAAATCTGCTAAAATCGAAAAGACACTTATAGATGGAAAAAAACAGGAAACAGTGGGGAACTATGAGCATTTACGATACCTTAAATGACAGACAGCGGGAAGCTGTTTTTAAAACAAAGGGACCGGTGCTGATTCTGGCGGGCGCGGGAAGCGGAAAGACCAGGGTGTTGACGCACCGTATTTCCTATCTGATTGAGCACGAAGGCGTAAAGCCGTGGAATATTCTGGCGATCACCTTTACCAATAAAGCTGCCGGGGAGATGCGTGAACGAGTGGACGATCTGATCGGGCACGGCGCGGAACAGATCTGGGTTTCGACGTTTCACTCCACCTGCGTGCGGATTCTGAGACGTTACATCGACCACCTCGGCTATTCGACAAATTTTACGATTTACGATACGGATGACAGCAAGAACATCATCAAAGAGGTCTGCAAAAAGCTGCAGATTGATACGAAGGTTTATAAGGAACGGAGCCTGATGTCCGCAATTTCTTCCGCAAAGGACGAGCTGATTTCTCCGACGGAATATGCGCTCTCTGCGATGGGAGATTTTTCCAAGCAGAAAATCGCGTCCGTTTATCAGGAATATCAGGCAGCACTGAAAAAGAACAATGCGCTCGATTTTGACGACCTGATTGTCAAAACCGTAGAGCTGTTCAAAACCAGTCCGGAGGTGCTTGCGTATTATCAGGAGCGTTTTTTGTACATTATGGTGGATGAGTATCAGGATACCAACACGGCACAGTTTGAGCTGATCCGTTTGTTGGCGGACAAATACCGCAATCTTTGCGTAGTAGGTGATGACGATCAGTCGATCTACAAGTTCCGGGGTGCCAACATCAACAATATTCTGGACTATGAAAAATATTTTCCGGAAGCTGCGGTCATCAAGCTGGAGCAGAACTACCGTTCGACCCAGACGATTCTGGATGCTGCCAACGAGGTGATCCAAAACAACGTAGAACGGAAAAAGAAGGTTCTCTGGACAGATAAGGGTGAGGGCAGCCTGATCCATTTTAAACAGTTGGATACTGCATATGAAGAGGCGGAATTTATTGCAGATGATGTTTGCAAAAGAAAACGGAATCGGACAGCAGATTATAAAGACTGTGCAGTGCTTTACCGGACCAATGCCCAGGCGCGACTGCTGGAGGAACGGTTTATTATAGAAGGGATTCCCTATGATGTGGTCGGCGGCGTCAATTTCTATGCGAGAAAAGAAATTAAGGACATTTTGGCATATTTAAAGACGATTGACAACGGACAGGACGACTTGCAGGTGCGCAGAATTATCAATATTCCGAAGCGTGGAATCGGTGCAACGACGGTCAATCGTGTGCAGGCATATGCGGAAGAAAACGAAATGAGCTTTTACGACGCCCTGCGGCAGGCGGATCAGATTCCCGGGCTTGGCAGAAGTGCATCGAAGCTGGAGCCGTTTGTGATGCTGATCCAGTCCTTTCGGGCGAAGCTGGAATATTATACATTAAAACAGCTGTTGGATGATATCGTAGAATCCACCGGCTATGTAAAAGAGTTGCAGGAGTCGGATGACGAGGATGCGGAGGACAGAATCGCCAACATCAACGAATTAATTTCCAAGGTGGTCGCATTTGAAGCGGCACACGAGGATGCGACGCTGAGCAGCTTTTTGCAGGAGGTTGCGCTGGTTGCGGATATTGATGGCGTGGAATCCGACAATAATAAAGTGCTTCTGATGACGCTGCATTCCGCAAAGGGACTGGAGTTTCCGGTCGTTTATCTGGCTGGCATGGAGGATGGCATATTCCCCAGCTATATGAGCATCATGGACGACGACCCGACTGCGATTGAGGAAGAGCGCCGTCTGGCATATGTCGGAATCACCCGTGCGCGGGAGGAACTTACGATCACCTGTGCAAAGCAGCGTATGATCCGCGGTGAGACACAGTATAATCCGGTCAGCCGGTTCGTGAAGGAAATACCCGCCAATCTGCTGGACCAGAGGGTAGGAGGATCGAAACGTTTTTCCTTTGCAAAAGAAGAGGAGGATGATTACAGCGGTTTTTCCGGATTTTCAGGCTTCTCAGGCTTTTCCGGATTTGGAGGCGGCAGCTCAAAGAGCGAGAGCACAGGCGGATGGAACGGATTTGGCTCCACCGGACGCAGCAAGACGGGTGGCAGCGGATTTGGAAATAGCGGCTTTGGCGCGTCGAATGCGGACACAGGGAGCAGCGCTTCTAAAGGCAGTTTCGCTGCGTCAGGCAAAACAGGCTTTTCCGGGGAAAGCTTTTCGACCGGCAGCTTTACCGGCTATGGAAAGCCAAGGGCAGTTGTGAAGCCGAAAAAGACCGCAGAGGACAGAAAGCCTTTTATCGCGCAGGGGCTTGGCAGCTTAAACGGCGTGAATGGAATTTCCAGAGGCTCTGTAAAATCTGCAGCGCTGGAATATGGAGTTGGCGACCGTGTGCGGCACTTAAAATACGGCGACGGAACGGTGACGGAGATTGTAGACGACCCGCGGGATTACAAGGTGACGATCCAGTTTGACGGAGCTGGTCAGAAGATCATGTATGCGGCGTTTGCAAAACTGAAAAAACTATAAATTTTCCGGATTCATATAGTAAAAGTAAAAAAAGGGTGGTATGATAAACACGACGACTGAATCATGAAAACAAGCAGAAAGGATGGAAGATAATATGGTAAAACTGGATGAAATTCTGGAAGCGGTGAAGTACAAAGAGGCGGCGAAGAAAAAAGAAGAGAAAAAGACCTGTATTCTCTGGATTCTGGCGATTATCGGCATCGTTGCGGCTGTGGCAGCAGTTGCCTATGCAGTATATCGTTATCTGACTCCGGATTATCTGGAAGATTTTGACGACGACTTTGACGATGATTTTGAGGACGAGGATCTGGACAAGGAAGAACCTGAAAAAGAAGCTTCCGAAGAGAAAAAAGAGGACTAAGGATCGCGGAGACATGCCATTAGGGCAGACAGATCACAGTTTTTGAGTGTCTGAATTCCCGTTGGTTTGGAGCGGTAGGAACGCGATTTGGAAGTGTGCAGATAAAACTTTATAGGGTTGCGCACGCCGGAGATGACGGGATGTTCTTGCGGAAGCGGAAAAATCAGAAATTTCGCTTTTCGTGGGGACATCCCGTTTTGTAATAAAATATGTTTTTTCATGGCAGTATGTTTGTGGAATGGAGGAGAGATGAAAAAAGGACAGATCAGGACAGGCGTGGTGCGGAATGTGAAATTCCCGAACCGCGCAATGGTGGTGCTGGAGCCGCTGGAAGGTGCGGCAGATGATGAAGAAATCTGCGAGGTAAAAGGTGCACTGCCGGGACAGAAGATTTCTGTCGTTATAACAAAGGTGCGGAAAGGCAAGGGAGAGGGCAGATTAAAGGAAATTCTGGAAAAATCACCTGTAGAAACTGTCGGTGTTGAAAACGGCGGTTGCCCGCATTTTAATATCTGCGGCGGATGCAGCTATATTTCCATGCCATATGAAGAAAGCCTGAAGATAAAGGAAAACCAGGTCAGGGAGCTGTTGGAGCCGGTGCTTTCCAAACAGCAGAGCGTCTGTCAGATCGAGCCGATCCGTCAGAGTCCCGTTTATTACGGATACCGCAATAAGATGGAATTTACGTTCGGAGACGAGGTAAAGGATGGACCTCTGGCGCTGGGCATGCATAAAAAAGGCAGCTTTTATGATATCGTAACGGTGGATGGCTGTCGTCTTGTGGACGACGACTACAGTGCGATCCTGCGGGAGACACTTTGTTATTTTGAAGAGAAAAAGACGCCCTTTTATCATCGCTATACCCATGAGGGATATTTGCGGCATCTGCTGGTGCGCAGGGCGTCCAGGACGGGAGAAATCCTTGCAGCGCTTGTAACGACAACGCAGCAGGAAGTTGATCTGGAAAGCTGGAAAGAGCGACTGCTTTCCCTTCCGTTGAACGGAAAATTCGCCGGAATTTTGCATATTACGAACGACTCCATGTCGGATGCGGTCAAGTGCGACAGCAGTGAAATTTTGTACGGCAGGGATTATTTTTATGAAGAGCTGCTTGGACTGAAATTTCGAATTTCGACATTTTCCTTTTTCCAGACGAACACCTGCGGCGCAGAGGTGCTGTATGAGACAGCGAGGGAATATGTCGGCAGCCTGGTAAAGGAAGAGGGAAAGCCGGACAGTATCGTTTACGATCTTTACAGCGGCACAGGTACGATCGCGCAGCTGATGGCACCGGTTGCAAAAAAAGTCATTGGTGTGGAGATTGTGGAGGAGGCAGTTGTTGCTGCGCGGGAAAACGCGAAGCAAAACGGACTGGAGAACTGTGAGTTTATCGCGGGAGATGTTTTAAAGGTACTGGATGAAATCGAAGAAAAGCCGGACTTTATCATTCTCGACCCTCCAAGGGATGGCGTACATCCTAAAGCACTTTCCAGAATCATCGGTTATGGGGTGGAGAAGCTGGTATACATTTCCTGCAAACCGACGAGCCTTGCGCGGGATCTGGAGATTTTTATCGCAAACGGCTATGAGGTGCAGCGGTGTGTCCCTGTGGATCAGTTCCCGTGGACGACGGGGATTGAGACGGTAGTTCTTTTATCCCACAAAAAAGCCGACAGTTATATCCACATTGATGTGGAGTTTGGAGAGGGCGAGGGCAAGATTCCGGTAGATAGTATTGCTAAAAGAGCCGAAGCGTATAAGCCCAAAGAAAAAGTGACCTACAAAATGATTAAGGAGTACATAGAAGCGAAATACGGCTTCAAGGTACATACCGCATATATCGCAGAGGTAAAGCGAAATTTGGGATTGCCGATGTATGATGCTCCTAATGCGGTAGAAGAATTGAAACAGCCGAGGAAACATCCGACACCAGAAAAGGTAGAAGCAATCAAAGATGCACTTCGTTATTTTGCAGTGATATAAAACTTTACTTACAATCGAATATTTCTTACATAGCCGTTTATTCATTTATTTGAGTAAGCGGCTTTTTTCATCCCTATTTTTCGGAATAGGGATATTTTTTGTAGAAGGAGGAGGTTTATTTGAACACGCAAATCATCGCCATCGCCAACCAGAAAGGCGGCGTTGGCAAAACAACAACCTGTGCGAACTTGGGAATAGGTCTGGCACAGGCCGGAAAGAAAGTGCTTCTGATCGACGGGGACCCACAAGGAAGTCTGACAATCAGCTTGGGAAATCCGCAACCGGACAAGCTGCCATTTACACTGTCGGATGCAATGGGCAAAATTCTGATGGATCAGCCTATACGCCCCGGAGAAGGTATTCTGCATCATGCAGAAGGCGTTGACCTGATGCCTGCGGATATTCAGCTTTCCGGTATGGAGGTTTCTCTGGTAAACGCCATGAGCCGTGAAACGGTTTTACGGCAATATCTGGACACACTGAAGGGACAATATTCCCATATCCTGATTGACTGTCAGCCCTCGTTGGGGATGCTTACGGTCAATGCGCTGGCGGCTGCGAACAGGATCATAATTCCCGTTCAGGCAGAGTATCTGCCCGCCAAAGGACTGGAACAGCTTTTATCTACGGTCAGCAAGGTAAAACGGCAGATCAATCCAAAGCTCCAGATTGACGGTATACTGCTGACGATGGTGGATAACCGCACCAACTTTGCCAAAGAGATTGCTGCTTTGCTGCGGGACACCTATGGAAGTAAAATCAAAGTCTTTGGAACGGAGATTCCACACTCTGTCCGTGCAAAGGAAATTAGCGCAGAGGGAAAAAGCATTTTCGTCCATGACCCTGGCGGTAAGGTGGCAGAGGGGTATCGAAATCTGACGAAGGAGGTGTTGAAACTTGAAAAGCAGCGCGAAAAAAGTAGAACTGGCATCGGTAGATGATCTGTTTTCTACGGAGGAGAGCCGTGCCGATGCTCAGAGAGAAAAAGTAGTAGAAATCCCGCTGTCGGAACTGCACCCGTTCAAAGGGCATCCATTCAAAGTCAAGGATGACGAAGCCATGATGGAGACCGCAGACAGTATCAAGCAGTATGGCGTTCTGGTTCCGGCGATTGCTCGACCGGACCCGGAGGGCGGTTATGAGCTGGTAGCCGGACACAGGCGGCACAGAGCCAGTGAGCTGGCAGAAAAGGAGACCATGCCGGTCATTGTTCGGGATTTGGATGATGATGCCGCCACGATCATTATGGTTGACAGCAACCTGCAACGAGAAAGTCTGCTCCCCAGTGAAAGAGCATTTGCCTACAAGATGAAGCTGGATGCCATGAAACATCAGGGAGAGCGAGTTGATTTAACTTCGTCCCAAGTTGGGACGAAGTTGAGAGCCGATGAAATATTGGCTCAGCAGGCTGGTTCAAGCAGAAATCAAGTTCAGCGCTATATCCGTCTGACAGAGCTGATTCCTGAATTGATGGATATGGTGGATGAAAAGAAGATTGCCCTGAACCCTGCCTATGAGCTGTCCTTTCTCAAAAAGGAGGAACAGGTAGACCTGTTGGACGCGATGGACAGCGAACAGGCTACCCCTTCTCTTTCTCAAGCTCAGCGGCTCAAAAAATACAGTCAGGAGGGGCATCTGACCCTCGATATGATGCGTGTCATCATGGGTGAGGAAAAGAAAAGCGATCTGGACCGAGTGACATTTACCTCTGACACCTTGCGAAAGTATTTCCCTAAAAGCTATACGCCCCAGCGGATGCAGGAAACCATCATCAAGCTGCTGGAGGCATGGCAGAAAAAGCGTCAGAGAGATCAGGAACGATGAAAGGAGCCGCCTATGAGGGATATTTCAGCCCGTGAGCTGAAAGGACACAACATTCTCGCCGTAGAGAGGTTTTGGGATAACACCCGCTGGATGATTGAGTTTTCCGTCCTGCGTCCCAGCACAGCTTACGGCAGCCCCGGAGAGGAAATGCGGCTGTTTTTGACCGAGGACGGGTATCAGGCTGCCCTGCAAAGCCAGCAGCGCCGGGAGATTAAGATCAAGCGTTACGCTCGTGTGATTGAGGGACATATCCTCGATTTCAAACCGGGAAAACGCCGCCGCTCATAAACCCATACAACGAAAGGAAAGGAATGACTATGTGTACGGTAAAGGAAATTCAAGAAGCAATCCAGGAAGATTGCAAATCTCAGCATGACATGGATTCAACGGATATTGACCGAGTGATGCAAACACTTCCTTTCGCCCAGGAGGAGCCATTTACAGAGGCGCGTCCTCGAAAGCCGCTGTTTTGGTTCTATGCAAGAAAATTTGAAAAGTGTTGAACACCGCAATTCTTTGGAATGAGGATTGCGGTTTTTTTGTACCCAAAATTCGGAAGGAGTGAGGTCGATGGCCGTTTTTCGTATTGAACGGACCCGTGATTATACCGTGATGAGCAATCATCATTTGCGAAATGCAAACCTGTCGTTAAAAGCCAAGGGGCTGCTTTCCATGATGCTGTCTTTGCCAGAGGACTGGAATTACACCACCCGTGGTCTTGCAAAGATCTGTAAGGAGGGCGTGGATGCCATAGGCGCTGCGTTGCGGGAATTGGAGGCTGCCGGTTACATTGTGCGGCACAAGCTGCGTGACCGGCAGGGACGCATCAGCGATACAGAGTATGTCATATACGAGCAGCCACAGCTTAGAAAACCGGATACGGATTCACCAGATACGGAAAACCCGTATATGGATAAACCGGATACGGAAAAGCCCGCAGAATTAAATATAGAGAAATCAAATACAGAAAAATCAATTACTTATGGATCAAGTACCGATTCCATTCCCTTCCGGGAAACAGCGGCGGCAAGACCGCCGGAACGGAAAGGAAGAGATGCGATGTCTGTCACAGAGATAGAAAATTATCGGGAATTGATTTTGGAGAATATCGAGTATGACTGTCTGAAGCAGCGTTATCCTCTCTACCTGGATGACCTGAATGAGATCGTAGAGCTGTTGGTAGAAACGGTCTGTGCCAGACGAAAGACCACCCGGATCTCTGGGGCAGACTTTCCTCACGAGATCGTGCGTTCCCGTTTTTTGAAACTGGACAGCTCCCACATCGAGTTTGTCATGGACTGTCTGCAAAAGAACACCACCAAGGTACGCAACATGAAGCAGTACCTGCTTGCGGTGCTGTTCAATGCGCCTACCACCATGAATAATCACTTCACTTCATTGGTCAACCACGATATGCACGCAGGCGGCTGGTAAAGGCCGCCTTTTATCATGCCAAAGGAGGCACGACATGAACCAGATGGAAATTTTCAAAAACCCGGAGTTTGGCAGTATCCGGGTCATCGAAGAAAACGGCAAATACCTGTTCTGCGGAACGGATGTGGCCGCTGCGCTGGGGTACAGCAATTCCCGCGATGCAATTATCCGCCATTGTAGGTATGTCGTGAAACGCGACGCACCTCACCCACAAAGCCCCGACCGCAAAATCAGTATGACTTTTATCCCCGAAGGAGATTTGTACCGCCTGATTGTTCACAGCAAATTGCCATCGGCAGAACAGTTTGAACAGTGGGTATTCGATGAGGTTCTGCCTACCATTCGCAAGCACGGGGCCTATCTCACAAGAGAGAAGCTTTGGGAGGTAGCTACTTCCCCGGAGGCTCTGATGAAGCTCTGCTCAGACTTGTTGGCTGAGCGTGAAGCAAATATTTCTCTGCGTAAGGAAAATGCACAGCTGGAGGGCAAAGCCGCTTTCTATGACCTGTTCATCGACTTAAAGCACAGCACCAATCTCAGGACAACCGCCAAAGAGTTGGATGTCCCGGAGCGCCGGTTTGTTCGGTTTCTGATAGAACGACGGTTTGTGTACCGCACAGCATCCGGCAATGTGCTGCCCTATGCCAATGTGAAAAATACGGGGCTGTTCTGTGTGAAAGACTACTGCAATCACGGGCATACCGGCTCCTACACGCTGGTTACGCCAAAGGGAAAGCTCTACTTTGCTCAGCTGCGGGAGATGATCTTGCTGGTCTCATAAGAACGGAAAGGAAGTGGGTTTTATGCAGGAAGGCAAAACAATCGGGCAGCTGATGGAGGAAATGCGCCAGAAAGCCGGGGCGCAGAACTATCACGGTCATGACTACATGGATCTCCAGCGATTTGCGGAGAACACCCGGCACATGATTATTTTTGATGTACTGACGCATGACTCCCCGGTTGGCTGGAAAGGAGAACGCACCCGCCTGTTTTTGTCAGATATAGGCTATGAAAAAGCTCTGGACAGTCAGGCAAATGGGCAGATCAAGATTCTCAGCCATGCAAAGGTCAGAAATGGAGATTTGTTTTATGACCACAAAGAACAGATACGATAGGAGGAATCCGATATGAATGAGGAAAAGAAAGTACCCTTTAAGTGGGAATATGGGGAAGAAACCATATCGCTGCAACTTGGAATGTATGCGAATAATCAGCGGCTTTATATCGGCATGATTACCCATACAGAAGATGGAGCAGAGGCGTTTGCAGATATGACGGTGAACCTACCAGGATATTCCCTGGACCCCGGAGAGGCGTTTATTTCCGGTGACATCAGCAAGGATTTGCTGCGATTCATCAAAGAGAACAAATTGGGGAAGGTGCTTCCCTATCAGGTTCAGTCCGGTTATGGAAAATATTCTGCTGTTGCCTTTGATCTGGAGAAGCTGAAGGCATTTGACCCCAAAGGTGTGGCAGAGTTCCGGAAAGAGTGGAATCTGCCGGATAAGAAGCCGGTAAAGAAAAAGAGCCGCGGGATGGAGCGATGAAAAAATACCTCCTCCGGCGGCTGGTGGTCCCGCCTTAGTATCAAGTGCCACCCCTGCAAAATCCGTGGAAAGGAGGCGATGACCTATGCAGGAGGAAGTGGAAAACAGGACTTTGACGCTGGTAGTCAGCGGAACAAAGTTTACCGGGCGGTTGATGAAAGCCGCCATCACCAAGTACCTTGCCCACCGCAAGGAAAAGAAGCTGCAAAAGCAGAAAAGCCGGGATACCCCCGTGATTCCCCACGGCAAGCAGACGGTGAAACAGCTGATCGGCCAGAATCAGGGCGTTTCCAACATCGAGATCACCGACCCCTCCATCAAGGAGTTTGAGAAAATCGCCCGGAAATATGGTGTGGATTATGCGGTGAAAAAGGACCGCAGCAGTTCTCCGCCAAAGTACCTGATTTTCTTCAAGGGTCGCGATGCGGATGCGCTGACAGCAGCCTTTACAGAGTACACCAATAAAAAAGTCAAGAAGGCCGAGAAAACGGAACGCCCGTCTGTGCTGGCAAAACTCAGTCAGTTCAAAGAGATGGTCAAAAATGCTGTGGTGGATCGCACCAAGCGAAAGGAGCTGGAACGATGAAAAAGACATTGGACATCAAAAAGCTCGTTTTGCTGAATATGCCGTATATCCTGCTGGGGCTGTTTGCTACCAATTTTGGAGAGGCATGGCGAATGGCACAAGGGGCGGATGCTTCAGAAAAGTTTCTTTCGCTGGTTGCGGTTCTGCCTGGGGCGCTGCAAAGTTTCTGGCCAAGCCTGCATCCATTGGACTTGTTGGTAGGGCTGTGTTGTGGAGGCTGTCTGAGGCTGGCGGTTTATCTTAAAAGCAAGAACGCTAAGAAATATAGACATGGATTGGAATATGGTTCGGCCCGCTGGGGAACCCGTGAGGATATTGCACCTTACGTTGATCCTGTATTTCAGAACAATGTGATTCTGACGAAAACGGAGAGCCTGACCATGAACAGCCGCCCCAAGGACCCCAAGACTGCCAGAAACAAAAATGTACTGGTGATTGGCGGCTCCGGTTCCGGTAAGACCCGATTCTGGCTGAAACCCAACCTGATGCAGATGCACAGCTCTTATGTTGTGACGGACCCGAAGGGAACAATTCTGGTGGAGTGCGGAAAAATGCTCCAAAGGGGCGCACCCAAGCCGGGGAAAGACGGAAAGCCCATGAAGGATAAGCACGGCAAGGTCATTTATGAGCCGTACCGAATCAAGGTCCTAAATACAATCAACTTCAAGAAGTCCATGCACTATAACCCTTTCGCCTATATCCATAGCGAAAAGGACATCTTGAAGCTGGTAACAACGCTGATCGCCAATACCAAAGGCGAAGGCAAGGCCGGAGACGATTTCTGGGTAAAAGCAGAAACCTTGTTGTACTGCGCGCTTATTGGCTATATCCATTATGAGGCTCCGGTGGAGGAGCAGAACTTCTCTACCCTCATTGAGTTCATCAACGCCATGGAAGTCCGTGAGGATGACGAGGAGTTCAAAAACCCCGTAGACCTGATGTTTGATGCACTGGAAGCCGAGAAGCCAAATCACTTTGCGGTGCGCCAGTATAAGAAATATAAGCTGGCCGCCGGCAAAACAGCCAAGTCGATTTTGATTTCCTGCGGTGCGCGTCTGGCCGTATTTGATATTGCGGAGCTGCGCGAGGTTACATCCTACGATGAGTTGGAACTGGATACGCTGGGAGACAGAAAAACGGCTCTGTTCCTCATTATGAGTGATACGGATGACAGTTTTAACTTTCTCATTTCCATGTGCTACACCCAGTTATTCAACCTGCTTTGTGAAAAGGCCGACGATGTGTATGGCGGCAGGCTTCCGGTTCATGTGCGCTGTTTGATTGATGAGTGTGCTAACATCGGGCAGATTCCGAAGCTGGAAAAGCTGGTGGCCACCATCCGAAGCCGTGAAATCTCTGCCTGTCTGGTGTTGCAGGCACAGAGCCAGCTCAAGGCAATTTACAAAGATAATGCCGATACCATCATCGGCAATATGGATACTTCCCTCTTCCTGGGTGGCAAAGAGCCAACAACGCTGAAAGAGCTGGCGGCTGTTCTGGGAAAGGAGACCATAGACACTTACAACACCGGAGAGAGCCGGGGACGGGAGACCTCCCACTCGCTCAACTATCAGAAATTGGGAAAGGAGCTGATGAGCCAGGACGAGCTGGCAGTTATGGATGGCGGCAAGTGCATCTTGCAGTTGCGCGGTGTGCGTCCGTTTCTTTCAGACAAGTATGACATTACCAGACACCCTAATTTCAAATACACAGCTGATGCAGACAAGCGAAATACCTTTGATATTGAAGCATTTTTGTCTGCCAGACTAAAACTCAAGCCTGATGAGGTCTGCGATGTATATGAAGTAGACACAAAGGGCGCTTAATTTGTTCCGCTTTAGAAGGGAGTGATCTTATCTATTTGCCGCACCTGCCCTCTATGGGCCATTGGCGTACAAAGCGGACAATCGCAAGAAAAATAATGAAAAAGGAGGACAGCCGGAATCATGCTCCCGGAAACCGGGCGGCAGATTGTTCCGGCTTTTGTATGCCTATGAAACATGACAAACCTATTTTTTAATCAGATTCCGGCTAACAAACTATATGGCATTTTTTGAACAGGCAATTACCGTTCTTCAGACTCTCGTTATCGCTCTGGGCGCTGGTCTTGGTATCTGGGGTGTCATCAACCTGTTGGAAGGTTACGGCAACGACAACCCTGGCGCTAATGCTCATGTGCGGTAAAGTAACAAATGATAATTTGATAGACAGCAGCCACTATTTCCGAAACACAGACCAATACGAAAAGCTGATGTGGGGATTTTCCTATATCAGCTTTTGTCTTTCTAAGCATTTTGGGGAAGGTGATGTATTTGTATCTTTCCTATTGACAGCCAGCCTTTGAAGTGATATATTTATCTCGACAAGCGACAAATACATCTCATCGGAGGACACCATTATGAAAAAAAGAACGAAACTCACAATTTGCCTGGGCGTGATATGCGCTCTGCTGGTAGCAATATCTTCATGGTACACGATAGCATTTAACAATTCAAGGTTTATTGTGCCTATGGATTTATCTGAATATGTTTTCAGAGTGCAAGACCTGCCTATGATTATTTCCGGCGTACTTCTTACCTTGTATATTGTGAATATTGTTGTGTTGTTTTTGGAATCTATTAAAACAAACAGGCGTAGGGAATTAACCTTGCAATCCACCAGAACAATAAATCCAAAACTGGGTTTTTTAGGTTTATTAGGATTTGCCGGATTTTTGGGATTTTGGACTTACAGCGTTGACAAGACAATTTTTCCTTTTGTGTTTTTCCTGTTTTTCGGCTTTTTCGGATTTTTCTATGAGGGAAAAATGTCAAATACTCTTATAGATGAACGATACAAAGAAAACAAAATGAAAGCGCAAAGTGTAGCGAACAAAACTTCTCTGTCCATTATTTTTCTTGCAATACTCATTTTGGGACAGGGAAAGCTCATGGATAACCTTGAATATACCTTAATTGCTCTTGTTATTGTTATAGCTCTCTCCATAGCACTTGAAATATTCCTTAGCGAATATCTGCTATATCATTATGATAACGATGAACAGTTTGATGAAAGCGAGGAATAAGCGTGCCGGATTTTGAATGTAGATTAAAAAAGTACAGGCTATTAAAGGATTTGACACAAGAGCAGTTAGCGGCACAGGTAGGCGTGCGGCGAGAAACAATTATGCGGCTGGAAAAGGCACAATACAATCCCTCACTTAAACTGGCGATTGATATTTCAAGAGTTGTTGAAGCACCGATTGAAGAAATATTCGTTTTCAAGTGATTTGTGCGGAATTATGCTTATTTTATAGGCAGTTGCGCTAATGTTAATCTGCATTGCTTGCCGCATAGCAGCTATCATGCTATTTTTGATTTACCAAGACAAAGGAGTGGAACGCATCATGTTTCTATGAAATCTAAAAACTCTCAGAAAACAGAAAGGCTTTTCACAGGAAGAATTAGCAACCAGACTTCATGTAGTCAGACAGACTATCTCCAAATGGGAGAAAAATTTGTCCGTTCCCGACGCTGATACTCTTATTCGTCTGGCTGAAATATTAGAGGTATCTGTCAGTGAATTGCTGGGTACGAAAATTGAAAATGAAAATGTCGCCAGTGATGTTGCCGAACAACTATCCAGAATAAACGAGCAACTGGCAATCAAGAACCGCCGCTCACGTCGTATCTGGAAAATTGTTGCCATTATATTAGCAGTAATCGTTCTTGTGAATATTTTTATTGCTGTCTTTTTCAGCGTTCCAGACCTCAACAGCAATACCCAGAATAACCCGCTAGCAATAAGTGATGAAACGATAAGCATAGATGAATGAAGTCGCTAAAAATAGCAAAACCAGCCGAGCCAGTCAACGGCAAGTAAATGGGCTGCACCCACCGTTGACAGCCCCGCCTGTCCTTGCCGGTGGGTAATCAAGGGGCGACAGCAGAAAATGCTGCCGCCCTTTCCCATAATTGAAGAAAGGGGGATTTTCCATGACCGAACAGGAAGCCTATCAAGAACATATCCGCTATACCCATGATACCTATTGCCGGATTGTTATTCGCCATGCGTCCTTTGACGCTGCCCGTATGCTGGCGGCGAGGTGGAGACGGGAAATCTCTCTTGAATATTTGACCGAAGAAAAGTTTGTCCCACTAAGCACCACAGACGAGTATTTTCAAGTGCCGGACTATGGCGAAACTTATCTGTTTTCTGTCCGGGGGCAGACGATATTTTTAGATAGCTGTTCCCTTGCGGCGGCTCTTGCCGGGCTGCCGGAACAGACACAAGAGGAAATCTTTTTATATTACTTCCAGCACTTGACACAGAAAGAAATCGGAGAACAAAGCGGCTGGACACGCAGCACAATCGGGCGGCATATTCAGCTTGCCTTGAAGCGGCTGAAAGAGGAAATGGAGGTGTTGTCCCATGAGTAACCGACTTCTCCCCTATGACACTATCATAAAGGCACATGAGGGCGACCCCATAGCGATACAAGCCGTCCTTGACCGATACGCTGGATATATCCGCTACTTCTCCAACATGAACGGTTATTATAACTCTGATATGGAGGACTACATCAGAACAAAGCTGATTGAAAGCCTGTTCAAGTTTCGGCTTGACCGATAACATAAAAACTGAATATCCCGCCGCCCCGCAGCGGCACATGAAGCAGTAAATCCGAAAAAGATTTGCTGCTTTTTTTGCGCCCATTTTTGGCAAATTTCCAAATGTTCCGTATTAGACAGTGAAGCCAAAAAAGATTGCCGTTTTTTTCAGACGGCGAGCAAAACACAGTTTCCAAAACGCCTTATTGTCGGGAAAGACCACGCCGCAGGAAAAGTTCTTGCCGGAAAGTCCGTCATTTTTGCTTTTTGCGGTGTTGTAGGGAGTAAGGGGAGAACGCCGCCCGCAGCCTTTTATAAAAAAGCTGGTTATAGATTTCCCGAAAAAGTGGCAGTAGCAAGTGAACGGCAGTCCGGCAGTTTCTTAGAGCAAGATTCTACCGCAGTACCAAAATTCGCTTTTCGCTCATTTTGCTCCTGCGGGAATCTTGTTGGGGAGTGCCTTCCCCAAACCCTGCTTATGCGGCTTACGCCGCTTATCCCGCCGCAGCCATGCGGCAGCCGAAAGGAGGTTTTTACCATGCGAAAACGATACAACACGCCGCACCGCAGCCGGGTAGTCAAGACACGCATGACCGAGGAAGAATACGCCGAGTTTGCGGAAAGGCTTTCTGCCTGCAACATGAGCCAAGCCGAGTTTATCCGGCAAGCCATAACCGGGGCAGCCATACGCCCCATCATAACCGTTTCCCCCGTCAATGACGAGCTGCTTGCCGCTGTCGGGAAGCTGACCGCCGAATACGGCAGGATCGGCGGCAACTTAAACCAGATAGCCCGGACGCTGAACGAGTGGCACAGTCCCTACCCGCAGCTTGCCGGGGAAGTACGGGCGGCGGTTTCCGACCTTGCTGCCCTAAAGTTTGAAGTCTTGCAGAAAGTGGGTGATGCTGTTGGCAACATTCAAACATATCAGCTCTAAAAATGCCGACTATGGCGCAGCGGAAGCCTACCTCACATTTGAGCATGACGAGTTTACCATGAAGCCCACCCTTGATGAAAACGGGCGGCTGATACCGAGGGAGGATTACCGCATTTCTTCCCTCAACTGCGGGGGCGAGGATTTCGCCGTTGCCTGTATGCGAGCCAATCTCCGCTATGAGAAAAACCAAAAACGGGAAGATGTGAAAAGCCACCACTATATCATCAGTTTTGACCCACGGGACGGGACAGACAACGGCTTGACCGTAGACCGGGCGCAGGAGCTGGGCGAGCAGTTCTGCAAAGAGCATTTCCCCGGACACCAAGCCCTTGTATGCACCCACCCGGACGGGCATAACCACAGCGGCAATATCCATGTGCATATCGTCATCAACTCCCTGCGGATTTACGAAGTCCCGCTTCTGCCCTACATGGACAGACCAGCCGACACACGGGCGGGCTGCAAGCACCGCTGCACCAACGCCGCTATGGAATATTTCAAGAGTGAAGTCATGGAGATGTGCCACCGGGAGGGGCTTTACCAAATCGACCTCTTGAACGGCAGCAAGGAACGGATAACGGAACGGGAATACTGGGCGGCAAAGAAAGGGCAGCTTGCCCTTGATAAAGAGAACGCTGTCAGAGAAGCCGCAGGACAGCCGACCAAGCCCACCAAGTTTGAAACGGACAAGGCGAAGCTGCGCCGGACGATACGGCAGGCACTTTCCCAAGCTGGCAGCTTTGACGAGTTTTCTTCCCTTTTGCTGCGGGAGGGCGTAACTGTCAAGGAGAGCCGGGGGCGGCTTTCCTACCTCACGCCGGACAGGACAAAGCCTATCACAGCCCGGAAGCTGGGGGACGATTTTGACAAGGCTGCTGTCCTTGCCCTGCTCACGCAGAACGCCCACAGAGCCGCCGAACAGACCAAAGCCATACCCGAATACCCCCACACCCAAAAGGGACGCTTGCGGGAGGAAAAAGCCGCAAAAACCACCCCGGCAGACAACACCTTGCAGCGCATGGTTGACCGGGAAGCCAAGCGAGCCGAGGGCAAGGGCGTGGGCTATGACCGCTGGGCGGCAAAGCACAACCTAAAGCAAATGGCAGCTACTGTTACCGCCTATCAACAGTACGGCTTTTCTTCCCCGGAGGAACTGGACGAAGCCTGTTCTGCCGCTTATGCCGCCATGCAGGAAAGCCTTACAGAGCTGAAGCAGGTGGAAAAGACGCTGAACGGGAAAAAGGAGCTGCAACGGCAGGTGCTTGCCTATTCCAAGACCCGCCCTGTCCGGGACGGGCTGAAACAGCAGAAAAACGCCAAAGCAAAAGCAGCCTACCGACAGAAGCACGAAAGCGACTTTATCATAGCAGACGCAGCCGCCCGTTATTTCAAGGAGAACGGCATTTCCAAGCTGCCGAGCTATAAAGCCCTGCAAGCAGAGATTGAAGCCCTTATCAAAGAGAAAAACAGCGGCTACAACGATTACCGGGCAAAACGGGAGGAATACCGCCGCTTACAGACTGTCAAGGGCAATATCGACCAGATTTTACGCCGGGAGCGCAAGCCTGTGAAAAGGCAGGAACAGGAACGATAAAAACCACCCCAAAATGTACCCGAACCCATACAGAACAAGGGGGCTGCCCCGTACTCTACCCGCAATACCAAAGGATTTTTTAACGGGCTTACAGGGCAGAAAAACCCCGAAAATGATACCGAGATGATACAGAATTACCGTCGATACCGCCACACCAGCGGAAACGGCAGAAAGGAGCGCACCCATGCCAAGAATGAGCAAGAAACGGCGGCTGGAATGGTCTTTTTTCCTGCGGCAAGTAAAAGTCGGGAATACCACCTGCGACCGTATCACATACAACGACCTCTGCCGGGGCTGTACCCATAGCTGTAAGCAGAGCTTCCGGGCGGTTATCATACTTTGCCCCCGCTACTACTCCAAACGCCGGAAAAAGGAGGACAGGGACAATGGCAGATAACCGCAAGTATTACTACCTCAAGCTGAAAGAGAATTTTTTTGACAGCGACTCCATTGTGCTGCTGGAAGATATGAAAGACGGGATTTTATATTCCAATATCCTCTTGAAGCTGTACTTAAAATCTCTGAAAAACGGCGGGAAGTTGCAGCTTGACGAGCATATCCCCTACACAGCGCAGATGATAGCGACACTGACCCGCCACCAGATAGGGACGGTTGAAAGGGCTTTAGAGATTTTCCGGCAGTTGGGGCTTGTGGAGCAGCTTGACAGCGGGGCTTTTTATATGACCGATATTGAGCTGATGATAGGACAGTCCTCTACCGAAGCCGAGAGAAAACGGGCTGCAAGGCTGGAAAACAAGGCACTTTTACCGCCCCGGACAAAAGGCGGACATTTGTCCGACATTCGTCCACCAGAGATAGAGATAGAGTTAGAGAAAGAGATAGAAAAAGAGAGAGAGGGAGAAACGGGACACCCCGCCCCCGCCGCTTATGGCAGATACAACAATGTGATACTGACCGATACAGAGCTTTCCGGGCTGAAAACAGAGCTGCCCGACAAGTGGGAGTATTATATTGACCGGCTTTCCTGCCATATCGCTTCCACCGGGAAGCAGTACCAGAGCCATGCAGCCACCATTTACAAGTGGGCGCAGGAGGACGCTGCCAAAGGCAAGGCTGCCCCGAAACAGGGCATACCCGATTATTCATGTAAGGAGGGCGAGAGCTTATGAAAAACGAGATTGAAGCTATGATTACGGATATTACAACCACTACCGCCGAAGCGGAGGACTACACAGGCGAGGACGGGCTTTTATACTGCGGCAAGTGCCATACGCCCAAAGAAGCCTACTTTTCAAAAGAAACCGCCCAATGGTTAGGGCATGACCGACACCCAACAGACTGCGACTGCCAGCGGGCAGCCCGTGAAAAGCAGCAAGCCGCCGAAAGCCGACAGAAGCACCTTGAAACAGTGGAGGACTTGAAACGCCGGGGCTTTGCCGACCCCGCTATGCGGAACTGGACATTTGAGCATGACAACGGCAGAAACCCACAGACCGAAACCGCCCGCTTTTATGTGGAGAGCTGGGAAACCATGCAGGCTGAAAATATCGGCTACCTGTTTTGGGGAGGCGTGGGGACAGGAAAAAGCTACCTTGCCGCCTGTATCGCCAACGCCCTTATGGAAAAAGAGGTTGCCGTTCGCATGACAAACTTTGCAACGATACTCAATGACCTTGCTGCCAGCTTTGAGGGCAGGAACGAATATATTTCCCGCCTTTGCAGCTACCCCCTGCTGATACTTGATGATTTCGGTATGGAGCGAGGGACAGAATACGGGCTGGAACAGGTTTACAGCGTGATTGACAGCCGTTACCGAAGCGGCAAGCCGCTGATCGCCACGACCAACCTCACGCTGGAGGAATTGCAGCACCCGCAGGACACACCCCACGCCCGTATCTATGACAGGCTGACTTCCATGTGCGCCCCTGTCCGCTTCACGGGCAGCAACTTCCGAAAGGAAACCGCACAGGAAAAGCTGGAACGCTTAAAGCAGCTGATGAAGCAGCGAAAGGAGAGCCTATGACAGAAACGAAACAGACAAGCACCACCAAAACAGACCGCCGCCCGGACTGTGTAACGGAAATCCGCATGGGCAACTCCGTCCTTACCGTTTCCGGCTTCTTCAAGCAGGGCGCAACCGACACCGCAGCCGACAAGATGATGAAAGTGCTGGAAGCGGAAGCTGCTACACAAAAAACGGCGATTTGACCGACCATAAAGAAGCAGATTTGACGCTTTTGCCGCTATACAGACAGCCGCCCCATGTGGTACAATCAAGGTACGGAATAGTGGGGCTGGCTGTCGGAAACGGAGGATTTTATGTTAAGACAGACCAACCAACAACCAATTACCGCCCTTTACCCAAGACTTTCCCATGAGGACGAGCTGCAAGGCGAGAGCAATTCCATTTCCAATCAGAAGCGTATCCTTGAAACCTATGCAAAGCAGAACGGCTTTTCCAATCTGCGCTGGTACACGGACGACGGTTATTCTGGTGCGAACTTTCAAAGACCCGGTTTTCAAGCCATGCTTGCGGACATTGAAGCCGGAAAAGTCGGGACAGTTATCGTAAAGGATATGTCGAGGTTAGGGCGAAACTACCTGCAAGTGGGAATGTACACAGAAATGATTTTCCCACAGAAAGGTGTCCGCTTCATCGCTATCAATGACGGAGTGGACAGCGCACAGGGCGACAATGACTTTGCCCCGTTGCGGAATATATTTAACGAATGGCTGGTGAGAGATACGAGCAAGAAAATCAAAGCAGTAAAACGCTCAAAAGGTATGAGTGGCAAGCCCATCACAAGCAAGCCTGTGTATGGCTACCTCATGGACGAGGACGAAAATTTTATTATTGACGAGGAAGCTGCACCCGTAGTCAAGCAGATATACAACCTCTGCCTTGCTGGGAATGGTCCGACTAAGATAGCCCGTATGCTCACAGAGCAGCAAATCCCCACGCCGGGGACGCTGGAATACCGCAGGACGGGCAGCACCCGCCGCTACCACCCCGGCTATGAGTGCAAGTGGGCGACTAATACCGTAGTGCATATCCTTGAAAACCGGGAATACACAGGCTGTCTGGTAAATTTCAAGACAGAAAAACTTTCTTACAAAGTCAAGCACAGTGTAGAAAATCCCCTGGAAAAGCAAGTGATTTTCGAGAACCACCACGAGCCTATCATAGACACCCAAACATGGGAACGGGTGCAGGAGCTTCGCAAACAGCGCAAACGCCCCAACCGCTATGATGAAGTGGGTTTGTTCTCCGGCATACTGTTCTGTGCGGACTGCGGCAGCGTGATGTATCAGCAGCGATACCAGACGGACAAGCGCAAGCAGGACTGTTATATCTGCGGCAACTACAAGAAGCGCACCCATGACTGTACGGCGCACTTTATCCGCACCGACCTCTTGACCGCTGGTGTACTCTCCAATCTGCGGAAAGTGACAAGCTATGCGGCAAAGCATGAAGCCCGGTTTATGAAGCTCTTGATTGAGCAGAACGAGGACGGGGGCAAGCGCAGGAACGCCGCCAAGAAAAAGGAACTGGAAGCCGCCGAGAAACGCATAGCCGAGTTATCCGCTATCTTCAAGCGGCTGTATGAGGACAGCGTGACCGGGCGCATATCAGACGAGCGTTTCACAGAGCTGTCGGCAGACTATGAAGCAGAACAACGGGAGCTGAAAGAAAGAGCCGCCGCTATCCAAGCGGAGCTTTCCAAAGCACAGGAAGCCACCGTGAACGCAGAAAAGTTTATGAATGTTGTCCGGCGGCATACCAGCTTTGAAGAACTTACCCCTACTCTGCTGCGGGAGTTTGTAGAGAAAATCGTTGTGCATGAGTGCAGCTATGACGAGAACAAGACCCGCAGACAGGACATTGAGATTTATTATTCTTTTGTTGGCAAGGTGGACTTGCCCGAATAACCGCCCGACCTATCCGACACAATGCGCAAGTGCCGGATAGGAACGGCAAAATTTTTTACACTTCTATTACTTCTTTATCACACATCAGCAAAATCTCAGGGCATGAAGCAGTTCATGGCTAATTAAAGGGAACAAAAAGAAAGGAAAAACCAATCCAGACGGTATCAGCGGCAGGCTACAAGAATAAATTGTGATTTCACAAGATTGGTGTTATAATAAGAGAAAAGCTCCTGCCGGGGCAGCCGCCCCGGTGGTATGGGTAGAAAGGCAGGAAAACAATATGCACATCAGCTATAAACCACTCTGGCACACACTGTTAGAGCGTGATATGCGAAAAGAAGATTTAAGGCTTGCCGCTGGTATGACAACGAATATGATTGCCAACATGAGTAAAGAGGGAAAGCACATCAGCATGGACACATTAGCCCGTATCTGCGAAACGCTGAATTGTGAGATTACCGATGTGATTGAGTTAGTACCAGACGAGCCTACTTCCACAGGAGGTAAGGAACATGAGCGAACTGAAACCAAGAATAACGGAAAACGGAATTGATTATATCCTTGTCGGAGATTACTATATCCCGGATTTGAAGCTGCCGAAGGAACACCGCCCTATTGGAAAGTACGGACGGATGCACAGGGAATATTTAAGGGAAGTCCACCCAGTCAGATTGAACACATTGACCTTGACCGGGGAGTTATGGACATACCTTGCAGACCTGAACGAACAGGCACAGGAACGGTTAGACACCATCATGGAGCAGATGAAAGATGCCGAGGGCGTGACCGAGGAATTGAAACGAACCCAAGAAATGGAATGGGTGCGGCGTTGCAATAACATTCACAACCGGGCAGAAGAAATTATTTTGCAAGAGATGATTTATTCATAACGGTATGATAGAATGATTATGACAAATCGGGATTTGAGGAGGTTGTTGTATGGATATAATAATTTCACTACTTATAGTATCGGTTCTTATCGGAATTCCAACATGGTTAATTGTTCACACTGTGAACAAAGCTGATAAAAGCACGATTATTTATTCACCAGAAGAAGTGACGAGAAGACTTCGCAAAGGATTCTATTTGTCATTTTGGGGGATGGATTTGTTATTTGGAGCGATTCCTTCGTTTGTTCTTATACTTTGCGACCTCCCTACGGTTTTTCAATTTATTGTTCCGGCTGTAGCATTTATCGTTGGATTTATCATGTTTTTTATTGGAAGAATTCAGGTCGGGCTAATGACCAGATACATTAATTTTTGCAACAGAGAGCGAACAGAATTTGAGGAATGGGTTTTGCAAGCTATGCTGGGCATCGAGGAAGCGGCCATGAGAAGAAATGGAATAAATGTCATAACAAAAGTAATTCCTGGTGTTACAGATGATATGCTTTCAGCCATGAATAGTACAGGTATCATCAGTGGTTATATGGAAGTCGGAAGAGTTTACACCGGAAAAAATATATTAAAAAATCACTGGCCAATAATTAGTATTATAGTGGCAATTCTAATCTCTATTGTAATTACTGTAACAAGATGATTTTTATAGGCAGAAAAAATTAGGAGAAGTGAGGAATATGCAGAAAAGAGACTTAATCCAAGCGAATGCTTCATTAGAAAATCTACGACAGAACTTGGACATGAAGGATATTGCAAAAGAAATATTACTTGAGGAGAATTATAATAAATTTATAAGATCATACAAATTCCAGTTTGTCGTTCTAAAAATTCAACTGAATAATCCCAGCAAAAACCGCTGCTACATGGAAGCCAACAAACCATGCAACAGCGGTTTTTCTTTACCGTTTTTTCCTTTGGCTGATAGGCGTTCCCATTTTCTTTGATTTTTTGAGAATCCGAATCAGCCAGCGAAATTCTTCGTCTGACAGATTTTTATAGTTGATACCGAGCTGTTTACAGTAAAGGACAACCAGCTTTTCATCCCGGCTGCCCTTGAAATTTTCGACCGCTTCCAGATTTTCTTTCAGTTCATTGGCAACAGTGGTCTGGGGTGCACTCTCACTGTCCTTTTTATGGGCTTCTCGAATATCCCGGATAATGAGGTTGAGGTCATCCCGTACCATCTGACTGAAATATTCATCATCACTGATATGGGCGGCTTGTAGCACTTTCAAATGGGGGTCGTCTTCGCCAGGGCGATACCGTTCAATGATTTCATGTCGGACAGTATCAACAAGGGCGTTGAGGTTCTGAATCTGCATGGTGGCAATCCCATCCACATAAATCTCAATGTCCGCAAGAAACTTGATAAAGTCCTTATGTGTGGCGAGTTCGCAGAGCAGACGGTTATTAATCCGACCGCTTTTCAGAAGTGCTACCATCTCATCACTCAAATGCAGCTCCCTTAATGGCGTGTTGATCTCCGCCCGGTTCTCTGTCCGGCAAAAGAGATAATCGAGGGACACCCCATAAAAATCTGCCAGCAGGATAAGGTTGCCATGATTGATTTCCTTATAGTCGTCTTTTTCATAACTGCCAAGAGCTGATTTTGAAATACCCGTTTGCTCAGCCAGTTCTTCCAGTTTTAACCCCCTATCCAAGCGTAAATCTTTTAGCCGTTCCTGTATTGTAGTAGCTCCGTTCATTGAAGCAGTTCCCCCTTTCTAACGACATTTATAACCGTTGAATT
>QUKC01000025.1:0-340 GCA_003481005.1 Firmicutes bacterium TM09-10 | reverse complement strand
ACATTTATAACCGTTGAATTGATTATACCATATCAATTCCGCAATCGTGGAAATTTCTGATTTTTACCCCGAATTCCTACTTTGTGGACATACGGCACAGGGCACAAAAATGTTCTATGATACAGGTAGTTCATCGATGGATTATTCCAATCGAATGACCAGCCTGTGTGGGATATGCTTCCCCGGCGATGTAGTGCCATGACTTTTGGCAGGGATGTGGAGGAACCCTGACCGAAACGAGCATACCAAAGGGAGCGATACGCCGCTGTGAGATTCAGGGGAGGAACGACACCGGGGAAAACTGGCGAACTGACACCGAAATGATACCGAAACACGACAA
>QUKC01000024.1 GCA_003481005.1 Firmicutes bacterium TM09-10 | reverse complement strand
ACCGAAACACGACAATCTGATAGGGGGATAGTCTACCCTATTGCTGATACTTCGGGAGATTTTAGGCGGTTCTATGGCTGTAATTTTGCCAAAAATCGCCCCGAAACCATACACAAAAACGGGAGGAAGCGCAATATGCCGAGAATGAGCAAAAAGAGAAAGCATGAGCTTTCCTTTTACCTCAATGACCGGGGGCGTGTCACTTACAACGAATTATGCCGGAAATGCCAGCATGAGTGCAGGCAGAGCTTCCGGGCGGTTGTGATTGACTGCCCCCGTTATTTATCCAAACGAGCAAAGAAAAAGGAGGAACACACCGAATGAATTTTGAATTTATGACGATAGACACACCATTGCCGCCCTGTATGCCATTTCCCAGAGCGTTGACAGGATTTCCAGTCAGCAGCACCGCAAAGGTCATGTACTGCCGGATGTTGGACGCTATGCTCTCCAAAGGACAGGAGGACGAGAACGGAATCCTGTTTGTCTGCTTCCCTGTCACAGCCATTGCCGCAGTCCTGTCCCGCAGCTCCATGACGGTCAAGCGTTCTCTGAATGAACTGGAAACTGCAGGACTTATCATGCGGGTGCGTCAGGGCGTGGGAGAACCAAACCGGATTTATGTGCTGATACCGGGAAAGGAGGACGCTGCCCTTGCCTGATACTTCAAAGCTGGAAAAGCTCAACCGGGAGTTGGAAAAAAGCGAAAAGAAACTGCGGAAAGCCATCAATGATGAAAAGGCATTGCAGCACCAGTTAAAGCAGCTTACCCGGAAGGAGCGGACGCACCGGCTCTGTACTCGTGGCGGTATGCTGGAAAGTTTTCTACAAGAGCCGGAACGCCTGACAGATGATGATGTCATGCTGTTGTTGAAACTCATTTTTCACAGACAGGACACACAGGAACTGTTGAAAAAACTGCTGGAACGGGAGAAGCCGGAAACCCCTTAGTTTACTAAGGGCGCAATTATACACCACCCAGAGGTTGGTGCATTGCGTTCTCCGAAGGCTCCTCGCCGGAGGGCTGTGATTTTCCGCAGTCATGGTCTGCTCCAAATCAAACAGGGGACGCTACGCTTCCCCTGCGCTGGCTTTCGCCAGCTACCCTTTTGTGGACTTGCCATCTGGGGACACCTTGCATTGCAAGCTGTTCCCAGCCGACAAGTTTTATAAAATATACTATCTTTTCGATAGGCAATGCAGTATAATAAAGACAGCAACAAATTAGAAGTTATAAGTGGACTTTTGCGAAGTTGTATGATACTATTATTTTACAAAGATTTAAAAATTCGTGGATTATTTAACAAATTAGAAGGAGGTATTTTATATGTTTAAAAAGGCTTTTTGGGTTCCTTATGAGGATAGTACCAATTACCCAACTCTTGCAAAAACTATGGAAGCAATTTCAAAGTATTGTGAAGAAAATGGTAAGTCTTATACATTTATTAACGATGACGAAGTGGAGATAAATGGAAAAAGATATGAAATATATCGGGGCTACGAAAATGGTAGTAGGGGAAATTACGGTATAAAATGCAAAGAAAAATAATTTCCAGTTTTTCATTCCCTACACATCGGGTCAACTTGCCCCGAACTTTCACAACTAAATACCCGCCGCCTACACAGTGGCACACCAAGCAGGAAATCTGAAAAGGTCTCCTGCTTTTTTTCTGCCCAAGGTGGGGTGGTAAAACGCCACCTCATCCACCAATTACCGAAAGGAGGGACACGAAATGCCCTGCCCACACAACGAAATCACGATTGTTCAGCGCAGCCAGCGGCAGTCTGCGGTTGCCGCCGCTGCTTACCAAAGCGGCGAAAAGCTGTTCTGTGAATACGACCAGCAAGTGAAGCACTACCCGGAAAAGCGTGGTATTGTCCACAATGAAATTCTGCTCCCGGCAAACGCCCCACGGTCGTATGCAGACCGCAATACCTTATGGAACGCCGCCGAAGCGGTGGAAAAGCAATGGAACTCCCAGCTTGCAAGGCGGTGGGTGCTTACCATTCCAAGAGAGATACCACCCGACCAGTATGCTGTCCTTGTCCGGGAGTTTTGTGAGCAGCAGTTTGTTTCCAAAGGCATGATTGCTGATTTTGCAATCCATGCCCCCCATCCGCCGGGACACAATCCCCACGCCCATGTCATGCTCACTATGAGGGCAATGGACGAACATGGAAAATGGCTTCCCAAGAGCCGCAAGGTTTATGACCTTGACGAGAATGGGGAACGGATAAAGCTGCCGTCCGGCAGGTGGAAAAGCCACAAGGAGGATACGGTGGACTGGAACGACCAGAAGTATTGTGAAATCTGGCGGCATGAATGGGAGGTTATCCAGAACCGCTATCTGGACGCCAATGACCGCCCGGAGCGTGTGGACTTGCGTTCCTATGCCAGACAGGGGCTTGATATAGTCCCCACTGTCCATGAGGGGACTGCTGTCCGGCAGATGGAAAAGCGAGGTATCCAGACGAATATCGGCAACCTGAACCGGGAAATCAGAGCCGCCAACCGCCTGATGAAGTCCATCCGGCAGCTTATCCAAAACCTCAAAGGCTGGATTACCGAGCTGGGCGAAAAACGGAAAGAACTGCTTGCACAAAAGGCGGCGGAGGAAGCGACACTTCTTCCCAATCTGCTGATGAAGTATATGGAGATACGAAAGGAAGAACGGAAGGACTGGACAAGGGCTGGACAGAACCGGGGGACTTCACAGGACTTAAAGGCAGTCAGCGAAGCCCTATCCTATCTCCGGCAAAAGGGGCTTTCCACTGTGGAGGACTTAGAAGCATTTCTGGAATCTTCCGGGAAATCAGCCGCAGATTACCGCAATCAGATGAAGCCAAAGGAAGCCCGCAGCAAAGTGATTGACGGGATTCTTGCCAGCCGGACAGACTGCAAGGAATGTAAGGCTGTCTATGAGAAGTACCAGAAGATATTTTTTAAGAAAATAAAGGGGAAATTCAAACAGGAACACCCGGAGGTTGCCCGGTATGAGAAAGCCGCTGACTACCTTGCCAAGCACCCGGACGATAAGGATAAAACGAAAAATGAGTTGCAACAGGAGCAGGAAACGCTTCTCAGCGAAATCGCAGAGCTGAAAGTACCACTGACCGAGGTACAGGAGGATTTGAAGAAGCTGCGGGACATCCGCTACTGGGTACGGAAAGCCACACCCGGCACAGAGGAAAGCAAAGAGCCGCCCAAGAAGCAGCCCATCAAAGAAGTCTTGCAGGATAAGACTGACGAGAAAAAAGCACAAAGAACCGCCCCGGCACAGGAGAAACACAGACAACAGGATATGGAACTTTAACAGGCACTTGCCATTTTCAATTAGAGAATGTCAGGTGCTTTTCTTATTTTCAAGGAGGGATAGATTTGAATGTATTCGAAGCTGTGAAGCAGTCCGTCACAACAAGACAGGCTGCGGAGTATTATGGAATCCATGTAGGTCGGAACGGGATGGCTTGCTGCCCGTTCCATAACGATAAAACCCCAAGCATGAAGCTGGATCGGCGTTACCATTGCTTCGGCTGCGGTGCGGATGGGGATGTGATTGATTTTGCCGCCGCCCTGTATGGGCTGGGAAAGAAAGAAGCCGCCGTACAGCTGGCACAGGACTTCGGGCTTTCCTATGAGGACTGGAAACCGCCGGGAAAGGTAAAAAAGCCCAAGACCCGGCAGAAATCCCCGGAGGAACAGTTTCAGGAAGCAAAGAATCGCTGCTTCCGTATTCTTGCCGATTATCTCCATCTGCTGATGGCATGGAGAACGGACTACGCCCCGCACTCCCCGGAGGAAGCCTTTCATCCCCGGTTTGTGGAAGCCTTACAGAAGCAAGCCCAAGTGGAATATCTGCTGGATGTGCTGCTGTTCGGGGAAACAGAGGAAAAAGCGGATTTGATTACGGACTACGGAAAGGATGTGATACAGCTTGAACAGCGAATGGCAGAACTTGCAGCCGCAGACGCAGCAAGAACTAAAAAACACTATGAACGCCATGCAGCCGCCCCAGAGCGTTGAGGAAATCAAGGCGGGGCTGGAAACCACCGAGAAAGGCGGTGTCCGTCAGAGCATACGGAACTGCCTGACCGTATTCCAACGTGACCCTCTGCTTTCAGGGGCTATCGCATACAACATCCTGACTGACCGCAAGGACATCATAAAGCCCATCGGTTTTCACAGAGAAAGCACCGCCCTGAACGATACGGACATGAAGTATCTGCTTCTTTATCTGGAAGAAACCTACGGGCTTACCAATGAGAAAAAGATTGATAACGCCATCGGGATTGTGGCGAATGAAAACAAGTACCATCCCATCCGGGACTATCTCAATACCCTTGTGTGGGACGGGACAGAGCGAATCCGCTTCTGCCTGCGGCACTTTCTGGGGGCTGACGCAGACGATTACACCTATGAAGCGTTGAAGCTGTTCCTGCTGGGTGCAATCTCACGAGCCTTTCAGCCGGGGTGCAAGTTTGAAATCATGCTCTGTCTGGTAGGCGGTCAGGGGGCTGGAAAGTCCACCTTCTTCCGGCTGCTGGCAGTCCGGGACGAGTGGTTCTCCGATGATTTGCGGAAGCTGGACGATGACAATGTGTACCGCAAGCTGCAAGGTCACTGGATTATTGAAATGTCGGAAATGATGGCAACCGCCAACGCCAAGAGCATTGAGGAAATCAAGTCATTTTTAAGCCGGCAGAAAGAGGTCTACAAGATACCTTATGAAACCCACCCGGCAGACCGCCCCCGTCAGTGCGTGTTTGGCGGCACTTCCAATGCCCTTGACTTCCTGCCCCTTGACCGTTCCGGCAACCGCCGCTTTATCCCGGTCATGGTGTACCCGGAGCAGGCGGAAGTTCACATTTTGGAGGATGAAGCCGCTTCCAGAGCCTATATCGGGCAGATGTGGGCGGAAGCGATGGAGATTTATAAAAGCGGCAGGTTCAAGCTGGCTTTCAGCCCCGCCATGCAGCGGTATCTCAAAGAACACCAGCGGGATTTTATGCCGGAGGACACCAAAGCCGGGATGATACAGGCGTATCTTGATAAGTACACCGGGAGCATGGTCTGCTCCAAGCAGCTCTATAAGGAAGCCTTGAACCATGCTTTTGACGAGCCGAAGCAATGGGAAATCCGGGAAATCAACGAGATTATGAACCAGTGCATTGACCGCTGGCGGTACTTCCAAAACCCAAGAATGTTTTCCGAATATGGCAGACAAAAGGGCTGGGAGCGTGAAAACCCGGCAACGGACTCCGGCAACCCGTCTGAAAAAACGATGGACGGTTTTGTGGAGGTCACAGAACAGATGGAGCTTCCATTCTGAAAAGGACAGCCCGTTGCACCCCCTGTTGTTATCCCGTTGCCGAGCCGGTTGCCGGGAAAAACCCCTTATTTCCGGGCTTTTCTCCCTTATAACAACCAAAACAACAAAAAAATAAAAGAAAAGTATAAATAGTAACCATCGCCAGATTGAGATTGTTTGCAAGGTCTTTTGAAGTCCGTTGCCGGACTTCGTTGCCGACACCCTCTGTCTGGCTATTTTCATGTATGGAGGATAACTGCCTATGGCAAAAAACAAAACAGAGATTCATGTGACCACTGTATTTGACGGGGAGCTTGACGCCACTGATGTGTTCGTCAGCCTGATTTCCCAGAAATACGGAAAGACAAATGCAAAAGAATATCTTGCTAAAAAGAAAGATATAGGCTATAATGAAGATGAGGTTCAAAAGAGCCAGATACCGTCTGGATTGTGTGGGTAAATGGCTATGATGAACGAAATGGAATACAGAACAATCGGTTCGGCACTTGCCGGGGGTTATCGTGCGGCGGTCTATTGCAGGCTGTCAAAGGACGATGACCTGCAAGGCGAAAGTGCCAGTATCGCAAACCAGCGTGATATGCTGGAAAAATACTGCGAAAAGCAGGGATGGGAGGTTGTGGCAGTCTATCAGGACGATGGCTTCACAGGTCTTAACATGGAGCGTCCTGACCTACAGAGAATGTTGAGAGCCATTGAGCGCAGGCAGATCAACCTTGTCATCACGAAAGACCTCAGCCGACTGGGGCGTAATTATCTGCAAACCGGGCATTTGATTGAGGACTTTTTCCCAAGAAACGGTGTCCGCTATATCGCCATGAATGACGGCATCGACACCCTGCGGGATAACAACGACATTGCCCCGTTCAAGAATATCCTGAACGAGATGTACAGCAAGGATATTTCCAAGAAAGTCCATTCCTCTTATCTTCTGAAAGCGCAGAAAGGACAGTTTACCGGGTGTCTTGCCCCGTTTGGGTATCGGAAAGACCCGGAGGACAAAAACCATCTGCTCATTGACGAGGAAACCGCCCCGATTGTGCGGCTGATTTTCGGATATGCCCTGAACGGTCATGGTCCGAACTATATCCGCAGACGGCTGGAGAAAGAAAAAATCCCCTGCCCTACATGGTGGAACCGGGAACGGGGGCTTCGCAATACCCGCACCAAATGGGAAAAGAAAGACCCAGAAAACGGGCGGTATATGTGGGACTTCTCCGTTATCAAAGACCTTTTGATGAATCCCGTCTACACCGGGGCGATTGCTTCCCAGAAAAAGGACTACCGCTTCAAAATCGGCACGATTGGGGAAAAGAAGCCGGAGGACTGGATTGTGGTGGAGGGACAGCATGAACCGCTGATTGACAGCATGAGCTTTGACATTGTGCAGAACAAGCTGAAATCCCGCCAGCGTCCGGGGCAGACCAATGAAATCAGCCTGTTTGCCGGACTGTTAAAATGCGGCGAGTGTGGGAAGTCGCTGACGGTACGCTACACAAACGCTAAACATCCCCAGCGGATTTACTCCTGCAAGACCTACAATGCCTTTGGAAAGAACCACTGCACCCAGCACCGGATTGATTATGACACCCTTTACAGCCATGTGCTGCGGAAAATCCGGGAATGTGCCAGAGCTGCCCTGATGGACGGGGAAGCGGTTGCCGACCGCCTGACCAATACCTGTGAAGCAGAGCAGCGGGAACAGCGGGAAGCAATGGAACGCTCCCTTACAAGGGACGAGGAACGGATTGAGGTTCTGGACAAAATGGTCATGCGGCTTTATGAGGATATGATTGCAGGGCGTATCAGTGAGCAGAATTTCAACACCATGCTGGAAAAGACACAGACCGAGCAGACGGAGCTTAAAGCAAAGGTGTCCGAGGGCAGAAAGCGGCTGTCCGATGAAGTCCAGCTTGCCAATGACGCAAAACAATGGGTGGAAGCCATTCAGGAATACGCCAACATCACAGAGCTGGACGCAGCCACCCTTAACCGCTTAATCAAAGAAATCGTCGTGCATGAGCGCATTGACGAAGATAAAACAAGACACATTTCTATCGAAATTCATTTTAATCTCAAACCCATCCCGGAGGTGGAACAGGTCACTGCCTGACCTGTCCCGCCGGGACGGTTCTCTTAAAAACACCATATAGATTTTTTGTACGCCGCCGCCCGCCATCGAGCAGAGTTTTACACCTAATTGGGAATAAAACAGCTTATGGCCGGTGCTGGTGTAGCCGTTGTTGGTATGGTTCTTGTACCTCTGCTCTCCGGGCTGTTCTCTGTCTAAGCGTTCCTGCATGAAATCCTTGCCGCTCCCGCAGTTCTGCGGGGGCGGCGGAAAGGAGGTTGACACCGTATGGATTTCTTACTTGAAGCCCTGACAAATTGGCTGAAAGAAATGCTGGTGGGCGGTATTATGAGCAACCTTTCGGGGATGTTTGACAGTGTAAACCAACAGGTCGCGGATATATCCGTACAGGTAGGACAGACCCCACAGGGATGGAATGGCAGTATTTTCAATATGATTGAGAATCTGTCAAACTCCATCATGGTGCCGATTGCAGGTGTGATCCTGGCTATCGTGATGACCGTAGACCTGATCCAGATGATTGCAGACAAGAACAACCTGCATGATGTGGATACCTGGATGATTTTCAAGTGGGTATTCAAATCAGCTGCCGCCATCCTCATTGTCACAAACACATGGAATATCGTGATGGGCGTCTTTGATATGGCGCAGAGCGTGGTGGCGCAGGCGGCAGGGATTATCAATTCGGATGCGTCCATTGACATTTCCTCAGTTATGACCGATCTGGAACCGAGGCTGATGGAAATGGATTTGGGACCGCTGTTCGGACTGTGGTTCCAATCCCTCTTTATTGGCATTACCATGTGGGCGTTGTATATCTGTATCTTTATCGTTATTTATGGCCGTATGATCGAGATCTACCTTGTAACTTCGGTGGCTCCCGTTCCAATGGCTGCAATGATGGGCAAAGAATGGGGCGGTATGGGACAGAATTACCTCCGATCCCTGCTGGCACTGGGCTTTCAGGCGTTTCTCATTATCGTCTGCGTGGCAATTTATGCTGTGCTGGTGCAGAACATCGCTATGGAAGATGACATCATCATGGCAATCTGGAGCTGCGTGGGCTACACCGTACTGCTATGTTTTACGCTGTTCAAAACCGGCAGTCTCGCCAAATCAGTCTTTCAGGCGCACTAAAACGGAAGGAGGTTTCCACATTGGCTTATGTACCCGTACCCAAGGACTTAACAAAAGTCAAAACAAAGGTCATGTTCAATCTGACCAAGCGGCAGCTTATCTGCTTCACGGGCGGAGCGCTTATTGGCGTACCACTTTTCTTTTTGCTCAGAAAACCTACCGGAAACAGTGTAGCGGCTATGTGTATGATGCTGGTTATGCTGCCCTTCTTTATGCTGGCTATGTACGAAAAGCATGGACAGCCCCTGGAAAAGATCGTGGGCAACATTCTCAAAGTAGCTGTGATCCGTCCAAAGCAGCGACCTTACCAGACCAACAACTTTTATGCCGTATTAAAGCGGCAGGAAATGCTCGATAAGGAGGTGTATGACATTGTTCACCGCAATAAAAAAATGGCTGCATCGGATGTTCGGAAAAACCGAGGAAAAAACTGTGCAGCCGGTAAAGACAAAGAAAAAACTGTCCCGCGCCGATAAGAAGCAGATCGAAGCGGCCATTGCCCGCGCTAACCGCACGGACAAAAAAGGAAAATCTGCGCAGGACAGTATCCCTTATGAACGAATGTGGCCTGATGGAATCTGCCGCATATCGGACAGCCACTACACAAAGACCATCCAGTTTCAGGACATCAACTATCAGCTCTCCCAAAACGAAGATAAGACGGCAATCTTTGAGGGTTGGTGTGATTTCCTCAATTATTTTGACAGCTCGATTCATTTCCAGCTGTCTTTTTTGAATCTTGCGGCATCGGAGGAGACCTTTGCTAACTCCATTTCCATCCCGCCCCAGAGGGACGCCTTTGACAGTATCCGCGAAGAATACACCACAATGCTGCAAAATCAGCTGGCCAGAGGTAATAACGGTCTCATCAAGACTAAATACCTGACCTTTGGTATCGACGCGGACAGCATCAAAGCCGCCAAGCCCCGTCTGGAGCGTATTGAGACCGATATACTTAATAACTTCAAGCGTCTTGGTGTAGCTGCCAGAACGCTGGACGGTAAAGAAAGGCTTTTTCAGCTTCATGCAGTATTCCACATGGATGAACAACTCCCGTTTCAGTTTGAATGGGACTGGCTGGCCCCTTCCGGTCTGTCCACAAAGGATTTTATTGCACCAAGCTCCTTTGAGTTCCGCACCGGCAAGCAGTTCCGTATGGGCAAGAAATACGGGGCTGTTTCTTTTTTGCAGATTTTAGCCCCGGAGCTGAATGACCGTCTGTTGGCTGATTTTCTGGATATGGAAAGCTCGCTCATTGTGAGTATGCACATTCAGTCGGTGGATCAGGTGAAAGCCATCAAAACGGTAAAGCGAAAGATTACCGACCTGGACCGCAGCAAGATCGAGGAACAGAAAAAAGCAGTCCGTGCCGGATACGACATGGACATCATTCCATCTGACCTTGCTACCTACGGCAGTGAAGCGAAAAAACTCTTGCAGGATTTGCAGAGCCGCAACGAGAGAATGTTCCTTTTGACCTTTCTGGTGCTGAACACAGCGGACAATCCCCGTCAACTTGGCAACAACATCTTTCAGGCAGGCTCTATTGCCCAGAAGTATAACTGTCAGCTGACCAGGCTGGACTTCCAGCAGGAAGAAGGGCTGATGAGCTGTTTGCCTCTGGGTCTCAATCAGATTGAGATTCAGCGAGGACTGACCACCAGTTCCACAGCTATCTTTGTGCCCTTTACTACGCAGGAACTGTTCCAGAACGGGAAAGAAGCTCTGTACTACGGCATCAATGCTCTGTCCAACAACCTCATTATGGTGGACAGAAAGCTGCTGAAAAACCCCAACGGCCTGATTCTGGGTACGCCGGGTTCCGGTAAGTCCTTCAGCGCAAAACGAGAAATTGCCAACTGCTTTTTGCTTACCAGTGATGATGTTATTATCTGTGACCCGGAAGCGGAGTACGCACCTCTTGTTGAGCGTCTGCATGGGCAGGTCATCAAGATCTCACCTACTTCAACCAACTATATCAATCCGATGGATCTGAATCTGGACTATTCGGATGATGAAAGCCCGCTGTCACTCAAGTCTGACTTTATCCTCAGTTTGTGTGAGCTGATCGTGGGCGGTAAGGAGGGCTTGCAGCCGGTGCAGAAAACCATTATTGACCGTTGTGTACGGTTGGTTTACAACGAATATCTCAATGACCCAAAGCCGGAGAATATGCCGATTTTGGAGGACCTTTATAACTTGCTGCGGGAGCAGGAAGAAAAAGAAGCTCAGTACATTGCAACGGCATTGGAAATCTATGTAACGGGTTCTTTGAATGTGTTCAATCATCAGAGCAATGTGGACATCAACAAACGCATTGTCTGCTATGACATCAAGGAGTTGGGCAAGCAGCTGAAAAAGATTGGTATGCTGGTGGTGCAGGACCAAGTGTGGAACCGCGTTACCATCAACCGCGCTGCTCACAAGTCCACCCGCTACTACATCGACGAGATGCACCTGCTTTTGAAGGAGGAACAGACCGCTGCCTATACGGTGGAAATCTGGAAGCGATTCCGCAAATGGGGCGGCATCCCCACCGGCATCACGCAGAATGTCAAAGATCTGCTTTCCAGCCGTGAGGTGGAGAACATCTTTGAAAACTCGGACTTCGTGTATATGCTCAACCAGGCAGGCGGAGACCGTCAGATACTTGCCAAGCAGCTGGGCATTTCCACGCACCAGCTTAGCTATGTGACACACTCCGGTGAGGGTGAGGGCCTGCTGTTCTATGGTTCCACGATCCTGCCTTTCGTGGATCACTTCCCGAAGAATACCGAGCTTTATCGCATTATGACCACAAAACCCCAGGAACTGAAAAAGGAGGATGAATAATGATGAACCCCAACATTTTGAATAAAAACCCGCTGATGTTTTTTGACAGGGCGGTAAATGCCCAGCGCAGCCAGCTTCTTACAGTCATGGCCGATGCGGTAAGTGAGTGCCGCACGGCGGCAGATCAGGCAGCCGAACTGAATGAGACCGGTCAGGTGGGGCTGCTCCGTCTGGCAGAGGTCTGGAGCACCATCCGTGCCAAGGAAGGTATGGGTGGTCTGGTTCTGGAAGGAACCGAAGCGAAAATCCTGTCCGATGTGGTGGCACAGTTTTACGCCTACCTGTCCGGTTGTATGTTCAACGATCCTGTGGGAATGGCCATTTATGCAGAGCTGCACTACATGATGTCCTCCCTCATGCTGGGAGAATGGTTTGAATAAGGAGCCGCGCCTGCGCTTTACTGATGAGGAACGGTCTGACCCTGCACTGGAAAAGCCGATCCGTAAAGCGGAGAAAGCTGCGGCCAGAGCAGATAAGGCGCAGGCCAATATCCCAAAGAAAAAGGTCAGGCAGACGGTCATTGACCCGGATACCGGAAAAAAGACCTCGAAGCTGACCTTTGAGGACAAGAAAAAGCCACCCTCCAAAGTTTCTCAAGGAGTCAGGGAAGTTCCCGTCCATCTGGTTGCGGGCAAGCTCCACAAAGAGATCCGGGAAACAGAGCAGGACAATGTGGGCGT
Source organism: Firmicutes bacterium TM09-10 (assembly GCA_003481005.1). Classification (GTDB taxonomy): domain Bacteria; phylum Bacillota; class Clostridia; order Lachnospirales; family Lachnospiraceae; genus Gallintestinimicrobium; species Gallintestinimicrobium propionicum. Next base: position 28,185 of record QUKC01000024.1, on the reverse strand, counting down.
GGAAAGCGCCCACAAGTCCGAGGAAGCGGTGGAGACCGGCGCTTATCTGGTGCGGGAGGGCTATCGCAGCCACAAGCTGAAGCCGTACCGCAAAGCAGCACAGGCAGAGCGCCAACTGGAAAAGGCAAATGTAAATGTTCTGTACCAGAAATCTTTGCAGGAAAATCCCCAGTTTGCCAGCAATCCGCTTTCCCGCTGGCAGCAAAAGCAGGCCATCAAAAGGCAGTATGCCGCCGCCAAACATGCCGGTCAGACTGCCGGAAATACCGCCCAGGCTGCGTCCAAAACCGGAAAAGCCGCAAGGACGGTGAAAGAAAAGGCACAGCAGGCAGGGGCGTTCGTCGTGCGCCACAAGAAGGGTTTCCTGATGGCAGGGGTTTTGTTCCTCATTACCTGTATGCTGATGAATACCATGTCCTCCTGCTCCATGATGGCGCAGAGCATCGGTTCCGTTCTCTCCGGCACCACTTATCCGTCGGATGACCCGGAAATGCTGGCAGTGGAGGCAGATTATGCAGCCAGAGAAGTCCAGTTGCAGGAGGAAATCGACAACATTGAAAGCAGCCACCCAGGGTATGACGAGTATCGCTATGACCTTGGTATGATCGGCCATGACCCTCATGAGCTGGCAGCATTTCTGTCTGCCGTCTTGCAAGGTTACACCCAGCAGAGCGCTCAGGCAGAGCTGGCGCGTGTGTTTGCAGCACAGTATCAGCTGACGCTTACTGAGGAAGTGGAGATTCGCTACCGCACGGAGACCTCCACCGACCCGGAGACCGGCGAGACCACCTCAGAAGAAGTCCCCTATGAGTATTACATTTTGAATGTGAAACTCACCAGCAAGCCCATTTCCGCTGTGGCGTCGGAGTTACTGACCCCGGAGCAGATGGAAATGTATCAGGTTTACCGGCAGACCATGGGCAATAAGCCGCTGTTGTTTGGCGGTGGTTCCCCTGACATGAGCAATTCCGAGGACTTGACCGGTGTACAGTTTGTAAATGGAACCCGTCCCGGAAATCCGCAGTTGGTGGAGCTGGCCAAGCGTCAGGTCGGCAATGTAGGCGGCTATCCTTATTGGAGCTGGTATGGCTTTGACAGCCGCGTGGAGTGGTGCGCCTGCTTTGTATCCTGGTGTTATAACCAGGCTGGAAAAAGTGAGCCGCGCTTTGCAGGCTGTGAGTGGCAGGGCGTTCCGTGGTTCCAGTCTCATGGACAATGGGGTGCAAGAGGCTATAACAATCTGGCTCCCGGAGATGCAATTTTCTTTGATTGGGATTTAGATGGGACAGCAGACCATGTGGGTATCGTGATCGGTACGGATGGCAGCCGTGTTTATACGGTGGAGGGAAATTCCGGCGATGCCTGCAAGATCAAAAGTTATGACCTGAATTATCAAAGTATTAAGGGATACGGCCTGATGAACTGGTAACAGACTTTGTGGAAAGGAGTGAACGGTTATGGCAAAAAATAAAATTGAACGTATCGACCAGGAAATTGAGAAAACCCGTGAGAAGATTGCGGAATATCAGGAAAAGCTCAAGACCCTGGAAGCACAGAAAACGGAGGCAGAGAATCTGGAAATCGTTCAGATGGTTCGTGCGTTACGCATGACTCCAGCACAGCTGAACGCTATGCTTTCCGGTGGAATGAACCACGGCAGAGATACAGCACTGTCGGAATCAAATAATCAGGAGGTTACCGCTTATGAAGAATAAAAGAATTTGCAAAACACTTTCCGCCCTTTGCCTGACAATGGTTGTGGCATTTGGCTTTACGATCCCTGCTTTCGCACAGGGGTCAGAACAGGCTCCGGCGGCACCGGCAGAGGATTCTACCAATGACAGCAATGTGATTGTGGAAGAAACAGAACCGGCACCGGCACCGGCACTTACACCGGAGGGGAATGCGGCATTGGTGGATGATTTTGGAGGCAATAAGCAGCTTATTACTGTTACGACCAAAGCTGGAAATTACTTTTACATCCTGATTGATAGGGCGAATGAGGACAAGGAGACTGCTGTTCACTTTCTGAATCAGGTGGACGATGCAGACCTTGCGGCGCTGATGGAAGATGGAAAACCCAAAGAGGAGATGCCTGCGGTATGCAGCTGTTCAACAAAATGTGAAGCAGGGGCAGTCAATACGGCCTGCCCGGTCTGCGCAACTGATAAGAGTAAATGTACGGGCAAAGCACCGGAACCTCCGGCAGAAACATCGGAGCCGGAAAAAGAGAAGCCTGCCGGATTGAACCCGGCTGCGCTGGTCCTTTTGCTGGCTCTGCTTGGTGGCGGTGGCGTATTTGCCTACTCGAAGCTCGTTAAGAATAAGCCTAAGACCAAGGGCAATGACAGTCTGGACGATTATGATTATGGCGAGGAAGATTCCGAGGAATGGGAAACCGAGGATGAGGAGTCGGACGAACCGAATGCTGACGGGGGCAGCACAGAAGAAGATGATGAGGACAGTGTGAAATGACCCGTTTCACAGACAGCCCCTACGAACGCATGATGACACGCAGGCCGGAGGGCGGGAAGGAAACTTCCCGTCCTCCTTCTTTACCCCACAGCCACCCCTGCTATGGTTGCGGGAATTATGGAAGACCATGCGTAGGTATCTGTCACCGGGAAATGTCCCGATGGCTCAAAGAGAGGAGGAACCATCATGGCTCAACATAAATTGGTAATTGCCGAAAAACCATCAGTTGCCCAGAGTTTGGCGGCGGTGATCGGCGCAACCGTCCGTAAGGACGGGTATCTGGAGGGCAACGGCTGGCGTGTCAGCTGGTGCGTGGGCCACCTGGCTGGTCTTGCGGATGCAGACAGCTATGACCCAAAGTATGCCAAGTGGCGATATGATGATCTGCCTATCCTGCCGGAACATTGGCAGATGGTGGTAGGAAAAGATAAGAAAAAGCAGTTTGATATTCTCAAAAAGCTGATGAATGCCCCGGATGTGACGGAAGTGGTAAATGCCTGTGATGCCGGACGCGAGGGCGAGATGATCTTCCGTAGCGTCTATGAGCTGGCAGGTTGCAAGAAGCCGATGAAAAGGCTCTGGATTTCTTCGATGGAAGACTCCGCCATAAGGGAAGGCTTTGCAAACCTGCGCCCCGGTGCGGACTATGACGGACTTCGGGATGCTGCCCTCTGCCGTGCCAAGGCCGACTGGCTGGTGGGGATCAATGCGACAAGGCTTTTTTCCGTGCTGTATCACCGAACCCTCAACATCGGGCGCGTGATGTCCCCGACGCTGGCGCTTATTGTTCAGCGAGAAGCTGAGATCGACACCTTTAAGCCGATTCCCTTTTATACCGTGGCGCTGGAGCTGCCCGGTCTTACCGTATCCGGGGAGCGCATGGCGGATAAGGCTGCTGCTGAGCAGCTGAAAGAAGCCTGTCAGGGTGTAAATGTCACAATCAAAAAGGTGGAATGCAAGGAAAAGTCCGAAAAGCCGCCTGCCCTCTATGACCTGACTACTCTGCAAAGAGATGCCAACCGCCTGCTTGGATTTACAGCCCAGCAGACCCTGGACTATCTGCAAAGCCTGTATGAAAAGAAGCTCTGCACCTATCCCCGTACTGACAGCCGCTATCTGACTGGCGATATGGCAGACAGCCTGCCGGTGCTGGTGAATCTGGTTGCCAATGCTATGCCGTTTCGCAAAGGAATCGCCATTACCTGTGATCCGCAGACGGTAATCAACGATAAGAAAGTAACCGACCACCACGCAGTAATCCCTACCAGAAATCTCAAGGACGCAGACCTTTCTGCCCTTCCTGCGGGAGAAAAAGCGGTGCTGGAGCTGGTGGCTCTGCGTCTGATGTGCGCCGTAGCCCAGCCCCATATCTATTCGGAAACCGTTGTGATTGCAGCGTGTGCCGGTGGGGAGTTTACCACAAAAGGGAAAACAGTGAAGCACCTCGGATGGAAAGCACTGGAGGACGCTTATCGTGCCAAAATGAAGGATGCAGAGCCGAAAAAAGAGGGCGTAGAGAAAGCCCTGCCGGAGCTGACCGAAGGACAGACCCTTTCGGTTTCTGCGGCAATCGTCAAAGAAGGCAAAAGCAGTCCGCCTCAGCACTTTACGGAGGACACCCTATTGTCCGCAATGGAGACTGCCGGGAAAGATGATATGCCAGAGGATGCTGAGAGAAAAGGTCTGGGGACACCGGCCACCCGTGCCGGTATTTTGGAAAAGCTGGTATCTGCCGGTTTTCTGGAGCGAAAAAAGAACAGAAAAACGGTGCAGCTTCTTCCTTCCCACGATGCAGTATCCCTTATCACGGTGCTGCCGGAACAACTGCAATCGCCGCTTCTGACTGCCGAGTGGGAGTATCGCCTGGGCGAGATCGAGCGCGGGCAGCTTGCCCCAGAGGAGTTTCTGGACGGGATTAGCACCATGCTGAAAGATCTGGTGGGGACTTATCAGGTCATCAAGGGAACTGAGTACCTGTTCACTCCGCCCCGTGAGGTGGTGGGCAAATGCCCTCGCTGCGGCGGTGAAGTTGCAGAACTGCAAAAAGGCTTCTTCTGTCAGAATGATTCTTGCAAATTTGCAATCTGGAAAAACAACAAATGGTGGGCTACCAAGAAAAAACAGCCGACCAAAGCTGTGGTGTCTGCGCTGCTGAACGATGGCTGTGTCCGTGTGACGGGGCTATATTCGGAGAAAACCGGCAAGACCTACGATGCCACTGTGGTTTTGGAGGACGATGGACAGTATGCCAACTTCAAGCTGGAATTTGACCAGCGGAAAGGAGGCAGCCGATGAAGCTCTCTTTAGTGGAACGGGAAACCATTCTCCTCTATAACCAGGCAGAACCAATGGCTGAGGTCTACACCCACGATCCCCATCTGATGGAGAAGCTGGAACTGCTGGCAAAAAAGCACCCCGACCAGATCACCCGAAAGGACGCCCATAACTTTACCGTCCCCAAGCGGTGTGTATCAGTCAGGGAGCCATACAGCGCAGAACGCCGCAAAGCTGCCAGTGAGCGTGCGAAAGCTGCCGGATACCAGCCCCCTGTGAGAAAGTCCAGCAGTTAAAGGCACATGGCAGAGAATGTATTTGAAGCAGTCAAGCAGTCGGTCAGCACCAGAGAAGCGGCAGCGTTTTATGGGATCGAGGTCAAACGAAATGGTATGGCCTGCTGTCCCTTTCACGATGATAAGAACCCCAGCATGAAGGTAGACCAGCGGTTCCACTGTTTTGGTTGCGGTGAAGATGGGGATGTGATCGACTTTACCGCAAAGCTCTTTAACCTCTCCCCAAAAGAAGCGGCGGAGAAACTGGCACAGGACTTTGGCCTGATCTATGACAGTCAGGCCCCGCCCCGCAGGAGATATGTCCGGCAAAAAACCGAGGCACAGAAGTTTCGGGAGGGTCGACAGCGCTGTTACCGTGTACTGTCCGATTACTACTATCTGCTGAAAAAATGGGAAGCCGACCGTTCTCCCAGGACACCGGAGGAAGAACCGCACCCCCGTTTTGTGGAAGCAATCCAGAAGAAAGCCTATGTAGAGTACCTGCTGGACCTTTTTCTTTATGAAAGTGAAGAAGAACAAAAGGCATGGATTACAGAACACACAGCAGAAATCACACACTTGGAAAGGAGATTGAAAATCATGGCTGAGAACAAACCCACCAACCGAGAACGGCTAAGGGAAATCACAGATGGCATCGAGCAGGGCATCAAAGAACTGTTTGAGAGTGAAAAGTATATGCGCTATCTGTCCGTCATGTCCCGCTTCCACCGCTATTCGGTAAACAACACCATGCTCATCTATATGCAGAAGCCGGACGCCACATTGGTAGCCGGATACAATAAGTGGAAAGACCAGTTTGAGCGTCATGTAAAAAAGGGCGAGCATGGCATTACCATCATCGCTCCCACACCGTATAAGAAGAAAATCGAGGAGCAGAAGCTGGACCCAGATACCAAGGCTCCGATTTTGGATAAAGACGGAAAGATCGTCACAGAGGAAAAAGAAATCGAGATCCCCATGTTTCGTCCGGTCAAGGTCTTTGATGTGAGCCAGACCGACGGGAAACCTTTGCCTGAGCTTGCATCATCCCTTTCCGGCAATGTGCCAAATTATGAGGCATTCATGGAGGCCCTGCGCCGCAGCGCACCGGTGCCGATTACTTTTGAAGCAATGGCCGCCGATACGGACGGCTATTTTTCTGCCGATCATCAGAAAATTGCCATTCGTCAGGGCATGAGCGAGGTGCAGACGGCTTCGGCCACGGTGCACGAGATTGCTCACAGCAAGCTCCACAATCAGAAAAAGATCCAGATTGCCAATGACGAGCAATATCAGGAGATCGAGCTGTTTGATAAACTTGGTCTGTTCTCCAACGGACGGATTGCTCGCGATAATCTGCCAGAGGGCGTTTATTGCTATGACCTGCGCGGTTCTGACTACGATCCTGGAGATCCGGTCTGTGTGGAAGAACGAGTGGTTGTAAACCATGCAGGCTCCGTTCTGCTGACAGAGCCGTTGGAACTGACGGAAGATGGACGCTTGATGCTGACCGAGGAAAAAGGGCTGAATTTTACCGGTGGCTTTTCTACCCTCTCCCAGTTTTTGCAGGAACAGAGGAAAGATCGTCACACGGAAGAAGTGGAGGCTGAAAGCATCTCCTATGCGGTCTGCAAGTATTTTGGCATTGAGACCGGAGAAAACAGCTTCGGCTATATTGCCAGTTGGAGCCAGGGCAAAGAGCTGAAAGAGCTGAGAGCCAGTTTGGAGACCATCAACAAAACCTCCGGCACTTTGATCTCCGACATTGAGCGCCACTATAAGGAAATCTGCAAAGAGCGCGGAATCGACCCTCATGCAAAGGTAGAGCCGGAACCCGCCCCGATAGAGCAGCCAGAAGATGCCGCTAAGGTATCTGATAGACAGCAGACCGGCAATCTGACCTACTATGTAGCAGAGTGCATGGAATTTCCAAACCTCGGAGAATACCACGATAACCTGTCTTTGGAGGAAGCAATCCGCATTTATCAGGAGATTCCGGCAGAACGAATGAACGGGATCAAGGGCATTGGTTTTGAGCTGAAAGACGGAAGCGACTATGAAGGACCTTTTCCGATTTTGACCGGCCAGACCATTGACCTGGACACCATCCAGGCAATCGACTATTACCGTGATAATCCTCTGGTGCAAAAAGCGATAAAGGAACTGGCTGCGGCAATGCCAGAAATGGAAGTGCTGGGGGCGGACGCCAACCAGCAGGAGGCTTTGTTTCTGGTTGACGATGCCACCTATCTTCATATCCAGTCCTGTGACAGCGGCTGGGACTATACCCTTTACGATGCCGCGTCCATGAAAGAGCTGGATGGTGGTCAGCTGGATATGCCGGAGATTTCCCGCATGAAGGCAGTTCTCCAGATTTGTGATGACAATGATTTGGGCAGAGACTCGGTAAAATACGCACCGTTGTCCATGATTGAGACCTTGCAGGAAGCTGCCTACCAGCAGATGCAGGCAGAGGCCAGTCAGGTGGCTGCTTCTTCCCAGCTGCCGGAAGCACAGGAGCAGGCACTGGATGAATACCCCATGCCGGATGAGCAGGTCTCCACACCAGATATGCAGGAATACGGCTACTCCTATGATGGGATGCTCCCTGTTACCAGAGAACGGGCGCTGGAACTGGATGCCGCCGGTTTGACCGTCTATGTGCTGCATGAGGACAATACGGAGAGCATGGTGTTTGACCCGCAGGAAATCATGGATCATGGCGGTCTTTTTGGCGTGGACCGTGAGGAATGGGAGAAAAGCCCTCAGTTCCACGAAAAGGTCATGGAGCGTCAGGAACATCAGCAGGAACGCGAACAGGCATTTCTATCCCAGAACAGAGATTGCTTTGCCATCTATCAGGTGAGCCGTGACGATCCGCAGAATGTGCGCTTTATGAATCTGGATTGGTTAAAGTTCCATGACATTTCCATAGACCGCAGCAATTATGATCTCATTTACACTGCTCCGCTGAGGGAGTCTGGCACGGTACCGGAGCAGCTGGAAAAACTATATGAGCAGTTTAATCTGCAAAAACCGGCGGATTTTCACAGTCCTTCTATGAGTGTCAGTGACATCGTTGCGATCAAGCAGGATGGTAAGGTATCCTGTCATTACTGTGACAGTGTTGGTTTTACCCAGATCCCCGGATTCCTGCCGGAAAATCCGCTGAAAAATGCGGAGATGGCCGTGGAGGACGATTACGGCATGATCGACGGTATCATCAACAATGGCGCAAAAGAGTCTACGGTGGCAGAGCTGGAACAGCAGGCCCGCAGCGGTCAGTCCATTTCCCTCATGGATTTGGCTGCCGCTGCCCATCGGGAGGAACGGGAAAAGAAAAAGTCCGTCATGGAGCAGCTGAAAAGCCAGCCCAAGGCAGAACACAAAAAGACAGCGCCCAAAAAGAGTGCGGAAAGGGAGATTTGATATGGGAAACTTTACTTTTGAGGAAATGAACCTGATGTGCATTTACAACACCGGTAGCCGCACCGGACTGATCGAAGCTCTGACTGAGATGTGCGGTGAACTGGCCCCGGAGGAAACCGAGCTGCGGGAGTTGACAGACAGCGCACTGGGCAAGCTCCAGGACATGAGTGATGCCGAGTTTGCCGAGCTGGAGTTGTACCCGGATTTTGACCAGTAAACACCATAGTCGCAGGGATGGGGTGGCAATATGCTACCCCACCTTTTACCCCAAAACCGAAAGGAGGACAGAACACTATGCCAACCAAAGCTGAACTATATGCACAGATGGCGGAGAAAGTGGCAACGCAACTCACTGGAAGCTGGCAGGAATGGGCAGGGTTCCTTACTACGGCAGCCCGACTTTACAAGTACCCGTTCCATGAGCAGCTGATGATCTACGCCCAGCGCCCGGACGCTACCGCCTGTGCAGAGTACGATTTGTGGAATGAAAAGATGGGCCGGTATGTAAGGCGCGGCTCCAAGGGAATCGCTCTGGTGGACGATTCCGGGGACAGACCCCGCCTGCGCTATGTTTTTGACATTTCCGACACCGGAACCCGTGAACATTCCCGCACTCCCTGGCTGTGGCAGTTGGAGGAGCGCCATCTGGATTCCGTGCAGGCCATGCTGGAGCGCACCTATGATGTTTCCGGTGATGACCTTGCCGGACAGCTCACGGAGGTAGCCGGAAAACTGGCCGAGGAATACTGGACGGAGCATCAGCAGGACTTCTTCTATATCGTTGACGGTTCCTTTTTGGAGGAATATGATGAGTTTAACATCGGAGTACAGTTCAAGGCAGCAGCCACCGTCAGCATCACTTACGCTTTGATCTCCCGCTGCGGACTGGAGCCGGAACGCTACTTCGACCACGAAGATTTCATGGCAATCTTTGATTTCAACACCCCGTCCACCATCGGGGCGCTGGGAACAGCGGTCAGCCAGATCAACCAGCAGGTGCTGCGGCAGATCGGCGTTACCGTCCGAAATGCAGAGCGCGAAGCCAACCAAGAAAGGAGCAAACAAGATGAACAATCCCATGACCTATATCCAGAACGGAGACTATCTGATTCCCGACCTGAAGCTGAGCCAGCAGCGGTCGAAACCCCTGGGCAAGTACGGCAGGATGAGGAAAACCTACCTGAAAGAACACCGTCCCATCCTCTACAACCAGATGTTGCTGAGCGAGAAGCTGTACCCGCACCTTCTGGAGATCGACGAGACCGCCCAGAGCAGACTGGAGCAGATGATGCCCCAGCTGGCGAAGGAAGCGGGAGCCACCGAGGAACTGAAAGCCAGCGATCCCATGAAGTGGGTGGGCCTGATGAACACCTGCAAAGCCCAGGCAGAGGAGATCCTGATGGCGGAGCTTATCAACAGCTGACCCTAAACCTGTTCCTCTCCGAAGCGGAGCAGATCCAATCCATAGATGAAGCAGAGAATGTAGCGCATACATCCTCTGCTTTTTCTTTTGCCCAAAATGATATTGACCATGTGCTGCGTTTGGGCGGCAATACAGACCGCCAGAGAGAGCGTGTGGTTGCTGCCTTTGAAAAGCAAAAAACCACCGCTGAGATTGCCGAGATACTGAAAACGCTGTACCACGGCGGCAACGGCCTTGGCAGTGTGAGCGCATGGTATGCCGAGGATGGTATCCATCTTTCCCACGGGAAGTCTGTCCGTTATGACAGGTCTGCCCAGGTCATTTCCTGGGAGAGCGCCGCAGAGCGTATCGGGGAGCTTTTGGAGAGCGGCCAGTTTGCCTCCAATGTGGAGCTTGCAGAAGCGGCAGGCTATGAACGCTCCCTCCTTGCAGAAAAGCTCTGGTATCTGTACCACGATTTCAGCGAGGAAGCCAGAGAAGCAGGATATTTGTCTTGCCTGTCAGAAATCAGAGGCAATGGGTTCCCGGAGGAGACCCGCCGCCTGACGGAGCAGTTGAATGACCCGGCTTTCCGCCAGACACTCAAGGAAGAATACGCCGCCTTCTGGACTGCCTATCAGCAGGACCGTGACCTGTTGCGCTTTCATTACCATAGGCCAAGGGAAATCTGGGAGAACCTGAAAGACCTTGACCTGCCCCGCAGGACTTTTTCTTCGGACCTTTCCCAAGTGCCAACCGTCCAGCATTTCATTACAGAGGATGAGATCGACACCGCCATGACCGGCGGCAGCAGTTTTGCCGGAGGAAAAGGCCGTATCTATGCGTTCTTCATGGAAAACCATACGGATAAGGAAAAAGTGAGATTCCTTAAAGACGAGTATGGCATTGGCGGACGCTCTCATGCCCTGTCCGGCGCAACACACAGCGGCGAAGATCACGATGGGAAAGGACTGCACTATAAAAAGCAGGACTGCCCGGATGTTCACTTGAACTGGGAAAAGGTTTCCAAGCGCATTACCTCACTTGTCCAGAAAGGCCGCTATCTTACCGAACAGGAACAAGCGCAGTATGACAAGATCCAGGCTGAAAAGGATCTGGCAGAAGAAGATGCCATTCAAGCCCAGCAGCCGGAGATAGAGGAAGAAACGCCAAAGCCTACCCTTCGGGAGCAGTTTGAGCAGTATAAGCCTGTGGTGACTGCCGCCATATCTGAGGATGTGGCATATCGAAATGCCTGCGGTCATTCCGACCGTGAAAATGCTGTCATCGAGGGCAATGCCGCTGTGCGCCGTGCGGTTCTTGGCTCTAAGGATATGGAGCTGATCCGCCTTTATTCGGATGTGCCGGAGTTCCGTCAGCGTCTGCACCGGGAAGTGATCGACGAGACCTATCCAAAGCTCCATGAGCTTCTGCGCCCTCTTTCTCAGGAAGATATTGATACTGTCCTTTGTGCATGGAACGGCAATATCGAGAGTAAACACGCTGTTGTCCGCTATATGAAAGACCATGCAAGAGAAAAAGATACCGCCGCATGGCTGGCTCAGGAATACGGCGGCAGTAACAGCAACAGCCTGTTCGTTGTCCGTGCCGGCAGCCCGGAGGAAACGCAGCTGCCCTGGCCGAAGGTACAGCGCAGGCTTGCCCAGCTCATTCAGGAGGAACGGTTTTATACCGAAGAAGAACAGGATCGTTTTGACAACATCGACCCAATCGCCATCCGGGAAGCTCTGGAGGAAAGAGGGATTGTCAACGGCCAGGTGGCAGACCCGGAAAAACTGGACAATGATCCGTTTATCCAACAGGTGAGGTCAGATGCAGAGCAGATCGCAGCTGCCGAGACAGAGCAGACTTCCGAAGTTTCCATTTCCGATGAGGAATATGACGCAGTTCGCCGCCCAATTCCGCAAAGAACCTCCTATGACCCAGCCGCCCCGGTCTATGCCGTGGGCGATACCGTGTATATCGAGGATGACGCCTATCAGATCACCGAGCTGCGGGAGGACACCGTACAGCTTCTGCCCACTGGGATGGTATATCCCATCTACCGGGCAGAGCGCAAAGAACAGTTCGAGCAGCTGCTTCGGGCAGACCGCCGCAATGCTTACTATACCGAGTTTCTTCCTATTGACCCGGACAAGGCAGAACAAGACTTGCGGGATGTATTGGCTCATGGACTGATGGATGAAGCGGATAAAAAGCAGATTTCCACGCTGCTGCAATCCGGCAGGAGCAACAGCGAGATCGCCTACTGGCTGAGCAGAGCCTATTCCGGTGAGATTGAGACACTGAATCTGGAGACCGGCGATATTGTCGATTACCGTACCACGGCACAGGGCATAGAACTGGAAGTCATGGATGCAGAGGAAAAGCGTCTGGCTATGCTGTATTTCCGCTGGGATGAGGTTGCGCCTTTGCTGCGCGGGATGTATGCCCGTCAGCAGGACGGTTTTGGACAGGAACAGCCCCAACCGGCTACCGAATCCCCGACCTTCCATTCCGAGACCATGGCCGTCTATCCGGGCGATAAGAACAATCTGCCTTATGATGTGGTGGTGGAACGACTGCATATCGAGGAGCCGGAGCCGCCAGCCCCTGTGACTGAGCCGGAGAAAACCTTTGAGGAAGTGCTGGACGAACACCCGGTTTCCATTCAGGTCAATGGCCAGTGGCAGACCTTTCCCAATGCCAAAGCTGCCGAGGAAGCATCTTATGAGGAATACAAGGCTAACCTGCGCCGCAATGCAAAAAACTTCCGCATTACAGATGAGCATTTGGGTGAGGGCGGTCCGAAAGCCAAGTTCCAGGCAAATGTCAATGCGATTCGTTTGCTGAAAGAGCTGGAAGCTGCCGGACAGCAGGCAAGCCCCGAACAGCAGGAGGTTCTTTCTCGATATGTGGGCTGGGGCGGTCTCTCTGATGCGTTTGACCCGGAGAAACCGGCATGGGCTTTAGAGTATGCCCAGCTAAAAGAGCTGCTGACCCCGGAGGAATATGCCGCCGCCAGAAGCTCTACCCTCAACGCCCATTACACCAGCCCTACGGTCATTCAGGCCATCTATGAAGCGGTGGACCGTATGGGATTTGAGACCGGAAATATTTTGGAGCCATCTATGGGTGTGGGCAACTTCTTTGGTATGCTGCCGGAGAAAATGCGAAACAGCCGTCTATACGGTGTGGAGCTTGACCCGGTTTCCGGGCGTATCGCAAAGCAGCTCTATCCCAAGGCGGACATCACAGTAGGCGGCTTTGAGACCACCGACAGGCGTGACTTCTTTGACCTTGCCATTGGTAATGTGCCTTTCGGTCAGTATCAGGTTCGAGATAAAGCCTATGACAAGCTGAATTTCAGCATCCACAACTACTTTTTTGCCAAAGCACTCGACCAGGTGCGTCCCGGCGGCGTGGTGGCCTTTGTCACCAGCCGCTATACGATGGACGCCAAGGATTCCACCGTGCGCCGCTATCTTGCTCAACGTGCCGAGCTGCTGGGAGCCATCCGTCTGCCCAATGACGCTTTCAAGAAAAACGCTGGTGCAGAGGTCGTTTCGGACATCATTTTCCTGCAAAAGCGTGACCGTCCGCTGGACATTGCACCAGAGTGGACGCAGACCGGACAAACGGAGGATGGGTTTGCCATCAACCGGTATTTTATCGACCACCCGGAAATGGTGCTGGGCCGACAGGAGCCGGAAAGCACCGCCTATGGCGTGGACTACACCGTGAATCCCATTGAGGGGCTGGAGCTTGCCGATCAGCTGCATGATGCCGTGAAGTACATTCGCGGCACTTACCAGGAGGCCGAGTTGCCGGAGCTGGGTGAGGGCGAAGCCATTGACACCTCCATTCCTGCCGACCCAAATGTGAAGAACTATTCCTATGCCATTGTAGACGGGCAGGTGTACTATCGGGAAAACAGCCGCATGGTGCGCCCTGACCTCAACGCCACCGCCGAAGCCCGCGTGAAAGGTCTTGTGGGACTGCGTGATTGTGTGCAGGAACTGATCGACCTTCAGATGGATGCAGCGGTTCCAGACAGCACCATTACCAAAAAACAGGCGGAACTGAACCGGCTCTATGACAGCTTTTCTGCCAAATACGGTCTCATCAATGACCGTGCAAACCGCCTGGCCTATGCAGATGATTCTTCCTATTACCTGCTCTGTGCGCTGGAAGTCATCGACGAGGACGGAAAGCTGGAGCGCAAGGCGGATATGTTCACCAAACGGACCATCAAGCCCCATCAGGCAGTGGCTACTGTGGATACGGCAAGCGAAGCACTGGCGGTGTCCATCTCGGAAAAAGCCTGCGTAGATATGAGCTATATGAGTCGGCTTACCGGAAAAACAAAAGAAGCACTGGCCGGAGAACTGCAAGGCGTGATCTTCCGTGTGCCGGGACAGCTGGAACAGGACGGCACGCCCCATTATGTGACTGCTGATGAATACCTCTCCGGCAATGTACGCCGCAAACTGCGTCAGGCACAGAGGGCGGCACAGCAGGACCCTTCTTTTGCAGTCAATGTGGAAGCTCTTACCGCCGCCCAGCCCAAAGACCTGGATGCGTCGGAGATTGAGGTGCGTCTGGGCGCTACCTGGATTGACAAGGAATATATCCAGCAATTTATGTATGAGACCTTTAATACCCCGTTTTATCTCCAGCGCAGTATTGGAGTCAACTATTCGTCCTTCACCGCTGAATGGCAGATCAAGGGGAAATCTTCCGTATCCTACAACGATGTGGCAGCTTATACCACCTATGGAACCAGTCGTGCCAATGCCTATAAGATTTTAGAGGACAGCCTGAACCTGCGAGATGTCCGTATCTATGACACCATAGAGGACGCAGACGGAAAAGAGCGCCGCGTGCTGAACGCCAAGGAGACCACCCTGGCGGCTCAAAAACAGCAGGCGATTCGGGAAGCCTTTAGGGACTGGATCTGGAGAGACCCGGAACGCCGCCAGACTTTGGTGCGCCAGTATAACGAAGAAATGAACTCTACCCGTCCCCGCGAGTATGATGGCAGCCATATCACTTTTGGCGGCATGAATCCGGCCATTACCCTGCGGGAACACCAGAAAAGCGCCATCGCCCATGTGCTGTATGGCGGTAATACTCTGCTGGCACACGAAGTGGGCGCAGGCAAAACATTTGAGATGGTGGCTGCTTCGATGGAAGCCAAACGCCTGGGACTGTGCCAGAAATCTCTCTTTGTGGTTCCAAACCATCTGACCGAGCAGTGGGCATCGGAGTTTCTGCGTCTCTATCCTTCCGCCAATATCTTAGTCACCACCAAAAAGGACTTTGAGACCCATAACCGAAAGAAGTTCTGCGCTCGTATTGCGACGGGTGATTATGATGCCATCATCATGGGACACAGCCAGTTTGAGCGTATCCCCATCAGCCGGGAGCGTCAGGAACGGCTTCTCTATGAGCAAATCGACGAGATCACCGAGGGGATTGCAGAGGTACAGGCCAGCGGCGGCGAGCGTTTTACCGTCAAGCAGCTGGAGCGTACCAGAAAGTCTCTGGAAGCCAGACTGGAAAAGCTGCAAGCCGAAGGGCGAAAAGACGATGTGGTAACCTTCGAGCAGCTGGGTGTAGACCGGTTGTTCGTAGATGAGGCCCATAACTATAAAAACCTGTTTTTATACACCAAGATGCGGAATGTGGCTGGTCTTTCCACATCGGACGCGCAGAAATCCTCCGATATGTTTGCCAAGTGCCGCTATATGGATGAGATTACCGGAAACCGTGGCGTGATTTTTGCCACCGGCACCCCGGTCAGCAACTCCATGACCGAGCTTTACACCATGCAGCGTTATCTTCAGTATGAACGCCTGCAAGAACTGAACATGACCCACTTCGACTGCTGGGCTTCCCGATTTGGAGAGACCGTCACAGCATTGGAGCTGGCACCGGAAGGCACCGGCTACCGGGCAAGAACGAGATTCAGCAAGTTCTTTAATCTGCCGGAGCTGATGAACCTGTTCAAAGAAGTGGCGGACATCAAGACCGCCGACCAACTGAACCTGCCCACCCCGGAGGTGGAATACCACAACATCGTGGCGCAGCCTACCGAACATCAGCAGGAAATGGTCAGGACCCTTTCGGAGCGCGCATCGCTGGTACACAGCGGAACCGTTGACCCGTCCCAGGACAATATGCTCAAGATTACCTCGGATGGCCGTAAGCTGGGCCTGGACCAGAGAACCGTCAATCAGATGCTGCCGGATGAACCTGGCACAAAGGTCAATCAGTGCGTGGACAACATCATGCAGATCTGGCGGGATGGCAAAGCTGACAAGCTGACCCAGCTGGTGTTCTGCGACATTTCTACACCGCAGGCAAAAGCTCCTGCAAGCAAGGCGGCGAAAACGCTGGATAATCCACTGCTTCACGCATTGGAAGGCGCTGTGCCTCTGCCGGAGCAGGAACCGGTCTTTACGGTATATGACGATATTCGTCAGAAACTCATTGCTCAGGGAATGCCTGCCGACCAGATCGCTTTTATCCATGAAGCCAACACCGAAGTGCGGAAAAAGGAGTTGTTCTCTAAAGTCCGTACCGGCCAGGTGCGTGTCCTTTTGGGCAGCACCGCCAAGATGGGCGCAGGCACCAATGTGCAGGACCGTCTGGTGGCACTTCATGACCTGGACTGTCCGTGGAGACCGGGAGATCTTGCCCAGCGCAAGGGCCGTATCGAGCGCCAGGGTAACCAGAATCCTCTTGTCCATGTGTACCGCTATGTGACCGAAGGAACCTTTGACGCATACCTCTGGCAGACGGTGGAGAATAAGCAAAAATTCATCAGTCAGATCATGACTTCTAAATCACCAGTGCGTTCCTGCGATGATGTGGACGAAACGGCGCTTTCCTTTGCCGAGATCAAAGCCCTGTGCGCCGGAGATCCCCGTATCAAGGAGCGTATGGATTTGGATGTGGAGGTATCCCGCCTGAAGCTGATGAAAGCTGACCACCAGAGCAAGCAGTACCGTCTGGAGGACCAGCTGCTCAAATACTTCCCAGAGGAGATTGAAAAGCACAAGGGCTTTATCAAGGGCTTTGAATCTGACCTGGAGGTTTTGGCAGCTCACCCGCACCCGGAGGACGGCTTTGCCGGTATGGAGATTCGTGGAGACCTGCTGACCGATAAGGAGAACGCCGGTGCAGCCCTTTTGGATGCCTGCAAGGAGGTTAAAACCTCCGATCCGGTGCAGATCGGCAACTACCGGGGGTATGCAATGTCCGTGGAATTTTCCGCTTGGAAACAGGAGTATACGCTCCTGCTGAAAGGACAGATGACCCACCGGGCAACCCTTGGTACAGACCCTCGCGGAAATCTTACCCGTATCGACAATGCCCTTGCTCAGATGCCCCAGCGTCTGGAGTCGGCAAAGGCACAGCTGGATAACCTCTGTCAGCAGCAAGCTGCGGCAAAGGAGGAAGTCGGAAAGCCATTCCTTTATGAAGAAGAACTGAGAAGCAAAAACGCCCGTCTGGTGGAGCTGGATACCCTGCTCAACATCGACGGAAAGGGGCAGGCACACACCGAGTCTGTTGTTGCCAAAAGCACACGGCCTTCGGTGCTGGATAACCTAAAACGCCCGGTGCAACCCCGCAGTACAGACAAGAAACCAAAACAGCATGAGGAGGTGCGATAACATGAATACTAACGATCTGAATACAGCTCTTTATGAAAAGATGGCTGCCGAACAGGACAAGTTCCGGGACTGGCTGAAAAGCCAGCCCCCGGAAGAAATCCTGCACCACACCTATGAATATACTGTCCGTGAGGATATTGTGATGGCGATGGAGGAGCTGGAGCTGACCGACGCACAGGCCCAGGCGCTTTTGGAATCTCCCTCGCCGCTGGCGGATGTGTACCGTTATTTTGAAAAGCTGGAGACCGGCTATATGGATATGATCCGGGACAGCATTGAGAACCGTGCCGACGATGTGTGCAGAGCTAAAGAGGAACTGCGAACAACACCAATCTATCCCCATTCAGCTGCCTATGCGAGAGAACATGGGGAGCTGGAGCAGTACCGAGCTTCCAACAATGTAAATCTCCAATGCAAGGAGTCCATTGAAGCGGCGGTGCGGGAACACTTCGACGGAATGTATCTCAGCCACGATGCGGCAAAGGGTGTGATCGAGACCTATGGCATGGAGCGTGTATCTATGGTTCTGTCTAACACGATCCAGCTTCAGGACTGGGATGGGCGCTACTCCCGACGCAACAAAGAATGGGCCAAGACCATTCCTAATGAGAATCCCGAAACCGTCCGTTGTGGTTATGCCTTAAACAGCCACCCTGCTGTGCTGGATGGTTTTATTGATCTGGTGCGTGAAGAACAGCAGCGCAGCCGTACCCAGAGAGAAAAACTGGAACCGTCCCGTCCCTCAGTACGGGATAAGCTCAAACAGGAGCTGCCCGCCCATAAGTCTGCCGCCCCGAAAAAACGGGAGCTGGAGCGATAACCATGGCAAAGCGCAAGCGGGATGTGCCGGTTCTGTTTTGGGTGTCCGCAGAAGAACTGGAACTGATCCATCAAAAGATGCAGCAATACGGGACAGAGAATTTGAGCGCTTATCTGCGAAAAATGGCGCTGGATGGTTATGTGGTCAAGCTGGAACTGCCAGAGCTGAAGGAGTTGGTCTCCCTGATGCGCCGAAGCAGCAACAACTTGAACCAGCTGACCCGCAAAGTACATGAGACCGGGCGGGTTTATAATGCTGACTTGGAGGATATATCCCAGCGGCAGGAACAACTGTGGGAGGGTGTGAAGGAAATCCTTACCCAACTCTCCAAACTTTCATAACAGGGATAGATACTCCATTTGCGGAGGGAGGAACGGCGTTTCTTCGCCGCACCTTCCTCCGCTTTTTCTTTTTGTCTGTATCCTTGTCTTTTGCCTGTCCGTACCGGATAATATGAGTAGAATAAGAAGCGTAGCAAAGGAGTGAAAACAGATGCTGACCTTTGAAAGGGTGCTGGAGATTTTTGCGGATTACCTGACCGCAGACGAGACCATAGAAGTTTATATCAGCCGCCATGGATGTGTAAGAGTTGAATTTGACCAAGATTTTCACTATTGCTCTGGCGAGGTGTGCCATACTCCCAAGGAACTGTTCGACCTCTTAGCCGATGATTACCGGACTTATCTGGAGATTGAACTGACCAAAGGAAAACGGGAAGTGACGGAAGATGATGAGAGAGAAGCGGATGCCCTGTGCAAACGGCATCTGGAGCGTTGGAAGGAGGAACAGGAATGAAGATTTTGAAATGTCTGCTGATGATCGTAACTGCACCGGTCGTTTTGGTGTTGACGCTTTTTGTCTGGCTCTGCACGGGGCTGATCTACATATCCGGTCTGGTGCTTGGTCTGCTCAGCATGGTAATTGCTCTGCTTGGTGTGGCTGTGCTTATTACCTATTCCCCGCAGAATGGTGTGATTTTGCTAGTTATGGCATTTTTGATTAGCCCGATGGGGCTGCCGCTGGCTGCGATCTGGCTGCTGGGAAAGGTGCAGAGTTTGAAATTTGCGATAGAGGATTGGGTGTATGGGTAAATGATGTGAATATAATTTGGAATGAAAAAGAAGCAGGACAATGGGAGATGAGACCCAATGCCCTGCTTCTCTGTTTATTCGGAACGAACTGTAATATATTTTTGTTTTCGACTGTTTGGCTTATCTGGAATAGTCATTTTAAGCTGGCCACTTGCCAGTAGAGGATTCAAATATTTTCTTGTAAAATAAGTGAGATTTCGATAACCAATAAACGAGCAAATTTCTTGTTTGCTTTTTTCTGTTATACAAAAATCCAAGACTGCGTGTAGGATGTCCTGTGATTTATCTTGATCACTAACTTGGTCACAATCTTGGTCACTGCCTAAGTCTTTCTGACTAAGATGGTAATTCACATTTTTCAAAATAACTCTGAAATCTGTCGCTGTTGAGGAAAATTCGGGCTTATATGCCTCTGTGTATCCAGGCAGCTTTTCAGTTTCACTGACGATTTTGCGCAGACCACTTCCACGGCGTTCCATGTACTTCATGCGGTGGAACAGGTCAGCAATCACAGGGTTTCGTCGCATGGAACGGATACTGTAAATATCGTATTCCTGAATTGAGCCGCCGCCAAACATACCGCCCGGAGATGTGATTTCCACCCGATCATCAAACATATCAATATGGATTTCGCTGCCAAGCACAATATAATCACGATGGATAAGCGCATTGACAAGAGCCTCTGTCACAGCTCGTTCAGCATAATCCGGCTTGTCTACACGATACTGTGCCTTTTTGACAAAACGGACTTTGGAATTATTGCGAATAAATTCACTGCCGCTGTTCAGTAAATAAATCAAATTTCCCTCGTATTCTTTATCGTCCAGCGCATCATCAAAGATAGAGCCTTTTTCCAAGCCATTCCACCGGGTACAGAACATACGGGAGTTATAAACCGTGTGCTGATCGGTCATGAGTTTTCCGGCATTGGTCAGGAGTCCATTTTTATCAGTCAAACCAAAGGAAATATAATCGGATGGCTCAAAGCGGAGACTGGTCCGTTCCAGATAGGTTGCTTCCAGAAGTGTAAAGCTGTAATCCTTTTTTACCGCGTCTGTTGTTAGGGTATCAAAGGACTGATTGGTTCCCTTTAAGATCAATTCATTCACAATGTAATCAGGGGCAATTACGCTTTCATTTCCAACACGGATATATACTTCCATCACGCCGTCTGCCTTGTAATAATATGGGGTGCTACGGCCGGGAGAAACCTCCAGAGCTAATAGATTTTTACCATCTTCCTGTAATGGTTTTAAGATAAACTGAGGTAATGGTGTGATTCGTTCTTTGATTAAGCGGCTGATCGCCTCAGCATCCTTTTGAACATCGAACAAGCCAATAGGTTTCCGGTCATCAGAGATTCCGAAAAACAGAGTTCCGCCGATTCCATTAGAAAAGGCACTGACACTTTTTAACCAGCTTTTGGGTTTCTTTATTTCAAGTGCAACTTTGAAATCACATTCGGTTGCTTCAGCAATGAGCTGTTCTATCATAAAATCCCTCCTTTGAGGTATTGGTAGTTTCTTTATATTATACCCATAAGGAGAGTTTATTTCAACGATAGGCACAAATAGTTCAGAGAAAATATTTTGAGAGGAGGGCTTTTTATGGCAACTACAAGAATCATGCCGCTTCATGTCGGCAAAGGCCGCACAGAGAGTCGGGCGATCAGTGACGTCATCGACTATGTAGCAAATCCACAGAAAACAGATAACGGCAAACTCATTACCGGTTATGCGTGTGACAGCCGGACTGCGGATGCGGAGTTCCTTCTGGCAAAGCGGCAGTACATTGCCGCTACCGGACGAGTGCGTGGTACAGATGATGTGATTGCCTATCATGTGCGCCAGTCCTTCCGCCCCGGTGAGATTACCCCGGAAGAAGCAAACCGGCTGGGCGTAGAATTTGCAAAGCGTTTTACTAAAGGCAATCATGCCTTTGTAGTCTGCACTCACATAGACAAGTCGCACATTCATAATCACATTATTTGGTCATCGGTCAGCTTAGAATATGACCGGAAGTTCCGAAACTTTTGGGGCAGCACCAGAGCCGTCCGGCGCTTGAGCGATACCATCTGTATCGAGAACGGACTGTCCATTGTGGAGAATCCCAAGCCCCACGGAAAAAGCTACAACAAATGGCTGGGCGATCAGGCCAAGCCCTCCCATCGGGAGCAGCTGCGGGTGATGATTGACCGTGCGCTGGAGCAGAATCCAGCGGACTTTGATGCGCTGCTGAAGCTGCTTTCGGAAATGGGCTGTGAAGTATCCCGGCGCGGGAAAGCGATCCGGCTCAAAGCTCCCGGCCGGAAGAATGTAGCCCGCATGGATGACAAGCTGGGGGCCGGGTACAGTGAAGCAGAAATCCGTGCGGTGCTGGCCGGTGAAAAACAGCATACGCCCCGTAAAAAATCTGTCGTGCAGCCGGAGCCGCCGAAGGTCAATCTGCTGGTGGACATTCAGGCAAAATTGCAGGCTGGAAAAGGTGCTGGCTATGAGCGATGGGCTAAAGTTTTCAATCTGAAGCAAATGGCGCAGACCATGAATTACCTGTCAGAGAATAACCTGCTGGAGTATGCGGTTTTGGAAGAAAAGGCTGCGGCTGCCACGGCACATCACAATGATCTTTCGGCGCAGATCAAAGCGGCTGAAAAGCGCATGGCAGAGATTGCTGTTCTGCGTACTCACATCGTAAATTATGCCAAGACCCGTGAGGTTTATGTAGCATACCGCAAAGCGGGTTACTCTAAGAAATTCCGGGAGGAACATGAGGAAGAAATTCTGCTCCACCAGGCTGCTAAGAATGCCTTTGATGAGATGGGAGTCAAGAAGCTTCCCAAGGTCAAAGAGTTGCAGACGGAGTACGCGAAATTGCTGGAAGAAAAGAAAAAGACCTATGCCGAGTACCGGCGTTCCCGTGAGGAAATGCGGGAGCTTTTAACGGCAAAGGCAAATGTAGATCGAGTGCTGAAAATGGAGGTAGAACAGGATGTTGAAAAAGAAAAAGACCACGGCCAGCGGTAAGCTGGTCCTGGTCAAAAGCGTTCGCAGAACGCGCAGCCACAGAATGAAATTCTGTGTTCAAAGGGGCTTGGGGGCGCTGCCCTCAACAAGCAAGCGGAGAGGAAAATCACGGAGGGATTTTCTTCTCTGCGGGCCTGTGTGTATTAACACAGGCATTGCTTGCCTCTTTTCTCCGAAATTGAAAAGAACCAGTGAGAGAATCGTTAAATTTCACTCACTGGCTCAATTCATTTCAAATATCTCGGACAACTCTGTCAGTTCTTTCACCGTTTCTTGGGTGTGATGCAACAGGGTGTCACGCATTTCTGGCGGACAGCTGGAATAAAGCATTTTCATCTGATTGACACCTTCATCTTCCAGAGAAATATCTGGATTTATAAGCGTATCTAAAGAGATGTGCAGGACCTTTGCCAATGCTCTCAAAATCAAATAAGAAGGATTCATTTTCCCCTTTTCGATATTGGCGATTTGCTTTACAGAAACATGGCTCAGATCCGCAAGCTCCTGTTGTGTCAGGTCTTTTTTCTTTCGGGCTTCCCGCATTTTTTGCCCTAAAGCAGTCAAATCATCAATCGGCATAATCGTTCACCTCAATAATATTGTATCGTTCCGGTTTATATGATGGAATGACCTTATTATGCCTGACAAGCTGTACGATTATGCCGATTATATAAAGCTGCGATTGGTGATAAACTTGTATTGTTCGAGACAAAGAACTATAATGTACTCTGTGGAGGTGCATAATGGATTATATGACACTAAAAGAGGCCGCCGAAAAATGGGGCGTGACACCTCGTAGAGTAAATTACTATTGCGCTGCTGGGCGTATCCCCGGCGCTGTAAAGATGGCTGGTGTTTGGCTGATCCCAAAGAACGCAGAAAAGCCGATTGACGGAAGGACAAAACAAGGGAAGGGGTTGCACCATGAATAAAATCCTGATTATAGATGATGACAGAGAACTGTGCGCTTTGATTAAACGTAGTGTACAAGCAGAAAACATAGAAGCTGATTTTTGTAATACCGGAAAAGAGGGCTTACAAAAATTAAGAGAGCACGAATACCAGCTTGTGGTGCTGGATGTGATGATGCCCGGCATGGATGGTTTTGAAACGCTGGAAGAAATTCGCAAGGAGTACAGCTTACCAATTTTGATGTTCACATCTAAAAATGACAGCATTTCTAAAGTACGGGGCTTACGGGCCGGAGCGGACGATTATCTTACAAAACCGTTTGATATGGATGAACTGATTGCCCGTATTGCGTCTCTTATTCGCCGCTACACTCGCTTTAATCAGCAAGCTGGAGCCATACAAAAGCTAAATTTTGACGGATTGCAGATTGACCTTGAAAATCGTTCTGCTACTACATCAAACGGCACTTTTGAACTGCCCCCAAAGGAATTTGATTTGCTCCTGTACTGTGCAAAACATCAAGGGAAAATTTTGACCAAACAGCAGATTTATGAGGAAGTATGGGGCGAAGAATATTTCTATGATGACAGTAACATTATGGCGATTATCAGTCGGCTTCGTAAAAAATTAGAAGTCAATCCTTCAAGCCCAAAGTATATACAAACGGTCAAAGGGATTGGCTACCGGTTTAATAAGGAGGTGTAGTCAACATGGAAATTATCGTATTCTTGTCCATTGTGATTGCTATTGTGGCTGTATTGACTTCCATCGTTCTCGTTCGGCGTGTAAAAAAACAAATAGCAGAAATGACCGATGTGCTGGTTGATGTGAAAAACGGAAATGGCAACCGGCGTATTCTATCTGCAACAAATGAACTGACAGCACCTCTTGCCTATGAAATCAATGAGATCGTTGTGGCCTATGAAAGCAGACTTTCAACTGTACGGCAGACAGAAGAAACCAACCGCCAGCTTATGACGAGCCTTTCCCATGACGTGCGAACGCCCCTTACTACTCTGCTTGGGTATCTTGACGCTACACACAAAGGACTGGTCACAGGAAAAGACCGGGATGATTATATTGAAACCGCCCGTCGGAAAGCCCATGATCTGAAAGAATACATTGATGTACTCTTTGACTGGTTCAAGTTAAATTCCAACGAGTTTGCTTTGGAGATCCAGAGCGTTGAGGTCGCAGAGCTGACAAGAAATATTCTGATCGACTGGATACCGATTTTTGAGGATAAACAGGTTGATTATGACATTGATATTCCTGAACAGCCTGTCCGGGTAAGATTGGATATGGATAGTTATATGAGGATCATCAATAACCTTATTCAAAATGTAATCGCTCATAGCCATGCGGACAAAATTAAAATTTCCCTATCGAAGAAGGAAAACAGCATGGAGCTGTTGCTGGCGGATAATGGAGTGGGAATTGAGAAAGAAGATTTGAAACACATATTTGAACGGCTTTATAAGTGTGATAAAGGACGCTCTGAAAAAGGCAGCGGACTTGGTCTTTCTATTGTCCATCAGCTTGTAGAAAAGATGGGTGGAAGCATAACAGTTGAAAGTTTTCCGGGAAAGGGAACTGAATTTGTGTTGCGTTTTCCTTTGGATATTTAAGCGGGTTCCCGTCCTTACGGCGGGAACTCTTGTCATTTTAGCCGAATTTCAAATTGCAAGGTTAATGCAAGGTTGCGGCAAGGTTAATGCAAGGTTGGCGTGATAGAATACCTTACAGAACAGGAGGTTTTGAATATGGATTCAAATTATATTATTGAAACAAAAAATCTGACAAAGCAATACGGCTCACAAAAGAGTGTGGCTGACTTAAATATCCATGTGAAGCGTGGGAGAATTTATGGTCTGTTGGGTAGAAACGGAGCCGGAAAAACCACAACTATGAAAATGCTGTTGGGTTTAACGAAGCCTACTTCCGGTGAGGTCAAAATCTGGGGAAAGTCTTTGCAAGGAAATGAAAAGAAGTTGCTGCCCCGCATTGGCAGTTTGATTGAGTCCCCTGGTTTTTATCCCAATCTGACCGGTACGGAGAACCTGCGTATCTTTGCTACCCTGCGTGGAGTACCAAACAATCATGCCATCAAAGACGCTCTGGATTTGGTCGGGCTACCTTACAAGGATAAAAAGCTGTTTTCGCAATACTCTCTTGGCATGAAGCAGCGGTTGGCGATTGCCCTTGCAGTCATGCACGATCCGGAGCTTTTGATTTTGGATGAGCCGATCAACGGTCTCGATCCCATCGGTATTGCAGAAGTGCGATCCTTTATCCGTGAGCTTTGCGACACAAGAGGAAAAACCATTTTAATCTCCAGTCACATTCTTTCGGAGATTTCCTTGCTGGCTGACGATATTGGAATTATTAACCACGGTGCATTGCTGGAAGAAGAAAGCCTTGCTGAGTTGGAGCAAAAAAGCAGTAAACATATCCGGTTTACGCTCTCTGATACTGCACAGGCGGCAAGAATTTTGGAACGCAATTTCCATGAAACCCATTTTTCCATACAAGACGACCACAATCTGCGTCTACACAATATGGAGCTACCCGTGGGGAAAATTGTAACTGCTTTTGTAGAAAACGGATTGGAGGTATCAGAAGCACATACCTGTGAAGAAAGTCTTGAAGATTACTTCAAGCGTGTGACAGGGGGCGAAGGAATTGCTTAAACTAATCAAATGCGAATTTTTGAAATTGAAACGGAAGAAATTTATTCCGCTGATTATTTTGGCTGCGTTCCTGTTTCCAATCCCGCTGACTTATCTGATGACAACGCCCTCTATGATGGAGCGATATACGGATCGGGCAGATGCTTTCGATGGACTATTTAACATGGTGTTGGGATATGGTATCCAGTTTTTACTGCCCTGCATTATCGGAGTGATTGCCGCTATTCTGTTTTTTATGGAACGCGACAACGATACATTCAAAAATCTGCGTACAATTCCCGTAACCAGCACGCAAATGGTACTTGCAAAGATTATTGTCCTTTTTATCTTTGGAATTGTTTTTTGCGTGGCTTCTACCATTGCAACAATTCTTTGCGGAATTGGAACATTAGAAGTTTATGGAATTGGTTATAAGCTGTTTTTGGCGGTTGAAACGGGGATCTTCATTACGGCAGGAACACTCCCGTTGATTGTCCTTGTTGTCTTTTTCAGTAAGACCTATGTTTTTTCCATTTTGTTGTGTGTCTTTTACAGCGTTCTGAACATGAGTGCTACGGCATTGTTTGACACACTGCCTAAAACTATGTTATGGCTTCTGCCCACGCCACTGACTACATTTTGGAGTGCGGGAGATATGGCGGCTCATGGAATAAAAATGGACTTGGAGCAAATGACAGGGCTAATTCCCTCAACATTTCAAGTTGTATTCATTCTTGGGATCATGGCATTGGTTTCGTTCTTACTGATTGACAGATTATATAAGCAGAGGGGGGAATAAACATGGTTCGCATTGTAAAAACAGAATTTTATAAATTGAAAAGGTATCATATCCTTTGGGCGGGCGTTGCACTCATGCTCCTATCCGTCCTGCTGACCTTGTTTACCTCTATGGCGAATGATGGTTCCGTTTGGGATTTTGCCTATCTTACAGAACAGGTCATCAAAAACAATATGTCCATGATTTTTCCGATGTGTATCAGCCTAATTGCTGGATATATGATTTCTCGTGAGCAGACGGATGATACATTGAAAAATATTCTGACTGTGCCGATCTCTTTTAAGAAACTGTTGACCGGAAAATTGATTGTGTGCGGCGTATTGTCTATTATTTTCGGGCTGATATGCAGTCTGTTTACAATCATAGCAGAAATGATTGTGGGATTTCCCGGCTTTGAGATTTCCTTAGCTCTAAAAGCAGCCTTGCAGATTACTGCGGTTAATTTCTTTTTATATCTTGCGGTTCTGCCGATTATCGCTCTTACTTGTCGGAGGGCAGGCAGCTTTTTAGTCGGTGTAATCATTGCTTTTGTCTATGGATATGGAGGGATGTTTGCCGCAGGAAATATGACATTAGCAAACCTTTATCCGATTACCGCAAGTCTTGGAATGGTAGGCTACCGTAGCTATGATACCGCAGTCAACTGGAATATCGGAACCTGTTCTTGCAGTCTTGCGCTTGCTGTCGTTATTTCTGCCATCTTGATTTTGTGCATGAAAGAACGAGAAGCAACCCAAACAAAGAAAAAGGCCAAAAAGGTAGCTCCAAAGAAAGGCTGGTGATGATTTTATGAAGAAAATAGTTTTAGCATTAACATTCGTCCTTGTGGGAAGTTTTATGCTTGCTGGCTGTTCAAAAGATGAAATTCTCAATCATTACAATAACATTGTTCAGTCTGCGGGCTCCATAGAACTGACAGGGAAATCGTCACTGCAAGGGGAAAAAGAAAAAGGAATTGATGATTATACAGGGACTTATACGGCTGATTATGCGAACTTTTCAGGTACAGAGTATTTGTTCGGAGGAACTTCCATAAAGAGAGAAGCCGGTAAGGAGCTGTCCATTGATTGCACCTTGGAGATTACGGAAGGTACTGCAAAAGTATTTTGGATTTCTGGATCTGATGAAGCAGTCACGTTGATTGAAGCAACCGGAACTTATAGTGACATAATTACACTTCCTGATGGTGGAAATTATATTGGCATTGAATGTGAGAATTTCACTGGAAACATTGAATTAAATATTGAATAATACTCTGCCGGACGACGGCAAAAGAAAAAAAGCCGTCGTAGAGCAGACAATTTGACACGCCCATTTGAAACGGCGGCTTTGAT
>QUKC01000023.1 GCA_003481005.1 Firmicutes bacterium TM09-10 | reverse complement strand
GACAATAGAATGCTCGCAGAGCGTGCATTCTATTGTTTTTCCCTTGCGGTGCAAGCCTTATCAGAATGCGCCGTGATCAACCAAGCTGAGCTGCAACCTCTGCTGCGAAGTCTTCTACCTTCTTTTCGATACCTTCACCGGTTTCGAAACGAACGAAGCCCTTTACAGTCAGGTTTGCATTGTTCTCTTTTGCTACCTGAGCCAAATACTGAGCAACGGTCTGCTTGCCGTCCTCTGCCTTTACGTATACCTGCTCTAACAGGCAAACTTCCTTCAGCTCTTTGTTCAGACGGCCACTTACTGCGCCCTCGATTACCTTTTCAGGCTTGCCAGCCATCTTAGGATCGTTCTGGATCTGAGCCATCAGGATCTCTTTCTCATGAGCCTTGTACTCTTCAGAAACGTCAGCAGTAGAAACATACTTCGGAGACAGTGCAGCGATCTGCATTGCTACGTTGGTCAGTGCTTCTTTTACCGCATCGTTCTTTACATCGGTGTCAGCTTCTACTAAAACGCCGATACGTCCGCCGCCATGTGTGTAGGAAACAACAAGGGGAGCGGTAACCTTCTGGAATCTTCTGATCTTTAAGTTCTCGCCGATTACTGCGATCTGCTCAACCAGAACTTCCTTTACAGTCTTGGAGGGTTCCTCATGCCATGCTTCATCCAGGAATGCTTCCAGCTCTGTATTGTCAGAATTTACTGCCTGCTCAGCAACTGCAGCTACGAAGTTCTGGAACTTCTCGTTCTTTGCAACAAAGTCTGTCTCAGAGTTTACTTCTACGACAGCAGCGGTGCCTTCGTCTTTTACAGCGATGCGGCAGATACCTTCTGCAGCGATACGGCCAGCCTTCTTCTCAGCCTTTGCCTGTCCATTCTTTCTCAGGAATTCAACAGCAGCGTCCATGTCGCCTTCTGTTGCGGTCAGCGCCTTTTTGCAGTCCATCATACCAGCGCCGGTCATTTCTCTTAACTCTTTTACCATTGCAGCTGTAACAGCCATTTTACTTTCCTCCATATAAAATCAGTTTATTGGGTTCTATTGTCAAAAAGTATTTATGCCTCTTCTGCAGCAGCTACTTCTTCGATATCGGAAGCTTCGCCCTGTGCAGCTGCTTCTTCGGTATAAACTTCTTCGCCCTGATTTGCTTCGATAACAGCGTCTGCCATCTTGGAAGTGATCAGTTTAACGGCTCTGATTGCATCGTCGTTACCAGGAATGATGTAATCCAGCTCTTCGGGATCGCAGTTGGTGTCGCCGATACCGATCAGTGTGATACCCAGTGCATGAGCTTCCTGTACACAGATCTTTTCCTTCTTAGGGTCAACAACGAAGATTGCATCCGGGATTCTGGTCATGTTCTTGATACCGCCCAGGTTCTTCTCCAGCTTTTCCCATTCCTTCTTCAGCTGGATAACTTCTTTCTTAGGCAGAACATCGAAGGTACCGTCTTCGGACATGGTCTCGATTGCTTTCAGTCTCTCGATTCTGCTTCTGATGGTCTTGAAGTTGGTCAGCATGCCGCCCAGCCATCTCTCATTTACAAAATACATACCGCAGCGCTCAGCCTCGGTCTTAACAGCGTCCTGTGCCTGCTTCTTGGTGCCGACGAACAGGATGGTGCCGCCCTGTGCTGCGATCTCAAATACTGCCTTGTAAGCTTCGTCCACTTTGCCTACAGACTTCTGCAGGTCGATGATGTGGATACCGTTTCTCTCGGTGAAGATATAAGGAGCCATTTTAGGGTTCCATCTTCTGGTCTGATGTCCGAAATGAACACCTGCTTCAAGTAACTGTTTCATAGAAATAACGCTCATTGTTCTTACCTCCATTGGTTTTTTCCTCTGTGCCTTTTTAGAAACATCCTGTAAAGCTCAATTCACAGGATCCACCATTTCCACCCGCCAGCCATCCAAAGCGTTAAAGGACACCGGTGACGGAACCAGACACATGTTTTATGGTCACAACATTAGGATTTTACCATAAATGCTGATGACTTGCAAGACTATTATTTACTTCTTTTCCTTCATTTTGCGGATTTCCCCATAGGCAAATTCGTTGCAGACCTTGATATAAGTGCCTTTCATGCCGGAGGAACGGGATTCGATGATTCCCGCGCTCTCAAATTTGCGCAGCGCGTTGACGATAACGGAACGGGTAATGCCCGCCTGATCCGCAATTTTACTTGCGACCAGAATGCCTTCCGTCCCATGCAGCTCCTGAAAGATCAGGCTGATCGCTTCCAGTTCGGAATAGGATAAGGTTCCGAGTGCGGCGTGTACCACTGCGATTTTGCGGTCTTCCTCCGCACTCTCCTCGGTCACAGCCCGCAGCATTTCCAGTCCCACCACCGTGGAACCGTATTCGCACAGAATGATATCGTCGATCGTATAGCTTTGCCCCCTGCGGTATAAAAACAGCGTGCCGAGGCGTTCCCCTGCGATCTCGATCGGTGTCACGATCGCGGAAAATTCCTCGTCCTCTTCGCCATCAAAGCCCAGCGTTGCAAGGCTTGCGTTTTCTTTGGTGGACAAAATTGAAAGCATTCTCTCATTCAGCAACGGATCAAGAAAGCTTCCGACGTTGCAGCCGGAAAGCTCCCGGATTGCACCGCCGTCCTTGCCGGAAATGCCCAGTACTTTTCCTTTTCGGCTGATCACCAGCACGTTTGACTGCAGCGCATCCTGCATCACCTTGCAGATATCGTTAAAAACAACTTTGCTGGAATGGCTGTTATGCAGCAGCTTCCCGATCTTTCTTGTCTTATCCAGCAGCTGAATCCCGCTCATCTTTTCTGTTCCTCCACAAATTTATCCCTGGCCGTTTTCTTCTTTTTCCTTCTCTTTGACAAAACCGCAGCCCTCCTTCGAGCATACGAGTTTGTTGCCCTTTTCCAGAAGAATGGAGCCACAGACCGGGCACTTTTCATTGGAAGGCCTCTGCCATACCATGAAATCGCACTCCGGGTTGCCGATACAGCCATAGTATTTTCTGCCCTTCTGTGTCTTTTTCAGGACGATATCCTTGCCGCACTTGGGGCATGCTACGCCGATTTTTTCGTAATAAGGTTTGGTATTGCGGCATTCCGGAAAGCCCGGACATGCCAGGAATCTGCCGTGAGGTCCGTATTTGATGACCATGCGCCGTCCGCACAGCTCACAAACCTCATCTGATTCCTCGTCTCCCACCTTGACCTCTTCCAGTTCCTTCTCCGCGTTCTGCACAGCCTCCTCCAGATCGGGATAGAAATTGGAAACAATTGTCTTCCAGTCTACGGTTCCTTCGGAAACGCCGTCCAAAAGTGCTTCCATATTCGCTGTAAAGTTGACGTCCACAATTGTCGGGAACGCCTCCTTCATCATCTTATTGACAACCTCCCCCAGCTCCGTCACATACAGGTTCTTGTTTTCTTTAATGACATAATGACGTGCAAGGATCGTCGTGATCGTCGGTGCATAGGTACTGGGACGACCGATACCCAGTTCTTCCAGCGTCCGGACAAGGGACGCTTCTGTATAATGTGCGGGAGGCTGGGTAAAATGCTGCTCCCCGTCAAATTCCTTTAAGGACAGCTTCGTATCCTTGTCGATGCTTTTTGCGAGGGTGCGGTTTTCTGCCTTATCCTCGTCGTCCATCGTGTATACACTCATGAAACCGTCAAAGATCACCTTACTGGCCGCAACCGTAAAACGATGTCCGTTGCCGTCAATCTTCACAGAGGTTGTCTCGTACTTGGCAGGCGTCATGCGGCTTGCCATAAAGCGCTTCCAGATCAGCTGATAGAGACGAAATTGATCCCTGCTTAAGGATTCTTTGATTTCCAAAGGGGTCCGTGCAACATCCGTCGGACGGATCGCTTCGTGGGCATCCTGAATTTTCTGTCCGCCCTTTTTCACGGTGCCTTCTCCGGCATACTGTTCGCCGTATTTCTCAGTAATATAGCTGCGCGCCATGTTTTCCGCCTCTTCGGAAACACGCGTGGAATCGGTTCTTAGGTAGGTGATGATACCGACTGTACCATTTCCCTTGATATCTACCCCTTCGTACAGCTGCTGTGCCAGCCGCATGGTTTTCTGTGTGGAAAAATTCAGCACCTTACTGGCTTCCTGCTGCAGGGTAGAGGTGGTAAAGGGAAGGGGAGCCTTCTTGATGCGCTCGCCCTTTTTGACGTCGCTCACCTGAAACTCTGCCTTTTCGCAATCCTTTTTGACTGCTTCTACTTCCGCTGCGGTTTTTAAAATACGCTTGGTATCCTGCTCCCCGTAATATTTGGCTATCAGGGGTTTTCTTTCCCCTGGAATCTGGAATGCTGCATCAAGGGTCCAGTATTCCTCCGGAATAAACGCATTGATCTCTTCTTCGCGATCACAGATAATGCGCAGGGCAACAGACTGCACACGTCCGGCAGAAAGTCCCCGCTTCACCTTTGCCCACAGAAGCGGGGAGATCCGATAGCCAACCATACGGTCCAGCATCCGTCGCGCCTGCTGCGCATCCACTAAATTCATATCGATTTCTCTCGCATGCTTTAACGATTCCTTCACTGCTGTCTTCGTGATCTCGTTAAAGGTAATACGGTACACCTTTTTACCGGAGAGCTTGAGCGCTTCCATCAGATGCCAGGAAATCGCCTCTCCCTCCCGGTCCGGGTCGGTTGCGAGATAGATTTTTTCTGCTTTTTTGACCTCTTTGCGGAGGTTCGCCAGGATGTCACCCTTGCCGCGGATCGTGATATACTTCGGTTCGTAATCATGCTCCACATCAATGCCGAACTGGCTCTTGGGAAAGTCACGCACATGCCCGTTACTGGCTGCTACCTCATAGTTCGCCCCCAAGAACTTCTTGATCGTTTTGACTTTGGCCGGTGACTCCACGATCACTAAATATTTTGCCATATTTGATATCCCCAATTTTCATTACTGCTATTACGCACATTTTTGGTCCTGTGCAGTGATCGTGAACCACTATACACCATATCATCCGTCATTGCAAGCAAAAGTTTTCCTGTAATATCGCCCCATTACGCTTCCTGCAGCGCCCTCCAGCTCCAGAAAAACAAGCTCCTGCATCAGCATCTGCACATTTATGAATATCTTCTGTCTCGCAAGGGTATCCGCAATTTCGTCCATGCTCTGCGGCATTGTATCCAGCGCCTGCCAGATGGTTTTGCGCAGAGGCGGCCAGGAGGATGAGGCGGTAACGCTGAGAGCGTCTGTCACAGGGCACAGCATTTTGTCGGCAATCACACCGGCAGCATTGGCAGCGTTCGGGCGTTCTGCCTGGGTTAAGGAAAACGCTTCGTCTCTACCTGCGTGCGGTACACTGCCCTGCAGTTCCTGCAGCAGCTGTGCCACACTTACCGCGATACCTGCGCCATTTCCGATCAATCGGTTGCAGCCGCGACTACAGGTATCCGTAATGCGTCCCGGCACAGCAAACACATCCTTTCCCTGTTCCAGCGCCATATCCACGGTAATCAGCGTTCCGCTCTTTTCACGCGCTTCGATAACGAGCACGAGATCCGAAAGTGCGCTGATAATCCGGTTGCGGGGCGGAAACAGTCTCGAATGGGGCTGCGTCCCCGGCGGATATTCCGACAGGATACATCCGTTTTCCCACAGCTTTTCATACAGCGGCCTGTTCTCCTCCGGGTAGCAGATGTCCACACCGCAGCCCAACACCGCAACTGAATATCCGCCTGCTGACAGCGCCGCCCGCTGCGCGATTCCATCTGCCCCCCGCGCCATGCCGCTGACAATTCCGATCCCCTCCTTCGCAAGTCCCCTGGCGAAATATTCCGCCATTTCTTTTCCATAGGAGGAACAGGCGCGCGCACCGACAATGGCTGTCATCTTTTTTTCCGGCTCCGGCAGCTTCCCGATCCTGTACAGCACCAGCGGTGGATCGGAAATTTCCTTCAATCGTTTTGGAAACCCTTCTTCCCACAAAAAATCGAAGGAAATTCCTTTTTTCTTCCACTGCTCCTCCTGTCGCTTTGCCCGTTCCAGATTTTCGGGCGCGTCCCAGTTTTTCAAAAGCGCCGCTTTTTTCTCCCCCAGCAGCTTTTGCAGACTTTCCGCCGGCAGCTTTCGGATTTCGGAAACGTCTCCTGCCTTTTCCAAAAGCTTTCGAATGCTGACAGCGCCGATCCCTTCCACCCGGCAAAGGGCAAGTGCCAGAGTGCGCTCCTGCTCCATTTGACTTTTACAATTCTGTTGTTTTTCTATTCTATGCTCCCTTCTGCCCGCGGCGCTTCACTCCCGCAGC
This sequence comes from Firmicutes bacterium TM09-10, assembly GCA_003481005.1. Lineage (GTDB taxonomy): Bacteria > Bacillota > Clostridia > Lachnospirales > Lachnospiraceae > Gallintestinimicrobium > Gallintestinimicrobium propionicum. Next base: position 34,015 of record QUKC01000023.1, on the reverse strand, counting down.
ACATTCTGATTTCGGAAAAAGAGCGCCTGTCCCAGATGCTCTACACCAATCCGGTCTTTTCCTTCCAGATCTGCAATCGTCCGCGCCACACGGATAACGCGATGGCATCCCCGCATGGAAAGCCCCGCTTGCTCGCTGGCCTGTTCCAGAAACTCCTGTTCCTCAAGTCCCAACGGACAGTATTTTAAAATTTCCCCCGGACTCAACCGACCGTTTTCCCGCATTGCCGCGCCACGGCATCGCATCTGCTGCCGCTTTCTTGCCTCCAGCACCTGTTCCCGCATCCATTTGCTTCCGTTTTTGTCGCTATCTATATAGGAAGCTTCTCTTTTTTCCCACAGCTTTCGAATCGGCGTCTGTTTGATCTGACAGCATAAATCCATCCGGTCGAGAAGCGGTCCCGAAAGTCTCGCCAAATACCGACGCACCTCCCAGTCCTGACATCTGCAGCGGTTTCTGTCCGGATAATAGCCGCAGGGGCAGGGGTTCGTCGCTCCTAACAGCATAAAATCCGCCGGATACACAAAGTTTCCCCGGCTCCGGGCAAGAAAAATCTTTCCCTCTTCCATCGGCTGCCGCAGGACGTCCAGCGTCTGTCGCTTAAATTCCGCCATTTCATCCAAAAACAACACGCCCCGGTGCGCCAACGTCACCATTCCCGGTTTTGGGACAGCGCCGCCTCCGGTCATTGCATAAACAGATACCGTATGATGCGGGCTGACAAACGGTCGCTCCTGAATCAGCGTTCCATCCTCCAGCTGCCCTGCCGCGCTGTAGATTGCAGACACCTCCTGCTTTTCTTCCTCGCTCATGGGCGGCAGGATTCCCGGCAGACACCTCGCAAGCATCGTCTTTCCGGTACCGGGCGGTCCTGCCAAAAGCAGATTATGGGCTCCGGCAGCTGCAATCATTGCAGCGCGCTTTGCTTCCTCCATTCCGCACAGCAATGCAAAGTCCGGCGTTTTCTTTTCTTTTTCCATCCTGCCTTTTGCCTGACTCTGCCATCTGCCTTCCGCGTCCCGCCGCATCCGTTCCTGTTCCTGCGCAGACGCGTTTACATACTCCATTGCTTCTTCCAGGCTGCAAACGCCCATGACCGGCAGTTTCCCAACCGCAAGCCCTTCTCCCAGATTTTCAAACGGAATCAAATAGCTTCGAAAAGCGCTCTGATTTGCCGCATGCAGCATCGCCAGTACGCCCCGAACCTGCTTAATTCGCGCATCCAGCCCGACCTCGCCCACCGCCCAGAGCTCCCTCAACCGCTCCGGCGGCACTTTTCCCTGCGCCGCAAGAATGACGAGTGCGGTCGGCAAATCGAACGACGTCCCGGATTTCACAATTCCTGCCGGAGAATAATTTACCGTAATTTTTTCCGCCGGAAGCGCTGCGTTGATGTGATGCAGGGAAACGCGCAGACGTTCCCGCGCCTCCCGCACTTCACTGTCTAAAAGTCCTACCATATCAAAACAGGGCAGTCCTTTTGAAATATCGACTTCCACCTGCGCAACATAGCTCTGCAGGCCATAAAGTCCGCCTGCATTGATCTGACAATACATCTTTCCCCTTTCCGTCCCGGGAAATTCAGCCAACCAGAAAAAGGGCAGATTTTTCCTCTGCCCTCCAACTATCATAACTGTTTTAACCATACCGCATGCCACAGCATGCTGTCAACCGTTTTTTGTGCATTCCGACTCACTGCTTTTTGCACTGCTGCTTTTCAAAAATCAGCCTTTCATCCCCATGCCGCATCCCGCAAGCGCAAGAGCGCTCGTTTTTCAATCCGGCTGACATAGCTTCGGGAAATTCCCAGCCGTTTTCCCACCTCTTTCTGCGTAAGTTCCGTTCCTCCGGGCAGTCCGTACCGAAGATACAGCACCTCCTTTTCCCGTGGGCTGAGCACGCTTTCCATCAGCTCATAGAGCTTTTGGTTCAGCCGCTGTTTTTCCATCTCTTCCACAATGTCCGGCTGTTTTTGTTCCATCACGTCCAGGAGGTTGATCTCGTTGCCCTCCCGGTCCGTTCCGATCGGCTCATATAACGATACTTCCCGCGATGTCTTTTTTTTACTGCGCAGCATCATCAAAAGCTCGTTGTCGATGCATCGGGCGGCGTAGGCTGCCAGACGGCTGTTTTTCTGCGGGTCAAAGGTCTCCACCGCCTTGATCAGCCCGATTGTCCCGATTGAAATCAGGTCTTCCAGTTCTTCCTCGCTGCTGTATTTTTTTGCAATGTGCGCGACCAGCCTTAAATTACGTTCAATCAGGAGCCGTTTCGCCTCGCTTTTTCTTCCGGCATCTTCTGCCTGCAATGCCTGTATGCAAAGGCTTTCCTCTTCCTTTGACAGAGGTTTCTGAAAGGTTTTCACTCCTAGCCCCCAGCCGTTGCCAACGCCCCGGCCTCCTGCAGTTTACTTTATTTTATGAAAACCCTTTTCGTCCCGTGCCTTTCCATCTGTCCCTATTTTTGAGCGGTGTGCTCGATTTTGGCGCACAGCAGCGGCTGTCTATCGACGCAGCTGTTTTTGACGCACGGTATTCACGCGTCTTTGATCGGACAGTCTGCAAACAGCGCCGCCACTGCGGACTTGTATTCTGTCAGCTTCTGTGCCTTGCGGATTTTTTTGAGATATTTTTCGGAGCCTTCAAACAGCTGCCCCTGCCAGCTCCAGAGTTCCTTCATTTTAAATAGTACGTCCCGTTCCCCGGACAGCACCGCTGCGTAATCTTCCGCCAGCCGCCCATAGAAATCTCGAATGTCCGATACTCGCTTCGCCGCGTCCTCCCATACTGTGCTTTTGTTTTCCAGACGCAGTTCCTTTGCAGCGTTTTTTCCCGCCGGATCAGCACTTTTGGCGCGCAGCCGCATCACCAGCGCCGGATCGATCAGCATTCCCCTGCCGAACATCAGGTCATCCGCATCCGGATACTCCACCAAAAATCTCTCTGTATCGGAAACGCTGAATAAATCGCCGTTGTAGCAGACCGGAATGGTCCGTCCCACAGTTTCTATATCTGCTGCAGCTGCACTCAGCCTTTCTTTCGCCTGCACATAGGCTTCCCGGTGCACGTTTCCTTTATAAAACTCTTTCAGCACGCGGGGATGCACGATCAGCTTCTGAATCGGATACTGGGAAAAAATATCCAACAGGCGTTCAAATTCATCCGGGTTTTCCACGCCAATTCTCGTTTTGATCGAGATTTTCAGCGGGCTGTGTGCAAAAATTTCCTCCAGAAACGCATCCAGTGCGTCTGGATCAGCCAAAAATCCGGCGCCTTTTTTCTTCGCCGTCACGGTGGCAGACGGACAGCCAAGATTTAAGTTCACTTCTTCATAGCCCTGTTCTTTGAGCATCCCCGCAACCTTGCAAAAGCCTTCCGCCTGATTCGTCAGGATCTGCGGAACGACCGCAATGTTCTGATTGTGCTCTGCTGCAATGTCGTTCCACTCCCGCGTCGTGAAGCTTTTCCCTTTTTTCGGCGTGATGAACGGTGTGTAATAGCGATCCATCGACGGAAAGCACGCATGATGCGCATTCCGGTAAATATATCCTGTAATCCCCTCCAGCGGGGCAAATTCATACTGCATGCGATTCTCCCGATCTTAATAATCCAGCAAAAACTCCGCCAGCGCATAGTTGCTGACGTCCACGCCATAATCCGTCAGGCGAAGATTTTTTTTCGATTCATCCAGACAAAGTAACTGTTCGGAAAACAGCTTATCCGCAGCGTCCTGATAAACGTCCCAGAAGCTTTTTCCAAACTGGTGTTCAAATGTTTGCAGTTCAATGCCTTTTGTCAGGCGCAGCCCCAGAAACATAAACTCTTCCATTCGTTCCGACACACGAAGCGTCTGCACCTCTTCCCGAAGGTTTGCAAAATCTCCCTGATTTTTACTGCATTCCAGATAGTCCGATAAATCAGACGTCATCTTCCAGCGCATCGGGTCAATCAAAGACGACGCACCAAGCCCGATCCCTAAATAATCCGTCCGGTTCCAGTAGCCGATGTTATGGCGGCAGGCATACCCATCCTTTGCATAATTCGAAATTTCATACCGATGGTAGCCATACTGTTCCAGAATTTCCCGCGTTCGGGCATACATCCGGCGTTCGTCCTCTTCCGACGGAAGCGGCAGCATTTCTTTCGGGCGCAGCGTCTGGTTTGCGTCCTCACCATACCAGTTCCAGAATGGCGTACCTTCTTCGATGATCAAGCTGTAGGCCGACAGATGCTCCGGCGCAAGCTCTGCAGTTTTCACGAGTGTCTGCTCCCAGCTCTCCACCGTCTGTCCCGGCAGCGCGGACATCAGATCGACGTTGATATTTTCAAACCCAGCTCTCCGCGCCTGCTTATAGTTTTGGACAAAGGTATCGAAATTGTGAATTCTGCCAAGCATGGCAAGCTCTTTGTCGCACGCCGACTGCAGCCCCATGCTCAGTCGGTTGATTCCGGCACGCCGATATCCGGCGAGTTTTTCAAAATCCAGCGTGCCCGGGTTGCTTTCCAGCGTAATTTCTGCATCGTCCGCAACGCAAAAATGCGCCCGGATCGCGTCCATCAGCCGTTCCATATCCATGACGCGCAAAAGGGACGGCGTACCGCCGCCCCAGAAAATCGTAGTGACTCTGCGCTCTTGATAAAACTGACTCTCCTGCACGATCTGTGAAAGGAGGGCATCGACGTATGCTTCCGGAACGTAACCATCCGCTGTAGAGCTGTCTGCTGCCAGCGGTGCCGACAAAAAATCACAGTAGCGACATTTTTGCCTGCAGAATGGAATGTGCAGATATAATTCCAGATCTTTTTTCGGTGTCATAGGCTCAGTTCTCATCCAGCTTTAAGACGCTCATGAAAGCCTTCTGCGGGATTTCCACGTTGCCGACCTGACGCATCCGCTTCTTGCCTTCCTTCTGCTTTTCCAGAAGCTTTTTCTTACGGCTGATATCGCCGCCATAGCATTTTGCAAGCACGTCCTTGCGCATCGCCTTGACGGTTTCCCGGGCGATAATCTTGCCGCCGACTGCCGCCTGAATCGGAATTTCGAACAGATGGCGCGGGATTTCATCCTTTAACTTCTCGCACATTTTCCGACCACGCTCGTATGCGCTGTCCTTATGTACAATAAATGAAAGTGCATCCACTTCTTCCCGGTTAATCAAAATATCCAATTTTACAAGCTCTGACTGCTCATACCCCTTTAACTCATAGTCAAACGACGCATAACCCTTGGAACGGGACTTTAACGCATCGAAAAAGTCGTAAATGATTTCATTTAACGGCAGCTCGTATTTGAGCAATGCACGGGTTTCTTCCATATATTCCATGCCGAGATACTGACCTCGGCGCTCCTGGCACAGCTCCATAATGGAACCGATGTAGTCCGTCGTCACCATGATCTCTGCCGAAACCACAGGCTCTTCCATATATTCGATCATCGACGGGTCGGGCAGATTGGACGGATTGGTCAGCTCGATCACTTCCCCGTTGGTCTTATGCACCCGGTACACAACGCCCGGCGCCGTTGTCACCAGATCAAGGTTGTACTCTCTTTCCAGACGTTCCTGAATGATTTCCAGATGCAGCAGTCCCAGAAATCCGCAGCGGAATCCAAAGCCAAGGGCAATGGATGTCTCCGGCTCATAAAATAAGGACGCATCATTTAACTGCAGCTTTTCCAGCGCATCCCGCAGATCAGGATACTTCGCACCGTCTGCCGGATACAATCCACAGTACACCATCGGATTGACCTTTTTATAACCGGGAAGCGGTTTTGCACACGGATTGGCTGCATCTGTAATCGTATCGCCGACGCGGGTATCCTTGACATTTTTGATCGAAGCCGTCAGATAGCCAACCATTCCTGCAGACAGCCCGTCCTCGCTGGGGATAAACTGACCTGCGCCAAAATAACCGACCTCCACAACATCAAACTCTGCACCTGTTGCCATCATACGGACTTTGGTGCCTTTTTTTAACTGTCCTTCCATAATTCGGAAAAAGACAATCACGCCCTTGTAGGGATCGTAGAGGGAATCGAAAATCAGCGCCTGCAGCGGATTTTCGATGCTGCCGCCCGGCGCGGGAATTTTTTTCACAATCTGCTCCAGCACCTGTTCGATATTAAGTCCGTTTTTAGCGGAAATCAAGGGTGCATCCTCCGCATCCAGACCGATCACATCCTCGATTTCTTCTTTTACGCGCTCCGGCTCTGCACTCGGCAGGTCGATTTTGTTGATGACCGGAAATACCTCCAGGTCATGATCCAGCGCAAGATACACATTCGCCAGGGTCTGCGCCTCGATACCCTGTGCTGCGTCCACCACCAGAACTGCGCCGTCGCACGCTGCCAGTGCACGGCTGACCTCATAGTTAAAGTCCACGTGTCCGGGAGTGTCGATCAGGTTAAAAATATATTCTTCCCCATTCTCTGCACGGTAAATCGTCCGCACCGCCTGGGATTTGATCGTAATGCCGCGCTCCCGCTCCAGCTCCATGTTGTCCAGCACCTGCTCCTGCATTTCTCTGCTGGTCAGAAGACCGGTCTTTTCAATAATCCGGTCTGCCAGGGTCGATTTACCGTGATCGATATGCGCGATGATACAAAAGTTTCTGATATTGCTCTGTTTTATTTTGGACATTCTTTCCTCACTCTGATTCCTGTCGTCAACCGCCGCAGTTTATAGAATGAAAGTAACTGTTCAGTAGGTCTGCGCATTTACTGCGCTGACCGTAAGAAAACTTGGACTAGAAGGCAAAAATCCTATCGGCATAGCCGATTTGGAATGGATTTTTGCGCGTAACTGAGAGGGTACTGAACAGTTACGAATGAAAATCATTTGCTGCGCCGACGCCATACTCGCCATTTTTCAGTCTGATTGCATTTAAGTATATCAAACTCAACGGCTGTGGGCAAGGAATTTTACACTGTCTTCTGCACACTCCCGGTCTCTAGTGTTCCAAAACCACCCGTTTCCCTTCTTCTTTTCCATTTTGTTCAAACCAGGAAATCCAATTTTTCTTTTCTTCTTCCCCCGGAACCGGAAATTCCTGCTGAAGCTGCCCGATATTTCCTCCTTTGGAAATACCGAACGAATGATACGGCAAAAGCTGCGCCTGCTCTATCGAAGGGTATCGCCCAAGCAGATCACAGATTGTCTGAAAATGGACTGTATTATCGTTGACTCCAGGGATAATCGGACAGCGTAAAACTGTCCGTATCCCTTTTTTATCCGCCAGAGCAAGATTATTCAAAATCGGGACAAGCGATCCGCCAATCCATTTTTTTGCGTCCTCCTCAGTGCTCACTTTCCAGTCAAAATATAGCAGATCGGTTTCCTGCAGCAGCTTTTCCATCGCGTCTGTAGTTCCAAACCCGCTCGTCTCCACACAGGTATGCAGATCCTCCTCTCTGCACAACGAAAGAAAGGAGGCTGCAAAATCCGCCTGCTGCAGCACTTCTCCGCCCGACAACGTAATTCCGCCGCCGGAATGCTCATAAAACGCCCGATCCAACAGTGCAATTTTCAAAAGCTCTTCTTCTGTATACGGTGTTCCGATAATTTTCAGTGCCTTTACCGGACACTGTTCCACACACTTCCCGCAAAACTGACAATGTTCAAAATAAACCTGATGCCGAAACTGTTCTGTCCCGGTTTTCGTCAACCAATGTACATTACTGTGACATGCCGTTTCACAGCGCCCGCATCCAACGCACTTCTCACGATGAAACGACAGCTGCTTTCCGGGATTTTGACTCTCCGGATTATGGCACCACCGACAGCGCAGCGGGCAGCCCTTAAAAAAGAATGTCGTCCGCACACCTGGTCCGTCATGCAGGCTTCCCCTCTGAATATCTACAAGCAACGCTTCCAAACTATATCCTCCCTTTCCGGCATCACAGCACTGCGCAGCGATACTGGACATATTTTGTTTTTCCGACACTGCACGGCAGTAACGATGCCACTCGCTTTTTCTCTTAGCAGTATGCCGTCCTCGTCAGGACGTCCTGCTGCGTTTTTTTATCCAGATCGATAAACCTCGCTGTAAATCCGCCGACCCGCACCACCAGATTTTCATGGCTTTCCGGGTGCACCAGCGCATCCTCCAGATCTTTCTGGCAGACAACGCTCAAATTCACCTGCTGCCCTCCAAGATCGAAGAACGTTCCAAGCACGCTCTTAATCTGCGTCAGATCGCCTTCAAACATGCTGCGCGCGAATTTCAGGTTCTGGTTTCCGCCCGCATGAATTGAATTATCCAGTTTAGTCAACGACAGAATCAGCGCTGTCAGTCCCTCTTTATCCTGTCCGTTGTAAGGGCTGTTGCCGTTGGACAAAAACTTATGCGCATTTCTGCCGTCCGGCGTCGCGCCGGTAAACTGCCCCAGCGTCACATTCATATTGTTGTTGATCAACACCGCCAGGAAAGAATCTAGCCGTGTCCGGTTTTTCTGGTTGCGGATCGTCTGACAGATGAACTCATGCAGCCGAACCGCAATTTCATCCGCCTCTTCATTATCGTTCCCAAATTTCGGCGCGTCAAGAAGCGCCTGCTGCAGCATCTCTTTTCCCGAAAAATCACAGTCGAGCGCCTCTACAAGCTCCTGTAATGTGCAGCGCTTTTCCTCAAATACAACTTTCCGGATTGCTTCCATACTGTCTGAAAGCGTGATATTTCCATAGGTTTCCACCGTTCCGCCCAGATACCTGTAACCGCCGTTTAGCATACCGCGTCCACGCGTCATGCAGTCGTCCTGCAGACAGGAGAGCTGTAAAAACTCTGCTTCTTTTCCATCCACGTCATACACCAGCTCTTCAAAACCGCCTGCAATCTCGATAAAAAACGTCAGATAAGTTTTTAACAACTCTTCCAGCTCCTCATAGCAGATAATGTCCTGAAGCTTTTTGCATTCCTGCCCAGCTGCCAGCGGTCCTGACAAAATTCCTGTCGCCGGATTGATTCCATCATGCAGCACAAGTTCCAGAACCTTTGCCACATTCAGGGCTGTGTTTGGCGTTCCGATACTCTGTGCCGCCAGCATATATTCTCCGCAGCCAAAGAACGAATACTGCTCCGCTGCCTTTTTGGGCACATCCATCGCCCGCATCACTGCAGGCACATTCACATCATCGTTATACAGCATCGGAAAGGTCATGCCGCTGCCAAGAATCCGCAGCGCGCGGTCATAAATATCCTGATTCATCTCTTTATAATAACGCAGGCTGATCTGCGGATAAAAATGTTCCCTGCGCACTTCCAATACATCCATCACCAGCATAGCAAATTCGTCCGCGCTCTTTTCATGCTCGCGCCCCATGCCGCCGATAATGACCCGCGTATCCCGTCCGCACTGGGTTTCGATGATTGTGAAAAAATTGTCCAGTAAACGCACTGCCTGGTCGTGTGTAATCCGTCCGGTCTTCAAATCTTTCCGATAAAATTCCCCCAGATAATCGTCGATTCTTCCGATCTCTACTGCCCGCGCCGCAAGCATATAGAGGCATTGAAGCTGAATTGCCTCCTGCATACTCTCCGGTGGTGCAGTCTGAATGTGTTCCAGACACTCTGCCATCTGCAAAAGTTCCTGTTGCCGCACCCTGTCATTTTCCTGTCCAGCCAAACGCTTTGCCTCCGTTGTATACTGCCCCATTACCCGACGAAGGGATTCCTGCACAGAAGCTACGCCCTCGTAAAAATTCTTTTTCTCCGAATCCTGCGTCTCCTGTGCCAGTCTGAGCGCTTCATCCCGCAAACCGCATATACCAAGCCGGAAGAGCTTTTTAAAATCAAGATTTACACCTGCCAGCCGGTAAAGCGGATGAATTGCCGCATTATCATGCACATAATCGTCACCGCCCATCGAACCTGCCCAGCTTTTGGGGAACTGCTGCCGGATTTTTGTATTTGTATTTTCTGCTTTCCAGAATTGGATCATCTCTTCTACCTGCATACAGTCCTCCCTGGAATAGGCGGCGTCTGCCTTCATCCGTTCCAGCTCCTTCTCGCAGTTTACCACATCGATACAATAACCGGTCTTGTCGATGCCGTCGCCCTCCATACACTGTGCAAACACCACATACGGACGGCTGATCCTTCCGGCAATCAGATCCTGCGGCTGAATCGTCACAAAGTACGTCGCCATCTGTGCATCCATGCAGCGACTCTCCCGCACCGCTTTAGGCTGCCCGATATTTTCCCGATAGATTTTTGTAAATTCCAGTTCCCGCTCTAAAATTCTGTTCGGATGATACATTTTTGTCCCTCCACATTTCTTTTTCCATAAATACAGTTGTTTTGATTTTAAATCAACTCATTCCACAGCTTCTGGATTCAGTATAATAGAAAACGGGAAACACCGCTAACACCTGTTTCCCGTTTCTGATACTATATTGACCTAATCTATTTTTTTCTGTGAAAATATTCTGTTTTCTGAAAAGAGACTTCAAAATGTCATCTGTCATTCAAAGAACCGCTTCTGACTCCGGTATTCTTTTGGCGTCTGGCCGTAACGAGCCCGAAACTGTCGGTTGAAATACGACAGATTCTCATACCCGCAGCTGTAAGCGATATCCAGAATTTTTTCTTCAGTGCTGCGGAGCAGGCGGCATGCCTCAGTCATTCGGCAGGAATTGATAAACGCCGTCGGCGTTTGCCCATAATACTTATAAAAAATACGATTCAGATACGCCTGACTTTTGCCCGCAAGTTCCAACATGCGTGTAAGTCCCTGCGTAAAATTTTCAGGCTCCTGCATTCTGTCATACAATTCAGACAGCCAGTCCGGCGCACTGTTTTCCCTGCCTTTTAATAAGATGTTTACCAGGACATCACAGCAAATGCTCTGGAGCAGAAATTCCTTTTCCCCTGAGGACTCCCAGAGTTGATGCAGCAGACGTATTTTCTCACGGAATCCTTCCAGGCTTTCCGAACCCAGGTCAAAAACAGGTGCATCTTTGCTCCCGTTCCCGTTGCCAAACAGCGGCGCTGTCAGCTGTTCATAACGATCTTTTCGCACCGCAATATTGTACAAAAGATTCTGCTCGCCAAAGGGATTTGACAGGTTATGCACATCGTCCGGTCCGAGCAGCTGTCCCATCCCCGGCTGCATCACCAGTTCCTGTCCGTTGCATCGTTCCAGAAACGTGCCTTTCAACACGACAAAAAATTCATAATAATCATGACAGTGCGCCTCGATCTGCTCTCCCGGTTTCAAAACCAGATCGGCGATATAGAAAGTAACCTGTTTATCCGTCACATACTGCTTCCAGTAAAACCGCTGTGCCATAAATGCTCCATTCTACCGCGACACGATGTTCCGTTTTTTCTTTTACACCGCCGCTTCTTCCCGACTGCGGCACTGTTTCGCCAGATAATGAATCACGTCCCGTCTCGTAATGATCCCAATAAAGACCTTTTCATCATCAATAACCGGCACGAAGTTCTGGGCGCTGACCTTTTCCAGCAGTCCTTCCATATCCACATCCACATGAACCGGCTTATTGTCCCGGGAACGGTTCACCTGCATGACAGGAATCTCTTCCATCTGATACAGGCTGGGAAAATTCAGTTCTTTTAATCCCCAGAGCACATCCCCGTCCGTCAGCGTGCCAAGATATTTGCCCTCCGTAGATAAAAGCGGAACCGCAGCATAGCCGTGATGCTCCATCTTTTCAAGCGCCTGACGCAGTGTATCAGTTTCCTCCACATAAGCGACCTCGCTCTTTGGTGTCAAAAAGAATAAAATATTCATCTGTAAATTCTGTCTACCTTTCGTATACAATTCTCTCCGCCTGCGCTGCCGCCTCTTCTTCCGAAATCAGGCAGCCGATAATTTTCAGTGCAAAATCGATCGCACTGCCCATGCCGCGTCCGGTAATCACATTGCCATCCACCTCTGCTGCGCCGTGCGTCACAAAGGCGCCGTCCAGCTCCTTTTCCATGGAAGGGAAGCTCGTCGCCTTTCTCCCCTTCAAATATCCGCGATGCCCGAAAATCTGCGGAGCCGCGCAGATCGCTGCAACCCATTTGCCAGCGCTGTAAAAACGATCCAGCTGTTCCATCAATGCATCACAGGCTTCCAGATGCAGGGTTCCAGGCATTCCCCCCGGAAGCACCAGCAGATCGAACGCATCAAAATCCGTCTCGGAAAGCAGCTGATCCATCTGCACGGTAATCTGATGGGAACCGGTCACCGCCGCCGTCTCATCCACGGAAACCATCGTCACCTCGATGCCCGCCCGTCTGCAGAGATCCACCACTGTCAACGCTTCTATTTCTTCATAACCAGCCGAAAAAAATACACCAATTTTCGCCATCTGTATGTCCCCTTTCTTCTTAAGTCCATTTTCTGATGTCTGGCAGCCGCCTGCTTAAACGTCACCTTCCTCCGTCGAGCGCTTCCGCAGCCTGCCATTTGAACCATTCCTATCTTAGCAGAAATCTCTGTTCCATAAAAGGGAAAAAGTATGAATAATTTCTAAAGAATGTTAAAATTCAGGGTGCTTCCACAACAAAATTCACAAATCCTGCATATCTGTGCTATACTAAGCCTATCGAGCATCTAAAATACACAAAGGAGTACCGCTATGCCCCCTATGGAAATCGAACGAAAATTCACAGTCAAAGCTCTGCCGGAAAATCTGGACAGCTATCCCTTCCACCTCATCGAGCAGGCTTATTTAAACACCGACCCCGTCCTGCGCATCCGCAGACAGGATGATGAATATTATCTGACCTACAAAGGAAAAGGACTGATGGCGCGGGAAGAATATAATCTTCCGCTCAATCAGTCCTCCTATGAGCATCTTCTTCCGAAAGCCGACGGTATCTGTATTTCCAAAAAACGATATCTGATCCCCTGGGGTCCTTATACCATCGAGCTGGATGTTTTTGAGAAGTCCCTGGCACCGCTTATCATCGCAGAAGTGGAATTTCCATCCATCGAGGAAGCAAACGCATTCACACCGCCGGACTGGTTCGATCAGGATGTGACCAAGGATCCGGCCTATCATAATTCGAATTTGAGCCGCCGTGCCCTGTGACATTCCCCGTTGTTTTTCCGTTTCTTTTATCCCCTACTTTTCGCTGTTATCCGCCATCGTGAAACCAGTCAAAGGGAAAAAATAGTTCCAGTCAACACAAACGACCCCCCGGAGAGTTGCAGCTCTTCGGGGGGTCTTGTTTGTCAGGACAGATCACCTGCAATAGGTCTTAGTCACGTCCTTCATATGTGCTGCCAGTGCATCCGTCAGCTGTCCGTCCGTCAGGCGCCATTTCCAGTTGTCGCCAAGGGTGGACGGGAAGTTCATGCGGGCTTCTCGTCCGAGTCCGAGCCAATCCTGCATCGGGATCACTGCGGTTCCTGCGGTTGAGGACATCGCTGTTGCAATCATCGCTTCCACCACATCCTTACCGCTTTTTACCCGCAGGTACTCACGAATGTATTTCTGCACCTTGCGGTTGTTTTCTTCGTACCAGCCGCGGGTCGTCTGGTTGTCATGGGTTCCGGTGTAAACAATACAGTTCTTATCATAATTGTGCGGCAGGTATTCACTGTCATAGCTGTCAAATGCGAACTGCAATACCTTCATACCCGGATATCCGCATTTTTTGATCATTTTGCGGACAGGAGGTGTAATCACACCCAGATCCTCTGCGATCATCTCTTTTTTGCCCAGTTTCATCTTCATCGCTGCAAAAAGTTCGAAGTCAGGTCCCTTTTCCCAGTGACCATTGACTGCGGTTTCGTCTCCGTAAGGAATCGAGAAATATGCCTCGAAGCCACGGAAATGATCTACGCGGACAATATCGTAGAGACGATAGCTATAACCGATTCTTAAGATCCACCAGTCATAGCCGGTCTTTCTGTGATATTCCCAGTCATAAAGAGGGTTCCCCCACAGCTGACCGGTGGCAGAAAAGGCATCCGGCGGAACCCCTGCAACTGCCTTGGGCACACAGCCCTCAGAAAGCTGGAACAGCTCCGGATGAGACCAGGTATCTGCACTGTCAAGTGCAACGTAAATCGGGATATCTCCGATAATAGAGATCCCTTTTCCATTGGCATAGGCCTTGAGTGCCTGCCACTGTTTTGCAAATAAATACTGTAAAAACTGCCAGAAGCAGATTTCATCGGACAGCTCATGTCTGCAGCGTCTGATTGCTTCAGGCTCCCGCAGCTTTAAAGGTGCGTCCCATTCCAGGAAGCTTGCGCCGCCCTGACTGTCCTTGATCGCCATAAACAACGCATAATCAGAAAGCCACCAGTCATTTTCCTCACAGAATGCAATAAATTCAGCATTCTCTGCGATATGGCTGTTGTGGTATGCCTTGCGCAGCAGGGGAAAACGTCCCTGATACATTTTTTCATAATCCACATAGGACTTGCTGCCGCCCCAGTCTGTATTCTCACATTCTTCTTCTGTCAGCCATCCGTTTTCGATCAGCTCTTCAAGATCGATCAGGTAGGGATTGCCCGCAAAGGTAGAAAATGCCTGATAGGGGGAATCCCCATATCCGGTGGGTCCCAAGGGCAGGATCTGCCACAGCTTCTGTCCCGCTTCCTTCAGAAAATCCACAAAAGCATAGGCTTCTTTGGAAAAGGTTCCGATGCCGAATCGGGATGGCAGGCTGGTAACCGGTAATAAAACACCGCTTCTTCTCATTCTTTTTTCCTCTCATCCTTTGAACGATATGTTTTGTCACGCCATGCAGGGCGAAAGGTCAGAAGCCCCCTGCAAGCACAGTCGGTCTTCTGACGTTTCGCCCTTTTTGTCATTTGAAATCTCCGATTTCTCCTGATATCCTTATTTTAATTTCCAAATATCGCGGTTGTATTCTGCGATGGTACGATCGGAAGAGAAGAATCCGGCTTTGGCGATATTTACCACCATCATGCGTTTCCACTTTTCCTGATCCTCGTAGTCTGCAAACATACGGTCTTTGGTTGCAATATAGTCTTCCAGATCCAGCAGGGTCATGAACCAGTCCTTATTCAGCAGCTCGTTGTAGAGGCGCTCCAGATTCTCCTTATGACCAACTGCCAGCGCCTGATCGCTTACGATGAAGTCCACTGCTGCTTTGATCACAGGGCTCTTCTCGTAGAAGCTTCTGGACACGTAGTCTGCCTTTGCATAGTGGTCGATAACCTGCTCGCTGTTTTCGCCGAAGATATAGATGTTGTCATCACCGACGAGGTCGTGGATTTCAACGTTTGCACCGTCAGCTGTGCCCAGTGTCACCGCACCGTTTAACATCATCTTCATGTTGCCGGTACCGGATGCTTCCTTGGAAGCCAGAGAGATCTGCTCGGAAATATCGCAGGCAGGGATCAGCTTCTCTGCATAGCTTACGTTATAGTTTTCTACCATAACAACCTTCATGTAGTCCTTTACATCCGGATCGTTATTGATGATCTGCTGCAGGACTAAGAGCAGATGGATGATATCCCGTGCAATGACATAAGCCGGAGCTGCCTTCGCGCCGAAAATAAAGGTCAGCGGACGAGCAGGCTTTTTACCGCCTTTGATCTCCAGATATTTGTGGATGATATACAGTGCGTTCATCTGCTGTCTCTTGTACTCATGCAGACGCTTGATCTGAATATCGAAAATGGAATCGGGATTTAATTCCTCGCCTTCGTGCTCTTTGATATGAGCAACAAGTGCTTCTTTCTTCTCTCTTTTGATCTTTACCAGATCGTTTAAGAATTCCTCGTCATCCTTAAATGCAAGCAGCTTTTCCAGCTCCATCGCATCCTTCTGATAGCCGGTTCCGATCTTTTCGGTAATCAGGGCAGCCAGCTCACGGTTGCAGGAAAGCAGCCATCTGCGGAAGGTAATGCCGTTTGTCTTATTATTGAACTTTTCAGGATAAATCTCATAAAATGCATGCAGCTCGGTATCCTTTAAGATCTCGGTGTGGATCGCAGCAACGCCGTTTACGGAGAAGCCGTAGTGGATATCCATGTGAGCCATGTGCACGCGGTTCTGATCGTCGATGATCTGTACCTTCGGATCGCTGTATTTTGCAGCAACACGGGCGGACAGCTCCTTGATGATCGGAACGAGCTGAGGAACCACCTTTTCCAGATAGGACAGCGGCCATTTTTCCAGAGCCTCTGCCAGGATGGTGTGGTTGGTGTATGCGCAGGTCTTGCTGACAACCTCGATTGCCTCGTCCATTGTAAACGCTTTATCGTTTACCAGGATACGGATCAGCTCCGGAATAATCATGGACGGATGGGTATCGTTGATCTGGATGACTGCATAATCGTACATCTTTCTCAGATCGTACTGCTTTTCCTTCATCTCCATCAGGATCAGCTGTGCAGCGTTGCTGACCATGAAATACTGCTGATAAATACGAAGCAGGTTGCCGGCTTCATCGGAATCATCGGGATATAAGAACAGGGTCAGGTTCTTTTCGATGGCTTCCTTATCAAATGTGATACCTTCTTTTACGATGCTTTCATCTACGCTCTCGATGTCGAACAGGCGCAGCTTATTGACACCATTGTTGTAGCCGACTACGTCAATATCATACAGACGGGAGGTTACCTTTCTGTCACCGAAAAAGACATCAAAGGAAACATCGGTTTTATTCAGCCAGGAATCCTTCTCGATCCAGTCGTTCTTTTCTGCGGTCTGAAGGCGATCCTTAAATACCTGCTTGAACAGACCGAAGTGATAGTTTAAGCCGATGCCTTCGCCAGGAAGACCCAGGGTTGCAATGGAATCCATAAAGCAGGCAGCCAGACGTCCCAGACCACCGTTACCAAGAGACGGTTCCGGCTCGATCTCTTCGATTCTGGACAGCTCCTTGCCCTTGCTCTTTAATACGCTTTCTACTTTTTCATAGATTCCCAGATTGATCAGATTGTTGGACAAAAGCTTACCGATCAGGAACTCGGCAGAAATATAGTAAATTTTCTTGTCACCGTCGTTGGGTACGGTTGCCTCTTCCAGTCCCTTTACCAGATACAGCAGTGCAACATAAACCTGCTCATCGCTTGCATCCTCCAGCTTTTTGCCGAAGAGCTTCTCCGACAGAGCTTCCAGCTCCCTGTCAATTCTCTGCTCCAGAATTTCTCTCCGGATCGTTTCTTCCTGTCTCATTCTTTCCTCCGTTTCTGCCGCCTGGCGGCAACTTTTGATTCATGACAATAGAATGCTCGCAGAGCGTGCATTCTATTGTTTACTCTACAATGTCCTGGTAGCGCATCCGCACCAGTTCAAATCCTAACACTACGTTTCTTCCCTCTTCCAGATGCAGCAGGCGGTCAACCTCTTCCACTGCAGCAGCCGACACGCCGTAAAAATCCTGACGCACCGTATTCATCTGCTTGCCCGCATAGCTCATAAGTGGGATCCCGTCAAAGCCGCAAACCGGATGGAACACATCCAGCTCCATCAATGCCCGCATCGCGCCGATGGCCATCAGATCCGATGCACAAACAAACACATCCATTCTGTCTGCATAAGAGAAGGTCAGCTCCCTCGCTTTTTTCTCACTGAAATCTCCGTATTCGATGGTCAGCTCCAGCGCAAGCTCCTCTGCCAGCTTCTTCATCCCTGCAATCCGTTCTCCGGTTACAAAGGACTTTTTATCCCCTGCGATATAAAGGACCTTTGTACAGCTTTCATTGCCGAGGATCGTCTTTTTTGCGATTTCGTACTGGGCATTTTTCTGGTCAATCCAGACCGAAGACGTATTCCTGTCATGATAGGGTGCGTCAACCAGCACGATTTTAAACGCACCAGACGCAATCAGCTCTCTTAGGAATTCATCTTCCTCATTCATCCCATATGCGATAATTCCTTCGACGCTCTGAGCTTTTAAATAGCTGGTCAGCTCATCCAGTCCCATATCCGCTACCATGGAAAAAAACAGCGTCACCACATCAAGCTTTAATTCCTTTGCCCGGTGGATCGCGCCGGAAAGATACTGCAGGTTGATCTCATCCACGCAGCCAACTGTTTCCTCCAGCTTTAACAGAAGGGCAACCCGCCCAAACTGTTTGGAGGAAAGTGCTGCTGCAACCGCATTGGGCGTATAGTTCAACGCTTCGATCGCCGCATTTACCTTGTCCTTCGTGCTTTCACTGACGCCTTCATAGCCGTTTAGCACCTTCGACACCGTGGAGATCGCCACGCCTGCCTGTCTCGCCACATCTTTTATGGATGCCAAGCTTCCTCCTCCTCTCTGTTGGAAAACGTTTTCTAAATACATTCCTATCATAGATCAGAAAACGTTTTCCGTCAATATCAATATTTTAAGAATCATGTCAATTTTTTGAAAAAAAGGCGGCAGGAGCTTTCGCTCCTGCCATCTGCGCATTATCTATTCCTGTTTTCTGTGCTGCTGCCGATATTGTAACGGCGTCTGCCCGGTCGCTTTTTTAAACACCCGGAAAAAATATTGGCTGTCCTCGTAGCCCACCGTCCGGGCGATATCCGCGACGCTCATCTTTGTCTTGGCCAGATATTCTTCTGAAACCAGCCTTCCCGCGCCATATCCGCCATTTTATAAAATACAAATACACTGATTAAAATGAGCGGAACGATACCGATCAGAACCGCAAATCCAACGAGCTGGATAAAAATAGGATGTTCGTACAGCTTTCGAAATTTCACAGACAGATATACTCCCTCGCAGTCTCGTCCCAACATACCACAGTAGCTTTTACCTGAGGTCTGTGGAATCGGAATTCAAACATCACAACACAGTTATCTTTCGGCGTTGTAAAATATGCCTTATTGGAGGAACCACTTCTCGGAAAACGGTCTTTACAGTAGGTTGCCGATAATGTTCCGTAAGTCGAAACCGCATAGTCATACGTTCCCGCGTACGGAATCACAACGGAAAGCTTCCAGGTATTGTCACCGACATAATACATTCGTGTCACGCTGCTGTTAGAATCGTTTTTTATTGCTCCGACAGACGGCTGAAAGCTGCCATATACAACGATTTCCTCCGGGAGCTTCCTTCCGGTCTCAGGATCGTATTCCTCACCGGCACCGAAATTTATCAAATGCTCCGGATTTCCTGCAAGCCTGCGCAGCTTATGCTCTCTTTTCCACAGATCGGAAACGATATCCTCCTGTCCGAAACCAAACGGGCAGTCTTTTGACGGATTGTTTAACTGATAGGTTTCCTGCAGTCCCTTTTCCCCATCTGCAGCACTGTCCATCACAACGGCCGCATCGCTGAGCATCCGCCTCAGCGGAATTTCAAAATATGCGTTGCGGTTGTTGATTTCCGTCCAGCAATAGGTATATTCCAGGAAATGGTTTCGCTCTGCTTTCGTCTGGTTTGCAAACCATCCGATCTGATCATAGCCCCACCAGTCGCTTCCTGCCAGTTCTTCCCGTGTCAGCTCCTGCGGGCATCCGACCACCTTTCCGCCCCAGTTGTCATATTCCATCAGATACGGCATCACCGGTGCACTCCAGCCGTTTGGATTTTCTCCGCCTTCGCTGTAGCCTTCCCGCACCAGCACAAGCTTCGTGCCCCTGCGTTCCAGAAGCGCAGCCCGGGTAAACGGCATTGCATGATAATCAAACAAAAGCTTTCCGCCCACATTGACACCGTGTGTATGCGCATCCATTAAAACCAGATGTCTTCTGGCATGCTCTTTTGCATAGGCCCTGATCTTTGTAAACAGCTCCCAGGTCTGTTTCATGCTAAAATCATTCGCCGTATAAAGATGAACCTGTCCCATATGCAGCGCTTCGTAGCCGCAGTCGATATAGCGGGTCGCGCGGTAATAAAACCACATCTGCGCCTCTGTCCGGAAAAGATCCGGAATGCCTCCGTTTTTCGCCGGGTTGCTGTTTTCATGGAGAAAGCCGTCCGGCCGTTCCAAAAAGAGCGTATCCTGCAGCCGAAAGCAGCGCTTTTCTTCTTTCTGCCCAAACGCACGCAGCACATACAGCGGAATTTCCACCTGTTCTATGCCCTGTGTAATCATTTCAAAGACGCAGGCCTGCAGGATAATTTCGGGATCCATCTCATGCACTTTATCCGCCAGCTTCTTTGAACGCGCAAAATGTTCCTCATCGTCTTCTGTCATATACCAGATGCCGGACGCCCTTCCAAGGAACTTGATGCCAAGCTTTTGGATCACACGAAGATCATCCGAGAGTGTTTCGCTCTGATACAGTCCCGCTGCTGTCGCAGAACGGGACAGATAGTTTTCCAGTACCTCTTTTTCTATTTTTTGATCAAATGTAAAGTTCATACGTCCCCTCTTTGAAAAAAGCCTGCGCGAAACTGCTGCGCAGGCTCTGTCTTTTTGCAGTTTATCTGTGTCTTTTTATTCCTGTTCCAAAAATCTGCACAGCCCAGCCATGCAGACCCCGGTAGCGCCTTTTGCAAGATACTTTCCGGGCTTTCTCTGTACGGCAGGTCCTACCACATCCAGGTGCACCCACTGCGTACCCTCTTCAATGAACTCGTGCAGAAATGCTGCCGCAATCGGACCGGCTCCCGGTCTTCCCGGTGCATAGTTTGCAAGATCCGCAATCGAAGACCACAGGACTTCCCCACGATAGCAGTCATCTAACGGCATCCGCCAGCAGCGCTCCCCGCTCTGTGCCATCGTTTCTTCGATCTTATGACACAGCGCATCGTCATTGCAAAACAGACCTGCCGTCAAATCTCCCAGCGCCGCATGACAGGAATACGTCAGCGTCGCAAGATCAATCACGCATTTTGCGCCGAGCTTCTGCGCCATTGTCAAAGAATCGCACAAAACAAGGCGTCCTTCCGCATCTGTGTTGTAAATTTCAACAGTCTTTCCGGACAAAGTTTCGATAATATCGCCCATCTTGCCCGCGTTCGGACCGATCAGATTTGCGGTCAGCGGAAAGATACCGATCAGATTTTTCTGCATTCCGGATGTAGCAGCCATCTCCATCACTTCCATCAGATTTGCAGCACCGCACATATCATACTGCATCCCCTCCATGTCCTTCATGGATTTTAAATGATAACCTCCCGCATCAAACATCAGTCCCTTGCCGACCAGTGCAGTCTTCTCTGCGCCCACAACAGGTTCATATTCCATTACAACCAGTGCCGCCTGCTCGCTGCTGCCCTGATTGACTGCCAGAATCGCATTGCAGCCAAGCTCTTTTAATTCTGCTTCCCGGTATGCATGGAAACGAATACCACAAGTTTCAGAAAGAGACTGTGCATAAGTCACCATTTCTTCGATATTTAACAGATTGTAAGGAAGATTTCCGAGCGTCCGCGCATAGCCGGTACATGTAGCAAACTGTATTGCCTTTTTCAGGGCATCCCGGACATCCGTATCCGCATGAAGCCAAACCTCCAGATCTCCAAAATCTGCAAGTCTGTCCCGACGTGCAAATGCTGCGCCTTTTTCCCAGCTGCGAACAGCCGTTTTGGAAAACCGATATGCGCCCTGATACAGCGCGTTTACAACCGTTTGGGTCAGTTTCACAGCTTTTTGGCTGTCGCCGTCTGTTTCCAGATTAATATCCACCGTGCCGATACGCTGCATCCCGATTTCCATAAAATATTCCCGGATGGAACGAATGCCTTCCGCTTCGTTCTTTTTTTCTAGGGAAACAGTCATACAGCAGTCATTTTCGATTCCTGCTC
Source organism: Firmicutes bacterium TM09-10 (assembly GCA_003481005.1). Lineage (GTDB taxonomy): Bacteria > Bacillota > Clostridia > Lachnospirales > Lachnospiraceae > Gallintestinimicrobium > Gallintestinimicrobium propionicum. Next base: position 12,389 of record QUKC01000023.1, on the reverse strand, counting down.
CGGTCACCCTTATGCTCCGGCACGCTTCGATCGGGCATATCCCGTGTTGTACTTTCATTGTTTGTTGTCCCTCTTTTATCGTTTTCTTTCTTAAGTACCTTCTCTTTCAACCAAGGCGCTTATTCTTTATGAAACAGTCCGCCGTATGCCTGGCTGTAAGATGCAACCAGCTCTTTTGCCAACGAGTAGGAATTGACCAGCGGATGCAGCATCAGCGCCTGGATCGCTTTTTCCTCGGACTGCTCCTGTACCGCTTCCACGGTCTCCTTTTCATACATCTTGATCATACGCATGAGCAAATAGCAGTGCTCCGGCACTTCCTCCACCTTCACCGGATGAATTCCTGTTTCATCCACATGACAGGTAACTTCCACCACATCACGATCCTCAAGACCGGGGATACTGCCCTGATTTTCTACGGAAAGCACCAGATCGCGTCCGTCCTTACTCTGCAGTCCCTCGATGCAGTCAAGCATAACGCCTGCATATCCCATGCCATCAGGCACTTCCAGCTGCCCCTTTTCCAGAAGCGGGCGCTTTGCAAGACCGGATTCAATACTCATATAAGAATTCTCCCGAACCTGCATGTAGTACAGGAAAATCTGCAGCGCACCTTCCGGATCCGCATCCATATCCATCGCCTTTAACTCTTCCATCATCTGCTTGTTGACCTGCTCGATCGTCTGACCTCTGGTCGCACCGGACTTTAAAATATTGGCAAGCGCTTTTTCCCGATGATAGTAATAGTAGAGATATTCATTCGGCAAAAACCCGATCATCCGGAGCAAATCGGGATCGAACATGGAAAATTCCTGAATGCTCTTTAAAAATTCATCGTCAGCAAGAAGTTTCGGCAGAATTTCCTCGCCTTTGACCTTCACGCTGCGAATCCAGGAAAGGTGATTTAAACCGAAGAATTCCACATACAGATCTTTTTCCTCCACGCCAAGCTTTGCAGCCATCCTGAACTTCGTGCTGCTTGGCGCATCGCAGATGCCGATCACTTTTTCATAGCCTGCACTCTTAAGTGCCTGTGTCACCAGACCGGACGGATTGGTAAAGTTGAAAATCCAGGCATTCGGAGCAATTTCGTCGATTAACTTACAGTACTCAAGCAGCACCGGAATCGTCCTCACTGCCATGGAAAAACCGCCGACACCGGTCGTTTCCTGGCCGATTACACCTGCGTTTAAAGCGATTGTCTCATCCATCACACGGGAATGGTCGCCGCCGACTCTCAGCGTTGTTACCACATAATCTGCTCCCTGCAGCACTTCTCTGACGTCTGCAGATTCCGTTACTGCAAGCTCCTCATGATTTCTGTTTACCACATGGCGGCACAGCTTTGTGATAATCTGCTGTTTTTCCTGATTGATATCATAAAGTGCCACTTCATCGATATGAAGTGCTTTGTATCTTGCCAACAGGCCGTTGATAAAAATGACGGTTCTGACGCCTGCCCCACCGATTACTGCAATTTTCATTTGTTTTCTTCCCCTTTCTGTTCTTCCATAAATTCGATCAGTCTTTTTTCGTCCGGAAAGCCGGTGTTGCCGCCGTATGCCGTTACATTCAGCGCACCGCAGGCATTGCCGCATGCCAGACATTCTTCCAGACTTTTTCCGGTCAGAAATCCATATACGAAACCGGCATTAAACGAATCCCCTGCGCCAGTCGTATCCACAGCCTTTACCCGGTACGCCGGGAGAAAGACCTCTTTTCCGTTTTCAATCGCAAAGGAACCGCTGCTGCCAAGCTTGATGACCACCCTGTCGCACCCCTTCGCAAACTCCCGTGCCGCTTCCTGTGCGGTCTTCGTCCTGCCATAGTGAATCGCTTCCGTCTCGTTCATGAACAGCACGTCGATATACGGAAACAGCTCCTTGATCTGAGGATTCCATTCCCCGGTTGGATCCCAGCCCAGATCGAACGAGACAGTCGCCTCTGTCTCTACTTTGACGCGTTTTAACAAAGAAAGATACGCCGCGTGGTTTTTGCTTCCCTCGTATCCTGTCATATGGATATGCGAAGCGTTTTTCACGCCCTCGATATCCACCTTGTCGATGGAAATTCCCGCGTTCGTGCCGCGATACGTCAGAAACGACCGATCCTTTTCATTGGTAAAACTGATCGAAATACCGGTTTTTTCTGTCCTGCTCGTCCCAAGCAGACTGTCATCGATATTTTTTGCGGCAAATTCCCTGCGGATCAGCTCCCCGTAGCAGTCGTCCCCGACCTCTCCCTGAAATACCGGATGCAGACCGAGCTTTCCAATGCCGAGCGCAAACAGCGCCGCGCCGCCGCCTACATAGGTATCCATAACCGGCACTTCATCCTCCTGCCCGGGCTTGGGCAGACTGGAAACGTCCGGAACAACAAGGTCTATATTTACATCGCCGTAAACATAGACGTCCCATTTTTTCCCCTTCATAGTCCCCTCCATCTCTATTTTTCATTCTTTTTCAGCATACCATAAAGCACCGGAAAAATCAAAAGCATCTCAGGGCAGACAATCTCTTGACTTTTCCAAAAATTCTCTATACGCTAAAGAAAAGCCGGGTTCAAACTTCTGTCAAACCCGGACAGATTATTCAGAATTTCAATGGGAGGTTTTATAAAAAAGAATATGGTACAGAATCCTTATCAGAACGCGCTTTTGCCGGCTCCGGTCGGCGGCGGTTATTCCGACCCGGACTATTGGATCTGGTGCGGCTCCGTCGTACAGGGGGAAGACGGAGCCTATCACATGTTTGCGTCCCGTTGGCCGAAAGATCTCGGCTTTGGTGCAAACTGGCTGTTTAACTGCGAAATCGTCCGGGCTTCCAGCAAAAATCCGGAAGGTCCCTATACCTTTCAGGAGGTCGTGCTCGGACGCCGGGGACGCACTTTTTTTGACGGCATGAACGTGCACAATCCGTACATCCGTAAATGGAATCAAACCTACTACCTTTATTATATGGGAACGACCTTCGGCGGTCCGATTCCCGGTCCCGGTGACGAGGTGGACAGCTCGCGTTTTACCGAGGTCTGGAACCGCAAACGAATCGGTCTTGCAATCGCACCGTCTGTTTTTGGTCCATGGACGCGGTGCGATGAGCCGCTGATTTCTCCCAGAGACTGCTCCCACTGGGATTGCACTGCAACGACCAATCCTGCCGTCGCAATCCAGCCCGACGGAACGACCTACATGCTTTACAAATCGCGTTCCTTCGCAGACGGTCCGTTAAAAATCGGTGTCGCAAAAGCGCCCCGCCCGGATGGTCCCTTTGAACGGATTTTGGACGACCCGATCTTTAATTTCGAGGACCCGAACATCCATCTGGAAGATCCGTACCTGTGGTACGAGGACGGAAAATTCCGCCTGCTGATCAAAGACGACTTCAAAAACGGAGGTCCCGGCATCAGCGGCATCTGGGGTGCAGGCCTGTACGCTGAAAGCGCCGACTGCATTCACTGGGAATTCGCCGAAAATCCTGTCGTTTACTCCCGCCATGTTACCTGGTCCGATGGCAGACAGTCCGATCAGGCAAACTGCGAACGCCCTTACTTTTTGCTTGATGAAAATAACCATCCCACGCATCTGTTTCTGGCAACCGGGGAAGGTCCTGCACCCTACCAGTTTTCCAGAACCTGGAACATGGTGATTCCGCTGCGCTAAGCGCCGAGCTGACACGCTTCCGCATCTGTCTTGGAAGCGTCTGACTGCAACTATACCTTTTGGAGAGGAACGTATGACAACCGATCAGAATTATCAACAAATTTACCGCGTCGGCGGCATGCTGGACGCAGGCTTTGTAGGACAGATCACCTACACCATCAGCCTCGATCAGGTCTATGACGAGCTGGACATTCATTTTAGCTTTGACAAGCGGCTCTACAGTGAAAGTGACGTTACGCCTGAGCTCATTGACAGACTTCAGACGCTCTGCACTGCAAAATACAACGCCCCGACCTATCCCGCCGAGGAGTTCAGGCAGACCATTCTGCACGAAATGAAAACAGAAATTCACACAATGGCGGAATTAAACGACAATTTCATCGGCTGCATCCACCGCCAGCTGACGGACCGCCACATGTTATACACAAAAGAATTCACAAGCGACGGCTGTCTGGCACAGGACACCTTTTCCGGCGTTTTAAAAGTGACCGTCCTTGTTTTTAACGTGCTGCTGGACAACACGCAGTACACGCTGACCGTTTCCGGACATCCGGTCGGACAGGGTGTAATCGCACCGAACTTTAATCTAATGGATACGGTAAAGACTGCAGCGGGAAATGCGGGGGCTTCGAATGCTGCCGGGAGCGCTGACAACTCGTGCGAAGCTGAGAGTGCTCCTGCCTCCGCTGTTGCCACGGCTGGCAGTTCGGGCGTCTCCGGCGCTGGCTCTGCTGCCACGGCTGGCGATTCGAGCACCACCGGCAGTTCTTCTGCTGGTAATACCGTCACTGCATCCACCCGCTTCAAACGCCTTGAGCTGCACAACCACACGGTCGAATCCGACGGCAGCTTAACCTGTCAGGAGCTGACGGAATATCTGGCAGCCGACCATGTCGATGCGTTCGCCATCACCGACCACAACACCACCTCCGGTCAGAAAAAGATCGAACAGCTGCTGGAAGAAAAGCATTATCCGATCAGCCTGATCCGCGGCATGGAATATACGACTTATTTCGGGCATATCCTCTGCTTAAACCTCGCAAAATATGTTCCCTGGAACTCGATCGACCAGCACCGTCCCGAGCTGTTGTTCGAAGCTGCCCGCGAAAAAGGCGCGCTCGTCGGCATCGCGCATCCGTTTTCCTATGGCGATCCTTTTGCCCGCGGCTGCCGCTTTGAAATGACCGTCTCGGACTACTCAAAGGTTGACTTTATCGAGATTTTCAACAATCCGGAATCGCTCCACGAAGTAAACGAACGCGGCACGAATCTCTGGATGTCCCTGATTTTTTCAGGCTATCAAATCACCGCGACCAGCGGCATGGACTTACACAACCGTGCGAAGCTGGCAGGCTGCTATGCAACCTACATCGAAGGCAAAAGCGGCGACAACATCGCTTCCGAGCTCGATACCGCCATTCACACGCACCGCACCTGGGTTTCCAAAGGCGCTCTGCTGCTGACGGAGGTTCTCCCGGAAACAAACGAATTGCTTCTGACGTTTACAGATGCCCACAAGACCGGATTTGCTGTTCCAAAAACAGCTCAGGTCGTTTTAAAAGGAAAAGACAAAACATTCACAACGAGCGTTTCCCTCGACAAACCGGTACGCGTTTCCCTCAACCAGCTCTCCGGAACCGATCCGATCATTCCGCTTCTGTACGAAGTTGCCTCGGATTCCTGCGTCAACGCTGCCGCAGCTTCGACATCCTGCAGCAATACTTCGGATGCCAGCTCTGCTGCCGGGCAGCTGAAAGAAATCGACGCGCTTCCTGCAATCGAAGGACTGCTCTGCGTCAGCCCGGTTCTTTACAGGGATTGAGGTCCTTTGGAAAACAGCTTTTGAATCGCTGCCTTACGCTGCGACAGCGACATTTCAAAAACGCCCGCTTATTCTGTGAAAAACACAGCATAAGCGGGCGCTCTCTATTTTCGTCTGATTTTCACCGGATCGGGCGGTTTTAGGATCTGACAATTCGCCCCTCATTGCGCAGGTATGCATCGTATCGGCGGTCATGTATTTGAGCCATCGCTTTCCTGCAGGCGCTGTCAATTACGAATTCCGTTCCAGAATTCTTTTATAGCTTCGATACATCAGATAAACCCCTGCCGTACAGTCCAAAACAAGCATCACAATCCCAAAGCCTAACGAAATCAGGCAGCAGATTCCGGAAAGCATAAATGCGAACGCGCACTTTTGATACAGCATCCCCATTTCCAGATTGTAAGCCGTGACATCTTTTACCTTCGATTTTAACGTTTTATCTCCGCTCCAGAAAGTGATGGGCTCTTTGCTGTTTTTTTCAAAGATCCCGATAATCAAAAACGGAACCGCTCATAAAAGACACGATATCAGTCCGACGATTTTTTCTGCCATAATAATGCCTCCGATTATTTTGCATTTCTATCAAATTTTACTGCGCCCGGCTCTGCAAAATCCTTTTATCTTTTCCTCTCATTTCTATTTCTGCGCACGCTTTTTGCGCATGACGAGTTTGTGTCACGCGCTACGCACGGAGCAATCCGGTATCAAAGGGGTCAAAATACTTTTTGACCCCAACAACATCTTTACTCTACTTCCACACAAACCGGATAATGATCGGACAGCCATACGTTGCCCTCTTTGTCTGTCCACTTCACAGGCTCGCCGGTCTTGATGTCGCCCTTCACCAGCAAAAAGTCAATGCTGCAGGGATGATCCTCTTCTGTGAATCCATGATAGGTGATTCCGATATGCTCGGTTACGTTAGTGTATTCCGGATACTCTTTTAAGATTTCGAATTCCGGATCCTGAGGCTCTGCGTTAAAGTCGCCGGTGATCATCGTCGCTGCGTCGGGATAGAGTTTCTCGGTCTTTAATTTTTCCAGGATCTGACGAAGTCCCAGGATTCTCGCCTGTGCGCCGATATGATCCAGATGGGTGTTTACAATGCGGAATACCTTTCCGGTTTCCAGATCCTCAAACAGCGCTTCGTTGCAGATTCTGGGGCAGATGCTCTGCTCTGCGTAGCGGGATGCAGGCACATAAGGCGTCTCAGACAGCCAGTAAGACTGCATCTCCATCAGGTTTAAGCGATCCTTGCGGTATGCGATGCTGACCTGCTCGTCTCTCAGCTCCGGGCTGCGTCCGCAGCCGATTACATAATACTCTGTCAGGTTTTCTTTCAGCCATTTTGCGATATGCGGCAGCACTTCCTGAAAGCAGATCATATCAGGTTTCTCCTGCGCGATTTTCTTTAAAATCAAATCCTTGCGGTATTCAAAATTGTTCTCCCCGTCCTGCCCAAAATCACAGCGGATATTAAATGTTACCAGTTTCATGATGAATCCTCCCATTTCCCCTTTTTCGAGTCTTTTCTTATAATTTCGCTTATTTACAGTTCACTCGCACCATTCGCAAAAGCGCATCTTCGATGCTTTCCGCTGCTTCGCAGCTCATTTTTGCTCATAAAATGGCGCTCCCTTCGTGCCCTTCTGAGTTCAGATTTTCGTGCAAGCACGGAATCTGAACTCAGAAGGGCACGAGTGAACTGTAACAATTATATCCCTGTCCCTTCGGAAATGCAATGTGGATAAAAGAACAAAAAATCTCCAAAAAATACATTTTCCCAATTGACACAACGCTTATCTTATGATAGACTTTTATTCGCTGTGAAACATATGATGGTTCACACTTCATAAGCTGCTGTGGCTCAGTCGGTAGAGCGTCGCATTGGTAGTGCGGAGGTCACGGGTCCGATTCCCGTCAGCAGCTCTTCTGTTTCTTTTAAAGAACAGAATAAAGCAGTTTCTTATTGACAGATTCGTTTTTGTCTGATAAGATATCTAACAGTGACTGCTACAATTTCATATGCTGCTGTGGCTCAGTCGGTAGAGCGTCGCATTGGTAGTGCGGAGGTCACGGGTCCGATTCCCGTCAGCAGCTTTTCAAGCATCTCAGAGGAATCTGAGGTGCTTTTTAGTTCATGACAATAGAATGCTCGCAGAGCGTGCATTCTATTGATATCAGACCGGTGTATTACGGTGTGCAAATGGTGATTTGTGGTGGAAAATCCAGATTTCACTCTGTGTCCACATGGTTTTTAGGGATTTTGTTATGTAAAGTCAAGGGTATTGGCTTTTCCCACCGGATCCGGTATCTGGCAGGCTCTTTTACGAAGACGCGTAACCGCATTGTAAAAAGAACTGGGAGAGATCCCGTGCTCAGTACACCATGCCGCATCCGTCAGACCGCTCTGCCTGCACTCAGTCACCAGTTTCATCCATTCATCCAGGGAACGCCCTGGGGCACGTTTGTCAGCCATAATGAAACCTCCATGTGTAGTGAATTTCTATCTCCTATCAACGGAATGGAGTAAAAATCTATTTCCTATCATCATTATGGACTACAAAATAGCCAGTGAAAAGTTACCCAGAAATTAAGCGCTTACCTTTTATATATTTCCAGACAACAGAAAAACCCGTAGAACCGAAGTTCTACGGGTATCTTACGTTTGGACACAACGTTATCTTGCGATAACAAATCTATATTCAGATTGTATTACTCGATGATTGTAGCAACTGTACCTGATCCTACTGTACGTCCACCTTCACGATACTTTAATATCATTTTACCTCATATTTTTTATGGTTTTCTCTCCAAAATACAGTGAAAAACGACTGATTTGTACTATTTATTTTTATTTGCCTGATTTCTTGGCACCGTTTTGGCACCGGAAGCCTCAGTCAAAAAGCTTCTCTTCTGTTGTTTATACTCTTCTCTATCAGCTTTAATTTATAGCCAAAAAGCAGCCAGTTTTTCATATAAATAATTTCTAATAAATTTTATATCTGATTTTTGATTATCCGCATAAATACAATACTTTCAAGCATTTTGACGTATAGGAAAACATTCATTTTACCACGAATTTACCACGATTGAATAAGCCTTGATATGACCTATAAAATAACACTCAAAAGACATCATTATACCTAAATGGTGTCTTTTAAAAAAGCAGTCAATCCTAAGACCAACTGCTTTGTATAATGGATATGAAGTTGTCAAACTGGAATTTTTTGCTAACATTATACTTCATCATCCCAAATCAAAGAACGCCTACTCATATACTAACAAAATAGCATTTTATTATATGATATAGAATTTACAACTTTTAAAAGTTATCATCAAACTCTTTGTTTTCTGTATTCTTTTTTAAAGCGATCCATAAAACTATAAAAAAGAGGACATATACAATCATTCCCACCACAGTTGATTCCTGAGCATATTTTGTTGACAAATTTAGCAGTCCTTGTTCTTCTCCAATCTCTTTTATAATATCAAAATCTGCAAACTTCTCCATCCAATGTCTTAACTGCCATAGGTAATAAATGATTACAGCAAAATATATACCCGCAATTCCTCCTAATCCCAAAGTACAATTTTTCATAGATTTATTCCACAAAATTTTTTTCTTCGCAACACAGACATATAAAACAAAAATAATAGCACTTCCAAAAATAAGGATTCCCATTTCCATCATAAATGCTGTAACAATCAAATTTCCTGAAAATTTCGTAAAGTGTTCTATAATAGCGTCCAGCCCCATTTTTAAACATGCTGAAATTAAACCGAACACAACTCCAGTAAATCCAAGTTTTAAATAATTTTCATTTTCTATTTTAATAGCTAAATACAACATAGTGCTATAAAGCATCCACAAAATAAAAGATGCTATAAATAATTTATCAAAATACCCCCACGCCATATAAGGCACACCTACCAACCACTTTGAAAGCAGTCCAAATAAAATGGTTGATATGGTTACGATTGTTAAATTTTTACTATTTACCATTTGCCAAACCTTCTTTACTTATTTTGATAATTGCTTAGTGACATATTGCTTCATACTTTTTGATAAATTGTAAAGCAATATTATTCTCCTGTTTTTTTGTTACAAGTCACTTCTATCCAATATACTACATAAGCACATAAAAATATTGCAACTGGAATAAAAGATAACGGTTCAACATAATTTACAAGCTCTGATATGCCCGTAAAAAACGCATATTCTGTTTCAGACTGTGGGAAAATGACAGCATAACCATATGAATGTGATAAAAGTGTAATAATAAATGGTATTACAACACATACTGAAACTGCCATAATCGTATTCAAGACCCCTAAAATAGTAGACTTGCTTGAATGTTCAAATATCTTCTTCTTTGAAAGAAACCACAATAAGATAAATACAATTCCGATTACAATAAATTCTCCAATTTGGTAAAAATTAAGAACGCTATTTTCTAATATTATTTCCCCATATCCGAGCATGGACTTTAAGAAAATTTTGGGTTGTAAACAAATAACCAACCCTAGAACTATATAGAGAACAAAAACAGCCATAGAAACATTCAGTATATTCTTAACAATTTTTTGTTTTTTCTCATTCATAAAATAATACCTCCTTGCAACACTTAATGTCTATGCTAATATAATTTTGTTATCCATATTATAACAGTTCCATATATCCGCCACAATAAAAATCAGCATACCCTTTAAATATTTTCTGCGTTGAACATACACATTTTTCCTTTCTTCCTCTTGATTACCAATCACAGAAAAGAAAAAGCCCTGTCAAGAGCCTTGCCACCATTGGTGGTGCTTTGCACTCTTTACGGGGCTTTTTGTTTGCTGTATCTTCCATGCAAGAGGAAATTAAAGACCTCTGTTCCATTTCGCCTTTAGATAATCTTCATAATTTCCCTCGTTAAAGTCTACTTGTGGAGAAGTATTAGGAATGTTTTTTCTGTTATCTATATCTGCAAGTTGACGGAATATCCAGTCATCATAAGGGTTGTGATATTTGTATTCTTTCGGCTGTTCTCTGTATCGGTCTAACCCTCTCATTTCCTTATGCACTTTCATCATGCGTTCTATTTTTTGTCGTTGTATCAACTGTTTGATTTCCATAAGTTCTTCAATTTCTACAACCTCATTAGAAAGATAATTACTGATGTATCTAATCAATATGGTTTCCATGTAAAATCTGTATTCGTTTTCATTATCGAAAAATTCATTTTCAGACAGATAATCTAAAGAAACATTGAAGTCTTGTTCCCGTTTGATAATATCCATGATATATGGCTCGGTGTGGTCGATATACTTCCATTCTCCCGATAATAATTCATTGGGCGTTACACCCAGCACGTCCATTATCTTTTCCAGCGTATCAAAGGTAGGATAATTCACACCTCGTTCAATCTTGGAAAGGCTCTGCATATTGATACCGATTTTGTCCGCAAGTTCCTGTTGTTTCATTCCTCTGTGTTTTCTTATGGTCTGTATGTTCTCTCCTAAGAAACTGATTTTCTTTTCATAATGCTCCATAACTTAGTATAACCGCTCCTTTCGTTGCTTTTCTCGATACTTATAAGCATATCATACTTAATATATATCTGAAAGTCAACAAAAACTTCTTGACAAGTAATTTTAATGGCGTTATTATCATATCGGATAGAGTGATTAAGCACGCTAGGGTTAATCACTCGCTTGAGTAAGCATATAGAATAGATATTTTCGCTTTGATAGCATGAATAGGCATGGACTATCAGACTGAAAATCGGGTTTCTGACTGGGGGTGTTCCGTTTAGCCACGAGCCTTACAAGGCTCGTGAGCGTTAAGAACGGAGCAGACACAGGAAGAAAGGGAACGCCTTTCGGCGTTCGTAAAGGGCGTATATGTAACACCGCCCTGCGCATACATGTCATAGTACCTAGAAACTGTGATAAATAAAGGACAAAACGCTATTTTTACCCCGCAAAAAAACGGGGCATACGAAAGGAGTAATGCACTATAACTACACACAAAAATTTATCCGTTAAGATTGATTACATCAGCATTGTATTTGATACTGCAACCGCAGAAGATGTTATCATGCACATTTTAGGTTTACCGACTGACATTTTCAATGTCTATTCGGCAAGCGTTAAATTCAAGACCTATCAAGCACGCTGGCAGATTGGAGATATTTATGTATCGGGGGACGCAAGAAAAACAGAGGACAACCCACAAGGGTTAGGCTGTTATCTTGTTATGACCGGCAGAGGTTGTGATGATATTTTCCGTATTCTCGACAGTAGGAATTATACCTTTGGGGATATGTTCCGACGTTGCGAGCGAAGATACGGACTGGATAACTTCCATTTCACAAGACTTGATATTGCCATTGATGATAGGAACGAAAAGCCATTTTTTACCATAGAGCAGATAAAGAAGAAATGCGAAAAAGAGGAATTTATCTCGAATAGTGAGGGCTACCACTTTGATGAAAGTAAGTTTGATGATTTCGACACCGCAAAGACTGTTTATATCGGTGCTGGAAAATCTGGATTATCCTACCGCTTTTATGATAAGGATAAGGAAGTCTGTTTAAAACATAATAAGACGCTTGATGAAGTCGGCAGTTGGAAACGGACAGAAATGCAACTGCGTGATGATAAGGCTCATGCTTTTGCCATGACATTCAAGGATAGACCGTTAGAATTGGGAGAACTGGCTTTCGGGCTATTGGCAAACAACCTACGCTTTGTCGTGCCAAACAGAAATGAAAGTAATAAGAGCAGATGGAAAACGTGTCGGTTTTGGGAACGCTTTTTAGGGGCTGTGGAAGTCTTGAAACTGCAAGTACCAAAACAGCAAAATTCCCTTGAAGAAACACAGCAATGGCTCACAGAGGGTGGCGTGATTTCCGC
>QUKC01000022.1 GCA_003481005.1 Firmicutes bacterium TM09-10 | reverse complement strand
TTTATCGTATGGAAACGAAGTTTCCTATACGATAAAAAACGGGATGTACGCAACTTACGCACATCCCGTTCTATTTCTTATCGTTTCAATTATTCAGCGTCCTGATCTGCGATTACCTTGTCGATATCAACAGATACTACATCGCCGTCTTCCTGCTCTTCCTTCTTCTCAGGAGCATGCAGCGCTTTGATGCTCAGGCTGATCTTCTTGTCCGCTTCGTTGAAGTCAACTACCTTTGCGGTAATCTCTTCGCCTACCTGCAGAACATCAGAGGGCTTTTCAATGTGCTCTTTTGCGATCTGGGAAACATGAAGCAGCGCATCAATGCCGGATTCCAGCTCAACGAATGCGCCGAAATCAGTCATTCTTGCAACCTTACCGGTTACAACATTGCCGATTGCGTACTTGGTTGCTGCATCTTTCCAAGGGTTCTGATCTTCGAATTTCAGGCTCAGAGCAATCTTGCTGCCGTTGATCTCTTTGATCAGGACCTTCAGTTTTTCGCCAACCTTGAAGACCTTCTTAGGATGCTCAATACGTCCCCAGGACATCTCGGAGATATGAAGCAGACCATCTGCGCCGCCCAGATCTACGAATGCACCGAAATCGGTAACGTTCTTTACAACGCCTTCTACAACGTCACCTTCATGGATTCTTGCGAACAATGCAGCCTGCTGTTCTGCCTTCTTGGCAACAATCAGCTGCTTGCGATCGCCGATATATCTTCTTCTCTTAGGATTGTACTCGCTGATAACGAATTCGATCTCCTGATCTGCATACTTCGTCAGATCTTTCTCATAGGTATCGGAAACAAGACTTGCGGGGATGAAGATACGAACTTCATCTACAACAACAATCAGACCGCCATCCAGTACCTGTGTTACTTTTGCTTTCAGAACTTCATGGTTGTTGAAGGCTTCTTCGATTCTCTTGTTGCCTCTGTCAGCAGCAAGTCTCTTGTAGGTCAGCAGAACCTGTCCCTCACCGTCATTGACTTTCAGTACCTTAACTTCCATCGTGTCACCAGGTTTTACGACGGTTGTCAAATCCAGATTGGAGTCATTAGAATATTCGTTTCTGGTCAGAATGCCGTCAGATTTGCATCCGATGTTCAGTACGGCTTCTTCAGGCTTCACATCAATGACTGTACCTTCAACTACCTCTCCTGCATGTATTGTTTTCAGTGATGCATCAAGCATCTGTTCAAAAGTTAATTCGGACATAATTTTGAACCTCCTCGATAATTTTGTTCGGGGTAGATGCCCCGGCTGTAATACCCACTAGTCGGACAGATTTAGGTAGATCTAAATGCAAGTCATCCAGTGTCTGTATAAAATAGGTATCTGCACACTCCCGACTGCATATCTCGTACAGTTTCCTGGTATTGGAACTGTGCCTGCCACCTATTATTATCATTGCATCAACTTTGGCAGCGATTTCTTTTGCCTCGGTCTGTCTTTCCTCGGTTGCGTTACAGATCGTATTCACAACACTAATATCATAACCTTTTTTTTCGAAAATTTCAACAAGTTCTTGAAATTTATTGTAGTTAAATGTCGTCTGCGACACAATACAAACCGGCTGATCGGGATTACATTGGATCTGTTCGATTTCTTCGGCGCACTCCGCCACCATCGCAGGGGTACTTGACCACCCCATAATCCCCTCTACTTCCGGGTGTCCTGCGTTGCCGATAATCAAAATCTGTTTTCCGTTTGCACTCTCTTTTTCGACGATATTATGAATTCGCTTGACAAACGGGCAGGTCGCATCCACGCATTCCAGCCCCTGCTGCTCGATCTGGTCGTAAATTTCCTTTGCTACGCCGTGGGAGCGGATCACGATCACGCCCTCTTTGATCTGTCTGAGCTCTTCTTTTGTCTCAATTACAGAAACGCCTTTTTTTTCAAGATCGCCGACCACCTCTTCATTGTGGATGATCGGGCCATAAGTGTATATTTTTGCGCTGGTCTGCGCCAGCTCGTACACCCGGTCTACCGCACGCTTTACGCCAAAGCAAAATCCTGCGCTTTTTGCAAGCAAAACTTCCATCTTTTCCTCATTTCTGCGCACACTTTTTTGCGCATGTCGAGTTTGTGTCAAGTGTACGCAGACACAAATCCCGCGATTCAAAAATTTTATTTTTTCATCTCTTCCTCGCTCCTGATTCTCAGCAGCCTTTTTCCGCGCAGATTTCCAGAATCCGGTCAACAACCTCTTCAATTGAAAGATCGGAGGTATCCAGAAGCACTGCGTCGTCCGCCTGCTTTAACGGCGCGATCGCCCGCGTCATATCCTGCATATCCCGTTTTTTGACGGTATTTAAAATCTCTTCATAATCGCAGTCCATGCCCTTTGCACAGTATTCGTCATAACGGCGCTTTGCACGCACATCCGCCGATGCGGTCAGATAAATTTTGACTGTCGCCTGCGGAAGAACGCAGGTTCCAATATCTCTGCCGTCCATAATCACATTCTGCGTCACCGCCAGACCGCGCTGCAGATCGATCAGCCAGCTTCTCACCTGCGGCACAGCCGCGCTCTTGGAAGCCATCTGTCCGACTTCTTCGGTACGGATTTTACTGTTTACATTTTCTCCGTTTAAAAATACCTGCTGTTCGCCTGCCTCATATGCGACCCGTATGTTCGCCTCCTGACATTTTTTTGCGATTCGGTCGGTTTCTTCCCCTTTTACGCCGTTTTCCAGCAAAAAATATGCCATCGCGCGGTAAATCGCGCCTGTGTCCACATAACAGCAGCCTTTCTTTGCCGCCACCTTTTTGGCGATTGTACTTTTTCCCGCTCCTGCAGGTCCGTCAATTGCAATGCTGTATCCCATTTTATTCTCCTTTATTACTGCCTGCCGCGCTCGTCCCGGCAAGGTAGCCGGTCGACCACGCGACCTGCAAATTAAATCCGCCGGTCAGTGTATCCACATCCAGCACCTCGCCTGCAAAATACAGTCCCGGCAGGCGTTTGGATTCCATCGTGGACGGATTGACATCCTTTACATAGACGCCGCCGCGCGTAATAATTGCTTCGGCAAACTCCCCGGTTTTCTCCACTGTCATCGGCAGCTTCCGGATCAGCGCCGCAAATTTCTGCCGTTCCTGTTTCGTAATTTCATGTACCTTTTTTTCCGGTTCGATTCCGGATAATTCCAGCATGACCGGAATCAGGCGTGCCGGGAACAGCCCGTCAATCGCATTCCCGAAATTTTTATTTTTCTGACTGTCAAATTCCCGCAAAAGCCGTTTATCCAGCTGCTCTGCAGTCAGTGCAGGCTTTAAATTCAGTTCTATCCGACATTCCGGACGCGATAGTTTTTTCTTTTCGTTTTTTTTCGTCCATTTTGCAAGCTGCGCGCTGTAGTAGCTGCTCGCGGACAACACCAGCGGTCCGCTCACGCCAAAGTGCGTAAACAGCATTTCCCCGAAGCCCTGATAGATTTCCTTTCCATCGAAGTAAAGCGCCAGGTTGACGTTTTTTAATGCAAGTCCCTGCAGCTTTGCGCACCAGGTATCTTCCGTCACAAACGGCACCAATGACGGCGTGCATGCCACAACCTTATGTCCGGTTGCTTCCGCCCACCGATAGCCGTCTCCGGTCGAACCGGTAGACGGATAGGACAGACCGCCCGTCGCCACAATCACGCTGTCTGCCTGTATCCTTTTCCCATCGGAAAGCTCCAGACCGACTGCTTGCCCGTCCTCTTCCAGAACCCGCTTCACGCTGCTGTGCAGATGAACCTTCACGCCCTCTCTCTGCAGCAGGCGCTCCAACGCGCGGATAACGTCCGAAGAATGGTCGGATACCGGGAACACGCGGTTGCCGCGTTCCGTTTTCAATGGACACCCCGCCTGCTCCAAAAGCTGCATCACCGCCTGATTATCAAACGTTTCAAACGCGCTGTATAAAAACTTCGGATTCGTTACAACCTGATCGAAAAGGACGTCCCTGCTGCAGTCATTTGTCACATTGCAGCGCCCTTTTCCGGTAATATAAATTTTCTTGCCCAGTTTTTCATTTTTTTCATAAAGCGTCACCTGAGCGCCGGATTTTGCCGCCGCATAAGCCGCCATCATTCCGGCTGCCCCGCCGCCGATTACCGCGATATTTTTTTTCAATCTTCCGTCTCCTTCGGATTTAAAAAGGATTCTGTCAGAACCGAATCCTCATTGATAAAATTGATCTCATCATTCATATAAACCTGATAATTATTCCAGGTATTTTCCAGCTGCTCCAGATTTTTACGAACCTGCTCCGGACTTTTCATACAGAGCGCCACAACGAGCGCATTGATGACAGAAAGCGGCGCAACGAGCGAATCCACGATCGAAACCATGTCACTTCTGGCAAGCAGGTTGCAGGAAGAATATAAATTCATCGGAGAATGGACGCTGTCCGTGATCGTAATGACCTTGGCGCTCCTGTCATTTGCAAATTCCATCGCCTTTAACGTCCGCATGGAGTAGCGCGGAAAGCTGATTCCGATGATACAGTCCTCTTCGTCGATCCGCAGCATCTGTTCGAAAATTTCGCTTGTGCTCGTGGATTTGATCTGAATGACGTTATCCCGGATCATCCCCAGATAAAAGCTTAAAAAACCGGCCAACGGCTCACAGCTGCGGATTCCGAGAATATAAACCCGTTTTGCGGAAAGAATCAGATCCACTGCCGTTTCAAATGCTGCCGGATCGAGATGATCGATCGTATGCCGCAGCTTTTCGATATCGCTGTTTAAAACAGAGGTCAGAATTTCAGACTGGGTGCTGCCCGCATATTTTGCTCCAACGCCATCCACGGTATTTAACTTTCCCTTGACCCATGCCGCGATCGCCTGCTGCATCTGCGGATAGCCTTCATATCCCAGTCCGGCTGCAAACCGGACTACGGTCGATTCGCTGATTCCAAGCTCTGCGCCGAGTTTCGCCGCCGTCATAAAAGCCGCCTGATCGTAGTGCTCCATAATATAAGTCGCAATCGCCTTATGGCCTTTACTCATCGCCGCATATTTCTCGTTAATCCGGGAAATAATATCGTGTCTGTTCTCCATCTTTTCGTTTCCTTCTCGCCCCTCTGGTTTTTGATTCTCACACGCAAAAACCTTCTTTTAACATTTTAGCGGCTGGATGCCGGACTGTCAATAGACGGCAAAAAGGGAAGCCAGAGATGGCTTCCCTTTGTACTTTTTATGGAATCCTTATACCGGATAAGCGGCATTCTTTGTATCAGCCTGCTTTAAATCCACTTTTTCCTGCTGTGCAAGACGATATTTGAAGAAATCGGTTGCAACCTGAGGGAACAGTGCATAGGTCAGGATATCTTCATCCTGCTGCTTCCACTGCTTCATCTCGGATTCGATCTTCTCCAGTTCGTTCGGAATCAGGTCTGCAGGACGGCATGTGATCACTTCTCTGTCGCCGATAACCTTCTTCTGAACTTCCGGATTGAAGGGCTTTACAGTGCGGCCATATTTGCCGGAAAGCAGATCCTTGGTCTGGTCGGTTGCCATCTTGTAGCGCTCGCCCATCAGGACATTGAAGACTGCCTGTGTGCCGACAATCTGAGAAGAAGGAGTAACCAGCGGAGGCTCACCAAAATCTTTCCGAACCTTCGGGATTTCCTTCAGCACATCGTCGTACTTGTCGCTTGCGTTCTGCTCTTTCAGCTGGCTTACCATGTTGGAAAGCATACCGCCAGGAACCTGATACATCAGTGTCTTGATGTTTACGCCAAGAACCTTGGGATCCATCAGACCGGACTTTAAGCACTCTTCTCTGTAAGGACGGAAGTAGTCAGCGATTTCAGCCAGAAGGTTCTGGTCGTAACCGGTGTCATAAGGTGTGCCGCGGAAGGTCTCAACCATAACCTCTGTTGCAGGCTGGGAAGTACCCAGTGCAAACGGAGACATTGCACAGTCGATAACGTCTACGCCAGCTTCAACAGCCTTTAAGTAGGTCATGCTTGCAACGCCGGAGGTATAGTGGGTATGCAGCTGGATCGGCAGCTTGGTCGCACCCTTCATGGCGCTGATCAGTTCGGTTGCTTTATACGGAAGCAGCAGACCTGCCATATCCTTGATACAGATGGAATCTGCACCCATATCTTCAATTTCTTTTGCGATATTGGTCCAGTAATCCAGAGTATATGCATCGCCAAGCGTATAGGAAAGAGCTACCTGAGCGTGTCCTTTTTCCTTGTTGCAGGCTTTTACTGCGCATTCCAGGTTGCGCAGGTCGTTTAAGCAGTCGAAAATACGGATGATATCAATACCGTTTGCGATAGATTTCTGTACGAAATACTCTACCACATCATCTGCATAGTGACGATATCCGAGGATATTCTGTCCACGGAACAGCATCTGCAGTTTGGTATTTTTGAAACCGTCACGCAGCTTGCGCAGACGATCCCACGGATCTTCCTTTAAGAAACGCAGGCACGCATCAAAGGTTGCGCCACCCCAGCACTCTACGGAATGATATCCGACTTTATCCATTTTATCTACGATAGGAAGCATTAACTCGGTAGGCATTCTGGTCGCAATCAGCGACTGATGTGCATCACGAAGTACAGTTTCCGTAATTTTAATCGGTTTTTGTACAGGCATTGTCATTTCCTCCATACTGTTCTATTTTACCGGACAGCATCTGTATCCGGCAACAGGTGGAGCCTGGCCGCCATCCTGCCCTGCAGCATGCGCGGTCGGTTCCGAAATTCAGATCAGATATTCTTTAGAACACACCGAAGATCGCCATAAACGTACCGGCTGCTACTGCAGTACCGATAACGCCGGCTACGTTCGGACCCATCGCATGCATCAGCAGGAAGTTGGTAGGATCTGCCTGAGCGCCAACCTTCTGCGATACGCGGGCTGCCATCGGCACAGCAGATACGCCTGCGGAACCGATCAGCGGATTTACTTTTCCATGTGAAACCTTGCACATCAGTTTACCGAACAGAACGCCTGCAGCGGTACCGAATGCGAATGCAATCAGGCCCAGCACAACGATCTTGATGGTATCCCAGTTTAAGAATGCTTCTGCACTTGTCGTTGCGCCAACGGAAGTACCGAGCAGAATTACAACGATGTACATCAGGGCGTTGGATGCGGTATCCGCCAGCTGACGAACCACACCGCTTTCTCTGAACAGGTTACCTAACATCAGCATACCAACCAGCGGAGCTGTGGTAGGCAGGATCAGGCAGACAACGATTGTAACAATGATCGGGAACAGGATACGCTCCAGCTTTGTAACCGGACGGAGCTGTTCCATTTTGATCTTCCGCTCTTTTTCTGTGGTCAGAAGCTTCATAATCGGGGGCTGGATGATCGGCACCAGGGACATATAGGAATATGCCGCTACTGCGATCGGTCCAAGCAGCTGGGTCTGTCCCAGCTTACCGCAAAGGAAAATAGAGGTAGGGCCGTCTGCACCGCCGATGATGGAGATTGCAGCTGCAGCTTTGTCATTGAAGCCCATCGCAATCGCACCGAAGTATGCAGCGAAGATACCAAACTGTGCTGCAGCTCCCAACAGGAAACTCTTCGGGTTTGCAATCAGCGGACCGAAGTCTGTCATCGCACCGACACCCATGAAGATCAGGGACGGCAGAATTGCCCATTCATCCAGTTTGTAGAAATAATACAGCAGGCCGCCTACGCCGTTTGAGGAATCCTCAAAGCTCAGCATGATATCCGGGTAGATATTTACAAGCAGCATGCCAAATGCAATCGGGACAAGCAGCAGCGGCTCGAATTCCTTGGCGATTGCCAGGTAAAGGAACACGCATGCCACCAGAATCATCACTACATTTCCCCATGTCATATTGAAAAATGCAGTCTGATGAATCAGGTTGTCCATCGTAGTCGTAATATAAGACATTTCGTTGACCTCCTGTGTCAGTAATCAGGGCCGGACAATCCGGATCAGTTTAAGGTTGCCAGTAATGCACCTGCTTCGATCGCGTCGCCGACTGCTACATTGATGCTTGCCACAGTACCGTCCTTAGGAGCTACAACGGGGATTTCCATCTTCATTGCTTCGATGGTAACAACCGGATCGCCGGATTTTACAGCCTGGCCAACCGCAGCGTCAATCTTGAATACCTTGCCGGCTGCGCCTGCTTCTACGCGGATGCTGCCTGCTGCACCTGCCGGAGCTGCTGCTTTGGGAGCAGCCTTGGGCGCTGCTTTCGGAGCTGCCTTAGGTGCGGTCTTGGGTGCTGCAACCGGTGCTGCGCCGCTTTCTTCTACTGTAACATCATATACGTTTCCGTTTACGGTAATGGTATAATTCTTCATGATTCAATCCTCCTGTGAGTAATATGCTTTTTGCTCAGGCATTTTTCCAGCTTCCGCTGCGCCGTCTGATACTTCTTACAACAAATCCGTCTGTCGATGTGCTGCCTTCGCTTGCCGCAATCGCCGCTGCGATTACTGCGATCAGCTCTTCATCTGAGGTTTCTTCCTCTTCTTCAACAGGCGCTGCAACAACCGGTGCCGCTGCAGGAACAGCTGCAGGCTGTTTGTTCTTCTTGGAAAACTTTTCCTGAATCTGCGGGATAAACTTGAAGCAGCCGATTAACAAGCTGATCAGAATCAGGATAATAAATACCGTTCCCATACCCATCAGGGTGTTAAGGGCTGCATTTAACATCAGCTCACCCATGGAACGTTCTACATTTACTGTGATGGAAGACAGGCTGCCCTGGTCATTGATAATCAGGGTAACAACCGCATTATGATCCGCACCGGAAACGCTCGCTTCCACAATCGCCTCGTCGGAACCAATCTCTACTTTATGATCTGTCACTCCATTATATGCACCCAGATCGGACATCGCCGATTCCCAGCTGGAAATGCCGGCGCTGATAACCGCGTCGCTTGCATACTGATCCTGCATGCCACCGGTTACAATCTCGTTCAGTGCATTTACCACCTGATCAGAATAATTGATCAGGCTTGCTTCATCGATCTGCAGCTGGCTTTCCTGCACCTGGTCTGCTTTGCCGCACGCGGCTGTACCGATCAGGCAGGTCACCATACCTAACAGCAGCAAAAATTTTTTCATATGAAACAGCTTCCTTTCTTAGACTGTGCCGTGCTTTCTGACAGGACCGTCCTCCCGTTTGGTGAACAGCATCTCGAATGCACCGATCACATATTTTCTGGTGTCTGCTGCTTCGATGATCTGATCTACATAGCCTCTCTGTGCTGCGCTCTCTGCGCTGGTCTGCAGTGCTTCATACTCTGCTGCGCATGCGTCGATCGCTGCAGCATCCTGACCGTCACAGATAATCTTAGCTGCCAGCTTCGCATCCATTGTGCCGATCTTCGCATCCGGCCATGCATATGTAATGTCTGCGCCGATTGCCTTGGAGTTCATAACGGTATAAGCGCTTCCGAAAGCCTTGCCAATTACAACGTTTACTTTCGGAACGGTCGCGCCTGCAAATGCATAGGTCAGCTTTGCAGCAGCCTTTGCGATCTTCTTCTCTTCACATTTGCTTGCAGCATAGCCTGCAACATCTGTCAGGGACAGAACCGGGATGCTGAATGCGTCACAGAAGTTTACGAAATCAGCAGCCTTTTCACAGCCCGCCGCAGAAAGGACTTCACCGAAGTTTGCTGTTTCCTTGCCTTCTTCATCATAGATGCGGCTGCGGTTTGCAACTGCACCGACTGTCTCGCCGTTTAAGCGCAGGAAGCCAGTTACCATATCCTTGCCGTAAGCGCTCTTTACTTCTACAAAGTTCTGATCATCCGCCAGCATGGACAGGACAATCGTGGTATCTCCGTTATAGCCTGCAGCATCTGCGATGTCACGGTTTAAATCGTCCTCGCATTCGCCGTAAGCGTCGTTTTCTTCGTTATTGCCGGGGATCATGCATACCAGCTCGCGGATCTGGGAAAGGATTTCCTCCTCTGTGCCCACGAAATCAACCAGTCCGGCTTCCTCGCTCTGGAATTTTGCAGAAGAGGTATCGTCCTTCTCTGTCCAGCTGCCTTCCATAGCGTTCGGGGAATTTACGAACAGCTTTGCTTTTTTGCTTTCCATAAAGGTAAAGTCTGTCAGTCCCGGAATCAGTGCCAGACCGCCGCCGCAGCTGCCAAATACTGCTGTGATCTGCGGAACCACGCCGGATGCCAGAGCCTGTTTGCGGTAGATTTCACCGAAACCGTTTAACGCATCCGTTGCTTCCTGCAAACGTAAGCCTGTGGAATCAATCAGTCCGATCACCGGCGCACCTGTCTTACTTGCCAGGTCATAAAGGCCTGCAATTTTTCTGGCGTGCATCTCGCCAACGCTTCCCCCCAAAACAGAAGCATCCTGGCTGTACACATACACAAGGTTGCCATCGATCACCCCGTAGCCGGTGATCACACCGTCGGAAGGGGTTTTTGTCTGTTTCAGATTGAAATCTGTAGCTCTGGCAGTTACCTTCGCGCCGATTTCAACGAAACTGTTTTCGTCGAGTAAAGCTGCAATTCTTTGACTCGCTTGTGAAGTATTGCTCATTTTTTCAGCCCTCCATGTTATATTGGGTAATATAATAGACCAGTTAAGATCCGTACTTTAGAAGTATAACACGAAAAAGTGCAGTCTGCCAGATATATTTTAGAAATATTCTACTTATTTATTTTTAAATTGCTTCTCTTTTACAGCGGTTTTTACAACAACACCAGGGCAAGAAGTCTTTTCAAGCAGTAACAATAGGTGATTTTCGGTACCCCAAATGCCGCTGTAACAGGTAATTGCTCATAAAGCGCGCCATTTACCAGATAGCTCACCGTCCCGACCTGTTCACCCGCTTCGACCGGTGCCGTCAACTGTCTAGGCAGGCTCACGCGCACATCCGTCTGATCACCTCTGGAAAGCAGCATCCGAATTTCCTTTTTGGGGCAATTTAACGAAACCTCCGCAAGCTGTCCGTTTTCCACCAAAAGCGTCTTTGGCAGGTCAGGCTGCTGCAGGCTTCTTTGGTCAAATGCTTCCAATCCATATTCCAAAAGCAGTCTCGCATCGTGCCATTTCCATGTTCGATTGTTTGGCCAGCCGCATGCCAGCAACGCAATAGTAAAGCTTTTTTCCCCTTTTGTAAGTGCGCCCACATAGCAATATCCCGCTTTTCCGGTAAATCCGGTTTTCCCGGACAGCATTCCGTCCATCATCTGTAAAAATGCGTTGTGGTTTGCAGCGCTGACTGCCCTGGTTCCGGTTTCAAACGTTCCATCCTGTGCTTTTTTCAGGCTGTAAAACTGCCGGGAAGCCGTCCTCGTAATTGTAAGAAACGTTTCCTTTTGAGGAGACATAAACGCACAGTAGCGCATGATAGCGGCGAGGTCTGTCGCCGTACAGGAATGATGTTTTTGTGTGCCGTCTGTTTCAAGCTCTGCGTCCAGTCCGTTCGGCGTGATAAAAAACGTGTTCTCACAGCCGATTTCCTTTGCTTTTTCATTCATTTCCCGGGCAAAGGTAAGCACTGCCTTCCTGCTTTCTTCCTCTGTGTGCAGGCTGCAGTCCATGGAAAGCCCAGCCGCCTTACTCCCGTAATACTCTGCAATCACCACTGCTGCATCGTTGTAGGATTCCAACATCAGCCCGTAAAGGAGATCCTCCATCCGGTAATGCTCGCCCTTCTGCACGCCCATATGTACCTTCGGTTGTCTCGCCGCGTAAGAAGAAACCGGCAGGACGTCCTCCGGATTTCCGGTTTCCAGTGCCAAAACACATGTCATGATCTTCGTCGTGCTCGCCATCGGCAGGACTTCGTCCCCGTTTTTGGAAAACAAAATACGCCCGTTCTCCGCGTCCATCAGGACGGCGGCACGGGCGTACAGCTCATTGGTTAAACTTGTCTCATTTTTTCGTTCGTCTGCGGTTTCTGCGGCAGATGTGGACGCTGCATAGCTATTTCCGGCGTTCACAGTCATCTCTGGTACAGCTGCAGTCGTAAACAACATCAGCACGAGCGCTGTCAGTGCTCCTGCAGATTTCCAGTTTCGATTCCCGATCGGCATATTTATTCCCCTTTCCGGGATTTCTTCCTATTATATGCCGCAGGACAGCTGTGATATGCGAATCACGTCTGCAGCTGCAGCACCGCCTCCTGCTCTGCCTGCTCTTTGAATTCTTCTACCTGTACGGCAGACAGCTCCGGCAACTCTTCCAGAGAGCCTACGCCAAACGACCGCAAAAACTGTTCTGTCGTGCCGAATAAAAGCGGGCGTCCTGGCGCATCCAGCCGTCCCAGCTCTTCTACCAGATTGTATTCTACCAGACGGTTGATTGCATGGTCGCAATTGACACCTCTGATCTTCTCAACGTCAAGACGGGTCACCGGCTGCTTGTAGGCGATGATCGAAAGGGTTTCCAGCAGCGTGTCGGTCAGCGTATATTTCTTCGGAGCTTTGGCGATACGGATCAAATAATCGTAAAATTCCGACCGGGTACACATCTGCCAGGAATCTTCGAGCGAAATCAGGTTCACACCCCGGCGCTCCTTTTCCCAGCCTGCACGCAGTTTTTCCAACAGCTCCCGCGTTTTTTCGGGTGTCTCACCAATTGCTTCTGCCAGTCGTTTCGTTTCCACTGCTTCCCCCATCGTAAAGAGAATTGCTTCCAGCGCTGCTTCCTTTTCTGTCAGCTTCATGCCATTTGTTCCTCCCTCGATATCACCGTCATATCATCATTGATCGAAGCCTGCTCTACCGTAATTTTTCCGGTTTTCATCAGCTCCAGCACCACCAGAAAAGTCACGATCACTTCGACCTTGCTGTGCTGTTTTTCCAAAAGTGCCCGGAAGGAAAACCGTTTATGTGTCCGGATAAAATCTTCCACATAGACCGCTTTTTGGTCTACGCTGACCTCATCCTTTTCGATTCTGCCAAAATTGCTGCGCACCGGGTCTTTTTTGTCCTCCTGGCGTTTCAGGATTCCCTCAAAAATCTCCTGTAACTTCGCCAGCGTCATATCTTTGAGCAGTTCGTTGTAATCCAGCGGCGGACGATACGCCTCCACCTCTTTGGGAACATCCTTTTCCCTGTAAAAGCTCTTCGCCGCATCCAGCTCCATGTCCCGCAGCTCGAAGGACATATACTTATACATCTTGTATTCCAGCAGCTTTTCCACCAGCTCTGCTCTCGGATCTTCTTCCTCACCCTCTTCATTGACCTCACGGGGAAGCAACATCCGACACTTGATGTCCAGAAGTGTTGCCGCCATCAGCAAAAATTCGCTCATGACGTTCATGTCTTCCGTCTGCATCTGACGGATATAATCCAGATACTGTTCCGTGATTTCCACGATCGGAATATCGTAAATATCGACTTTATTTTTTTCAATCAAATGTAAAAGCAGATCCAGCGGACCCTCAAATACTTCCAGTTTGACCTCAAGCGCCATATTTTTCTCCAGTAAGTGCCTTTAAAAATTCCATCTGCCGACAGACAGACAATCGGAATCTTTTTACTCTTCTGTGACCAGATCAATGACCACAAGCTCCGCCGGATTGAACAGCCGTACCGGAATTGTATGGCTGCCCAGCCCTCTGCTGACAATCATCTTTTTCTGATTCTGTTCATAATAACCGCCGTCATATTTCGGGAACAGCCGATAGGACGTGGAAATCACCCCGCCGATACCCGGAATCCGTACAATTCCGCCGTGAATATGTCCGGAAAGCGTCAGATCCGCGCCCCAGCCGGCATAGGCGTCAAAAAAAACCGGATTGTGGGCAAGCAACACCTGAAAATCATTTCGGTCAGCATGTCCGACCATCCGGGAAATTGTTTTCGATTCCAGTTTTGTGCGATCCAGCTTCTGATAATATTCTCGCGGCAAGTCAAGACCGGTAATGCGGATTCCATACTCCGGCAGCAAAACGCTGCCGTTTTCAAGAATCCGCACATGGTTTCCTTTTAAAAACGCACGATAGGATGCCCCCATTTTCCCATAGGTTTGCGGTTCCCGATAAATCCGGTATTCGTGATTGCCGTTTGCATAATAAAGCGGATACTCTGCAGAAATCGCCCTGACAAGCTCCTTTGCATGTTCCATTGACTTCCCTGACCGGGAGGTAATCAGATCTCCTGCGCACAGAATCAGATCCGGATTACTGGACTTTATCGCAGCGAGCAGCTTTTCATTGTGTTTGCCGTAGGATTTGTTGTGCAGATCTGCAAGCAGAACCACTCTGCAGTTTTTTTTCAGCCTCCGATCTGAAATTCGATAGGAAACTTTCACAAATCGATTGCTGTCACATATCATCACAACCAGCAGTATAAGTGCTGTCAGACATAACAAAATGACCAGAATCTTCCACATAGGCATCCTCTCTTTTTGAATCTGTAAAGCCATTTCCGGCTTTTATCCGCATCTGCTCCTGCAGCATCCTTTTACTGCCTCTTTCCACAAAACTCACAGCAAAAACGCTGTCACCGCTTTTTTCACATAATCTCTGTAAAACGCTTTTTCCACGTTGCTTGCATACAAAATGGGAACCGTACCGATCTGCTCTCCGTTCAGGCGATAAATCGCTTCGCCTGCCTTTGTGCCCGCAACGACCGGTGCCTCTGCCTCTTTTGGGACAGAAATCCTTTTCTGAACCATAGAAATATCGTTGCCATCGGTATCCAGCCAGACAAACTCCGACGCATAGACGACCGGAACCGTTTCTTCCTGTCCGCCTTTTACGGGAACTGGAAGAAGCTGGTCTTTATTATCGTCCCGGTACAGGGCGCTGACGCTGTAACCGTAAGAAAACAGCGTTGCCGCATCCAAAAAACGTGCCCTGGAATCCGGTGCAGTCATCACGACCGTAATCAGGTCTATCCCATCTTTTCTGGCAGTTGCAGACAGACAATATTTCGCCTTCGCCGTTGAACCGGTTTTCAGCCCCGTCGCCCACTGGTACTGCTTTAGCAGCTTGTTGGTGGACGAAAGTGTAAACGGCGTGCTGCCCCGCGCCGTCGTATGGGTAATATCCTCCATCCAGATTCCGGTATACTGATAGATATCTGGATATTTCTGTACCAGCTCGCGGCTCATAATCGCCACATCCCGTGCCGTTGTATGGTGGCTGTCGTCATCCGTCAGTCCGCAGCAGTCCGTAAAATGCGTATTTGTCATACCCAATGATTGTGCCTTTTCATTCATCTTTGTAACAAAGGCTTCTTCGCTTCCGCAGACGTATTCCGCCATCGCAACCGCTGCGTCATTGCCGCTTGCAACCGCAATACATTTGATCAGCGTTTCCACCGTCTGCACTTCTCCTGCTTCCAGAAACACCTGCGAACCGCCCATCGACTGTGCGTGTTCACTCGTCACCACTTCATCCGTCAGATGGATCTGTCCCTGTCCGAGCGCTTCAAAAATCAGCAGCAGCGTCATAATCTTGGTAATACTGGCAGGCGAGCAGATCCGGTCTGCATCCTTTTCAAAGATCACTGTCCCGGTCTGCGCTTCCAGTAAAATGGCAGAAGGGGCCGACACCGTTACCGCCCCCTCTGCTGCTGTTCCATCCAGTCCCGGAACCAGGGATGCCATAAAAATCAGCAGAAATGACAGCCATGCTGCCAAGACTTTTTTCCAGAAGGATTGTCTCATTTCATACACTCCGTCCATCCGTTTTACCACTATTTTTATGTCCCTGCTCCCGGATTATTCCTTTTTCGCTTATTTCTGCGCAATCGCTGCTGCAGCTGCCGCTGCAACGGTCTCTGCCGGAACGACTGCTCCGGTAGCTGTATCAATCGTCACACCTGTCGCAGGATCCGTTACCCATGTTGCAGGATTGATCACCGGCACTGCAGTTGCCAGACCGTTTGCATCAAACACATAGGTCACGCCGCCTACTGCCAGTGTCGTATTGACTGCCATCGCGCCGTTTGTCTGGAAGTAACGCATGCCGGAAGCATCCGTATACCAGCCGTACTGCATTGCGCCGTCTGCTCCGAACAGATAAGTCACGCCGCCGATATTGGTCAGCCCGGTCGCCATCACGCCATTTGTATTGAAATAATATTTGTTTGTGCCGACTGTCAGAAGTTCGTTGGCTGCCATAGAACCATCCGTCTTAAAGTATCTGGTTCCTGCGGTCTGGTCGCTGTAAAAGCCGTACTGCATTGCACCATCTGCTCCGAACAGATAAATCTTGCCATTTAACGGGATCATGCCTCTCTGCATCAGGCCATTGGAAGCAAAATAATATTTCTTTCCGCCGATTTCCACTAGATCAGTCAGCATATGGCCGTCCTTGGTATCCATGTACATCATGTTAAGGCTGTCACCAAGCCACCCCTTTTTGTACAGTGTACCGTCCGCATTCATGAAGTAGCGCTTACCTCCATCCTCTATGAAGCCGTACTGCATTCTGTAGTTCTTATAATAATATCTGCCGCCCGCACGGTCTACGAAGCCGTTTGCAACGATCAGGTTGGAGTAATCCTTGAACTGATAGTTTACATCCACACTGCCGTTTATGCCCGCAACGACACCGCTGCTGGAATACTGCCAGAACGCCGGATTGGGATATTCGCATACCGTGTTGTACTGTGCAATCCATTTGTCATAAGGGGTTGCCGCGATCTTGCCGACCATCCAGTTTTTGCTGGAATAAACCATCGGATAATAGCCTGCCTGCTGTACGGTGCTGCAAAATGCCACCGTTAGTGCTGCCAGTTGATCGGGGGACATATTTTTATGGATGGAATCCTCCAGGTCATATACGACCGGATAGCTGACCGAATAAGGCTCCATCGCCGCAATGGCAAACTGAGCCTCTGTCATCGCACCTTCTACGGTTGTGGCATACGAATAAACGTAGACGCCGACCTTCATGCCAGCTGCAGTCGCTCCCGCCATATTTACTGCATAATACGGGTCTAAACCGCTCTTTGCGCTTCCCGCCTTGATGAACGCAAAGCTGTAGCCTGCATTTTTGACTGCGGACCAGTTTACCGCGCCCTGATATTTGGATACATCAATTCCCTTTGCCAGCGGTGCCGCCTTGGCAGTCACCGGTGTTGAAAGAAACGTTCCTGCCGCT
The DNA here is from genome assembly GCA_003481005.1 of Firmicutes bacterium TM09-10. Classification (GTDB taxonomy): domain Bacteria; phylum Bacillota; class Clostridia; order Lachnospirales; family Lachnospiraceae; genus Gallintestinimicrobium; species Gallintestinimicrobium propionicum. The sequence goes on along the minus strand of QUKC01000022.1, from coordinate 26,159 downwards.
ACCGCAGCCGCCAGCACAAAACCGGCAATTCTCTTTCCGAATCCGAATTTCATTTGTCCTCCTATGTACTGTGAAAATTTGCGAAACGGAATCCTGCCTTGCAGGATTCCTCACCTGCGGCGGGTCGCATCCGCGGCATCTTTCCATTCCGCCGCAGTGTGATCCCATCCGATGGACTTTTTTTCACAATACGAATGTATTGTGAAAAAAAGTCCCTGGGGAAAACCCTCAGGGACTCATTCCTTTAGTTATATTTGCGTTTTCTTGCTGCTTCAGACTTTTTCTTACGCTTTACGCTGGGTTTCTCGTAGTGTTCTCTTTTGCGGATTTCCTGCTGGATACCTGCCTTTGCGCAACTTCTCTTGAAACGACGCAGAGCGCTATCTAAAGTCTCATTCTCTTTAACGATGATATTAGACATATACTCTCACCTGACCTCCCTTCAGTCCCTCTCGTATCCACGACTGACCGGGTTAATAATGTACAAAATTGATTAACTCACATGCACATGAACTATTATAACAAAAAATTCTGATTCGTCAACAGTTTTTTCAAAATATTTATTTGTCGATCTGTCCTGCCAGAACCTTCGCTGCTTCTGCTATTGCTGCATCGATTCCTGCCGGATTCTTACCGCCTGCCTGAGCCATGTTCGGACGGCCGCCGCCGCCACCGCCAACCAGTGCCGCAATTCCTTTGATCAGGTTACCTGCATGGGCGCCCTGCTTCATTGCAGCATCTGTTGCCATTGCGATCAGATTGACTTTTCCATCCTTTGCGGAAGCCAGAACAACAACACCTTCTCCAAGCTTTTCCTTTAACTGGTCACCAAGATCGCGCAGGCCGTTCATATCCACATCTGCTACACTGACTGCCAGAAGCTTCACGCCGTTTACATCCTGAACCTGATCCATAACGTCACCCAGCGCCTCTTTTGCAGCCTTGCTCTTTAAGGATTCATTCTCAGCCTGCAGGCTCTTAAGGTCTGCCATCAGGTGCTCCAGTTTCTCCTGCAGGTTTGCAGGGGTTGCCTTTACGGTCTTCGCAGCCTCTTCCAGCCTCTTCTCAAGATCGTTGTAGTAATCGAATACGCCCTGTCCGGTCAGCGCTTCAATTCTGCGCACACCTGCAGCAACACCGCTCTCGGAAAGGATCTTGAATGCCTGAATTTCTCCGGTGTTGGAAACATGGGTACCGCCACAGAACTCCTTGGAGTAATCGTCCACGCATACAACACGAACCGTATCACCGTATTTTTCGCCAAATAAAGCCATGGCGCCGGATTTCTTTGCCTCATCCAGAGTCATCAGTTTGGTGACAACCGGGATATTTTCTGCAATTTTTTCATTTACTGCCTTTTCCACCTGTGCCAGCTCTTCTGCTGTCATTGCTGAAAAATGGCTGAAGTCAAAACGCAGATGTCCTGCATTATTCAGGGAACCCTGCTGCTCTACATGAGTGCCGAGTACATCCCGCAGTGCTTTCTGAAGCAGATGCGTTGCTGTATGGTTTTTGCAGGTTGCGCTGCGGTTTCCCTTATCAACAGACAGCGTTACTTCGTCGTCCAGCTTGAACATGCCGCTTACCACATAGCCCACATGACCGATTTTGCCGCCTTTTAAGTGGATCGTGTCTTCTACTGCAAATTTTCCGTCAGCAGAGGTGATCACACCCTTGTCGCCTTCCTGACCGCCCATTGTGCCATAGAAAGGAGTTGCATCTACAATAATTGTACCCTTGTCGCCATCTGTCAGTGCTTCCACCACTTCATCCTCTGTGGTCAGCGCGCTGATTCTGGAAACCGCTTCCAGTTTGTCGTAACCAACAAAGGAAGAGGTGATTGCAGGATCAAGAGACTCATAAACAGTCGCATCTGCGCCCATATAGTTGGTTGCCTTCCGTGCTTTTCTCGCCATCTCACGCTGCTTCTGCATCGCTGTATTAAAGCCGTCCTCGTCAATGGAGAACCCTTTTTCCTCAAGGATTTCTTTTGTCAGGTCGATGGGGAAGCCGTAGGTATCGTACAGGCGGAACGCATCCTCGCCATCCATTACAGTCTTTCCTTCTGCCGTCATCTTTTCTTCCAGATCCGTCAGAATTGCAAGTCCCTGATCGATCGTCTTATTGAATTTGTCTTCTTCCTGCGTCAGGACATTTAAAATAAAATCTTTCTTTTCTTCCAGCTCCGGATATCCGTCCTTACTGCCTTCGATTACTGTTGTGCTCAGATTTGCAAGGAATTTACCGTCGATGCCGAGCAGTCTTCCGTGACGTGCCGCACGACGGATAATTCTGCGCAGAACGTAGCCGCGCCCTTCATTGGAAGGCAGAATACCGTCGGAAATCATAAACGTTGCGGAACGGATATGGTCGGTGATGATACGGATGGAAACGTCCCATGCGTGCTCTTTGTGATACTCCTTGCCTGACAGCTCACAGACACGGTCGCGCAGCGCACGGATGGTATCTACGTCAAAAATGGAATCCACGTCCTGAACAACCACTGCCAGACGTTCCAGACCCATACCGGTATCAATGTTTTTCTGTTTTAATTCGCTGTAATTGCCGTGGCCGTCATTATCAAACTGGGAGAATACGTTATTCCATACTTCCATATATCTGTCGCAGTCGCAGCCAACGGTACATCCGGGTTTGCCGCAGCCGTATTTTTCGCCGCGGTCATAATAAATCTCAGAGCAGGGACCACAGGGGCCTGAACCATGCTCCCAGAAGTTGTCTTCCTTACCAAAGCGGAAAATCCGTTCCGGTGCAATGCCGATCTCGTTCTGCCAGATTGCAAACGCTTCGTCGTCATTTTCATAAACAGACGGATAAAGTCTGTCGGGATCCAGTCCAACAACCTGTGTTAAAAACTCCCAGCTCCATGCAATCGCCTCATGCTTGAAATAGTCGCCGAAAGAAAAGTTTCCGAGCATTTCAAAGAAAGTACCGTGACGTGCGGTTTTACCGATATTTTCGATATCACCGGTACGGATACATTTCTGGCAGGTAGTCACACGTCTTCTGGGCGGAATCTCCTGTCCTGTAAAATAAGGCTTTAACGGCGCCATGCCGGAGTTGATCAAAAGCAGACTGTTGTCGTTATGCGGCACCAGAGAAAAGCTCTTCATCGCCAGATGTCCCTTACTTTCGAAAAACTCAAGGAACATCCTTCTCAATTCGTTCACACCATATGCTTTCACGTTTCTTCCTCCTTCGTTGTTTCTTACAACGTTCTTTCATCGCCCCAGAAATACAGTGCCACTGTACCCGGACCGGTATGGGAGCCAATTACAGTTCCAATATTGTTGATCTGTACTTTTCCGTCCAGCTTAGGAAACGTTTCCTCAACCAGTTGTGCAACCGCTTTTGCATCTTCCATGCAGGCTGACTGACTGATATAACACTTTCCGGAATATTCCCGTCCGTTCTGCGCATGCTCTTCCATCCGCTTAACGATCTCACGGATCACCTGTTTTTTCCCACGGTATTTACTGCGCGGAATCAGTCTGCCCTCTGAATTCACATTCAGCAGAGGACAGATATTGAGCATCTTTCCAAAAAATCCTGCGGTTTTGGAAACTCTTCCGCCACGGATATAGCTGGTTAAATCTGTTGAGAAAAACCAGTGATGCAGGGTATTGCGATGTGCCACGATCCATGCTGCATTTTCCTCCAGAGACATTCCGGCACGCTGGTTCTCCAGTGTCTGTTCCACCAGCATACCGTAACCGGAAGAAGCCGCAAGGGAATCCACGACCATTACCCTGCGGTCCGGATATTTTTCTTCCATCTGGGCCTTTGCAACATTCGCCGAGTTGATGGATCCGGAAATTCCACTGGAAAGCGTCAGATGAAGCACATCTTTTCCGCTCTTTAAAACAGGCTCAAACAACGCGCAGTATGCCTCTGCATTCACCTGAGAGGTCACAGGCTGCGCGCCGTCTCCGATCATTTTATAAAATACTTCCGGCGAGATGGACGAGTACAGGTCATCTGCATATTCTTTTCCATCCAGCTGATAATGGAACATGGCAAAGGGAACTTCATTTGTTTCCATGAAGGTACGACTCATATCTGCTGTCGAACAGCAGGTAACTATATACTCTCTCATTTTCCCGCTCCTTTGGGTATTTTATTTTTGCAAACATGTCTTATTATAGTAAATCTTTTCGTCTCTTACAAGTCCAAAAATAAAATATCCGCAAGGTATTACTGAGAATCCGTCTGCTGCTGTTTCTTTTTCTTACGTTTTTCCCGCCGTTTTTTTACCCGATTTTTGCCGCGCTTTGTCACCTTTATGATAAGGACTGCCGCTAAGACGGCTGCGGCGGCAATCGCAAGGATCAGCCAGATCGGCACGCTGTTATCCTGCACGCGGTAGACCGCAAACGCTGCTCCGTAAGGAACCGATACAGTCACATAACTACCGTCCTCTTCTGTATCCGCCTTTTCCCACTTATTTTCCGTCTGAACCCTTACCGCAGCGCCGTCTGCGCCGTCCGGTATCCGAAGATGCAGGACATATTCCTCCTTTTGCTCCGGCATGTTGTCGATATTCCAGGTATAGGCATAGACAAGATCACCATCCGAAATCTTATCCGCCTGCACACTTTCCGCTGACAACACACTCGTGTCATAGAAATCGCCTTCCACCAGGAAATCCGGTTTTAACTGGTCTGCCGCTGAAAACCACGCAAGGCTCTTGGTAAAACGTTTGCTCTCTGCCGTCACTGTTACGTTGGCAGTCACATGGGTCAGCGGGAATTTTCTGTCCCAGCTGATGTAGCAGTCCTCATCCGGCTCAATATCCGGCACTTCTTCTTCCGTCACCGTACTGTCGTAGGGAATCTGCAGCGTCGCAAGCACCTCGTCATCCTGTTCAAAGGTCACCGTTACCTGCGTAAAGCCGGTCGGAACTGTTTCCATTTGCATCAGTTCTTCGTAGGTACAGCGCTGCGCCTTTCCAATATAATTGATCTGATCGACACCACCCCACAGATCAGAGACGAAATAATTGTTTTCCAATGTACCGTCTTCGTTGATACAACCCGCAATGCTGCCGATCTTTTCGGTGCGATTGCCGGAAATTGTCACCATCGCAAGGCAGTTGCTGATATCATAGCCTTCCCCGGTAATGCCGCCGATTTTGTTATCACCCTTTAAATTACACAGGGCGTAGCTCTGATTGACCCGGCTTGCAGAATATCCTGCAATACCACCAAGACCGTTTCCGGATTCCAGCTGAACCGTTCCATAGTTTTCGCATGTATGGATCAACCCCAGCTCTTCGCTTCCGGCAATACCGCCGCTGTTTCTCTTTTTGCCCGCTACCGTTCCGTAGTTGATACAGTGAATCAGCACGTCGTTTGTAGTGGAACGCACCTCCACATCGGTCAGCTCTGTCAGATCCATATCAACCTCAGGATCCACATCATACTCCGTATTCATAATTCCGGCGATACCGCCTGCATTGATGTCGCCCTCAATTTTTCCGTGATTGCTGCAGCCCGAAACGACACCGAGCGTCCGCTCTGTAAGTGCTTTCCCCGAAACATCGTCAATCGCACTTCCGTTTCCGAGCAGGACGTTGACATCGTCGCTGATAATATCTGTAATTCTGGAGGACGTATTTAAAATCCTGTCCAGATCACTGGTAATCGACTGGATTCCTCCATCGACACTGTCAGTCATGCTGTCGATCGTATCGCCAGACGCTTTGCTCTGATCGGTCAGCTCCCCGGAAATATTGCTCATCGTGTTCGTCAGGGAATCTCCTGTACCTGTAAGCGTACTCTGCAGGTTTTTGATATTGTCAGATGCGGACGAAATTTCTCCCTTCATCTGATTCAGGTTATCGTCGATCTTTTCGTCGTGTTTTACTTTAATCGGATCTTTGTTGAGGATATCCGTAATTGCGTCCGCCTTGCTCTCTACTTCACTCTGACTCGGAATGGAAATAGATTCCGACGGCAGTTCAGAAGGAAGTGTGGAGGGCAGTTCACTCGGCCATTCCGAAGGCAAATCCCATCCGGAGCTGCTTTCTTCCGAAGATTCCCTGGATACACTGTTCCTGGCAAACCACGCATAATCGCCTGCCTCATCGTCCCCTGCTGCCAGATATTCTGCCGCGTCGTCTGCAGGGATTGCCGCAGCTTCTTCGTTGTTGGACGACTGGTTTTGGGTGTCGCCGTTTTCGCTGGAAGAAGGCTGTTCGCTCTCTGCAGGGCTTTCCTGCAAAGAACTGCTCTCCTGAGAAGAGCTTTCTTCCGGGCTGCTGCTTTCCGACGCGCTTTCCCCATCACTTTCCGACGCGCTGCCGCTCTCGGAGGAACTTTCTGTCAATATATCCTTCATGTCGTTTAACTTTCCATTGATATTATTGGCAGCATTCTCCGTATTTTGCCGGATGCTCTCCATCATTCTCGAAATTGTATCGTTTCCGATCTCGCCCAGATTATTCAGTGCGCTGCTCAGGCTATCCATATAGGCCGTCATCGCCGCATTATTGCCGGTAACGGTGCTCTTCATGGAATTGATCTCACTGTCCAGATTGCCCATCGTATCCTCATACTGCTGCTGCAGCGTCTGGACATAGCCCCTGGTGTCAGAGGATACGCTGCGCATCGCATCGGACATCTGCCCCATCAGGTGATTGATCTCTGAAAAATCGTCCCTCACCTTTTCCAGATGATCGGAAAGATATTCCGATTCCCGGTAAGGCTCCGCCTGACCGATGATACCGCCAACGTCCTTGCGTCCCATGACATGACCCATATTTTTACAGTTGATAACCGTGCCGCTCTGGCGCCCGATCACACCACCGACATTGTAGCCGATATGCGCATAGCCGATTTCACCTTTGTTGGTGCAGCCTGCCACCGTGCCGGAGGATCTTCCGGCGATGCCGCCTGCGTCATTTCTTGTCACGACGTTCTGCGTCAGATTCAGCGTTCCGATATCGATGCCGTTTAAATCCAGCGTTGTCTTTAAGTCCTCGTCATTGATTTTTCCTTCATTTTCACAGTTCTGAAGGATACCGCGGTTCATGCCGCAGATACCGCCGACCTCATTCGTGCCGACAATCGTGCCTTTATTATAACAGGTCAGCACGATGCCGTCCGCCCTGTTTTCCCCGACAATGCCGCCGACGTTTGTGTTGCCGGTCACAATTCCTTCAAAGCTGCAGTTTTCCAAAATGCCGTAGTTCGTTCCGACGACTCCACCGACATTTTCTGCGCTGCCAGTCACCTTCACACTGCCGGAAACGGTCAAATCCTTTACCCTGCCGGTTTTGCCGACATAACGGAAGAATCCGTAATCAGAGCCTTCCCGGGAGATTTTCAGTCCGCTTACCGTATGCCCGTTTCCGTTAAAGGTTCCCGCAAAATATGGAATGCCATCAAATGAGCTGCCGGACAGGTCGATATCGTTCTGTAAGTTGAAAATCCTGCCATAGCTGTAATAATCGTCCTGGCACCTCCGAACATATTTTAAAAACTCTTCTTTATTGGAAATCGAAATCTCTTCTACGACGATATCGGCTTCCCGGTCTTCCAGCGCTTCTTCTGCGGTAACTGCCTCTTCCTGCTTCTTTTCCTCCGCATACGCCATAGAACCGTTCTGTAAAATCGCTGTTGGCAGCATGGAAAAGCTCAATAACACCGCCAGCCATTTTTTACAGCTGTTCGTTCTGTTCTTCATCGCTGTCCTCCTTTTTCGCATCCTGTTCACCCGGCTGTGTCAATCCTTCCTGTTCCATTACAAGCTCTGTCTCTTTTCCGCCAATCGGCAGTCTGGATTCAAAAGAAGCCTGCATGGAACCGCTAAAGCTTCCCTTAATTTCCGCGTCGATTTCACCCTGTATATAGCCCTTGACACGGCCGTTTACAATCATCCGTCCGGATACATCTCTTCTGGTCGCCTGGGGCAGACTAATTGTCAAAGCAGTCTTTTCGATAATGATATCGCCCAGCAGCAGAATCTGCGGCAGGACAAACAGTACCAGTATAATGGAAATCAAGGTTCCTCTTCCCAGTGCAATACCGATTGAAGCAACTGTCGCATCCGATGCGATCTGTCCGATCAGAAAACCTGCTCCGGTCAGAATCGAACCGGAGGTAAAGATTGTCGGAAATGCCTGATTGATCGTTTCAATAATTGCCTCATGAATCGGCATCTGCTTTTTCAATACCATGTAACGGCTGGATATAACGATCGCATAGTCGATTGTCGCACCCATCTGGATTGCGGATACGATCAGGTACGCAATGAAAAATACACTTCCCCCTGTCAGCGTAGGCACAGAGAAATTGATCCAGATGCTTCCCTGAATGGTCAATACCAGCAAAATCGGAAGTCCGGCGGACTGGAATGTGAACAGCAGGATAATCATAACAAACAGCGCTGTCAGTACACTGATAATAATATTATCTGTTGCAAACGAAGACATCAGGTCATGATTGCTTGTGCAGTCACCTACCAGGATCACATCTGATTTATTATAATACTTCGCACAAATATTCCGGATGTCATCCATCGCCGCATACGCTTCGTCCCCTTCCGTCGGCACACTGACCGTCAGAACCAGTCTGGAGTAATCCTCTCCCTGCAGCTGCAGCTGCGCATCATGCAGCGTATTATAAAGGTCCGTCAGCTTTTCATCCATATCCGCATCCAATGTGACGTAGCCTTCCTCATACTGATCATACAGGAATAAAAACATATCTATAATCGGCACTTTGTACTCGTCGATGCCTGTAAAAATCGGACCGTTCTGTCCCTGATCATAGGCATAGGCCATATACAAAACCCGTACGATCTCAATATCCAGATCTGTCAATTCAGAAAATGCACGGGGCGCGATTTTATCCGTCAGGACATAATCATCGTTGATCGAAACGTTTGCAAGCCCTGTCACGGTGTTGACATAATCCAGCGTTTCAAATTCCTTCAGAACCTTTTTCTCAGATTCATAATCGCCCTTCGGCACCAGAATTGCAATCTGATTCGAAACGCCAAACTCGTCTTCAATTTTATGCTTGGCAATTCTGGTCTCACTTTCCCTTGCGGCCGGAACGGAATTGACATCATACAGATAACTGCAATTATTTGACATCCATGCTGCAAAACAAAGCAGTATCACAAATACAGGCGGAACGATAAATCTCGTCAGGTTCGCCCATTTACCTGCAAACGAAATATTCGGAACAAAACTCTTATGATGCGTGTTGTCAATTCCCTTTGCAAAGATCATCAGAATCGCAGGCATCAGGAAGAATACGGAGATCAAACTGAAAATAATTGCCTTTACCAGTACGATACCCATATCATAGCCCAGACGAAAATGCATGAACATCATCGCCACCATGCCGGAGATGGTCGTCAGGGAAGAAGAACTGATCTCCGGTATTGCCTTTGACAGCGCAACCTTGATCGCGGATTCCGCGTCCATCGTCTCATGCTCTTCCATAAAACGATCACAAAAAATAATCGCATAGTCAATTGCAAGCGCCAGCTGCAGAACAACAGAAATCGAATCCGTTACGCTGGAAATCGTTCCCATCAGGTAGTTTGTTCCCTTATTTAGAAGCGCAGCCACACCAAACGTAATCAACAGTACCGGGATTTCCATATATGCCTTTGTGGAAATCAGCAGTACCACTACAATAATCACAACTGCAAGAACCAGAATCAGATTCATGTCATTATTCAGGGATTCTGTCTGTTCTTCTTCCGCGCCGACCGAGGTAGATATGTAGGTATCATAATCCGAAAGCAGCTCCTTTACCGCCTGCTTGGCATCCTTGCTGATCTCATCCTCTTCTGTGCCGTCAAAGGTCACATCAAACAGGGCGTTCGTTCCGTTGTAATGATCTGCGGAATCATCAAAGGCAACTTCTTTCACGCCCTCTACCGCCTCCAGCTTTTCCACCAGAGCATCTGCGTCCTGCCAGGTAATATTCGACACCATGATCCTGGCGCTGCCATATGTCATAAACTGTTCATCCATCAGGGTCAGGCCAATTCTCGTCTCACTGTCTGCCGGCAGATATTTGGTAATATCCTGATTTACCGAAACTTTATTCATGCATGCTGCACAGTAAATACACGCAATGGCAAACAAAACCAGAAAAGCTTTTCTTTTGTTGACAATAAAGGTTGCTACCGTCAGCCAAAAATTCCCTTTTTCCTTTTTTTCTTCCATTCGATTCACTCCTTGACCTCTGCTTTTCACCAGAAATTTCATTCCTATTATAAAATCACTCCTTATTCTTTACAAGCAAATTTCCCCGTCAATTTTCCTAATCTGTCCAAAAAAATATATCCACTCTGCCAATTGTGTACCCGGACTTTTTCGATTAAGATTAAAGTACTGACATTATTTTAGGGGAGAGACAGAAGTTATGGAAAAAAGACAACACAGGCAAAAAGAAGTTCTGATGACAGAGGGACCGATCTGGCGGTGCCTTTTATTATTTGCGCTTCCGCTAATGGCCGGCAACCTGTTTCAGCAGCTTTACAATACGGTAGACAGCATCGTCGTCGGTAATTTTGTTGGAAAAGAGGCACTCGCCGCAGTCGGCTCCACGGATAGCGTTATCAATACCTTTATCGGTTTTTTTTCCGGCATGTCCACCGGTGCAGGCGTCATCATTTCCCAATATTATGGCGGCAAAAAAGAAGAAAAGGTTTCTGTCGCCGTCCAGACGACCATCGCACTGACACTTTGCATGAGCATTCTCTGCACGGTGCTCGCCCTTTTGCTTGTTCCATCCCTGCTGCGCCTCATGGGCACTCCGGAGGATGTCTTCCCCGAGGCTGCAACCTATCTTCGCATTTATTTTATCGGTGTCACCGGACTTTTGTTCTATAACATGGGGGCCGGCATTCTTCGCGCGGTCGGAGATTCCAGACGTCCGCTCTATTTTCTGATTTTCTGCGCGGTTTTGAATACGCTGCTGGATCTTTTATTCGTCGCAGTTTTGCGGTTCGGTATCGCGGGTGCCGCCTGGGCGACTATCCTTTCCCAGGGAATTTCCGCCCTCCTGACACTCTTTGTCCTGACCCGCGAAAAAGCCTGTTACCGCATCATTTGGAGCAAGGTCCGTCTGGATCCGGGCATGACGAAAAAGATTTTCTTTCTCGGACTTCCCGCCGCAATTCAGATGGCAGTCACTTCCTTTTCCAATGTTTTTGTACAGGCATACATCAATCGTTTTGGTTCTGCTGCCATGGCAGGCTGGTCTTCCTATGGAAAAATTGACAAATTCTGCGTACTTCCCATCCAGAGCCTTTCCCTTGGCGTGACCACCTTTGTCGGTCAGAACCTCGGTGCACGCAAAATAGACCGTGTCCGGCAAAGCACTAAGGTAGGCACACTGCTCTGCTTTGCCGTCGCGATCCTTATTACGATTCCTGTTTTGATTTTTGCCCGCCCTCTTGTCTCCATGTTCAACCGCACGCCGGAGGTTTTAGACTATGGCACACTTTTCATCCGTCTGGAAATGCCGTTTTACCTCGCCCTTTGCGTCAATCAGGTACACGCCGGCACACTGCGGGGTATCGGCAATACAAAAGCCCCCATGGTCATCATGATGAGCTGCTTTATCGTGTTCCGCCAGATCTATCTTTACACGGTCACACAGTTTACAGACTCTGTCATCGCCGTCGCACTGGGCTATCCGCTGGGCTGGGTGTTGTGCAGTATCCTTCTGTTTACTTATTATCGTCACACGAAGCTGGAAACGTATCTGCGGTAAAAACAGCTCCGGACGCCAGTGTTTTTGCAATGGCCTCCGGAGTTTCCCGTTTTCCGTTTTTTTCCCACATAACAAACACATTCATCAACGCACCGCCATAAAAATACAGCTCGTAGGGCGGAATTTTATAAACCGGTTGAATCCGTTCCATCATAAAAGAGTTCATAGCTTCCAATATGATATGATACAAATGCGCATCTACAAGCTTCAAGATAAAGGCTGCATACTGATCAAAATACTTCAGTGCATGTTCTATACTTCCCGGATCGTGAAATTTTCCGCCTTTTTTTATGATCTCGCTGCGTTCCCGGACATACCCGTTTACAATCTCATGAAAGTAATCTGCAAGCGCATCTTCTTTTTGTTCATAATAATGATAAAACGTCATTCGGGAAACACCGGCACGTTTTACAATATCGGATACCCGGATCTCTTCATATGGTTTTTTATCCATCAGGGAAAAAACGGCTTCTCCGATGCACATCCGCGTAAAACGGGTTCTGTTTGTATATTTTTTCCCAAATAATTCCGCCATATCCTTCTCCTTTGCCCTGCATTGTAGCATCATAGCACAACTTTCGGTTTATTTACAATCCTCCCAGCAAATCTTCCATAACATCCTGTACTGTCTCTATCTGATTTGCCAAGTAAACCTGGGCTCCGCAAAAAAGCAAGCCATTTTCTGTATCTCCCTTTACGGCATGGATCAACGCTTCTGTAATACAATAGGGTATTTCCGCCGGATTGCAGTGCTTTAAACAGCCAAAGCATTTCTGCGGTCTTTGGAACTCCCCCTTCTCCACACGTTCCAGAAAAGGATTTCTGATTGCGCGCCCCGGCATTCCAACCGGACTTGACACCAGCACAATATCCTCTTTCCGTGCCTTCAAATACGCATCTTTATATGCACTGTCCGCATCACATTCTTTCGTTGTAATAAACCTGCTTGCAACCTGAATCAGATCCGCTCCAAGCATAAACCCATGCTCTGCCCGCGCTTTATCACAGATCCCGCCGCCGACTGCAACAGGTATTTTCCTTTCCGCCTTCTTTTCATAGACTCGTACCAGTTTCAATATTTCAGAGATTTCCAGATCATAATCCATTTTTTCTTCCAGCTGTTTTCTGGAAAATCCAAGATGTCCGCCAGCCTCCGGGCCTTCGATCACGATAAAATCCGGATATCTATGATATTTTTTCTCCCAGTATTTCAGGATCAGTGCCGCCGCACGGGCACCGGAGACGATCGGTGCAATTGCAATGTCTGTATCCGAAACCATTGCCGGAAGCTCCAGCGGCAACCCGGCACCGGACACAATAAAATCTGCGCCGGTCTCAACGGCCTTTCTTACATAGGTCTCATAATGATTCATTGCCACCATGATATTAAACCCGAGGATTCCATCCGGTGCAATCTTTCTCGCCTTTTGCAGTTCTTCCTCCATTGCCTTCAGATTTGCTAAAACCGGGTTTTGTTCAAATTCAGGCTGTAAAAAGCCGATCTGCGCGGCTGAAATGGTTCCGACTCCCCCTTCCTTCGCCACTGCCCCCGCCAGTCCGGACAGGCTGACTCCAATTCCCATTCCTCCCTGAATCAGCGGTTTTTTCAATCTTTTTTTCCCAATCCATACCTGACTTTTCATGGTAGTTCTCCTTCGTACTAATTTCTTATAAAGAGGATGCCGGGGTCAAAGCTTCCGGAATCTTTCATACCGTCTGTCACAAAGTTTTTCAGGCTCCAGCACAGTATATTGTTTTAAAAACCTTCTTAATTCTTCCCGAAGCTGTTCCAACACTGATCCCATATTCTGTATGGTCAGCTTTTCCGGTTCTTTGATCATCCGCTCTGCTGCCTGTGCGGCCACAACATCCTCTGCAGTCAGCTTCATTTTATCTGCAGCCTCGGGCGCACACTTTTTATCTTTCCAGAGTATACTTGCAAAACCTTCCGGTGATAAAACAGAATACACCGCATTCTCCATCATCCACACTTCATCTCCACAGGCGAGGGCCAGCGCTCCGCCGCTTCCCCCTTCCCCGATAAAGATGGATACCACCGGTGTTTTCAGCCTGCTTATCTCCAACAGATTTTCCGCAATTGCGGAACCCTGACCGCGCTCCTCAGCTCCAATCCCGCAAAAAGCTCCGGGGGTATCTATGAAACAAAGCACCGGCCGATGAAATTTCTCTGCTTCCTTCATCAAACGAAGGGCCTTCCGATATCCTTCCGGCTGACACATTCCAAAATTATGCTTTACCCGATCTTTGGCGGAGGTTCCCTTTTCCTGAGCGATCACAGTAACCGGAACTCCTTCAAATAACCCGATTCCTCCAATCAGCGCCGGATCATCTCCAAACCTTCTGTCCCCATGAAATTCATAAAATTCGGAAAAGAGTGCCCGGATATAATCACTGCCCACAGGTCTGTCCGCCCGTCGTGCAGCAAGCACATGCTCCCATGCCGATCCCGATTCTTTTTGCTCCAGGGCCGGACGGGCTGCCGGGTTCTTTTTTGCGCCTTCCTGTATTTCTGTATCCACCAGCTGGCAAAGCGCCTTTTTGCAGTATTCCCGGTCATGCATTCTGCAAAGATCCGCCAGTACCTTTTTTAATTCAGAACGTTCTATGATCCGGTCTACGAATCCGTGCTCCATTAAAAATTCAGAGCGTTGGAAACCCTTGGGCAACCGTTGCCCGATCGTCTGTTCAATTACCCGAGGTCCGGCAAACCCGATCAGCGCATTGGGCTCTGCCAGTATCACATCTCCTTCCATCGCAAAGCTCGCTGTCACACCGCCAGTGGTCGGATCTGTCAATACACAAACAGACAAAAGTCCTGCCGCGTGGTGCTTTGCCATTGCAGCAGATACCTTTGCCATCTGCATTAAAGAATGAATTCCCTCCTGCATACGCGCACCACCGGAGCAGGTAAACAGGATTAACGGTAAGTTTTCCGTCGTTGCCTTCTCGATCAGACGAGTCAGCTTTTCCCCGACAGCCCACCCCATGCTCGCCATCATGAAACGGCTGTCCATTACACCAAGGGCTGCCGGTATCCCATCTATGGAGCCCGTTCCTGTAATGATGGCTTCCTTCATTCTGGTCTTCAGTCTTTCAGCTGCCAGCTTTTCTTCATATCCTTCAAACCCCAGTGGATTTTCTCCGACCAGCTCTCTGTCTGATTCCTGAAAGGTTCCCTCATCTGCCACTCTGCGGATTCTCTCATAAGCACGTACCTTAAAATAACCTCCGCACTTTGGACAAATATAATATGCATCCCGCACTTCCTGTACGAGGATCGGTTTTTTACATCTGCTGCAGCGGCATAATAAGCCATCCGGAACAGTTGTGGTGCTTTCTCTTTTTCTCAGAGCTTTTTTTGTTTTTTTAAAAACATGATCCAGATTCACTTGCTTTCTCCATTCCTGCGTTCCAGAAATTCAATGTCCGTTTTTCCCTGCCGGAACTCTTCATTCTCCAGAAGCTCATACAAAAAATCTACATTTGTATCTATGCCCTCTATGATCACTTCTCCCAGCGCACTGTGAAGCTTTTCAATTGCCTCCCGGCGGCTTTTCGCCCATACACTGATCTTTGCGATCATTGCATCATAAAACGGCGGAATCGTATAGCCACTGTAAATGGCAGAGTCAACACGGACACCCTTTCCTCCCGGCAAATGCAGCCCCGTAACCGTTCCCGGGCATGGTGCAAATCCTGCGTCCGGATTTTGAGCGTTTATCCTGACTTCTATGGAATGACCATTTACAGACACATCTTGCTGCTGCAGTAAAAGCAGCTGTCCATCCGCAATTCGAATCTGCTCCTTGATCAGGTCCACACCCGTAACCCATTCTGTAACCGGATGCTCTACCTGAATTCTGGTATTCATTTCCATAAAATAAAAATTTCCATCCGGCTCCAGTAAAAACTCTATCGTACCTGCGTTCACATATCCGGCTGCCTTTGCCGCGTCCACAGCACATTCCCCCATTTTTTGACGCTGACTTTGGGAAAGGCTTGCACAGGGTGCTTCCTCCAGCACCTTCTGATGCCGTCGCTGCATAGA
This sequence comes from Firmicutes bacterium TM09-10, assembly GCA_003481005.1. GTDB lineage: Bacteria > Bacillota > Clostridia > Lachnospirales > Lachnospiraceae > Gallintestinimicrobium > Gallintestinimicrobium propionicum. The sequence goes on along the minus strand of QUKC01000022.1, from coordinate 10,328 downwards.
ACAGTCCCGTTCTCCCAGATAAATCGTATTTCCTGCACGATCTGCCAGAATCTGTACCTCCACATGCTTAGGTCCGGTCAGAAAATGCTCCAGATACATCGCTCCATCTCCAAAGGATTGTTTTGCTTCTGTCTGCGCTATCCGGAAATTTTTTCTGAACTCCTCCGGGCTTTGTGCCACACGCATACCCTTTCCGCCGCCTCCAAGGGCAGCCTTGATCATGACAGGATATCCGATCGCTTTTGCCTGCTCCAGTCCATCTTCTTCCTCATAAACAGCATCCCTGCTGCCCGGAATAATCGGGATTCCTGCTTTTTGCATCGTATTTCTGGCTTCCTGCTTATTCCCCATTCGTGCGATTACCTCTGCAGGAGGACCGATAAAAATAATCCCACATTTTTCACACAGCTCTGCAAACCGGCTGTTCTCTGACAGAAATCCAAATCCCGGATGAATCGCATCCGCCCCTGTTACAACAGCGGCGCTCAGAATCTGTTCCATTGCCAGATAGCTATCTGTCGGACGCGCAGGTCCAATGCAGACAGCCTCATCCGCCAGCTTTGCATGCAATGCATCCCGGTCTGCTTCGGAGTACACAGCAACCGTCTCAATTTCCATCTCCCGACACGCCCGGATGATCCGAACCGCAATTTCACCTCTGTTTGCAACAAGTACCTTTCTGATCATGTCTGTTATCAAGCTCCTATCATAAATGTCAGCTCTGCCCTTGCAACAATCTTTCCGCCTACACTGGCAGTTGCCTCTCCGATTCCCATCGGTCCTTTTTTTCGGATAATGCGTGTTTCCAGACAAAGTCTGTCACCCGGAATCACTTTTCCTTTAAAGCGGCATTTATCCACTGCACCAAAATATGCAATTTTCCCTTTGTTTTCCGGAAGCGATAAAATCGCTACTGCTCCTGTCTGCGCCAATGCCTCCAGGATCAGCACTCCCGGCATTACAGGCTCCTCCGGAAAATGTCCGGCAAAAAAATCTTCCCGGTATGTAACACATTTATAGCCAACTGCATATTCTCCCGGCTCATAATCCTCAATTCCGTCAATCAGCAAAAAGGGATGTCTGTGCGGAATCAGTTCCTGGATCTGCATAATATTCAACTGCTTCATAGGGTTCTCCATATCCGTTTTAGTTCTGTTCTTCCACAATAAAAAGCGGCTGCCCGTATTCCACCATCTCCCCGTTTGATACAAGAATCTGCTTCACGGTCCCGCAGTAATCACTTTCCAGCTCATTCATCAGCTTCATGGCTTCCACAATTCCAAGGGTCTGACCCTTTTCTATCCCGTCGCCTTCCTGTACAAAGGGTTCGGCATCCTCTGCCGGCGCTGCATAAAAGATACCAACCAGCGGGGAGACTACCGTTTTTGTATGCTCTGTTTTTGTGGGCTCTGCTCCTGTAAGCTCCACCGGTGACATCTGTTTTGACTGTTCTTGTGGACTTTCCGACTGTTTTTGCAGCTGCACCAAAGTGCTTTGTGTTTCCGGATCTGTTTGTTTCCGAGGCTGTTTCTTTTTTAAGCTTAAACGCATACCGTTTTGTTCCAGGCAAAAACTGTCAAGTTCTGATGCCGATACCCGGTCGATCAGCTCTGCGATCTGTTCCAATTCCATATCTGTTACTCCCTGTTTCCTTCCTCATAGCGTTTCATTAAAATAGAGGCATTGTGTCCGCCAAAGCCGAGGGAATTGCTCATTGCATAATCCAGTTTTTTCTGCTTCGGTGCACCAATGGTATAATCGAGGTCACATTCTGCATCCGTCTCCTTCGTACCGACAGTCTGATGAATAAAGCCCTCCTGCAAGGTTTTCACACATACAATTGCCTCTACTGCACCAGCGGCACCGAGTAAATGCCCGATCATGGATTTGGTGGAATTAACAGCCACCTGTTTTGCTGCTTCTCCAAATGCCCGTTTGATCGCCCGTGTTTCAAACAGATCATTATGATGCGTCCCTGTTCCGTGTGCATTGATATATCCGACCTGATCCGGCTCTGTTTCTGCCTCCTGCATAGCAAGCTCCATCGCCTTTGCTGCACCGCTTCCATCCTCACATGGCGATGTAATATGAAATGCATCTCCGGTCGCACCATATCCAACCAGCTCTGCGTAAATCCTTGCGCTTCTTTTCCGGGCATGCTCCAGCTCTTCCAGAACAAGGATCCCGGCACCTTCCCCAAGAACAAAGCCTTTTCTGTCTACATCAAATGGAATGGATGCCCGCAGCGGATCTGTTTCCTGAGAAAGCGCCGTAAGAGCCTGAAATCCTGCAATACCTGTCGGACAAATACAGCTTTCTGCTCCGCCGGCAAACATGATCTCCGCATCCCCATACTGGATGGCGCGGAATGCGTCTCCGATGCAGTTTGTTCCGGAAGCACATGCTGTTACAACATTGGTGCATTTTCCACGTATACCCAGTTGAATGGAAATATTTCCTGCTGCCATATTGGAAATCATTCTCGGAACCATCAAAGGATCTACCCGATTTGCCCTTCCTTCCAGAATTTTTGTGTATTCCTTTTCAATGGTCGAAAGGCTTCCAATTCCGGATCCCACGATCACACCGGCACGAAACAGATCTTCTTTTGTCAGATCGAGGCCGGCATCCTCCAGGGCCTCCTTTGCAGCTGCGACTGCATACTGGGAAAACAATTCCATCCGCCTTGCCGCTTTTGCATCCATTTTCTCTTCCCCATGGAAATCTTTTACCTGAGCTGCAAGCTTTACTTTAAAGTCCTTCGTATCAAATCCGGTAATTTCTCCAATTCCTACGGTTCCTTTTCTGACGTTTGTCCAAAATTCCGGAACCGTATTCCCGATTGGCGTAACCGCGCCTAATCCGGTGATCACAACTCTTCTTTTCTGCACCATTTTTTCCTCTGTATTTTTTTTCATAAGGCTCCTCATGTCCTGAAAATTCCCTGTGCTGCTATCTCAAAGCTGTCTTGCGCCAGATTTGCTTCTGCTTTTTTTGCTACATCAGCATGCCGCCATCTACCTGCAATACCTGACCGGTAATATAATCTGCGTCTTCGGATGCCAGAAACGCGATCACCCCCGCCACCTGTTTTGCTGTTCCAGGTTTTTTCAATGGGATTGCAGAAAGCATTCGTTCTCTGGCTGCATCGCTTAAATTTTTTGTCATATCAGTCTCAATCCATCCCGGTGCAACTGCATTCACTGTAATATTGCGTGAAGCCAGCTCTTTTGCCGCACTCTTTGTCATACCGATCACACCAGCCTTGGATGCCGCATAATTTACCTGTCCTGCATTCCCGCAAATTCCGACTACAGATGCAAGATTGATGATCTTTCCGCTTCTTTGGCGAAGCATCTGACGGGAAACAAAATGCAGCATGCAAAAAGTTCCTTTCAAATTTGCAGCAATCACAGCATCAAAATCCTCCTCCGACAGTTTCATCAAGAGATCATCCCTTGTTATGCCTGCATTATTGACCAGGATATCGATTCTTCCAAATGTATCTATGATCTGTTTGATATTTTTTTCACACTCTGCATAATCAGAAACATCCCACGCCATGCACACTGCATCCCCGCCTGCAGACTTTATTTCTGCAACCGTTTCAAGTGCTGCCGCCTCCGATCCCCTGTAATTGACGATCACAAAGGCACCTCTTTTGGCAAGTTCGATCGCCGTTGCTTTTCCGATTCCTCTGGATGCTCCGGTTATTACTGCAACTTTTCCTGTTATTTTCAAGCTTTTCTCCTTTTATACCGTTTCGTTCAGAAAATCCTGCATTCTTACAAGATCCTCCATGGTAGAAACCGTACAGATCTTTGCCCCTGCATTTATTTTTTTCAACAAGGTGCTCAGGGTATGCCCCGGACCGATCTCTACAAAATACTCTACACCTTCTGCAAGCATCGTCCTCATGCTCTGCTCCCACTTTACAGGAGAATAAACTCCCTGGGAAAGCAGGGACCGGATCTGCTCTGTTTTTGTGATTGGCTGAGCCGATACATTCGATACATACGGAATCTGAAGCTCTGACAGTCTCACCTGTTCCAGCTCCCGTTCCAGTTTTTCTCCTGCCGGCTTCATAAACGGGGAATGGAAGGGTCCGCTGACCTTCAAAGGGATGACTTTGGCACCGTTTTCCTTCAGTCTTGGTATCATTTCCAAAAGCGCCTGTGTCTCTCCGGTTATCACCTGCTGACCCGGGCAGTTATAATTTGCAACCGTAACGGCATCCGTATTTTTTAAGAGTGCCTCCAATACATCCGGTTCCAGACCGAGCACCGCAGCCATCCCTCCAAATCCGTCCTTTGTTGCATTTTGCATCAACAGCCCCCGCTTTCTGACTAAGAGAAGTGCCGTTTTTATATCCATAGCACCAGCTGTTGCAATTGCTGCATATTCTCCAAGACTCAATCCGGCTGTCATATTCGGAGCAATCCCAGTTTCCAGAATCGCCGCTGTCATTGCCAAGCAACATGTGACCAGACAGGGCTGTGTATATTCCGTTCTGTTCAACAGGTCATTTTTCGCAAAGCAAAGGGACTTCACATCGAAATCCAGTACGCTTTGGGCTGTATCCACTACTGCTGCAGCTGCACTGTTCTGTTCATAAAAATCCAGTCCCATTCCAGGCATTTGTGCTCCCTGCCCCGGATATAAAAAAGCTACCTTTTTCTTTTTTATCGCCATACCTTCATCCTTTTTTCTGCATCCTCTATCAGCTGTCTGATCAAGGTCCTGCAATCTGTTTCTTCATGGATCATGCCTGCAATCTGTCCGGCCATTACGCTTCCGTTTAACACATCGCCTTCCGTCACCGCTCTTCTTAATGCACCGAGTGTAAGATATTCCAGTTCTTCCATGGAAGCTCCCGCCTGTTCCAGCTCCAGATACCGTTTCGTCATATCATTGCGCAGAGCCCGGACCGGATGTCCCGTGCTTCTTCCTGTTACCTTTGTATCAATATCTTTTGCTTTTAAAATCCGTTCTTTGTAGGCCGGATGAATATGACATTCCTTTGTCACCACAAAACGCGTTCCCATCTGAACGCCTTCCGCACCAAGCATAAGGGCTGCTGCAATTCCTCTTCCGTCTGCAATGCCTCCTGCCGCGATCACAGGAATATTCACCGCATCACAAACCTGCGGGACAAGGGTCATTGTCGTACTTTCTCCGACATGCCCGCCAGACTCATAGCCCTCTGCCACAACTGCATCTGCTCCGCACTTTTCCATCCTTTTTGCCATTGCAACAGATGCAATAACCGGAATGACCCGAATATCCTTTTCTTTCCAAAGCGTCATGTATTGTTCCGGATTTCCCGCACCTGTTGTAACAACCGGCACACGTTCCCGCGCCACTGTCCGCGCTACTTCATCTGCGTGGGGGCTCATCAGCATGATATTGACACCAAAGGGTCTGTCCGTCCGTTTTCTGACCTCTCTGATCTGCTCTGCAACCCATTCTGCCGGTGCATTCGCTGCGCCGATCATTCCCAGTCCTCCGCCATTTGATACCGCTGCCGCAAGATGATAATCCGCCACCCAGGCCATTCCACCCTGAATAATGGGATATTCTGTTTTTAACAATCCGGTTACTCTTGTCTGCATCCTGTTTTTGTCCTCCGCTTATGCTTTATGGCTTTCTACATAGCTCATGACATCACCGACTGTTTTCAACTGTTCCAGATCCTCTGCCGGAATATCAACTCCAAAATGCTCTTCAAATGCCATTACCATTTCAAACAGATCCAGGGAATCTGCCTTCAGATCCTCTGAAAAAGAGGTTTCCGGTGTAATAGAAGCTTTATCTGCTCCAAGGTTTTCTGCTACAATTGCTTTAATTTCTTCAAACATAATAAAAAATCTCCTTTTTATCTTTTTAAATCCATTCTGCGATAGATGCACCCCAGGTCAGTCCACCGCCAAAGCCTGCCATTACAATTCTGTCTCCTTTTTTCAGCCTTTTTGACTGATCCAGTTCGTTTAAAAGAATCGGAATACTTGCAGATGACGTATTCCCATAATTCTGCAGATTCATGGGGAATTTTTCCAGAGGCTCCTTCAGACGCTTTGCCACTGCCTCCACAATCCTTTGATTTGCCTGATGCAAAACATAGCAGTCAATTTTTTCTCTGGAAAGTCCATTGATACAAAGTACCTCCTCAATCACCTGCGGTACTCTGCGCACTGCAAACCGGAATACTGCCTGCCCATCCATACAGACCTTTGATGCAGCACCCTGTTCCAGGCTGAGTCTATGCTGCTTTGTCTCCAGATTTCTGTCATAGTGATGTTCCAGCATTAGTGCATTTCCCATGCTTCCATCTGAATGGGATATGAACCGATATCCCTTTTTTTCTGTGCAGGTCAGAACAACTGCTCCGGCTCCGTCTCCAAATAAAATACAGCTGTTTCGATCTTTCCAGTCAATGATATTGGACAGACGCTCGCTGCCAATAATCAGGGCTGTTTTGTAAGCTCCGCTTTCCAGATATGCTTCTGCACTCTGATATGCCAGTAAAAATCCACTGCATGCTGCATTTAAATCAAAGCAGACTGCCCGTACCGCTCCGATACGTTCCTGAATCCGGCAGGATACCGATGGCATTACTGTTTCCGCAGAAAGTGTTGAAACAATCAGCAGATCGATTTCCTGTGCTGAAATCCCGGAATGCTGCAAGGCCTGCACAGCTGCCCGGGTTCCCATATCGACCACAGTTTCTTTCTCAGCGATATGTCTTCTGCAAATTCCAGTTCGCTCCCGAATCCATACATCTGTCGTCTCAACCATCTGCTCCAGTTCCCGGTTTTCCACAATTTTTTCCGGTATGTAGGAACCGGTTCCTCTGATCTCGACTGCCATTGTCTCTTTTATCCCGTCCAAGCTGCAACAGCAATGACGGAATGTCCTTTCTGTTTTCGTTTCGTCCCCTATCTTACCCAAAACGGAATTGGAATACAATTTACAAAAAAAGACAAAATGTCAACTTCCATTTGGCATAAGCCAAAAAGACCCGAGTGCATATCTGTTATGCACGCGGGTCTGATTCGTTGAATATGTTCGTTTTCTATATTATTTTCTGCACCCGTTCAATAAATTCCGCCACTGCTCCGTCCATGCAGTCCGAAAGGACCATATCACAGCAGCTCTTTACCTCCTGGGGCGCATTTTTTACGCAGGCAGAAAGCCCTACTGCCTTCAGCGCTCCTATATCGTTAAAAAAATCTCCGATAAACGCGGCTTCCTCTGCAGTTCCTCCAAGATACCTGCAGGCACGTCTGAGTGCATCTCCCTTTCCTGATGCTTCGTTCATAATCTCTACCAGAGTATCCTCCGTATGCTCGATTCTGACGCCATCCGGCTTATGACTTCTGACAAATTCTGCGCATTTTATTCCATCCTGCGCCGATACGCATAAAATGATCCGATACCAGGGCTTCTCGATCTGCTCCAGCAAAGCGATCGGGTAGCTATTTTGCTGCTGGCAGGCAGTCTGATCCTCTTTTGTCTTCACCTGCCAATAGTTCGTACGATTCACAATGACGATTCTGCACTCTGTGAACTGCTTCAATTCTTTTTTCATAGAAAAAGCAAACTGCAAAGCGTCTTCTTCCACGCAAAGTTCATCTAAGTATTCGCCTTTCTGAAAATCGTAGAGTGCACAGCCGCCATTTACCACACTCAATGTATTGATCGGAAGGTCACCAATAAAGCCCTTCACACTGTCCGGTGAACGTCCTGTGCATACACCGAAGCTACCGCCTTCTTCAACATATTTCCGAATCGCCAGTCGGTTTTTCTCCGGGATTCCAATGCCGCCGATTCCAAGGGTCCCATCGACATCCGCAAAAATATATTTGATCGCCATTTCCCTGCTTTTGCCTCTCTTTTTTCCTGTCAGTTCCATCTGTGCCATACGCGTTACTGTTAAGTCTTCGCTATTTCACCCGCACTGCCCGAAACCGTATCCGTACATAATCTACGAACCAGTGATCCTCCTGCCAGAGTGTATCCCGCAGTTTCTCGATCGTTTCCCAGATGATTTCTTTTTTCAGAGAATCGTCCATACCAAGAAACGGCGTTTTGACAAACATGGAAATCCAGTCTGCCAGACCATCTCTTCCCTCCTGCACCGTCGGACGATCAAAGAGGCTCGCATATTCTACCCGAAATCCTGCCTGCTCCAACATCGGGGCATACGTTCCAATCGTCGGAAAATAAAACACACGCGGATAGGTCATACCGTGGGCTGCAAAACATTTTTCCAGCATGCTGTGCACCTGCTCCGCACAGCCATAACCGCCAAATTCGCAGACAAACTCACCGCCGAGCACAAGCTGATGACAGATATTGTCGAGCATCTTCTGCTGGTCTTTTGCATCAATCCAGTGAAGCACCGCATTGGAAAAAATCGCATCCGCCTTCTGTTTCAGAGAAAAGTCAACCGCATTTCCTTTCTGAAAAGAAATCCCGGAGCAGTTTTTTTCTGCCAGCCTCAGCATCGTTTCTGAATCGTCTACTCCCAATACGTGATAGCCTTTTTCTGCGAGCTTTTTGGTCAGCATCCCGTTTCCGCAGCCAAGATCAACCACGAAAGCTCCCTCTGGCTTTGTCAACAGCTCCATCACAGATTCCCCATAGGAGGGTACAAACGAAAAATGTTTCTGGTAATCGGAAGCATTCCAATCGATATTCGGCATGTCCTTTCCTCCTCGTCTTTTTCATAAACCGCATCTCGCGCTTTTTTTAGTTCATGACAATAGAATGCTCGCAGAGCGTGCATTCTATTGTTTAGCACAAAAAAGCGCAAATTTTACGAACATTTCTGCATCCGTAAAATCCGCGCTCTTTTTTATCCCTCAGCGGAACGCGTGTTCTGTTGTTTGTACTCAGGAAACTGTTACACTTGTCCAGTCATCCGAAGGACAGATGCCAATATAGGTTTTACCAGGATTTAAGGTTATCTCTGCTCCGGATAAATCATAATAATGCGTAATTCCGGTCTCACTTGCTTTTGCCCACATAATCGGGATCGCTTTTCCACCGGTAATATACCAGCCTGCGCCCTGCCCGATCACGTTATAAATCAAATAGCCATTTTTATCATATTGGGTAAAGGTGCAGTTTTGTAAAATAACATTTGCAAAAGAAGGCGCTTTTTTATCCTCTCCATCTTTGGCAAGCTTTTTATTTTCGTAATAATCATAGGTACCGGTTTTTGCATTGTAGGACAGATACGGTTTTGTCAGTCTGAAGCAGTTTAACTGCACCAGATTTGCCGGAATGTTGCCAGCCTTTGCAGAAAGATTCGTCGCTCCAATCTTCCAGTGGTTCATCGCTGCCGGATTTGTGTAAGTAGAAGGAATGGCGGCTGTTGTCACCTGCTTTGCGATGTCATTTTTAAGGACATATTCGGTAAACTCCTGCGCCTTGCCATTTTTCACTCTGCTAAAGCCACCGGATAAATGGCTAATCCCTGTAGACTTGAAATACGGATTATTATAAAACGGTCCGCCATCATGAATCAGAATTGCATTCCATTCCGAAGCAAGCAAAATATTCGTCGGTCTTGTGGAACGGACATTACCGATCTGACCGACATTCTGCCAATCCTTATAAATCGCCATCAGTCTGGTAACTCGCTTATTTGCAGTCGAGTTCATCATCTCATAAACGACATCCGCTTCCGAAAGCCCGTAATGCGGCAGTGCTTTCGTATCATTATCGATCATAACCGCAACCGGACGCTGTGTCTGCAGCGCTATGCTCGTCGGAAGGCCCGTCAGTTCAGACGCATAGGCTGCCTGCGCTGCAGCGGTCGGAGCCGCCTGTGCCTCGATCCCAGAAAGCGGAGCAAACAACAGTGCTGCAGCAGTAAAAACTGCAGTCATAGATAAACATCTCTTGTTCATATAAAATACCTCTCTGCTATAATTTCTTTCCTTACATTTTATCATTCTGAATGTACCCTGTAAAGAAAAAGGTACGGCCCTGTGCAAAAAACAATACGCACCGTCGGGTCGCGAAAGCGACATCCTTTCTTTCCGACGCAGTGCGATCCTTACGGAGCGTTTTTGCATTCGCCGTCCGTTCACACGCGCCATTCGCAAACTCGCATCTTCGATGCTTTCCGCTGCTTCGCAGCTCCTTTTGCTCATGAAGCGGCGCTTCCTTCGTGGAACCCAGCAGGCAGATTTTCGTGCAAGCACGAATCTGCCTGTTGGGTCCCACGAGTGAACTGGGATACCAAAAAAGACAGGCTCTTCACCTGTCTTCCTTTTTTCATACCTTCAAAACTGAACACTGAAATCCTCTTTCGTATC
>QUKC01000021.1 GCA_003481005.1 Firmicutes bacterium TM09-10 | reverse complement strand
GGCGTTAAATTTAAGGGTAGGCGCAGGATTTGACGTTTACGGTCTTACTGCGACTCCGAAAGATGAGATCGATAAAAATACGTATGACATATTTGAATTGAACAATGGTTATCCTACTTACGGCTATGACCTGGCACAGGCAGTAAAAGACAAATATCTGGTGGATTATATTTCGGTGGAAACGAAAATGAAATTCGACGAAGGTGGTATTGTATATGATGAACTGCCGGAGGATGAAAAGGAAGAATACGAAAAAATCTTCGAAGAGGAAGATGGAACCCTGCCGGAAGCAATCGATTCTTCAAAATTAAATAAATGGATTTTTAATGTGGATACGATTCGTCAGGTTTTGGATGTTGTAATGACGAATGGATTGAAAATTGATTATGGTCAGAAAATCGGGAAGACGATCATTTTTGCAAAGAATCATAAACATGCAGAACAGATTTTAGCAGTATTTCAGAAAGAATATCCGTATCTGAAGGACTATGCGAAAGTCATTGATAATCATATAACGTATGCCCAGAGTGTCATTGATGAATTTTCAGACCCGAGAAAACTTCCGCAGATCGCCATTGCTGTTGATATGCTGGATACCGGAATTGATGTGCCGGAGGTTGTGAACCTCGTTTTCTTTAAAAAGGTAATGAGTAAGGCGAAGTTCTGGCAGATGATCGGGCGTGGAACGAGATTGTGTCCGGGTCTGTTTGATGGAGAGGACAAAGATAAATTTTATATTTTTGATTTCTGTGGGAATTTTGAATTTTTCCGAATGAACAAAGGAAAAGCGAGCGAAAACAGGATCGCGTTGCAGAGTGCGGTCTTCCATTTGCAGTTTGAAATTTGCTATCAGCTGCAAAAGGTAGAATATCAGACAGAGCGGCTGATTACGTATCGGAATGCGTTGGTACGCCATATGTGCGAAAAAATAAAAGAGCTTCCCAAAGACAATTTTCGGGTCAGACAGCATCTGAAATATGTGGAGCTGTATTCTTCGGAAGAAAACTACAGGGCACTTACATTTGAAGATACAAAGATTGTGAGAGAAGAAGTGACGCCTCTCATTTTACCAGAGAAAGATGAGGTGAACGCGGTTCGATTTGATGCGCTGATCTATGGAATTGAAGTTGCCTTGCTTGCAGGGGAAAAATATCCAAGAGGATATAAAGATTTAAAAAATCGAGTAACCGCAGTTTCGAGTGTGGCGAATATTCCGGAAATCCAGGACCAGAGAGAATTTATCCGAAAAATATTAAATACGGACTATTTGGAAAGAGCAGAGTTTTATATCAGGGAGCATCAGGACAATATCGTGATTGCAAAATTAAAGACGAACAAGCCTCTGACAGAAAACGATATTGACAGTCTGGAAGAAATTCTTTGGAAAGAAATCGGGACAAAACAGGATTACGAAAATGAGATTGGGCAAAAACCGCTGGGAGAATTTGTCCGTGAAATTGTTGGACTGGATATGAATGCGGCAAAAGAGGCGTTTTCTGCATATCTGTCTGATACCAATATGGACAGCAGACAAATTTATTTTGTCAATCAGATTATTGAATATATTGTACATAACGGAATGTTAAAAGACCTTTCCGTATTGCAGGAATCCCCGTTTACCGATCAGGGCAGTATCGTCGATATTTTCACTGATCTGTCCGTGTGGATGGGGATCAGAGGAGTCATCGATCAGATCAACGCAAACGCAGCCGCATAAGGGTATCACAGGATTTCATATTACAAAAAATACAGACACAGGAGAGGAACAACATGGATAAACACAATTATTCCGCACCCGTTTCGCTGAAAAACATTCAGGTGACGGACACCTTTTGGAAAGGGGAAATGGAGCTCGTACGCAAGGAGGTGATCCCGTATCAGTGGGATGCCTTAAATGACCGCGTGGAGGGCGCGGCACCGAGCTTCTGTATGCACAATTTCAAGGCTGCAGGAAAGCTGAACCGGGAAAAGAAAGAAAAAGGAAACACATTTATTGCGCCGAAGTATACCTATCGCGGCTTTGAGGTGTTACCGGAGGATCCGAAGCAGTTAAAAGATGACGAATTTTACGGGTTTGTGTTCCAGGACAGCGATTTTTCGAAATGGATCGAGGCGGTTGGTTATTCTTTAACGCAGCATCCCGATCCGGAGCTGGAAAAAATCGCGGATGGCGCGATCGATATCGTCTGCGCCGCACAGCAGGACGACGGATATCTGGACACCTACTATATTTTAAGTGGTCGTGACGCGACCTTTACGAATCTGAAGGACCATCACGAGTTGTACTGCTTCGGACACCTGATTGAAGGTGCTGTGGCATATTTTCAGGCGACTGGCAAGGACAAGCTGTTGAAGGCGGCGGAACGATTTGCAGACTATGTGGCGGCAAATTTCGGTACGGAAGAGGGAAAGCTTCACGGTTATCCGGGACATGAAATCGCAGAGATGGCCCTTGTGCGGCTTTATGAACTGACCGGGAAGGAAAAATACTCAAACCTTGCCCGGTATTTCGTGGACGAGCGCGGAAAGCGTCCCTACTACTTTGATCAAGAGCATCCCGAAGAAGTCAAAAAAGGGCATGAGGACGAGCTTCGTTATTCCTATTATCAGGCGCATCTGCCGGTGCGCAAGCAGGACGAGGCGTTCGGACATTCCGTGCGTGCGGTTTATCTATATTCCGGCATGGCGGATGTGGCGAGACTGACAAGTGAGGAAGCGCTGTATGAGGCGTGCCGGAGGCTCTGGGACAACATCACGGAGAAAAAAATGTACGTTACAGGCGGAATCGGCAGCACCCATCTGGGCGAGGCGTTCACCTATGCCTACGATCTGCCGAACGACACGGCGTATGCGGAAACCTGTGCGTCGATCGGTCTTGTCTTTTTTGCGCGGAGAATGCTGGAAATCGCGCCGGAGGCAAGGTATGCAAACGTTATGGAACGCGCACTTTATATGGCGTGCTCAGCGGCATGGCGCTGGATGGAAAGAGCTTTTTCTATGTCAATCCGCTGGAGGTACTGCCGGAGGCATGTCATAAGGATGAACGAAAATTTCATGTCAAGCCGGTTCGCCAGAAATGGTTCGGCTGCGCATGCTGCCCGCCCAACCTGGCGCGTCTGCTCAGCTCGATCGGTTCCTATGCATATACGGAAAACGAGGATACGCTGTTTTTACATCTTTATATGGGAAGCACCCTGGAAAAGAAGATCGGCGAAAAGACAGCAGATATCCGTGTGGAATCTAATTTTCCTTGGGAGGGGGATGTGAAAATCACAATCCGCGCAAAGGATACCGGACTGAAGCTTGCACTGCGGATACCGGACTGGTGCAGCAGATATGAGCTGGATGGTTTTACCGGTGGTACGGAAGAAAAGGACGGTTACCTGTATCTGCAAAAGGATTGGGGAGAGGAAGAAGAATTTACGCTTCATTTTCCGATGGAGGTTCGCCTGATCGCGGCAAAGGAAGCCGTGCGTGAGGATATGGGGAAAGGGGCCGTGATGAGAGGGCCGGTTGTCTATTGTCTGGAAGAGACAGACAACGGAAAAGATCTGCAGAAGCTGCTGATTGACCCGGAGTTAAACGTAACGGTGTCGGACGTCAATATTTGCGGAACGCCGGTCAAAAAGCTGACTGCAGCAGGGTTTCGGCAGCTTGATACGCATATAGAAAAAGAAAGCGAAGCGCTGTATCATGTCTGGAAGAAGCCGGAGTTTGAAAAAGCGGAACTTTCGTATATTCCGTATTATACCTGGGCAAACCGCGGTGAAAACGAAATGCAGGTTTGGACGCGAGTCAGAGATTGACAGAAATAGACATAAGTGCTGCACCATAGTACGCTCAGTTGAAAGCAGAGGTATGTCGAAAGCAAAAGGAGGGCATCAGGCATCGGGCCGGATGCCCTCCAGTACGTTTTGCATGTCCTGCGGGAGGGGAACATGAAATTCCAGAGGTTCTTTGGTGATGGGATGATGAAAACGCAGACGGGTTGCATGCAGCGCCTGTCTGGAAATCCACTCCATATCGGGATTATAGAGGGAATCTCCGATCAGCGGATAGCCCAGATATTTCATATGGATCCGGATCTGGTGGGTACGGCCGGTTTCCAGTGTCAGGCGGACCAGACTGTGTCCGTTTTTTTCTTCCAACACTTCATAGTGAGTAATGGCAGATTCGCCATGTTCAAAGTCGATGGTACGCTCGATGATGGAGCCGTCCTTTCGTCCCAGTGGAGCGGTGATGGTTCCGGAGGAGGGAGTGACCCTGCCGCGAGAGATTCCGAGGTATTCCCGGTGGATTTCCCGGTTCCGGACCATGGTTGCGAGAATACTGCCGCTGACCAAATGCTTTGCGACGATTGTCAGACCGGAGGTGTTATGATCGAGTCGGTTGATACAGCGAAAGACGAAGGGACAGTCTTTCTGAGCAAAATACCAGGCGAGCCCGTTTGCAAGGGAATGGGTGTAGTTGCGCATCGACGGATGGATCGGAAGATCGGCTGGTTTGTTGATCACCATGAGGTCTTCATCCTCGTAAACGATGTCCAGAGGATGATAAACGGGGGGTATTTTTTCAGAGACCGCAGTTTCCTGAATGTGCACGGTTAAGCGGTCGCCTCCCTGCAGGTGGCGGATCATATAGGAGGGAGTACCGTTTATGAGGATGCTTTCCGGCATCTTTTTTAAATCTGTTAAGTTGGCGGAGGAATACCCCTGCCGTTTTAAAAAGCAAGCGACGGTAGGAGAATCGTCGCTTGCTTTGATTTCATAATGTAAAATGCGTTCCATAAGTTAGTTGGATTTAACTTCCTTCCACATGTCATTATAGAGGGAATCCCCGTCTTCACCGAGATAGGTAAAGGTTTCCAGACCGGAATACTGGCTTAAATCCGGGAAAGCAATTTTGGAATTTTTCAGGTCTTCGTCCTCGATCAGGTCGCGGGCTGCATCGTTGGGAGTGGAGTAGGTAATGTACTCGAAATTCTTTAAAGCAACGTCACCGCGGCACATAAAGTCAATGAACTTTTCTGCATTTTCCTTATTGGGAGCGTTCTTGGGAATTACCCAGGAATCGATCCAGACATTGGTACCCTCCTTCGGGATGACATATTCCAGATCCGGGTTTTCACGCTGAGTGAAAATCGCTTCGCCGGAGTAGATAACGCCGAGTGCTGCTTCGCCGCCGATCATCTTGTCACGCACCTGGTCGATAACGTATGCCTGTACAAGAGGCTTCTGTTTGATCAGCAGGTCCCGTGCAGCTGCAAGCTCGGTTTCGTCAAGGGTATTCATGGAATTGCCGTTTAATTTGAGTGCAACCATAAATGCATCGCGTACGGAGTCCTGCATCAGAATGCTGTCGGCATATTTTTCATCCCAGAGGATCGACCAGCTGTCAACCGGCTCCTCTACCATGGTTTTGTTGTACAGAATGCCGACAGTTCCCCAGCAGTAAGGAACGGAATATTTGTTTTCCGGATCAAAGCCCTTGGACTGCTCCCAATACTGTTCGCCGATGTTTGCCTTGGCATTGGGCATGTTATCGAAGTTCAGCTCGGAGAGCAGATCGTTTTCAATCATCTTGCTGATCATGTAGTCGGAAGGGCAGATGACATCATATTCGGAAGCACCGGTTTCTACCTTGGGATACATGATTTCGTTGGTTTCAAATTCATCATAAACCACCTTTATACCGGTTTCTTCTTCAAACATGGTGATCGTATCGGAATCGATGTATTCCCCCCAGTTGTAGACGATGACCTGTCCGTTTTCGCCGGAAGCAGAGGAAGTGCTGCCGCAGCCGGTTGTCATGCCTGCGATCAGGCCGGTGCACAGGGCAGCAGTAAGGAGTTTTGCAATGGTGTTCTTTTTCATGAATGGATTCCTTTCTGTAAGTAAAATAGTTTAGGAAGACAGTTGTTTTTCCTTTGGCTTCGGAGCCTTGTTGACAAGGATCAGAAGAACCAGAACGGTCATAAAAATAAGTGTGGAAAGTGCATACATTTCCGGCTTAATGCCCTTTTTAACCTCGGTGTAGATTTTGGTGGAAAGGGTATCTACGCCGGGACCCTTCGTAAAGTGCGTGATGATAAAGTCATCCAGGGACATCGTAAAGGCCATTAAAAATCCGGACATGACACCGGGCAGCAGATCAGGAAATACGACCTTGAAAAATGCCTGCCAGGGGGATGCGCCCAGATCGAGGGCAGCTTCGTAAACACTTGGGTTTAATTGCTTTAAGCGCGGCATAACGCTCAGGATCACATAGGGAATATTGAAGGTTATGTGGGAGAGCAGGATGGTGATAAAACCAAAACGCGCTTTAAAGGTTAAAAACAGAAGCATCAGGGAAATACCGGTTACGATCTCGGCATTCAACATTGGGATATTGGTGATGCTCATCAACACAGCACGGCTCTTTTTTTTCATGCCCTGAATGGACAGTGCGGCAATGGTGCCGATCAGCGTTGCAAAAACAGCAGATAACAGCGCAATCAGGAGCGTGTTGTAAAGTGCCTGCATGATTTCTGAGTTGGAAAACAGCTGAGTGTACCATTTCGTTGTAAAGCCGCCCCATTTTGCCCGGGTTTTGCTGGCGTTAAAGGAAAGAACGACCAGCGTTGCGATGGGGGCATACATGAAGATAAAAATCAGGGCGATATAAATTTTGTGGGCAGTTGTTTTTATCATAAGGAAGTTCCCTCCCCGTTTTTATCAAAAATTGCAGTCATCAGCATGTTGATCAGGATAAATACCATCAAAACAATGGAAAGACCGCTGCCTAAATGCCAGTTGCTTGCCTGAGTGAATTCCTGCTCAATAACGTTTCCGATCAGCAGGATCTTGCTGCCACCCAGCAGATTCGAAATCACGAAGGTTGTCAGAGCAGGTACGAACACCATTGTGATGCCGCTGATGACACCAGGGAGACTCAGCGGGAAAATAACGCGTAAAAAGGTCTGGAACCAGTTGGCACCGAGATCGTGGGCGGCATTGATGACATTCGGGTCAATCTTTGTCAGTGCATTATACAGGGGCAATACCATAAACGGCAGGAAGTTATATACCATGCCGAGGATAATCGCGCCTGGGGTATTGATGATATTTAAGGTCGGCAGCCCGAAAAAGGACAGTACCGAGTTGATGACGCCTGTTTTTTCAAGGAGTGTCTGCCATGCAAGGGTGCGCAGGAGAAAGTTCATCCACATGGGAAGGATGAAAATCAGGACAATAAAGCTCTGCTGGCTGACATGCCTGCCTGCCAGGATCATGGCAAGGGGGTAGGCAAGGGCAAGACAGACAACTGTGCTGATTAAGGAAAGCACGAGTGCAGTAATCAGTGCCTTCATATGCTCCGGCGAGGAGATGGCAGCGACATTTTCAAAGGTAAATGCACCGCTTCTGTCTGTGAGTCCGTAGTAAAAGATCATACACAGCGGGATGATGATAAATGCGGCAGACCAGAACAGATATGGCGCAGCCATGAGCCTGTTGTGGGGCCACGGCGCCTTTGGCATCGTATTTTTTTTCACTGGTTTACTCATCGATGGATACCGCCTCCTCATCTTCCGAAGCAGGCTTGTTCATGATCTGGATATCGAAGGGATCGACGCGGATGCCGACCTCTGTGCCCACCGGGAACATATCGGTGGAGTGTACCAGCCATTCAAAGCCGTTTGCGGTTACTTCCATTTCATAATGAACGCCCTTAAAGATCAGATGTGTTACTGTTCCGGTCAGCGTTCCTTCTTCCGGTTTGACCAGATCCACGTCTTCCGGACGGATTACAACATCGACGGGCTTGTTTGTGCCAAAGCCCTTATCCACGCAGGGAAACTTCTGTCCGAGGATGGAAACAAGCTCATCGCGGATCATGATGCCGTCGATGATGTTGGAGTCTCCGATGAAGTCTGCAACGAAAGCATTCTCCGGCTCATTGTAGATCTTTTCCGGCGTGCCGATCTGCTGAATGTAGCCCTGGTTCATAACAACGATGGTATCGGACATGGTCAGAGCTTCTTCCTGGTCATGAGTGACATAGATGAATGTGATGCCGAGCTCATTTTTCAGACGAATCAGCTCATACTGCATGTCCTGGCGCAGCTTTAAGTCCAGGGCACCGAGGGGCTCATCGAGAAGCAGGAGCTTTGGCTCATTTACGATCGCCCGTGCAATGGCAATACGCTGCTGCTGACCGCCGCTTAGAGAATCAGGCATACGGTTTTCGTAGCCGTCAAGGTTGACCAGCTTGAGGGCATAACGGATTTTGTCCTGAATATAGCTTTTGGTCTTTCCCTTGATCTTTAAACCGAAGGCGATATTTTCTGCGATCGTCATATGGGGAAAGAGGGCATATTTCTGGAAAACGGTGTTTAGCTGACGTTTGTTGGGCGGCATGTTTGTGATGTCCTTGCCGTTGAATAAAACGCAGCCATTATCCGGCTTTTCAAAACCGCCGATAATGCGCAGAGTTGTTGTTTTTCCGCAGCCGCTGGGGCCAAGGAGGGTTAAAAACTCGTTCTCCCGGATGTAGAGGTTCAGATCATCCAGTACGGTGTTGTCATCGTAAATTTTGGTGATGTGCTGTAAATCGATCAGTCGGTTGCTCATTGGTACTTCTCCCATGCGGTATCCGACAGCGGATACTGTCCCTTCCTTCAAATAATGAAATGTCAGCGCAAAAGACGACTTTTCCTGACAGTGTGTTTATAGTTTGCGTCAGCTTCGAACATTAAAAGCTTGGAGGACTGGAAACCCAGATCAGGCTTGCTCCCGTCTTTTTACTTGCCGAAATATAATGTGTCGACTTAGGCGTAAAATAAAAGGATTCGCCCTTTTTGGCGCGGTAGCTCTTTTTGCCGATATGGATCGTGATGCTGCCGCTTAATATATAGCCGAACTCTTCCCCTTCGTGGGGGTTGTCCGGATAGGTGCTGCCGCCCGGTGCAAGCGTCAGGCGGATGGGCTCCATAATGTTTTTCTGGGCGTTTGGAATGATCCATTCGGTTTTGTTGCCGTATTCTTCGTCCAGCTTTTCAAAGTAGTCGCTTTCTTTAAAAACGATCTGCTCTTCCGGTTCTTCATTAAAGAAATCCTTTAAATCTGTTCCCAGTGCCTGCAGGATGTCCATCAGGGTTGCGATGGAAGGAGAGGTCAGATCCCGCTCCAGCTGAGAGATAAAGCCTTTGGAAAGCTCTGTCCGGTCAGCCAGCTCCTCCTGTGTCAGTCCCTTTTGCACTCGCAGTTCCTTTACCTTTGCTCCGATTTTCATGTCTGATCCTTCATAGTTATTTTAAACAAAAAGTTTAATGATACTAAACAAACGCACTGAGCTTTATTATACGTTTTTTGACGGGTCTGTCAATGGGGAAAATAATATTTTACATAGTTTTTTCGCGGGTGCAGGAAGAACGCCATTTTAGGGCGATTTTTGGCGCCTTGGGCTATTCCCGCACAGGGGCAGGCTGCGTGCGCGCAGACACGCTTTCGCTCGGATGGGACTACCCCAAGGCGCCAAAAAACGGTTTTGGAGGGTTCGTTGTGAATGCAAGGATGGAACTGGAACGAAAAGTGAAAAAGGGATTAACAAAAACGGGACAGGTATGGTAAAATAAATGAGCAGAACATTTTTGCCGCAGGAGGTTTGAACATGACAAATCAGAAAAAGTACGTTGCCTATGTCTCTACCTATACAATGGGAGACAATCATGGTATTACGATTTATGATGTAGATGTAGAAAATGGAAGATTTACATTAAAGGATCGTGTCGAGATTACGAACTCATCCTATCTGACGATTTCGCACAACCGTAAATGGCTGTATTCCATTACAGACTTTGGTGTGGAATCCTATGAAATTTTAAAGGATGGACATTTAAAACCGATCAACATGGCGGGCATTAATGGCATGCGCGGCTGCTATCTTTCCACAGATTATGAAGATCGTTTCCTGTTCGTGGCAGGCTGGCATGACGGCAAGATCACAGCGCTGCGTTTGAAGGAGGACGGCAGTGTCGGAGAGATTACGGATGAGATTTTCCATCGTGGACTGGGCAGTATTGCAGAGCGGAATTTCCGTCCCCACGTCAGCTGCGTGAAGATGACGAGAGACAATCACTATCTGTGTGCAGCAGATCTTGGCATGGATCATGTCAAGGTATACCGTCTCGACCATCAGACCGGTAAGCTGACACTGGCAGATGTTATCCGCAGTGAAATGGAATCTGCACCCCGTCATATCAAATTCAGCAGGGACGGAAGGATTCTTTACATCGTTCATGAACTGAAAAATATCATAGATGTTTATACCTATGAAGAAAAAAAAGGCAATCCGTTCTTTGAAAAGATACAGACGATCTCCACAGTCAACGATTATCATGCGAGTAATTCCGCAGCGAGTGCGCTGAATCTTTCGGAGGATTTCCAGTATCTGATCAGCTCCAATGCGGGAGATAACAGCGTCGTAATGTACAAGATTGACCAGAAGACCGGACTTTTGACGAAACTGTTCTGTCTGCCTATCAGTGGAGAATATCCGAAGGATGCGATGCTGTTCCCGGATAATAGACATCTGGTTTCCTTAAATCACGAATCGAATACAATGACATTCTTTACAGTGCACCCGGATACCGGATTGATCGTTATGAACGGGCCGGAGATCAAGGTGGATCAGCCTAACTGCGTTATTTTCCACAGACTGGAAGAAGAATAGAATCAGAAAATTCCCCATCGGCAAAGGCCGGTGGGGAATTTTTATGGGTGCGCCTTGAAACGCGTGTTGATAGGAAAGAAAAATCATTGGCGTTGCAGCTGGTGCAGAGCTTCTGCCAAAGAAAACAAAAGTGCTTATTTCGTGTAGATTTTTTCAAGATGATCCATTCGTGCCCCCATATTGGACAGCATCAGATCCAGTATGGTCAGGGCTGTCATGCTTTCTACAACCACGACTGCGCGGGGAACGATGACAGGATCGTGGCGTCCCTTGATCTGCAGCGTACGTTCCATATGGTCACGGCCGATGGTTTGCTGTGGCTGAAAGATGGATGGAGTTGGCTTGATATGAGCGCGCAGAAGGACGGGAGAGCCGTCGCTGATGCCGCCTAAAATACCGCCGGCGTGGTTGGTTTTCTTGGAAACCTGTCCATCCTTTATGCAAAAGGCATCGTTGTTTTCGGAGCCTTTGCGGGAAGAAACCTCGATGCCGTCACCGATTTCAACAGCTTTGACTGCACCGATGGACATGATCGCTGAAGCAAGCCTTGCATCAAGCTTGTCAAAGACCGGATCGCCGATCCCGGCAGGAAGACCGGTCACACAGCATTCGATCACACCGCCGGAGGAATCCTGATTTTTAATACAGGTTTCGAGAAAGGCTTCTGCGTCGGCGGAAGCTTTTTTATCCGGCATACCAGTAGCGGTCTGAGTGATTGCTTCCCGGTCAAAGGTATCCGGATGAATGGAAACAGGACCGATCGAACGGGTATAGGCGCAGACATCGATACCGAGCCGGTTTAAGATCTTTATGGCGATTGCACCGGCAGCAACACGTCCGGTCGTTTCTCTTCCGGAGGAACGGCCGCCGCCGCGATAGTCACGAAAGCCGTATTTTTCATCAAAGGTGTAGTCTGCATGTCCGGGGCGGTAGTTCTGGGCGATTTCCGTATAATCGGTGGATCGCTGAGAGGTATTATAGACGAGCAGGGAAATTGGCGTTCCCGTTGTTTTTCCATCGAAAATGCCGGAGAGGATCTGAACCTCGTCAGCCTCCTTTCGCTGAGTGACATATTTGCCGGAGCCGGGCTTTCTCCTGTCGAGATAAGGCTGGATATCAGCCTCGCATAAGGGAAGGCCTGCCGGACAGCCATCTATGACAGCGCCGATCGCCTTGCCATGGGATTCTCCCCATGTGGAAACGCGGAAAATGGTGCCAAAAACAGAACCGGACATGAAACACACTCCTTTCGATAAGGGAATTTTCCCTATAGTATAAAACATTTTTTTGACGGATACAAGGGAATCTGTTATACTAATTTTTATCTATGCATGGTGAAAACGATTTTCTAGAGAAACGGGGTATATCTGATTTATGAAAAAAACGAGACAGGCGAATCTGGAGCTTCTCAGGCTTCTCGCCATGGTATTTGTTGTGACGGCACACCTGATGAACCATGGAAATCTGATCGGAGCTGCGAAGATGGGGACTGCTTCTTATTATCTGGTTTGGACGTTGTTTGGCGTTTCCTTTACCTGTATCAATCTGTATCTGTTGATCAGCAGCTACTTTCTGACGGAATCGAGATTCAGCCTTTGGAAGCTTGTAAAAATGGCGGTTCAGGTACTGTTTTATGCCTTGGGAATTACGGCGATTTATTGGATTTTTACAGATGTACCCCATGACCTGGAATATCTGGTCTATTCGATTTTACCGATCTCGTCGGATTTTTACTGGTTTGTTTCCATGTACGTAGGCATGTATGTGCTGGCACCGGTGATGAATAAGCTGATTCTGGCACTGACGAAGCGTCAGCTTGCCTGTGCGTGTGCTCTGGCTCTGGCTTTGGTGTCTGTGTGGCCAAACATTTTTTATTTTTCTTCGGCCCTTAATACCGCCGGCGGTGTAAGTATATCGTGGTTTTTGACGATTTATCTGTGCGGAGCCTATATCCGTTTGTATTATCAGCCGGATGGAAAATTCCTGAAATGGTTCCTGCCTGCAGTTGGAACCTCCCTGCTGATTCCCCTCAGCCGGTTTGTGATCGAGGCACTGCTGTCCTCTCCGTTTGGCGCGATCAGCTTTCTGGACGATCTGATGTGGGGGTATAGTGTGTTTTATGTCTATAGCTCGATTCTGGTGACAGCTGCGTCGATTTTTTTGTTTCTTGCATTTTTGAATCTGAGGATTGCACCGGGAAGAGGCGCAGGCCTGATCAATCGGATTGCAGGTGCGTCCTTTGGCGTTTACCTGATCCATGATCACTACTATATCCGGGAGAGCCTCTGGACGAAAATCGACGGCGCTGCCTGGCTTGGACACTGGTATCTGCCCTTTGCCTGTATTGGGGTGATAGCAGCGATCTACCTGGTATGTACAGCGATCGAGCTGCTTCGGCAAAAACTGTTTGCACCCTTTGAAAAAAGTACGGCGATCGCAGGCTTTTTCCAAAAAGCGGATGATAAATTAAAGAAAATCTGGAATGGAGATTAAGATGAGTGAAAAGATGACTTATAAGGTATTGAAACAGGAGGGACGTGCAAAACGTGCGGTAATGGAAACTGTGCATGGTACGATCCAGACACCGGTTTTTATGAATGTCGGAACTGTTGCTGCGATCAAGGGTGCGGTTTCTACGGAGGATCTGGAAGGACTGGGCACACAGGTGGAGCTTTCCAACACCTATCATCTGCATGTGCGTCCCGGTGATGAAAAGATCAAGGCGATGGGTGGACTGCATCGCTTTATGAGCTGGAATAAGCCGATTTTGACCGATTCCGGCGGATTTCAGGTGTTTTCACTGGCTGGTCTGCGGAAGATCAAAGAGGAGGGGGTAACCTTCCGCTGCCATATCGACGGGCATAAGATCTTCATGGGACCGGAAGAGAGTATGCGGATTCAGTCAAACCTCGCATCTACCATTGCAATGGCATTCGATGAGTGTGCGCCTGCAAAAGCGGAGAGAAGCTACGTGCAGCCTTCCGTAGACCGGACGACAAGATGGCTGGAACGCTGCAAAAAAGAGATGGCTCGCCTGAACAGCCTGGACGATACGATCAATAAGCAGCAGCTTTTGTTCGGTATTAACCAGGGTGCAATTTACTCGGATATCCGAGTAGAGCATGCCAAACGGATTACAGACCTGGATCTGGACGGTTATGCGGTCGGCGGTCTTGCAGTCGGTGAGACCCATGAGGAAATGTATCATATTCTGGAAGAGACAGTTCCCTATTTGCCCGTGGACAAACCGACCTATCTGATGGGAGTCGGTACACCTGCAAATATTTTGGAGGCAGTGGAACGCGGTGTGGAC
Organism: Firmicutes bacterium TM09-10; assembly: GCA_003481005.1. GTDB lineage: Bacteria > Bacillota > Clostridia > Lachnospirales > Lachnospiraceae > Gallintestinimicrobium > Gallintestinimicrobium propionicum. The sequence goes on along the minus strand of QUKC01000021.1, from coordinate 40,048 downwards.
TTTTTTGACTGCGTATATCCCACCAGAAACGGACGTCATGGACATCTATATACAAACTTCGGCAAGATCAATCTGTTCAATGCGCAGTATGAGCTGGATATGCAGCCCATCGAGCCAGGGTGTCAATGCCCTGTCTGCAGACGGTATTCCAGAGCCTATATCCGTCACCTGTTAAAAGCAAAAGAGATGCTGGGCATGCGCCTGTGCGTCATGCACAACCTGTATTTCTATAATACGATGATGACAGAAATCCGGGATGCGCTGGATAAGGGAGAATTTGCAGCGTATAAGAAGCGAAAACTTGACGGCATGCAAAGAATTGTGTATGATGGAAAATAGGCTACGGTAAAGAGACCGGGCATGGAGAATCCTGCAGGGCAGGGTTTTACTTTATAAACCAGGAGGAATATAGAAAATGAGTATTTTACTGACAGCATCTGAGTCAGCAAGCGCAGGCAGCATGATTCCGCTTATTTTAATGTATGTGGTAGTTTTTGGTGTATTTTTCTACTTCGTACTGTATCGTCCGCAGAAGAAAGAGCAGAAGAAGACCAGCGCAATGCTTTCTACTCTGGAGATCGGAGATTGCGTCCTGACCACCAGCGGCTTCTACGGAATCATCATCGACATCACAGATGATACCGTTATCGTTGAGTTCGGCAACAACAAAAACTGCCGTATTCCGATGCAGAAGAGCGCGATCGTACAGGTGGAAAAGGCTGATGCAGAAGCACCTGCAGATACAAAGAAGAAATAAGACGAATTTTAGAGACAGATAAAAGAACCGGAATATGCGCATGTGACAGGCTCACAGGACGTGTGTTCCGGTTTTTTGTCACACAGCGATTTGTGACGCAGGCATCACAAAGTAGCTGGGATCGCAGAGCCGAACTGGACGTTTTCCACGCGACACCTTCGGCACAAAGCGCCTGCGGAATGGAGGATTTTATGAAAGTTGTTGATATGCACTGCGACACGATCGCAGCACTTTATGAAAACAAAGAAAAAGGGTGGACACTGCAGGACAACAGACTGCATATTCGTCTGGATAAGATGAAACAGGGGGATTACCTGCTTCAGAATTTTGCACTGTTCGTCTGTATAGAAAATTGTGAAGATCCATATCAGCAGGCGCTGACACTGGCGGACTGCTTTGATCGGCAGATGGCACTGTTTCCGGAGCAGATTGGTCAGGTCAGATGCTATAACGACATTTTGGAAAATCAGAAAAACGGGCGCATGAGCGCGCTTTTGACAATCGAAGAGGGTGCGGTGTGTCAGGGCAGCCTGGAAAAGCTGCGGGAATTTTATGACAGAGGTGTCCGAATGTTGACGCTGACCTGGAATTTTCCAAACGAGATCGGTTTTCCGAATTTTGCCATTTCCGGGGATGGCAAGCCGGATAGGACGGTTCCGAATACGAAGGATGGGCTGACAGAGTTCGGATTTTTATTTCTGGAAGAGATGGAGCGGCTCGGAATGATCGTGGATGTGTCCCATCTGTCGGACGCGGGCTTTTATGACGTGGCGTCCCATGCGAAGCGTCCCTTTGTCGCAAGCCATTCCGACGCCCGCGCAATCTGTCCGGCGGTGCGCAATTTGACGGACGACATGATCCGCCTGTTGGCAGAAAAAGGCGGTGTGACCGGACTGAACTTCTGTCCGTCCTTTTTAAATGCCCAAAAGGACTATCCGGGCACAGCTGCAGACGTGGCACGCCATGCGGCACATATCATAAAAGTCGGCGGAGAGGACTGTCTGGGACTGGGCAGCGATTTTGACGGAATTCGGACCCATGCAGAGCTCCCGGGCGCAGACGCAATGCCGGTTCTGGAGGATGCGCTTGCAAAGGCAGGGCTTACCGCCAGACAGCGTGATAAGGTCATGGGAGAAAATGTGCTGCGCGTATACCGGGAGGTGTTGGGATAAGGCGCTGTATTCTGCTTGCAGATTTTCAGACGGAATGGTATACTGAGATCAATCTCACAAAAGAAAAATGCTGCAGAGATTGAGGATGGATTTTTTGAAATGAACATAAATGAAATTGCAAAGCTGGCAAATGTCTCCCGGGCCACCGTTTCCCGTTACTTTAACGATGGCTATGTCAGTGCAGAAAAGCGGGAACAGATCCGCAGAGTGATCGAGGAGACCGGTTATAAACCGTCTGCGCAGGCGCAGATGCTGCGTACCAAAAAGACGAAGCAGATCGGTGTGATCATCCCGAAGATCAATTCCGAATCCATCAGCGGGATGATCTCCGGGATCAGCAAGGAGTTAAAGCAGGCGGGCTTCTGGCTGCTTTTGGCAAACACGGAAAACCAGGAACGCGAGGAAGTGGAGTATTTAAAGCTCTTTTCTGAAAATCAGGTGGACGGGATTATCCTGATCGGGACGATTTTCACACCGGCCCACAAGCGTGCACTGCGCGCGCTGCAGGTTCCGGTCGTGGTGCTGGGACAGAAGCTGGAAGGATACAGCTGCGTTTATCAGGATGATTATCTTGCAGCAAAGGAATCTGCGCGTATGATGTTAAAGGATGCGAAGCATCCTGCGTATCTTGGCGTGACGAAGCGGGACCATGCAACCGGGGAAGAACGTTTCCGTGGATTTTTGGATGTTCTGGAAGAAAAGGGAATAGACTGGGACAACAGCTTTTATGAGGAAAGTGCTTTTTCTGTGGAGGACGGCTATGAAGCAATGGGACGTTTATGGGAGCGGCATCCGGAGATTGATGCAGTATTTGGGGCAACGGATTCCGTAGCCCTCGGCGCGCTTGGCTGGCTGCAGGAGCATCAGATCCGGATTCCGCAGCAGGTTGCGATTTCCGGCGTGGGCGACACGGTTTCCGGGCGGATCGTTGCGCCGAAGCTTTCCAGCGTGCACTTTTTTTACCAGACCAGCGGACAGGAGGCGGCGCGGCTTTTGCTGGAGCTGATGAATGGAAATCCTGCGGGAAAAGAAATTAAAATGGGTTTTCGTATAGAGGAGAGAGGGACGACGCGCCAAACTGCGATTTAGAAAAAATTAAGAATTGTTTTGGAAAAGCTTCCACAGTTTCGACGGGAGCTTTTTTTGTTGTGTCGGTATGCTTGTACTCAGAAAGAGAAAGCGAGGAATAGCAATGAACGAAACAAAAACAAAACAATCTGTAACACAGCAAAAATCAAACTGGAAGCCCTGGCAGATCGTACTGGTGATCCTTCTCGGATTATGTGCCCTGCCGGTGGTGGTTCCGGTAGGGCTCGGACTGCTTGCCGCTGCAGTCGGCATTGCAGTAGCACTGGGTGCCTGCGTGCTCGGTCTGTTGGCCTGCAGCGCAGCCTGCGGCATCGGAATGATCCTTGTTCTGGCAGCACTGCTTCTGGGCGGACTGTTTTTCATCGGGACAGGAATTGTTTCGATGTTTCATGCGGTTGGCAGCGGCTTTGCGATTCTGGGCAGCGGCTTTATGATGACAGGATCAGCAATCCTGGGCACAGCATTGCTGATCGGACTGGTGTGGCTGATCTGGAAAGGAATTTTATGGATCCGCAGCAAGGCTGGCGGAAAGAAAAAAGCCGGCAGCGCAGAGCCGGAACCTGAGGCAGCGCCCGGCGAACAGATGACGGGCACATCTGCTGCTGAAACAGACAGCAACGGATTTCACCTGCTGGAGAGAAAGGAGACGGACAGCGATGAAAAATAAAACATTGAAAAAGACGCTTCTGATCTCGACAGGTCTGTTGGCAGCAGGCGGCATCTGTATTGGCATTGGGATTGCGATGGGAGGAAGCCCGGTGTTTTATCTGGATAACGAAGGAATTCATTTGAAAGAGACAACAGCCTGCCCGGAGACGGTACAGGATTATGCCGGACAGAAGCAGCTGGCAGCGTTTGAAAAAATTGAGGTGGATCTGAAATACGGAGAGTTTTCTTTGGAGGAAGGCGATTCTTATAGTGTTGAATATCTTCTGGCAGGCGATCGGGAAGAACCGGTGTGTCAGGTGGAGAATGGAACACTCATAGTGAAAGAAGGCGATTTCGGAGAAACGCAGGAAGGAAATCGGTGGTATTTCCGGCTCTGGGGAGAAGAAGGAGAACGGCGGCAGGATGATCCTTATGTGAAAATCACAGTGCCGAAGGGTGCCAGGCTGAAAGAGGTTTCGGTCGATGCACCGTGGGATATCGATCTTGCAGCGAATCTTTCTGCAGAGAAGCTTTCTGTAAAGACGAGCTATGGTGAGATTAAAATGGAGGACTGGAACGGAATTGACCTGAGTATTTACGACGAAGACGGTGACATCAAGACCGGAAATCTGACCGGTAATAAGGTAGAGATCACCGGTCTGTATGGAGATCTGAACATTGGCTGTATCGAAAGCACACAGGCGTCTTTGGAAGCGGAGAATGGTTCGGTAACTGTTTTTGCAGGAACGCAGGGCACGCTGGACGTAAAAAACAGTTACGGGGATACGAACATATACGAAATGCAGAAGGCGGATGCATATGGATATGATCTCTACACAGAATATGGTGAAATTCATTTTTCGGGATATGAGATGATGGAAAATGAGAACGGAGACGCAGCAGAGTACAGAAAACAGGCACCCGGCAGTGCTGTCATCCGGGTATCCGCAGAAAACGGCGATATCAAAATCCGGGAGAATGTTGCGCGAAGCACTTTGGAAGAAACAGTTGCAGAAACAAAATCTGTAGACGAAGAGGAGTGATTTCAATTTTATAAAGACGTAGAGACAGCTCCGGCAATCTAAAAAAGGATTGTCGGAGCTGCTTGTATAAGTTGCCTGAAAAGATGTATACTCTTTTTGGCGAAAACGTGAATTTACAAAATGTCGTGAAAACAGAGGGCGGGGGTTACCATGGATTACAGGAAAACAGCACAGAAGATCTGTGACAACATAGGAGGCAGGAAAAATATCATCAGCGCTGCGCACTGTGCGACGCGGCTGCGTCTGGTCATCGGAGACAATGCCAAGTGCAGCAAGGAGGCAATCGAAGCAATCGACGGAGTGAAGGGCGTCTTTTTTGTGCCAGGACAGCTGCAGATTATTTTCGGGACGGGAACGGTCAACAAGGTTTACGATGAATTTATCCAGATCGCGGGCATCAGCGCAGCCTCCACAGAAGAGGTTCGACAGGCAGCAGGCACAAAGATGAGTTTTTGGAGACGTACAGGAAATACATTGGGAGATGTATTTATTCCGATTATTCCGGCGATGGTAGCCAGCGGTCTGCTGGTGGGGATTCTGGAAGGACTTTGTGAGGTTTATCCTGCAATGGAGCAGTCCGGTACCTATACGATCCTTCACCTGTTCTCCAATGCGGCATTTGTTTTTCTGCCGATCCTGATCGCGATCAGCGCGGCAAAGGTATTTGGCGGAAACCTGTATCTTGGTGCAGTTATCGGGATGATTATGATCCATCCGGATCTGATGAATGCATGGAGTGTTGTAGGGGCAGAAAGCATTCCGAAATTGAATGCATGGTTCGGGTTGTATCAGATCGAGCTTGTCGGCTATCAGGGACATGTCATTCCGGTTGTGATCGCAGTATGGTTTATGAGTATGCTGGAAAAGAAACTGCACAAGATCGTTCCGGAAATGATCGACCTGTTTGTGACGCCGCTTGTGACGGTTCTTGTAACTGGGTATTTGACCTTGACAATTTTCGGACCTGTTTTTTCCTGGGTGGAAAACGGCGTACTGGAAGGCGCTCAGTGGCTGATTACGCTTCCCTTTGGAATCGGTGCGGCACTGTGCGGCGCGGTCTATGCGCCGACGGTTGTAGCGGGCGTACATCATATGTATAGCGCGCTGGAAGCGGGACTGATTTCAAACAGCGGTTTCAATACGTGGATGCCGATTGCGACGGCAGCCAATGTCGGTCAGGGCGCAGCGGCGCTTGCTCTGGCATTAAAAACCAAAAACAGCAAGGTAAAAGCCCTTGCACTGCCGGCTTCACTGTCCGCATTTTTAGGTATCACCGAGCCTGCAATTTTCGGTGTCAATATCCGTTACATAAAACCGTTTGTGGCAGGAATGATCGGAGGAGCCTGCGGTGCACTGATTGCCGGATGGACAGGAATTGGAGCGACAGCTTATGGCATAACCGGACTGTTCGGATATCTGATTACGACGGATGATACGCTGCAATATACCCTTGTGATCGGGGTGGCGTTTGTGGTCAGCTTCGTGACTTCGTGGATGCTGTATCAGGATGAGAAAGCGCCTGGCGAGAAAGCCGCCCCACGAAAGCAGTAAGCCTATATCAGAAAAGAATAGAAAACGCGAAACTTATTCTTCTAAGTTATAAAAGCCATATCAAACCGATATGGCTTTTTTCCTGTTTGTATTGAAAAATATACAGTGTTACGTTAAACTTAGAAAGAACAGCTCAATTACAATTGAGCGCAGTATTGGAGGAACAGCTCGATGAAATTAGAGATTGCATGCATTCCGGGCGATGGAATCGGACCGGAAATTGTAGCACAGGCCAATAAAGTACTGGATCAGGTGGCGAAGAAATTCGGTCATGAAATAGAGCGCAAGGAGATTTTGATGGGCGGCGCATCGATTGATGTGCGCGGCGTACCGCTGACAGACGAGGCAATTGCGACGGCGAAGGCGGCAGATGCGGTTCTGATGGGTTCCATCGGCGGAGATACCAACACCTCCCCCTGGTACAAGCTCCCTCCGGAAAAGCGTCCGGAAGCAGGTCTGTTGAAGATCCGCAAAGCACTCAACTTATTTGCAAATTTAAGACCGGCTTATTTGTATCCGGAGCTTGCAGGCGCGTGCCCGTTAAAAGAAGAAATCAGCCGGGCAGGCTTTGACATGCTGATTATGCGAGAGCTGACCGGCGGTCTGTATTTTGGCGAGCGCCATACGACGACAGAAAACGGCGTGCGTAAGGCAGTCGATACTCTGACCTACACCGAAGAGGAAATCCGTCGAATAGCCATCAAGGCGTTTGATGTAGCGCGCAAGAGAAAAGGCAAAGTGACGAGTGTGGACAAGGCAAATGTGCTGGATTCTTCGAGACTGTGGAGAAGCGTGGTGGAAGAGGTGGCAAAGGATTATCCTGACGTGGAGCTGTCCCATATGCTTGTGGACAACTGTGCGATGCAGCTGGTCAAGGATCCGGCGCAGTTCGATGTGATCCTGACCGAAAATATGTTCGGCGATATTCTTTCGGATGAAGCGAGCATGGTGACCGGCTCGATCGGTATGCTGTCCTCCGCAAGCTTAAACGATACAAAGTTCGGCTTATATGAGCCCAGTCACGGCAGTGCGCCGGATATCGCGGGCAAAGATCTCGCAAATCCCATTGCAACTGTGCTGAGCGCTGCCATGATGCTGCGTTACACATTTGATTTGGATAAAGAGGCAGAAGCAGTGGAAGAAGCGGTTCGCAAGGTTCTGGCAGAGGGCTACCGCACCGGAGATATTATGTCCGAGGGGTGTACACTGGTTGGATGCAGCAAGATGGGCGATCTGCTTGCAGAGCGGATTTAATTTTTGATAACAGAATGTGAGGAACGAACAAATGAGAAGTGATAATGTAACAAAAGGCGTCCAGCAGGCACCCCACAGAAGTCTGATGAATGCTCTGGGCATGACAGAGGAGGAAAAGAACAGACCGCTGATCGGTATTGTAAACTCCTATAACGAAATCGTGCCCGGACATATGAACCTGGATAAAATTACAGAAGCGGTCAAGCTCGGCGTTGCAATGGCGGGGGGCACCCCGGTCGTATTCCCGGCAATCGCAGTCTGCGATGGTATCGCGATGGGACATGTCGGCATGAAATATTCCCTCGTAACCAGAGACCTGATCTGCGACAGCACCGAGTGTATGGCGATGGCACATCAGTTCGATGGTCTGGTATGTATCCCTAACTGTGATAAAAATGTGCCCGGTCTTTTGATGGCAGCGGCAAGACTGAATATCCCGACGATTTTTGTTTCCGGCGGTCCAATGCTGGCAGGACATCTGCACGGCAGAAAGAGAAGCTTATCTTCTATGTTTGAAGCAGTAGGCTCCGTGGCAGCAGGCACCATGTCGCTGGAAGAGCTGCAGGAATACGAAGAAAAAGTATGTCCGACCTGCGGTTCCTGTTCCGGTATGTACACCGCAAACTCCATGAACTGTCTGACAGAGGCGCTGGGCATGGGCTTAAAGGGCAACGGCACAATTCCGGCAGTATATTCTGCACGTATCCAGCTGGCAAAGCATGCCGGTATGCAGATTATGGAGCTGGTTCGCAAGGATATCAAGCCCCGCGACATCATGACAAAGGATGCGTTCTTAAACGCCCTGACCGTCGATATGGCGCTCGGTTGTTCTACAAACTCCATGCTGCATCTGCCTGCAATCGCGCATGAGGCAGGCGTAGAGCTGAACATGGAAATCGCAAATGAAATTTCTTCCCATACACCGAACCTGTGTCATCTGGCACCTGCAGGTCCGACCTACATTGAAGACTTAAATGAGGCTGGCGGCGTATACGCAGTTATGAATGAATTAAATAAGAAGGGACTGTTAAAGACAGACCTGATGACGGTAACAGGAAAGACCGTCGGCGAAAATATCGAAGCCTGTGTAAACCGCAATCCCGAAGTGATTCGTCCGGTTGAAAATCCCTATTCTGAGACAGGCGGTATCGCTGTACTCAAAGGCAACCTGGCTCCGGATACCGGTGTTGTAAAGAGAAGCGCTGTTGTACCGGAAATGATGGTTCATGAAGGCCCTGCAAGGGTATTTGACTGCGAGGAGGACGCAATTGCTGCGATCAAGGGCGGCAAGATTGTTCCCGGCGATGTCGTTGTGATCCGTTACGAGGGACCCAAAGGCGGCCCCGGCATGAGAGAAATGCTGAATCCGACTTCTGCAATCGCAGGTATGGGTCTTGGTTCCAGTGTTGCGCTGATTACGGACGGTCGTTTCTCCGGTGCATCCAGAGGTGCGTCGATCGGTCATGTTTCCCCGGAGGCTGCTGTCGGCGGTCCCATCGCACTGGTAGAAGAGGGCGATATCATCAGCATCAATATTCCGGAAAATCGTCTGGATATGAAGGTCTCTGATGAAGTGCTGGCAGAGAGAAGGGCAAAATGGCAGCCCAGAGAGCCGAAGGTAACCACCGGATATCTGGCACGTTACCGGGAAATGGTAACCAGCGGAAACAGAGGCGCTGTACTTGAAATTAAGAAATAAAGATAAAAAGGGGGAGGACGATATGGTTCGTACTGGTGCTGAAATCGTCATAGAGTGTTTAAAAGAACAGGGCGTGGATGTTGTGTTCGGATATCCGGGCGGCTCCATTTTGAATGTATATGATGCGTTATACAAGCATAGCGATGAGATTTTCCATGTGCTGACATCTCATGAACAGGGTGCTGCACATGCAGCAGATGGCTATGCGCGTGCAACCGGAAAAGTCGGTGTGTGTATGGCGACCAGTGGTCCCGGCGCGACGAATCTGGTTACCGGCATTGCGACCGCGTACATGGATTCCGTTCCGATGGTAGCGATTACCTGTAATGTAACGCTGCCGCTTCTGGGAAAAGATTCCTTCCAGGAGGTCGATATCGCAGGCGTGACGATGCCGATCACCAAACACGGTTACATTGTAAAAGATGTCAATATTCTGGCAGACACGCTGCGCAAGGCATTTCACATTGCAAAATCTGGAAGACCCGGACCGGTGCTGGTAGATATCACCAAAGATGTAACGGCAGCGAGCTGCGAATATACACCCAAAAAGCCGGAATCGGTTGAACGTGCCGGACATTACACGCAGGAAGATTTAGATGCCGCGCTGGAAGTGATTTCCAAGGCGAAAAAACCCTATATTTATCTGGGCGGCGGAGCAATTCTTTCTGGCGCTTCAGAAGAGGTGCGTGCCTTTGCCAAAAAGCTGGATTCTCCGGTCTGTGACACCCTGATGGGAAAGGGGGCGTATGACGGTTACGATCCGCTCTATACCGGTATGATCGGTATGCACGGCACAAAGACCTCCAACCTCGGAGTGAGCGAGTGTGACCTTTTGGTTGCACTGGGCGCGAGATTTTCTGACCGTGTCATCGGCAACGCATCCTTATTTGCAAAGAATGCAAAGATCCTGCATATCGATATTGATGCTGCTGAGATCAATAAAAATATCCATGCGGACGTGTCCATTGTCGGAGATCTGAAGGATATTTTGACAAAGCTGATCGCACGGATGGAACAGATGCATCATCCGGAGTGGACAGCGCATATTCTGGAATTAAAAGAAAAGTATCCGCTCAAATATGACGACAGCCAGTTGAGCTGCCCTTATATTATAGAAGAATTAGACCGCATTACGAAAGGCAATGCAATTATCACAACCGACGTCGGACAGCATCAGATGTGGGCGGCGCAGTATTATCATTATACGAAGCCCCGCACGTTTTTGTCCTCCGGCGGTCTTGGCACGATGGGCTACGGTATCGGGGCATGCATCGGCGCGAAAACAGGCTGCCCGGATAAAATCTGCGTTAATATCGGCGGAGACGGATGCTTCCGTATGAACCTGATCGAGCTTGCGACAGCCAGCAGATATCAGATTCCGATCATCCAGATCATCATCAACAATCATGTTCTGGGCATGGTGCGCCAGTGGCAGACGCTCTTTTATGGAAAACGCTATTCCCAGACGGTTCTGGAGGATGCAGTGGATTACTGCAAGGTAGCAGAAGGATTGGGATGCGCGGCAATCCGCGTCACCGCGAAGGAGGAGGTTGCTCCGGCAATTGAAAAGGCAATCGCACTTCAGAAGCCGGTTGTCATCGACTGTAGAATTCCTGAAGACGATAAGGTATTTCCGATGGTTCCAGCGGGTGCAGCGATCAGCGAGGTTTTCGATGGGGATGACCTTACAAGCAAATAAATTAACGTAGTAGTTGACTAAAGCGAAAAATACGGGTACAATAGACCGAAAGGTCGGTATCCGTATTTTTATTCAGGCATGAGCGGTATTCGATATCATTTTTTTTTTGATCCAAATGTCCGTGTCACGAAAACACATGTTTGATAAGAACGGGCAGATCGGCTTTTTAGAAAATTCAAGTGCCGCACAGGCGGCGGAATGAGAGGTAAAAATGTCCAGAGTGTACAATTTCAGTGCAGGCCCGGCTGTCCTGCCGGAAGAAGTGCTGCAGGAAGCAGCAGACGAAATGCTTGATTACAGAGGCTGTGGAATGTCAGTTATGGAGATGAGCCATCGTTCCGGTACCTATCAGAAAATCATCGATGAGGCGGAGGCTGATTTACGTCAGCTGATGGGAATCCCCGATAACTATAAAGTGCTGTTTTTACAGGGTGGCGCAAGCCAGCAGTTTGCGATGATTCCGATGAACCTGATGAAAAACCGCGTAGCGGATTACATCATAACCGGACAGTGGGCGAAAAAGGCATGGAAAGAGGCTTCCATTTACGGAAAGGCAAATGCGGTTGCGTCCTCCGAGGATCAGACCTTTTCCTATATTCCGGATTGCTCCGATCTGCCGATCGACCCGGACGCGGATTATGTATATATTTGTGAAAATAACACCATTTACGGAACCAAATTCAAAACGCTTCCGAATACAAAGGGAAAACCCCTTGTTGCGGATGTTTCCTCCTGCTTCTTATCCGAGCCGGTTGATGTGACCAAATATGGCATGATTTACGGTGGCGTTCAGAAGAATATTGGACCTGCCGGCGTAGTTATCGCAATTATCCGGGAAGACCTGATTACAGAAGATGTGCTGCCCGGCACGCCCACCATGTTAAAATATAAAATTCATGCGGATGCGAAATCCCTTTACAACACGCCTCCGGCATACGGAATTTACATCTGCGGCAAAGTATTTAAGTGGCTGCAAAAGCGCGGCGGTCTGGAAGCAATGAAAGAATACAACGAGAAAAAAGCGAAAATTCTGTATGATTTCCTGGATGAAAGCAAGCTGTTCAAAGGCACCGTCCGCAAGGAAGACCGTTCGTTGATGAACGTTCCGTTTATCACAGGCAATGCCGATCTGGATGCAAAATTTGTTGCAGAGGCAAAGAAAAACGGTCTGGAGAACTTAAAGGGACACAGAAGCGTCGGCGGCATGCGCGCAAGCATTTACAATGCAATGCCGATGGAGGGCGTGGAAAAGCTGGTTGCCTTTATGAAAGAGTTTGAAGCGCAGAATCAGTAAGCAGAGTGGGAGGTTTCAATGAGAAAATATTATTGCATGAATCCGATCGCACAGGTCGGACTCGATAATTTTTCGAAAAATTATATCAAAACAGACGATATTACAGAAGCGGAAGGCATCCTGGTTCGAAGTGCATCGATGCATGATATGGAGCTGCCGGATGGACTTTTAGCGGTTGCAAGAGCGGGAGCCGGCGTCAACAATATCCCGCTGGAGAAATGCGCGGAAAAGGGTATCGTCGTGTTCAATACACCGGGTGCAAACGCAAACGGCGTAAAAGAGCTGGTCATTGCCGGAATGCTTTTAGCAAGCCGTGACGTCGTATCGGGCATCAACTGGGTGAAAGAAAATCAGGAAGATGAAAATATTGCGAAGGATGCGGAGAAAGCGAAGAAGAAGTTTGCCGGTACAGAGGTGATGGGCAAACGCCTTGGTATCATCGGACTGGGCGCGATCGGCGTCAAGGTTGCTAATGTGGCGCGTCATCTCGGAATGGAAGTGCTCGGCTATGATCCGTATGTATCGGTCGATGCGGCGTGGAAGTTAAGCCGCGACGTCAGACATGTGCTGGATGTCAATGAAATCTATGAGCAGTGCGATTATATCACAATCCATGTGCCGCTGATGGACAGCACAAAAAATATGATCAGCGCAGAAGCTATCTCCCGGATGAAGGACGGCGTGATTTTGTTAAACTTTGCAAGAGATCTGCTGGTGGATGAAGAAGCTGTGTTAGACGGAATTACCGCCGGCAAAATCCGCCGTTACGTTTCGGATTTCCCGAATCCGGTCACGGCAGGAAAGCCGGGCTGCATCGTCATCCCGCATCTGGGCGCTTCGACCGAGGAGTCGGAAGAAAACTGTGCGGTTATGGCAGTCAGACAGCTGCAGGAATATCTCGAAAACGGAAATATTCTCCACAGCGTCAACTTCCCGGACTGCGATATGGGTGTGTGCACGGCAGAAAGTAGAGTCGTGATTTTCCATAAGAATATCGCAAACATGATCGCGAAGTTCTCCTCCGTCCTCGGCTGGAACAACTTAAACATCGCAAATATGATGAACAAATCCAAAGGCGATGTTGCATATACGATGGTCGACCTGGAGTCCTCCGTAAGCGGCAGTATTGTCAATCAGTTAAAGACGATCGATGGCGTGTTCCGCGTACGGGTGGTGAAGTAAAACGCAGGCGTTCTGTAACGGAGACTCACAGACCCCGGAGAAAGGCAGTATGGTGCCAGTCTCCGGGGCCTTTTGTAAATAGACTTTTTCCCTTGCCTATTGTGCCCGGGAAGGGTAAAATAAAAATAAGAGGAGCGCGGCAAAAGCGTCCGGCAGGAGGGTATCGAATGAACGAAAAACTGTATAGGCTGATGAACTGGCCTGAAATAGAGGCAATTATTTATTCGGAGGAGGACGATCCGCACCGGCTTTTGGGACCGCACCGGGAAGGCAATGCGACGGTGGTGCAGGCATTTTATCCGGGCGCTGTTTCGATGGAACTGAAGCTGCCCGGTCAAAAGACCGTGGAAATGGAGCAGGCGGACGAGGCTGGCTATTATGCCGCACTGGTTGGCGGTAAGGAAATCGGAGGCTATACATTAAAGGCTTCTTTGGAAGATGGCACAACAGAAGAATTTGAAGATCCCTATCGGTTTGCTCCGGTCATTACCAAAGAGGATACGGCGCGGTTTGCGGCAGGAATCCATTATGAAGCTTACCGTATCCTTGGTGCGCATATGATGACCATCGACAAAACCCAGGGCGTACATTTTGCAGTCTGGGCACCGAATGCGCTGCGGGTCAGTGTTGTGGGAGATTTTAACCATTGGGATGGACGCAGACATCAGATGCGCCGCCTGTGGGATTCCGGTATTTTTGAAATTTTTATCCCCGGAGTTAAAGAGGGCGAGAATTATAAGTTTGAGCTGAAATTAAAGGGCGGTCTGACTTACCTGAAGGCAGATCCCTATGCGTTTGGACAACAGCTCCGCCCGGACACGGCATCTGTTGTTCGCAACATCGATGGCTTTGCCTGGGAAGATGAAGCATGGATCTTGGCACGAGAAAAAAGCTGTCCTGAAAAAGAGCCGATGAGCGTTTACGAAATGTATCTGGGCTCCTTTGCAAAGCCCGAGGATGGCCGCAGATATTATAACTACCGGGAGTTTGCACCGAAGGTTATTTCCTATGTGAAGGAAATGGGCTATACCCATGTGGAGCTGATGCCGGTTATGGAGCACCCGCTGGATGGATCCTGGGGCTATCAGGTCATCGGCTATTATGCGCCGACTGCACGTTATGGCACACCGCAGGATTTTATGTATTTTGTCAACGAGCTGCACAAAGCAGGAATCGGCGTGATTCTGGACTGGGTTCCGGCCCATTTTCCGAGAGATGCTTACGGACTGTCCGGCTTCGACGGGACATGCCTGTATGAGCACAAAGACCCGAGACAGGGGGCGCATCCGCATTGGGGAACGCTGATCTATAATTACGGCAGACCGCAGGTAAGCAACTACCTGATTGCCAATGCGCTTTACTGGGTGGAGCAGTTCCATGCAGACGGAATCCGGATGGACGCGGTCGCTTCAATGCTTTATCTCGATTACGGAAAGCAGGATGGCGAATGGATTGCCAACATGTACGGCGGCAATGAAAATCTGGAAGCGGTCGAATTTTTAAAGCATACAAACAGCATGATTCAAAAACGCGGCAGGGGCGCGGTTACGATCGCGGAGGAATCCACAGCATGGCCGAAGGTGACGGGCGATTTAAACGATGGTGGTCTTGGCTTTACGATGAAATGGAATATGGGCTGGATGAACGATTTCCTCGACTACATGCAGTATGACCCATATTTCCGTGCGTATCATCACAACGATCTGACGTTTTCGATGGTTTATGCGTATTCCGAAAAGTTCATGCTCGTGTTATCCCATGACGAGGTCGTTCACGGCAAAGCGTCGATGCTTAGCAAGATGCCGGGAGAGGAAGCGGACAAATTCGCGAACCTGCGCGCAGGCTACGGTTATATGATGACGCATCCGGGCAAGAAGCTTTTGTTTATGGGACAGGATATCGCAGAGTACGACGAGTGGAACGAAGAGCGGGGCGTGGAATGGGAACTGCTAAAATATGATCATCATGAGCAGATGCGCCGGTTTGTGAAGCGGTTAAACGAGCTGTACCGTAAAAACCCTGCGCTGTATGCGGAAGACGACAGCTGGGACGGCTTTGAATGGATTGACTGCATTGATGCGAACGAATGCACGCTTTCCTATCTGAGAAAGAGCGACAAAGAGGAAGAGACGCTTTTGGTATGCCTGAACTTTGCAAACGTGGACAGACCGGAGTATCGGGTTGGTGTACCTTTTGAAGGAAAATATGCGGAAGTTTTAAACTCTGACGATATCGCCTTTGGCGGAAAAGGAAGAATTAACTCCTATGTACTGGAAGCGGAAGAAATCGCATCCGACGGCAGGGAAAATTCGATCCTGATGCATCAGGCGCCGCTGTCTGTGAGCATTTTTGCCTATGCGCCTTACACGGACGAAGAAAAAGAAGAGCGCAGAAAGATCGCTGAGGCTGCCCAAAAAGCAGCGGAAGAGGCTGTGAGAAAAGCCGCAGAGGAAGCTGCGAAAAAAGAAGCAATCGCTAAAAAAGCAGCGGAGGAGGCTGCAAAGAAGGAAGAAGCTGCGAGAAAAGCTGCCGAAGAGGCAGCTGAAAAGGAAGCGGTGGCAAGGCAGGCAGCAGAAGAGGTCGTAAGAAAAACGGCTGCTGCCAAAAAAGCGGTG
Organism: Firmicutes bacterium TM09-10; assembly: GCA_003481005.1. Lineage (GTDB taxonomy): Bacteria > Bacillota > Clostridia > Lachnospirales > Lachnospiraceae > Gallintestinimicrobium > Gallintestinimicrobium propionicum. Next base: position 24,045 of record QUKC01000021.1, on the reverse strand, counting down.
GAAGAGGCTGCGAAGAAAGTAGCTGCCATGAAAAAGAAAACCCTGAAGGAAGAGCTGACCGAAAAGGCAGAGCAGGCGGACAGCGCGATTCTTGAGGGAAAAGAAAAAGAAAAGCCTGCACGCCGCACGACCCGCAAAAAGACAGCGACCGCGAAGGCTGTCGCAGTGAAAGAGCCGACGGCTAAGAAGCCTGCCTCTGTAGCTAAGAAGTCTACCTCTTCCGCGAAAGTGACGAAAGGAACCAAAGCATGAGGAAGGTGCTGATGTCCGGCGCAGCATTTTTGACATCCTCTGTGACGCTGACAGGCGAAGAGATAGAAAGCCTCGCGCCGGACGAATCCTTAAAGGATATGGAAAAACAGCTGAGCCTGCTGGAACGCTACTTAAACGAGCTGCCGGACAAGCTTCTGGGGCTGGGCGTCCGCACGGTGCTGGCGCTCATCCTGTTTGCGATCGGCAGCAGACTGATTGCGATGATCCGGCATTTTATCAGACGGGCGATGGAGCGTTCCAGCGCGTCGGAGGAAGCGGCGCAGTTTCTGGATTCCTCGATTAAGTTTGTTTCGTATACGATTCTGGTGTTCATGATTCTGCAGCTGTTTGGTGTGGAGGCAGCAAGCATTGCGACGGTGATCGGTTCGGTCGGCGTAACGATCGGTCTGGCGATCCAGGGAAGCTTAAGTAACTGTATTGGCGGAATCCTGATTATGATGCTGAAGCCGTTTCATGTCGGAGATTATATCATTGAAGGGGGCGGTAACGAAGGGATTGTTCAGCAGATATCTGTCTTTTATACGAAGCTTGCAACCTATGACAATCAGATTATTCTGATCCCGAACGGAAACCTCGCAAATAGCAGCCTGACGAACGTGACGGATGAGGCGGAACGGCGTGTGGATTTGAAAGTCGGAATTTCGTATGATTCTGATATCCGCAGCGCACGGAAAGCAGTGCAGGAAATTGCGAAGAAAAACCCGTATGTGCTTCCGGAGCGGGAGATCACAGTCAACGTAGACGAACTGGCAGACAGCAGTGTTGTCCTTGTTGTGAAATTCTGGGCGAAGAAGGAAAACTACTGGCAGGCGCGCTATACGATGCTGGAGGATATCAAATACGGCTTCGATGAAGCGGGCATCCGCATTCCGTATCCGCAGATGGATGTACATCTGGAGTCCGGGACTTGACTTGCAAGAAAATCCATGTATAATTATTTCATATCTGCATAGAGCAGAAAAAGTCGGCGTGCGAGCCTTATCGCCCGCCGCTTTTTTTCCTCTTTACGCACCGGTTTGAGCGTATACATAGCCTGCCGGGGCAAAAGGTGGACACAAAGCTCGTTTGAACGGGCAATTTCACAGATGAAAGGAGACAAACGTAAAAAGTATGATAAAAGAACTGATGAAGTCGATCAGGGAATACAAGCGCGATTCGATCCTGACACCGATTCTGGTATCTCTGGAAGTGGTCATGGAATGTATCATCCCGTTTGTAGTCGCTCAGCTGGTCAATGAAATCAAAGCCGGAAGCGGTATGGGCGTCATTTCACGGTATGGTCTGATTCTGGTGGTGATGGCGCTTATGTCCCTCGCATTCGGAGCCGGAGCCGGTTCGGTCTGCGCGTCCGCGTCCTGCGGATTCGCCAAAAACCTGCGCAAGGATATGTTTTACCGGATTCAGGATTTTTCCTTTGAAAACATCGACAAATTTTCTACTTCGTCTTTAGTGACGAGAATGACGACGGACGTTATGAACGTCCAGCTGGCATTTATGATGCTGATCCGACTTGCGATCCGCAGCCCGCTGATGTTGATCTTTTCCTTTACGATGGCGTTTATTATGGGCGGAAAGATGGCGCTGATCTTCCTGGTGGTCATCCCGATTCTGGGGATCGGACTGTTTGCCGTGATCCATAAGGTAGGCCCGCTGTTTAAACGGGTATTCCGTAAGTACGATGCTCTGAACAATTCGATTCAGGAAAATGTCAAGGGCATGCGCGTGGTAAAATCCTTTGTGCGCGAGGAGTACGAAAAAGAAAAATTCCATCATGCGGCAGAAGAGGTTTGTCAGGATTTCACCCGCGCGGAGAAGATTCTGGCGATCAACAGCCCTCTGATGCAGTTCTGCCTGTATGTGGTTATGATTTTTGTCCTGTCCTTTGGTTCTTATACGATCATCACGAGCGGCGGTCTGGATCTGGACGTTGGACAGTTTTCTGCCCTTTTAGTATACAGCTTCCAGATATTAAATAGCCTGATGATGTTCTCGATGGTATTTGTCATGGTGACGATGGCTGCGGAATCCGCACAGCGAATCGTGGAAGTGTTAAAAGAGGACAGTACGCTGACAAGTCCTGCAGACCCGGTGGAGGAAGTGGCAGATGGTTCGATCGATTTCGACCATGTCAGCTTCAAATATTCTCTGCAGGCGGAGAAGATGGCGCTTGCCGATATCGATCTGCATATCCGTTCCGGGGAGACGATTGGAATTATCGGTGGCACCGGTTCTTCGAAGTCTTCCCTGATCCAACTGATTTCCAGACTTTATGACGCGACAGAGGGCGTTGTAAAGGTTGGCGGAAAAGACGTCAGAGAATATGATCTGGAAGTGCTGCGCAACCAGGTAGCAGTCGTATTACAGAAAAATATTCTGTTTTCCGGAACGATCAAGGAAAACCTGCGCTGGGGCAACCAGAACGCGACGGATGAGGAATTAAAGGAAGCATGCTGTCTGGCGCAGGCGGATGAATTTATCATGCAGTTCCCGGATCAATACGATACGCATATCGAACAGGGAGGCAGCAATGTGTCCGGCGGTCAGAAGCAGAGACTTTGTATCGCAAGAGCGCTGTTAAAGAAGCCGAAGATCCTGATTCTCGACGATTCGACCAGTGCGGTGGATACCAGGACGGACGCACAGATCCGCAAAGCGCTGCGCGAATACATTCCGGAAACGACCAAGATCATCATCGCACAGAGAATTTCCTCCGTGCAGGATGCGGATCGGATTCTGGTCATGGACGGCGGTACGATCTGCAATATCGGCACCCATGAAGAGCTTCTCAAGACGAGCGAGATTTACCGGGAAGTATATACTTCCCAGAACAAGGGAGGTGATTCTGATGAAAAATAAGGGACAGGCGAAAAAAGGAACGATGAAGCGTCTGATCAGGATGCTGTTCGAGTTTTATCCGGTACTTCTGCCGTTAGTTTTGGTCTGCATCGTACTGAATGCACTGATCAGCTCGATTCCCGCTATTTTCCAGCAGAATATCATCGCAGTGGTCGAGCAGTACTGGCAGACGAAGGACTGGGCGGCGGCAGCGCCGACGGTGACCAGACTGGTCCTCATCCTGGTTGTACTGTATGCGCTGTCTCTGGCAGCAGGCTATGCGTATTCCTATGGAATGGCGATTATCACACAGGGCTCCCTGAAGAAGATGCGGGAAAAAATGTTCAACCGCATGCAGGATTTGCCGATCAAGTATTTTGATACACATAACCACGGCGATATCATGAGCTATTATACTAACGATATCGACACGCTGCGCCAGCTGATTTCTCAGAGTATTCCGCAGCTGTTGATTTCCTGTATCACCGTGGTTACGATTTTTTCAATCATGCTGTATTACAGCATGTGGCTGCTTTTGGTCGTGCTCTGTGGCGTTGCATTGATGTTTGTCGTTACCAAAAAGGTCGGCAGCAGCTCGGCACATTTTTTCTTAAAGCAGCAGATCGCAGTCGGCAAGACAGAGGGCTTTGTGGAAGAGATCATGAACGGACAGAAGGTTGTCAAGGTGTTCAGTCATGAGACCGAGACAAAAAAGGATTTTGACCGGGTCAACGACGAGCTGTTTGAAATGTCCTGTCAGGCAAACCGTTATGCGAACATGCTGATGCCGATTCTGATGAATATGGGCAATATCCTTTATGTTGTCGTAGCGCTTGCTGGAGGCATGCTGCTATTGTCCGGCGCGCCGAACTTGAGTTTGTCAGGCATGGCACTTTCCATCAGTATTACCGTACCTTTTTTGAATATGACAAGACAGTTCTGCGGCAATATCGGACAGGTGTCCAATCAGGTCAACTCAGTTGTCATGGGTCTTGCGGGGGCAGATCGTATTTTCAGCCTGCTGGATGAAGAGCCGGAGACAGACGATGGCTATGTAACCCTGGTCAATGCAAAAGAAGAAAATGGTGAACTGGTCGAATGCAGCGAGCGTACAGATATCTGGGCATGGAAGCATCCGCACAGCGCGGACGGCAGCGTGACCTATACGCGTCTGACGGGCGACGTGCGCCTGAAGGAAGTGGATTTTGGTTACAATCCGGATAAAATCGTCCTGCATGATGTCAGTCTGTACGCAGAGCCCGGACAGAAGGTGGCGTTTGTAGGCGCGACCGGCGCCGGAAAGACGACGATCACAAACCTGATCAACCGGTTTTATGATATCGCGGACGGCAAAATCCGTTATGACGGAATTAATATCAACAAGATAAAAAAAGCGGATCTGCGCCGTTCTCTTGGCATTATTCTGCAGGATACGGTGCTCTTTACCGGCACTGTCATGGAAAATATCCGCTATGGCAAGCTGGATGCGACAGATGAAGAGTGTATCGGGGCTGCAAGGCTTGCGGGTGCGCATGATTTCATCACACGTCTGCCCGAAGGCTACCAGACGGTAATCGACGGTAACGGATCGAACCTGTCCCAGGGACAGAGACAGCTGATTTCGATTGCGCGTGCTGCAGTTGCAGATCCGCCGGTTATGATTATGGACGAGGCGACATCTTCGATCGATACCAGAACAGAGGCGATTGTGCAGAAAGGTATGGATGCGCTGATGCACGGACGAACCGTATTCGTTATCGCACACAGACTGTCCACAGTTCGGAATTCCGATGTGATCATGGTTCTCGAGCATGGACGGATTATCGAGCGCGGCAGCCATGATGAGCTGATCGCGCAGAAAGGAAAGTATTATCAGCTTTATACCGGCGCATTCGAGCTGGAATAAAGCGTAGTATGAGATTGCGCAGCTTCTTTTGCGCATGAAATAGCGCTCCCCTCGTAGCTGTCTGTAAACAGATTTTTATGCGAGCATAAAATCTGTTTACAGACAGCTACGAGTGAATTGGGAAAACAAAAAGGCACTGGAATACCAGTGCCTTAAACAATAGAATGCTCGCAGAGCGTGCATTCTATTGTCATGAATTAAAATTCCTATAAAGAAAAGCCGGAAAAGGGACTCGAACCCTCGACCTACTGATTACGAATCAGTTGCGCTACCAACTGCGCTATTCCGGCAGAACTCCAACAATAGATATTATACTGATATTTCATCGGTTTGGCAAGTCTTTTTTGAAAAAAGTTTCGTCTTGACAGCATTTCTGAATTGTGGATAATGTAAGGAAGAGTAAAAAAGAAAATAAACTCGCAAATGAAAGGCCGGTTACGCGGCAGAATGGGAGGAAGCATGACAGCTTATAAAGACAGAAGCAAAGAAGAGTTACTGCAGGAAAAGAGTCAGCTGGAGGCTCAGTATAAGGAGTTCCAGGGTAAAGGACTGAAACTGGATATGTCCCGCGGTAAACCGAGCGCAGCGCAGCTGGATCTTTCCATGGGTATGATGGATGTACTGGACAGCTTTACAGATCTGAAGTGTGAGGCAGGAATTGATTGCCGTAACTATGGTGTTATGGATGGCATCCCGGAAGCAAAGCGTCTGTTGGGAGAACTGATCGAAGTGCCTGCAGATAATATCATTATCTACGGCAACTCCAGTCTGAATGTAATGTTCGATGTAGTGAGCCATGCCTTCACCCACGGTATTATGGGGATGACTCCCTGGCATAAGTTAGACAAGGTAAAATTCCTTTGCCCGGTTCCAGGCTATGATCGTCATTTTGCGATTACAGAATATTTTGGCGTAGAGATGATCAATGTTCCGATGACTCCCCAGGGCCCGGATATGGATCTGGTGGAAAAGCTGGTCAGCGAGGATGAAGCCATCAAGGGTATCTGGTGCGTACCGAAGTATTCCAACCCGCAGGGCTACACCTACTCCGACGAAACCGTCCGCAGATTCGCTGCCTTAAAGCCTGCGGCAAAGGATTTCCGTATTTTCTGGGACAATGCTTACAACGTACATCATCTGTATGACGAGCCTCAGGATGTTATCCTGGAGCTGCTTTCCGAGTGTGAAAAGGCTGGCAACCCGGATATGGTTTATAAATTCAGCTCCACCAGTAAAATCAGCTTCCCCGGTTCCGGCGTCGCTGCAATTTCTGCTTCCAAGGCAAACCTGGATGATTTAAGAACACATCTGACGATTCAGACGATCGGTCACGATAAGTTAAATCAGCTGCGTCATGTGCGTTACTTTAAAGATATCCACGGCATCGAGACGCAGATGAAAAAGCATGCAGAGATTCTGCGTCCCAAATTTGAAGCAGTGCTGGAAATCCTCGACAGAGAGCTGGGGAATCTGGAGATCGGTACCTGGACAAAACCCCACGGCGGCTATTTTATTTCCTTTGAAGCTCTGGACGGCTGTGCAAAGGCGATCGTTGCAAAAGCAAAGGAAGCCGGAGTTGTCATGACCGGTGCCGGGGCAACCTACCCTTATAAAAAGGATCCTCATGACTCCAACATCCGTATCGCCCCTTCCTTCCCTCCGATCGACGAGCTGGTTCAGGCAACGGAGCTGTTTGTTCTGTGCGTAAAGCTGGTAAGTGTAGACAAGCTTCTGGAAAACATGTAAAATAACACAATAGAATGCACGGTGCATGAGGCTTCTATTGCCATGAATAATGATGCGCGCCTGAGATTGTAGCAGCTGGGCGCGCATTTTTATCGTATAGGAAACTCTTTTTGTAGGGGGATCAGGATGTCACAGGAGGAACAGACAATAAAGCTGGATCAGCGGGATGTGCTGGACGCAGCGATGACAGCAGGGCATATTTTGCTGGAAAACGGCGCGGAAATATTCCGTGTGGAAGAGACGATCGACCGGATCTGTCATCATTTCGGCGTACAGTCAGAAAACGCCTTTGTACTTAGTAACGGCATTTTTCTGACGTCCGGAGATGAGCATGAGAAACGCTTTGCCCGGGTGGAGCATATTCCGGTTCGCGGTGCACAGCTTCATCGGGTTGCGGCGGTCAATCAGCTCTCACGGGAAATAGAAGAGGGAAAATACACACTGCCGGAAATCCGGGAAAAGCTGGAACAGATCCGAAATGCGCCGGGCGCTTCCAAAAGGACACTGGTGCTGATGTCCGGTCTTGGCAGCGGCTGTTTTTGTCTGATGTTCGGCGGAATGTGGCAGGACTGTGTCGCAGCCTTTGTGATCGGGTGTCTGCTGTATCTGTATTTGCTTTGGTTAAACGGCAGATGCTCTAAAATTGTGGAAAATATCGGCGGCGGAATTATTATTACGGTGTGTAGTCTTTTGTTTATCCATATGCCGTTTGGAATGGATATGAGCCATATGATCAGCGGTTCCATCATGCCTCTCGTGCCGGGGCTCGCATTTACGAACGGAATCCGGGACATCGCGGACGGCGATTACATTTCCGGGACCGTCCGCATGATCGACGCGGTGCTTGTTTTTTTGTCTGTGGCGGCAGGCGTCGGCTGTGTGCTGAGCATTTATCATCATCTGACGGGAGGTGTCATGCTGTGACGGATTTGCTTCAGATTCTTGCGGCTGGAATCGGCACGGTTGCGTTCGGCGCGTTATTTGGCGTGCCTTCCAAATATTATCCCTACTGCGGCCTGATCGGAGCGTCCGGCTGGGCGGTCTATGTTTTTTTGTGGATGCGGACGGGCTTTTGGTCGGAAGCGGTCGTTGTCTTTTTGGCGACAGTGCTGGTTATTCTGATGTCCCGTTTTTTTGCCGTGCGGGAGCGTTGCCCGGTGACGATTTTTTTAATCTGCGGTATTTTACCGCTCGTGCCTGGAGCCGGAATATACTGGACGTGCTATTACCTGGTGACGGGACAGCTGGATGAAGCTTCTACCCGCGGATTTTCTGCCCTCAAGGCGGCGGTTGCGATTGTGCTTGGAATTGTGTTCGTATTTGAAATTCCGCAGCGTTTCTTCAAGGGAAAGGCGGTCAGAAAAAATGACAAACTGTGAAGCGTGCGCTTATTACAGCTATGACGAGGATTATGAATGTTATATCTGCGAAATGGATCTGGACGAGGACGAGATGCTGAAATTTTTAAGCAGCACGTTTGATGCCTGTCCCTATTACCGTTCCGGAGATGAATACAGCGTTGTGCGGCACCAGATGTGACGGCGCATGGGAAATTCGATGATTTCCTGAAGAAATCGCGTTTTCCCATGCACCGCTACATCCAGATTCCAAAAGCTCTATCGTGCCAGCACGAATCGTTTTTTAAATCTGGGCGTCACTTGCTTTCATTAAATTTTTATATCCCAATTATAATCAATTTATAAAATTGGAGAATCCGCTTGACGGGTTCTCTTTTTTCGTGCTATCATCCAGACACATACAGAGCAGGAGCTCGGAAAGTTCGCCCCATGCAGAAATAGCAGGAGGCAATATCCTTTCGGAACGAAAACGTTCCATTTCTTTTGCAGATAGCCGATTGGGTCTGCAGTCTTTTTCAAACAATAGAAGATCCCCGGACGGGATGCTATTGTTTTCAGAAATTGATTTTCGTTTTTCAACGACAGTTTCCAGAGTTAAAAAATCAAACAGACAGTCAGATTTTGCTGTCAGACAGGAGGTTTATGCAAAAGCAGACACTCCTTGGACGCGCAAACCGGGTGAGGGACAAGCCTGAATTCTACCCTGTTGGTTCACGTCATTTCGTCCGGCTGTTTTCGACGTATCCTTCCGATACATCCGTCGGACGTCGTCTTGTGGGAGGAGAAAAATCCCATGCAATCAAATAATTCTAAAAAGACCTTTCGCCCTGAAACAGAGGAAAAAGGCAGAAAAAGAAATTCCCAGAAAAAACAGGCAGCTGCAGCGGGCGTTGCGATGACGGCGATTGCCGTGATTTTACTCGGTGCAGGAATCGGCTATTCCGTGCAGAGGGCGGGAAAGACCGAGAGCATTTCCCTGGAGGAAATGCAGAACAGTGTGAGCAGCGCGCTGAAAGGAGAGATGGAATCGGCGGCAACGAGTCTGGAACAGTTAAACCAGAATATTGCCGACAATCAGAAAAAGCTTGACGAGGTCAATGCACAGCTTGCGCAGCGCGAGGAAAGTCTGCTGCAGGTAGAAACGATTCAGCACAGGCTGGAAGAAAATGCGTCCGGGATGACCGGAAAAGTGACCGATCTGGAAAAAACGACCCATACGAAGGTAAATGAAATCCGGACGGATATGGAGAGTATCCATACAGATGTCACAAAGACGTTGGAAGAAATTTCCAGAATCATGCAGGAAATGGATGCCCAGAAAAAACAGGACAATACCGATCACAAAGAATCTATAACGGAGATCAACAGAATCAACGAGTCGGTGCAGTCTGTCAACCAGACCGTGTCCAAGCTGGAGGACCGCCTGAACACTTCTTATGAGAACCTGAAAAATCTGGTGCAGGAAGTTCGCACAACAGAGGAGAAGAACCGGGAACTCTGGACACAGGAACAGACCCAGCTGACCGAGCAGCAAAAGCAGCTGTTAAAAGAGGTTGAGGAAAGCAGACAGGAAACAATCAGAAGTCTGGCTTTAGTTGAGAGCAATTTAAAAAATATGCTGGAATCCGATATGGTGCAGATTACAGCCGCCTTTGGTTCGCTGACAGCAGAGCTGCAGACGAGAGTGCAGGAGCTTTCCGCCCTTCTGGAAAACAGAATGAACCGGGTTGACCAGAATTTAAGCGGACTGGACAAAAACGTGACCGGGCTTGGCAATAATATTTCTGGTTTAAACGAGAATGTGAACGGCCTCGGCAACAATATTTCCGGTTTAAGCGAGAATGTGAGCGGCCTGAATGAGAACGTTGACGGCGTTGGCAAAAATGTGGAAAGCTTGTTTACGAGAATCGGTGAGCTGGACAACGGGATGCAGACGAACCTGACGACGCTGCAGCAGACATTTGCCAAGCAGTTCGGAGATCTGAATGTATCTGCCGGACAGAATACGGAAGAGTTGAAATCCTATCTGGAGGAGTTAAACAACGGCCTGAAACAGGATATGAATCAGGTTTTTACATCTGTGAGTAATGGTAAGAAAAAGCTGGCGTCCGCATTGCTCACAAAGGGAGTTTCCACAAACGAGGACGCAACATTTGCCCAGCTGGCGGAAGCAATTTTAAACATTGATCAGAAGCTCGTCATTGGCGTGGAAGAGATTCCGGGTACGATCCGTTATCAGTATCATTATCATGTGGATGCTTCCGGCAACCAGCCGCACACGGAAAAGAGCGATACGGCAGGGGGCTGCTATACCGGGACACATGGCCATGTGCATAGCGTGGAGGATGGTTGTTACAAAGAAGAATCCTATCATGTTCACCGGGATGACTGCTCTGGCTATCCGGTCTGGGTGGACTGGGCTCCTGGCGTGGAACCTTACTGGGGGTTTATTTATACCTGCGGGGAGCCTGCAAATGCGACCAGAAGAGTGCTGATCTGCAGCAAGCAGGCGGGGTCAACCGATTACTATGTACCGTCCTGTGGTCTGGCAGATGGACAGATTATCGGAGCAGAAATTTTGTACGATCAGGCGCATGCGCAGGTAAAAGCACAGGAGGAACAGCAGTGCAGAGATGAGCTTGTGAGACTTGCGCTTTCGATGCAGCCTGCCCTTGGAAGCAATACATCTGAAACAGAACAGATCGGAACGGACGCAGACAACATCCCGCCAGCACCGGAGCAGATCGCGGCCGAGGCGGAGCGGAAACGTCAGGAGGAAGCTGCGGCAGAAGCAGAGCGGCGCCAGGAAAGTGTAGGCGAAGTAAAGACAGAAGCAGACCGGCGCCAGGAAAGCGAGGGCGAAGCTGCGGCAGATGCAGACCGGCGCCAGGAAGCTGGAGGTGCATCGAAGTCAGACAGCAGTACAGACAATGTGGGCACATCCAAAGGGGCAGACGCAGACCGGCGAGAGGAGAGTGCAGACACACCGAAGTCAGACGGCAGCACAGAAAATGTGAATACAACCGCCACGTCCGCTACAGACAGCCAGAAAATATCTGAGGCATCCGAAAATTGATAAAAGAATTGCATAATGACTCTCTTTCTGCTAAAGTAAAGTTTAAACCAAAGTAAAGGGAGATCAGAATATCATGGGAAGTAATGGAGTCATGCTGCTGATTATTATTATCTGTATCATCCTGTCCGGATATTTTTCAGCAACAGAGACGGCTTTTTCAGCAATCAACAGAGTCAGAATCCGCAATCAGGCAGAAAAGGGAAACAAGAGGGCAGCACTGGTGCTGCAGCTCTCTGACAACTACGACAGCCTGTTGTCGACGATTCTGATCGGTAACAATATTGTCAATATCGGATGTTCTTCTCTGGCGACAATTTTATTTGTAAAGCTTCTTGGAGAAGAGATGGGCGCGGGAATTTCCACGCTGGTGATCACCGTTGTGGTATTGATTTTCGGTGAAATTTCGCCAAAGAGCATCGCAAAAGAATCCCCGGAAAAATTCGCTATGTTTTCCGCACCGATGATCAATGGGCTTCGGATCGTCCTGACACCGATCAACTGGATGTTCGGGCAGTGGAAGAAGCTGTTGTCCTGTCTGTTTAAAACGTCCGGCAGTCAGGGCATTACATCGGAAGAACTGTTTACGATCGTAGAGGAAGCGCAGGAAGAGGGAAGCATTGATAAAGAAGAAGGAAGCCTTCTGCGCAGCGCATTGAGCTTTGACGATCTGGAGGCGGGAGATATTCTGACCCCACGGATCGATATGGAAGGAATCCCTGTGGAAAGTACCCAGGAGGAAGCTGCAGAAGTATTTGCAAATACCGGCTATTCCAGACTTCCGGTTTATGAAGAAACATTGGATCATATCGTCGGCATTTTGTACCATAAGGATTTTTATAATCGGGTTTACGGGACGGATACGAGCATCCGGGAAGTGATGCGTCCGGCACTGTTTACGACAGCAAACCAGAAGATCGATGAGCTGATGCAGGAGCTTCAGAAAAAGAAACTGCATATCGCGATCGTATTGGATGAATTCGGCGGGACGGTTGGTCTGATCACGCTGGAGGATATCCTCGAAGAGCTGGTGGGCGAAATCTGGGACGAACACGACGAGGTCGTTCAGGAGATCGTGCAGATTTCTGAGCGCGAATATAAGTTCAGCGGACGGGCGAGCGTGAAGAAGCTTTTCGACCTGATGGATGAGGAGGATGAATCCGAGGCGGCGACCGTAGGCGGCTGGGTTATGGAACAGTTAAAGAGAATCCCTGCGGTTGGGGACAACTTCGACTATAAAGGTACCCATGTGGAAGTAACCGAGATGGAAGAAAAGCGAGTATTATCCGTGCACGTCATCCTGCCGGAAGAGGAGAAAACGGAGTAAACACGCGCTTCCTACAAAAAGAGACTTCCTGAAGGAGATTTTCTGACAGGGAGCGCTGTGCGCGGCAAAAAGAAGACAACAGGCATCCGGAACGCTGTTTGAAGCAGCGAACTTCCGGATGCCTGTTTTAACTTATAGAAAAGCACTTTGTGCAGTCCTACACTTTTTTCTTATAACAGTGCTCTGCAAACTGCAGCAGCTGATAAAGCCCCATCGCAATGATACACAAAAGCAGGATGGATGTAATGAGCATATCCAGCTGCAGTACCTGGCTTCCGTAGATGATCAGATAGCCGAGCCCGCGTCTGGCAGCGAGAAATTCGCCGATAACGACGCCGACTAACGAAAGCCCGATATTGACTTTCATATTGCTTAAAATGACCGGGATGGAAGCGGGCAGGACAACCTTGAAAAAGCAGTCCCGTCTGGTGCCGCCGAGGGTTCGGATCAGGAGAAGCTTTTCGGGATCTGCCTGCAAAAATCCGGTATAAAGGTTGATGATTGCACCGAAGATGGCGACGGAAATGCCGGCGGCGATGATCGTATCCATGCCGGTGCCGAGCCAGACGATCAAAAGAGGGGCGAGCGCGGATTTCGGGAGACTGTTTAAAACGACGAGAAACGGCTCCAAAATTTCAGACAACCGGCGGCTGTACCATAAAAGCGTGGCGGTGGAAAGGCTAACGAGGGCGACGAGAAAAAAACTGATGACCGTTTCAGTCAACGTGATACCGATATGGGTAAACAGGGAACGCTCGGAGACCATGCGGACAAAGCAGGCGACGACACGGGAAGGACTGGAGAAAAAGAAGCTGTCGATGATATGGAAGTCTGCGAACAACTCCCAGACTGTCAGGAAAAGAAGCAGCATAAAAATCCGGGCAAAGTGGACGAAATGATGATGGCGTCTGTGGGCAAGCAGGAAAAGCTGCTGGTCGGACAGTGTTTGGTCAGTTGTTTTCATTGGACAGTTCCTCCCAGATCTGATTAAAAAGCTGTCCGTATTCCGGCGCGCGCCGTGCGGCAAGCGGCGAATGGTCTGCGGCAGTCAGGTGAATGGGAAATTCTGCTTTGACACGGGCGGGGCGGGCAGACAGGATGAGAACGCGATCGGCGAGGCTGATAGCTTCTGCAAGATCGTGGGTGATGAGGATGACGGATTTTTCTGCCTTACGGATCATGGCAGCAATATCGGCGGAAACGGTCAGCCGGGTCTGGTAATCCAGCGCGGAAAACGGCTCATCGAGCAACAGGATATCGGGCTCGAGCGCCATCGTGCGGATGAGGGCAGCCCGTTGGCGCATGCCGCCGGAAAGCTGAGACGGCTTTTTATGCTGAAATTCCAGAAGCCCGTAGTCGGAGAGCATCCTGTGAACGCGTTCCAGGTTCTTGACGGTATCCTTGTGGGCGATTTCCAGTCCGAGCGTAACATTTTGCCAGACGTTTCGCCATTCAAATAAAAGATCGTGCTGCAGCATGTAGCCGATGCCGGGCTGATGACCATTTTCCCCATAAAACGTGATGCCGCCGCTGCCCGGGGTGAGCAAGCCGGCGATCAGGGACAAAATCGTGGATTTGCCGCAGCCGCTGGGACCGACAATCGCCAGAAATTCTTTGCGGTAAAGGCAGAAGGAAACCCGATCCAGAGCGGGCGTTTCGCCGTTTAGGGTGTGGTAGGAATAGGACAGTTCCTGTGCTTTTAAAAGGACAGAGTCCATAAGCTTTTCCCTTCTTTCTGGCAGGATTGCCCTGAAACTGGGTTCTTTTGCAGGCTAATCCTGACATGATCTGCTTTATCATATGCGGAAGCTGCTGCAATTGCGCATCGATGTTACATAGCAATGACGTAGCTGCCCTGCGGATTCGACAAAATATTTTTTACTTTATTGCAATAAAGTAGAAAATATGATACTATCTGATATAAATCTGAAATGGAAACACAATTTCCAATCGGATGAAAGGCAACAGCCATCAACCGGAGCAATCTGGATGAAAACAGGAGAGGAGAATTGAAAAAATGAGTGAGAAGCTGAAAGTTGGCATTCTGGGTGGAACTGGCATGGTAGGTCAGCGGTTTATTTCACTGCTGGAAAATCATCCCTGGTTCGAAGTGGCTGCCATTGCAGCAAGCCCCCGTTCCGCAGGCAAGACCTACGAAGAGGCAGTCGGCGGCAGATGGAAAATGGACACACCCATGCCGGAAGCGGTAAAGAACCTGATCGTATTAAACGTTAACGATGTGGAGCATGTAGCATCCCAGGTTGATTTTGTATTCAGCGCTGTCGATATGACAAAGGACGAGATCAAAAAGATCGAGGAAGCCTATGCAAAGACAGAAACACCTGTTGTTTCCAATAACTCCGCACACCGCTGGACACCGGATGTCCCGATGATGGTTCCGGAGATCAATCCGGAGCATGCGGCAGTTATCGAATCTCAGAAAAAAAGACTCGGTACCAAGAGAGGCTTCGTTGCTGTAAAACCCAACTGCTCGATTCAGAGCTATGCGCCTGTCCTGACTGCATGGAAAGAGTTTGAGCCCTATGAAGTGGTTGCTACGACCTATCAGGCGATTTCCGGCGCAGGCAAGACCTTTGCAGATTGGCCGGAGATGGTGGGAAATATCATCCCTTATATCGGCGGCGAGGAAGAGAAGAGCGAAAAGGAGCCGCTGCGTCTTTGGGGTAAAGTGGAGGACGGCGTGATCGTTCCGGCACAGAGCCCGGTTATCACCTGCCAGTGTATCCGTGTGCCTGTTTTAAACGGACATACCGCAGCTGTGTTTGTGAAGTTTAAGAAAAAGCCTACCAAGGAAGAGTTAATCGACCGTCTGGTTCATTTTTCCGGTGAGCCGCAGAGACTGGAGCTTCCCAGCGCGCCCAAGCAGTTCATTCAGTATCTGGAGGAGGATAATCGCCCTCAGGTTGCGCTGGATGTCAACTATGAAAACGGCATGGGAATTTCGGTCGGCCGTCTGAGAGAGGATACGGTTTACGACTGGAAGTTCGTCGGCTTATCCCACAATACAGTCCGCGGAGCAGCGGGCGGCGCAGTGCTTTGCGCAGAGCTGCTCAAAGCACAGGGATATATCACAAAGAAATAAAAGAGAGACATACAGCAGGGAACGACGGGAGGTAGAAGCTACCTCCCTTTCGCTGCTTTGCAGGACAGAGGTGTATGGCAAAAAAGTTATTTATCGCAGAAAAACCGAGTGTGGCCCAGGAGTTTGCAAAAGCGCTGAAATATCAGATGAGCCGCAGGGATGGTTATCTGGAATCGGAAGAGGCGATTGTGACCTGGTGCGTTGGTCATCTGGTTACGATGAGCTATCCGGAAGTGTACGATATCAAATATAAAAAGTGGTCGGTCGATACGCTGCCGTTTATCCCGGAAACTTTTAAATATGAAGTGATCTCGGGCGTCAAAAAACAGTTCGATATCGTCAGCTCACTGTTGAACCGTCCGGACGTCGATACAATTTACGTCTGTACAGACTCCGGGAGAGAGGGAGAGTATATTTACCGGCTTGTGGAGCAGGAAGCGAACATTCACGGAAAAAAGCGCCGCAGGGTCTGGATTGATTCTCAGACGGAGGAAGAGATTCTGCGCGGGGTGCGGGAGGCAAAGGATTTGTCGGAATATGATAATCTGGCGAACGCAGCTTACCTGCGCGCCAAGGAAGATTATCTGATGGGCATCAATTTTTCCCGTGCGTTGACTTTAAAATACGGCAACCATGTCAAAAACTACTTGCGCCGCGACCGTGCGGTGATTTCAGTTGGCCGTGTAATGACCTGTGTATTGGGCATGGTCGTCAACCGGGAACGCGAAATCCGTTCGTTTGTAAAAACGCCTTTTTACCGTGTGACGGGAGCCTTTGGAATTCCGATGGGCGACGGAAAGGAAAAACCGTTCGAGGGAGAATGGCGCGCAGTAGAGGGAAGTGTCTGGAACCTTTCACCACTTTTATATAAAGAAAACGGATTTTCGGAAAAAAAAGATGCCGAGGCACTGATGGAAAAGCTGGGTGCAATTTTGCCGGAAGGTGTGATGTCCCCCGAATTTTCAGGCGCTTTTCTGGAAAAATGTGAAAAAAAGAAAGAACAGAAAAATCCGCCGCTGTTATATAATCTGGCGGAGCTGCAAAATGATTGCTCCCGGATGTTTAAGATCAGTCCGGATGAAACGCTCAAAATCGCACAGGAGCTTTATGAAAAAAAACTGACGACCTATCCGAGAACGGATGCTCGTGTTTTATCCAGCGCAGTTGCAAAGGAAATCCATAAAAATATCGGCGGACTTCGCAATTTCGCTCCGGTCAGCGCATACGCAGTGCAGATTCTGGAAGAAAATAGTTATCAGAAAATTGCAAAAACCCGTTATGTCAACGACAAACAGATCACGGATCACTATGCGATTATCCCGACCGGACAGGGCTTTTCGGCGCTGCGGAGTCTGTCTCCCGCGTCGGCAAAGGTTTATGAAGTGATTGCAAGACGTTTCCTGAGCATCTTTTATCCGCCGGCGATTTCCCAGAAGGTATCGCTGACGGTGCTTGTAAAATCGCAGCAGCTGCCGCAGGGTGAACGCTTTTTTGCTTCGTTTAAGGTGCTGACGCAGGAAGGGTATCTGGGCGTCAGCCGCCCATCCTTTTTCAGCTCCAAAAAAGAAGAAAAAGAGGAGAAAAACGGAGAGGAAGAGGAATTTTCCTGCGACGAGGCATTTTTAAAGGTGTTACAGACTATGAAAAAAGGAGAACAGCTTCCGCTGCATTCTCTTTCTATCAAAGAAGGCGAAACCTCGCCGCCGAAGCGCTATAATTCCGGCTCGCTGATCCTGACAATGGAAAATGCGGGACAGTTTATTGAGGACGAAGAGCTGCGGGCACAGATCAAGGGCAGCGGTATCGGAACCTCTGCGACGCGTGCGGAAATCTTAAAAAAGCTTGTCACGATCGAGTATCTGGCGTTGAATAAAAAGACGCAGACGATCACGCCGACGCTGATGGGCGAAATGATTTACGATGTGGTTTCAGATTCGATCCGACCACTGTTAAATCCCGCGCTGACTGCCAGCTGGGAAAAAGGGCTGACCGGTGTTGCGGAGGGGACGATTACATCCGGAGAATATATGGATAAACTGGATGATTTTGTACGCAGGAGGACGAATATCGTTAAACAGCTGCACAATCAGTCCATCTTATATCAGCAGTTCGATGCGATAGCCGGTTTTTACCAGAAAAAAGAAACCGCACCGGCTGTCAAAAAAGCAGGAACAGCAAAAAAAAGGACAGAAAAGAAAGAAAATGCGGAAGGCTAGGGCTTTTCTGCAAAACGTTCGCCGCATTCAGGCGGCAGAAACAGGAGGAAAAAGAAGATGGAAGCAATGAAGATCAGAAACCTGTACAATCTGGAAGAAACAATCGCTGCACCGCTTTTGGAGCAGTATGAGTATCCGTGGGAGGTTCTGCCCTATATCAAGGAATTCATCAAAGCGCTCGGGAACGCTCTGCCGGAGGATCGCTTCGAAAAAAGAGGAGAGGATATCTGGGTGGCAAAAAGCGCGACTGTTGCGCCGACTGCCTGCTTAAACGGTCCCTGTATCGTGGATGAGGAAGCGGAAATCAGACATTGCGCGTTTGTCAGAGGCAGCGCAATCATCGGAAAAGGCGCAGTTGTCGGTAATTCTACTGAGTTAAAGAACGTCATTCTGTCCAATAAAGTGCAGGTTCCGCATTATAATTACGTCGGGGACAGCATTTTAGGTTATAAGGCACATATGGGTGCAGGTTCCATCACTTCGAATGTAAAAAGCGACAAGACTCTGGTTGTTGTCAAATCTGCAGAAGAAAACATCGAAACCGGTCTGAAAAAATTCGGCGCGATGCTGGGCGACTGCGTGGAGGTAGGCTGCAACAGCGTGTTAAATCCGGGAACGGTAATCGGAAGACATACGAACGTTTATCCGCTTTCGCGGGTGCGCGGATTTATTCCGGAAAACAGTATTTTCAAAGATCAGGAACATATCGTATTAAAGGAAGACAGGGGCTGATCCCTGCCTTTTCTTTTTTAAATTTAATTGTGCTTTTCTGAAAGTTGATTTCATGCCCGCATGAAAATCGGCTGTCAGGCAAGCAGGAAGGGCGCATGGGAACGATTGTGATAGCAGAATAGAAAAAATACTTGACGAAGCAGTGCCTGCGGTGTATAGTTTACTCAATGGATTAACGCTTGCACGCGTTAAAGCGTAAAAAGTGATTATGAGGAGGAACGGAAAATGAAAAAGTTAGCGGCAATTTCCCTTGTGCTGGCAATGACCGCGGCATCTTTGGCTGGCTGCGGCTCGACAGCAAACACTGCAGCACCGGCAGAAAGTGAAGCGGCAGAAACTCCTGCAGCAACAACAGAGGAGACAACAGATACATCAGCGGATACGGTAGCAGCAGATGGCAAGGTGTATAACATTGGTATCTGTCAGCTGGTACAGCACGAAGCGCTGGATGCAGCAACCCAGGGCTTTCAGGATGCACTGACTAAACTGCTGGGTGAGGAAAATGTGAAGTTTGACCTACAGAATGCTTCCGGTGATTCGGCAACCTGTGCAACGATCGTCAACCAGTTTGTATCTTCTGATGTTGACCTGATTCTGGCAAATGCAACGGCCCCTCTGCAGGCAGCAGCGGCAGCTACCAATGAGATCCCGATTCTGGGAACCAGCGTTACAGACTATGCGACAGCACTTTCTATCGATGACTGGACAGGCGTAACCGGCACAAATATTTCCGGTACTTCCGATCTGGCTCCGCTGGATCAGCAGGCGGACATGCTGCATGAGCTGTTTCCGGATGCAAAAAATGTCGGCATCCTGTATTGCTCTGCAGAAGCGAATTCTTCTTATCAGTCCAATACCATTCAGAAATATTTAAAGGATTACGGCTATGAATGCACAGAGTATACCTTTGCAGACTCTAATGATATTGCATCGGTTGTAAATAACGCAGTTGCAGCAAGTGATGTCCTTTATATTCCTACGGATAACACGGCGGCATCCAATACCACGATTATCCAGAATATCTGCCAGCCTGCAGGCATTCCGATCATCGCAGGAGAAGAGGGTATCTGCTCCGGCTGCGGCGTAGCAACGCTGTCCATCAGCTATTATGACCTTGGCTATAAAACCGGCGAAATGGCATATGAAATTCTGGTAAACGGTGCAGATGTATCTCAGACAGCAGTTGAGTTTGCTCCGAATGTAACCAAGAAATATAATGCAGCAAACTGTGAGGCACTCGGTATTACCGTGCCGGATGATTATGTGGCAATTGAGTAATCGCAAGTCACTGTGAGGGTTTGCAGAGCGTTGAGGAGGGAGAAATTCCTCTTCAGCGCTTTTTGTCGATTTTTTATGGAACGACTAAAAAGTATCGGTGACGAAACCAGGACTGCCGATATTTGAAAAATAAAAAAGTGTACTGGAGGAGGAAACAGTGAATATTGTAGCATTGTTTAACGCGCTGCCAGGGGGCTGTGCACAGGGGCTGATCTGGGGAATCATGGCGATCGGCGTATTTATTACCTATAAGATTCTGGATCTGGCAGATCTGACCGTAGACGGCACGATGTGTACCGGGGGTGCGGTCTGTGTCGTGATGATGATGAATGGGCATTCCGTTGGATTTTCCCTGTTCTGCGCATTTGTTGCAGGTATGCTGGCTGGTCTGGTAACGGGCATTTTCCATACGGCGATGGGAATCCCGGCAATCCTGGCAGGCATTCTGACACAGCTCGGTTTGTATTCTGTCAACCTGAGAATTATGGGCAACAAGGCCAATGTAGCGCTCGTTACTGATAAATATGACGTGCTGGTTTCTATGCGTTACCTTAAAAACGTTGTTTTTTATAAAAATACGCTGTTTGTTGTAGCAGTTATCATTGTTGTGCTGATTGCGATTCTGTACTGGTTTTTCGGGACGGAGTTGGGCTGCTCCATCCGTTCTACCGGTTCCAATGAAAATATGTCTCGCGCACAGGGTATCAATACCGATCTGACAAAGATCATCGGTCTGATGCTGTCTAACGGCATCGTAGCGCTTTCCAGCGGTCTTCTGGCGCAGTATCAGGGCTTTGCGGACATCAACATGGGACGCGGTGCGATCGTAATCGGTCTGGCTGCGGTCATCATCGGCGAAGTCGTATTCGGCAAAATCAGCCGCAACTTTGCATTCAGTCTGCTGACAGTAGCGCTTGGATCCATTATTTATTACTTAGTTCTGCAGGTTGTTTTGTGGCTCGGCTTAAACTCCAATGACTTAAAGCTTCTGTCAGCGCTGGTTGTAGCAGTATTTCTGGCGATTCCTTATATGAAGCGAAAATATTTTTCCAAACCTGTTAAAAAGGGAGGTGCCAGACGTGCTTGACTTAAAATCCATTAGTAAAACTTTTAATGCGGGGACAGTAAATGAGAAAACCGCACTGAATAACCTTTTTCTCCATTTAAATGATGGAGATTTCGTAACGGTGATCGGCGGAAACGGCGCCGGAAAATCTACCATGCTGAATGCGGTTGCAGGTGTGTGGCCGGTTGATGAGGGCACGATTGAGATCGGCGGCGTCAATGTCACAAAGCTTCCGGAATATAAGCGTGCAAAGTATTTAGGGCGCGTGTTTCAGGATCCGATGACCGGAACAGCAGCCAGTATGCAGATTGAAGAGAATATGGCGCTTGCGGCGAGAAGAGGGCTGAGCCGTACCTTGAAAAAAGGAATCAGCAGCAAAGAACGGGAATTTTACAGGGAGCGCCTGGCAGAGCTGGGACTTGGGCTGGAGGATCGTATGACCTCCAAAGTTGGTCTGCTTTCTGGTGGTCAGAGACAGGCACTGACACTTCTGATGGCTACCCTGAAAAAACCGCAGCTTCTGCTTTTGGATGAGCATACAGCGGCACTGGATCCCAAAACAGCTGCAAAGGTACTGGAGGCAACAGACCGGATTGTTGGACAGGACAACCTGACGACTCTGATGATCACCCACAACATGAAGGATGCAATTGCACACGGCAATCGACTGGTTATGATGTATGAAGGACATATTATCTATGACGTGGCAGGGGAAGAAAAGAAAAAGCTGCATGTATCAGATCTTCTGGAGAAGTTTGAACAGGTCAGCGGCGGCAGTTTTGCAAATGACAGAATGATTTTATCCTGATTATTTTTTAAGTCCAAAGGTTTTACCTCTGTGTTTTGTAAAAAATACTGGATTTTTGACGAAAAGTATGAGAAAATAGCATCAGCGTACAGCTGGTGCTTTTTTCATGGAGATCTGCTTCGGATCTCTTATATGGAAGAAAGCTTTGCGCCTTTTTGGTGTGCCTGCTGACGAAAATTTCATCCATTAGACGAAAGGAGATAACACATGATTTATTCACACGAAGTAGAACAGATGTGTCCGGTAGCACAGGGCGTTAACCATGGCTGTGCTCCCATCCCGGAAGAAGCAAAATGGGTAAAAGCCAAAGAGATCAAGGACATATCCGGTCTGACTCATGGTGTTGGCTGGTGTGCACCTCAGCAGGGTGCCTGCAAACTGACACTGAACGTTAAGGAAGGTATTATTCAGGAAGCACTGGTAGAGACCATCGGATGTTCCGGTATGACTCATTCTGCTGCTATGGCTGCAGAAATTCTTCCTGGCAGAACTATTCTGGAGGCTCTGAACACTGACCTTGTATGTGATGCGATCAATACAGCTATGAGAGAGCTGTTCTTACAGATCGTTTATGGTCGTACACAGTCCGCATTCTCTGAAGAAGGTCTGCCGATCGGCGCAGGTCTGGAGGATCTGGGCAAGGGCTTAAGAAGCCAGGTTGGTACTATGTATGGTACCCTGAAGAAAGGCCCTCGTTACCTTGAAATGGCTGAAGGTTATGTAACCGGTATCGCTTTGGATGCAGACGATCAGATCATCGGCTACAAGTTTGTAAACTTCGGCAAGATGACAGACTTTATGAAGAAGGGCGATGACGCTCAGACAGCATATGAGAAAGCATCCGGTCAGTATGGTCGTGTGGATGATGCTGTAAGAATCATCGATCCCAGACAGGAATAAAAGGAGGAGGTAACGAAGCATGGCATTATTTGAGTCTTATGAAAGAAGAATTGACAAGATTAACGCTGTTTTAAATAGCTACGGAATTGCTTCCATCGAAGAAGCTGAAAAAATCACCAAAGATGCCGGCCTGGATGTTTACAATCAGGTAAAGAAAATCCAGCCCATCTGTTTCGAGAACGCTTGCTGGGCTTACACTGTAGGTGCAGCGATCGCAATCAAGAAAGGCTGCAGAAGAGCAGCTGACGCAGCAGCAGCAATCGGCGAAGGACTGCAGGCTTTCTGTATCCCCGGTTCCGTTGCTGATCAGCGTAAAGTAGGTCTTGGCCATGGTAATCTGGGCAAGATGCTGCTGGAAGAAGAAACAGACTGCTTCTGCTTCCTGGCAGGTCATGAGTCCTTTGCAGCAGCAGAGGGCGCTATCGGTATTGCTGAGAAGGCAAACAAGGTTCGTAAGAAACCTCTGCGCGTTATCCTGAACGGTCTTGGCAAGGATGCTGCACAGATCATTTCCAGAATCAACGGCTTTACTTATGTAGAGACTGAGATGAACTATCACACCGGCGAGCTGAAGGAAGTATTCCGGAAATCTTATTCCGACGGCCTTCGTTCCAAGGTAAACTGCTACGGCGCAAACGACGTAACAGAAGGTGTTGCAATCATGTGGAAAGAGGGCGTAGACGTTTCCATTACCGGTAACTCCACCAACCCCACAAGATTCCAGCATCCTGTTGCAGGTACCTACAAGAAGGAATGTGTAGAGAAGGGCAAGAAGTACTTCTCCGTAGCTTCCGGCGGCGGTACCGGCCGTACCCTGCATCCCGATAACATGGCTGCAGGTCCTGCTTCTTATGGCTTCACAGATACACTTGGCCGTATGCACTCCGATGCGCAGTTCGCAGGTTCTTCCTCTGTACCCGCACACGTTGAGATGATGGGTCTGATCGGTATGGGCAACAACCCGATGGTTGGCGCTACTGTAGCTGTAGCTGTTTCTGTAGAAGAAGCTGCTAACGCTGGCAAGTTCTGAGAAATCCAGTAAAATCAAGGGTTATCGTGGTTCTGAATGTTCCACGATAGCCCTGTTTTTTTCCACGTAGCACACGAATTGTGTGTAAAGCGGGTTAGAGAGCTTAGCCCTCTAATCTACGCTGCATTATGGCGAATGATTTATGGAAAGGAAATAGAAAATCAAAAAAATACAAAACTACTTGACATCGACAAACAGTCCTGATATACTTTATGACTGTTGCGGCGAACAAAAGCAACACGGATTTCTGAAAAGAAATTCAAAAAATAAAAAACTGCTTGACATGAACAGAAAGTTCTGATAAACTACTGAACTGTTGCTGCAAGTGATGAGCAACCAGGTTTCGAAAGAAACTTGAAAATAAAATGAAAAAAGTTCTTGACAAACAGAACTG
>QUKC01000020.1:55301-64872 GCA_003481005.1 Firmicutes bacterium TM09-10 | reverse complement strand
AAAAAACTAATTAGCCAAGGCGCAGGATTTGACGTTTACATACAGAGGACACAAATAAATGGATACTGCAATAACACAATTAGTCGATTAGACATTGATGTGCTGGCAAGGTTATGTTATGCTTTAAACTGTGAAATTAATGATCTGTTAGAATATATCCCTCCGGATCAGAAAGACGCAGATTAGTATGTAATGAATTTTGACATATGAAAAAGGGGATAGAACATTGATTTTAGTGGCAATTTGTGATAATGATGAAGGCGCAACATTTCAAATAGAAGAATTGATAGAAAGTACGTATGAAAAACATGGCGTAGAAATGGAGATAGATGTATATTATAGTGGAGAAAAGCTTGCGGAAGCAATTTTTCAAGGAAAAATGTATGATATTATCTATCTAGATATTCAAATGGGAGGATTAGATGGTTTAGCTGTAGGAAAATATATACGTAAAATGGAGTTGGATTCGATTATTGTGTATATATCAGAGTATATTGAATATATTGAATCTGTTTTTGAAGTTGAGGCATTTGAATTTATTAGAAAGCCAATTAGTAATGAGAAATTTATGTTGACTTTAAAACGAGCATTAAATAGACTTGATCGAAAACAGTATTTTTTTGATTGTAAATATAAAAATTATTGGATAAGAATTCCGATTAAGGATATTGTATATTTTGAAAGTAGTGGAAGAAAAATCAATATACATTTGAAAGATAACAAAATGGAAATATTTAATGGAAAATTGGATAATGTGGAAATTAAACTAAGCAATAGTCCCTCTTTGTTTTTGAGGATACATAAGTCATATTTGGTAAATTTATCATACATTAGAGCAATTAGTGGGAAAAAGGCTAGATTGATTAATGAATTAGTATTACCAATTAGTGATGATAGAAAAGATAATGTTAGAAAGCAATATGTTAAATGTTTAGGGGAGGATATAAGTGAACGGGATAATTGATAGTATTTCTAATTTACTTATGCCACTTTGTTCCGTTTGGATAGTAAATAAATTTGTAAATAATTCATTTGAAAAGAAAGAGTCAAAAAAGATTTTTACGAGAATAATCTGGGGACTCTTTATTTTAATACAAATAGTTATGGAGACAGAAAAGGGAAATGTTTCTATTCAAAAAGGAATAATAAGTTTTTTTGTTATTTTGGGAATTATTATTATAGGATATAAGGGGACGTTCCAAAGGAAATTATTATTTACTTCCTTGTTTATATCAATCTGGATATTGTCGGAGTTTTTTGTATATTTTATTTTAAATATATATAATTTTGAAGAAGATAGAGAAATGCTGATTGGTACGATATTATCAAAGGTATTATTGTTGGTTTTACTATTTTATGTGATTTTAAAAAAATTACATAAAGAGGCGGAAGGGATAGATAGAAAATTATGGGTAATTTTATTTCTAATATCAATAGAAAGTATTTGTATGGCTTTTATATTTTATGAATTATATAATGGCAAGAATCAAATCTGGATTATTAGTTTTTATACATTATTATTGTTGATGAATGTGTCAATTTTTGAAATATATAAGAAATCAATTTATAGCTTGAAATTAGAAAAGGAAAATATGATATATGAGCAGCAATTAAAATTATTGAGAAACTGTACACAAGATCAAATGAATTCAACGGCTTTATTTCAAAGAGAACAGCATGATTTAAAAAATAAGTTATTAAGTATTAGAAGTAGTATGGAAAAGCAAAATGTACAAGATGCAATTCGTATGATTGATGGGATATTAGAACATGGGAATATGGTAGATAAAGCAGAACTAGAAAAGATAGGTAATGATATTATCGATACAATCCTTCGGTTTAAGTATGCGAAAGCAATTCAGAAAAATATAGTGGTTAAAATAGATGGATTTGCAATGCAGAAACTACCTATTTTAGATGAAGATTTGTGTGTTGTATTAGGAAATATGTTAGATAATGCAATAGAAGCTAGTGAAAAAGTTACGGATAGATGGATAAATGTTTCTATTGGATTAAGAAAAAATGGCTTGGTTATAGTTGTGGAAAATTCTTTTGATGGTATTATCAAGAAAAATATACATGGAAATATTATTTCAATAAAGGAAAATAAAGAACATCATGGATATGGTTTGAAATCTATACGAAAAACAGTTGAAAAATATGATGGAGAATTGGTGGTGGAAATTAGAGGAAATATATTTAGGGCAGTTGCATTTATGACTTGTATAGACTATGTGTAGGCATTTTTGACAGTAAATGGGGTTTTTTTGACAGATGGAGAAATATTTGGATAAAAAAATGCTATCTTATAGGTATCTTGAATTTATTAGGAGGTACAAAAATGAAAAAGAATCTTTTTGCAAAAACTTTAAAGACGGTTGCAGAAAAGGGTGTGAAGATTGGGATAAATAGGAAGTGCGTTGCTGTTTATCACGAAATTGATGCTCCAGAAAAAGCAAAAAAATTTAGAAAATTCTAAAATATGAAAAGAGTATTTGCTTTTTTAACAGACTATCTAATCAAAAAAGGGCTTGTTCAAGAAGAGGACAGGCCCATATATGAATATGGATTTCAGATTCTTATTGAAATATTTTTATGGGTATTATGCTGTACTATTATAGCAGCATTGACATGTTCGTTGATAGAACTGTGTATTTTTTTTATAATATTTTTCCCCATACGTTCCTATGCTGGAGGATTCCGTTTCAGAAAATTTAGTGTATGTTTACCATTTTCCTGTACGACTTTTCTGATAATTATATATTTGTCAAGGATTATTATTATGCCGAGAGGGCTACAATTATGTAATTCTTTTTTTTGCTTGGTTTGATTTTTATTGGAAATATTAAGGAAAATGAGAATAGTGATTTGGAAATATACTGTAAAAAGAGATCGAGATTATATTTAATGCTTAATATTGGAATTGGGGTAGTGCTATTTGAATTTTGCGAACAACAAGTGTTAAATGTTTATATGGAGACACTTTTGTTGATAGTGATTTCGTCAGTACTACAAAATAGAAAATCATTTTTGAAAGACTAAGAACTGGACAGAAATGATTTTTTATTATTTTAGAGAGAAAGATACAAAATCGTCAGAAAATATAACGACAGATGATAAGAAAAAATCCTTACTATAACTTTAAATATTTGTAGACATATAGGGGGGATATAATGAAGAAGTTTTATATTAGAATTAATGGTGAATTAATGGAAGTGGATTATAAAGTGTATAGAGAATATTATTATGGGGAGGAATAAAGCAAAAAGGAGGAAAAAATAAATTAGTTAGAGAAATTTCGCTAGAGTCTCTTTGGGAAAAAGGAATAGAGATTTCGACAGATGATACAGTATGGAGTATTATTGAAAAGGAGATTGATTTAGAAAAATTATATGTGGCAATACATCGTTTAGATATATGGGAAAAGATTGTGTTGCAAAAGATATTCTGGGAAGGATTGAGTGAAAAAAGAATAGCAGAGGAATTAAATATTTCAAGATCAACTTTGAATTATAGAAAGGGAAAAATATATAAAAAAATTCGTGAGGAAGTAGAAAAAGGTAAATATTGAAACATGTGATATGGAAGTTTAAGGAATATTTCTTGAGATTTATAAAAAGTTATGAGATCAGATATGATGGGAAAAAAAGAAAAGAGTATTTCAGGATTTTGCGTTTGGTAATATATTACTATTATATACAAGAATTATAAAATAAAGAAGGGTGGGCACGACATTTTCAGAACTTATTTGTGCCATGAGCGAAGTGAAAGGGATGATAAAAAATATGAAAAATGAATGGTTGACATTTTTTTTTATACTGATCGCAGGATTATTAACTAGTTGTTCGATGCCAAATGCAGTTGAATCTACAGTATCTGTAGATAATGCAGAAGAAGATATCATTTTGCCAGATGATATTTTTGAGGCGCCTGAATATGAATATATTATCAATAATCCCTTTAATTCTTATGTAAAACATTTTAATGAAACAACATATGCTGCTACCCCGGATGGACTCTATGCTCAAAAAGATGATACGAAAGGGTGGGAATTGATTGATGTTGGATGTATCGGAATGGGAGATGAATTTAATGGAGATTTGTATTACAGCTGTGATAATCTAGTAAAGCGACTTAATTTGAATACACATGAAATTTCGACGCTCTGTGACAGTGAGGAGGCAATATATAAAATTACATTTGAACAATGGAATGGCGAAAATCATATCTATTTTTTTGCGGAATCGGGGTGTGTGCAGGAGGCTCTTTTGGACGAAAATGGAGAAATACTGGAATTGGTACCGTTTGATGAAACTACGAATTATCAGGAATATAACAGCAGATACCGATATAAGATTTCCTATCCAGAAAGTGTAAAAAACGACCCTTATTGGGATTTATCTTTTAGTGTAGACCTCATTGATACCTGTTTTAGTCGGAAATATTGGAATGGTACAAATTTCTTTTCTGTCCATGCTTCAATGTCTGGCAATACAGATATACGATTTATGAGAGCCTATCGGTTTAATTTTTCCGAAAGAAGAGGAGAAATTATTGAATATGGAAAATGTTATGATAAATGCATAGCGACTAATTGGGGACTTGTATTTTTTGATGAGCATCAACATGATAGGATTCATCTTATGTCACTTGATGGTAAACGAGAAAAGATTCTGTGGAATCGGAATGAAGAACATTTTGATTTTATCACATTTGATGATGATTACTTATATGGATTTTATGAAAAGGATGAAAAGGCTTATGTTGGTAGGATTTCTTTTCAAACAGAAGATTTTGAAATTCTTTTCTCTAAATCTGAAGATTATGAACATTTTGATATATTAAATGATCATATTTATTATTTGGATTCGGATAGTCAGCTTAAATGTCAGGATATTCAATCTGGAGAAATAACATATATTGGTTGATTAACCCTAATGGGAAAATTTTTTAACAGAGAAATGATTCAAAATCATTTCTCTGTTTTTAATTATTTTTTATGTTTACAATTTTTTACATAAGTTCTTATTTATTTATAGCTGCACAGCTAAAATAAATAAGAAGGAGAAATAAAAATGGATTTGAAAGTTTTAGAAGTGCAAAAATGGTTAAATTTGACCTATGGGAATCACCCGGATTTCCCGGCTGTCACAGAGGATGGTCTCACTGGAAATTCAACGATTAAAGCGTTGATCAGAGGGCTTCAGATTGAAGCTGGTGTAAAGGTTGATGGTGTTCTTGGATCGGGGTCTTTAGCTGCCATTGGAACGATTTCGCCATCGTTGGACACCAGTGTGCAGACGAATCGTAATAAAGTGTATATCGCACAGGGCGGTTTATATTGCAAGGGCTATAATCCCAAAGGATTCGACGGGATTTATGGTAGTGGTATGATTGAAAAAGTAAGGGAATTTGAAACAGATGCAGGTTTTATATCTACTACAGGAAATATCATACCTAAACTTTTAAAAGCGATTCTTAATACCGAGAATTTTCGACTTGATGAAGAAAAAGGTGATCATCAAATCCGAACGATTCAGCAGGCATTAAATCGTTCTTACAGTAATTACATGGACCTTATTCCATGTAATGGGATTTATGGAAAATTTACAAATAAGGGACTTATACGAGCGCTGCAGCATGAAATTGGAGAAACAGTAGATGGTGTTTTTGGCAGCGGGACGATGTCAAAATGTCCTACTATTAAGCGTGGTGGGGCTGCATCTAAATCAGTTGTTCTCATTTTACAATATGCCCTTTGTTGTAATAAATTTAATCCAAATCAACTTGACGGTGTTTTTGGAGCTGGTGCTGAAAGAGCTGTTAAAGAATTTCAGGAATTTGTAGGACTTATTGCTGATGGAATTGCCGGGAAAGACACATGGGCTTCCCTTTTGACCAGTTCAGGAAATCCTAATAGAAAGGGAACAGGATGTGATCGTGCACATCCATTAACAAAAGAAATTGCCAGCGCATTAGCAGCAGATGGACGTAAAGTTATTGGCAGATATATCGGTGGCGGTCTTTGGAAACGTTTAAAGCGCGAAGAAATTGAAATTATTACAGAAGCCGGAATGGATATTTTTCCGATTTACCAGACAGAAGGTAACCATAGTGGCTATTTTACATCTGCTAAAGGACGCACAGATGCTGCTACTGCAATTTCAAATGCCCAGAAATTAGGATTTCCTTCAAGGACTACCATTTATTTTTGCGTCGATTTTGATGCGCTGGAAACAGATATTAAAAATAGCATTCTTCCTTATTTTGAAGCTGTTTTTAAATTGTTTTCTGATACAGGACGTAATCCTAAAAATTACAAAGTTGGTGTTTATGGACCAAGAAATGTATGTATACAGGTAAGCGATAAAGGCTATGCTATAAGCAGCTTTGTGTCGGATATGTCAACTGGTTATAGCGGAAATTTAGGATATTTACTTCCGTCTAATTGGATGTTTGATCAAATTTCTACAGTAAAGTACACGGTCAATGGAAGTACTATTGAAATAGATAATTTGATCGTATCCAAAAATTATAGAAAAATGGCGCCATTTGATCCGGAAGAAGTTCCAGAAACTGAATCGACTTCTCTCTTTAAAATGGATAATGCTGTTCTTAACGAAAAAGATCGTAATATTGAGATCGCACTAGAATGTATCAATTATCGGCTTAAAGAAGAAAAGGCGAAGGATACGGTTAATTCCATCAAATTTGATCTTCAGGAAATTAGGCGTAAGGATGAATATCAGTACTGCTATGAGAATTTTGGAGATGATAAAGGTCGCTTTATTTTCCCTTTTCTGAATATTACGGTTCAAATGTACCCCTGTTCCGAAGGAACGGATACCGGCAGTCCGGTGTTATGATACCGTGAGTCCGGAACAGAGATACCACATTTTGTTGCATGCAAGTTTACTCGCTTAATGCCGGATTCAAGCCATATACTTCACGCATGGATCTGTAATTCGTCGGGTCCGTTGGGATGATGTTAATCTTGTACGCATCATGCTTGATACGATCCAGGATCGCTTCCGCGAGCGGACTGTCATCGCCTCCCAGTTGATCGTACCAGCCATTGCAATCATACTGAGAACAAAAGATGGTTGACGACTTCTTGCGTCTCCTATGTAGGAGTTCCAGTATATCGTGCTGTTCTGATGCGGTTGGCTTCAGCAGCAACCATTCATCGATGATCAGCAGAATCGGATTGGCATATTTGCTCTGGATCTTTTTGTAAGTTCCATCGTTACGTGCCATCTCTAACTCCAGGAGCAGGTCTGGAAGTCGAACGTATTTCGTAGTGTACCGACGCTTACAGGCTTCCATACCGAAAGCGCATGCCATGTAGGTCTTTCCACTCCCTGTGGCACCTGTGATGAACAGGTTTCGATGCTCTGTGATGTACTCACAGGTTGCCAGACGCTCGATCAGGCTGCGGTTGAGTTTCCGTCCGGAGGTATAATTGATATCCCCGATGTATGCATCTGGCTGGTCGAATCCGGCATTACGGATCAGGCGCTTCAGGCTGTTACTCTTACGATTGCTGTATTCGATATCTACCAGCATTCCAAAACGGTCCTCAAAGGAGATGTCTTTCATCCGGGCATCCTGCAGCTGGCTCAGGAATGCATCCGACATGGATGTCAGTCGCATTTCGATGAGTTTATCTATAGTGCTCTGTGTAGTCATGGTTCCTTACCTCCTGTAGTAATCCGCACCCCGTGTAAGTGCGTGTCTGTTTTTTTCTGAGCTCGTATGGCTATCGGTTACCACAGCTTTGTCAGCCGGTGCTGTTCGATCACTCCCGGTATCAAGTATGTTCTTGATGCTCTTATAGCTCGGAGTGGCTGTAAAGGTGAGCGCTTTACAGCAGGCAGCTTCCAGCCGATCGACAGAATACTTGTCGGCCAGTTTTAAAAGTCCCATGCAACTACGGTAGGATTGCTGTTCTACCAGCTTGGAGGTAAGGATTGCATCCACGGTCTGGTAGGTACTGGAACCGATGCGCTTCGCCCATTGCCGGAAGCGGTCTCCGTTCCACTCAAGATACTGCTGATGAGAAGGCGGCATATGCTCTGTGATTGTGCTATACTGACCTTTGCGACCATACAGTCGACGGTGAGACGCGATTCGATTGTGGTTGTAAAAAACCTCAACGGTCTTGTCTGTGACCCTCACATCAACTTTGCGCTTTATATACTCATGTGGAACGGAGTATAGCATTCCCGCAAACGATATGTGATAATTGAACTGAACGGTGGCTTGTCTCCATTCTGCCTGTTCATATGGGGTAGCAGGCAACGGGGCCAGCAATGGCAGTTCTTCATCGCGGAAGATTTCATACCGGCTCCCATCTTTCTTTTGGAACGGGCGATGGCTGAAATCTTCCAGTTTCTTCCGGATTGCCTGATTTAACTCACCGAGAGAAAAGAACTGTTCATTCCGTAGCGCTGCAGTGATCCATGTGGAAATGTTTCCTACACTGCCCTCAGCATTAGGTTTATCCTTTGGAGAACGGACGCGTGCCGGAATAATGGCGGTGCCATAGTGTTCTGCCATTTCCTGATAGACGGCATTGATCCGTGGATCATTCCAGCTTTTATTATTATGATCCACAGCAGTGCGACAGTTGTCCGGCACAAGAATCTTTGCAACACCGCCAAAGTACTCGTACATGTGGACGTGTGCTGCAATCCATGACGCCTGTTTCTGATCCATAAAGGCTTCTACGTATGGATACTGACTGTAGGTCATAACACCCACGAAAATCTGCGCATCCAGAATTTCGCCGGTATCTGGGTCGATGATGTGCGCCGGATCGCCTGCCCAATCGACCTCGACCTGCTCTGCGGGCTTGCGGTTGATATGCATGGTGGCGCGGCGCTTCTGCTCATCCTGCTGGATGTAGTAGCAGAACTGAGAGTACATAAGTGATTCTTCTTTGGAGAGACGGCATGCTTCAAGATACTCTGTCCAAAGGAGCTTCTTATTCACTCCGTTCCGAAGAAGCTCTTTGTGGACATGCTCAAAATCGGGCATCCGCTTTGAAGTGGCTGACTTTGCCTTCACTTCAGGGAAAAGCAACTTGCCTAAGACTAGATCGCTGAGTTTAGGATCCAGAGGCCAGACAAGATGTTGCTCTCTGGCTGCCTTCAGCACCTTGTTGACAGTTGTCTTGGATGCATTGCAGCTAAGGGCAATGTTGGTTTGACTGAGATTCAATCCGGCAAGCCGGATGATCTCACGATACTTGGTCATAAATGGTGACCTCCTTCGTAATGAATTTACGCTGCAAAGCGTATGAATTCATTATAAAGGGAATCGGTATCATCTGACCGGAATCACAGTATCCGAATACTGGAACGGTGGTATCACCAAAAACGGAACAGCGGTACTACATCACCGGAATGGCAGTTCAGAATCGCCCGGAATACTCACCCACAAAAAGCCAGACGGACATATCAACGTAAAAGTTGAGTTTGGCGAGGGTGAGGGAAAAGTTCCGCTTGATAATATTGCTAAAAGAGCGGAAAGCTATAAGCCCAAAGAACGAGTGACCTACAAAATGATA
>QUKC01000020.1:0-55291 GCA_003481005.1 Firmicutes bacterium TM09-10 | reverse complement strand
AACGAGTGACCTACAAAATGATAAAGGAGCATTCCTGTTAAGTAACAAATAACCGGTTTGCAAAAAATGAGTGCCACCCATAGAATAATGATTGTTAACTGGCCGGTTGACAAATCATCGTTCAAAGGAGACACCCACAAATGAATTATAAGCAGAATGAAAAAATCAATCAAGTAAAAGAATCAACTTTGGTAGTCGGAATCGATGCAGAGACTCAGCGAAGGAGCATCATGACGCCCCTTTATGGATAAGCAGAACGAAGGAATTAAGGACCCAGAAGTAAAGGAGATCCTGTATGACATGGGAGGTTAGGCTGCCGTAAGGAGTGGGGGAAAGAAAGGCCGATCATAGCAGAATGAGACGACGTTTGTTTTGTGTACCCTAAACATCCGTATATCCATGATTCATGGTCAAGGGGAATGACATAGACTTAGAAAATATCTTTATGAAGAAATGAAAATGTGAGAAAAAGCGAGTTAAAAAGAGAAAAACAAAGATTATTATGGAAGAAAATGGTAAAAAATTTGATTTTTTAGCAAAGCCACGTGCGATTGTTATGGGAAGGAATATAGAGTGAAATTTAGATTTTAGAGATAGGGTACGGGAGTACTCTAGCAAGAGTGGAATCAGATTACTAAAAGCACAAGATATTAAGAAGTAATGCGGTAAGGTTAAATTTTTTGTTATGTTTATTTGTATAGCAATCCTGTTGGTGCACTAAATTTAATAATAGGGAACTTTTGCGACAAACAACATGCCAAAAAGTTCCCTAAACAATTCTTGATAATTAGGGAACTTTTTAATATAATATATAGCATAAAAGTTCCCTAAAAAGAGAGAGGTGAAATGAATGGGAGCAAATTATTCAGAAATTCAAGAATTATTACAGCAAAAAGCGGATATACAGGCGAGGCTTAATCTGATGCCATATGATGGAAATCCGGAAATTAAGGAATCAAATGGTTCAAAATACTTGTATATGCGTAAGCGAGTAGCAGGTAAATTGACCTCTACTTATGTAGACGTATATTCAGATGAACTATATCAGTTGCTTTTGCGTAATGCCAAGGAACGCAAAGATTTAAATAAAGCCATTCGTAAAATCAATAAAGATTTAGCGATACTTGGTTACGAAGATAAAGAACTTTCAGCGAGAGTATTACAAAATTTGGATTTTGCCAGAGCAAATTTGAAAACGAACATTTATGATCAGGCAGTGTTAGAAGGTGTCGCAACGACATTTCCGCAAACGGAGGATATTATCGAGAATGGACAAGTCCATGGGGTATCGGCTGCGGATGTGCAGAAGATTCTTAATTTGAAACACGCCTGGGAATTTATCTTAGATAGAGATGTGATTCAGAGTGAAAGTAATTATCATATGCTTTGTCATATTGCAAAGTTGGTTAATGAAGGTTTCTTTTATGATGGAGGTCGTATTCGT
The DNA here is from genome assembly GCA_003481005.1 of Firmicutes bacterium TM09-10. Lineage (GTDB taxonomy): Bacteria > Bacillota > Clostridia > Lachnospirales > Lachnospiraceae > Gallintestinimicrobium > Gallintestinimicrobium propionicum. Next base: position 53,847 of record QUKC01000020.1, on the reverse strand, counting down.
GGTATTCCTGTGCAGATAGGCGGAACAAGCTATGTACCACCATTACCTATTGAAACAGTGGTTATCGAGCGAATAGATGAAATTAGAAGTCAGGATAAAGAGCCAATAGAGATAGCGATTGAGTTATGTATGTACTGTATGAAAATGAAGGTGTTCAAAGATGGAAATAAGCGAGCATCGGTTATTTTTGCCAATCATTATCTGATTGCACAAGGTATGGGATTTTTAGTTATACCGGAAAAGGATGTACCGGAATTTAAGAAGTTATTGGTGCAATATTATGAAGGTGAGCCACTAGAGGTCATTGGCGCATTCTTAAAAGAGCGTTGTTGGAAGAATTTTTAGAATGTTATTGAAACGTAAAGTGGACATTGAAACTGCAAAAGCGGACACTGAGGGTGTTAACTCCCTTCATAAAACTGCTCAAAACAAATCTGCGGACCGATATATTACCAAATCCGACAGTAGCATTGATTAAACATGGCAAAATAACAAAGAGTGTAAAAAGCAAGTGTTTATGCGGGTTCGCGGGATGTTGAGGTCTGAAATAATGATACCGCATGTGGAGGCATTGAAGCATTTTAAGATGAATAGTTAATAAAGAGAGGTGCAGATGCTATGCCAGGTATACTCGTGGTTGAAGATGATGAAAATTTAAATCGTGGAATTACATTTTCACTGAAAAAATCCGGATATGAGGTTTTTTCAGCAGAATCAGTGAAAAAAGCGAAAAGAATTGCAAGTGATAATAATGTGGATGTTACCATTTGTGATGTGAATCTTCCGGATGGGAATGGACTGGAATTTGTAAGGTGGATGAGATGCAATTATAATACATACATTATTTGCCTTACAGCACTAGATCAGGAGATGGATCAGGTTATGGGATATGAAGCAGGGGCAGATGATTATATTACCAAGCCGTTTAGTCTTTCGGTACTTCTTTTGAAAATAGAAGCATATTTCCGCCGCAGACAGGAGAAAACGGAAGCCGGAAAGATGATTTCTGGAGATATCGTATTTATCGCAGGAGAAATGAAAGTCCTGATAAAGAGTCGTGAAATCAGTCTGACAAAAACAGAGTTAAAAATGCTGACTTTTTTTCTTCAGAATCCGAAACAGATTCTTTCAAGAACACAAATATTGGAAAATGTGTTTGATCTGGAAGGGGATTTTGTGGATGAAAATACAATCGCTGTCAATATCAGAAGACTCCGTGAGAAAATTGAAGACAATCCGGCTGCACCGGTCTATATAAAGAATATCAGAGGTCTTGGGTATATATGGAATCAGGAGGTAAGGCAGTGACAAAGAGATATCACAGGAAACTCACATCAGCCTTGTCTTTGGTATTGCCGGTCATATTAGTGTTTGCAATATTAAATTGCTTTACCACGTATGTGTTTTATGAAGATTATAAATATAAAATGAATCTTATGACAGAGATTGCTGCAAAGGAAGAATTTTCCGGGCTGGATGCTGTTTCAGAATTGCTTAAGGATAAAGATATTGAAACTAACGAACGGGGAAGGCGATTATTGGAGCAATATGGATACTGGGGAAATAATGGGAATGCATTTTATTCACAATTCCGGCATCAGGTTATGGTGATCGGTGCTGTAAGCACTGTGATATGCGTGCTTTTTTTGACTTTTTTATTTTATTGGAAGGAAAAAGAAGATGCGTGTCATCAGAAAATTTTAGACCAGTTGGAAGAAATTCTGATCAGATTCCGTGAAAATAAATTTGATGCTTTACTGAAAACGGAAAATCCAGCAGAACTGGAAAAATTGAATGACCAGCTTGAAGCAATCGGACATCATATTCAGTTGCTAAAGGAAGAAGCACGGGAAGAAAAAGAGAGCACGAAAGAAATGGTTTCTGATATTTCTCACCAGTTAAAGACACCGGTTGCAGCTTTGGATACATGTTTTAGTGTGCTGATGCAGAATGACTTAAGTGCCACAGAACAGGAGGAGTTTCGTATCCGTTGTCGGAGTGCTCTGGATGGACTGGAGACATTATTGCAGTCGCTTCTTGAAATATCCAAGATGGAAACTGGACTGATTCAGATGAATAAGAAAAAACTTCCGATTATGGATACTGTCATATCTGCTGTGAACCGCACTTATCCTAAAGCGGATGAGAAAGAAATTGAATTCGTTTTTGACTATGAAAAAGAGCTGGAAACATGCACGATTATGCAGGATAAAAGATGGCTTGGTGAAGCTGTGATCAACGTTTTAGATAATGCAATCAAGTACAGTCCGTGTGGTTCAAAAATATTTATCCGGTTACAAAAAAGAAACGATCTTGTAAGAATGGAAATTGAGGATCAGGGAATTGGTATTCCGCAGAATGAGTATCACAAAATTTTTCAACGATTTTACAGAGGAAGTTCCAAGGAGGTCATGGAAAAGAGTGGTACAGGAATCGGACTTTTTCTATCGAGAGAAATTATCGAAAAACACGCAGGTACGATTACGGTAACCTCCGGCAAAAAGAAAAAAGGAAGCACGTTTGTGATTCAATTACCATATGTTGGTTAAATTTTAAGTGAGCAGAAATCTTACAATTCTGTAAGACTTCTGCTCGTTTTTTGAAAGTGAAATGAAAGATTGCCCTGATACAATTTGGATGTAGGATGAAAAGGAGGCAACACATGAGTGTGATATTAGAAACCAAGCAGCTTTGTAAGTTTTATGGCGCAGGTGAGAATCAGGTCAAAGCGGTCAATCAGGTGGACATTCAGATTGAGCAGGGAGAATTTGTCGCAATTGTTGGAAAGTCAGGTTCCGGTAAAAGTACATTACTTCATATGCTTGGAGGGCTTGATACTCCGACAAAAGGCAGTGTTACTTTAGCAGGGAAAGATTTATACAGGATGAAGGAAGATGCCCTTGCTGTTTTCCGCAGAAGAAAAATTGGATTTGTTTTTCAAGCATTTAATCTGGTTTCATCTGTTAATGTCTGGGAAAATATTGTACTGCCACTGGGGCTGGATGGAAGAAAAGTGGATGAAGCGTATGTAAATGATATTATTGCAACTCTGGGGATTGAAAACCGGATTTATAATCTGCCAAATCAGTTATCCGGAGGACAGCAGCAGAGAGTAGCAATTGCAAGAGCACTGGTGAATCGTCCGGAAATTATATTTGCAGATGAGCCGACAGGAAATCTTGATTCCAAGACCAGTGATGAGGTAATCGCTCTGCTTAAGATGACAGCAAAAAAATATGGACAGACAATTGTAATGATTACCCATGATGACGAAATTGCACAGGTCTTTGCCATCTTGTCAAGTGGTAAATTCGATTTCAATAGTCAAGTCTCCTTTCAAACGTAACAGTCCGGCGTGGTCGAGTTGTTACACAATGTCCAAAAAAAAATGATTTTTTAATAAAAAATTGTTGATTTTTTTGACATCTCTAGTTATAATTAAAGCGTATCAGTTGTGTAAGTAGTTGTTTGGATTTGAAAGGGAGGATAGCTATGAAACTTAAAAAAATTGTATTAACACTTTCATTGGTTGTTGGAATAGTAGCTGCACCGATGACTGTATTCGCAGCACATACCCACAACTGGGACAGCCCCAGATATTACGGGTATGAAGATGAAATGCCGGGTATATATGATGATTGGGAAAAGTGCGCAACACGTCATGTGTATAATTACCGTCAGTGTTTGACGTGTGGTGCCACTACTATCTATGAAACGGAAACGATTCAAATGACACATAACTGGGTCAATGGAAAATGCACAAACTGCAATAAAGGTTATGCTAGAGATGCTAATTAACAAGTGCTAATTTTAATGCCCTATGATTAAAAAACAAAGCATTGATTGTACTGCTAGATTTTTAGTAGGTCTTTTCAATGCTTTGTTTAATGTAGTTTAATGATTTCACTTCCTCTGTTATTTTGAAAGGAGTATTGAAGTGCGAAAAAAGTTTTATCTATTTTACGGTATAATTATAAGTTTATTTTTATCTGGATGTGCTTTAGAAAAAGCAACAAGCAATAATCCACCGCACACACTTGAAGCAGATACTGTGTCAATGGACGAATTTGAAAATATTGAAGTATTGTCAGATTTATCAGCTTCTACACCATTTAATGTACAGATAGACAAAACATCTTTGGAAATTAGAAAAGAGAAGGAGGTTACTGTTATTATTTCGACAGACTTAACAGAGTGGAGTTATTCCGCATCTGCCGAGAACGGAACAGTATCAAATACACAAAAAAACTCGTTCACTTACACAATACCTAAAGATGAAACCACAAGAACAGACACAATTTTGATACAGTTATCAGATTATGAAAATGGCATATTATACAAATATAACATTCCTCTCCTTTTTGCTTTAACTTCTGAAACTGTTTCAGTTTCGTCAGATGGGATTGAATGATTATTTTTTTGAAGGTAAATATTATAAAAAGACTAGAGCAAATCCGCCTTTATCATGTAGGGTTTTCTAGTTTTTGATTGGAACACATAATTTACCGTTTGTTTACTAAAAAAGGCAGCCGCTTCCCACCCACGGCTGTCTTTCTCATTTCTTTTACCTGTCCTCAAGCACTTCCAGTATAATCTTTGCCCCAAGCCGGAAACCGAAAATAAAGGTTTCTGCTGTTTCAAGCGGGAGTGCGTCAAGCTGCTCGTCCATAATCTCTATGAAACGCTCGTCAAGCGGCGGGTTGAGCGTTTTTAGCTGTTCGATGAAATCCTCGTAGTGGCTGTAATGTTCCCGGCGCATTTGCTGGTATCCCTCCGTCCTGACGTTGACCTGTTCGGCTGGATAGATTTCCCCGTCATAAAGCTGCTCCAATACGCTTTTCATTCTTTTGTCCTCCTTGTATCATAAATGTGTATTACATATTTGTATTCTATCATGTGATATATAAAAGTCAAGCAAAATCGTTTATAATGATTGCATATTTGTAATACGGAGGTGTAATGTGGCAGATAAGTTTGTGGTAAGGCAGAAGAAGCCGGACAGAAAGGAAGATAAGTCCGTAGTGATGACGCTTCGGATAGACAGGGAATTGCAGGAGGAATTTGATAAACTGTCAGCCAAAAGCGACCGCTCCCGCAATGAACTTATGTGCATGGCTCTGCGCTATGCGTTGGAACATCTGGAATTTATCCCGGAAGCCGGAGAATAAAAGCCCCGGCTTTTTCCATGCCCGAAAAAAGACCCTTCTCCCGGAATGGAAGAAGGGCTGCTGTCGTTATTGTGCCGCCGGTATTTCCCCGACAAAGTTATAAATGATTTTGACTTCCTGAACCTTTTCCCCATCAACCTTGTTTATTTCGCCTACCAGAATCTGGCTGATAAGGCGGTTCAATACGGTTTCGTCCAGCTCCTGAATCGCTGCGTATTGGCGGATTTCCCGGATAAAGCTTCGTACATCGTTTTCCTGCTCGTTAGAGCGGTGCAGGAGAAGGGACAAATCCTTGATGCGGCTCTGGTTTTCCTCCTGTTCCTTCTCCATCGCTGCCGTCAGCTTTAGAAAACGCTGCTCTGACAGGATTCCTTTTGCCTTATCGGTGTAGAGGTTTAAAAACATTTCGTCAATCTCCTGATTCCGCTTTTCCAGCCGTTCCCGTTCCTTCTCCATATCGGAAGCATCCGACAAATACCTCCGTTCCATACGGCTGCACAGCCGCTGGTAGAAAGCGTCTGCATCCTTCAACGCCATTTCTGCCAATTCCTGAATATCCTTCAACACAAGGTTATATAAGTCCCTCGCTTCTATCTTGTGGCTGGTGCAGGCGTCCTTCCCCAGCCGGTTATAGGTCTGGCAGATATAATATGCCTTATCAATCGGCTCCCGTTCCTTGCCGGTGAAGCGGTTTTTCCCCGTCCTTCCGACCTTCTCATAGCGAGCCTGCATGGACTTGCCGCAGGTGGCACAGTAAACCATGCCGTGAAACAGGTTGTAAAAAGGGCAGGCATTCCCCTGCATGATGGGAGGGCGGCGGTCAATCAGTTCCTGCACCTTCTCCCAATCCTCCGGGCTTACAATGGCTTCATGGCAGCCTTCTATGACTTCCCATTCCTTGCGGGGAATGATGTCCACGGTGCCGGAGCGGATTCCTTTCTGATGTGTCCGGCAGACCAGATGTGCGCCCTTATAAAAAGGATTCCGAAGGATATGGCTGATTCTTGCGCTTCCCCACGAATAATAGTTGACATCACAGTCCGTATTGCTTTTTACCCGTGTGATCGGGATTTTTTCTTCCATGAGCTGTTTTGCAATCCGCATACAGCCCCAGCCGTTTAATGCAAGGTCATATATCTTTCGGATTGTGGGGGCTGTTTGAGGGTCAAGCACCAGATGACCTCGGTCAGCCGGGTCACGCATCAAGCCAAGGGGCGGCTGACCTCCGCAGAATTTACCCTGACGGGAACGGGTCATGCGTCCAGCCAGCACCTTTTTGGAAATATCCCGGCTGTACATATCATTCAGGATATTTTTAAAGGGCGTGATGTCCATTTCCTGACGGGTCAGGCTGTCCACGCCGTCCGTGACGGCAATATATCTTACATTGTGTTTTGGGAAAAAGACTTCGATATAGCCGCCCGCTTCGATATAGTTTCTGCCAAGCCTTGAAAGGTCTTTGGTAATGACGCAGCCAACCTTCCCAGCTTCGATGTCGGCAATCATGCGTTTAAACGAAGGACGGTTGAAGTTGCGCCCCGTGTAGCCATCATCTACATAGTATTCATAAGGGAGCAGACCGTTCTTTTCGGCAAAGTCTTTGAGCAGGAGCTTCTGGTTGGAAATACTCATGCTCTCGTTTGCGTTGCCATCGTCAAGGGAAATCCTGCAATAAAGGGCGGTTATTTTTTTGACTATTTTTTTATTCCTGTTCATAGTGTTCTCCTTCTACGAACAGGGACACGATACCATTATAATACCATGCCCCCGCCGTCCTTTCAACTGTTTTCGCCGGATTTCAGCCTTTTAACTGGCTTTTTGCCCCATCCATTCCTCAAACCGTTCACAGGTCTGCCGCTCAATAAGCTGCTCAAAGGCTTGCTGCATGGTCTGGCTGCCTGCAAACTCACGGGAGACGATGAACCGGACACCCCGGCATTTCCGTTCCGGTTCCTGCACCTTTGCCGGGTAGTTGCTCTGCTTTCTTTCTGCCATAGGCATTTACCTCCATAAAATAACCCGGAGCGTTACTGTCCGGGTGCTGCGTGCGGTCTGCCGGTCAGATGGGAGCCTGACAACGAAGTCTGACAACGGGCATTTAAAAACCCCGTACACAATCCCCGGCATACCGTTTCCTGTCCTGATTTCTTTTTTTCTGATTTTTTCGTTGCTTTCGTTGTCAGAAGGAAAAAAGCCATAAAATAAGCCGTTTGCAGGCTCTCCCCCTGACAACGGGCTTGACAACGGGGGCGGCAACCGGCTGACAACCGGCTACGCCTTTTCCCTTTGCAGCCATTCCTCCGGCAGCCCAAGCTGGACGGCTTCTTCCTCCGGTAAAAATTGAAAATCGGATTTTTCCTGTCCTCCGTTGTCAGGCTCTGTCCGTTCCCATCCCTTCTGCCGGTGGTAGGGAGCAGGAAAATGTCTGGGATTTTCAAAGGCTTTCCAGCCTGCCGCATAGTTCTTCATTACGGAATTGATGTCCCGGATTTCATACTGTTTCGGTTCCTCATAGGACGGATGCCCCAGCCCCTCATAGTAGATTTGCAGGGAGCAGACCATCTTTCCTCCATAACCGTCAAGGAAGTTTAGAATCCGGGCGGCAAACGTGTCCTCCGGCATAAATAATTTCTGATGCTCTTTCAGATAACGTTCCATGCCTGCGCTTAGTTTCAGCTTTCCTTCTCCCCGCCGGTAAACCTCCATAACCTCCGCCCACATCTGGCTGACATAAGCCCTCGAAGCCGGTTCGTCCTCCAAAATATGAACCTCTGCCGCTTCCGCCTGCACCAGAACAGGCAGAAACCGGCGGTTGCCGGTACGGTCAAGGGGCAGGAAATCCGGTGTGTTGGAAGTACCGGCAAAGACACACTGGCGCTTATGGTCTTTCGGATGGACTTCATAAGGGGCTTTATAGGTTTCCTTCTGGCGGCTTAAAAAAGCCTTGATGTCCTCAATACTCTTTGCATTTGCGGTAGCAATCATTTCCGACATTTCAATAATCCAGTGACCTTGCAGCTTGCGGTAGATGTTATCATCGTCAAGCCTGCGCAAATCATCGGAGAACCACTCGTCCCGGACGGCAAGGAACCGGAAAAAGGTGGATTTTCCGGCTCCCTGACCGCCTACCAGACAGAGCATGACCTCAAACTTTGTGCCGGGCTTGAATACCCGTGTAATGGCTCCCAACATGAACAGCAGGAGAACCTCATAGTTATAATCGTTCACCTCTGCGCCGAGGAACCGGTGCAAAGCGAAGCGCACCCGCTCCGTCCCGTCCCACGAAAGGCTGTTTAAATAATCACGGATGGGATGGTAGCGGTATTCGTTGGCAGCGACCTTAATTGCCCCTTCAATCCGCTTTTCCGAGGTCAGACCATAGTGTTCTTCCAGATACAAAACCAGATACTGGATGTCCACGTCTGTCAGCCGGCTTCCGTCCCGATACCAGCCGAGGGGCTTCACAATATCCACCTGATCGGTCAGCAGGTTGTTGCTGAACGCCCCTTTTAAGAGCGGGTCATGGAGGAATACTGTTCGGTAATTTCCCGGCGTGTTTGCAGTCTGCCCCTTCTGGGTCACTTCCAGCATATCCCGGACTTCGGAAACTGTTTTGTCACCGCTCAGGCTGTCGGCTGCGGCTTGCAGTGCGTTCCTTGTGGCTGCCGGTAAGCTCTGATATTCTTTTTTCAAGCCGTTCCACCTCCTTCCCGTGCCCGATGATAATATCGGCTTTTTCTTTCGCACCGCCGGTAAGCAGCGTGTCTAACAGATACCCTACATACTCCTGTTTCTGCAAGGCTTCCGCAAACAGCGGATGCCATGTGTCCTCCGGCGATTTTGGGGCGTGTTCCGTTCTCCATCTTCCCAGCAGATGGTAATAATCGCTAAGCACACGGAAGCATTTCTGTTCCGCCTGCAAAAAGCGAAGCTCCGCCGGTATGCTCCGCTTTACCGGCTTTGGCAAAGACCTGCCCCGGCTGTCATAAGGGATTCCAAAATCCGCCGCCAGCCGTCTCGCCGCATCCACGCCGGACAGGTCAAAGAGCCTTGCCGCAAAATCAATCACATCGCCGTCTGCCTGACAGCCGAAGCAGTGGAAGCGTTTGTCCACTTTCAGGCTGGGCGTTTTATCTTTGTGGAAGGGGCAGCACGCCATGCCGTTCCTTCCTACATGGATTCCATAATGCTCCGCAGCCTGCCTTGTGGTGACAGCCTGCTTTACCGCTTCAAATACATCCAAGCTCAATCCTCCTTCCAATCCTACAGAAAGCTCCCTACCGTTCCATATCCGGCTGCTTTCGTTCTGGTCTGCGGCGCACGCCTTCCCGTTTTGCCATTTCCTCCTGCGCTTTTTTTAGCTGCTCCCGGATGGATTCCCTTGCTTTTTCCTTGATTTTTTCTTTCCCTGCCTGTTTGGTTTCCGGCTGCATAAGTGCTTTTTGGATTTTTGCAAAGGCGGTCTGCATGGTACTTTTTATTTTCGTGATAACCCCATCCAGACGGGCAGCAGCGTATTCCCGTTCTTTTTGCGGGGCTTTCCGTTCCGGGGAAAGAACCCACTTTTTCGATTCCTCTACCAGCCTGATGTCCTCCTTATGGGTTTCCAGCCGGACGGCATCCGCCACGACCTCCACCGCCTTGTCATAGGCGGCATCGGAAACATCGTCCAGCAGCGTCTCCACATCCTCAATTTTCAATGTCAGTTCTTCCAGCTTCTGCTCCTGCGCCGCCAGTTTTTCCTTTTGCTTCATCAGGATATAGTCCTGCTTCTCCAGATACTCCCGTCCCCCATAGGACGGCTCCTGCTCAAGATGGACGCCATGACGCCTGCTGATGTCGAAAAGCATGGTGCGGCAAACGGAATCAAATGTCTGTTTGCGGTTGTTATGCTTGCCTTTCGGTTTATCCGGGTCAGGCAGGGGAATCCCCAGTTCCTCCAACGCCTTTTCCTGCTGGGGGCATAATTCGCCGTACCGGTTCTTGCAGTCGAATACATGACGTTCGTGGATATGGGGCGTGCCCTCATCCAGATGAAGCGCCCAGTCAAGGAGATGAACATGAGAGCCGAAGCGCCGTTCAAACTCTCCGTAAAATTCATTTACAATCCGAAACAATACCTCTGGCGGGACGGATTCCTCCACCGTCCCAATCTGGTAGATGGTTTCCTCCGGGCAGGTTTTGTTATTCTTCAGCAAATCTCCTACAGTGCGGTTGCGCTCCGTGTGCCGGGTCTTTTCATTCCTTGCGTTCTGGGCATCCACAAAATCAGAATAATGCTCCGTGTAATACATCCGCTCAATCTGTTCAAAGCTGCAATCCGGCTGGGAGGAATCCTCCCGGCTCCCGGCGGTAGTGTAGCCCCGGTAACAGTCCCAATAAATATTTTTCTTTGCCCGTTCCGAGTCAATATGCTCACTGTTCCCCACATCGAAGCGGCGGTCATTGTGCCGGGGATTATAAGTGCCGTTTTTGCCGGAACGCCCATTGTGCCGTGTTAGTTTCAAGCCTGAATCCTCCTTCCCGTTTGAAGATTTCCCCCGTAAGGGGGAGGGCTGCGAAGCTGCCGAACCTGCGTGGCTTTGCGTCAGGTAATACCCAGTACGAATTGACGCAGGCATCAACTCTAGCTGGGCAAGGCGTTTCACCCTTGACCCGATGGGGCTTGCCGCCCTCAACCCGCCAAAGCGCTTCGCCCTTGACCCGATGGGGCTGCCGCCCTCAACCCGCCAAGGCGCTTCGCCCTTGACCCGATAAGGGCTTGCCGCCCTTAATCCGCTGCCGCCTCTAACGTGGGTGCGCTGCGCTCGTCCACGTTAGAAGGTGGTTTCCCATCCGGTATCAGAAAATCAAAACGTGCTGCGCACTTTGATTTTTCGCCGGAATCCATGCCCGCTGCATGACAGTCCCCAAAGTGCCCCCAGAACTGGCATTTTTTCCGTCCGGGGCTTCCCCGATGTCTGATACCGGTTAGGCATCCCGCAGGAAAAACACCGGTTCCACACACGCCGTTTTGACCGAAAACACCCCCAAATCATGCTGTTTTCTTCCCTACCGTTACGGGCTGGAAGCCGTGTTCCTTTGCGTAAGCCCTTGCCGCCGCCCGTCGTTCTTCGCTGTACGGCGGCACCAGCCGGATGGAAAGACGGGATTTATCCAGAACATAGGTCACGCTTCCCTCCGGCGTGGCTCTTTCCAATCGGCACAGGAGCGGATATTTTTGGGAAAACTCTGCCAGACGCCGCTTCAAATCCGCATTGAATGTGTAAATGATAGCTTCCTGTTCGGCTTCGTTGAAATTCACAATCGTTTCCTTCTCATACTTAGACGGCTTCTTCATACATCTCCTCCTCATAATCAGTGCTGGCTTCCACAATCCACAGGCAGCGTTTGCAACGGAAGTAACCGTCCATCTCCATGCGGAGGTGGTGGTAAAAGTCAGGAAACCATTCCTCGCTGGTTTCCCGCTCAATCTTCCTTGCAAGCTCCAAAAGCCCATGCTTCGCTTCCGGGTCAACGGTCAGCGAAACCAGCAGCTTCAACCGTGTGACCGTGTTTTTGTGGCTGGGGCAGCCAAACACATACAACGCTTTCTTTTCTTTGATATTTAATTTCATCTGCACCTCATTCTTTCTGGGGCTTTTTAGCCCCGGTGTGAAAGGGATTCCGTCTCCCGGATTCCCTTTATGCCAATCGTTCCTGTCCGCCGTTCTTCCTGCAAACCGCTCCTGCCCGGAGGTTGTCTCCCGGCGTATCGTCCCTGTTGGTGCGCTCCTGTCATGGCGGCACTTCTCCCAGAGCCATACCTGCTTGCAGCCGGTCATTCTGTTTTCAAGGTTCCTTCTGACCTCTCTATCTTATCGAAAAAAGGGGGCTTCCCCCGTATGTCCAAGACGATGGAAAAATCCGCCGAAACCGGATATTTCCACGCTTATGGAAATCGTGGTATAATCCTTGTATCAGCGGATTTTAAAGAGGAAAGGGGATTGATTTTTATGTATGTGAAGCTATCCATACCGGAACGGCTAAAGGATTTAAGAGTAGTGGACAAGCACCTGACCTTAGAGCAGCTTGCAAATGAAACCGGTCTGTCCCGGTCTGCCCTTGCAAAATATGAAGGAGACGGTTATAAGGACATCAGCCCGTTTGCCATTGCAACGCTGGCGGATTTTTATGGCGTGTCTGCCGATTACCTGATGGGACTGACGGAAAACAAGGAAGTCCCGAACATAGAAGTCCAGTCGCTGCACTTAAACGACAGTATGATAGAACTTTTGAAAAGCGGGAGAATCAACAACCGGCTTCTCTGCGAAATCGCCACCCATGAGGATTTCCCGAAGCTCCTGACAGACATCACCATCATCGTTGACCGCATCGCCGGTATGCGTGTCAGTCAGCTCAACATGGACTTAGAAGCAGCCCGCCAGACGGTCATGGAAACTTATGCGCCGGGGGAGGATGACCTTTATATGCGCACCCTCGAAGTGGCGCAGGTGGACAGTGACGATTATTTCAACCACATCGTCCACAAAGACCTTGACCGGATTGTAAAGGACATCCAGACGGCACACACAAGCGATACCACAACCGCCGATGAACGGCAGCCCACGGTAGCGGAGGTACAGCGGAAGTTTGCACAGCTTATCCAGACGGGAACCAGCGGGGAGGAAGCCTTTATTCAGGTATTCTGCGACCAGATGGAAATCCCCTATGATAAGATAACCTCCGAAGAATTTACCTCTTTTCTGGGGATTCTGGGGAAGTCCAAACACGCAAGGAAGTTCCAAAGTATGCGTGGGAAGAGCAGCCCCATCCCGCCTGCATGGAATGGCGGCAGGAAGCGGCGCTAAAAAAGCCACCCGCCGGATTGCCCGGTGAATGGCTCTCAATGTAAAGGTTTTCTTCTTTCGGCTTAAAAAGATTTCCTGCCCCTGACATACGGCAGATATATTTCCATCACGGAATCGGTGACACCGTTTCGGTAAACCTTGCGGATGTCCGTAACCGTTCCTGCCTGCGCCTGCTCCAAATAGGCGAGAAGCTCCACCCTGCCATTTACAAAATGGCAATGCTGACCTTCCATGCGCTCAATACGGTATTTCATAGCGGCTCCTTTCCGTACACAAGTTCCGAGAGGATAATTTCCTCCGCCCGGTTCCGTATGCTGTTCATGTGCTGTACCCACGCAAGCTGGTCGCTGGCTTTTAGTGCTTCCGTCACGCCCTCCGCTGTTTTCATCTGCATGATAACCAGCTCCAAGCGTTCCTGCGCCTGTTCATTCAGGTCAGCAAGGTACGACCAAAGATTTCCTGAAAGCAAAAGACCTAAATAGAGGGCGGGGCGGGTTTCTTCCAGATAGGCTTTGTGCAGCCACCCCCAGCGCCCGATTGGGCGGGATTCCTCCGTCAGCCGTAAAGCAGGGATGTAGTAGTCACCAGCGAGAACATAATCTATGCCGTTCTCTGTGATTCTTTTGGGTAGTTTTTCCATGTAACGACCTCCTGTATTCAGTTTTCAGAATCCAGTTGATCGTGTCCCTGTCCGTGCGAAATTCAAGGCAACTGAACTCTTCACAAACAAGTATGTCATATCGCTGACCGTATTCTGGTGATTGAGGACGGACAGGTGGTGGATTTCAGATGAAGACAATAAGCAGGATTGCATATAGCAATGACAAAAAGAACAGGACAAGAAGTATACTGATTATGATGTCCATATGTCTGACCACGATGCTGCTTGTGATTATCAGTACTGTGGGAAATGGAATGATACGTTTGCAGAAAAGTCAGGCGGCAGGCTCATATGGAAGCAATTATGGTCTGTTTGTCGCAGCAGATGCCTCGCAGTTAAAGGAAGTAGGCCGCCGTGCAGAAATAGATGCAATAGGAATTATGTGTACAGAAGGCATTATAAAAGGCAATGAAAAAGGCGGGTTTGTCTGCATGGATGAGACTGCAGGAAAAATGCTTCCCTATAATAAGGAATATGAGTTAAAGGAAGGAAAGTATCCGGAAAAAATGCAGGAAATTGCCGCCGGAAGAGTTTTTTTTCGTGCAATGGGATATGATGATGTAAAGGTCGGAGATACGGTTACACTGGATTACCGCGCAGGGATGCAGTCAGAATATAAGCCGGAAGAGTTTGTTGTCAGCGGAATCCTATATGATCGGGATGAGTATACCATCGAGGCATCTTATGTTGCTTTCGGGTCACAGGAGTTTTATGATGAACACGTCGCAGAGAATGACAGACAGTATAATATCTATTTTACGTTAAACGATTCTGCAAATGTATCTATGAATAATATTGAACCGGTTATAAAGCAGATTGCAGCAGCTTGTGGAATCGAAGAAAAAAACGTTATAGTCAATGATCTCTATTTGCAATGGGTCTTGCAGCCGAGTTATGAAACGATTGCGGTATGCGGGGTTTTGATTCTTGCAATTGTACTTTTCTCTGTTGTGGTCATTTATAATATTTTTCAGGTCGGTATTGTCAACAAGATACAGGAGTATGGAAAAATCAAGGCTCTGGGAGCGACAAAAAAGCAGATGAAACAACTGATCTTCAGAGAGGGCATTTTTTTGACAATTTTTTCCATACCGGTTGGATTGCTTCTTGGTTTTCTGATTGCAAAATGCGGTTTTAACTGGCTGGTAGAACAGGGAAACCTTGTATCAACCGGGACGGGCTCTATGGGAGTCCAAAATCAGCAGATGCCACTGTTTTCCCTGCCTGTTATGCTTCTATGTATTTTCGTGTCATTTTTTACCGTTGCTTTGGCGCTGCGTAAACCAATGAAAATTGTTTCACGGATTTCACCTATCGAAGCAACACGGTATTTAGAAAATGCAGAAACACACAAAAAAGGAAAACGAAATGGCAGAAAAAATGTCACCGTATTTTCTATGGCAATGGCAAATATAACGGGTAATCCAAAAAGAACCATTGGTACCATCCTCACACTGGGGCTTTCCTGCGCATTGTTTGTGATTATCTCTAATTATGTAGGAAATATTGATACGGAGCATGAAGCACGTCTTTCCGTTAATCATGGACAATTTGAACTGCAGCTTGACTATTCTGCTGAGTACGATGAAAGATATCCGGAGAATAATCTGGATACGATTCTGACGGATAATCCATTGAATGATTCAATGATTGAAGAAATCAAAAGCATTCCAGGAGTGACAGATGTCATGACGAGAGAGATTGTCTCTGTAAATCTGAACGGAACAAGATTTCCGGCTGATATTGTGAGTAAAAATGATTTTGATTTTATGCGCCAGGACGGGGATATTGGCTCTATGGACTATGATCAGGCGGTAAAGAATGGTGAAATTTTCTTTGGTTGGTCAACGTGGATGGAACAAGATGGATATGCTCCGGGTGAATCCATTGCATTTGACTTTGAGAATGGAAGTGAAACCTATACCTATCAGGGAAAGATTGCAGGATCCTTTGTAAGCGCGGACACTTATCTTGTCATTCCGGAAGGTGTATATCGTTCCATGAATCCGAGAGGAACAGCCTATGGCTATCTGTGGGTGGACTGTGATAAAAAAGATGTGGCATCTGTAGGACAAAGTCTGAATACTTTGATTTCTAATACTTCGCATATAAAAATGGATACCTATCATGCACAGTTACAATCTGCAAAATTCACAGCTCGCATGATGAAGCTTGGATGTTATCTATTTATGGCGGTTGTAGGACTCATCGGTTTTATGAATATGGCAAACACCATAATCATGAATATTACGACAAAAAAGCAGGAATATGGCGTATTACAGGCTGTGGGTATGACAAATAAACAATTAAATTTATGTCTGCAGTTACAGGGAATGATGTTTACGGTTGGTACCATATGCGTAGCTTTGATCATTGGTCTGCCGCTCGGCTATGCACTTTTTTCCTATGCAAAACATAATGGAATATTTGGAATGAATATCTATCATGTTCCAATCGTACCAATTTTTATTATGATTTTTTTGGTCGGTCTGTTGCAGATTGTACTTTCCTGCGTTTTAAGCAGTAATCTGAAAAAGGAAACGCTGGTTGAAAGAATAAGGTATCAGGGATAGCAAGTAATATGTAATGAACTAGGTCTTAACGAAGAGGAGAAATAGATAACTTCCAATTTGTATGTATGGTAAATCTAAACAGTATTTTAGCAACATTTCCTACTGGTTAATTAAATTGAATGGTCGACAGTAGAAAAGTAAACGTTGACTTCTCTTTAGAGAATATGGATTTATCAGAGTTCAAAGGAAAGGCAACGTATGAGCAGATAAAGGCTTATGTGTTGGAACAGACTGGACTTAAGGTTTCTTCGCTGTATATTGCACAGACTAAGAAGAAATGCGGACTGGATGTGGGAGAGAATTTTAATCTGCCTAAGTCAGAGAATGCGAGACAGCCACAATGTACACCGGAGAAGAAAGAAGCAATTATGCAGGCGTTTAAGCATTTCGGAATGATTTGATTGTGATAAATAGCATCGTGTGTTTATCTTACTGTTAGGAAGCGTAAAAAGGACATTCCTGAACCGTAATTATTACGGGTCAAGGGATGTCCTTTTTGGTTGCCTTGGAGTGTTCAAAGAACAAGGTAATGAAACTGAGAGTATTTAGACTGATAAGAATAATATCTATCTTATCTCATCAAAGGATATGGATTGATAGGATTCATAAAAGAGGCTTTTGCAGATAGTAAAAAATAGGTGATCTGGTAAAAAGATAAACAATGCAAAATGGATGGCAATCTACAAGGATTTTGTTGCCGGTTATGAAAGCGGAATGACTATGATAGAAATTGCAAAGCGTAATAATGTCAGTGAGAGAACGATTTACAGGTATAAAGCGTATTATGACAAAATCACCCAAACAGAACTCTAGACCATTTTGCTGGCATCAGCAAAATGGTCAGATGTGATGCTTTTGGACAAAAAATGAACGGAGGAGTTTTATGGCAGAAGATAAAAAGAAGGAAATTGATGTTACAGTAATAGAAGTAACCGAAGAATACTTAAAAGAAAAACTCTATGAAATTAGAGGTAAACGGGTATTGTTGGATGCTGATTTAGCAGAGATATATGGGTATACAAATAAAAGATTTAATGAGCAGGTAAGAAATAATATTGAAAAATTTGATTCTGATTTTATGTTTGAATTGACAGATGATGAGACAGAATATTTGCGGACGAATTTTTCGACCGCAAATATAAGTTCAAAAAGTCGTTACAATCCACATGTATTTACAGAGCAAGGACTATATATGCTGATGACTGTTTTGAAAGGACCATTGGCTGTTAAGCAGAGTAAGGCATTAATAAGAACCTTTAAGAAGATGAAAGATTACATATTAGAAAATCGTGATTTAATCGGTCAGAGAGAATTACTTCAGTTAAGTATGGAGACTGCAAATAATAGAATTGAAATCAGCAAAATCAATTCTGATATGATATCTCTTGAAAAACAGATTTCTGATGTTGCAGAAGGATTGAAGGATGTAGTGACGAAATCTGAACTTGCGGATATGATGAACAGTTTTATTTCAGATGATGATGAAAAATGGCTTATGTTTAATGCAAAATTTAGTAGTGCAGATGAGGTTTACGAGTCTGTTTACAGGCAGGCAAAGTCATCAATATATGTCGTTGATAATTACATTGGATTAAGAACGCTGGTGCATCTTAAGAATTCTCCGGCAGGAGTAGATATTATTTTATTCAGCGATAATGTTGGAAATAATAAACTTCACAACATAGAATATACGGATTTCCGTAAGGAATAGCCAAATACAACTCTGTTATTGCAGAGGATGAAGTGGAAGAGGCAATCGCAGATTTGAAGTCTCGGGTATATGAACTTAAGGAAATTCGGCTTATAAGAAAAAGAGAATTTAACTAATGCTATTGAGCCTTCGGACATTGGGAATAAAACCTGATGTTCGGAGGCTTTTTGTTCATGACAATAGAATGTTTGCGGAGCGTGCATTCTATTGTATACAGAAAAAAATTTTGCGGATATAATAAACACGACATATAGCTGTCGTGTTGAATCAGGTATGATATGTATGGAGTGTAAGAAACGATGAAAATAGATAGACTTATCGGTATATTGTCAATCTTACTGCAGGAAGAAAAGACAACGGCTCCTGAACTGGCAGAAAGATTTGAGGTCTCTCGAAGGACAATAAATCGGGATATTGAAGATCTTTGTAAAGCGGGTATTCCTATAAAAACTGCACAGGGTACCGGCGGTGGTATTAGTATTATGGATGGATATCGTATGGACAGGACGATTTTGAGTTCCAAAGATATGCAGATGATTCTTGCGGGTTTGCGGAGTCTTGACAGTGTGAGCGGAAGCAGATACTACAGTCAGCTGATGGAGAAAATCCAGACCGGATCATCAGAGTTCATCAGTGGAAGAGACTCTATGCTGATTGACTTATCTTCATGGTATAAGGGTTCTCTTGCTCCAAAGATCGAGGTAATACAGAGTGCAATAGAAAACAGGCGCATCATACGATTTAAGTATTATGCTCCGTCCGGAGAGAGCAACCGAAGGGTAGAACCATATTATCTGGTTTTCCAGTGGTCGAGCTGGTATGTATGGGGGTGGTGTTTAGAACGTAAAGATTACAGGCTGTTCAAACTGAACCGTATGGATTGTGTTGTTGAAACGAACTGTGGATTTCTGTGCAGAGATGTACCAATGCCGGATTTGTCAAATGAGAAGATATTTCCGGGTGGGATAAAGGTAAAAGCTCTTTTCACACCGAATATGAAGTGGCGGCTGGTTGAAGAATTTGGACCGAACTGCTTTATAGAAACAGACGATGGAAGGCTGCTCTTTTCAGCAGACTATACGGATATGGAAAACCTTGTGACATGGCTTATGACATTTGGAGCAAAAGTAGAGGTGCTTGAGCCGGAAGAAGTGCGGGACATTATTCGCAGGAATGCAGAGGAAATAATAAAAATCTATGGAGGATTAGGAAAATGATGTTTGATTATAAAAAGGAATACAAGGAATTTTATATGCCGAAGGGAACACCGTCTATTGTCAGAGTCCCGAAAATGAATTATATAGCAGTGAGAGGAAGCGGCAATCCGAATGATGAAGATGGAGAATATAAGCAGGCTATCGGCCTTCTGTATGGAATTGCATTTACGATTAAAATGAGCAAAAAGGAAGATCATCAGATTGATGGATACTTCGATTATGTCGTGCCGCCATTAGAGGGATTCTGGTGGCAGGGTGAGCGGCGTCCGGGGGACGCCATACTGCGAACCGACCGAGCCGGCAGGCGAGACGGAGTATCCGGAATTGATTATGCTCGTAAGGAAGATTTTAAGTGGATCTCTGTTATTCGCTTGCCAGATTTTGTTACCAGGGAAGATTTCGACTGGGCTGTCAGGAAAGCTACGGCAAAGAAAAAACAGGATTTTTCTAAGGTTGAGTTTTTTTCCTATGAGGAGGGCTTATGTGTACAGTGTATGCATATCGGAGCGTATGACGATGAGCCTGCTACGGTAGATGCAATGCACAGATTTATGGAAGAACAGGGATATACACTTGATATAACGGATCAGAGAATGCACCACGAGATTTATCTGAGTGATGCGCGGAAGGTGGCACCGGAGAAACTGAAGACTGTGGTCAGACATCCGATAAGGAAGGCTTAAAGGTATGGAATATATTAGAGTTACGAAAGAAAATCTTGAAAAGGAGCACATTTGCTGTGCCATTTCCAACAATAAAGATATTCAGGTATCATCAAAGAAGGCATGGCTTGCGGATAGATTTGATGAAGGTCTTGTGTTTCTTAAGAGTGTAGAACGTGGCAAGTGCTTTATTGAGTACATACCTGCGGAGTGTGCATGGAATCCAATCGAAGCACCTGGTTATATGTATATTAATTGTTTGTGGGTGTCCGGATCTTTCAAAGGTCATGGATATTCAAGTGACTTACTTTCCGAGTGTATTGAGGACAGCAAAGAAAAGGGGAAGGAAGGCCTATGTATTCTTGCGGCAACAAGGAAAAAGCCATTTCTGGCCGATCCGAAGTTTCTAAAATATAAAGGATTTGAAGCTTGTGATGAGGCTGATAATGGAATCCAGCTATGGTATCTGCCATTTGAAGAGAAAACTGAGCCACCGGTGTTCAAGGAATGTGCAAAACATCCTCATATAAATGAACGTGGCTATGTTCTTTATTATACAAACCAATGTCCTTTCAATGCAAAGTATGTACCAATCTTGGAAGAAACCGCTCAGAAGAATGGCATTCCATTCAAGGCTGTGAAGATCGAAAGCAGGAAGGATGCTCAGAATGTACCAACACCGATCACGACTTATGCGCTATTTTGCGATGGGGAGTATGTTACGAATGAGCAGATGAATGATAAGAAATTCTTAAAGCTGGTGGGAAGCTGTTATGGAGGACTTTCTTGAAGAGTTTATGGCAGAATGGGAAGGAGAAAAGTGATATGTTGGAAGTAAAATTTTACGATACAGTAGATGATTCACTATTGAAATTTGCAGTAATTATTTCACTGAGTAATGGCAAATGGGTATTTTGCAAACATAAGGAGCGAGATACCTATGAGGCTCCGGGAGGTCATCGTGAAGTTGGAGAAGATATTTTGGAAACTGCCAAGAGAGAACTTCAGGAAGAAACAGGTGCTATCCGGTTTGATATTAAGCCAATATGCGTTTATTCCGTTACGGGTAAGAATAGTGTAAATGAGACCGGTGAGGAAACATTTGGATTATTATGTTTTGCAGAAATAATGGAATTTTCTGGTAAGCTGGAAAGTGAGATGGAGAAGGTTGAACTTATGGATGAGTTGCCACAAAACTGGACTTATCCACTGATTCAGCCTAAATTGATTGAAAAGTATTTGCAGATAGAAAAGCAATCTTACAGTCGCATACAGCTGGCAGCGAAACAGACTATAGAATACATAAAGAAAATTATCAAGCCGGGAACGAATTTACTTGAGATCCGAAAGTTTTGTGAGGAAAAACTGTTAGAGTTGGGTGCAGATTCGTTCTGGTATTGGGATGTTGGTGCATTTGTATTTGCAGGAGATGAAACAACTGTTTCTGTATCTGGTAAGCAGTATGTAACTTCGGATAGAGTTATAGGAAATAACGATATTATAACCATTGATTTAAGTCCGCAGGCAGGTAATATCTGGGGAGACTATGCGAGAACTATTATTGTGGAAAATGGTAAGGTTGTAGAGGAAATAGGGCTGATTGAAAATCCGGAATGGAAAAGCGGTCTGCAGATGGAAGAAAAATTACATATAGAATTATTGTGTTTTGCCACGAAGGAAACAACCTGTGAGGAATTGTACTATCATATGAATAAGTACATCGTAGAAAATGGATTTTTGAATCTTGATTTTATGGGCAATCTGGGGCATTCCATTGTAAAAACCAAAGGTGATAGAGTTTACATTGAAAAAGGTAATGTGACGAAGCTTGGCGATGTGAAGTATTTTACATTTGAACCGCACATATCATTTCCAGATTCAAAGTATGGTTATAAAAAAGAGAATATTTATTACTTTGATGAAAACGGGCTGATGGAACTTTAAGATATAGATTGGATGAAAATGTGGTAACACATGGGGCGTATCGAAAGAAAGGTTATGCTGCAGATTGCCTAAATTTTGCCAAGAAAATTGCAGAAGAGAATCATTGCTACAAGATGATGTTGCTTACAGGTTCAAAGGAAGAAAGTACATTGAATTTCTATCGAAATGCCGGTTATAACAGTTCAGATAAAACCGCATTTATACAGTGGATTGATATATGAAATATGTATACACCTAAATCATTGGGGCAGAAAGTGAGTGTTTGAGTTATGTATGTTACCTTACGAAGAACGAAAGGGGAGATAAGACAAAATTACTATTTTTTCGCAATACTTAATGAAGAAGTTAGTGATGATTTGGTCTCGAATGAAGGAGAATTGAAATGGTTTTCTCTAAAACAATTGGATGAACTGGAAATGCCATACACAGCAAGGTATGTTATGAATCATTATTGTTCAATAGGACAGTATTCAGACAAAATATATACAGGTGTAGCAAATGAGAATGAGGTTATATTTTTGGAATTGCCGGAGTTTTGAGGTAGTGACAGAGGTGCAGAATGATACAAAAATTTGTATATAAAAGAGCAACAATGGAAGATATCGATGAATTGGTAAGAACAAGAATAATTGTGCTTCGTGCAGCAAATAAGTTGCCAGATGATGAGGATATGTCCGTTGTGGAGAAAGAATCATATGCATATTATAGGCGTGCGTTGGAAACAGGAGAGCATATTGCATATTTGGTGTATGATAACGGGGCATTTGTCGGTGCAGGTGGTGTCAGTTTTTATCAGGTGATGCCGACATATCATAATCCGACTGGTAAAAAGGCGTATATTATGAATATGTATACTGCACCGGAATATAGAAGACAGGGAATTGCAATTCACATATTGGATTTGCTGGTAAAGGATGCGAAGGAACAGGGTGTGCTACAGATTGCATTAGAGGCAACGTATATGGGACGACCGTTGTATAAGAGATACGGATTTGCGAAAATGGAAGATGAAATGGAGCTGGTATGGTGAGTAAAAAAATGACAGAGTTACAACCTTGGGAATGTCTCATGAAGCGAATTGTCTGGAAACAATTAGGAGACATTCGTGATAAGAAGATACTTGATTTCGGCAGTGGTATCGGAGTAACTGCAAATTATTTGGCAGAGCATAATGATGTAACAGCCATTGAACCGGATGCAGATAGTATAAAAGAACGATGGGCAGACAACCAGTATACACAAATTGACGGTATGCTTGCCGTCCTTTTCCATAGAAAAATGCTTCACCCACCAAAAAAGGTTTCAGCTCCGTACAGAGTTGAAACCTTTTTAAAATTCAAATAAAAAATGCCCAGAACCGGAATCGAACCAGTGACACGAGGATTTTCAGTCCTCTGCTCTACCAACTGAGCTATCTGGGCAGGAATACGGAATTCTCCGAAATCCGTGTTTTATTGTACATGGAATTGTCAGAATTTGTCAATCTTTTTTTAAAAAAGTCACTTCTCGAAACTATCTTGACGAAAGCGGGAGGGAAGAAGATAATAATTGCATGAGAATAACCCTGAAAGGGCAAAAAGAGGAGGATAAAAATGGCACTTTTACATGTGAATTTCTTTTCTGATGTACTGGGGATGTGTACGTCAGCGGACGTGATTCTGCCGCAGCAGACAAACGGACAGATCGGAATGGAGGGAAAAGGTGCGGAGGGTAAGTTAAAAACCATGTATCTTCTGCATGGAATGAGCGACGATCAGACAATCTGGCAGCGCCGAACCTCTATCGAGCGTTATGTGAGCCAGCTTGGTATTGCAGTTGTTATGCCCACCACACATCTTGCATTTTATACAGATACAACCTACGGAATGCGTTATTGGACTTATATTTCCGAGGAACTGCCCAAAATCTGCAGAGAATTTTTCCCGCAGATGTCGGATAAAAAAGAAGACAATCTGGCAGCAGGCCTGTCGATGGGTGGCTACGGTGCATGGAAGCTTGGTCTTGGTGCAAGTGAGACATTTGGAGCAGCAGCATCTCTGTCCGGCTGTCTGGATATTATAGAGGATGTTGGAAGACATCTGGATGGCGATACCCGGGATGCAGCTCTGTTCAGAGGAATTTATGGTTCTCTGGAACAGCTGGAAGGCTCTGATAACGATCTGATGGCACTTGCAAAGAAGCTCAAGACCTCCGGGAAACCGATTCCCAGACTTTACAGCTGGTGCGGTACGGAGGATTTCCTGTACGAGGGAAACAAGAGAGCATGGGCATATATGAAAGAGCTTGGTTACGAGATGAAGCTGGAAGAATCCAGCGGCGACCATCAGTGGAAATACTGGGATGCGAAGATCCAGGATGTCCTGCGCTGGTGGCTTGACACCGATCTGGATCTGACCTGACGGAGGAACCATGGAACAGAAAATCATGCTGCTTTGCAGCGGTTACGGTGCAGAAACGGGCAGTGACCTGCTTGCGGTAAAGCTTTTTGAAAATACGGAAACCGGGGAAGTGCATACAGAAATAACCGGCGGAATCCGGCAGGGAGACAATCCGTCCTTTAGCCTGCTGTATGGAGGCTTCCTGTATACAGTTGCGGAACTGGTCGGAGAAAAACACGCTTACATTTATCAGTACCGCCTTTCGGAAGATGGGATTCCTGTCCCGACCGGCAAAAAGATTTTCCTTCCGGGTGGAGAACTGTGCCATCTGTATGCCGGGAAAAAGGCATTGTATGCGAGCTGCTATGGAACCGGGGATTTCTTTGCAGTGGATTATGATCTCGAAAAAATCCGTTGGCATCGCAGTCCGGGTGCTGACGTGATCGATGTACAGACAGAAAAAATCTGCCCGCACGCACACTGGGTCAGCGAGCAGGATAACATTCTGTACCTTGCAGATCTTGGCTGTGACCGGATTTACCGTTATGAGTTAAAAGACGGACTGCCGGAAAAAGAACTGGAAGCGCTGGTTTTACCGACCGGTGAGGGACCGCGTCAGCTGCTGCCGGAGAAAGAATCCGGAAAGCTGCTCAGCGCTCAGGAGCTGGGAGGCACGCTGCGCCGCTGGGAAAACGGTGGCTGTAGCGAGTGTGTAAAGACGAGCAGATTTGACGGAACAAACTATCCGGGAACAATCTGCATGGCGGATGAGAAGACGGTGATTGTCTGCAATCGCGGCGCGAATACGTTGTCTGCATTTTCGACAGACGGAAAGCTGTGTTATCTCGGCGAATGGGCGACGGGCAACTGGCCTCGGCATCTTCTGCAGATTCCGGGGACGGATCTGATCGTCAATGCATGCAATAAAGAAGGCGCGCTGATTATTTTTGCCTGGAATGGGAAAGAACTGATCCGTAAAGACGAAATTATCCTGCCGGGCGCATCCTGTGCGGTTTATTTATCAGGAAAGTAAGAGAACGCACAGTCTCTGCTTCAGATCAGTCGCAGAAATGCCAGCAGAATCAGCAGGGCTCCGGAGAGCCAGTCAACAGTAAAATGAGTTTTTTGTGCAAGGCGGTTTCCAAGCAGGAAGCCGCCTTGTATTGCTGTAAATCCGAATAGGAGGGAAAAGAAAAGAACGGCGACAGGATTTAGATTCCCGAGGGCTGCACCGAAGCCTGCCGCAGCACCATCTAAGGACATCGCGAGGGCAAGGCAGACGGATTCCGGTACAGAAAGGCTTTTGGAGGCGTCGGCGTCCGCCTTGCAGGGATCGGCGTAGACGGAGAGAAAAAACTGGAAATGAAGGGCGCGGAACATGAAATTTCTGGAAAAGTCATCGTGACGGCACAGAAAGGATTTGATCGCTTGATCGATAATCCGAAGGACGCCCATGCAGACAAGCAGGAAAAAGCAGATCAGTCGGGCTGCGATAGGGGAAAGAAATGGACGTACAAGGGATCCGGCAAACATGGAAAGGCAGAGGACGCCCGAGCAGACCAGGCTGACAGTGACAGCGCAGATCAGGGGAAGACGGATTTTGCTGCTTCCGTAGGAAAGCCCGGCGACAAATGTATCCAGGGAAAGAGAGAGGGCGAGAAACGCGGCCTCGGGGATTATCCATAAGAAAGTCATAAGAATCGGCTTTGGCGGCAGGTGATTTGCTATTAGAGTATGCCTGCCGGGTGGCAAGGGTGCGCAAAAGAGCCGGGTTCATAAAATGAACCCGGCCCCATAGTACGGAGAAGGAGGGATTTGAACCCTCGCGCCTGTTACAGCCTACCGGTGTTCGAAGCCGGACCCTTCAGCCACTTGGGTACTTCTCCATCTATTTTTACAACATCACCATTCTATCCGAAAAACCTCTAATATGCAAGCGAAAATTTTACAGTTACTTGTACATGTTTTTAAAATATTATATAATTCTGTCTTTGACAGTTTCAGAAAAGTAAAATCGCTGTAACATCAGTAAATATGCTGGTTACAGCGATTTTTTGTATCGTTTCAGACTATAGTATTTTATTCTCTGCCTTTACTTTTTTTCTGAATTGTTTTCATTTGCCCTTTTGTAATGAAAGAAAACAGATAAGGAAATGTGCCTTGATACGTGTATCATCATGAAGAAAAACTGGTCTTGCTTCAAAATCTGTTTTCATTATGCGAAAACATTCTTCAATCTCCCAACGACCTTCGCTTACTTTTAAGATATCTTTTACATCATCATCTAGCAGATCGGTAGTTACCGCATACATTCCATCATAAAGTGCTTCATCTGCCACTTTATCTGTATCCAGATAATTTTTGATTTTTGCAGCTTCACTATCTTCTGTAACAGCAATCTTTCCGATAAATCTTGCGGGATCATTTGGATTTCTACGTTCTTTTTTCACCTTTCCGGAATTGAGCATTTTTTCAGCGCGATCTACCTGTGCATCACGTATTGCTTTTTGATATCTTGCATATTTAGGAGAATAGGTAACAATCAGACGCTGGTGTAATGTATTAGGGGTATAAGGCTCATCTTTGTAGTACAGTCCGTTATCATCTTCTGGGATTTCAGAAAGACTAATGGGTGTATCATCTTCGACACGCTTAAAGCCAGTTTTGTCCAATGCCCATTTTTTATCATCTTTATTCAGCTTTTTAATAGATTGGGTCACGATAAATGCCCGTTCACCTGCATGATTTATTTTTTTGATTAATTGAATTGGCAGGGGGGTGAACTTTACGTTTCTTTTGGTTAGAAAATAGGAAAGTTATCCACAATGGAGCCGGTTTGAATTATGAAATTTCCTCAACTAGAATATGCTTGCAAGAGTCTGCTTTGTGGGAGCTGTATTTTGTGCAAATCTACCATAAAAAAAATCCGCATCATTAAATGAATAACAAAAAATGACACATAAGACTGCTAAAGAATAACATTTTTTGCAATTATTGCACATGGTAGAGTAAAAGTAAATTAATAAATATAAAAATGAAAATCAGGGAGGTAAAAAAGTGGACAGTAATGTGAAAATGAAATATATTGAATTGTTAAAAAAAGAAATTTCACCGGCTCTTGGATGTACAGAGCCTGCAGCAGTAGCATTATGTGCAGCTGGTGCGGCGGCGCTTCTTGATCAGAAGGTAAAGAATGTAGTTATTCAGGTTAGCAGCTATATTCTTAAGAATGGAATGAACGTGGGGATTCCAGGATTTGGCAGTATTGGTTTAGACCTGGCTGGAGCTTTGGGGGCAGTTTGTGCGAGACCGGAAAAGGAATTGTTAGTTTTAGACAATTTATCGGAAAGGGAACGTGAAGAAGCAGAAGAATTGATGAGGCAGGGGCTGATCTCTTTAGATTGCAAGAAAGAGAAGACTGCAAAGATTTATATATCCGTAAAGGTATATGGAGAAGATCACACGGCAGAAGCTGTTATTGAAGATAAACATACTAATTTCACACGGAAAATAAGAGATGATGTTGTTTTATGGGAGAGGGAAGAATGTCAAATCCAGGAAACAACATCTGTTGATGATATTACATTAGATGAAATCTGGGACTTTGTTCAAGAAGTTCCAGGGGAGCAATTATCCTTTCTCCAACGGGTTGTTGATATGAATATGGAGATTTCCGAGGAAGGGATGAGAAATGAATATGGTATTCATGTAGGCAGAGCGATGTTCCAGGAAAGTAAATTAAAACTGATAGGAGATAATATCGCAAACAGGGCTGCTGGTACAACTGCGGCAGCTGTTGATGCCAGAATGGCAGGATGTACCAAATCTGTAATCAGTGTGGCAGGAAGCGGAAACCAGGGATTGACTGCAACGGTTCCGGTTATTATAGCAGCTGAGGCTATGAATAGTAATACTGATGCACTATATCGCAGTCTTGCATTGAGCATACTGGTAACAATTCATGTAAAGCACTACATAGGACGTCTGTCTGTCTTGTGCGGCTGTTCTATTGCATCAAGTATTGGAGTTTGTGCGGCAATGATCTTTTTGGGGGATGGATCAAAAGAAGCAATGAGAGCAGGAGTGAGGACAATGGCAGCAGATCTGTCTGGTATGATATGTGATGGAGCGAAGCCTGGGTGCGCTTTGAAGATTGCAACTTCGGTGAATGCAGCAGCACTGGCTGCTCAGCTTGCGTTAAATGGTACAGGAGCTACTAAGCGGGATGGCATAGTTACGGACGATTTAGAGGAAACGCTGAGGAATCTTGGAAAATTAGGCAATGAAGGTATGTCAGAAGCAAATGATGAAATACTCAAAATGCTTTTGGATAAGAAAACTACAAAAATGTGTGGGTAAGAGGAAAGGAGAATATGGTATGAAAAAGAAAAAGTTTACGGTTGATAAAATGACGTTTGTGGCATTTACTATTATTCCTTTAATACTTTATACATTTTTCTATTTTATTTCAGTATCATGTGGTATTTATTATAGTCTGACAGACTGGAATGGATTAAATCGTGAATATAATTTTGTTGGAATAGCTAACTATATCGCATTATCTAAAAATGTATTTATGTGGAGATCCCTCTGGAGAACATTATTGTATGCCTGCATGCTTGTAGTATGCGTTACTGTTTTATCACTGATTATAGCATTAGTCTTGAACTCTGTAAAAAAATGCAGAGTATTTGTTAAGTCGGTTTTTTTCTTCCCGGCAATGCTTGGTTCCGTGGCAGTTGCATTAATTTGGGATCAGATGTTTTATCAGCTGCTTCCTGCAGTGGGGAAAATGATGGGAGTGAATCTTCAGACACCTCTTGCAGATCCTTCTACAGCAATTTTCGGAGTATTGTTTGTAAACGTGTGGCAGGCAGTAGCGATGCCTACTATTATTCTGCTGGCAGGACTTCAATCAATACCGGATGATCTATATGAATCAGCAATGATTGATGGAGCGTCAAGGTGGCAGAACTTCCGATATATCACATTACCATTCCTGGTTCCTACTATGACTGTGAATATGGTACTCAATTTAAAAGCTGGAATTACGACTTTTGATTATGCTTTTGCCCTTACTGGAGGGGGACCTAACAGGGCTACAGAATTTATAGGACTTATGATCTACAACGATGGCTTTAAGGATTCGAATTTTGCAGTTGCAAATGCGAAAGCAGTAGTATTGGCATTGATCATTGCGATATTGTCTTTTATTCAGATTAGGCAGTCTCAAAAGCATGAAATTAATTAAGGAGGGATGAGCATGAGAAAAGAAGGGGTTGTGTGGAAAATATTTAATGCCCTAGTAATTGTGATGGGATTGTTACTGATCTTAGGACCGGTATGGGTGATTTTTATTAATTCTATGAAGACGATGCAGGAAGCGGGACAGGATTTTTTTGCATTGCCCTCAAGATTAAATTTTGATAATTATGTAGAGCTTTTTACAAGAAGTGATTTCTGGAGCAGTCTGCGAAATTCTGTTATAGTTACAGTAAGCAGTGTTGCTCTTGTGGTAATATTTGTCCCTGCACTAGCATATGCTGTGGCAAGAAATATGGAAAAACGATATTACAAAATTCTATATTATTACATTTTGGCAGGTATTTTTATCCCGTTTCAGGTATTAATGCTTCCTATGGTAAAACAGATGACACAAATGAAGATGTTAAATCAGACAGGACTGATCCTGCTCCATTTAACCTTCAGTTTATCTACAGGCCTGTTTTTGTTTGTAAATTATATCCGATCCCTGCCGACAGAAATCGAGGAGGCTGCCAGGGTAGATGGCTGTAATGTGTTTCAGACCTATATCCGTATTGTGATCCATTTGATCAAACCAATGGTGGCTACCATCATCGTGATGGATTCCTTAGGATGCTGGAATAACTTTATGATGGCATTGCTGATCCTGAACAAAAATCATAATATGTGGACGTTACCTCTTATGCAGTACAATTTTAAAGCAGAGTACAGCTTTAATTACACAATGGCTTTTACATCATATATTGTTTGCATGATACCGATTATAATTGTATACGCTCTGGGGCAGAAATACATCATTAAAGGTCTGACTGCAGGGGCGGTTAAGTCATAGTTGAATAAGGTGGGCTGTTACAGAATAATGATCAACTATTCTGTGCGGCCCTTTTCCTGATAAAACAGGAGGTAAGGATATGAAGGTTTTAATTGCAGAAGATGAGTATTGTTCCAGGATGAATTTAATCCGTCAGATTAAAGAATGCCTTTTTCACACGACACTGGAAATTTTTGAAGCAGAAAATGGAAGAGAGGCGTGGGATATTTTTTTGGGACAACATCCGGAATTGGTTTTAACGGATATCCGTATGCCGCTGTTAGATGGATTAGAACTGACAGAAATGATATCTCAAAGCCAATTGTATACAAAAGTAATAATTGTGAGCGGATTTGCCGAATTTGAATACGCACAGAGAGCTATGAAATACGGGGCGGTAGGATACCTGTTAAAGCCTATTCAAGAAAAAGAATTGATGAATCTGCTCAGGCAAAAAGAGATTATTGGTGAAGCTTCCGGCTTAGAGCATGGGAATGAAATAATGCCAATAACAGGCACCAGTGTTGCAGCGAGATTAAAGCAATTGCTCACATCGACAGGAGAAGAATTTGGCAGAGAGGGAGATAATATATTAAATGAAATATTCAGCAGCTGTTATGAAATTCTTATTTGGATGAATACGGAATGCAGCAGCGCGTCTTTAGCAGATTCTGTTAAAAATTCCATAATGCAGCGGATCAGGAGACAGAATGATGCTTTGTGCAAAGCAATAGAATTGAACCATGATCTATGGGTGATTCTGACATCTTATGGGACAAAGGAAGAGGTTTCTGAATTTGTCAGCCGGTTGTTAGAGGGAAATTCTCAGCAGATAGACATTTGTATTGGAATAAGCAGCATTGGCCATGGGGTAAGGAATCTCCAGGAATATCATAAACAGGCAATCTATGCCTTGTCTGGAAGGATTCTTTACCCAGAAAAAAAAGTGCTGTATTTTGACGAGTTAAACAACAGGATGAATTATAGAAATATATGGAATCCGCCAAAGCTGAAAAAATTGAAAACATATCTGATAGCAGGTGAGGGTGAAAAGGCATTTTCTTTTATCAGAATATCCATACAGGAATTGCTGAAAATTAAGGATATATCTATTTACAGTGTTATCGACGCCTTAAAAATGGTTGAGATTGTTTTGAATGAAGCAATATTTCATATATATCAAAACAGCTCAACTGAAAATGCGGAGAGTCCTGTTCTATTCAGCACTCATTTTGAACTCATCCATTACTCTACAGAGGATGGACTTATGGCGGATATTAAGGAAAAAATATCGAAAATGTGCAATTTAGCCAGCCTGATCGGAGAAAAAGATGCGGAGAACACAGTGCAGATGGTAATTGATTATATCAGGCTGAATTATAATAACGATATTACTCTTAAAGATCTGGCTGAAAATGTTTTTTTCTTAAATGGAAGCTACCTGAGCCATCTTCTCAAAATTAAAACCGGGAAAAACTATCTGACTTACCTGACCGAGATAAGAATGGAGAAGGCTGAAGAACTGTTAAGAGAGTCGGAAATGACAGTGACAGAAATTGCCGGTTTGTGCGGATATAATGATATATCTAAATTTATACAGGTATTTAAAAAATACTATGGAAAGACCCCGAAGAGGTACAGGGAAGATGCTGACACTAAAGATACAATATAGCAAATGTGCGGGAGGAAAGAATGATGACAGAAATAATGAGAAAAGATTTGGAAAAAAGAATTGATCAATGGATTGCCGGGAAGAAAAGTACCCTTATAGAAGAGGTGTGTGAGCTGGTCAGGATTAAAAGCGTGGCAGATAAAGAAAATGAGGTGAAACCATTTGGCCAAGGGTGCAGAGACGTGGTAGACCGATTTATAGAAATTTGTCATAGACATGGTCTGGAAACACAAAATCATTCCTATTATGTGGCAGAAGCTTTTGATCCGGATATAGAAAGAAAGCAGGGGAGAATTGGACTGATGGGACATTTGGATATTGTTCCGGAGGGTGAAGGGTGGCTATATCCGCCATATGAAGGAATTGTAAAAGGGGGATGGATCATCGGCAGAGGGGCGCAGGATAATAAAGGACCATGCCTGGCAGGCTTGTATACACTTCTGTGTTTGAGAGATTTGGGGATGGAATTAAAACATGATATCCGTGTGCTGGCAGGAACTAATGAAGAGAATGGTATGGAGGATGCGGCTTATTATACAGGCAACTGTCAGTGTCCGGATTTTACTATTGTGGTGGATAGTCCCTTTCCTTTATGCTATGGAGAAAAAGGGATTATAGAAGCGTGGATGGTATCGGATTATCCTTTTTCAGAGCATGTGATCAATATGACTGGTGGGACTGTTTCTAATCAGGTACCGGGAAGGGCAGAAATTGTGTTGCGCTATAGCAAGCTGATAGAAGAACGGTTACAGGAGAAAAGCGAAGAATGTGAGTGGAAAATATGTGGGGATAAGATTCACATTTATGCAAAAGGAATACCTGGACATATAGCTTTTCCTGAACAGACCCAAAATGCAATTGCTATTCTTGCAGAATTTATACTGGAAAGAAATTTACTTATTTCAGATCAAGATAGAAAAATTATGACATACATATGGAAAGCTGCATCTGAAACAGATGGAAGTGGATTAGATTTAAGCTGCAGTGATGAAATCTCGGGAAATTTAGTATGCGGCTGCGGTATTGTAAAAATGGAAAAGGGGCATGTATGGCTGAATGTGAATGCCAGATGCCCGGTTACTGTAAATGGCAGTGAATTGATGGAGCGGTTAGAAAAACATGCCAAGAAAAATGCTTTTTATCTGGAAAAAAGACGTGTATTGGAATCAAACTATTATCCAAAGGAAAAAGAAGTAATCCGCCGGCTTAGCACATGCTTTCAGAGAACAACACAGCTTGATTGGGAACCACAGATTTTCAACGCAGGCACACATGCACGTAAATTGCCCAATGCGGTAGCCTATGGTCCAGGATGCCTGAACGGACTGGTACCGGAATGTGAACCCCTGCCGGAAGGACATGGAGGAGCACATCAGCCAGATGAAGCACAATCTATTGATGCCTTATGTCTTGCTTTAAAAATTTATATTCTGGCAGTATTGGAGATAGACGAACTGGATCTGAAAGAAAATGGACAGAATTATATCTGAGGAGAAGGAGATGAAGAAAAGGTACATTAGCTTCATGAATCAGATTTTGATATTTTGTTCGTTGATCGTAGTATTGCCTTTTACTATTATCATTTTTTTCTATACTTTAGAGACCTTAAAAAAAGCGGACAAGGACTATCAGGATATACTGAAAAAAGCAAATATCCAGGTTGAAACAGGCGTTTCAGCTATTATATCGAATGCGGAAAGGCTTTCTTATTTACATATTGTAAACGATAGCTTTTCAGAGCTTCTGAGACATAAACATGATGTGTATGACTGGGATTTTCTGAAGGATAATAAGGTAGTCGTTAATATTGTAAGAGATGCTGTCCTGCTGAATCCGGATATTTATAATGTGGTCATAATCAATAGTGCAGGAAATGTATATGACAGTAACTTTAACTATTATTACTGGAAAAATATGTATCAGGATTTACCCATGTGGGGGGAAATGGCGAAGAACTCACCAGAAAAACGATTTATAGACATCCGCTACAGTTCTGAAAATGTGCCAGAGGCACTTATGCTGGTGAAACCTATGGAAGATATAGAAAGAGGAAAAACTCTGGGAATAATAGGGATTACTATCAGTTTTAAAGCAATCAGGGAGATCCTTACAAATATCGTCTTAGATGGAGAGCAGCTTATTGTTTATAATAAATCTGGCGTTCCGGTGTACTCGTGTTCAGGCAAAAATGTGGAAAAACAGGAAGATTCTCAGGGTAAAATTTGGAAATGCCTGAATATTGCAGAGATGGAAGAGGATTCAGCTGTCAAAACCTTTGCGATTGGTAAAGATACTTACATAGGTGGGATCCAAAAATTGAATCAGCTTGGATGGACGGTAGTAACTTATACAGATCGTTCTTATGTCAGAAAGCCATATACACAGAACATACGAGTTTTTTTCATTATAGCAGTTCTGATCACGGTTTTTGATCTGGGGCTGGCGTATCTGTTTATCCGACGTCTGAATTTCTCGATTCATGGATTATGTCAGGCAATGGAAAAATCAGGAGAAAATGGTATTCCTGAAACACTATTTCTGGAAAAAAGAGAGTTTAAGACAGAAATTGATATGTTGATCCATAGCTATAATAATGTGATCTGCAGACTGAAAAAATCTATGGAGCAGTCAGTAGAGCTTCAAATGAATGAGCAGAGGATGGAGTTCCGTATGTTACAGGCACAGATTAATCCTCATTTTTTGTATAATACATTCAACCTGATCAGTTCGATAGCCGGTATGAATGGGATAGACAGTATTTGTAAAATTACCGTATCTATTTCAGAGATGTTTCGATATAGTATTCAGGAAAATCTGATCGTTCAGCTTCAGGATGAACTGAGAGAGATAAATAATTATGTAACGATACAGACCATCAGGTTTAAGGACAGGCTATATGCGGATTTTGATGTGGAAGAAGAAGTGCTAAAAGTACCAATCCCGATTTTTTTATTACAGCCGCTGGTAGAAAATGCAATTATTCATGGTCTGGAGCCGAAAGCGGAAAGCGGATATATTAATATAGTAGCTTATATGGAAGACGATTTTGTGGAAATTCTGATCAGAGATAATGGAGTGGGAATACCACAGGACAAGCTGTGTCAGATCATACAATCCCTGGAAAAGGAACAGATAGAATCTATCAGCATGCAGGGGCATTCTTCCATAGGGATTAAGAATGTAAACCAGAGAATTAAGGCCTACTATGGAGCCGAGTATGGATTGCATTTGGAAAGCAGGGTAAATGTTGGAACAACGATCAGCATCAGATTGCCTAAAAATTTAACAAAAAAATACGGATAGAATACAAAAAAATAACATATATGACTAATAATAAAGGGCATATTTTTTTAAAAAAAGAAATTATACAATAATATTAACAAAAAACAAAGAGCTGAGAAGCTTTCTTTAGGAGGAGGTAATTAATGAGGAAGAGAATGTTAGCAATGTTATTGGCATGCTGCCTGATCGGAGGAACGCTGTCCGGATGTGGAGGAAAGACAGAAAACAGTACAGAAAGTAGTCAGGCATCTGCAGAAACTGCAAAAACGGAACAAGAAGATACTTCTGGTGAAAAGGAGCAGCCAGAGAATATTACGATCGAATTTTTTAATCAGAAGCAGGAGGAAGCAGCACAGCAGGCATACAGAAATGCGGCGGAGGATTTTCATAAAGAATATCCGTATATCACTATAGAAATTAACACAGTTCCAGACAGCGATAAGGTTCTCACGGCAAGAATGGCTGCAGATGATGTACCGGTAGTCTTTCATGGAAAACCTACATCACAGGCCTTCTTCGAGAGTGCAGAAGCAGGATTCTGTCTCGATTTATCAGACCAGCCGTTTATTCAGAATGCAATACCTTCTATTCTAGAATCTGTAAAATCAGAGGATGGTAAGGTTTATGCAATGCCCTATAGCCAGAATTTCATGGGTGTGTTTTATAATGTTGATATTTTTAAGGAACATAATCTGGATATCCCCAAGACATGGGACGAATTTATGGCTTTATGTCAAAAGCTGGAGGATGCGGGAATTCAGCCATTAGAAGAGAGCTATAAGGATTCTGCGATGGCTGGGCATTATCGTGGGGGCGCTATGGCAGCGCTGTTCCCGGATGGCGCTTTGTGGCTTGCTGAATGTGCATCAGATCCGAATAAGAAACCTTCTGATAATCCTGACTATCGGACTTTTGCAGAGAAAGCAATTCAGATTATGGATTATTGTAACGAAGATGTATTTGGAATTCCGCAGACGCAGGCAATGGAAAACTTTGCGAATGGACAGTCTGCAATGATGATTTATGGTTCTTATGGCCGTGGAACATTCATGGTTGCAAATCCCGATCTGAATCTGGGCGTATTTCCGATCCCGGGACTGACAGAGGAGTCAGGATTAGTATATGCAGGTGTAGATGCATGCTTCTGTGTATCGGGGAAGGCCACTCCCGAAGAACAGGATGCTGGGTTAAAGTGGATAGAATTTTTAACCCGTCCCGAAAATGCTCAAAAATGGTCAGATACAGAGGGAGCTCCGTCAGCCATTGATGGAGTACAGTATGGAAGCGAAGGCAGCGCGCCTATGCTGGATCGCATTAAAGAAGGAAAAGTAAGGGAGTGGAAGGCTTATTATGATTCCAGGTTCAGCGATACAGAAGCATTCCAGGGACTTCTGATGGATAGGAATGTAGATCAGTTCCTTAAGAATGTTGATGAGGTTTGGGCTAATGCACATATTTCTGGTTGATAAAGGCTGAGTGAGTTATGAACGGAAGGGTGGAGAATAAATAAGTGCTTCATCCTTCCTTTTTTAGATATCATATCATTTTGCAGTATAGATAACGGGAAGGAGATGCAAAAATGGAGGAACGATTAAAGAAGCTGATGGAGATGCTGCCGGAAGAATTGGATGGGGCGATCTTATTAGCACCGGTTCATCGCAAATACTATCTTGGAATCGTGAGCAGTGCGGGAAGCCTGATTATAACCAGGGAAAAGTGTTTTTTTATTGTAGATTTTCGATATATAGAGATGGCAAGGAAACGGATCAAAGGTGCGGAGGTGATCCTGCAGGATAAGCTGGACGAACAAATCCGTCAGATTATATCAGATCACAAGCTGACCCGTATTGGCATAGATATTGAGCATATCAGTTTGCAGGTCTATAAAGAATATCAGGATATTACCGGAGGGCGTCTTATACCGGAAGATATAGTTGAAAGGGTAATTGACGGGCAAAGGAGTATTAAATCAGAAGAAGAATTATTTAAAATCGTAAGAGCAAAGAAAATCGCAGATAGAGTGTTTGAACGAATTCTTCTCTATATACGTCCGGGGGTGCGATATGATGAATTGCAAAGGAAGATGGGAATTTTAGCATCGGAGGAAGGTTCCCAGAGAGGATCCTTTGGGTTTGTGGTGTCGTCAGGAGACAATTATATGGAATCAGATATTCTGCCGGATTACATTTTGAGCGGAAAGGCATTAAAAAATGGAGAACTGGTTACATTGCGTCTGGCTGCACTATATGAAGGATACTGGGCAGATATAAGTCGTACTGTATGTGTTGGGAAATGCTGTATTCAGCAAAGGGAATTATATGAAAAAGCTGTTATAGAAAAAGAAAGAATCATAACAGAGATAGAGAAAGGACTGAAACGGGGAAATAAAATATCGTTGAATGTCTGCAGCACATGCGAAGAAGTAATGTGTCAGGAGGAATTAGGCCATGGCATTGGACTGGAGGTAGAAGAGGGGATCAGGATTTGGAAGGAAGTGGCCTGGGAACCAGAAGCTGGAAACGTGTTATGTATTGGCCTGAAGGCGGGAATCCCGGGGAAATGCAGTGTCAGACTTCAGGATATGGTGATATTGAATAAGGATGGTGTTCGTGTAATAGGTGATACATGCAGCGCGGAGCTGATAGAGGTGGAGTGAAAATGACAAAAAGATTAGAGGTATTGATAGAACAGATCCCTGTGGGGATAGATGCTGCTTTGATTACAGGATATGAAATTATAAGATATTATACGGGACAGTCTGTACCGGGGGCATGGCTTCTGGTATCAAGATCCGAGGCTTGTATGTTTGTATCTCCTTATCACCGGGGAAATAAAGAGCAGGCAGAGGATATTATGTATGTGAAAAGCTGTGATGCGTATAAAGCCTTGCAGGAAGAACTAAAGAAGAGAGAAAAGAAAATTAAGACACTTGCTGTACAGGTTGAGCAGATCAGTGTAAGTGATTATGAAAAGCTAAAAAAAATTGTTCCCTGTGAAATTGTGGCTGATGGTTGTCTGGATAATGTGATCTATCAACAGAATTGCAGGAAAACTGAGGAAGAAGTACGGGCAGTTCAGGCAGCGCAGAATGTGGCAGATAAAATGTTTACGGAGGTTCTAAATTATGTTCATGCAGGAATGAATGATATGGAGCTTCAGAAAATTGTAGGGGTACTGCTTCGTGATTTTGGATCAGAGAGAGATTCTTATGATCATGTGACGGGGGTTGGGGTGAATACATCTATGCCTCATGTACGCCCCAATGGCACCATAATACAGCCAGGTGATTTTGTAATGCTGGATGTAGGAGCAACTGTGGATGGATATGGATCTGATATGACGCGTATGTTTGCAATAGAATTTGCAGATGACAAAAAACGAGAGATATATGAGATTGTCCGCAGAGCACAGCAGGCAGGCTGCGAAGCCATTGAGGTGGGAAAACCATGCTGTGAAGTAGACAGAGCAGCCAGGGAAATTATTGAAGATGCCGGATATGGAGAATATTATATGCATGGTCTTGGTCATTCCATCGGGATCCAGGTTCCCAGAGGACCACGTTTTAATCAGTGGGATACTACGCCGGTATTCAGTGACTTGATTATGACTGTAGAACCGGGAATTTATCTTCCAGGCGAATTTGGTGTCCGCATTGAGGATATGCTTTATATCGGAGAAAAGCAGGTTCAGAACATGACACATAGTACACACGAATTGATCATCGTTTAAAGATAATTGAAAAAAGGAGAACAAAGATATGAATAAGAGAGAGAGAATGGAAGCATTATTTAATCAGAGAGAGACAGACTATGTTCCGGCAGGCTTCTGGTTTCATTATCCGGCTTCTTATACGGTGGAACAGCATCTGGAAGGACATCTGAAATTATTTTATGAGACGGATCAGGATATTATTAAACTGATGGATGATAATTTCGGCCATTTTTTAACAAAAGATGTTCATATTGAAAAAGCAGAAGATTGGAGAAATATTCAGCTGCCTGGAAGAAATTGTGAACATTATAAAAATATGGAAGCCCTGATTAGGGGAGCTGTTGAGAAGGTGGGACAGGAGGCCATGATCTTTCCTACAATGTGGAGTCCCTTTAAAATTGCTTCTTTTACATATGTATTCGGAGGAAGCAGTGATGAGGTATTTATGAAGCATTGTGAAGAGGATCCAGATTCTGTATTGGCAGGAGTGAAAGCAATTGCTGACGTGCTGGAGGACTGGGTTGATGGCTTTATGGAAGCTGGAGCTGATGGATTGTATTATTCGGGACAATTCAGTGAGCCGGCACGCTTTAGTGCAGAAATATGGGAAAAAATGGTAAAACCTTTTGATCTGCAGATCTTGGACAGGGTGCATACATGGGAGAATAAATATAATATCGTACATATCTGCGGAGAGGCAGAGCATAATTTTACAGCTTCCCCGGAGAGATATGTTGGTTATCCTGGAGATTTATTTAATTGGGATGTGCATAGAGATCAGCTTTCTTTGGAACAGGGAAGGGAATGCTTTAACAAGCCTGTTCTGGGCGGCCTAGATAATCATGGGATATTGATACAGGGAAGCCTTAAGGATATTGCAGAAGAAACGAAACATATAATCCGGAAATTTGGGAAAAAAGGATTTATGCTGGGAGCAGACTGTACAGTTCCTGCGGATATTGATATCGAAAGGCTGAAAACTGCAATCCAGGCTGCAAGAGAAATGTAGCTTTATAAACCTATAGACTGTCGGTATATCAGAAGGTGAGAAAAAAATGAAGTATCTTAAATTTAAAAATAGTCAATTAGAAGCGTCTAATATTATTATGGGATGTATGCGTCTGAATTCATTAAGTGTAAAAGAGGCACAAAGGCATATTGAAACTGCTGTGGAGGCAGGAATTAATATGTTTGATCATGCGGATATATACGGAGGCGGAGAGTGTGAGGAGTTATTTGCCCGGGCTGTGGATATGCGGGGCTCCTTCAGAGATAAAATTATTCTGCAGAGCAAGTGTTCCATTCGAAATGGGTACTATGACTTTTCAAAGGAATATATTTTAGAGTCGGTTGATGGTATTTTAAAAAGACTTAATACAGAGTATTTGGATATACTTTTGTTACACAGACCGGATACTTTGATGGAACCAGAAGAAACTGCAGAAGCGATCTCTATATTGAAGAGGACAGGAAAGGTTCGTTATTTTGGTGTGTCTAATCAGAATGCAATGCAGATAGAATTGCTGCAAAAGTATTGTGAGGAACGGATTATGTTTAATCAGATGCAGCTGAGTCTGGTTCATACACCTCTTATAGACAGTGGAATGACAGTGAATATGCAGGTAGATCAGGGAATTGACCGTGTGCTTGGAACATTAGAGTATTGCAGGCTTCGTGATATTACAATCCAGGCATGGTCGCCGTTTCAGAGAGGATTTTTTGAAGGGGCATTTCTAGGCGATATGCAGCATTATGAGCGATTAAATCAGATGATTGACCGCTTGGCAGAAAAGTATCAGGTTACACCTGCAGCGATAGCGGTTTCTTGGATTACAAGGCATCCGGCTGATATTCAGGTGATTTTAGGAACAACCAAAGACAGAAGGCTTCTAGAAAGTGCAGAGGGATCAGAGATTCCGCTTACCAGGGAAGAATGGTATGGTCTGTATCGTGAAGCCGGGAATATGATTCCATAAATAATGTGTTTTTGAGGCACGGAAGGGCAGGAAGGGAGATCATCCCGTTGACTGAGAGCCGTCTTGACTGAAAATGGCGGGCATGATAAAATCCTGTCTTTGAGACAGTTTCAGAAAAGTAAAATCGCTGTAACACCAGTAAATATGCTGGTTACAGCGATTTTTTTGTATCGTTTCAGACTATAGTATTTTATTCTCTGCCTTTACTTTTTTTCTGAATTGTTTTCATTTGCCCTTTTGTAATAAATTTGAAGTCCGTGTTAAAACTGCATACTATATAATACGATGGAATAACCCCGAAAATTTGACAAAAAATGCAGGTAAATCAATACCTGCGACTACTTTTTCAAATATTCAACTGTCAAACTCCCGTGTCAAACTCCCGTTTACAACATCACCATTCTATCCGAAAAACCTCTAATATGCAAGCGAAAATTTTACAGTCCCTTGTACATATTTTTAAAATATTATATAATTCTAGTTAAATGATGGCTGCAGAGGGCGCAGCACAGAGAAGGAGGACTTTGGGATGAAGAGAATAGGTATGCTGACCAGCGGCGGCGACTGTCAGGCACTGAATGCAGCGATGAGAGGCGTGGCAAAGGTGCTTTATAACAGCACGGAAGACGTTGAAATCTATGGCTTTCAGGACGGTTATCAGGGACTGATCTACGGAAAGTTCCGTCTGATGACGTATGACGATTTTTCGGGTATTCTGACAAAGGGCGGCACAATCCTTGGCAGCAGCCGTACTCCTTACAAGCTGATCCGTGAGCCCGGCGCAGACGGTGTCGACAAAGTGGCGGCGATGAAACAGACCTATTATAAGCTGCAGCTGGACTGCCTGGTAATTCTCGGCGGCAACGGCACACATAAGACAGCGAACCTGCTGCGTCAGGAAGGCCTGAACATTGTAACGCTGCCCAAGACCATCGACAACGATCTCTGGGGAACGGATATGACCTTTGGCTTCCAGAGCGCGGTCAACATTGCAACAGATGCGCTGGATTGCATCCATACGACGGCGGCATCCCATGGACGCGTATTTATCGTAGAAGTTATGGGACACAAGGTTGGCTGGCTGACCTTAAATGCCGGTATCGCTGGCGGCGCGGACATCATTCTGGTCCCGGAAATTCCTTACGATATCGACAAGATTGTGGAAAAAATCAACGAACGGCATAACCGCGGCAGCAGATTTACAATTCTGGCAGTTGCAGAGGGCGCGATCTCCAAAGAGGACGCCAAGCTGTCGAAAAAAGAATATAAGAAAAAACTGGAAAACTATAAATATCCTTCGGTTTCCTACGAGATCGCAGAGCAGATTCAGGAAAAGAGCGGCATGGAGGTTCGAGTAACCGTGCCCGGACATACCCAGAGAGGCGGAAGCCCCTGTGCCTATGACCGCGTATTCGCCAGCCGGCTCGGATCAGAAGCAGGCAGGATGATTCTTGCCGGGGAATACGGCTTTATGGTGGGCTACAAGCACCGCGAAATCGTCAAGGTTCCGCTGGAAGAGG
This sequence comes from Firmicutes bacterium TM09-10, assembly GCA_003481005.1. GTDB lineage: Bacteria > Bacillota > Clostridia > Lachnospirales > Lachnospiraceae > Gallintestinimicrobium > Gallintestinimicrobium propionicum. The sequence continues at coordinate 11,446 of QUKC01000020.1, read as the reverse complement.
TAGCAGGTAAGTTAAAAATGCTCGATCCCAACGCATCCATCGTCAGAGAGGCGAAGATGATGGGCATCAGCTTCGGAGATTAAAAGACAACGGACGGCGCCGCGTACATTGCGTGACGCCGTCTGCTTTGCGGAGAACATAAGGAGGTTCGTCCATGTCCTACACGGCGATGTATCGACGGTTCCGTCCGACCACCTTTGAAGAGGTCAAGGGGCAGGATGCGATTGTCACAACACTGAAAAACCAGATCCGGTCGGATCGTATCGGTCATGCCTATTTGTTCTGCGGTACAAGAGGTACCGGTAAAACGAGTATTGCGAAGCTTTTTGCAAAAAGCGTCAACTGCGAGCATCCCGTGGATGGAAGCCCCTGCGGGGAGTGCGCATCCTGTAAGGCGATTGCAGAAGGCAGAAGCATGAATGTAGTAGAAATAGATGCGGCATCTAATAACGGCGTCGATAATATTCGTGAAATTGTGAACGAAGTGGCATATTCCCCGACGGAAGGCAAATACCGCGTTTATATCATCGACGAGGTTCATATGCTTTCTGCGGGAGCGTTCAACGCACTGTTAAAAACGCTGGAGGAGCCGCCGTCCTACGTCATCTTTATTCTGGCGACGACGGAAGCCAATAAAATTCCGGTTACGATTTTGTCCCGCTGTCAGCGTTATGATTTCAAGCGCCTGACGGTCGAACAGATCGAAGAGCGCATGAAGGAAGCCCTTGCCGCGGCGGGCGAAGAGCTGCCGATCGAGGAAAAGGCGTTAAAATACCTTGCAAAATCTGCAGACGGTGCGATGCGTGATGCCTGGAGCCTTCTGGATCAGTGCCTCGCGTTCCATTTCGGACAGGAGCTGACCTACGATATGGTGTTGGACGTGCTGGGCGCGGTGGATACGTCAGTGTTCAGCAAACTGTTGCGCTGCGTGATTGCGCGGGATGTGGCGGGCTGTATCGGTGTGCTGGAAGAGATCGTGCTGCAGGGACGGGATATGAGCCAGTTTGTTTCCGATTTTACCTGGTATCTGCGCAACCTCCTGCTGGTGAAAACTTCCGGGGATTCTTGTGAAGAAGTGATTGACATATCCAGTGAGAATCTGGCAAGATTGAAAGAAGAAGCGCAGCAGATCGAAGTAGACGCGATCATGCGGGATATCCGGTGTTTTTCGGAGCTGTCCGGCAGGATTCGCTATGCGGGTCAGAAACGTGTCCTGATTGAAATGGCGCTGATTCGGCTGTGCAGGCCGGAGATGGAGACGAACGAAGATACACTTCTGGAACGGATTCGAAAGCTGGAACAGACGGTGGAACAGATCGAAAGCGGCTCGATTGCAATCGCAGCGGCGCCGACAGGACAGCCCGCAGTGCAGGCAGCAGCGCCGGTCAGAAGGGCAGAGCTGCCCAAGGCAGTTCCCGAGGAAATCAAAGAAATCGTAGCCAAGTGGCCGCGGGTTGCAGGAAGTGCACAGCAGCCGATGAAGTCGTATCTCAAAAATGCGCGCTTAAGCCTTGGCGGTGACAATCGGCTGCTGCTTGTGGTGGAAGACGGGCTGGCGTCCGATTATTTTACCAAAGAACCGGCAAATAAGGGCGCACTGGAACAACTGTTGGCGGAGCTGACGGGCAGGCAGATCGAGGTTGAAGTCCGCAGCGTGCGCAGCAAACAGGAAATGGAAAGTTCTTATGTAGACCTGACAAGGGTCATTCATATGGACATAGAAGAAGAGTAACAAACAGAAAGGATGCAATAAAATGGCAAAGAGAGGCGGTTTTCCGGGCGGCATGGGTATGCCCGGCAACATGAATAACCTGATGAAGCAGGCACAGCGCATGCAGCGTCAGATGGAAGAAGGACAGAAGGAACTCGAGGTGAAAGAGTTTTATGCAAAATCCGGCGGCGGCGCGGTTGAGGCTGTCGTAAACGGCAAAAAGGAGCTGGTAAAGCTGACCATTTCCGAAGAAGCAGTAGATCCGGAAGATGTGGAAATGCTGCAGGATATGATCGTTGCGGCTGTGAATGAAGCGATGAAGCAGGCGGACGAAGCGAGCCAGGAGCTGATGGGTAAAATGACAGGCGGACTCGGCGGAGGCTTCCCGTTCTGATATGGATCTTTACAGCGGCTATATCAACAAACTCATTGACGAGCTTTCGGGGCTTCCCGGAATTGGCAGTAAATCTGCGCAGCGTCTGGCGTTTCACCTGATCGGGCTTCCGGAAGCAAAGGTGAACAGGATTGCAAATGCGATGATACAGGCTCGGCAGAATGTTCGCTATTGTAAGGAATGCTTTACCCTGACCGATAACGAGCTTTGCCCGATCTGTGCCAACGCAGAGCGGGACCATTCGACGATTATGGTTGTGGAGAACAGCCGGGATCTGGCTGCCTACGAAAAAACCGGAAAATACAAAGGAGTCTATCATGTGCTGCACGGGGCGATTTCCCCGATGCTGGGCGTGGGACCCCATGATATCAAATTAAAAGAGCTGATGGAGCGCCTGTCCAGAGAGCCGGAGGTAAAAGAAGTCATTATCGCAACCAACTCCAGCCTTGAGGGTGAGACGACGGCGATGTACATCGGCAAGCTGATTAAACCTACCGGAATCCGTGTGACAAGAATCGCGAGCGGCGTACCGGTAGGCGGTGATCTGGAATACATTGATGAAGTAACACTGCTTCGTGCGCTGGAGGGGCGTACTGAGCTGTAACAGACAAAATTTTCAGACGAAAGAGATGGACGAACCTATGAAAAAAGAGTTATTCGGGGAAGTAAACGGCAGAGAGGTGTATTTGTATACACTGGAAAACAGTCATGGTATGAAGGTGACGGTCAGCAGCTTCGGTGCGCTGATCATCCGCATCTGGGCGCCGGATCATAACGGAAATTTTGCAGACGTTGCACTTGGTTATGACAGGTTGGAGCAATATCTGGAAAACGGTAAATTTTATGGTGCAGTCGTTGCGCCGAATGCGAACCGGATCGGCGGTGCAAAATTCACCCTCGAAGGAAAAACCTATGAGCTGTCTGTCAACGACAATGGCAATAACCTGCACAGTCACAGAGCTCTGGGTGGGCATAAGCGGATCTGGGATGCCGAAGAAAAAGAAAACGGCATTTTATTCACGATGTCTATGAAAGATGGGGAACTTGGCTTTGGCGGAAACAGGGACTTTTCGGTTCTGTATGAGCTGACGGAGGAGAACGGACTGCGCATTACCTATGATGTGGTAAGCGATGCAGATACGATTCTTAACCTGACAAACCATTGCTATTTCAATCTGGATGGACACGGTGCCGGACAGATTACCGACCATGAGCTGCAGTTGTTTTCCCATGCGTATACCCCGGCCGATGCAGAATCGATTCCGAATGGAGATATTTTACGCGTAGAAGGTACACCGATGGACTTCACAGAGCCGCATCTGATCGGCGAACGGATCGATGCAGACTTTGACCAGCTTAAAATGGCAGGCGGATATGACCATAACTGGGTTCTGGACAATTACACCGGGCAGGTTCGTAAAATTGCAGTTGTCAAGAACTCCGATAAATCCCGCACGATGGAGGTTTATACAGATCTTCCGGGCGTTCAGTTCTATTCGGGCAACTCCAGGGATCTTGAAGCCGCAAAGGATGGGAAAACCTACGGCTACAGAGCGGGCCTGGCACTGGAAACCCAGTTCTATCCGGATACACCGAACAAACCACAGTTTCCTTCTTCGGTATTCGGACCTGACAGACCGTATCACACCGTAACAGAATATCGGTTTGTATAAAACTGTCCGCGCAGGGCATAGAAAAACCGGCAGCAGCGAAGCGATCAAAGCTTTGCTGTCTGCCGGTTTTTCTTCCTTTATCTTTTGCAGGTCAGAGTCTCGTCCCCGCCAACGCCTTTACAAAGCTTTTCTCCTCGGATCCATGCTTCATCCATGCACAGATATTTAATACGCTTACGATAGCCCCACGCATAAGCGACATGAATCCTACCGTCTTTTCCCTGAATCAGGCAGGGATATTCGTAACGGCGGTTGTTGACGTCGTTCCACGGACCGATAAAGCCCTCGCCGTGCTCGATGATACGCCGCCAGGGCCAGCTTTTTCCTCCGTCCTCGGAAATGGCGAGTACGACAGGACAGCGCTGGTCGGGCCAGACGGTGCGCTCGGGCTCGTCATTGAAGGCGACGTCATTGTATACAACGCAGACTGCGCCGCTTTGAAGACGGATTGCGGTAATGCTTGCGTTGTTGTTGCGCAGCACAGTAGGCTCCGGCACGCTCCAGGTCTCGCCGTTATCATGGGATTCCGAACGGTAAATATGGTCAGCAGAGCGGCTGCGCAGCAGGCAGATCAGATTTCCGGGAGAAAGCTCCACGATATTGCCGTGTACGCGCCCGCGGCTGCCGGGCATCATGACGCTGCGCCAGGTTTTGCCCTGGTCGTCTGAAAGCTGCAGGACGGTGTAATCGTCTCCCATGCAGGAATCGTTGATCGCACAGCGGAAATTGTTGAAAATAAAACGTCCGTTGGACAGAATCTGAATCTTTTGCCGGCAGAACGAGCCGGGAGCGGAAAACATTGTCTCGGTCGCCTCCCAGGTGTGCCCGTTATCGCGGGAAATTTTCCGGCGGATTTCAGCAGTTCCCTGTAAATTGTCAGAGGTTGGATTGTTGGGATCACGGGAAACCTGTGCGGTATACATCAGCCATATTTCTCCGTTTGGATGCAGGAAGAGGGAAGGATTCTGCTCGCTGCGGGTTGGATCATCGGAAACAATTACCGGTGTTTCCCACTGGGAACTGTCCTCTGACAGACGTGACACAGCGATGCTGACGTCCGCGTTTCCCTCACAGGAGCCTGCAAACCAGCAGCAAAGCAGATCGCCATTTTCAAGCTCTAAAAGATCGGGCGCGTGACAGCTGTTCCACGGATTCGGAATCAGGGATTCCACGAAATTCAAAGCGGTATCGCGGTAAAGCCTGCCGTCGTCTCCGACAGGCGGCAGGTCAATAATTGTATGTGACATAAGTCCCCTTTCTTTTGACATTGCGCAGGACGATGCCCACTCAATATGAAACGCATGCGCGAAAGATCCTTTTGTGAATCTTTTTGCGCATGCGCATAACAGGTATATACAAATTTACGCGTGCATTGTTGCAGCTGTGTGCAGCGCAGGCATCTCGTCGCAGTTTTCTACGCGGATCGTCTTTGCCTCTCCGGGATAGAGCTTGAAGTAGTTATCACTGTAATGTACTCTGTCGTCGCTTGTCATCAGATAAGCGAAGGGTGTAAATACGTTTGCACGGACGGTTACGAGCAGATCGCTGCCGTCTTTTTCAACGGATTCGATCACCGCATCGCTTTCCGGAATGGTGTATTCGCGGTAATAAGCGCGCAGACTGTCAGCTGTTTCAAAGCCGTCTGCACTTACAACGAAATATCCGTCTGCGGCAGGCTCTTCAGCGTCTACATGGAATTGCTGCCAGGAATGCGGAGCAACGGTCAAATCCTTTGTCAGGAGAACACTATTGTGTGCGCCATCAAAGGTCTGTGTGCCGACGCAGATAGTTGTCCGGATTTCATCAGGGGTTTCGTTGATGACGGTTACAACCGCGCCGCCGTCTGCCTTCCGGATAATCAGTTTTTTCGTATCAAAAGCGCGTTTTAAGAAGTAGAACGAAACCTTTCTGGTCAGATAGTAATCGATAATGGTCCAACCGGTTTCCGGCCAGCAGTCATTGTACATCCAGATCAGATCGCCGGCACCATAAGATTTCTGGCGGAGCGCCTCTGCCATTTCGGCATATAAAAGTCCCTGCATGATACCGCTGTAAAGCAGATAGCTGCGTTCGTCCAGCGTGGAAAATTCAGTCAGATGGCGGTTGATAACGCCGTCAATGGCCCCACGCTTGCGTTCGAACTCGCCGTGATGCTTCCAGGACGGATTGTTGAAGGACATCTCTTCCCCGTCCAAATACCGGCGGACGGTGCTTTCCATCTGCGCACCGAAAAATCCGTATTCACTGGAAAAACGCGCCGGGAATCGATCAAAAGCTTCCAGCTCGTAAGAAAATTTGAATCTCGTCTTGGAATCGCGTCCAAAATAGGTCCATGCATGGACGTCTCCCTCTTCAGTGGTATTGGAACGTTCTCCAAAGTACGGGGTGGAGGGCATGTAGGGAATCAGCGGGCTGTTGTGCTGGACCGCGCGGGGCTGGATGTAGTTGAAAATCTGATCGCCCCAGTAGCGTTCGGGCTGCAGCATTCCCGGGAACCAGTCGGTGTAGGACTCGGCGATTTCGTTGTTTCCGGTCCAGACTGCCATACAGGGATAATGCGCCAGACGCTTGGTCTGATATTCTGCCTCGCGTTCTGCTTCGTAAAGGAACGAATCCTTCTGATCGGGGTAAAAAGCACATGCATACATAAAATCGTGCATCAGTAAAATACCGTATTCGGAGCAGTAATCGTAGAAGCAATCCGGTTCATAAGTGCCGCCGCCCCACATACGGAACATGGTAAAGTGTGCTGCTGCACCTTCGCTGACCAGCTTTTTATAGTTTTCATCAGGCGTCCGCAGATAGATAGAATCGGTAGGAACCCAGTTGCCGCCTTTGCAGAAAATACGGGTGCCGTTGATTTTGAAGAAGAAGTTGCGGCTTTCATCCGGCAGCTTGGAAAAGTCGATGGAAAGCGTGCGGATACCGATTTTCTTCGGTTTTGCTTCATGGGTGATGCCGCGTGCCGTGCAGCGTGCGGTAAAGGTATAAAGGTTCTGAGCACCGTAACCGTTCGGCCACCAGAGCTTTGCATCCTTTAATACAACGCGTTCCTGTGCAAAATTGATGCCGCCGACAAGCATCAGGGTCTGATGACCGGTATACGCGGTCTTGCCGTCGATGGACAGCTCATATTCCAGCTCTGTTTCAGCGCTCTGCACCATGTTGGATTTTTCGATTTCAAAATGAAATTCGATTTCTGCATCATTTCCGGAAAGGCTGAGCGTATCGACGCGGGAAGCGATTACCTGTGCACCGCTGAACGCTTCGATTTCGATCGAACGTCCGATACCGCAGGTAGGAACGGGCTGACACCAGTCCCAGCCATAGGTAAACTGTGGCTTACGCGTGTATACTCGTTGGTCGCAGATCGCATTGTCACTTGCACAGTAATAGGAAACGGTGTCATGTGGATAATTTAATTCCATGCCGGAGGTCAGACGGATCACGATCTGGTTGGTACCGACATGCAAAAAGCGTTTGATATCTGCAGAAAAAGCACAGAAGGTATTTTCCTGATGTCCGGCGGGAATGCCGTTAACTAAAATATCGGCATTAAAATCGAGCATTTCAATGTTCAGGCGGACAATATCTTCATTGAGCATTTCTTCGGTGATATCAAATTCTTTGACAAGCCACCAGGAAAGCTCTTTAATCCAGATGCTTTTTTTTGTGTTGTCCTTTAAAAAAGGCTCCTCGATAACTCCGTTATCGATCAGGGCGGTTGTAACGTCGCCGGGTACAGTCATAGGAATATATCCCGTTTTGGAAGGATAGGGGTGCATGGCGAGGGCGGTATTTACCGTAAATTTCGGATCGGGTTCTTTCAGATACATTTCCCGTTCCTCCTCGGTCATATTTTCTTCGGTCAGATAACCGGGAATTGTCGGCTTGGGAGGCATGGCGTTGAGGTGGACGAGCACCTCTGCACAGCGATCTGCTGTTACGTCCATAAACTCGCCGCGAAGTTTCCATTCGCCTGCAAGAGAAAGTTTGCTCATTTTCAGTACCACTCCTTTAGTGTATTCTGCAGAAATTTTGGTATCTACTAAAAAATAGTTTAGAAGAGTCCGGAAGGAAATACAATGTATTTTATTGTGCTTTTTATATCGAACAGAAGTGTTTGACAGAATAAATATGTGCAAAAGTTCCAGAACGAGACTCTGCTCCAAACCGCCAAAAAAGAGCGCATAAACAGACAAAATCTGCGGCAACGGTCTGCTAAGATTAGGAAAAACGGGGTGCCCGGATGGAAAGGAGCAGAGGTAAAATGTTGAAAATACCCAAAAATGTGATGCAGATCGGGACAGGCAGTCCGAATGTAAAATTGTACATGGAGGATTATGTCCATACGTTTCTGGAACGATGCCAGGGAAAAGAGACGTGTCTGGCATTCGGGCAGCAGGAGGAAAAGGGCGGCATCCGCTATTATTTGATTTACGGGGTGGAAAAAGAAACGGACTTCAGGCGCGGAAATTTTCCGTATTTTCAGAAGCTGGAGCGGATTGGAAAAATTGAAAAAAAGGAAGCTGCCGTCCGGTTCTGGACCGTGCGGGGAGAAGAAATCCAGATCGGAGGCTATTTTATTTTTTATGAACAAAACGAAGAAATGCAGGCATATATGATTGCTGAACGGGAGCAGAACCGCCCTGCAGATGTGGAGGAGGAACGGGTGATGGAAGCGATCAATGCCCGCCGGGAAAAAAGAAAAGCGGAAGCTGCAGTGGACGCAGCGCGGGGGATAACCGCCTCCAGGGCGTCTGCGCCGAATACAGCGTCGGGCAGGAAAACGGTGCTGTCAAGGCTAGGTGCGCTTAAAGCTGCAGCACCTACGCTGAACGCAAACGCAGCGTCGAGGAAAACTGCTTTTGGGACAGCTTATCAGGCCCGCTTGGGCAGTACCGGCGCCCTATTCCCGAAGCTTTGCCGGATTGGCTGCCTGGTGCTTTTGTTGGTTCTGGTCGGAACGGCGCTGACGTCCGTCAATCAGTACCCGGATATGAAAGCGGTTTCCGCCCTGTTGGCAGGAGCTGTCCGGAATACAAAAAATGAGACGGAAAATACATCTCCCGGACTGATTGTAGAAGAGACTGTTGGCTGGAATTCATCGGACGAAATGGCGCAGTCTGCCGCCTTGGACGAAGCTACACAGGCGGACGATGCAACCGGTGCGGCCAATACGGCGATGGATGGCGAAGTGACAGACAATAGGACGGCGGACAACGTAATGACAGACAACGTAACAGCAGATAGCGCAACAGCGGACAGCCAGAATGCGGTTGCGACCGACGCAGACGCTGAATCCTCGACAGCCCGGCAGTCCGCATCAGCCTCCGATTCCTTTCCTCAGGTTCAGGAAGCCCTGGCACATCCGGAAAGCTATCAGGTGCAGAAGGGAGACAGCCTCATCGCTATTTCCAGGAGATTTTACGGAACAGATGAAAAGGTGATAGAAATCTGCCGCCTGAATAATATAAAAGATCCGAATCAAATCCAGCCCGGACAGAATATTTTACTACCTTCAAAATAATGAATGTGTTATGATGGAATGAGCGCACAAGAAAAACAAGCGCAAGTGAGTCAACATGCTCGCAAAGATGCTGCAAAAGAAATGGGGACTTATCTCATATGGTAGATATCAGGGAATACCTGCGAAAAAAAGAAAAAAACGAGAAAAAAGACAGCAAGAATTTTAAACGGGAAATCCGGGCGCATCGTCTGAAAGTGATCCTTCGTTCCTGCTGCGTAATCGGCGTGATCGCAGCGCTGACGGTGACGGCGGTAACACTGCTTAAAAATCAAACCTACTCCGGCTACACGGTCGTGTCCGCAATCGACAGGAACCAGGTGTCCGGTGCCACTCTGCTGAGCTACCAGAATGGCTTTCTGACTTACAGTAAGGATGGTATCAGCTATACGGATTACAAAGGAAACGCCATGTGGAACCAGACTTACGACATGCAGTCGCCGTGCGTCTCTGTGCGGTCGGGCTGGGTCGCAGTTGGGGATTATAACGGCAACCTGATTTATGATATCAGTCAGGACGGAACATCCAAACAGATTGATACGAATCTTCCGGTGAAATCGCTGTCCGTGGCAGCGAACGGCGTTGTGGCAGCGATTCTGGAGGATGGGGATGTGACCTGGATCAACGTCTATAATCCTACTGGGGAAAAAGCAGTCGGAATCAAAACGACGATGCAGAAATCGGGTTATCCGGTTTCCGTGTCATTGTCGGACAATGGAAAACTGATGATGGTGGCATATCTGAAAGCAGAAAGCGGCAGCATGAAATCGATCGTCAGCTTTTACAATTTTGACGAAGTCGGACAAAACTACACCGACACGATGGTAAGCTCCTACGAATATTCGGATACGGTAATCCCGCTGGCAGAGTTTACGGGGACGCATACGGCGTATTCTGTGGGAAATAATCAGTTCATGTTATATGAAGGAAATGAAATTCCAAAAAATATCTTCCAGAATTTCATGCAGGAGGAGGTGCAGGACGTCCGCAGCAGCGGCAATTATGTGGCGTTTATTTTTAATGGAACGAATGGAAACGGAAAATATCGGATTGACATTTATAATATGAATGGAACGCAGGTGCTGTCGTTGCCGTTTGCAATCGAATACCGGGATGCTCTGATTTCAGATCAGGAACTGATTATATATAATGAAGCAGAGTGCCTGATTTATAACCTGAACGGAAAAGAAAAATACAGCGGACCGATACCGGAACAGACGCAGCTTTTAAAAACGCTGGGCGGAAACCGGTTTCTTGCGGTTACTGTAAACAGCATAGATATGATAGAAATGAAATAAACGGGAGAAAAAATGAACGTACTGCTGGTTTGCGTGATCTTATTTGCCCTCTGGCGGGGATATGCCGGAATGAAAAAAGGAATGGTGGATGAAATCAGGATGTTGCTGTCTCTGGTCATTTCTCTGTTCGTCCTTTCGCTGGCTATCCTTTTATATAGCAGTGTGAAAGAAAAAAACACTACCAATATAATACTGTCGGTTCTGATGCTGCTGATTACCGGACTCGCAGCCAGACTGGTGAACCTGATTTTCAAGTCCCTTTCGGCAATCGCGCACCTGCCGATTCTGAAACTGCTCAACAGTGTACTGGGAATCGTGGTCGGCATGGCAGAGAGCATTGTAGTTTTATGGATTATTTATATTGTAATCGCCAGCTTCGATACAGGAAGAGTCGGCAGCCAGATCGCGGCGTGGACCGTTGAAAACGAATGGCTGACGAAGCTTTATCAGATGAACCGGTTCGCCTACTGGCTGGCGGGATTATCCTGATGTTACGGGATTGTAAAAAAGTAAGAAAAAAGCAAAAACTGGTTGACAACTAAAAAAGGATAATGCTATACTGAAGTTCCACCGCAGGGAATGCGATGGAACTTCTTCTTTAAAAAAGAAGAGAAAGTGCTTGACATCGGCGAATAGTCTTGGTAAAATTTATGACTGTTGCGGCGAACGAAAGCAACACGGATTTCTGAAAAGAAATTCCAAAAAGTAAAAAACTGCTTGACATGAACAGGAAGTTCTGATAAAATAATGGACTGTTGCTGCGAGTGATAAGCAACCAGGTTTCGAAAGAAGCTTGAAAATAAAAATGAAAAAAGTTCTTGACAAACAGAACTGCTTATGATA
>QUKC01000002.1:254005-255824 GCA_003481005.1 Firmicutes bacterium TM09-10 | reverse complement strand
TGATATGCTCCCTTCTAGGTAGACAAGTGAAATAATAAAAACTTGTCACTTAGGAGGGAGCATATTTTATGTCTAAAAGAAAAGTATCTGTTGAGGATAAGATATATGCTGTAAATCTATATCTGGATGGAAAAGAAAGCCAACGGCGAATTGCCGATATGTTTGATGTAAGTTTCGCATCTGTCCAACAATGGATTCGAAACTATGAATCTATGGGAGCAAATGCATTCACATTGAAAGGGAATAAAAAATATTCCAAAGAATTGAAACAACAAGCAGTCTTAGATTATTTAGCAGGCTGTAGTTCTCAAGATGATATTTGCAAAAAATACGGGATCCGTTCAAAAGGTAAGTTGCAAACTTGGATAAAGAAGTATAATGATCATGAAGAATTAAAATCTTCTGGAACAGGAGAAAGCATTGTCATGACCAAAGGAAGAAAAACCACTTTTGAAGAACGAGTTGAAATAGTACAGTATTGTATCGCACATGATCGTAATTATGCCCAAACAGCAGAACAATATCAGGTGTCCTATCAACAGGCTCGCAATTATATAGTCAAATATGAAGCTGGTGGAGTGGAAGCTTTAAGAGATAACCGTGGCAAACGAAAACGTCCCGATGAGATGAGTGAATTAGAAAAGCTGCGTGCTGAAGTTAAAATTTTAAAAGCAGAGAAAGAACGTGCCGAAATGGAGGCATCTTTTTTAAAAAAACTCGAAGAAATAGAGAGGAGGCGGGGCTAAGCCTGGTCCGTCATGAACATATATATCAGGCAATCAAAGAAGAACATGAAGATCATAATTATTCAGTTGTTGCACTTTGTAAACTTGGTAATATTTCTAGAGCAGCTTATTATAAATGGCTACACAGAGAAATTCCTAAAAGTGAGCAAAAGAATAGGTTTATTGCTGACGAGATAGAGAAGATTCATACAGACTCACCGGATAAAGGCTATCGAAGAATCAGAGATGATTTGGAACGATATCATGGTATTGATGTAAACGATAAACGTGTGCTACGCATTTGCCGTAAACTTAATATAAAATCAACTATCAAGTATTCTAACAACGGATGCACAAGACAGGCTGCAAGCCCTCAGTATATAGCTGAAAATATACTTAACCGGGAGTTCACTGCCAAAGCACCAAATGAAAAATGGCTCACTGATGTGACAGAATTCCATTATTATATTGGGGTGGAAAAGCATAAAGTTTATCTAAGTGCAATACTGGATCTATATGATAGACGGATTGTTTCGTATGTTATTCGTGATAAGAACAACAATGCTTTGGTGTTTGATACGGTAGACAATGCTTTACTTAGAAATCCTGGTGTGCAGCCACTGTTTCACAGTGACAGGGGATTCCAATATACGAACAGGACATTTCATACAAAACTTGTAAATGCTGGAATAATACAAAGCATGTCGCGAGTTGCTAAATGTATCGACAATGGACCAATGGAAGGGTTTTGGGGAATTCTGAAGAGAGAGCGATACTATGGAAAACGATTCACTGATAGAAGTACTCTTGTAAAAATGATCGAAGATTATATAGATTACTACAACAACAAACGTTTGCAAAGGAATCTTGGAATTTTAACACCAATGGAAAAACATGAAATTTACTTGCAAGCTGCATAAAAACTGCCAGCAGATAAATTTCTGCTGGCAGGAAAAATTTATATTTTTTCAATTGTCTACTTGACGGGGAGCAGTTCAACGTTAGTGCGACAGCCCTTTTTGATCGTATAGAAAACTTCGCTTCTATACGATCAAAATGCTCCGCGAGGATGCGCACTCGGCGCAGGGGTAGAT
>QUKC01000002.1:0-253995 GCA_003481005.1 Firmicutes bacterium TM09-10 | reverse complement strand
CGCGAGGATGCGCACTCGGCGCAGGGGTAGATGGTTGCTAAAGCAACCGCGCCTCGGCACGAGAATGTGCCAAGGCACATTCTTTTTTTACGTTCCATCGCTGACTAATGTTGGTATCGAAAAACAAAAAAGAGTATCAAATAACATAAGTTACCTATATGAATCATAAGTTTGATACAAATAAAAAAAGTGCTTGACATCTATCGAACGTTAGAATATACTAACTAGCGTCTGGAAGTAAGAAGGATAGACAAAGATTGAAAAAGGAAATTTTTCAATCGTGAGATTTGCGTCTGCGTGTACTTGATACAAACGCGACATGCGCAAAAATGAGCGGAAGTATGGCAAAAGAAAGAAGGTTGAGCAGATGCCTTTAACAATGGCGACGATGGGAGAAGTCAACAAGATCGTGAAGGTTGGCGGAAACGAAGAAACAAGACGTTTTCTGGAAAATCTCGGATTTGTAGCGGGAACGGAAATCACGGTTGTATCTTCGATCGGAGGAAACCTGATTGTAAATGTCAAGGATTCCAGAATTGCAGTAAATGAAGATATGGCACGGCACATCGTGATCTGATGATTGCCGATACTATATATTAAAGGAGCTAAGGGAAAGGAGATAAGACCATGACACTGCGTGATGCACAGGTTGGAAGCACGGTTGTTGTAACCAAGATTGAAGGTGACAGTGCGTATAAGCGTCGGATTATGGATATGGGAATCACCAAAGGAAGCGAACTTTACATCAGAAAAGTTGCTCCGCTGGGAGATCCGGTAGAGATCACTGTCAGAGGCTATGAGCTGACCGTCAGAAAAGACGATGCACAGTGCGTACAGGTAAAATAAACAGCCGCATTTTTACAGAGGGATTAAGGAGGTAAGAGAAGATGGCAATTAGAATTGCGCTTGCCGGTAACCCGAACTGTGGTAAAACAACCATGTTCAACGCGCTGACCGGCGCCAATCAGTATGTAGGTAACTGGCCTGGTGTTACCGTAGAGAAAAAAGAAGGTAAATTAAAAAGCAAAAAGGTGAAGGAAGAGGTAGTCGTAACCGACCTTCCTGGTATTTATTCCCTTTCACCGTATACCCTGGAAGAAGTTGTTAGCCGTGACTATCTGTTAAAAGAGAATCCGGATGTCATCGTAGATCTGGTGGATGCAACCAATATTGAAAGAAACTTATATCTGACCACTCAGCTGATCGAAACCGGTGTTCCGGTTGTTATCGCGCTGAACATGGCGGATTTGCTGGAAAAGAGAGGTATCAAGATCGACGTTGCCCGCCTTTCCATGCTCCTGGACTGTCCAATCGTTGAGACTTCTGCATTAAAGGGCGAAGGACTTGACAAGCTGATCGACGAAGCAATCAAGACCGCAAAGAAGAAAGAAGCAGACCTTCCGAAAGAGATCTTTAACAAGGATCTGGAAGATGCAGTCAGCGCTGCAGCAGAAGTTCTTCCTTCTTCCATCGATGCAAACAAAAAGAGATGGTATGCAGTAAAATTCCTGGAGAAGGACTCCAAGGTTGCTGAAAGCGTAAAGCTGACAGACAGCGCTGCAAAGAAGATCGAAGAGTTAAGAGCTGGTCTGGAAAAGTCTCATGATGACGATATGGAAAGTATCGTAACCGATGAGCGTTATAAATTCATTCAGAAGATTGTCGGCACGACTGTGAAAAAGGGCAAGGATAAGTTGACAACTTCTGATAAAATCGATAAGATCGTTACAAACCGTATCCTCGGTATCCCGATCTTTATCGCGGTTATGTTCGTAGTATATTACATCTCTGTTACCACGATCGGCACGATTGTAACAGACTGGACAAATGATACCTTCGTTGGCGGCATTCAGGAAATCGTAGGCGGATTCCTGGAAGGCATCGGCACCAACGATGTAGTAACAAGCCTTGTTGTGGATGGTGTAATCGGCGGTGTAGGCGCTGTCCTTGGTTTCGTACCTCAGATGGCAATCCTGTTCCTGTTTTTGTCTATCCTGGAAGACTGCGGTTACATGGTTCGTATTGCCTTTGTCATGGACCGGGTGTTCCGTCATTTTGGTCTGTCCGGTAAGAGCTTCATTCCGCTGCTGATCTCCTCTGGCTGCGGTATCCCTGGTATCATGGCTTCCAAGACCATCGAGCAGGATAACGACAGAAGACTGACGATCATGACAGCAACCTTTATCCCCTGCGGAGCGAAGCTTCCTGTTATCGCACTGATGGGCGGCGTAATGGCAAGCTGGGCAACTGGCAGCTATGAAGCAGGCGGATTTATGGCTCCTGCAATGTACTTCATGGGCATTGTAGCAGTCCTTGTGGCAGCCATTATCTTAAAGAAAACCAAACCTTTCTCCGGAAAGCCTGCTCCGTTCGTTATGGAGCTTCCTCAGTACCATGTTCCTCAGGCTAAGACCGTACTGCTTCATGTATGGGAAAGACTGAAAGGCTTCATCATCAAGGCTGGCACGATCCTGTTCCTTGCCTGCGTAGTAATGTGGTTCCTTGGCGGATTTGGTTTCGAAAACGGCGGCTTCGGTCTGGTAGAAGAGAGCGGAAACAGCTTACTGGCTGTAATCGGTGGTTTCATCGCACCTCTGTTTGCACCTCTGGGCTTTGGCGAGTGGCAGCCTGTGGCAGCTTCTCTGTCCGGCTTTACCGCAAAGGAAGCGATCGTTTCCACCATGGGCGTTCTTGCAAATGTAACTGGCGATACAGAAGATGCGGTAACCGTTGCACAGGCTGTACAGACATGGTTCCCTACTTCTCTGGCAGCACTGAGCTTCCTGATCTTCAACCTGCTGGATTCTCCTTGTCTGGCTGCAATTGCAACCATGGCACAGCAGATGCAGTCCAAAAAGTGGTTCTGGTTTGCAATCCTGTTCCAGAACATCTTCGCTTACATCGTTTGCCTGTGCATCTACCAGATCGGTTCCTTTGTAACCGGCGGCAGCTTCGGCGTAGGCACTGTATTCGGATTTGTATTCACAGCAATCATTCTGTTCCTGTTATTCAGACCCGATCCCTACAAGGATCAGAAGGTTTACTCCAAACGGTCTGTACAGGCGGCGGACTAAGGCTTGAGTAAAGAATAGAAACGGAGGAGGCTGGACATTTCTGATGTCCGGCCTTTTCCAAAACACATGGAGGAATGCACGATGGCAAATGCAGTAATTCTGATTCTGGTGATCGGATATTGTCTGTTCCTGATTTACAAACAGGTTCAGAATAGAAAAGCCGGAAAACATCTCGGCTGTACAGGCTGTGGCGGTTCCTGCGGCGGTTGCAGCGGCTGCAGCGCGTGCAGGACAGAAGGAAACAAGAAAAAACACTGACAGGCGTAAAGCAGCAGTGACAAAGACTGTCCGATCCGAAGCTAGGGGATCTTTCCTTTGCGCAAAGAAAAGAGGAAAAAATGGGAAATGTTGGAAACACCACAGGCTCCATGCTTTACGGCTTTGGTGCTTTTCTGGTGATCTATCTGGCAGGTGTCCTGATTTATCAGGTCGTGCTCTGGATTCAGAAATGGAAAAGGAAAAAGAAAGACGGAGAACAGGAAAATGGCTAATGTAATTGTTGTAGCAGTTGTAATTGTTCTTTTGGGATTTGCACTGAAAGGGACGCTGAAGCATTTGAAAGGGGAAAGCCCCTGCTGCGGTGGCGGCGATACGATTATTATTGAGGATAAAAAGCTGGATGGTCCTGTCATCGGCAAAAAGACCGTGAAAATTTCTGGTATGCACTGCGATCACTGCGTCAGAGCCGTAACCGAAGCAATCAACAAAATCGACGGGGCTTCTGCAAAGGTCAACCTGAAAAAGAAAGAAGCAGTCGTTTCCTGCGAAAAGGTTGTAGAAGATGCAGCGATCCGGGAAGCTGTCGAAAAGGCAGGATATACCGTACAGAGCATTCAAGGCTGAGTTACGTTAAGCTGCAGCATTGCAGTGCGTGTAGAAACGAAACAGGATTCCTGATAGCATTCCAAAAGAAAATCTGCTATAATAACAGCGTCGGCAGCAAAGAAATTTGGCGGTCGGCGCTGTTTTTCATTCATGACAATAGAATGCTCGCAGAGCGTGCATTCTACTGTTTCAACGAAGGCAGCGCTGATTTCGATCTGCAGATTTTCAGGGGAGGAAAGCTCCGATTCGAAATACAAGAGGTAAGTAAGGAGGGCTATGCCCTATGATGGTTTCCACAAAGGGAAGATACGCGCTTCGGGTCATGCTGGATCTGGCGATGCAGAAGCAGGAGGAGTATGTTTCCCTGAATGATATTGCACAGCGGCAGAAGATTTCGATGAAATATCTGGAATCGATTGTCGGTATGCTCAACAAGGCGGGACTTCTGCAGAGCAGAAGAGGAAAAGACGGGGGCTACCGGATGGCACGCAGACCGGAGGAATACCCGGTCAGCGAGATTTTGAAGCTGACAGAAGGGACGCTCGCACCGGTTTCCTGCATGGACGGGGAAGGCTGCGGCCCGGAGTGCGAGCTTCTGGCGAACTGCCTGACCAGACCGATGTGGAATCGACTGGACGAAATTATAGACGAATATCTTTCCAGCGTATCGATCCAGGATCTGCTGGATGGGAGGTGTTGACACTGCGCCGGAAATGGAAAGGATGACGGACATGCGCGTATATGCGGATCAGGCTGCAACCACCAGCCTGAGTAAAACAGCCCTGGAGGCGATGCTGCCCTGGATGACAGAAAACTTCGGCAACCCGTCCGCCCTGTATGAAGAGGGGCGGACAGCGCGGGACGCAGTCGAGACAGCGCGGGAGAAAATCGCGCATCTGCTGCATGCGAAGGCGAAGGAAATTTATTTTACCTCCGGCGGTACGGAGGCAGATAACTGGGCGCTGCAGATGGCGGCAGCAGCCGGGGCACGGATCGGCAAAAAGCATATTATCGTATCGGCAATCGAGCACCATGCGGTGTTAAACCCGGCGAAGTCGCTGGAACGGCAGGGGTTTCGGGTGACGTATCTGCCGGTAACATCAGAAGGGGTGGTTTTGCCCGAAACGCTGGAAGCTGCGATCTGCCCGGATACAGCGCTGGTGAGCGTGATGTATGCCAACAATGAAGTCGGCACGATTCAGCCGGTAGAAGAGCTTGCGGAGATCTGCAGGATGCACGGCGTGTGGTTTCATACGGATGCAGTGCAGGCAGCAGGGCATGTGGAAATCGACCTGACAAAGCTGCAGGCGGATTTTCTGTCTGTCTCGGCACATAAATTCCACGGTCCGAAAGGCTGCGGATTCTTGTATGTGAAAAACGGGTTCCGGACCGAGAGCCTGTTGGAGGGCGGCGCGCAGGAAAAAGGCAAGCGCGCCGGAACCGAAAATGTTCCCGGCATCGTGGGCATGGCGGCGGCTCTGGAGGAGAGCCTGATAAACCGCGACAAAAAAGATACCTTCGTGCTGGAGCTGCGCAGACAGGTCGCAGAGCGCCTGCTTTCCATCGAAGGGAGCCATTTAAACGGCTGTGGGGTCATGGAGGGCGGTGAAGGTGCAGCAGCGGGCACCGATGCTGCGGCACGACATGCAGGTACTGCTGTCTCCCGTGCCGACCGGCTGTGCGGCAACTTAAATATCAGCTTCGACGGCATCGAGGCAGAAGCTCTTCTTCTGTACCTTGACATGAAGGGCGTCTCCGTTTCGGCGGGCGCGGCGTGTTCGGCGGGCGCACTGGAGCCGAGCCATGTGCTGACAGCGATGGGCATATCGCCGGAGCTTGCAAAAGGCACGATCCGCATCAGCCTGGACGAGACGAACACACAGGCGGACGCAGAATTCCTGATGGAGGTCATCCCGGACGCGGTTGCGCGCCTGCGAAGCATGGCATAAAGATTTTCGAACGGGCAGATTCGACAAAAATCTGCCCGCTTTTCATGGTAAAAACAGACGAAAATCATTTTTTGTCAGATTTTGATTTTCCTTTTAAAAAAATCGGGGGTATAATAAAGGTGTAGTGTTTTGGGCGGCTGAAACCATGGCAGCTGTCGTTTTTTAAAGAAAGTTGAGGGTATCTATGTTTGAGAAAGGAGATCTGGTTACTTACGGATGCAAGGGCGTCTGTGAAGTTAAGAACATTACTACGCTGAACCTGGAGGGAATTCCCAAAGACCGTCTGTATTATGAGATGCAGTCCATGGTCAACGCCGGCAGCAGGATTTTTTCTCCCGTCGGACAGGAGGAAAAAAATGCGATGCGCGCGGTGCTGACAAAGGAAGAAGCAGAGGAGCTTTTGGGACAGCTGCCGGAGTGCAGACTGTGCTGGGAGAAGGATGAAAGACGGCGAGAGGAGACTTACCGCAGGATTATCAATCACAGCGATGCAAGAGGAATGCTCTGTATGATCCGCACAATTACGGATTACGGCAGGGAGCGGGTGCTGGAGGGGCGCAGGATGCCCGCGATGGACAGCCGCTATTTGAAAGCCGCGGAGGACAATCTTTATGCAGAGCTGTCGATTGCCATGGAGATACCGCGCAGCGCCTTCAAAGAATATATGGCGGCACGGATGGGAGAATTAAGCGGAGCGCTGCAGGCACTTTGAAATATGTAAGAAGATGCGGCTGCAGGAACGTAACAGAAATTACGGATGGACAGTGTATAACAGCTGCAGCCAGTGGAAATACTGATATGGACAGGAAAGTAAGCTGTGCTTACGGATCAAAAGAGGACGATTTCGGTTGGAAGAACCGCTATCGTCTTTTTTTATCGTATAGGAAACTTCGTTTCTATACGATAAAAAAGCACTTGATTTTCAAAAGGAGTTCTGGTAGACTAAACGTAGTTAGAAAAGACTAACTAAAAAGGAATAAATCATGGTTATCTCCATCCGCTGTGCGCTGCTGACACACGGCGGGTGGCCCTTTTGGGAAACCATAAGGAATGGAGGTTAAAATGGCAAATCTGACCATTGAAAAAGTAATCGGGAGAGAAATTATTGATTCCAGAGGCAATCCGACTGTTGAGGCAGAAGTTGTTTTAACGGACGGAACCGTAGGAAGAGGCATGGCACCCAGCGGAGCTTCTACCGGCGAGTTCGAAGCGCTGGAGCTGCGTGATCAGGATAAATCCCGATTTGGCGGCAAGGGCGTTTTAAAAGCCGTCAACAATATCAATACTGTAATCAACGATGTACTCTGTGGAGTAGATGCATTTGACACTTATAAAGTAGATGCTGCGATGATCGAAGCAGACGGAACAGAGGATAAATCCAAACTCGGTGCAAATGCGATTCTGGCAGTATCCATCGCAGCTGCAAGAGCGGCAGCACAGTCCTTAAATATTCCGCTGTACCGTTTCCTGGGCGGCGCAAACGGAAATCGGCTTCCGGTTCCGATGATGAACATCTTAAACGGCGGCGCACATGCAGCAAACACCGTAGATGTACAGGAGTTCATGATTATGCCGGTTGGTGCAAAGAGCTTTTCCGAAGGACTTCGCTGGTGTACAGAAGTATTCCATGCACTGCAGACTCTGTTAAAGTCCAGAGGCCTTGCAACCTCCGTTGGCGATGAGGGCGGTTTCGCACCGAACCTTGGCAGCGACGAAGAAGCAATCGAAGTTATTCTGGAAGCGATCAAGAAGGCAGGTTACGAGCCGGGAACCGATTTCGTTCTGGCAATGGATGCAGCTTCCAGTGAATGGAAAGGCAGCAGGAAGGGGGAATATGTGCTTCCGAAGGCTGGCACGAAGTTTACCTCCGAAGAACTGGTTGCACACTGGAAAAAGCTGTGTGAGAAATATCCGATCGCTTCGATTGAAGATGGTCTGGACGAAGAGGACTGGGAAGGCTGGAAGCATATGACAGCGGAACTTGGTGACAAAGTACAGTTAGTCGGTGATGACCTGTTTGTTACCAATACAAAGCGTCTGCAGAAGGGGATTGACCTTAGCTGTGGCAATGCGATTCTGATCAAGTTAAATCAGATCGGCAGTGTATCCGAAACCCTGGAAGCGATCAAGCTGGCACACGAGGCAGGTTATTGCGCAATCACCTCCCACCGTTCCGGCGAGACAGAGGACACCACAATCGCAGACCTGGCGGTTGCATTGAATACTTGCCAAATCAAGACCGGCGCACCCAGCAGAAGTGAGCGTGTTGCAAAATACAACCAGCTGCTGCGAATCGAAGAAGAGCTTGGCAAGGCTGCCTGCTATCCTGGGAAGGCGGCTTTCGGCAGATAAAAAGCTGACATCAGAGAGGTACTACGATGAGTCAACAGGCATTTTGGCTGTTTCTGAAAATGGATAAGCGGAATCTGTTCGTACAGATGGCGCTTCAGTGCGCACCGGTGCTGGCGGGAATCAAGGTTTCCAATCTTCTGATCATCGAGGAAAGATACTGGAAGGAACTGTGTTTTCTGCTGCGCAATTCCGAAATGTGTGCCAGAAAGCTGTACCGTTGCAGAGATAAGATTACTCTGTTGCTGTACCGCAGAGAAGAACTGGAGCAATGGGTAAAAACGCTACAGGTCGAAGCCCTTTTAAAAGAGATCGGCTACGACAGCGTGGAGCTGCACCGGATTTTCAGAAAACTGGAACAGCGGATCGGCGGGCACGGAAACGGTGAAATGCCTTTTCCTCATGAACTGGGACTGCTGCTGGGATATCCGGCAGAGGACGTCCGGGGCTTTATGGGGATCGGATATAAAAAGTGTCTTTACACAGGCTATTGGAAGGTCTACGAGAAGCCGGAGGAAAAGATCGCATTGTTTTCAGAATACGACAGAGCGATGGATCTAGCCCTTTCTATGGCGTATGAAAGACAGAATATTTTAAAATTAAAAGAAGTTTTTGAAGTCGACAGTCGGGAGAAAAAGCTGGCTGTCTGAATACGAGAGGAGTAGGAAAATGAGCAAGGTATCCGTAGTATACTGGTCCCAGTCCGGCAACACACAGGCGATGGCAGAGGCTGTTGCAGCCGGCATCACAGAAGCAGGAAAAGAGGCAGAGGTTGTTTATGTTTCAGACGTAAACGTTGCAGATTTAACCGCAGAAAAAGCATTTGCATTGGGCTGCCCCGCAATGGGCGCAGAAGTTCTGGAAGAGGGCGAGTTCGAGCCTTTCATGGAGAGCATTGACGGCTCCATCTCCGGTAAGACCATCGCACTGTTTGGTTCCTACGGCTGGGGCGACGGGCAGTGGATGCGCGAGTGGGCAGAACGCGTGACCGGTGAAGGCGCAACCGTAGTAAACGGCGAGGGCTTAATCTGCCAGGAGACACCGGACGATGCAATGATCGAGGAGTGCAAAAATCTCGGCAAGGCGCTGGCAGCAAACGCCTGAGAACTTTAAAACAAAAAGATTCTCCATAATTTCCTGTTTGATATAATTTTTGACACAGTAAAAGGACAGTTACCATGAAGGATAGCTGTCCTTTTTCGATGGATGTTCGCTGCTTCGAACAACAGAATATGCACTTTGGAAAAAGATTATTGTTTATCGCGGTTTTCCAGAACGTGTTTTTTGATTGCGGCGAAGCTTTCCGGGCTGATGACATGCTCCATGCGGCAGGCATCACTGACGGCTGTCTCGGGATCGACGCCGAGCTGAATCAGCCAGCCGGAAATCAGTTCATGACGTTCATAAATCATTTCAGCAATCTGGCGGCCGGTATCGGTCAGATAGATAAACCCTTCTTTGGTTACGGTAATATGGTTCTTTTCGCGTAGGTTCTTCATAGCGACACTGACGCTGGATTTTTTGAAGCCGAGTTCTTCTGCGATATCTACAGAGCGGACAACTGGATGGGTCTTGCTCAGGACAAGGATCGTTTCCAGATAGTTTTCCGCGGATTCATTTACTGCCATGGGATCACATTCCTTTCTGATGCTGTGCGCCTGCAACAGCATTTATAATAGTATAGCATGGATTTGTACGGTATTCAATTGAAAAAAAAGAAAACAGGACGAAAAAGATCTGTGAGGAAAGAATAAAATTTTGCAAAAGTACAAAAATAGACTGGGAAAAAGTGGTCTCTTATGGTAATATTGAATATATTACAAGAATAAATACAGGGGGAAGACTTCATGGCAAAAGAAATGATTGCAATGCTGCTTGCAGGCGGACAGGGATCGCGTCTGTATGCATTGACCCAGAGACTTGCAAAGCCTGCCGTTCCGTTTGGTGGAAAGTACCGGATTATCGATTTCCCGCTTTCCAATTGTGTCAATTCCGGGATTGATACAGTAGGCATTCTGACACAGTATCAGCCTATGGTGCTGAACGAATATATTGGAAACGGACAGCCCTGGGATTTGGACCGCTTAATTGGAGGCGTGCATGTTCTGCCGCCTTATCAGAAGGCATCCGGATCCGACTGGTATAAGGGAACAGCGAACGCAATCTATCAGAACATCCCGTTTATCGAGCGCTATAATCCCAAATACGTCATCATCCTGTCCGGCGACCAGATTTGCAAACAGGACTACAGCGATTTTTTACGCTTCCATAAAGAAAAGGGCGCAGAATTCTCCGTTGCTGTTATGGAAGTGCCGTGGGAAGAGGCATCTCGTTTCGGTTTGATGGTAACGGACGAAAACGACAAGATCACCGCATTCCAGGAAAAACCCAAGGAACCTAAGTCAAATCTTGCGTCGATGGGAATCTACATTTTCAACTGGGATGTTTTAAAGAAATATCTGATCGAGGATGAGGCGGATCCGGAATCTGAAAACGATTTCGGCAAAAACGTCATTCCGAGCCTGCTGCGTGACGGCAGAGATATGTACGCTTATCATTTCAGCGGCTACTGGAAAGACGTCGGAACCATCAGCTCTCTCTGGGAAGCAAACATGGAGGTCCTCGATCCGGAGCACAGCGGCATTAACTTATTTGAGGATGACTGGAAAATCTACAGTCGAAACAGTGGGAAAACCGGTCACAGAATTTTGGATACCGGCGTTGTGGAAAATTCCATGGTGACGGACGGATGCAGGATCGCAGGACATGTCAAGCATTCGATCCTGTTCTCCGGCGTATCGGTAGAAGAGGGCGTTGAGATCGAAGATGCAGTTGTAATGGGAGGCACCGTCATCAAAAAGGGCGCATCCGTCAAACACTGTATTGTTGCAGAAAATGTCGTGATCGGCGAAAACGCGGTTGTAGGTGAGATGCCGAAAGACGGCGCAGGCAGCGTTGCAACCATCGGTTCCGGTGTTTATATCGGAGACGGCGCAAAGGTCGGCCCTGCAGCGATGATCGATCAAAATGTAAAGGATGGTGAAGAACAATGGTAAACTCCAATGCGAACGCGCTGGGAATTATTTTCCCCAACAGCTATGATGGTCTGGTTCCGGAGCTTGTCACGGAGCGTCTGATGGCTTCCATTCCCTTTGCAGGCCGTTACCGTATGGTAGACTTTATTTTATCAAGCATGGTGAACTGCGGAATCGACAATGTTTCTCTGATCGTCCGTAAAAATTATCACTCTCTGATGGATCATCTCGGCTCCGGCAGAGAATGGGATTTAACCCGTAAATACGGCGGACTCAATATCGTGCCTCCGTTTGCTTCCAATACCGTGAAAGTATACAACGGAAGAATCGAAGCATTGGCGAGCATTCTGGATATGTTAAAGGATGCGAGAGAAAAATATGTCGTGATGTCTGACGCTAACCTTGCGGTAAACTTCGATTTTACAGCGATGCTGGAGCAGCATATCGAAAGCGGTGCGGATGTGACGATCGCATATAAGAAGCAGGAAATTCCCGTCGGAATGAAAAAACCGTTTGATATTACAAAGGATCTGTACTACACGTTTGAACTGGACGATGACGGCAGAATCCGTCAGCTGCGGATCAATCCGGAGGACGAGGGAGTTCAGAACCTTTCCATGAACATTTACATCATTGAAAGGGAATTTCTGGTACATATGATCAGCGAAGCCTATAGTAAGGGCATGGTTTATTTTGACCGTGATCTGCTGGCACCGAACCTGGAGCGTCTGAATGTCAGAGGCTTTGAATTTAATGGCTATCTGGCGCGCATCAGTGATATCAAGAGCTATTTCGATGAGAATATGAAGCTGTTAAAGGATGAAAATCTGGACGGTCTGTTTGGCGGCAACCCGATCTACACCAAGATTCGTGACGACAACCCGACCCGTTACATTCAGGGCTCCAAAGCGAAGAACATCATGTCCGCAGACGGTTGCATCATCGAAGGCGAAGTGGAGAACAGTATTCTGTTCCGTGGCGTCAGAATTGCGAAAGGTGCTAAGGTGAAAAACTGCGTCCTGATGCAGGATACAATCGTTGGCGAGGGCGCTAATGTAGAATATGTCATTACGGACAAAAACGTAACGATTTCAGCAGGAAAGGAAATCAAGGGAGCAGACAGCTTCCCTGTATATGTAGCAAAGTATCGCAGTGTATAAATGGAGGATTCCTATGGAAGCTTTCCGGATATGGCTGCAGGAGGAGCCGGCGCTGTTTTTAGGAGCAGCGGCGGCTCTGATGCTTATGAGCGGCAGCCTTTATGAGAGGCAGAGAGAACATAAAACAACACAAACCCTGATGTTAAAAGGCGGGACGACGCTGATTGCAGCCCTCGTCGCAGGCGCAGCGGTATGGCAGCAGAACAACCTGGCAGCACGCTTTGTGCTGGCAGCGACGCTTTGCTGTGCGGTCGCGGACGTCTTGCTGGAACAGATTTTTAATTTCGGCGCGTGTGTGTTTGCACTGGGGCATATCTGCTATCTGGCGGCGTATTTTTCCGAAGCGCATGTTAGCATCGCTACAGTGGTCAGCTTTGTTATTCTGCTGGCGGGGATGTACCTGATACACCGAAAACAGATCGTCG
This sequence comes from Firmicutes bacterium TM09-10, assembly GCA_003481005.1. Taxonomy (GTDB): domain Bacteria; phylum Bacillota; class Clostridia; order Lachnospirales; family Lachnospiraceae; genus Gallintestinimicrobium; species Gallintestinimicrobium propionicum. The sequence goes on along the minus strand of QUKC01000002.1, from coordinate 241,178 downwards.
GAAAAAGCGGCAGGGAGATTTTGGCTGTTGTGGCCTATGGGCTGGTTCTGAGTGGGATGACGGCGGGCGCGATTACCTACTGTGTGCAGCAGAGAGATTTCGGCAGCATGCTCACGGCTTTTGGCGCGGTTGGATTTTTCATTTCAGACAATATTCTGATCTGGCGGCTGCTAAGCGGCTACGAAAGCCGTCTGCAGGGCGCGGTGTTGCTGCTGTTTTATTACGGCGGTGTCTTTTTGATTGCGGCAGGGCAGGTAGTTGGATAAAAATAACGTTTACTTTGCGTGTATTTTTTTGTATGATAGGTTACAGCGTGAAAGCAGAAATTCCTCTGTGCAGGAGGCATCTATGGTGGAAAGGGCGCTGGCAAAAACAGAGGCAGCAGATAGGATCGAAAATGGAGTTTGAACATTATATTCAGCAGGGACAGCAGAAGCTGCGCTGCGGCTACACCACAGGAACGTGTGCGGCGCTGGCGGGAAAGGCTGCCGTCCGGATGCTGCTTGGCGGACAAAAAACAGAAGAAATTTCCGTCCTGACGCCGAAGGGGCTTTTGGTCACGACGGCGGTGGAAGAAATTCAAAGCGGCGACGGCTGGGTCAGCTGTGGCGTGCGCAAGGACGCAGGAGACGATATCGATGTCACCGCGCAGTCCCTGATCTGTGTCAAAGCAAAAAAAACGGCGGGAACCAAGATCGTTATCGACGGAGGCATCGGTGTCGGCAGGGTGACAAAGCCAGGGCTGGAACAGCCGGTTGGCGCAGCGGCGATCAATTCTGTCCCGCGGCGGATGATTTTACAGGAGGCGGAGGCAGAGTGCCTGGACGCAGGCTATGAGGGCGGACTTTTGCTGACGGTATTTGTGCCGTCCGGGGAAGCGCTTGCCAAAAAGACCTTCAATCCGCAGCTTGGCATCCAGGGCGGAATATCGATTCTCGGAACGACCGGAATTGTTGAGCCGAAAAGCGTGCAGGCGCTTGTGGATACCATCGGTCTGGAAATACGTCAGCGAAGGGCATTGGGGGAAGAGGCACTTTTACTGACACCGGGCAATTACGGAATGGAATTTTTAAAGGATCGACCGGAATTTGCCTCCATGACGCCGGTACAGTGTTCCAATTATATCGGGGAAGCCTTCGATTTTGCAGTCAGCAGCGGATTTTCAAAGGTCATATTGGTGGGGCACATCGGCAAGCTTGTCAAGCTGGCGGGTGGTATTATGAATACGCATTCCAGGGTTGCAGACTGCCGGTGTGAGCTGTTCGCCGCCCATGCCGCACTGGCGGGCGTAAGCCGGGATGCGATCGGCAGACTGATGGAGGCTGCGACGACGGACGCCTGTCTGGAAATTCTGGATGAGGAAGGTAAAAAAGAAGCGGTCATGCAGAGTCTGATGAAAAAGATCGGACAGCATGCAGCGCACCGGCTGGGCGGTACGGTGGAAGTTACGGTTCTGGTGTTCAGCAACCGGTTTGGAGTGTTAGGAGAAATTCAGTGTCAGGAAACATAAAGGGGATTTTTTACGGAGTGAGCACGGGGCCGGGAGATCCGGAGCTGATGACGGTCAAGGCGGTACGCATTTTGAAGAAAGCAGACAGCATCGTAGCGGCACGAGTGATGGGAAAACAGGAAACCGCGCTGGAAATTGCAAAGCAGGCGGTCGGACTGGACGACAAAGAGATTTTGTCGCTTCCTTTTTCCATGTCCGGGAAAAGGGAAGCAGAAAAAAAAGAACATGAAAACAGTATCCGACAGATCGAAGCACTTTTAGAAGCCGGGAAAAATGTGGCGATGCCAGTACTGGGAGATGTATCCGTCTATGCGACATGGCAGTATCTGGCAGAAGAAATTCAGGCAGACGGCTATCAGACAGTCATGATACCGGGCGTGACGAGCTTCTGTGCGGCGGCGGCTGCAGCGAATACGGGGCTGACGCAGCGCGATCTGCCGCTCCATATTGTTCCGGCTTCCTATGGAAATCTGGAAAAGCAGATGCAGCCGGAGGGCAACTATGTACTGATGAAAGCCGGGAAATGTATGGATGAAATCCACAGGGTGCTGGAGACAAAACCCGGCGTGCGGGAGGTTTTCAGCATAAAAAACTGCGGTCTGCCGGGAGAAGTCGTTAAGGACGGTCTTTTGGAAAACGAGGCTTATGGATATTTCACAACTGTGATTGTAAAGGAGTAAAGAAGTGGTTCATTTTGTTGGGGCAGGCTGCGGCGCACCGGATCTGATCACACTGCGGGGGCGCAGGCTTCTGGAAGAAGCGGATGTTATTGTTTATGCGGGCAGTCTGGTCAATCCGGCACTGCTCGGGTTTGCAAAAAAAGACTGCAGAATTTATAACAGCGCGCAGATGACGCTGGAAGAAGTGATTGCCGTCATGGAAGAGGCGGAAAGCAGACAGCAGATGACAGTGCGGCTGCATACGGGCGACCCGAGCCTGTACGGAGCGATTCGAGAGCAGATCGACTGCCTGAAAGAGCAGAAGATTGCTTACGATGTGACGCCTGGCGTTTCGAGCTTCTGTGGTGCGGCAGCAGCTCTGGATGCAGAATACACGCTGCCGGGCATTACGCAGAGCGTGATCATTACGCGGATGGCGGGGCGGACGCCGGTGCCGGAAGCAGAGTCGATCGCTTCCCTTGCGGCGCACGGCTGCGCGATGGTCATTTTCCTGAGCGCCGGGATGCTGGAGGGACTACAGCGCGAGCTGTTAAAGGGCGCTTACACGGAGCAGACACCGGCAGCAATTGTATACAAGGCAAGCTGGCCGGAAGAGCGCACGCTGCGCTGTCCGCTGGGAAAACTTGCCCGGTGCGGAAAAGAAGCCGGCATATCCAAAACAGCGCTTGTAATGGTCGGAAATTTCCTCGGGGATGTTTATGACAGATCGTGTCTGTATGACCCGGCGTTTACGACAGAGTACCGGCAGGGAACAGATGCCGGCGGAGCAGACGTTTGCTGCGGTGGGGCGGTCTGATGAGTAATTATATGATCTGTTTCAGCAAGAATGGCGCGGCACTCGGGCGGAAGATTCTGACAGCAGCACCGCAGAAAAATTCCGGCAGCACAGCGCCTGCAGAGTTAGCCGCATGTGCTTTTGGTGCGTGCACGCGGTCTGCCATGCCGCAGGGAAATGCTGACAGCGCAGCGCTTGCAGAAGCTTGCGCAAGTGTTTCGTCTGCGTCCGGCGCAGACTGGGAACTTACACAGTGTTTCGGAGCAGATCACGAAAGTCTGTCGGACTGGACAAAGCGGGTTTTTCAGCCGGGCAACAATCTGCTTTTTATCGGTGCGGCAGGAATTGCCGTGCGCGCGATCGCACCCTATGTCCGGGCAAAGCAGAGTGACCCGGCTGTAGTTGTGATGGATGAAAAGGCAAACTGGTGTATCCCGATTTTATCCGGGCATCTGGGTGGCGCGAATCTTCTTGCCGATAAGCTTGCCAAAATGACAGGCGCGCAGGCAGCGATTACGACGGCAACGGATGTGCGGGGCGTCTGGGCAGTAGACAGCTGGGCGAAACGGGAAGGGCTGAAAGTGATAAATCCCGGAAAGATTAAGGAGATTTCCGCAGGGCTTTTGGGGGGACAGACCAAAAAAATGTTCAGCGAATTTCCCATTGCCGGGAAACTGCCGACGGGTGTTGTTTTTTCAGATGCTGCGTCCTGTGATATTTATGTCGGAATCCACCGGTTGGCAGATCGGGAGCGTCAGCCCCTTTATCTTGTGCCACAAGCGCTGTGTGTCGGAATCGGGTGCCGGAAGGGAGCTTCCGGAGAACAGATAGATGCGCTGTTTGAAAAAGTGATGGAGCAAAACTGCATCTGGCATGAGGCAATTGAAATGGTATGCAGCATCGATTTAAAAAAGGAAGAACCGGGACTGCTTGATTTTTGTGCAGAACATTTTTGGAAGCTGAAAACCTATGATGCAGAAACCCTCCGAAATCTGAAGGGAGTGTTTACGGCATCGGCGTTTGTAAAGCAGGTGACGGGAGTGGACAATGTCTGCGAACGAAGCGCCAAAAAGGGAAGCGGGAATGGAGAAATACGGATTCCCAAAACAGCGCAGAACGGAGTAACGATTGCAGTTGCGATGAAAACGGTTGAAATTTCCTTTAAAAGCAGATAGTGGACGGAGAGAAAAACCATGAAACGTCTTTTTGTAGTAGGGCTTGGACCTGGCGGTAGGGATGGTATGACGCTGGAGGCAAAAAAAGCGCTGGAACAGTCAGAAGTAATCTGTGGCTATACCGCCTATGCGGATTTAATCCGGGAAGATTATCCGGAGAAGGAATATCTGGTCAGCGGTATGACAAAAGAAGTCGAACGCTGTCATATGGCGCTTTTGGCAGCGCAGGGTGGAAAAACGACGGCGATGATCTGCAGCGGGGATGCAGGCGTGTACGGAATGGCAGGGCTTGTACTGTCGTTGGCAGAAAAGTATCCAGAGACGGAGGTTGTGATCGTTGCGGGCGTGACAGCGGCGCTTTCCGGAGCAGCTCGGCTGGGCGCACCGCTGATGAACGATTTTGCCGTGATTTCCTTGTCCGACCTTCTGACGCCAAAGGACGTGATCGAGAAGCGGCTCCGTGCGGCGGCAGCAGGAGATTTTTCCATTTGTCTGTACAATCCGTCGAGCAAAAAGCGGGCGGACTATTTAAGCTGGGCGTGCCGGATTGTATCCGAGTATTATGCACCGGATACGCCCTGTGGCTGGGTGCGGATGATCGGAAGACAGGATGAAGAGAAGAAAACCTGCACGCTGCAGGAGCTTACCAAAGAGCAGGTGGATATGTTTACGACGGTCTTTATCGGCAGCAGCAGGACAAGCTTTCAAAACGGTCTGTTGGTGACAAAGCGCGGCTATGAAAAGCGGGTGGCGGTCAATCGGGCAGGCGGGAAGGAAAAGCTCAGAATCCTGCTGTTTGGCGGAACAACAGAAGGGAGAGAGCTGGCACAACGCCTGTTGACTCTTCCGGTCATTTTTAAAGTCAGTGTAGCGACCTCGTATGGAGAGGAAATGCTGCAGGAACTGCCGCAGGAAACGATTCTGGCAGGGCGTATGGACCGGACACAGATGGAGCGGGAGATGGAAAAGGGCTATGATCTTGTGATTGATGCGACCCATCCCTATGCGGCAGAGGTGAGCGAAAATATCCGTCAGGCGGCGCAGCAGGAGCAAATCCGTCTGCTTCGGGTTTGCCGCAGAGCTTCAAAGGTCGGCAGTGACTGTTACTGGGTACAGGATGCAAAGGAGGCGGCAGGACTGTTGCAGACGCTTTCTGGAAATGTCCTGCTGACGACGGGCAGCAAGGAGCTTGCGGCGTTTGAAGGCGTGGAAAAAGAGCGGCTCTATGTGCGGGTGCTTCCCTCCAAAGAAGCGCTTGATCTGTGCGAAAAGGCTCAGATTCCGCACAGCCACATTCTTGCGCTGCAGGGACCCTTCACAACTGCGTTAAATATTGCGCTGATGGAGCAGTACCATATCGGCATCCTCGTGACGAAGGATGGAGGCAAAAAGGGCGGATTTCTGGAAAAACAGGAGGCTGCGCGCCTGCAGAAGGCTGCGCTCGTCGTGATTGGCAGACCGACGCAGGAAGAAGGGTATTCTGTAGAAGAAGCCTGGAACCTTGTACTGGAGAGCCTGTATGCAAAAGGAGGCGCTGTGGAATGAGAAAACTGACAGTCGTTGGAATGGGACCCGGCAGCCAGTCCTGCCTGACACTGGAAGCGTTGGAAGCGTTACGCAAAGCAGACCTGATTGTCGGTGCAGGGCGCCTGCTTGAAACACTTCCGGAGGGATGCTCGAAGAATCGGAAAATAGCGGTTTCCGCCCAGGCGGTCTGTGATGCAGTGTATGGTTCTGACAGCAGCTTTCCCTGCGTGGTCTGTACCGGGGACACCGGCTGTTACAGCCTTTGTACCGGGCTTGGGAAATATTGGGACGGAGAGCTTTCCATTCTGCCCGGGATCGGAAGCATGTCCTATTTGGCTGCGAAACTGCAGCTGCCGTGGCAGGACTGGAAAGTGGTGAGTGCCCACGGAAGAGCCTGTGATCCTGTTGCGGCAGTTACAGAAAATCCGGAAGTATTTTTTTTGACCGGACCGGACAATACGGCGCAGGAACTTTGCAGACAGCTGATGCAGGCTGGATTTGGCGGATGCCGGGCGTATGTCGGAGAAAAGCTTTCCTATCCGGAAGAACGGATTGTGTCCGGAACAGTTCGGGAAATAGCAGAAAAGATATTTGAGCCACTGGCGGTGCTGGTGGTGAAGCGGGAGAAAACGGCAGACGATATCGGAAACGATACGGTATCTGCGAAAAAGGATTCTGAGAATTCTGTTACGGGATCTTGTTGGCGGGAGCGTGCAAAGGCACATGGTCCCGGATTTTTGGATGACTGGTTTGTCCGGGGAGAGGTTCCAATGACAAAACAGGAGGTGCGTGCAGCTGCGCTTGCAAAGCTCGGGGCGGCAGGCGCGAAAGTCCTTTATGATGTCGGTGCAGGAACCGGTTCTGTTTCTGTCGAACTTTCGCTGATGGCAGGACAGGCAGACGTGTATGCGATTGAGTGTGAGGAAAAAGCAGTAGAATTGATTGGGAAGAACCGGGAGCGGTTTGGCTGCGGAAATTTGCATGTGGTTTTTGGAAAAGCGCCGCAGGCATTAGACTCCCTTCCTGCGCCGGACGCTGTGTTTATTGGCGGGACGAAGGGAAATCTGCCGGAAATTTTATCCATCCTTTTTGAAAAAAATCCGTCCGTCCGGATCGTTGTGACCGCGATTTTGCTGGAAACAGCACTGCAGGCATGTGAAAGTCTGGAAGCGTTTACCTCGAAGACGGCAGAAATCATGCAGCTTCAGGTTTCGCGGTCGAAAAAGGCAGGAAAAGGTCATATGCTTTGCGCCAATAATCCGATCTTTTTAATCAGTGCCGGAGGATGTGCAGATGAATAGGATTTTATTTGCAGGTCTGTCCAGCGGAAGCGGGAAGACGGCTGTTACCTGTGCGTGCCTGCGGGCGCTGCAGAAAAAAGGAATCTCTGCGGCCTCGTTTAAGTGCGGACCGGACTATATCGATCCGATGTTCCATCAGCGTGTGCTCGGCATTCCGGGAGAAAATCTGGATCTGTTTTTTGCAGATGCAAAAACACTGCAGCGCCAGATTGCCTGCTATGAACAGCGGTGTAAAATTGCAGTGCTGGAGGGCGTGATGGGATATTATGACGGTCTGGGCGGCGTGTCGGACCGGGACTCTACATGGGATGTTGCGTGTGCAACAAATACTCCGGTAATTCTTGTTGTGCGTCCGAAAGGTGCGAGCCTGACGATTGCCGCACAAGTTCAGGGAATGCTTTCTTTCCGGAAAAGAAACCAGCTTGCAGGCATTTTGCTCAATGGCTGTTCGGAAAGGATGGCGCGGCTGCTTGCACCGATGCTGGAGGAACAGACCGGACTGCCGGTTGTTGGTTTTTTGCCCTATGTGGAAGATGCTTCTTTTGAAAGCAGACATCTAGGGCTTGTGACAGCGCAGGAGGTCGGAGCGCTGTCGGAAAAGGTGGACAGGCTGGCAGATGCTTTTTTACAACATGTTGATCTGGAGCAAGTGCTGCGGATCGCAGCGACAGCGGACAGCGTGTCAGAGACAATAAAAAGCGAAGCAGCGTTAAAAAGCCCGGATTGTCCGGATCCTCCACAGTTTCCAGCCCCGGATAAAGAGTGCCTTCGAATCGGCATTGCACAGGACACAGCGTTTTGTTTTTATTATGAAGAAAACAAAAGAGCGCTGCGGCAACAGGGATTGGAGCTTGTGGAATTTTCGCCGATGGAAGATAAAAAGCTGCCGGAAGGCATCTGCGGACTGTATCTGGGCGGCGGATACCCGGAGCTGCACGCCGGGAAGCTTTCTGAAAACAGTAGGATGCGTCATGCAATTTTTGAGGCGGTCCGTCATGGAATGCCGACGATTGCGGAATGCGGCGGCTTCCTGTATCTGCAAAAGGAACTGGAAGACGCTGACGGACAGGTCTGGGAGATGACAGGCGTTTTGGATGGAAGCGGATTTCGGACGAACCGTCTGCAGCGCTTTGGATACGCGGTCATGACAGCAAAAGAAAATTCCATGCTGTTTGAAAAAGGGGAAAGCATTCCGGTGCATGAATTTCATTACTGGGACTGTACGCAGAACGGGACAGCGTTTGAAATGAAAAAGCCGGTCGGAAACAAAACCTGGGAGGGAAGCGTAGCAGGAAGCAGTCTGTATGCAGGCTTTCCGCATTTATATTTTCTGGCAGAGCCAAGGCTGGCAGAACGGTTTGCCAGGGCAGCGGCAAAATGGCAGGAAAAGCAAAGGGAGAAGGCATTGTGAATTTGGAAAGGTTATCAAATCAGCTGAATCAGATATCGGAGCCGGACAAAAAGGCAGCGGCGGAAGCGAAGCAACGATGGGACAGTGTGGCGAAGCCCCTGGGAAGCCTTGGAATTTTGGAGGATGCGCTGATTCGGATTGCAGCGCTGACTGGGAGCGCGGACATTGACCTGTCGGTGCGCAGATTGTATCTGATGTGTGCGGATAACGGCGTAGTGGCACAGAATGTCACACAGACCGGAAGCGAGGTGACCGCGCGGATGGCAGACAGCTTTGCCGCCGGAAAAAGCAGCGCCTGCAGGATGGCAAAGGTGGCGAACTGTCAGGTAGAGGCGGTCGATCTCGGAATTTTAAATTATCCGGGAAATCCTGGAGTCCGAAACTGTCGGATCGCCAACGGGACGGCGGATATTACGCAAAAGCCGGCGATGACAAAGGCAGAGCTGTACCGCTGTATCGAAACGGGAATCGGGCTTGCAAAGTGCGCAAAAGAGGATAGGGTAAAGCTTTTGGTGACCGGAGAAATGGGAATTGGCAATACGACGACGTCCAGCGCGGTTGCTTCGGTTCTGCTTGGCTGTGATCCGCTGCTTGTGACGGGACGCGGTGCAGGCTTGTCTGACAGCGGGCTTTCCCGTAAACTGGAGGCAATAAAGAAAGCGATAAAGCTTCACCACCCGGATCCGGAAGATCCGCTCAGTGTGCTCTCTATGCTTGGCGGGTTCGATATTGCAGGAATGGTCGGCCTCTACCTTGGCGGCGCGCTGTATCAGGTTCCGGTGCTGATTGATGGTGTGATCTCTGCAGTGGCGGCACTTTTGGCGGTAAAAATCTGCCCGGCTTCCAAAAAGGCAATGCTGGCAACTCATGTATCTGCGGAACCGGCCGGATGCATGATTCTGGATGCAATCGGTCTGGAACCGATGATCACGGCGGGCATGCGTCTCGGAGAAGGAACCGGTGCGCTGTGCGCGATTCCGATGCTGGATATGGCGTGCAGCGTCTATCAGGGTTCTACATTCGGAGAGCTTTCAATTGAGGCCTATGAAGAGCAGGGCAGCCAGCTGTAAGGAAGCAGAAAACGGAAAAGAGGAAGGATATGCTGACATTGATTGTGGGCGGAAGCGCGAGCGGAAAGAGCGCTTTTGCGGAAAATTACGCGATGGAAGCCGGAGAAAACCGTATTTACATCGCAACGATGCAGCCGATGGACAACGAATGTCTGGCACGGATTGAAAAACATCGTGGGATGCGCGCACAGAAAAATTTTCAGACTGTGGAATGTTATACCGGTTTAAAACAGGTGCGCGTTCCGAAAGACAGCGTCGTTTTACTGGAATGTATGAGCAACCTGACTGCGAATGAAATCTACGCGCCGGAGGGCGTCGGAGAGGATCGGTGCAGCGAAGAAATTCTGGCAGGCGTAAAAGCTCTGGAAAACCAGTGCAGGCATCTGATCATTGTCAGCAACGAAGTGTTCGAGGGCGGGACAAATTATGATCCATCTACGGTGCGGTATCTGGATATCCTCGGGAAAATCAACCGGGAAATTGCAAAAATGGCGGATGCGGCAGCGGAAATTACAGCAGGGTGTTGGATCTGGCATAAGCAGGGAGGAAAAATCCAATGATTTCGACAGTGATCGTGGCATTTTCGATGTTTTCGGCAATTCCGATGCCGCAGACAGAATGGACAAATAAAAGTATGCGCTATGCGTTGTGCGCGTTCCCGCTGATCGGCGCAGTGATCGGCGCGCTGGTGTGCCTGTGGCGTTTTGTGTGCCTGCGGATGGAGTTTTCGGAATGGATACTGGCGGCGGGAATCTGTGTACTTCCGGTACTTGTGACCGGAGGCATTCATCTGGATGGCTTCTGCGATACGGCAGATGCTCTGGCAAGTCATCAGGATACAGAAAAAAAGCTACAGATTTTAAAGGACCCGCATATGGGCGCGTTCGCGGCGATCTGGCTGGGCTGTTATTTTGTCGCCCAGCTTGCTCTTGCAGTGACGGCAGCACAAATGCAGGCAGATCTGACGGCGCTGGCGTTTGGCTATTGTATCAGCAGAAGCCTTTCCGGGCTTGCAGTTGCGAGCTTCCCTCTTGCGAAAAACAGTGGTCTGGCATATACTTTTGCAGAGTACGCGGATAAAAAGAAGGTGCGAACGTTTCTTGCTGTCCTGGCAGCAGTCCTTTGTGTCCTTTGCTGCATTTGCTGCGGGAAAAAAGGCATTGGCGTAAGCATTGCCGCAATCGGGACTTTTTTGTATTATCGGTTCCGGCTGATTGGAAAATTCGGCGGCCTGTCGGGGGACCTGGCAGGATGGTTTGTCCAGATGTGCGAACTTTTCATGCTGGCAGCAGTGGTACTGACAGAGTATCTGTAGTGCGGCAAAAAAACATCACAGATGCGATCTTGTAAATGGCGCTGGCGAAGGGTAGTTTTTGCAGGAGAAGGGAAAGGAACAGGCATGATTTATATTTTTGGACCATATGCGGCCGGAAAACGGGAGTATGTCCGGGAAACTTTCGGCTATACGGAAGCAGATTTTTCGACAAAAGCAGAGGATAACTGCAGGGTGCTTTACGATGCACAGCAGCTGGCTTCCAAAGTCGGAAATCGGCCGGAGGAGCTGGAAAAGCTGGCGGAGCAGCTTTGCAGAAAAGAAGTCGTCATCGCAACGGAAACCGGGTGCGGTGTCGTGCCGATAGATGCTGCAGAGCGGGAGGCAAGAGAAGCAGCCGGACGGCTGTCGATTCTGCTTGCAAAACGGGCGCAGAAAGTCATTCGTGTCTGGTGCGGCCTGCCGGAAAACCTTCGATAACAGCTGTCTGGACCGGCTGTCAACAGGGGAGGCGTGGCAGAAATGAGAGGAAAATATGGAGCAGAAGATAGAAATCTGGCTGATCCGTCATGGAAAAACGCCAGAAAATGAGCAGCACCGTTATATCGGGTGGCTGGATTCCTCCCTCGGAAGTGCTGGAAAAGCGGAGCTTATCCGCGCTTCGGAAACCGTTTCCAAAGTATGGGTGACGAACAGACGCAGGACACAGGAAACGGCGCAGATTCTGTTTCCAGGAGCAGAGCAGATCCTTGTACCGGGGCTGGAAGAAATGAATTTCGGCAGTTTTGAAGGAAAAAATTTTGAAGAGATGCAAAATGACAGCGCCTATCGGAGCTGGGTGGAGAGCGGCTGCCTGGATGTCTGTCCGGGCGGAGAGAGTAAAGCAGTTTTTTGCAGCCGCGTCTGCAGCGCTTTTTTGGAGCTGACCCGGGGATGGCAGCAGAAAGAACCGCAGGCAGTTTATCCGGTTGTGGCCCACGGCGGCACGCAGATGGCTCTGTTAGAACAATTCGGAGAACCGAAAAGAAGTTATTATGAGGGACAGACGCAGGCCGGGGACGGCTGGAAGCTTGTCTGGGAAAACGAAAGGCTCTGGATAAAGGGGCAGCTTTCGTTTCGCAGGCAGCAGGAAAAGAGAGAAAAGATTGAAAAATAAAATTTCTCAATCGTGGGATTTGTGTCTGCGCGCACTTGACACAATCTCGACAGGAGTAAAAGTGTGCGCAGAAATGAGCGGAAAAAGATGAGAATAGCAGCAGCCGTTTTATGCGGCTTTTTCATGGATTTATGCCTGGGGGATCCGGACTGGATGCCGCACCCGGTTATTTATATGGGAAAAGCAATCAGCGCGCTGGAAAAATTTCTGCGCAGGAAGTTTCCGGATACCCAAAAGGGACTTCTGATGGCGGGAGCAGCCCTGGCAGCGATTCTGCCGCTTGGAAGCTTTCTGATGGCGGCAGCCGCAATTTATCTGGCAGGTCTGGTACATCCCGTGCTGGCATTTTTGCTGGAAACGCTGTGGTGTTGGCAGGCGCTTGCGGTGAAGGGACTGTATACAGAGAGCATGCGGGTGAAAAAAAAGCTGGAAGAACAGGATCTGCCCGGCGCCAGGAGCGCGGTGGCAAGAATTGTCGGAAGGGATACGCAGAATCTGGACGCAGCGGGAGTTGCAAAGGCTGCGATTGAGACGGTGGCGGAAAATTTTTCGGACGGTGTGGCAGCACCGCTTTTTTATCTGGTGATCGGAGGTGCGCCGTTGGGACTTTGTTATAAAGCGATCAATACGATGGACAGCATGGTCGGCTATAAAAATGACCGGTATCTGTACTTTGGACGCGCGGCAGCAAAGCTGGACGACATTGCAAACTATATTCCGGCGCGGATTTCTGCTTTTTTGATGATGTTTGCAGCATGTCTGAGCGGGCAGAACGCAAAGCATGCGTTTCAAATCTGGAAGCGCGACCGTTACAATCACGCAAGCCCGAATTCCGCCCAGACAGAAAGTGTGGCGGCAGGAGCACTGGACATCCTGCTTGCAGGGGATGCATGGTATTTTGGAAAGCTGGTAAAAAAGCCGACGATTGGAGAGGATCTGCGGACGGTGGAAGCAGCAGATATTATGCGGATTAACCGGATGATGATCGTAGCGAGCCTGATCGCGCTCGTGTTGTTTCTTGCGGTCAGATGTGTACTGTGTATATTGTTATAGAATATATAAGATGGCTTGCGGGGAAGGTGCAGAAGAATGCACAAAAGAAAGCTGTGTAATCTGTGCGCAGGCAGAGGGAGAAAAGAATGGAACTGATTCATGGCGGAGACTGGGCAGGACAAGAGGAGCGTCTGGGAAACCGCAGCATCCGGGATTTTTCTGCAAATGTCAGTCCGCTGGGCGTGCCGGATGGCGTCCGGGAGGCGATCTGCCGGGCGGCAGGGAAAATAGACCGTTATCCGGATCCGTTATGCAGAAAACTGATTCAAAAACTCTCGGAGGAGCTTTCCTGTCCGGAAGAATGGATTGTCTGTGGCAACGGGGCAGCGGATCTGATCTATCGGCTGTTTCAGGCGGAAAAACCGAAAAAAGTACTGCTGACAGCTCCGGCATTTGCGGAGTATGAGCAGGCGGCAGGACTTGTCGGGAGCAGGATTTATTTTTATGAACTAAAAGAAGAAGATCAGTTTCAGATTCAGGAGGATATTCTGGGACAGATTACGCCGGATACAGATCTTGTTTTTCTGTGTGAACCGAATAATCCGACCGGGCAGTGTACAAAACACAGCCTACTGACAGCAATTCTGGAGCGCTGTCGGGAATGCAGTGCACTTCTTGTGTTGGATGAGTGTTTTCTGGAATTTTTACCGGATCGGAAGGAGCGGACGCTTTTGCCGTATCTTGGACAGTATCCGAATCTGGTGATTCTGAGAGCGTTTACAAAGCTCTATGCGATGGCGGGGGTCCGGCTTGGATATTGCGTGTGCAGTGATGCAAAGCGAAAAGAACAGCTGATGGAAAGCGGACAGCCGTGGGGAGTGTCGCTTCTGGCACAGGAAGCCGGAGTCGCCGCACTTTCGGAGCAGGCATATGCAGACCGGGTGAGGAAACTGGTGGAACAACAGCGACCGATTCTGGTAAAGGGTTTGCGGCAGGCAGGATTTACAGTCTGGGAGGGAAAAGCCAATTATCTGTTGTTTCGCAGTCACGATGCGACGCTTGGAAAAAGAATGGAAGAAGCAGGATTCCCGATGCGGGACTGCTCCAATTATCATAACCTGCAGCCCGGGGACTACCGGATTGCAGTGCGCACAGAGGAAGAAAACCGTGGGTTTCTGGAGGCACTTTTTTTGTGTCAGGGAAAAAAGCAGCTTTGAACCCGATTGCGTCGGGACTGTCTGAAGGCGTTTGCGGAAATGGAATGGGGAAAAACAATGAAGCAAAATATTATGATTCAGGGCACGATGTCGAGTGCCGGAAAAAGCCTGATCTGCGCGGCACTGTGCCGTATTTTTACGCAGGATGGTTTTAAGACTGCACCGTTTAAAAGCCAGAATATGGCGCTCAACAGTTTTATCACGGAAGACGGGGCAGAGATGGGGCGCGCGCAGGTCATGCAGGCGGAAGCTGCGAAAATCAGACCGGATGCGAGGATGAACCCGATTCTGTTAAAACCTACCAGTGATGTGGGAAGTCAGGTTATTGTCAACGGGCATGTGCTCGGAAACATGCCTGCAGCGTCTTATTTTAAATATAAAAAGCAGCTTGTGCCGGAAATCATGAAAGCTTACCGATCCCTGGAAGAGGAATATGACATTATTGTGATTGAGGGCGCGGGCAGCCCGGCAGAGATCAATTTAAAGAAAAACGATATCGTCAACATGGGCATGGCGAAGATGGTGGACGCGCCGGTGCTGCTTGCCGGAGATATTGACCGGGGCGGCGTTTTTGCGCAGCTTTACGGGACAGTTGCCCTGCTGGAAGAGGAAGAAAGAAAACGGGTGAAAGGACTGATTATCAACAAGTTCCGGGGAGACGTTGAGATTTTAAAACCCGGACTTGCAACGCTTAAAGAGCTGACGAAAATTCCGGTAGCAGGTGTCATTCCGTGGATTTATGCAAAGCTGGATGATGAGGACAGTCTCGCGCCTCGTCTGTCCCGGGTACAGGCGGGGGCAGGCGTGGATATCGCAGTGGTTCGCCTGCCGCATATTTCGAATTTTACCGATTTTAACCCGTTGGAGCAGCAGCCCGGGATCAGTCTGCGTTATGCAGGGGATGTAAAAACCCTCGGACAGCCGGATATGGTGATGATACCCGGAAGCAAAAATACGATGAGCGACTTGAAATGGATGCGCCAGAATGGTATGGAAGCAGCTATTTTGAAGCTTGCGGCAGCAAACGTGCCGGTGCTGGGAATCTGCGGGGGCTATCAGATGTTGGGCGAAAGCATCGAAGATCCGGACGGGGAAGAAGGGGGAGGAAGCCTGCATGGAATGGGGCTTTTGCCGGTTCGAACCGTTTTTGGAAAGGAAAAGGTGCAGACCCGGGTGACAGGAGAAATTCTTCAAAACCCGGGCGCAGGAGACGGACTGTTCGCTGCGCTTTGCGGCAGTGTATTTTCCGGTTATGAAATTCATATGGGACATACAACAGGAAATGGCAAAAACTCGTTCTCCAGAATCCGGACGCTGACAAACGGAAGCACAGAAGCAGAGGAGGACTGGCAGGCAGACGGCGCAGTCTGCGGCAATGTTGCCGGTACTTATGTGCACGGACTTTTTGAAAACGGGTCGCTGACAAAAAATCTGTGCGGTGCGCTGCTTTCCAAAAAGGGAATCTGTGCAGAGGCGCTGACACAGGATTATGCGGCATTTAAGGAAAGCCAGTATGATCTTCTGGCAGCTGAAGTCAGAAAAGCACTGGATATGGAACAGATTTACCGGATGATGGAGAAGCAGGAGGGCGACAGATGAGCTATCAATACGTACTGCCGGGTGAGATTGAAAAACGTAGTTTTGAGATCCTTACGAAGGAGCTGGGTGACCGGAAGCTTTTACCGGAAAACGAGCCGGTTATCAAACGGGTGATTCATACGACGGCGGATTTTGACTATGTAGACAACCTTGTTTTTTCGGAGGGCGCGGTGACAAAAGCTGTGGAAGCATTAAAGGCCGGGGCTGGGATTGTGACAGATACGCAGATGGCCCTTTCCGGCATCCATAAAAGCACCCTGGAGAGCTTTGGCGGGACGGCACGTTGTTTTATGAGCGATCCGGAAGTGGCAAGGCTTGCGAAAGAAAGACAGACGACCCGCGCGTGGGTGAGTATGGAGGAAGCGGCCAGGCTTCCGGGCAGATGGATTTTTGCGATCGGGAATGCGCCGACCGCGCTGATTCGCCTGCATGAGCTGATCCTGGAGAAAAAAGTGGATCCTGTGCTGGTCATCGGGGTTCCGGTGGGCTTTGTCAATGTAGTGGAAAGCAAGGAAGAAATTCTGAAGGATCCGGTGCCGTATATTGTGGCGCGTGGACGAAAGGGTGGTTCGAACGTAGCGGCGGCAATCTGTAATGCCCTGTTATATACCGCCGCCGGAAGGACGCTATAGGTAGATACGGACTGTATTTGGCGGCTGCGGGCATCCCGGCAGCCAAAGCTGCGTCAGTGAAAAAAGAAATCGGAACGGCACGCGCCCGGGCGCTTTTGCCAACCGGAACCAAACCTGTTGTTTGGGCATTTCATAAGCCCGAGCTTCCATAGAAGCAGGCGTTCGATGTCCTGTCTGGATATACAGGAAGCGCCGGGACGGCAGGCGGTTGGCAGCGTGCAGGCCGGACGGCAGCAGGAAGAACAGGAATCCATCATGGAAGTCTCCTTACAAAAGACGGGGAAGATACTGCCTTTTTTCTTATTTTATGAAGAAGAAAAGCAGGGGGTGACGAAAAAGAGGGGATCGAGAGAACGGGAGGCAGCTTCACCTGTCGTTTACAGGAGAGCTGTTTTTGTGTTATGCTAAAACGAGCGGATGGCATAGTCCGTCTGTAAAATACGAGGGATAAGGGGAGAATTTGCCATGAAAGACAGGCAATATACAACAAAAGAACTATTTCGGCGCTTTCAGCCATATTTTAAACCGTATTGGAAAACACTGGTGCTGGATTTATTCTGCGCCGGGCTGACGACACTGTGCGAGCTGGTGCTGCCGATGATTATGCGTTACATTACCAATCAGGGACTGTATCATCTGGCAGAACTGTCGGTTCAGACAATTCTGGGTGTAGTTGCGATTTATCTGGCGTTGCGTGTAGTGGACTGCGTTGCCACTTATTATATGGCGGGCGTCGGACATATCATGGGCGCGAAAATCGAAACGGACATGCGCCGGGACGCGTATCAGCATCTGCATCAGCTGTCGAATACCTATTATAATAATACCAAGGTCGGACAGATCATGGGACGGATTACGAACGATCTGTTTGATGTGACCGAATTTGCGCATCACTGCCCGGAAGAATTTTTTATCGCCGGGGTGAAGCTCGTGATCGCATTTATCATCCTGATGCGGATCAATGTGCTTCTGACACTGATTATTTTCCTGATCGTTCCGATCATGGTTGCAGTGTGCATGCATCTGAATTTTAAAATGCGGGATGTATTCCGCAGACAGAGAAACCAGATTGGGGAATTAAACGCCCGCATTGAGGACAGCCTGCTGGGGCAGAAGGTTGTAAAGGCATTTACAAATGAACAGATGGAGACGAACAAGTTTGAGACAGACAACAGACAGTTCTTTGACATCAAACGAGATTCCTATCACCTGATGGCGGTCTTTAATGCGACAACCCACGCTTTTGACGGCGCAATGTATGTGTCTGTTTTGCTTTTCGGCAGCATATTTATGATAAAGGGATGGGTCGCAGCAGGCGACCTGGTGGCGTTTCTTTTGTATGTGACGACGCTGATTGCGACGATCCGCAGGATTATCGAGTTTGCGGAACAGTTCCAGCGCGGCATGACAGGAATTGAACGGTTTTTGCAGATCATGGATGCAGACATCGAAATTTTCGATGAGGCAGACGCTGTGGAAATGGGAGAGCCGAAGGGCGAAATCGCATTCCACAATGTGAGCTTTGAATATCCGGATGATCACAATCAGGTGTTCAAAAACTTAAACCTGACGATTCATCCGGGAGAAAAGGTAGCTCTGGTAGGACCTTCCGGCGGCGGAAAAACAACGCTGTGCAACCTGATCCCGCGTTTTTATGATGTGACGGGCGGTGAGATCACAATTGACGGAGAACCGATCAAGCATTTCACCTTAAAGAGCCTGCGCCATAATATCGGTGTCGTGCAGCAGGATGTTTATCTGTTCTCGGGCACGATCTATGACAATATCGTTTACGGAAGACCGGATGCGACACGTGAAGAAGTGATGGAAGCTGCAAAACGCGCGGGCGCGCATGAGTTTATCACAGAGTTGAAGGATGGCTACGACACCTACGTGGGCGAGCGGGGCGTAAAGCTTTCCGGCGGACAGAAGCAGAGAATCAGCATCGCCCGTGTCTTTTTAAAGAACCCGCCGATTATTATTTTGGATGAGGCGACCAGTGCGCTGGATAACGAGAGCGAATACGAGGTAGCAAAATCCCTCGGCAGGCTGTCTGAGGGGCGCACGACGCTGACGATCGCACACAGACTTTCTTCTATTCGAAATTCCGATCGTATTTTGGTGCTGACCCATGACGGCATCGTGGAAGAAGGCAATCACGAAGAGCTTCTGGAAAAGCATGGCATCTATGACCAGTTCTACCGGATGGCGAACGAATTGAAATAAAAAAAGGGGGAAATGGTGTATGAAGCTGCAGTTTATCGGTGCGGATCATGAAGTGACAGGAAGCTGTCATTACCTGCAGGCAGGAGACTGTTATATGCTGGTCGATTACGGAATGGAACAGGGCGTCAACCGGTTTGAAAACTGCCCGTTGCCGGTTCCGGAATCCCAGATCAATTTTGTGTTTTTAACGCATGCCCATATCGATCATTCCGGCATGCTGCCGCTTTTGTACGCACACGGCTTCCGCGGCAAGATTTATACAACGGAAGCGACCGCGGACTTATGCAGCATTATGCTCCGGGACTGCGCCCACATTCAGCAGCAGGAGGCGGAGTGGAAAAGCAGGAAGGCAAAACGCCATGCCGGAATCGAAGTGGAGGAGCCGTTGTATACGATGGAGGATGCGATCGGCACCATCAACTGTATCGTACCATGCCCGTATGGGAAAGAATTGGAAATAAACGATAACGTGACGATCCGGTTTACAGACGTCGGGCATCTGCTTGGATCCGCCAGCATCGAGGTATGGCTCAAAGAAGAGGGCTGCAGCAGAAAACTTGTTTTTTCAGGGGATATCGGCAACAAAAACCAGCCGCTGATAAAAGATCCGGAATATACAAAAACGGCAGATTATGTCGTGATGGAGTCGACCTATGGCGACCGCCTGCACGGCAGTACGCGCCCGGATTATGTCAGAGAGCTGACTCAGATCATCCAGGAGACGCTGGATAAGGGTGGAAATGTGGTCATTCCGTCGTTTGCGGTTGGGCGCACACAGGAAATGCTGTATTTTATCCGCAAAATCAAGGCGGATGGACTGGTTTCCAATCATGCGGATTTTCCGGTCTATGTGGACAGTCCGCTTGCGGTGGAGGCAACCGGTATTTTCAAACAAAACGAGCGGACCTGCTTTGACGAAGAGGCGATGGAGCTTGTCAGACAGGGAATCAATCCCATCACGTTTCCGGGGCTGCGCCTTGCGATCACGAGCGATGAATCCAAGGCGATCAATTTCGATGAAACGCCGAAGGTCATCATTTCCGCTTCCGGCATGTGCGATGCCGGGCGCGTGCGCCATCATTTAAAGCACAACCTCTGGAGACCGGAGTGTACGATTCTGTTTGTTGGCTATCAGTCGGTCGGCACGCCGGGACGGGCACTGATAGACGGAGTGAAAGAAATGAGGCTGTTCGGAGAGACGGTGGATGTAAACGCACAGATCAGGGTGTTAACCGGAATATCCGGACATGCGGATAAAAACGGTTTAATCGACTGGATCGAGGGCTTTGAAACAAAGCCGAAAAAAGTGTTTATTGTGCACGGTGAGGATCTCGTTACGATGTCGTTTGCGGACTGCTTAAAGGATGAACACGGGCTCGATGCGTTTGCACCCTACAGCGGAACGGTCTTTAATCTGACGACGGAGACGTTTGAAAAGATTACAGAGCCTGTCGCTGTGAAAAAGAAGACCGCTGCAGCATCCGGCGGGCAGAGCAGCGCATACAATCGTCTTGTGGCTGCAGGACAGCGCCTGATGGCGTTGATTGGGCACTGCAAAGGAATGGCAAATAAGGATCTGGCGAAATTTGCAGACCAGATCAATTCGCTTTGCGATAAATGGAATTAAAATCAGGAGGAATCAAGGATAAGCATATGAGCATGGCAGATGAAATCTTTATCAATATGTGCCGGGATATTCTGGAAAATGGAACGAGCACGGAGGGAGAAAAGGTACGCCCGCACTGGCCGGACGGAACCAGCGCCTATACGATCAAAAAGTTCGGCGTAGTCAACCGCTACGACTTATCGAAGGAATTTCCGCTCCTGACGCTTCGCCGCACCGCTTTAAAGAGCGCGACGGACGAGATTTTGTGGATCTGGCAGCAGAAATCCAATAATATCCATGACTTACACAGCCATATCTGGGACGAATGGGCGGATGAAGACGGCAGCATCGGCAAGGCTTACGGCTATCAGCTTGGTGTAAAGCATCTGTATAAAGAGGGCTTGTTTGATCAAGTGGACCGCGTGATTTACGATCTGAAAAACAATCCGTTTTCGAGAAGAATCCTGACGAATATTTATGTGCATCAGGATTTGCATGAAATGAACCTGTATCCCTGTGCCTACAGCATGACCTTTAATGTGACGCAGAAGATAGGACACGATAAACTGACTTTAAATGCAGTTTTAAACCAGCGTTCCCAGGACGTTCTGGCGGCGAATAACTGGAATGTGGTGCAGTATTCTGTGCTTTTGCATATGCTGGCACAGGTGTGCGATATGGAGGTCGGCGAGCTGGTGCATGTCATTGCGGATGCGCATATCTATGACCGCCATGTGCCGATTATCAAAGAACTGATTTCGCGGACGCCCTATCCGGCACCGAAATTCTGGTTAAATCCGGAGATCAAGGATTTTTATCAGTTCACAAGAAACGACGTGCGCGCAGACGATTATGTGACCGGGGAGCAGATCAAGGACATCCCGATCGCAATTTGACGATAGAAGGAGAATACGCATGAATCTGATTGTAGCAGTGGATAAAAATTGGGCGATTGGCAATAAAGGGGAGCTGCTGGTGCGGATTCCGGCAGATCATAAGATGTTCCGACAGGAGACGACCGGAAAGGTTGTCGTGCTCGGAAGAAAGACGATGGATACATTTCCGGGCGGACAGCCGCTCAAAAACCGGGATAATATTATCCTGTCCCGCAACGAGGCATATCAGCAGAAGGATGCGCAGGTTGTGCATTCCGTCGAAGAGCTTCTGGAGGCGGTCAAGGGATATGACACGAAGGAGGTTTATGTCATCGGCGGAAGCAGCGTATACGAGCAGCTGCTGCCATACTGTGATACCGCGCATGTGACTAAAATTGACCATGCCTATGAAGCGGATTCGTGGTTCCCGAATCTGGATGAGGATCCGGACTGGGAGATCACAGCCGACAGTGACGAGCAGTATTACTTCGACCTGACCTATCATTTCCTTAAGTATGAGCGCAAAAAGGGCTGAGCACAGACGGCAGCTGTGGGCGGTCACGTCCGCGAATCGTCCGCAGCGACCGCTTTTTCAAACAGTAGTCCGATGAAAAACCACGCCGGCGCGAAGTCGAGGCGAATCACATGGCTGATGTTCCAGGGGCTTTTCTGGTAGCTCCAGGGGCATTGGCCTTTTTTATCCAGAAAACGCCCGGTGGCGTACTCGACGGAAAAGATGCCGGTCATATAGATCAGCCCGCGCAGGGGTTTGGGCAAATGCTTTAAAATCCGGTAGAGGGGGCCGATCAGACAGGCGCAGCCGTAGATCGGAAACATCCATAAAGAAGTATGGCAGGTCAGCGTTTTGTCCTGACGGCGCAGCGCTTCTGCGCCGGATACAAGGATTTCGAGGCACCAGCCGAGGGTGCCGCATTTTAAAAAATCTTTACACAATTTTTTCATGGAAATAGTATGTGCAAAACTTCAAATTCCATGCAAACTGTGCTAAGATTAAGAGTAAAAAATACAGATGGAGGAAGCGTTCATGGATTTGTCTACGCTCAGGAATGAAATAGACCGGATTGACAGCCAGCTGGTGCAGCTGTATGAGCAGCGCATGGAAATCTGCAGTCAGGTGGCAGAATATAAGATCGAAAATGGAAAAAAAGTATTTGACAAAACCAGAGAGGAAGAAAAGCTGGCGCGGGTACGCTCCCTGACCCATAATGATTTTAACAGTCAGGGTGTGACGGAGCTGTTTGAACAGATCATGGCGATGAGCCGAAAGCTCCAGTACCAGATGCTGGAAAGCCATGGACGCACCGGTAGGCTGCCCTTTATCCCGGTCGAAAATCTGGATACCAAAAAAGCGAGAGTCGTATTTCAGGGCGCTGAGGGCGCATATTCCCAGGCTGCGATGATGCGCTTTTTCGGGGAACGCATCGACAGCATCCATGTGGACAGCTTCCGGGACGCAATGAGCGCGATCGAAGAGGGCAGCGCGGAGTTTGCGGTGCTTCCAATTGAAAATTCGACGGCAGGGATCGTCAGCGAGATTTACGATCTTCTGGTAGAATTTGAAAACTATATCGTCGGTGAGCAGATTTTAAAAATCGAGCATTGCCTGCTGGGTGTTCCGGGGACGAAGATTTCCGACATTCAGACCGTATATTCCCATCCGCAGTCGCTGATGCAGAGCTCGCGCTTTTTAGGCGGGCATTCCTGGCAGCAGATTTCCATGCCGAATAATGCGTTTGCAGCGCGGAAGGTTGCAGAAGATCGTTTAAAAACCCAGGCAGCAATCGCCAGTGAGTATGCCGGGAAGGTTTACGGGCTGGAGGTATTACAGAAGCCGGTCAACAACGTTTCCAACAATTCAACCCGGTTCATCATCGTGACGAACCAGAAGATTTTTAAGAAGAATGCAAAGAAAATCAGCATCTGCTTTGAAGTACCGCACGAGAGCGGCTCGCTGTACCATATGCTGTCGCATTTTATTTACAATCATTTAAATCTGACAAAGATCGAGAGCCGTCCGATCGAGGGACGGACGTGGGAATACCGGTTCTTCCTGGATTTTGAGGGAAATCTGGAAGACAGCGCCGTGAAAAACGCGCTGCGGGGACTTCGGGAAGAGGCCTCGAACATGAAGATTCTGGGAAATTACTAAACGGTTGAAAACAGCCGGTTAAGCGGAAAGGAAAAATACAACAGGATGAAAACAGAACAGCTGATCCTTTACCGGGATTTTGAAGAAGGGGATTTGCTGACAGATATGGTCTGGCTGGCAGAAAACTATGCGGATGATTTTTACAACCTGTCGGATAAGGCGGGACTTTTATATGACTGCATGCACCGGTTGTTGGACATGGCGGGCAGATACGGTTTTTATGGAAATCTCTGGCACTGCTATCTTGCAAATCTTCTGGTAAATAAGGAAAACAGCTACAGCTGCAGCGCGGAAATCCGTGGCAGCGTGGAAGGCAGCGTGAATCTGGCGGCGCTTCACGATATCCGGATTTTCAAGGAATTTTATGATTATGATCTGCAAACGGTAGCAAAAGCGCTCGGAGCAGAGGAGTTTTCTATCGTGCTTTTCTACGAGGGCAATCCGCAGGAGAGCAAGGTATACAATACCCGTATCCGAGACCGGATCTGCGATCTTGCGCAGCGGTTCTGCCTGGATCATACGCCGGAAGAAATGAAGCAGACTCTTACAGAATTTTATCAGGAATACGGCGTGGGACGGTTCGGGCTGCATAAGGCATTCCGGATTGAAAAGAGAGACGGGCGCGCAGAAATCGTGCCGATCACCAATATCGCCCATGTGAAGCTGTCCGACCTGGTTGGCTATGAGATCCAGAAAAAGAAGCTGACGGACAATACCGAAGCGTTTGTCAGCGGTAAAAAGGCGAATAACTGCCTGCTCTACGGCGACGCGGGAACCGGAAAGTCCTCCTGTATCAAGGCGATTGCCAACGAATATTATGGCAGCGGGCTGCGTATCATCGAGGTGTACAAACACCAGTTCCAGGATTTAAACGATGTAATTGCGCAGATCAAAAACCGGAACTACAAGTTTATCATCTACATGGATGATTTAAGCTTTGAAGAATTTGAGATCGAATATAAATATCTGAAGGCGGTCATCGAGGGCGGTCTGGAAAAGAAGCCGGAAAACGTTCTGATCTATGCAACCTCCAACAGACGGCATCTGATCCGGGAGACCTTTAAGGACAAACAGGACAGGGATGAAGAGCTGCATGTCAACGATACCGTGCAGGAAAAGCTTTCTCTCGTGTCGCGCTTCGGCGTCAGCATTTATTTCGGCTCTCCGGACAAAAAGCAGTTTCAGAAGATCGTTTCGACGCTGGCAGACCGTTATGGCGTAAGGATGAGCGAAGACGAGCTTTTGTTAAAGGCGAACCAGTGGGAGCTGTCCCACGGCGGACTTTCCGGGCGGACGGCGCAGCAGTTTATCGATTATCTGTTAGGACAGTAAGCGTGCATTCTATTGTATGCGGCAGGAAAAGAGGCAGAAAGGATCATTCTGGCATATGAAAACGTTTGCGGCAATTAACGTGGGCTCCTATGAGCAGACCCTGAAAATTTATACGATCACCAAAAACAACGGCATCCGGGAGGTGGACTGGATTCGGAATCGTCTGGATCTTGGCGGTACCTTTGCGACCGGAAAGCTGAGCCATGAGGTGATGGACGAACTGTGCGCGGTACTGCGCAATTTTGTTTCGATTATGGAAGGTTATCGGGTGGATGACTACCGCGCCTGTGCGACGAGCGCCATCCGGGAAACAAAAAATACGGCCATCGTTCTGGATCAGATCATGCAGCGTACCGGAGTCAAGCTGGATGTGCTGAGCAACTCGGAACAGCGTTTCCTCGATTATAAATCGATCGCCAGCCGCGGCGGCTTCGAAAAAATCATCGAAAAAGGAACCCTTGTTCTGGATATCGGCGGCGGCAGCATTCAGATGTCACTGTTTGATAAGGATAAGCTTTCCGCGACGCAGAACATGCGCCTTGGCGTTTTGCGGCTGCAGGAAAAAATGAGCCGCTTAAATGTGCGCCCCTCTGAGAACGGTCCGCTTCTGGAGGAACTTCTGGAAGCACAACTTTCTGTCTTCCGCAAGATGTATTTAAAGGATCGCGTGATCGAAAATATCATCGTAGTGGATGACTATATTTCCGCGCTGATTTTGGGAAAACTCGGCAAAGTAGCCGGAAGCGGATATCTGGACCGGGATTCGATGGCATCTTATATGAATTATTTGCACGATCATACGGATATGGAAATCGTGCGCTATTTTGATACACCGGAAGAAAATGTGCCTTTGCTTCGAATTTCATCCGCAATTGTCCGTCAGGTCGCGCTAATGACGGATGCAAAGATGATTTGGGCACCAGGCGTGTCACTATGCGACGGCATGGTATACGAATATGCGGAAGAATATAAACTTCTGGCACAGGTGCATGATTTCGAACAGGATATCGTGACCTGTGCGCGCGGCATCAGCAAGCGTTATATGGGCAGCAAGCGCCGTGCGGAGACGCTGGAGCAGATCGCACTGACGATTTTTGACAGCATGAAGCGCGTGCATGGCATGAGCAGACGGGAACGGCTGTTGCTTCGGATCGCAACGCTTCTGCACGACTGCGGCAAATATATCAGCATGGTCAATCTCGGAGAGTGCTCCTATGCGATCATCATGGCGACGGAGATCATCGGGTTGTCGCACCGGGAGCGGGAAATCGTCGCCAATATCGTGCGCTATAATCACCTGGAATTCGACTACAGCATGGAAAACAGCGAGGGGATCGACCGGGAGGAATACTTAACGATCGTCAAGCTGACTGCGATTTTGCAGATCGCGAACGCGCTTGACCGCAGCCACAAGCAGAAATGCAGGGATATCAAGGCGGTGCGCAAGGACGACAAGCTGATCTTGACAATCACTACCAACGAGGATATTACATTGGAAAGAGGTCTGTTCGGTTCTCGGGCAGAGTTTTTCCGGGAGGTTTACAGCATCGAGCCGGTGATCCGGCAGAAACGGATTTTGTAAAACTGTGCCTGCACATGCTTTGACTGCAGCGGGAAATATCGCAGTAAAAATAAAAAGAAAGGGTCAGAAAATATGGATAAGAAAGATCTTCAGAATCCCGCATTGTATACAAACCGGGAGCTGAGCTGGCTTTTATTTAATAAAAGAGTGCTATCGGAAGCGCGCGACAAACAGCTTCTGTTATTTGAACGACTGAAATTTTTGAGCATTACCGCTTCCAATCTGGATGAATTTTTCATGGTGCGGATCGGCTCCCTTGTGGATATGATCCATGCCGAATATACCAAAAAGGACATCGCCGGAATGTCTGCAAAAGAGCAGCTGGACGCGCTGATGGAGGAAACCCATAAGTTTGCGGCGCTGCAGTATTCCACCTACAACCGGATGCTTCTGCCGCAGCTTCGGGCAAACGGGTTAAATTTTGTGGAGCATCACGAGCAGCTGACAGAGCGCCAGGCACAGTATGTGGATGAATATTTCGAAGAAAATGTGTATCCGGTTCTGACACCGATGGCGGTGGATTCTTCCAGACCGTTCCCGCTGATCCGCAACAAGACGCTGAATATCGGCGCGCTGGTTGCCAAAAAGGGAGAAAAGGATACGGAAATCGAGTTCGCAACCGTACAGGTTCCGTCTGTTTTGCCGAGAGTTGTGCGGATTCCGGCGGCGAAGGAGGGGGACACAGAGGTTGCGGTGCTGCTTCTGGAAGAGATCATTGAGCGCAACATCAGCAAGCTGTTTTTAAATTATAATGTTCTGTGCGCACATCCGTTTCGAATTACACGAAATGCCGATCTTGCAATTGATGAGGATGAGGCGGAAGACCTGCTTCTGGAAATTGAAAAGCAGATCAAAAAGAGAACCTGGGGACAGGCAATCCGCCTGGAAATCGAGGCAGCTGCGGACAGACGGCTGTTAAAGATTCTGTGCCGTGAGCTTTCCGTGCGTAAGGAGGACGTTTTTGAAATCGACGGACCTCTTGACCTGACTTTTTTGATGAAGGTATACGGATTGGAGGGCTTTGACGAGCTGCGTGCGCCGAAATATACGCCTGCGCCCGTGCCGGAGTTCGACGGTACCGACAATATTTTCGATGTAATCAAAAAAGGCGACGTGCTGATGCACCATCCGTACCAGAGCTTCGTGCCGGTCGTGGACTTTATCCGGCAGGCGAGCAAAGACCCGGATGTGCTTGCGATCAAACAGACACTGTATCGTGTCAGCGGAAATTCGCCGATCATCGCGGCGCTCGCGCAGGCTGCGGAGAACGGTAAGCAGGTTTCCGTTCTGGTAGAATTAAAGGCGCGTTTCGATGAGGAAAACAACATCGTCTGGGCGAGAAAGCTGGAAAAAGCGGGCTGTCACGTTATCTATGGTTTGGTCGGCTTGAAGACCCACAGCAAGATTACACTGGTTGTCAGAAAAGAGGAGGATGGCATCCGCCGTTATGTACATCTGGGAACCGGAAACTATAACGATGCGACTGCAAAGCTCTACACCGATATCGGCATGATGACGGCAAGCGAAGCGATCGGTGAGGATGCGACGGCGGTATTCAACATGTTGTCCGGTTATTCAGAGCCGCGTTCCTGGAACCGTTTGAGCCTTGCACCGTTGTGGTTAAAAGATCGTTTCCTGTATCTGATCGAGCGGGAAAAGAAAAACGCGGAAGCTGGGCGTGAAGGACATATCATTGCAAAGATGAACTCCCTGTGCGATCGGGATATTATCGTGGCGCTGTATGAGGCGAGCCGCGCGGGTGTAAGGATTGAGCTGATCGTGCGCGGTATCTGCTGCTTAAAAGTCGGAATTCCGGGGGTGAGCGAAAATATTTCCGTGCGTTCGATCGTCGGAAACTTCCTGGAGCATGCGCGCGTATTTTACTTTGAAAATAATGGCAATCCGGAATTTTATTGCAGCAGCGCAGACTGGATGCCGAGAAATCTGGAGCGGCGAGTGGAGATTTTGTTCCCGGTGGAAGCACCTGCTTTGAAAGAAAAGCTCTGGCACATTCTGGAGGGACAGCTGAGAGACAACAAGAAAGCACATATCTTAAAGCCGGACGGCAGCTATGAAAAGGCGGACGGCCGCGGCAGGGAACCCTACTGCGCACAGGAGGTGTTCTGCAAAGAGGCACAGGAGATGAGCGTCAAAAAAGAATATCGGGACACACGGGTATTCATTCCGGAAACCCATGTGGAAATGGAGTAAGGACATGCAAAAAGAGCAAAACGTTCGGCTGGTACTGGCATCCGCATCCCCGCGGCGCCGGGAGCTGCTTTCGCAGATCGGACTGGAATTTTCCGTTATGCCGAGCACAAAAGAAGAAAATGCAAAGACGACAGAGGCAGGTGCGCTGGTGCAGGAGCTGTCCCGTCAGAAAGCGGTGGATATCTGGAAGCAGCTTTCCGAAGAAACGCAGGCGCCGAATCTTAACGGAAAACGGCAGCCGGAGCTGCTGGTGATCGGCGCGGACACGGTGGTATGCTGTGAGGGAAAGATCCTCGGAAAGCCCCATGACAGGGAAGCTGCAGTAGAAATGCTGACGGCGCTGCAGGGGCGCAGCCATGAAGTCTACACCGGTGTAACGCTCTACCATCAAAGGGAGACGGTCACATTTTTCGAGTGCACGCAGGTGGAATTTTATCCGATGACGGAAGTGGAAATTTCCGAATACATTGACAGCAAAGAGCCGATGGACAAGGCGGGCGCTTATGGCATTCAGGGACTGGGCGCGCGTTTTGTCAAAGGCATTCGTGGTGACTATAACAATGTGGTAGGACTGCCGGTTGGGCGTCTGTACCAGGAGCTGAAAAGCCACGGATGGATGTAGAAGCAAGTTTGAAACAAAGAAGTAGAGGTTACCCAAGAAAATGCATATGAAAAAAGCAGTGATTTTTGATCTGGACGGGACGCTTGCGAATACGCTGACTTCCCTCGCCTATTGCACGAACCGGGCGCTGGAGGATTTTGGACTGCAGGCGATCCCACAGGAATGTTATAAAAAATTCGTAGGAAACGGCGCGCGTATGCAGATTACGCGGGCGCTGCGTTATGCAGGGGCAAAAGAGCAGCCCTCCCCCGTCCGGGACGATGATGGATTTGCGGCGGTTCCGTGCCTTTTGGACGAGGTTTATGACCGATACATGGAATATTTCGCAAAGGACTGCCTGTATGAGGTCAAGCCCTATCCCGGCATTCCAGAGCTTTTAGATACGTTGAAGGAGAAGAACATTAAGATCGCCGTGTTCAGCAATAAGCCGCATGCCAACACGGTTGATGTGGTAGAAACGCTGTTCGGCAAAGGCTTTTTTGATGCTGTGCAGGGACAGAAAACGAATGTCCCCAAAAAGCCTGCGCCGGACGGCGTATATGCGATTATGGAACGGCTCGACGTTTCGCCGGAGGAAACGATTTATGTCGGCGACAGCTGGGTGGATATCGAAACAGGCAGAGCCGCAGGCAACTTCGCCGTTGGCGTGCTGTGGGGATTTCGGGATGAGAAAGAGCTGCGGGCACATCATGCGGACGCGGTGATTACAGCCCCGGGCGAGCTGCTGGAATTGCTGTGAAAATTTTTATTTTTTCTGTAACGTTTTACCGCTTTGGCAGGATATAGAAGTATAGGCTGCCGGTGCAAACTCCGATTCTGGGACGTTGAAGCAATAGAATGCACGCTCTGCGAACATGCTATTGTCCGAACAAATAAAACGGCAGCTGGAAAAGGAGAGCTTCATGGCGGAAAACAACCCAAAACAAAAACGGCGCACGCCATCGTGGTGTGCGCAGCTGCCCAATCGGCTCGGCAGGCGGATGACAGAGTATTGTCTGAGAAAAGGCTGGTCGCTGTATGTGCTTTCAGCCGCATCCGGTGTGCCGCTGACAACGATCGCGCACATCGCGGACGGGTCGACAAAAAATCCGGGAATTTATACGATCATGCGGATCTGCAGGGCGCTGGACGTCCCGCTTGCCGTGTTCCTGGACGGACTGGAAGATGAGTGCGGAAATGAATGAAAACAAAAAAGAAAGACAAGGAGGATTCTATGGGTTACGAGTATGATGAGGCGGTACTGAAGTGTTTTTTGAAGCAGCAGGACAGGCTGTTTCCGGAGCCGGTAGCAGAGGGAATGGAAGAGGCGGAAGCCTTCCTGGAGGACTGCATGGCGGTTGTTGTGGATTCCAAAGCTGCGGTGATGGAGTATTTTGAAGAAGCGGGAATCGACGTGGAGAACCCGGATCAGGTGTTGGACGAAGCAGAGGTTTTCGACGTCGGAGATGGGCGCTACCTGATCGTAGAAGGATAAAAGCGAATTAAAAAGCTCAGGGAATTTGTCACAAAGGTGACGTTCCCTGAGCTTTTTATTCATGATACTTTTTACATCTCAAACAGCTGTAAAATCGCTTCCGAGAGTCCATCGTGGTCGTTATCCTGCTGCGTGATAAAATCGGCGCAGGCTTTGACCTCGGTCGTAGCGTTTGCCATCGCAACGGCAGTTCCGGCAGCCTGCAGCATGGAAATATCGTTTTCGGCGTCTCCGGCAGCGACACTGTTGGAAAGCGGAATCTGAAAATGCTCGCAGACGAAACGGACAGCGTTTCCCTTCCCGGCGGTCTTATCGAAAATTTCAAGATAAATCGGATTGGAAAAAATTGCGGAGATCTTGTCGCCGTATTTTTCCTGAATTCTGCTGCGAAACGCTTCCAGACGTCCGTGGTTTTTCATATCGATCGCCAGAAGCTTGCAGGGGGCGTGTCCGATCGTCTTTAAAAGATCGTCGCTGACCTGATATTCCATTCCGGTGCGGGAGCAGTAGTGTTTTACTTCGACGCCGTCTTTGGGGGCAACAACGCAGGTATCGCTGTAGGAATGTAGGTACAGGCTTTCTTCCTGCGCCATCGAAATGATATCCTCGGCGATTTCGATTGGGACACTTTTACGCATCAGAAAGGTTTTGGTGTCGCAGTCATAGACCTCGTTTCCGTTCGCAGCGATGATAACCGTATCGGGAAAGAGCAGACCGGCATTTTTCGCAACCTTTAAAACACTTGGCAGGGCACGGCCGGAGGTGAGTACCAGACGGTTGCCTGCTAGCACCATTTTGGAAAGCAGCAGCTGCATACCGGGAGAAACTTTTTTCGCGGAATTGAGCAGCGTGCCGTCTAAGTCGGTAAACAGTATTTTTTCAGACATCGAACAGTTCCTTTCTTTTTTTCTTGAGGGCAATCAGAATATCTTCCGGGATAAAAAGCTTGCCATAGCCGGTTCCAAGCTCCAGTCCGGGTTTGCTTTTTCCGTGAAAATCGGAGCCGCCGGAAATCAACAGCCCATAGCGGGCAGCCAGCTGGCGCATCTGACGCTCCTCCCCGGCGGAATAGGTCGAATAAACCGCTTCCAGCGCGACCAGTCCGGCTTCTTTTAAGTGGCGGACGAGGGAGGAAAGGTTATCCTTTCCCATATGGTAGAGCGTCGGATGGGCGAGAACCGGGATGCCCTTGACGGCGAGAATCAGGGAAACCGCCTGGGCGGGCGTGATTTTTTCCCGGGGAACAAAATATTTGGTATGGTCCCCGAGATAGCGGTCGAACGCTTCCGGCAGGCTTTTGACATAGCCGTGGTCGAACAGATATCTGGAGTAATGCCCTCTTGTGATGACGCAGTCCGGAAAGGCTTCCAGCAGCTTTTCATAGCTGATATCGATGCCGTCTGCAGCGAGGCGGGCGCACATTTTTTCATTTCGCTCTTCGCGCGCACGAACGAAGCTTCCGATCTGCTCCTGAAAAGCGGGAGCATCCTCATCGATAAAAAGACCGACGATGTGGATGTCCTTTCCATAGTATTCTGTGGAAAATTCGATTCCGGGGATGACTTCGATGCCTTTTTCCTGTCCGTATGCGACGGCCTCCTTAACACCGGCAGTCGTATCGTGGTCGGTCAGGGCAAAAGCGGTCAGCCCCTTTGCAATCGCCATATCGACAAGCTCGGAGGGCGTAAAGCTTCCATCGGATTTGTTGGAATGCACATGAAGGTCTACGGTGTTCAATCTTCGTCACCCTCTCTGTCAGCGGTGTAAACGGTACGTTTTCTCGCCATTTCATCGCTTTCCAGGTATTCGTCATAAGTGGTGATCTTGTCGATTAAGGAACCGTCGGGCAGGATTTCCATAATGCGGTTTGCGGTCGTCTGTACGAACTGATGGTCGTGGCAGGCAAACAGCGCAACGCCCGGAAACTTGATCAGACCGTTGTTCAGTGCGGTGATGGATTCCATGTCCAGATGGTTGGTCGGCTCGTCTAAAATCAGGCAGTTTGCACCGGAAATCATCATTTTGGAAAGCAGGCAGCGCACCTTTTCACCACCGGAAAGGACTTTTACCTTTTTCACGCCATCTTCTCCTGCAAACAGCATACGTCCGAGGAAGCCGCGGACATAGGTTGCGTCCTTGACAGGAGAGTATCCGGTGAGCCAGTCTGCGATCGTATCGTCGTTGTCGAATTCTGCGGCAGGATCCTTCGGGAAGTACGCCTGGGAGGTTGTAATGCCCCATTTGTAGGTTCCTTCGTCGGGTTCAAGCTCGCCTGCAAGGATTTGGAACAGCGTGGTCTTTGCCAGCTCGTTGCTGCCGACAAATGCGATCTTGTCGTTGTGACCAACGATAAAGGAGATATTGTTTAATACTTTTACGCCATTTACGGTCTTGGAGATGCCGTCTACGGTGAGAACTTCATTGCCGATCTCGCGGTCGGGGCGGAAGTCAATGTAAGGGTATTTCCGGCTGGAGGGCTTGATGTCGTCCAGCTGAATCTTTTCGAGGGCGCGCTTTCTGGAAGTCGCCTGCTTGGATTTGGAAGCATTTGCGGAGAAACGGGAGATAAATTCCTGCAGCTCCTTGATTTTTTCTTCTTTCTTACGGTTTGCTTCCTTCATTTGCTTGATGAGCAGCTGGCTGGATTCATACCAGAAATCGTAGTTGCCGGCATAGAGGGTGATCTTGCCGTAGTCGATGTCTGCGATATGGGTGCAGACTTTATTTAAGAAATAACGGTCATGGGATACGACAATGACGGTATTTTCGAAATTGATCAAAAATTCTTCCAGCCATGCGATTGCATCCAGATCCAGATGGTTGGTAGGCTCGTCGAGCAGCAGGATGTCCGGGTTGCCGAACAGTGCGCGTGCCAGCAGGACTTTGACCTTTTCGCTGCCGTTTAAGTCGCGCATCATGCTGTAGTGGAGGTCGGTGTCGATGCCAAGACCGTTTAATAAAGTAGCAGCGTCAGATTCTGCGTTCCAGCCGTCCATTTCTGCAAATTCTGCTTCCAGCTCGGAAGCGCGGATGCCATCTTCATCGGTAAAATCTTCCTTTGCGTAGATGGCGTCCTTTTCCTTCATAATTTCATACAGGCGTGAGTTACCCATGATGACGGTGTCCATAACGGTGTATTCGTCATATTTAAAATGATCCTGCTCCAGCACGGAAAGACGCTGTCCGGGAGTGATGACAATATCGCCATTGGTGGTCTCAAGCTGTCCGGAAAGAATCTTTAAAAAGGTGGATTTGCCGGCGCCGTTGGCACCGATGAGGCCGTAGCAGTTGCCCTCTGTAAATTTGATGTTTACGTCTTCAAACAGCGCCTTTTTGCCGAGGCGCAGCGTCACGTTGTTTGCACTGATCATGTTGAATTACCTTTCTTTTCCTGAAAAACATAAAAAACTACAATATGATATCAATCCTTTCCTATTTTACAGAAAATCATGAATATTTCAAGTGAAAAATGACCGCCGGGCAAGCTTTTTACTGGACAAAAGGTTTTCTGGATACTATAATTTAAAGAGCGTATCATGATCAGAAAGAACAACCGGTCAAAAAGGAAAGAACAGGATGGATCAGATTCAGGAAGGAGAGCATTTATGGCATACGGTTCAATGACAATGGAGGAACGGTTAAAAGAGCACATCAAAGAATACAGCCTGGAGAATCTGCTGGATCTTTCTTTGGTAAAGGCATGTTTTGAGGATATTTCCAAAGTGCTCGGGATCGAGCTTTTGCTGACGCAGCGCCACGGGGAAACCGCAGTGGAGGTCGGCAATTTTGCAGGCTTTGAGCCGGATGTTGTAAACGATCCGGGCAGAAAGCTTCGCGTATTCAATCGGACGATTGGTCATCTCTATGTAAAAATGGATCATGCTTCAGATCAGGAGCTTGCAGAGCGCATTGTTGAACATATGATGCTGCAGTATGAAGCACTGGCGTGTGACCATTATCGTTACCGTGAGACAGCGATCTATGCAGACGAGCTGGAAGAGGCGATGGAGCAGGAGGCTTACCGCATCAAGCGCGGCGAACACGAAGACGCCCTGACTGGTTTGCTGAATAAGACCTATATGAAAGGACGCCTTCTGGAAATGCAGGAGACCGCTCCGGCTGCAGTGATCTGCGCCAATATTAATGACTGGAAATTTGTCTATGACCATTTCGGCAACGAGGAGAGTGACCGCCTGATCAAGACCGTTGCAGGTCTGATCCGCAAGGAAGCGAAGGAAGAGTACCTGATCGGCCGTGTGGACGGAGATGTATTCGAAATCGTAATCCCGACGCCGGAGGACGGAGAAGCGGAAGCGTTCTGTGACAGAATCCAGCAGGCGTGTACGAACTATGAAGATCCGTATCTCGCACCTTCCCTTGCGATTGGTCTGGTTTACCGTACGAATGTGGAAGAGTCGTTCGACAAATGTTATTCCGACGCGGAATATGAGATGTGTTACAACAAGCTGGATGTCAAGCATGCAGATGGCTATAAGGAGCGCCTGGAGCATGGACTGAAATAGTTACAGTTCACTCGCACCATTCGCAAAAGCGCATTCTGCGGACATTTTGTTATCGGGAACGAAAGAATCGCCGGGGGTGCAGCTGTGACTGTGCGTCTGGCGTTTTTTCCGTATGGGGAACGGATGTCTCATGCAAAACCTGTCTGACCGGAATCGCTACAGCTCCCAGGTGCCATTTGTGAAAACCCTGTGAAATTCAAAAAAGTGCTGGACAATCCGGCATGCCTGTGATAAGATACAAAACAGTGATGCGTAATACATTTGTAATATATTCGTATATTGCAGTTTTGCAACCGTAGTCTAACGGATAGAACGAAGGCCTCCGACGCCTTTAATGCAGGTTCGATTCCTGTCGGTTGCATTTTATTCGCATCACTTTTTTTATTTTGACAATAGAACAGAAACCCGTAAATCAAACAGAATAGACAAAAAGGTTGTGATAGAAGATTGAAAAATAACATTTTTCAATCTCGAGATTTGTGTCTGCGCGCACTTGACACAAACTCGATATGCGCAAAAAGCGTGCGCAGAAATGAGCGGAAAGTATGAAGAACGAAAAGATGAAAGAAATTCTGGATTTTTTTCGGAATAACAAGAAAAAGACCTGTATTGGTGCAGGCGCAGGTGTTGCAGTAATTGCGGTATGTGTTGCGGTCGGTATCACGCTCGGAAACGGTGCAAAGATGACAGCTTCGAACACCGGAACACAGACGCAGACGGAAACGACGACAGAGACAGCGGAAACGGAGACAACGCTGCAGATGCCGCTGGAAGAAAATACCGTGCCGGAAGTAACGCAGCTGATTACCGAATATTATAATGCGGCTGCTGCCGGCGACATGGATACGATCAATTCCATCGTCAATACCTACGATCAGGAGACGCAGATCTATCTGCAGAAGATGAGCGAGCATATCGAAGCGTACCAGAACGTGGTCTGCTATACAAAGACAGGTCCGGTAGACGGTTCTTATTTGGTCTATGCTTATTACGAAATCAAGTTTAACGACCTGGAAACTGCAGTGCCCGGCATCAGCCCGTATTTGGTTTATCCCAGAGAGGACGGAAGCCTGTATATTTATGAAGGCGATGTGGAGGATTCTGTCAATCAGTATCTGGAAGATATTTCCGCGCAGGACGACGTCATTGACCTGATGAATCGGGTACAGGTTGTCTTTAATGAAGCGGTTATGCAGGACGATACACTCAACAATTATCTGGCGCAGCTAAAAGAAGATCTGCAGGTAGAGGTCGGTGAAGCTTTGGCAGAGGCTGAGACGGCTTCTGAAGAGGAGACGCAGCCTGCAGAGGCGGCAGCAGAAGCTCAGACCACTGTAACAAAGGTAGAAGCGACAGACGTTGTCAATGTGCGTTCCTCCGACAGTGAGCAGGCAGAGCGCCTCGGCAAGGTGGCGGTCGGCGAAGTGCTGAAACTGCTGGAGAAGAAGGAAAATGGCTGGTCTAAGGTCGAATATAACGGCAAAGAAGGCTATATCAAATCGGAGTATTTAAAGGACGTGGAAGAAACACAGGAGGCTCAGGCAGAGTCTTCCGCTTCCGAAGCTGCACAGACGGCAGAGTCTTCTGCAGCTACAACATCGACGTCCTCGGATTTGCCTGCATCCGGCAAGATCAAGATCGCACAGACAATCAACATCCGGAAGGCCTGCAGCGAAACTGCGGACAAGGTTGGAACCGCATTTCCAGGCGAAACGTTGGAAATTGTGATGCAGCAGGCGGACGGCTGGACAAGAGTCAAATATAACGGCGAAACCGGCTATGTAAAGACCGAAGTTTTAAAAGTTTTAAAATAATAGAATGCACGCTCTGCGAGCATTCTATTATCATGAATAAAAAAACGGTATTCTTTCCCGATTTTTGGGAACGCTAAGACCGGAAGTGTTTCTGACAGTGAGATACACTTCCGGTTTTTTATCGTATAGGAAACTTCGTTTCCATACGATAAAAACGCTCCGCGGGGATGCGCCCTCGGCGCAAGGGAAGATGGTTGCCAAGGCAACCGCGCCTCGGCGCGAGAATGTGCCAAGGCACATTCTTTTTTCCATCACAGGAAATGATGCTATCCTGTTTTCGGGACAGAAAAAGGGAGGAATGCCGGATATGAAAAATGATGATATTGAACTGCTTCGGGAGGTTCAGAGGAATGCGGAAATGGGGATGCATGCTCTGGAGGTCATTAACCCGAAGGTGTACGACGATTCGATGGCGCTGATGCTGGCGCGGGAATCCTTTAAATATGGGGAACTTCACGACCGCGCGAGGGCGGTGCTGCTTTCGAAAAACCAGACGCCGGATCCAGTCAACAAGGTAAAGCAGCTGATGCTGACTGCGTCCATTCAGGGGAACACGCTGTTGAATTCCACTACGAGCCATATGGCGGAAATGCTGATCCGCGGCAGCAGCATGGGGATGACCAGTCTCTGGAAAGCGATGAACCGGAATGAAAAAGCGGATGGACAAGCGCTGGAGCTTGCCGGGGAGCTGCTGGATTTTGAGGAAAACAATATCCGAGAGCTGAAAAGGTATCTTTAACGCAAAAGCAGTTCAAAAAATTTCGGAAATTTTTTAGTTTAATGTGATAAAGTGCTTGCATTGAAAAAACAATAAGTATATAATAGCTTCGAAACTGAACAACTGGACAAGGAGGAAAGATTTATGTCATATGTTGATGAGGTGATTGCGCAGGTTGTTGAGAAAAACCCTGTTCAGCCCGAATTCCATCAGGCAGTAAAAGAAGTACTGGAGTCTCTGCGCGTCGTTGTAGAGGCAAACGAAGAAGAATTTCGTAAAAACGCGCTCCTGGAGAGACTGACGAATCCGGAAAGACAGATTATGTTCCGCGTTCCCTGGGTAGACGATAAGGGACAGGTTCAGGTAAACACTGGTTTTCGCGTACAGTTTAACAGTGCAATCGGACCCTACAAGGGCGGACTGCGTTTCCATCCTTCCGTAAATCTTGGTATTATCAAATTCCTGGGCTTTGAACAGGTATTTAAAAATTCTCTGACAGGTCTTCCCATCGGCGGCGGTAAGGGCGGCAGCGATTTTGATCCGAAAGGCAAATCAGACCGTGAGATCATGGCGTTTTGTCAGAGCTTCATGACAGAGCTGTATCGTCATATCGGTGCAGACACAGACGTTCCTGCCGGTGATATCGGTGTGGGCGGTCGTGAGATCGGATATTTATATGGACAGTACAAGAGAATTCGTGGTGTATATGAAGGCGTGCTGACTGGTAAAGGCCTTACCTACGGCGGCTCTCTTGCAAGAAAAGAAGCAACAGGCTATGGTTTGCTGTACATGACCCGCGAAATGCTGAAGGAAAATGGCATTGAACTCGCAGGAAAGACTGCAATTGTTTCCGGTGCCGGAAACGTTGCGATCTATGCAATTGAAAAAGCATATCAGCTGGGTGCAAAGCCTGTTACTGCCACAGATTCCACCGGCTGGATCTATGATCCGGAAGGTGTTGATCTGGAAGCATTAAAAGAGATCAAGGAAGTGAAACGTGGAAGACTTTCTGAGTACACCAAGTATCGTCCGAACGCGGAATATCATGAGGGCAAGGGCGTATGGAGTGTGAAAGCTGATATCGCACTTCCCTGTGCGACTCAGAATGAACTGCAGTTAGAGGATGCGAAGGCACTGGTTGCAAATGGTGTGATCGCTGTCTGCGAGGGTGCTAACATGCCTACCACTCTGGAAGCTACCCAGTATCTGCAGGAAAATGGCGTTTTATTCGTTCCCGGCAAGGCAGCAAACGCAGGCGGCGTAGCTACCAGTGCACTGGAGATGAGCCAGAACAGCGAACGTTTGAGCTGGACATTCGAGGAAGTAGATGCAAAGCT
Organism: Firmicutes bacterium TM09-10; assembly: GCA_003481005.1. Classification (GTDB taxonomy): domain Bacteria; phylum Bacillota; class Clostridia; order Lachnospirales; family Lachnospiraceae; genus Gallintestinimicrobium; species Gallintestinimicrobium propionicum. The sequence continues at coordinate 202,369 of QUKC01000002.1, read as the reverse complement.
GCAGCAGATCATGGTCAACATCTTCCACAACCTGGATAATGCAGCCAAGAAATATGGCAAAGCAGGAAATTATGTTGTAGGCGCAAACATTGCAGGCTTCGAGAAAGTCGTAGAGGCTATGAACGCCCAGGGTATTGTATAAGAAGATAAAGAAAAGCCCGGAAAGGTTGAATATTCAGCTTCGGCAAAAGATATGTAAAACAGAGAAGCGCCCGTATCAGCATTTATGCTGGCACGGGCGCAAATCATTTGAGTCTTACTTTGCAAGTACAACGGAAATTTTGATCTCCTTTTCCGCCTCGCTCAGGTCGAATGCGCCGCCGTCCGCAACGCTCACACGCAGCTCATACAGTGTGCCGTCAGAAAGCGTATCCACGGCGCTGCCTGCTTCATCCGTGATTGACCACAGTTCGTTGCTGACCTCCGCCAACGTTCCGTCCGCACTGTAGGCATAGAGTTTCAGCTCAGCGGTGCTTCCGGAAAGATTGTTCATTCGGAACGAGACTGTCGTGTTGGGGTGGACGTTTTCGACTGTCACGGTGTTGCGCCAGCTTGCAACCGCTCCTTTGCCGCCATCCTGTTCAAACTGCGCCTGCGACAGCATGTTTCGCGCGGACTTGTCGAGATCGACCTTGCGGTAGGGCATTTCGGGAAGATACACAAAGCGATCCTGCAAGCACAGCAGCTCCAGATAGCCCGTCGGGCAGTAGAGCGCGTTGCCACTGTTTCCGGCATACATACCGATAGCCATGTTATTGTAGCCATATTTGTTGGAGACGTCCATGGTGAATACCGTCTCGCCGGTGGCAAAGTCCAGAATGATGTACTGCCACATGCCGCTTTCCAGATCCTGCACATAGCCGTAGATATAGCCCGTCGCGGTGGAGAGCTTGAAAATCGATGTATCGCTCAGGTCATTTCGAGACCAGATGCTCTTCATCTCATAGCCGCTATCGGTTTTCACGGTGTCCACGCGCTCAACGCCGGGCGCGATCATGCAGTTGCCCTTTGTCAGCCAGTTTGTGTCATAGATGTTGGCATAGCTCTGGATGGAGGAATCGCTGTCAGGATCGGCAAGGCCTGCGCTGCCTGCGCCGAACCAGTTGCAGACAATCGTGCTGACGGTGCCCTCGCTGTCATCATAGACGATGGCAGAGTTTTCAACCGCCACCTGATAGCCCTCGGGCAGATCATCCAGCACCGGCATACTTGCAACGATCTCACCGGTCTTCATATCGAGCGCCAGCAGCTTGACTGGATCCGCGTTGTCGGTGAACATCACAAGATCCGGCGTCAGCGACGGGGAGCAGCCGCCGCCCCAGGCAAGACCGCCGCCGGTGGTCTTGTCGTTTTCGCCGCTGACCTTCGCGCCGACGCTCTCATACGGTGTGCACCAGACAGCCTCGACACCGTTATTGGCACGCAGCAGATAGCAGTTCTGATTTGTCAGGATGACAGCGCCGTCCTTGGAGGCGGCAATCCCGTTTTCCGCGCCCTCGCCGAGCGCCAGCCCGTAGACGAAGACAGCTTTCGAAAGGTCGGTCTGCTCTCCGTTCAGGATCGCCTCTATCGCCGAGTGGGCGATGTAGCCGAGCACGCCCTGCTGCTCACGCTCGGGATAGATGCGGAAGCCGCCGGTTGCAAACCAGAGGTTGCCGTCGTAGTCAAAGACCACGGAAAGAAGATTCTGCGTCAGCTCTTTGCCGAGCGCAGCTTCGGCTGCCGCCTTGATGTCAATGTCCAGTACCTTTTCAAACTCCGGCAGGACGTTTCCTGCTTCATCGGTTGCCCGCAGCATCAGCACATGATTGTTGCTGGTGGGGCAGACGATGCGGTTTTCCGAGTCCAGGAACGTATAGGAGCTCTGGATGACGTAACCGCCGCCGTCATGCTGCTTTGGGGAGAAATAGCCCAGCGTCGTGGTTTCCTCCGCGTTCAGATCGCGGATGGCGATGCCGCCGAGCAGAGGAACGACTGCGTGGCCGTAGCTGTCAAAGTAAATGGCAGGCGAAGCGTTCGCGTTGGTTTTTTCATAGGAAACATGGATCTCCGGATAGATGCCAAGCGGCAGGACTTCATCCGTAGAGTCGGTATTGTAGCCGTCGTGGTGAATGTTGGCGTCGCTCTTTGCCATATAGGGGTTTTCATCGACACGCTTGGCATTCATGGCCTTTACCGGCAGGGCAGCGCTTACCGCGGAGTCTGTATCCGATGCAGGCATGTCGGAAGACTGTTTCGCACCGCAGGCCGCCAATGTCAGGCACAACACACCGGTCAGCAGTAGGGTTGGTACAGAACATTGTAACTTTTTCTTTTTCATTGATATCCTCCATTTTCTTGTTTGTTGTTTCGGTTTGGTTCGATGCCCGTTTATTCAATCCAGGCATTCAGTCCTCGCCGGAATGCTTCTTCGGAAACCGGCTTCATCAGGAAATAGTCGGCCCGCAGCCGGAAGGCGTGAAGAGAGAAATCCAGGTCACTGCACCAGATCATCCGGCACGCGGGGCATAAGGAGCGAAGGTGCTCCGCCGCATTCAAACCTGCCACCCCGGAAAGTGCAATGACGGCATTGGTTGGAGCATCTTTTTGCGCCGTTTTAAAAAAGCGTTCCTGGTCGTCATACTGCATGACCTGCGGAAACAGCCCCTTCGCTTCACAAAACCGGGTAATTTGCTCGGCGTAGCGCTGCCGCTCTGCTTCCTGTTCTGCCAGCACGGCAATACGATACACAGATCTCCCTCCTTCCTTCCTCCGATTTGGCATCTTGCTTGCGCTCAGTATAAAAAGGCCATTCGGTTTTTTCAAGCGCCGTAGCACGAAAGGGGCGATTTTGGCACGAATTCCGACAGCGGTTCTTTGTCATCCTCGACACGCTGTGATATACTTATCTTGGAATTCAAGCATAAGGAGAGAACCCTGCATGAGAATTGCGATTGTGGATGATCTTGCCGCGGAACGCACACTGCTGAAAGACCGGCTGGAGCGGCAGCTTCAGCGGAGAAACGTACAGGCGGATATTCTGGAATACGAAAGTAGCGAGACATTTCTGGAAGCGGCATGGAAAGCGCCCTTTACTGCCGCATTTCTGGATATTTATATGAATGGCATGACGGGCATGGAGGCGGCAAAGAAGCTGCGGGAAACCAACACGGACTGCCTGCTGGTTTTTACCACGACCTCGACCGACCATGCGCTGGAGGGCTTTCAGGTACGGGCGCTGCACTATCTGGTCAAGCCCTTTACCGAAGCGGACATCGACGCGCTGACGGACGAGCTGCTTGCCCGCGTACCGCAGCCGAATAAATATATGGAGCTAAAGGTGGAGGGAAGCGAGATCCATCTGCGCTATCAGGACATCGTCTATGCAGAACACTTCGCCCATTTGATCTACGTCCATACGACAGTTCAAAAGACTCTTGCCACACGCCAACCCTTCAAGACGTTCATCGCCCCACTAAAGGATGACACACGCTTTTTTGTGTGCGGGCGCGGAGTGATCGTGAATCTGGAACACGCGAAGGATCTGGAAGGCGCTGCCTTCCGCATGGCGGACGGAAGCCGCGTGTTTGTCAGTCAGGACCTTTTGAAAAGCGCCCGGCAGGCGCTTATGGAGTTCCTGCTTCAAAGGGGGCGGAGGGCATAATGGAGCTGCTGCGTCCAATTCTGGAGCTCGGAGTGGTGATTCCCGGCATGCTGCTTGCCTGCTTCCCGGTAAAATCCAGTTTAAAGCAGCCGCTGTCAAAGCTTGTTTTGTGGCTTGCCCCGCTGCTTGCGCTGCTTTGTGCCGCCGGAGGCGTGGTGTGCTATGCGCGCCGCATGCCGACTGCGCCGGTGCTTGCGGGGCTGACCTTGATCACAGCCGTGATCTACATAAAAACGCTCCGGATCTCGCTTTGGAAATCCGGAACGGTTGCATTATCTGTCTGTGCGGTATTTGCCTGTATCAACAGCCTTTGCCGGGCGATCAACGCCGCTATGCTGGCCGGTTTGCCGCAGGCGCAGGCTGCGCCATGGTTCTGTCTGCGGGCCGTGATTTGCTATCATGCGATCTGCTGGCTGTTTGCCGCCATCGCCTATTATCCTGCGACGCACAGCGTGCGGAGGATGGTCGAGGATGAAAATTTTGCGCAGACCTGGTATGTGTTCTGGGTGCTGCCGCTGGTGTTCATTGCGCTGAATCTGTTTATGATCCCCAAGTATGCGGACACGCTCTATACCGGGCGTGTTTTGCAGGGGTATTTTGTGATCTGCATCGCACTTTTGTTTTTGATGCTTTTCTTCAACGCAATCTTCCTTCTGATGGCGATCAGCATCAACCGGAATGTGAGATTGCAGCAGAAGATCCAGCTGCTTTCCATGCAGCAGCAGCGCTACGAAAGCCTGAAAGCTGCCATTGAGGAAGCACGGCAGGCGCGGCATGATCTGCGCCACCAGCTATGTCAGCTCGCTGCCCTTGCAGAAGAAGGGAATCTTGAAAAGATCAAAGTCTATCTCTCCGGTGCGGTTTCCAGAATTCCAAGTCTTGAAATGCATTTCTGCGAAAACCGGGCGGCAGACAGCGTGGTCGGGTATTACTGTGCGCTTGCCAAACGGGAGAATATCCCGTATTCCGTGCAGATTGATCTGCCGGAATGTCTTCCTGTAGACGAAATCAATCTGTGTCTGGTTCTCTCGAATCTGCTGGAAAATGCGCTGGAAGCCAGCCTGCGCACTGCGCCTGCCCGACGAAGGATCAAACTGACAGCCTATCTGCATGGCAACAGTCTGGCACTGATTCAGGTTGAAAACACCTATGACGGAGTCATCCGGGAAAAAGGTGGCGTATTCCAGTCCTCCAAGCGAAAAGGAGACGGCGTCGGACTTCAGTCCGTCCGTCACATCGCAGAAAAATCCGGCGGGGTGAGTACGGTTACCTATCAGGACGGCCAGTTCTGTGTAAAGGTCATGCTCCGCGGGTAATTATGCTGTGCCGTTCCTTCGCAAGCTGTATCATATGCAGAACACTGCCCTTGGTAGGAAGAAGCAACTCGGCAGACAGATTGTGGTCAATGATTGGTGCAGCTATGCGCTTCCTACTGTCACTTTTTTTTAAACCTGAATTATTCACGGCACAGCTGTGAATAATTCAGGTTTAATTCGTTTTAAGAAAAAATGAGGAATCTTTTAATCGTTTTAAGTGCATAACCCGTTATTATATATATACAGATATTCAATGGAAAGGAGTCGGATGCGTGTTGAGTGATGACAAATTAGTGGAACAGATTTTACTTGGAAATGAAAATGCAGCAGAAGAATTGATAAAACGCTATTATACATCTATTTTACGTTACTGTAGGTGGCATTGCTCTAATCTGGAAAAAGCAGAAGACCTGACTCAGGAAACATTTTTGAAGTTGTTTAAGAATTTATCCGGATATAAAGGGAAAAAGAAATTTAAGGCTTATCTATACACAATTGCAAATCATTTATGTATTGATGAAAGTAGGAAGGTTGAGTTTTCTCCATTAGAAGAGGAAGAAAATATAGTGCATGAGTATAACGACATAGTTCGGCTAGAGGATAGGGCAGAGATAAGCTATTTTTTGAAATTTTTATCATCAGAACAAAGGGAAGCAGTCATTCTGCGCTTTGGAGAACAACTTAGTTTTGGAGAGATTGCAAAAGTGATGGGATGCAATATGCGAACAGCACAAAGCAGGGTTCGTAATGCTTTAAAAATTATGAGAAAGGAGCAGGAAAATGAAAGATAAAAAATTGAAGGGTTATTTGCAGCAATCTTTAGGAGAGGAAGTACAGCCTAAAAGATTAGAGGAAACGATTAAGCTTTGCACTAAAATTGTACGAGAACAGGAAGTGACTAGGGCAGAACCGAGGACAGGTTTCTTTCCCTATCTTTCAGATGTATTTCGCTTTGAAGGGATTCCAATATTTGGTTTGCAGGCAGTAACGTTATTTATAGTTTGTTTAACAATTGCCAGCATTGCAGACGTGCCAAAGAATATACCAATTTTTATGCCGCTGTTTGTATTGGCTATCATGCCGGCAATTTTTAAAAGCCAGTATTATGGAATGAGCGAGATTGAAGCAGTAACAAGAGCTTCTGGTGCACAAATCACGTTAGCAAAGCTGGTTTTGGCTGGAGCAGCTAATTTGGTGTGTATAACAATTCTTTTGTGTATGGAAGTTTATTTGCAAAATTCCTATAAAGAGATTGGACAGATGGTCCTATACTGCCTGGTTCCGTACTTAGTGTGTATGGTTGCGTTGCTGCGTTTGATCCGTTTGCAAAAGAAACAGAGTTTACAGATATGTGCGATTGTAATGCTGGGTTCCTGCATTTGTTGGGGGATGTCAGCAAGAATATTGCCATGGTTATATGAAACATCAGCAGTGGGGGTGTGGATTGTTACATTTTTGATTTTTGCTATGTTCTTTATAAATGAAATTCATTATATTGCAGAGATGAGAAAGGAAGGAAAAATGTATGGAATTGTCGCTTGATCGTTTAACAAAACAGTATGGCAGGAAAATAGCGGTAGATTGTGTTAGTGCAACCTTAAAGCCGGGAGTATATGGTCTTTTGGGGGCTAACGGTGCTGGTAAAACAACATTGATGCGTATGCTATGTGCTGTTTTGGAGTCAACCTCAGGGGAGGTACTGCTGGATGGAAAAGAAGTAACTTCGATGGGGGCAGATTACCGGAATGTGTTGGGTTATTTACCACAGGATTTTGGATATTATCCAAATTATACTGCGGTGGAGTTCTTGATGTATATTGCAGCACTGAAAGGAATACCGAAGAATGTTGCAAAAAAACGTGTGACTGAATTGTTGGAAGTAGTTGATTTAAGCCATGTGGCAAACAAAAAAGTAAAAACTTTTTCCGGTGGTATGAAACAAAGAGTAGGAATTGCACAGGCGTTACTTAATAATCCGAAAATTTTGATTTTGGATGAGCCGACTGCAGGACTTGATCCGAAAGAGCGTGTCCGTTTTCGTAATCTGCTCTCAGAGTATGCAGGCGATAAAATTGTAATTCTTTCCACACATATTGTATCGGATATAGAAGCAATAGCAGATGAAGTGCTATTGATGAAAAAAGGAAAATTTGTATTGCAGGGTACGGTTCCTGAGTTGATTCACAAGGCAAATGGTAAGGTTTGGGAGCTTTCTGTTTCTCCACAAGAAGCTAGACAATGGCAGACAAAAACAACGGTTGCTAATTTACGGCATGAAGGAAAAGAAATTATATTGCGTATTATTTCAGACAATATGCCTGGTGAGCGAGCGGTGCCTTGTGAAGCTACATTGGAAGATCTTTATTTATTTTATTTTCCCACAGAGGAAGGGGTGAAATAGAATGGAACTATTTTGGTTAGAGCATAAAAAGTTATGGCGAAAGAAAATTGTTAAAATATGTGTGTTGTTGTGTTTTGTTTATTGTGTAATTTTTGGAAGCATACTTTCGTTTCAATGGTTCGGTTTTGGCAGTTCAGATGACTATACAAGTGCTTTTGGCAATAATTTTGATGGATATACAGTAATAAAGGATAGTCAGGAATATGCACTTTCATTTGGTGGAGAATTGACGGATGAAACCTTGCAGCAAATAGTAAGTGATTATCAGCAAATGGAAGCTGACGGTATGGAGAAAGAATTGGAAAAGACAGACTGGCAGATAGTGAATAGTTGGCTCGGAACATTGTATCCGGAGCTTCGAGATACCAGTAATTATAAAACGATGATAAGCTATGTTGATCCGGATAAGTTAACAGGCTTCTATGAAAGAAGACAGCAGGTGCTTGATGAGTTTTTGAAGGTCAGTGGTCAGGTAGGTGCTGAAAAAGAGTATTTACATCAGATAGAGAGAAAGGTAGAAAAACCATTTCATTATGAGTGGGTAGAAGGCTGGTCAACGCTTCTTGGTAGTATGGTTGCGGATCTGGGAGTTGTGATGGCTTTGTTTCTCGGTATTGTTTTATCCTCTTTATTTGCTGGCGAATGGCATGATAATACAAGCACACTAGTATTGACGACTCGAAATGGTTGGGGGAAAATCGCTCTTGCCAAAATTCTTACTGGTTTCGCATTTACAGCGGAGTTATTTGCATTACTTGCTGTTTCAAGTGTTATATCACAGTTGCTTTTTATGGGAACTGCCGGATGGGATATGCCGATTCAGAATATCAAGCTGATTGCTGTTGCACCTATGAATATGCTGCAGGCAGAAATTTATGAATATGCTTTTGTACTGCTTGGAGCAATAGGTTTTGCCGGAATTGTTATGTTTATATCAGCGGCTGTAAAAAATAATGTACTTACCTTACTGCTTAGTCTGGCTGTTGTATATGGACCAATGATGATTGCAGAATATCTTCCTTATGGAATGCAAAAAGCATTGGATTTAATACCATTGGTAGGAAGTTCAACAGATATTTTCAGAACGAATACTTTTCGTATTTTTGGGAAACTTATCTGGTCACCATATCTACTTATTACAATTCCTGTCTGGATTGGTATTCTATGTATGCCATTCGCTATAAAGAGCTGGTCAAGAAGGATGAAGGCATAAGAATCGTCCAACAGTGAATGCCGACTGAAAATGGCTTTTCCTTCACAAAACAGGTGGAGGAGAGGCCATTTTTTCGTTTTATGGGGCACAAAGGTCAGAAGAGTGATATTCCGATGTCAAATCAGTTATAGAGTTGCAAGTCAAAATCCTGCTATAATTCAACCATCAAAGGTCACGCAACACGATACGTGAAAAGGAGAAAAAGTATGAAGAAAAAAGTGTTAGCAGGCATTCTTGCAGCAACTATGGTATTTTCCTTGGCAGCATGCGGAAGCACAGGATCCAATTCTGATTCCGGTTCCTCCGCAGCTTCCGGAAGTACAGCAAAGACAGAGGAAGAAGGCGAGCCGTACACCGTAACCATGGTACTGCAGGGAACTACACAGCCGGATGAAGAGAGAATCGAAGAAAAAATCAACGAGATTCTGGAGCCGGAGCTGAACGCAAAGCTCGATATCGTTGTTCTTCCGTGGGCAAGCGCATCTCAGCAGTTAAAGCTGATGCTTTCCGGCGATGAGAAAATTGATCTTCTGTACACAAGTGCATCAACAGCTGTACAGTACATGCAGTCCGGACAGATCATGGATATGTCTGAACTGATTGACAAATACGGCACAAACCTGAAAGATATCTATGGCGAGGATATTGCAAAAACCAATCAGGTTGGCGGATTTGTCTATGGCGTTCCAGGTCAGATCGAGCGAGGTAGCATTCCGGCTATTTTCATGAGAAAAGACCTGGTAGAGAAATATAACATCAATACCGATGAAATCAAAGAGCCGAAGGATATGGAGAAAGTATTTGAGATCGTACAGGCAGGCGAGCCTGATATGACTATGCTGTTCTCCTGCAACGGCGGTGATACGCCTATGGGACGTCTGTTCCGCGGTGATGGACTCGGCGATACCAACACCGGCGTTCTGATGGATCAGACCAACAGCACAACCGTAGAAAACTACTTTGCAACAGACTGGTTCAAAGATACCGCAAGCATGCTGTATGACTGGTATCAGAAAGGCTATATCAGCAAGGATGCCGGAACAAACACAGAAAGCTGGAGAACCGTAGTCAAAGCAGGAAACGTGTTCTCCCTGTTCTACGCTTATCATCCGGGTACCCCGGTTGAGTTCCAGAGCTCTACAGGATATGAGTTTGAAATTGTACCGTTCTATGATAAGCAGATCATCAACTCATCCGCTTACGGCTCAGTTATTTATTCTATAGCACAGAACTCCGAGAATCCGGAAAAAGCAATTCAGGTTCTCGATTACATCTATGGCAGCCCGGAAGTCATGAACCTTCTGAACTGGGGCGAAGAGGGAGTCGACTACGTAGTAGAAGATGAAGAAAACGGAATCATCAACTACCCGGACGGCGTAACAGCAGACAACGTAGGCTACAGCTATAACTGCGGATGGGAGCTTCCGAACCAGTTTATCGCATACAAATGGGATGGATCTGACCCGCAGCTCTGGGAAAAAATGGAAGAATTCAACGCTTCCGGTATTAAGTCGAAAGCACTGGGATTTGTCTTTGACAACAGTGAATATGTGGATCAGGTAGCAGCTCTGAACAACGTAATCAGCCAGTACAGCGGCGCACTTAGCAGCGGCTCCGGAGATCCGGACGAACTGCTTCCGCAGTTCCTTGAGGCGCTGGATGATGCGGGAATCGATGATGTCATCGCTGCAAAGCAGGAGCAGCTGGATGCATTTCTTGCAGAGAAATAGGCACCATAATTTGTAAAAAGAACACGACCGGAGCGGAAGAAAATCCGGTGTGATACAGTAACCGAAGGCTCCACTCTTACCCCCAAAAGATGTGGAGCTTTCTCTGTGAAAGAACCTGAAAAAACAGCCCTCATAAAAGGAGACACGCTTTATGAAAAAAGCAGAGGTTAAAAAAGGAAAAAAGAAAAACGCGCTGAAGGAATACTGGCCGCTTTATCTGATGATGCTTCCGGCACTTCTGTATCTGCTGATTAACAACTATATTCCAATGGCCGGTATGGTGATTGCGTTTAAAAAGCTGAACTTTGCAAAAGGTATCTGGGCAAGCCCATGGGCAGGACTTAAAAACTTCAAGTTCCTGTTTGCTTCCAGGGATGCATGGGTTATTACAAGAAATACGCTGTTGTATAACGTTGCATTTATTCTTGTAAACATGGTAATCGGAATTGCCATTGCGATTCTGATTACGGAGGTAAAAAACATAAAGCTCAAAAAGCTATATCAGAGCGCGATTCTTCTTCCGTTTCTGATGTCCATGGTTATCTTAAGCTACATCGTATATGCGCTTCTGAGTGCGGAAAATGGTCTTGTCAACAACTCCATCCTTCCGTTGTTCCACATCGATCCGATTCAGTGGTACCAGAAACCGAAATACTGGCCGGCGATCCTGATTATCGCGAACTGCTGGAAGGGCGTAGGATACGGATGCCTGATTTATATCGCATCCCTGATCGGTATTGATCCTTCCTTCTATGAGGCTGCAAGGCTGGACGGCGCAAGCAAATGGCAGGAGATCACAAAAATCACACTGCCGAGCCTGGTTCCGACTATCATTACGCTGCTGCTCCTCAGCATCGGAAGAATTTTCTATTCCGATTTCGGTCTGTTCTATCAGGTACCGATGAACTCCGGTGTTCTGGTCTCGACCACAAATGTTATCGATACCTACGTATACCGTGCCCTGATTGAACAGGGAAATATCAGTATGTCATCAGCAGCCGGTGTATACCAGTCTCTGGTAGGCTTCTGTGTCGTGATGTTGAGCAACTGGATTGTCCGCAAAGTAGACAAAGACCAGGCATTATTCTAGGAGGATGGAAGTATGATAAATTCAAAAAAAGCAAAACGTTTCCAGTTCTGGATTAATGTAGTACTCATTCTGGTTACCTTATCCATTGTACTGCCGTTTGTACTCGTATTTATTTCCTCACTGACCGATGAAAACACACTGATCCGCAACGGATATTCGTTCTTCCCGGAGAAATTCAGCTTCTATGCGTACTCCTATATCATTCGTCAGGGCGAGAAAATCCTGAGAGCATACGGAATCACCATTTTTGTAACCATCGTCGGTACCGCTGTAAACCTTGCCATGTCTTCTCTTTTGGCGTATCCGCTCTCGGTGAAAGGACTGCCATACCGCAGAGCAATTACCTTTTTCGTATTCTTCACGATGCTGTTCAACGGCGGACTGGTGCCGACCTACTTGATGTATGTAAATTATTTCCATATCAAAAATACGCTCGGGGCATTGATTATTCCGGGTCTCCTGTTAAGCGCAAACAACGTGCTGATGATCCGAAGCTACTTTAACACCAGTATCCCAGACGCGCTGTTCGAGGCAGCCAAGATCGATGGTGCCGGACACATGAAAATTTTTACCAACATCACCCTTCCGCTTGGAAAACCGATTCTGGTAACAATGGGACTGTTTTCCGCACTTGGCTATTGGAATGACTGGACAAATGGTTTATATTATTTATCAGGAAATGACGGTCAGAAGCTTTACAGCATCCAGAACCTGCTGAACCAGATGATCACCGATATTCAGTATCTGTCAAGCGGAAAAGTAATCGGAAATATCGGCGCGGAGGTGGCAAAGCTGCCGACAACCTCCATCCGTATGGCAATCGCATTTATCGCCATGCTGCCGCTGTTTATCATCTATCCATTCCTTCAGAAATACTTCGCAGAAGGTATTACACTTGGTGCGGTAAAAGGATGATTCACATGCGGAAATGAAAAAAGAGAAACACGTTTGTGTTTCCGGCATACAGCAGAAAAACAGTACAGACTTATGAAAACATGAGGTGTACTGTTTTTCTGCTGTATTATAATAGTCAGTAAAAAAGATCAGTTCGTAAAATCAAACATGGAAAGATTCCGAGCGTGCCGAAACAGAAAAAAGGAGGAAACTTCATGCGTATTTCAAAACAGAGGAAAAAAACAACACTGGCGCAGCAGGGGCGTTATCTTTTGATCTGCCTGCTGAGTATGATGCTGCTTTTTCTGGCTGGGAGCATGATTATTCTGCACCGGACGCAGCGGCAGGTATATGAGCAGTTGGAAGAGCTTTCAAAGCTGTATACGGATGAGCTGGACAACCGTTTTTTTCGAATCAGCCGAAATCTGTTTTCGACCGTAATGGACAGCTCCAACCCGGATTCTGATTTCTGGAAATATATGGATCTGATGGAGAAGGATCAGTATGAGGAATATGTTATCACACAGCTGCGAAAGAAATATGTATCTGCAGCGTGGGATTTTGGAACGGATTACAATGTTTTTCTTTATACGAAGAAGGATGAGAGCTTATACCAGCTGAGCATTTCCTCCGACGGGTTTTATGCCATTGATCCGTATCTGCAGGAAGCGCTGAAGCGCCAGATCAATAGTCTGTCCCAGCAGACATATGCAGTCAAGAAAAAATGGACCGTGATGCAACAGGGCGATGAGGTTTATATGCTCAAGGTAGCACAGAATCAGGGCGTCGGACTCGGCTGCTACGTCAATTTGAAGACGATTTTGGAACCGTTCTCTAAGCTGTCTCTTGGGAAGAGCGGCTATGTCAGTCTCGTTGACCAGAACGGAAAAAACATCGTAACAGTGACGGAAAAAGGAATTGTAAGGGACAGTTCGAAGCTTGATACCGGCAATTATACCTTCCGGCAGGAGCTTTCACAGTCACCGTTTGAAATCCAGATTAAAATCTCCTGGACGGGAGTCCTAAATCTGATGACGGGAAGTGTGTTTGCCCTTTTAGGCGTTGCATTTCTGATGGTGATGGCCGGTTCCGTGTTGCTGTTCCATCTGAAAACAAGAATCCTGAAGCCGGTCGCTATGTTTACGGAAAATCTTCAAAAATATGACAATGGGGATTTCCTCTATCAGATGTCGGAAGGAAATCTGGTAGAGCTGGAGCAGATTGACGATAAATTCCGAAACATGATTCACCAGATCCGACGTCTGAAGATCACGCTGTATGAGCAGGAGCTGGAAAAACAGAAAATCGAGATGGATTACCTGAAAATCCAGATCCGTCCGCATTTTTACATGAACTGTCTGAACTTTATTTACAGCATGATTGACTTCGGTCAGTACGACCATGCAAAATCGATGAGCCGTATTACGTCCGATTATCTCGCCTATATTTTCCGCAATACATGCGAGATGGTGCCGGTGACGGCGGAGATGAACCACTGCGAAAATTACCTCAAAATTCTGCTGCTGCGCTATTCAGAAAAATTCACCTATTATTTTGAAATCCATGAAGAAGTGAAAGACGCGGTAATCTTCCCGTTTCTGATTCAGGTGTTTGTAGAGAATGCGGCAAAACATGCCCTGACGCTGGAGACGGTTCCGCTGATTTCCGTAACGGTTTACCCGGAGGACCGTAGCGAAGAAAAGTATGTCAACATTTATATTTCGGACACCGGAAATGGCTTCCCTGAGGAGACGCTGCAAAGGCTGAAAGCAGGGGAAGATATTTCCGAGCATGGAAAGCATATCGGGATTGAAAACTGTCTGAAACGATTCCGTTATTATTATGGTGATACAGGAGAGATTCATTTCGATAATAGCCCGCTCGGCGGAGCGATTGTAGATATCCATATTCCATACAAGACAGGGGGAGATGAACATGAAACTATTGCTCGTGGATGATGAAGAGTACGTGATTGAAAGTATAAAAAGAAATCTTGATCTTACAGAGACCGGGGTGAGCGAGGTGTGCACTGCGTTTTCCGTACAGCAGGCGAAGAACATCATGGAAATGGTGGACATTGATATTGTAATCAGTGATATCGTGATGCCGGGCGGAACGGGATTCGACTTTGTGGAGTGGGTCAGGAAAGAGGAGCTGAAGGTCCAGGTCATATTCCTGACAAGCTATGCGGAGTTTGACTATGCCAGAAGAGCGATACAGCTGAACAGTGTCGATTATCTGCTAAAGCCCATTGATTTTGAAAAGCTGAAGGAGGCCGTACAGCGTGCGGCGGAATCTGTTGCGAAAGAAAAGAAAATACAGGATCTCAGGCAGGAAAGCATCAAGTGGAATCAGAACAGAAAAATTCTGCAGCAGGATATCTGGAAAAATGTGCTGAAAAACGGTTTCTCCGAGGAAAAATTCTGCGAAACGGCAGCACAGCGCCAGCTTCCATACGGACCGGGACACTATTTCCGGCCGATTTGTCTGATGCCGGAAATAAAGAGCAATAAGCGGGAAATTTGGGATACGGCGACCATGGAATTTGTGATCGAAAATGTGCTGTCGGAACTGTATGAGGAAACGGATATTGCGGTAGATACTGTTTTTTACCAGGAACTGGGCATCTACTGGATTGTTACACAGTCAAGGGAAAAAGCATTTCCGCAGGACGGCGGGCGGGACTGTGAAATTCTGCGGCAATTTGTTGCGTGGATGAATGAAAAAATCTATCCGGAGCTGTGGTGCGGTGTCGGACAGTGGGAATCTGTACTGGGGATGCAAAAGCAGAGCCGGAATCTTCAAAAAATGTGGGAGGGAAGCCTTTCCGTGCGGAACGAGGTGCTGTTTCTGAACGAATTTCGGGCTCCGCAGACCAGCTACGAAAATAAGGAGCTGGATTTGTGGAAAGCTCTGCTTTCGGAGGAAAAACCGGAGGAGCTGCTGGATCGGCTGCAGAAATACCTTGACCGGACGGAACGAGAAGGAATGATTACCAGAGAATTTCTGGTAGCGCTTCGTACCGATCTGACCCAGGTGGTGTATGCATGGCTTTTGGAACGGGAAATCAAGGCGTACGCGCTGTTTGCCGATGCGGATATGGAAAATCTGCATCGGAATTCTCTTTACGGAAGAGAAGAGATGATGGAATATACCGGGGTACTGGTTCGGAAAGCAGTGCAGTACAGACAGTACATCAACAAATCAGATTCAGTTACGAGCCAGGTATGCGCCTATATTGATGCACATTACCGTGAGGAAATTCACCGGGAAGAGCTTGGGGAGCTTGTCTTTTTGAATACCGATTATCTGTCCCGGATTTTTAAAAAAGAAAAGGGTATTTCGATCAGCAATTATATTATTCAAAAGCGGGTGGAGGAGGCGAAAAAGCTTTTGACACAGAGCTCACTGCCGATTAATACGGTGTCGCTGTATGTGGGGTACAGTAATTTCTCGTACTTTACGAAGATGTTTAAGGATAATACGGGATACGCACCGCTGGAATACAGAAGAAACTTTGGAGAACGATAACAAAACAGCAGTAAACAGGTCAGAATAGTGAAAGAAAAAGGTCAGACCAGGGGATATTTTTTCGGATCAGATGTGGTAAAATTTCAGTTGGAAAAGTAGCTTTATAAGGAAGCTGGATATCCGATTACGAGAGCGGAACTTCAGGTGACTGCAAAGAGCGTATTAAATACGATTCTCAGGTTGGCATATTAAAGAATCTATCAATAATAGGAGCCATGACTATGGATATACAAATAATTAAGCGGGAAATGGAACGTGTCCCCTGGCAGCATCTCCCACTCCATAGACTCTCTGAGAAAACCCAGAGAGCGCTCCACACAAATGCAGCAATATATCAGAGGAGGAAAAAATGACTGAGCAGAAATTAAAAGAGCTTCTGGCCGACATGACGCTGGAAGAAAAAGTAAACCAGATGAGCCAGGTGGTGGGTGCCTTTTTCAATAAAGATATGGACATCACGGCGATGGGACCGATGGCAGATAAAGGCTTTACACCGGAAAATGTAGCGCTTTCCGGTTCTGTTCTGGGTACCCTGGGCGCAGAAACATTAAAGAAAATCCAGAAGGATTTCGTGGAGCAGCACCCGCATCATATCCCGATGCTGTTCATGATGGATGTCATCAACGGCTTCAAGACCATTTTCCCGATTCCGCTGGGACAGGGCGCAACGTTTGAACCGGAGCTGTCCGAAAAGTGTGCGGCAGTTGCTGCAAAAGAGGCAGCCGTTTCCGGCCTTCACGTAACCTTCGCACCGATGACCGACCTGGTTCGCGATGCAAGATGGGGACGTGTCATGGAGTCTACCGGTGAGGATCCGTATCTGAACAGCTTGTTCTGTGCCGGAATGGTGCGTGGATTCCAGGGAGACGATCTGAAGGAGCCGTACAAAATTGCTTCCTGTGTGAAGCATTTCGCAGGCTATGGCGCACCGACAGCAGGAAGAGACTACAATACTGTAGAGCTTTCCGAGCATACCTTCCGTGACTTCTATCTGCCGTCCTACAAAGCCGGCATCGATGCAGGCGCAGCGATGGTAATGACGTCCTTCAACACGGTAAACGGTGTTCCGGCAACCGGAAACAAGAAACTGATGCGCGGCATCCTACGTGACGAGATGGGATTTGACGGTGTTCTGATTTCCGACTGGGCAGCGATCGAGGAGATTATTTACCACGGCTACTGCGCAGACCGCGAGGAGGCAGCTATCCGCTCAGCCGAGGCAGGTGTTGACATTGATATGATGACCGGCATTTACTGCGAAAACCTGTGCCGTCTTGTAAGAGAGGATAAGCTTTCCGAGGATCTGATCGATGAGTCCTGTATGCGTATTCTGGAACTGAAAAACAAACTGGGACTGTTTGAAAATGCGTATAAAGACGCAGACGAGACGAAAGAAAAAGAGGTAATTCTCTGCAAAGAGCACCGCGATCTGGCAAGAGAAGCCGCAAGAAAATCCTTTGTACTGCTGAAAAACGAAGAGAAAATCCTGCCGTTTGGCAAGGAGAAAAAAATAGCCTGGGTCGGACCGTATGTCCACAGCAGAAACCTGATGGGCTCCTGGTCCTTTATCGGAGATGCAAAGGATGTGACAAATCTGGAAGAGGCCGTAAAAGCGCAGGCAGATACGACAAACATGAGCTTCCATGCAGGTTCCCCGATGCTTGGTTCTGACATCCGTCTGGAGGGCTTCGGTGAAGCGATGGAGCAGTCCCATACACCGGAGGAAGAGGAGACAATGCTTCTTGAGGCTGTAAACGCAGCAAAGGAGGCCGACGTTGTCGTTCTTGCGATCGGTGAGGACCGTCTGCAGTCCGGCGAGGCAACCAGCAACGCGAATATCCGTATCCCGGAAATCCAGCAGAGACTGCTTGAGCGGGTTTCTAAAGTCAATGAAAACGTTGTCGTTGTTCTCTTCAACGGCCGTCCCCTCGACCTGCGGGATGTCGTATCGAAAGCAAAAGCCGTTCTTGAAGTATGGATGCCGGGTACCGAAGGTGCCAATGCAATCGCAGACGTCGTTTTCGGTGCATACGCTCCAAGCGGTAAGCTGACCATGAGCTTTCCGTATTCCGTAGGCCAGGTGCCGGTTCACTACAACGAGTATTCTACCGGAAGACCGCATGTACCGGGCAAGGATAAGGACCGCTTCCGCTCCAAATACCTCGATATCCCGAATGCACCGCTGTTCCCGTTTGGATATGGTCTTGGCTATACGAGCTTTGAAATTTCGGACGTAACGCTGGACAAGACGGAACTTGGACTGGAGAATGAAATCAAAGCCTCTGTGACCGTGAAAAATACCGGTGATACGGCAGGAACTGAAACCGTACAGCTTTACATCCACGACGTGGCTGCATCCGTGGTACGACCGGTCAAAGAGCTGAAAGATTTCCGCAAAGTAACACTCCAGCCCGGAGAAGAGCAGAAAGTCGAATTTACTATCAATGAAAAAGAACTCCGTTTCCTGACTGAGAACGAGCGTGTAGAAAGTGAGAATGGCGTCTTCGAAGTCTTCATCGGAAGCGATAGCACGACAGAGAACAAAGCAGAGTTTGTACTGAAAAAATAGGAATATATAGGAAAATGTGAAAAGCCAGCCCAAAAGAGCGAAAAGGATTCGCCTTTCGGGCTGGCTTTTTCATTGGCAGAGCTGTCGGATCCTTTTGCCCTGCCCCGATAGGGACATAAAAGCGGCAGTATAAAAAACCTACGTTTTGATACCCTTGTTTTTAACCACTATTTCGATTATAGTATAAGGAAGAAAGCACGAAAGGTGGACAATTATGAAATGTATTGTACTGGCAGGCGGAAGAGGCGACAGACTCTGGCCGCTTTCCCGGAAAAATTATCCGAAGCAGTTTATCTCGTTGGATGGCAGTCATTCGATTTTTCAGGATACGATTGCCAGAAATATGGCATACTGTGATGAGTTTGTAGTGGTGACAAACCGGGAGTACCAGTTTATTGTAGAAAATCAGCTCAAAGCATTTCAGGGGCTGACCTGGAGATTGGTTCTGGAGGAAGAAGCGCGTAAGACGACAGCAGCAATTTTGCTGGCATGTCTGGAATTTCCACTTTCAGAGCTTATTTTTATTGTACCCTCCGATCATCTGATCCAGGGTGAGGCTTACAAGGATGCGATTAACGAGGCGGGTGTGCTGGCGAGAGAAGGTAATCTTGTTACATTCGGAATGCCGGTCCGGACGGCGGATACCCGGTATGGTTATATCTGCTGCGATGGGAATCAAGTGGAAAAATTCGTGGAGAAGCCGGATAGGCAGCAGGCGCAGAAATACCTGCAGGATTCCAGGTATCTGATTAACAGCGGTCTGTTTTTATTTAGAAACGGGGATTTTTTACAGGAAGTCAGGCTGCATTCCCCGGAGATCCTTGGAGCGTGTGAGCGTGCGTTTGAGGATAAGCTGATCGAAAAAGGCAAACATATCTTTTACCGAAGAGAGGTCCTGGAGCAGATTCCGGCGCAGGCGATTGAAGAAACAGTATTTGAAGAGACGGCACGCTGTATGGTTGTAAAGGCCGGATTTGCCTGGCAGGACGTTGGAAGCCTGGAGGATCTCGGAGAAGAAGGACTGATTTCTGAAAAGGATTCCAGGCAGGCGCAGTATAACTGCGACAATACGCTGATTATCAACCGTGGCAGCCGCAGCATTGTTGTGGCGAATCAGCTGGAAGATATCACGATTGTCAATACAGATGATGCGGTTTATGTCGGCAAAAAGGGCGCTTCTGAATCGTTAAAGGATCTGCGGCGGGAAAATCCGGCACTGCAAAGCTACTTTGACATGGGTCAGGTGATCTATAAGCCCTGGGGTACCTATGAAATCCTTTCAGCGGCGCGCCAGTATGTTGTGCGGAAGGTTATGCTGACACAGGGACGCACGATCTATGCCCACAAGCATGCGAGACGGACGGAGCACTGGATCATCGTCAGCGGGCGTGCACGGATCATGCTGGCTGGAGTGGAAAAAGAATATGGCAGCAACGACAGCATGGAAATTCCGGAAAATACCGTCCATCAGATTTCTAATATCGGTGACGTACCCCTTGTCTTTATGGAAATTTCCACCGGTGAAGAGGTTATGGAACGTGACCTGATCTCGGTGGAGAGCCGGGATCTGAATGAAGCGGAGCTGGGTTACAGGACAGAACCGTTTGTAAAAATGCAGCCTGCATTTAAAGACTATCTGTGGGGCGGTACCAAGCTGAAGGAACACTATGGCAAGCATTGTGACTATGACAGTATTGCAGAAAGCTGGGAGCTGTCGGCACATGAAGCAGGACAAAGCATTGTAGCGTCCGGACGCTACAAAGGCCGTCTGTTTGCGGATTATCTGTCGAAGATCGGGCGGGAAAACTGTGGCTGGAAGTGTCAGTCGATTGAGCGTTTTCCGATTTTGGTCAAGCTGATTGACGCGAAAGAAAACCTTTCTGTCCAGGTGCATCCGGACGATGACTATGCCCTTTCCCGTGAAAATGAGTACGGTAAAAACGAAATGTGGTATGTCTTAGAGCATGAAGAAGGCGCTGGAATTTACTGCGGCTTCAAGCAGGATATGACGCGGGAACAGGTGCAGGAGGCACTTACGGACGGCTCGATTCTGTCGCTGCTAAACTGGATTCCGGTCGAGGACGGGAAAGCCTACTATATTCCGGCAGGTACGGTGCATGCCATCGGAAAGGGCGTTGTCGTCTGCGAAATTCAGCAAAGTTCCAACTGTACCTATCGTCTGTACGACTATGACCGTACCGACCGTTACGGTAACCGCCGCCAGCTGCATGTGGAAAAGGCGCTGGAAGTCATGGATTATCATCGATACGAGCTGCCGCAGTTCCAGGATGAGACGGTAGTGAAGGATACTTATACCTGCCGGATCCTGAGCAGATGCAAATATTTTGAATGCGCAAGCTATCAGATTCACGGTACGGCAGAGCTGCCTGCCTATTCAGACTCCTTCAGCAGTCTTGTATGTGTCAAAGGAAGCGGAACCCTGTACAAGCAGGATGAAAAAATGCAGTTTTCTGTGGGCGACAGCTTCTTTGTGCCCTGTTCCGGAGAAAAAATCCGGGCGGAGGGAGACTGCGAGCTGATTCTGACGCATATCTGATGGCAATAAAAAATCAGGACGCTTTCGCTGTCCATAGCGAGGAAGCGGTATCAGGCAGTTTTACGATCGCAGCAAAAAATGCCGGAAAAGAGGACATCATGCAGAACGTATATGAAAAGCTTATAAGCTGTTACGAAAGTATTCAAGAAAAGATTCCGTTTACGCCGAAGGTTGCGCTGGTGCTCGGTTCGGGGCTTGGCGATTATGCGGAGAAAATCCGGGTGGAGGCAGAGCTGGATTACCATGAAATCGACGGTTTTCCGGTCTCGACCGTGCCCGGACATGCAGGAAAATTTATTTTTGGATGGATCGGATCAGTTCCGGTGGTGTGCATGAAGGGAAGAGTTCATTTTTATGAGGGCTATCCGGTTTCGGATGTGGTGCTGCCGATCCGGCTGATGAAGCGGATGGGAGCGGAGCTTTTGTTTCTGACAAATGCCTCCGGCGGGATCAATCCGTCGTTTTCTGCAGGGGATCTGATGCTGCTGACGGATCACATTTCTCTGTTTGCACCCAATCCTTTGATCGGGCAGAATTTTGACGAATTGGGAGTACGGTTTCCGGACATGACGCAGGTATACGACCGGAAGTTGCAGGAAATTCTGAAAAAAACAGCGGCAGAGCAGAAGATCGCTTTGCAGGAGGGTGTGTATGCACAGCTGACGGGACCTTCCTATGAAACACCTGCAGAGGTGGAACTGCTGCGCAGGCTCGGCGCAGATGCAGTCGGCATGTCGACTGCGGTGGAAGCGGTCGCAGCAAACCATATGGGAATGCGTATCTGCGGAATTTCGTGTATCAGCAACCTGGCAGCGGGCATGACAAAACAGCCGCTCAGCCATGAAGAAGTGCAGGCAGCAGCAGACAGCGCTGCACCGAAGTTTCAAAAGCTGGTGACGGAGAGCATTCAGGCTTTTTACCGGGAGTGAGGGAAAGATTGAAAAATATCATTTTTCAATCACGAGATTTGTGTCTGCGCGCACTTGACACAAACTCGGCATGCGCAAAAAGCGTGCGCAGAAATGAGGGGAAGCATGGAACAAACACAGATTGACGACGCACTCTGCAGGCGTCTGATCGCAGCTGCGCTGGAAGCCAGAAAGCGTTCCTATGCGCCGTACTCCCATTATCATGTCGGGGCGGCGCTTTGGACACAATCGGGAAAGATCTACACCGGCTGCAATATTGAAAATGCAGCCTATACGCCGACCAACTGCGCGGAGCGCACTGCGTTTTTTACAGCAGTCGCGGCGGGAGAACGACAGTTTTTGGCGATTGCAATCGCAGGAAGTCCGGCGGAAATAGATGAAAATGGCGGAAGAAAGATCGGAAAGCTTACGCAGGCAGCCTGGCCCTGCGGGGTATGCAGACAGGTGATGGCAGAGTTTTGTGATCCGGATTCGTTTTTTATCGTTGTTGCAGAAAGCGAGAGCGATTACGAAATCCGCACGCTTCGAAAACTGCTTCCGGAGGGCTTTGGTTCGGGAAATCTGGCGGATTGTATACAATAGATTGTGCGCTGAGCATTTTAATCTCCGGACCGGAATAGAGTTTCAACGACAGAAGAAAAGAGGAACAGACTTCATTGGAATATGCAATTTTATTCGCGGCGCTCTTGGCGGGAGCTGCTGTTATGTTTTTAAAAGGACTCTGGGATCAGCACAGAGCGCAGAAATGGAACCGGGAACAGCTGCGAAAATCCTTTGGAAAAGCCGGCAGGACAGAATATGCAGACGGAGAGTTAAATGGAATTGTCCGATATTTTGAAAAGCATCCAAAGGATTTCCAGATCGATGATATCACCTGGAACGACCTGAACCTGGATGAAATTTTCCTGCGGATGAACAGCACCTGCAGTTCGGCGGGACAGGAATATCTCTATGCGATGCTGCGCAGTCCGTCATTTGAGGAAAAAGAGCTGCAGGAGCGGGAGAAACTGTTGGAATTTCTGGAACAGGACGAGGAAACGAGAGTCCGGATGCAGGAGATTTTTTTCAAAATCGGAAGAACCGGGAAATATTCCCTGTATGACTATATGGACTTTCTGGACGTGCTGGGAGAGCGTAAAAACGGCAAGCATCTGTTGGTTGATCTGCTGTTTTTTCTTGCGATCGCAGCAGCTTTTGTCAGTCCGCCGCTTGGATTGTGTGGTGTGAGTGCGGTGATGTGTTTTAATATCACAACCTATCTGAAAGAAAAGAAGCAGATCGAGCCGTATCTGACCAGCTTTCACTATATTTTCCGGCTGATCCGCGGGGCGGAGGAGCTTTCCGAAATTCATGCACAGCAGCTGGAGGGAAGGTTCAGCAAGGTTCGAAAGCTGTTGCCACAGTTTGGAAAGCTGAACAGAAGTGCGTCACTTGGGATGCGTACGTCGAGCGGCGATCCGATGGGGATCGTGGCGGATTATATCAATATGATGCTGCATCTGGACATCATCGGATTCAACATCATGCTGCATGCGGTGCGGGAGCAGACGGAAAATATTGACCGACTTGTGACGATTGTGGGGGAGCTGGATGCGTTGATTGCAGCGGCGGGATTTCGGCATTCTCTGCCCGCCTGGTGCGTGCCAAAGCTGACGGCAGCAGAAACGGTGGCGGACGGTGCAGCACATTGCGCTGCGGAATCCTCCGGGCAGCATTTTGAAGCTTTGTCCCTGCAGCTGGAGCAGTTGTACCATCCGCTGCTCGCCGACCCGGTTAAAAACGATATCGAAACGACAAACGGCGTTCTCCTGACCGGCTCCAACGCATCGGGTAAATCCACTTTTTTAAAGGCAGTCGCCCTGAACATGATTCTGGCGCAGACGATTCACACCTGCTGTGCGGATCATTGTCAGAGCAGCTACTGGCGCGTGATGACCTCGATGGCGCTGCGCGACGACCTTGGCAGTGGAGAAAGCTATTATATTGTAGAAATCCGTTCCTTGAAACGAATTTTGGATGCGGCGCAAAGCCCGGGTGCACCGGTGCTGTGCTTTGTGGACGAGGTGCTTCGCGGTACGAACACAGTGGAACGGATTGCGGCCTCCACACAGATTTTAAAGAGCCTGCATAAGCCCGGCGTGTGCTGCTTTGCGGCAACGCACGATGTGGAGCTGACAGGACTTCTGGAGGCAGAATACGACAATTATCATTTTGAAGAGCAGATTGCAGACGGGGATATTTCTTTCCCGTATCTGCTGATGCCCGGGCGTGCGACTTCGAGAAATGCGATCCGATTGTTGGAAATGATGGGTTACAGCGAAGAAATTATTAAAAAAGCGGATGATCAGGCGGCGGAATTTTTAAAAACCGGTGTCTGGAAAGCGTGAACGTGCAGCGCAAAAGCGCATGTCCGTACTGCGTATGCTATGCAAAAAAACAAAAAGGAATGAAAAACAATGCAGAATGTAACACTATATACAGATGGCGCGGCAAGAGGAAACCCGGACGGACCGGGGGGCTACGGCGCAGTTTTGCAGTTTGTGGACAGCCAGGGCAATCTACATGAACGGGAATTTTCTGCGGGTTATATCCGCACGACCAACAACCGGATGGAGCTGATGGCGGTGATCGCCGGTCTGGAAGCGCTGACAAAGCCGTGCCGGGTGGAAATTGTTTCCGATTCGAAATATGTGACGGATGCGTTTAACAAAAAATGGATT
Organism: Firmicutes bacterium TM09-10; assembly: GCA_003481005.1. GTDB lineage: Bacteria > Bacillota > Clostridia > Lachnospirales > Lachnospiraceae > Gallintestinimicrobium > Gallintestinimicrobium propionicum. Next base: position 177,776 of record QUKC01000002.1, on the reverse strand, counting down.
GACGGCTGGCTGAAAAAGAACTGGAAGGGCGCTTCCGGCCCGGTTAAAAACGTCGATCTCTGGAAGCGGCTTCTGGCGGCGGCACAGCCCCATGAGTTGCATTTTACCTGGGTAAAAGGACATGCCGGGCACCCGGAAAACGAGCGGTGCGATCATCTGGCGACGACGGCTGCGGACACGAATGCGGTTCTGACAGATCCCGGGGTACATGGTTGACGCAGACAGCTTTTCAATGCTACAATAGGGCATAACAGAAAAATGGTTACTGTTCACCCGCGCCATTCGCAAAACCGCGTCTTCGACGCTCTCCGCTGCTTCGCAGCTCTTTTTGCTCATAAAATGGCGCTCCCTTCGTACTCTTCTGAGTTCAGATTTTCGTGCAAGCACGGAATTTGAACTCAGAAGAGTACGGGTGAACTGTAACGAAAAATTTAGCGAATGGAGACGGATCTATGGGAAATCTGGTTGCATTTATCAATTCATTTATATCGTATCTGCTTGTGTTTGTTGTATTTGCAGCTGTGATTATAGCTGCAGTGAAGGTCGGCATTACCGCGCGCCATAAAAAGGATGCAAAGGATGCGCAGAACGCGCAGAGTGCAGACGCACAGGAGTAAAATATTCGTTACAGTTCACTCGTACCCTTTTGCGTTCAGATTCCGTGCTTGCACGAAAATCTGAACGCAAAAGGGTACGAAGGGAGCGCCATTTTATGAGCAAAAAGAGCTGCGAAGCAGCGGAGAGCATCGAAGATGCGCTTTTGCGAATGGCGCGGGTGAACTGTAACAAATATTCTGCGCAGAATTACACTGCGGTAGAATCAGGCGTAGTGAAAACACGAACCGGCATCGGGCACTTTGCCTGTTGCCGGTTCGTGTTGCGACTGCGGGAAGCGAGACAACAGGAGAAGAATATGAAAAGAATTGCAGCATTTGAAAAGGTGAGTTTTGCACAGTATGAAAAGGATTTCGCGGACGCGTTCCCAGGTCATGAAACGGCGGAAATTCGTGCAATTTATGATGATATTACAAAACCGAAACGGGCGACAGCGGGAAGCGCAGGCTATGACTTTTCTGCGCCGGTGGCATTTGTGTTAAAGCCGGGCGAGACGATTAAAATCCCGACCGGAATCCGTGCGCGGATGGACGAGGACTGGGTGCTGTGCCTGTTTCCCAGAAGCGGACAGGGCTTTAAGTACCGTTTGCAGCTGAATAATACCGTCGGAATTATCGACAGCGATTACTATAATTCCGACAATGAAGGACATATCATGGCGAAGCTGACGAACGATTCCAACGAGGGCAAGGTGCTCGAAATCCATCCGGGCGAGGGCTTTTTGCAGGGAATTTTCATGCCGTATGGCATCACAGAGGATGACGAGGCGGACGGAGTCCGCAATGGCGGATTTGGAAGCACGGACAGACGCTGAGAAACGGGGAACGTATGAAAAAGCGAATTTTATTGCTGACAACCGGCGGGACGATCGCCTCACAGGATGGCGGAAACGGTCTGGCACCGGTGCTGTCCTCCGACGATTTTTTGGATTATATGAAAGAATTTGAAGATGTCTGCGAGCTGGTTCCATACGAGGTCTGCAGCATTGATTCGACGAATATGGAAGCCTCGTGGTGGTTGAAGCTGGCGGGACTGATTCAGAAAAACTATACGTTATACGACGCGTTTCTGATCTGCCACGGGACGGATACGATGGCGTATACGGCTGCGGCGCTTTCCTATCTGATTCAGAATTCTGTCAAGCCGATTGTCCTGACCGGCGCGCAGAAATCGATTCTGCAGGAGATCACCGACGCGCGGAAAAATCTGCACGACAGCATCCGGTGCGCACTTGACGACCGAAGCCGGGACGTTATGCTGGTGTTTGACGGCAAAATTATTGCGGGAACGCGGGCGAAAAAGACGGCAACCTTCAGCTATAATGCATTTTCCAGCATCAATTTTCCGGTGCTTGGGCAGATTCACGACAACACGGTGGTCTATTATATCCAGAAGGATATCTGCGGTCCGGTGCGTTTCTTTAACCGGATGGATCGGAAGGTGTTTTTGTTAAAACTGACACCGGGGATGTCCACGGAGATCATTCCGCATATTTTGAGCGTGTATGACTGTATTATTATTGAAGGATTCGGCGTTGGTGGATTGCCGGATCGTCTGCGTCAGGCACTTTTAGAGGAAATGCAGCATTACAAGGCCCATGAAAAGATCCTGATCATGGCGACGCAGGTGACGTATGAGGGCAGCAGCATGGACACCTATGTGGTGGGGCGCGCAGCGCGGGAGCAGCTGCCGTTTCTGGAAACCTACGACATGACGCTGGAAGCAGTGCTTGCAAAGATCATGTGGATTCTGGGGCTGCACATGGAAGACCGAAAGGAAATCGAGTGTCTCTTTTACAAAAAGATCAATTACGATCTGTTTCGAAACGAGTAAACCCTTTGGATAAAACCGTATGCGGAATGGAGATTAAAATGGAGAAGAAGCGGACGAGGAGAATGAAAATGGTGATGCTCTGTTATGTGCTGGCGGCACTGTGTCTGGTATATTGTGTTGGTGTGGTTGCAACCAAGGCTGCCGGAACAAAATTTTACCTGATCTGGCTGGCAGGGGCGGCACTGTTTGGTATGTTCGGCTTTTTTGTACAAAAAGGGCTCTGGATGCGTTTGCCAATCGGACTGCGGGCGGGAATCGGTATGCTTGCAGGCGTGGGGATTGCCTGCCTGTGCGGGCTGCTGATCCTGATCGGCAGCGCATTTTCTGTAAAAGGGGAGCAGCAGCTTTCCTATATTATTGTGTTGGGTGCACAGATGAAGCAAAGCGGGCCCAGCGTCGTTCTGGAAAAACGGCTGTGTCGGGCATATACCTATCTGACAGAAAATCCGGAGACCCTTTGCGTATTGTCCGGCGGACAGGGCAGTAACGAGCCGGTCAGCGAGGCACAGGGAATGTATGATGCTCTGGTAAAAAAAGGAATTGACCCAAAACGGCTGATTTTAGAAGACCAGTCCACCAATACCGTAGAAAATCTGCGTTTTTCCAGAAAGCTGATTCCCCAGGAGGTTCAGAAGGTTGGCATTGTGACAAGCAATTTTCATGTTTACAGAAGCCTGCGGCTGGCAAAACAGCAGGGCTTTTTAGATCCGATCGGGATTTCTGCGGATTCCGGTGTTTATTTTCTGCCCAATAATGTGCTGCGGGAATGTTTTGGTATCGTGAAGGACAGACTATATGGCAACCTGAAATTTTTTTAAAAATTTTCAAACTATGTGAAACCGGACGGCAGCTGTCTGCGTGTATGTAGATAGCAGGGCACAAAAGAATCCTGCGGCAGGACGATTTCCTGCCGGAAGGGTTGAAAAACTGTCGATTTTACAACACCATATAGGAAGGAATTTTCGGATATGAGAAAAAAACAGATGCTTGCACTTTTTATGAGCCTGAGCCTGCTGGCACAGGGAATGTTATTTGGCGGCTGCGGACAAAAGAGTATCGGAGAACAGCCTGCACAGACCCGGACGGAAACGGAAGAAGCGCAGTCTGTGGAGACAACCGATTCTAAAAATCAGGATCAGACGACTGCGGATAAGACACAGGATCAGGATGTTGCGCAAGATGAGGCGAACGGCTTTGCGCTGCGCTTTACGGAGGCTTTGCTGAAGCAGAAAAAAGAGGGAGAGAACCTGATCGCATCCCCGTATTCCGCATGGCTGCCCCTGGCGGCGCTGGTAAATGGCTGCAGTGGGGAGACACAGGAACAGCTGTTAAAAGTAATCGGCGAAGCCGGAATCGACGCGGAAACGTTAAATCAGATTGTAAAGGCAGTCAATGCCGGGCTTTCCCAGGAGGAACGCAGAAAAAGCTACGAAGAATATGGAGAAACGTTTGAAAGTCCACTGAAAATTGCAAACGCATTGTTCGTTCAAAAGGATGCAGCGGTAAATCAGACGTTTGCACAGCTGTTTTCGGACAATTACGATGGAAAACTCTTTTCCGTTGACTTTTCGGATTCCTCTGCAGCAAATGCCATCAACAGCTGGGCATCCGAGAAGACAGATGGAAAGATTACAGAGATTGTGGACTCCTTCGATGCGGATACGGTAGCGGCGATTGCGAATGCGTTGTATTTTTCGGACAGCTGGAGCAACCAGTTTTTGGAAGAAAATACGACGGAGGGCACGTTCCACGGCGCAAAGCAGGACGAGGATGCAGAGTTTATGAATCAGAAGCTGAGCGACGGCATTTATTATGAGGACGAGACGATGCAGGCTGTCGTGCTCTGGACGACAAGCGGAGGGCAGATGGTTCTGTGCCTGCCCAAAGACGGCTATAGTGCGGAAGAGGCACTGCAGAGCCTGACGACAGAAAAGCTGCAGAAAATCAGCGGGGCGGAATACCGCTGCGTACAGCTTTCTTTGCCCAAATTTAAGCTGGAAAGCAAGACCTTCTCCATCAAAGAGGCGCTGGAAGCCATGGGGGTTCCGCTGATGCAGGCAACAGACGCTGCGCTGACAGAGGTGCTGGATAACGAAGCACTCTATATTTCGAGTGCCCAGCAGAGTGCAATGGTTGAGGTGGACGAAAACGGACTGACAGCTGCCGCAGTTACTGTGATGGGACTGGAAAAAATGGCGCTGATGCCCGAAACCGATCCGATAGAGCTTACCTTTGACAGCCCGTTCGCCTTCGTTTTAACCGGAAACGGAGAAGATGCAGGCGATCAGATCCTCTTTACGGGTGTAGTGAACCACTTATAAGGCGTAACGCAGGCTGAAAAAAGCACTGGCTGGTTCAATAACATTTTTTCATCAGAATAAAAAATAAAAAAGCCCGGATTTTTCAGATGCTGTCATGGCAGGGAAAATCCGGGCTTTCGGCTGTATTGACTTTAAAGAATGAAAATAATATAATGATAGCATCGACAAGTCCCGTTTGACAGGGTTCCATTTTATAGAAAAGAGAAGAAAAAGAGGCATAGGAAAATGAAAAAACTGGAAGAATATGTAAGAAGTATCCCGGATTTCCCGCAGGAGGGAATTATTTTCAGAGATGTTACGAGCGTGCTGGAGGATGCTGACGGCATGCACCTTGCAATCGATACCATGCAGGATCTGGTAAAGGATCTGGAGTTTGACGTAGTCGTAGGCGCAGAGTCCAGAGGCTTTATTTTCGGTGCACCCATCGCATATAACCTGCATAAGCCCTTTGCACTGATCCGCAAAAAGGGCAAGCTGCCCTGTGAAACCGTGTCTCAGGAATATTCTCTGGAATACGGCACGGCAGTGATCGAAATGCACAAAACCTCTATTAAACCCGGACAGAAAGTGCTGATCGTAGATGACCTGATCGCAACCGGCGGCACGACTCAGGCGATGATCTCCCTGGTAGAGAGACTGGGCGGCGAGGTTGCAGGCGTGTTGGTTTTGATCGAGCTGGCAGGGCTGAAGGGAAGAGAAGCAATTGCAGGATATCGTCTGGATTCCGCAATTGTATATGAAGGCAAATAATTGATTTTCGAAAAAGAGTTACGACGTAACTCTTTTTTGGCAGAAACTGATAAAACTGGACGATGGTAAGGTGTGCGGAAGATGGATAGAACGGAAGACAGATCAAAAGAGCCGAAAACCAAGCTGGTGCTGGATGACGGACGAATTGAGAGCATTCAGGAATTTATAAGCCCGGAAGAACTATATCAGGACCTGATCGAGCGGGTGCGCAAGTATCATCCTTCGGATGATATTTCCATGATTGAAAAAGCGTATCGGCTGGCAGATAACGCCCATCAGGGACAGGTGCGTAAATCCGGCGAACCTTACATCATCCATCCGCTGTGCGTGGCGATTATCCTGGCGGATCTGGAGCTGGATAAGGAGACGATCGTGGCGGGACTTCTGCACGATGTGGTGGAAGATACCGTGATGACGGTCGAACAGGTTGGAGAACAGTTCGGAACGGACGTTGCCTTTTTGGTGGACGGCGTGACCAAGCTGCAGCATCTGCATCTTGCGGACAATTCCGGCAATAAGACAGAAGCACAGCTGGAGATGCAGGCGGAGAACCTGCGCAAGATGTTCATGGCGATGGCGAAGGATATCCGCGTAATCATGATCAAGCTGGCGGACCGTCTCCACAATATGCGCACCCTCAAGCATATGCCCCACGAAAAGCAGATCCGGATTGCGCGGGAGACGATGGACATCTATGCGCCCATTGCACAGCGTCTCGGTATTTCCAAGATCAAGGTAGAACTGGACGACCTTTCGTTAAAATATCTCGAACCGGACGTTTATTATGATCTGGTGGACAAGATCGCGATGCGCAAAAGCGAGCGCGAAAAGTATATTCAGGGAATCGTGGACGAGGTTTCCGAGCACATCAAAAAGGCGGGAATCGAAGCTAAGATTGACGGTCGTATCAAGCATTTCTTCAGCATTTACAAAAAGATGAAGAACCAGCATAAGACCATCGACCAGATTTATGACCTGTTTGCTGTCCGGATTATCGTAGATACGGTTAAGGACTGTTATGCGGCGCTGGGCGTGATCCACGAGATGTACAAGCCGATTCCGGGGCGTTTCAAGGATTATATTGCGATGCCCAAGGCGAACATGTATCAGTCTCTGCACACGACGTTGATTGGAAGCTCCGGGCAGCCCTTCGAGATTCAGATCAGAACTTATGAAATGCATCGTGTGGCGGAATACGGTATCGCCGCCCACTGGAAATATAAAGAAGCCTCCGATGGCAAAAAGGTTGAGGCACAGGAAGAAGAAAAGCTGGCATGGCTGCGTCAGATTCTGGAATGGCAGCGCGAGATGTCGGATAACAAAGAATTCATGAACATGCTGAAAAGCGATCTGGATCTGTTTTCCGACAGCGTATACTGTTTTACGCCGACCGGCGACGTCAAGACCTTGCCTGCAGGCTCTACACCTATTGATTTTGCCTACAACGTCCATACTGCAGTCGGCAACAAGATGATCGGTGCGCGGGTCAACGGAAAGCTTGTGACGATCGATTACGAAATCCAAAACGGCGACCGCGTGGAAATTCTGACTTCGCAGAATTCCAAGGGACCGAGCCGTGACTGGCTTACGGTAGTCAAGAGTACGCAGGCGAAAAACAAGATCAACCAGTGGTTCAAAAACGAAGTCAAGGAAGAAAATATCACTAAGGGCAAGGATCAGTTCAACACCTACTGTAAGGCACGTTCGATCAACCTGGGCGAAATTATGAAGCCGGAATATCAGGCAGCTGTCATGAAGAAATACGGCTTTATGGACTGGGACAGCGTGCTGGCAGCGATCGGACACGGCGCGCTCAAGGAAGGTCAGATCGCCAATCGGATGCAGGAGCTTTATGAGAAAGACCATCCGAAGGTGATGACCAATGAAGAAGTGCTTGCCTCCATTGCAGAGAATAATGCCAATCAGGCGAAGCAGATGCACCCCCACAGTAAAAACGGCATCGTGGTCAAGGGGATTCATGACGTGGCAGTACGTTTTTCCAAATGCTGCTCTCCTGTGCCCGGGGATGAGATCGTCGGCTTTGTGACAAGAGGACGGGGGATTTCGATCCACCGGACGGACTGTATCAATGTATTAAACCTGCCGGAGATCGAACGTGCCAGACTCATTGAAGCGGAGTGGGAGCCCTCGGATACTGGAGCAGATGGTGAGAAATATATGGCGGAGATCAATATCTTTGCACATAACAGAAACGGACTTTTAGCAGACATCAGTAAAGCACTGACGGAGCGCAATATTGATATCCAGACGATGAATACGAGAACGAACAAGCAGGGAATTGCTACATTGTCTACTTCATTTGAGATCAGCAGCAGGGAAGAGTTAAATCAGATCGTAGCGAAGCTGCGCAACATCGAAAGCGTCATCGATATTGAGCGTACAACGGGCTGACGCGATGCCGGCGGCAGGTACGAGCAGGTATTGGGAAAGCCGATATGGAATTGGCGGCGTTTCAACGTTTGCAATGCTATCGGAAAATAGCGATTTGCCGCTTGGCTTCTGGGAAAGGAAAACGAATGTCTGAAATTAAAATTGGGCGAAAGACGATGGGTGTCTGCGCAACAAACTGTTATTTTTTATACCGGGAAGGCGGGACAAAAGCGGTCGTAGTCGATCCTGCGGAAAACGGAGCAGGGATTTTCAAATTGCTCTCCGAAAAGGGCTTTACTGTGGAAGCGATTCTTCTGACGCACGGTCATTTTGATCATATTGGCGGCGCAGCAGAATTAAAAAAGGCATCCGGCGCAAAGGTGTATGCGCTGACAGAAGAGAAGAAAATCTGCCGGACGCCGGAGTTAAACCTGTCTGCACAGATGCCGCCTGTCGTGACGATCGAAGCGGATGAATGGCTGACAGACGGACAGACAGTGGAAACCGCAGGGATTTCATTTCAGGTCATTGCAACGCCAGGGCATACTGTAGGCGGATGCTGCTATTACTGTAAAGAGGGCGGTTTCTTATTCTCCGGCGATACGCTGTTTGAGGAATCGGTCGGCAGAACAGATTTCCCGACCGGTAGCATGAGCAGTCTGGTACGCTCTGTGAAAGAAAAACTCTTTGTCCTTCCGGAAGATACAAAAGTTTATCCGGGACACGGAGATATTACTACAATTGGAAGGGAGAAGCAGTACAATCCCTACTGCCAGTAAAAAGATGATTATTGTAACGTTAAATGAAGACAGATATGCCTATGACATCCATTCTCTGGTAAAGGCCTTTTATCCGGAGCAGGAGATCAAAGTTTTTGTAAAAGGAACCAAAGAAGAACGAAGTGACGCCGGGCTGCCGGCGTTTTTCGTGGAATATTATGAGACGTCCATTTGCGCAGGGATTGAAAATGGAGGGACTAAAACAGTCAATCTAAAGACGCCGGAGGACAGGGGGACGGTTAAAAACGATTTAAAACAGCTTTTGTACGCGCTCCTTTCCGAAGAAACAAAAAAGACGCTTCCCTGGGGAACCCTGACCGGTATTCGTCCGACGAAAATTGCGAAACAGCTTCTGGAACAGGGACAAACAGAACAGGAAGTCGCTGCCTATATGGAGCATACCTATCTGGCATCGAAAGAAAAAACGGAGCTGTCGATTGACATTGCCAAACGGGAAATGCAGATTTTATCCGGAATTCATTATGAGGAAGGATACAGCCTTTATATCGGGATTCCGTTCTGCCCAACGACCTGTCTGTATTGTTCCTTTACCTCGTTTCCGATCTGTGCATGGAAAAATCGCGTGAGCGATTATCTAAGCGCCGTGGAAAAGGAAATCGATTTCGTAAAAGAGACCTGCGCAGACCGCGTTTTGGACAGCGTTTATATTGGCGGCGGCACGCCGACTACACTGGAACCAGAGGAATTGGAACGGCTTTTTTTGAAGCTTCAAAATACGCTTGACTGGTCACAGGTGCGGGAGTTTACGGTAGAAGCAGGGCGCGCGGACAGTATTACGGCAGAGAAACTGCGTGTGATGAAGCGTTATGGTGTGACGAGAATTTCGGTCAATCCACAGACGATGAAGCAGGAAACCCTTGATCTGATCGGCCGGCGGCATACTGTGGCGCAGACGGTTGAGGCATTTCGGCTGGCGCGGGAGGAAGGCTTTGATAATATCAATATGGATCTGATCCTCGGGCTGCCGGGGGAGACAAAGGAAGATGTGGAAGAGACCATTCGCCGAGTGCAGGAGCTTGGACCCGACAGTCTGACGGTACATTCTCTTGCAATTAAGCGAGCTTCCAGGCTGAGCCAGTGGATTTTGGAGCATGGCATCAGCACGCTGCACAACACGGACGAAACGATGGCGATCGCTGCCCAGGGGGCAAAGCAGATGGGCATGGAACCGTATTATCTCTACCGACAGAAAAATATGTCCGGCAATTTCGAAAATGTCGGCTATGCAAAACCGGGGAAGGCGGGTATTTATAATATTTTAATTATGGAGGAGGTCCAGACGATCATGGCACTCGGTGCAGGAACCATCTCCAAACGCGTCTATGGCGATGGCAGAATCGAACGCTGTGACAATGTCAAGGATGTCGGGCAGTATATCGAGAGAATCGATGAGATGATACAGCGCAAACAGCAGTTATTCTCAGAAGAATAGTTGGATTTTCAATAAAATATTGTAACGTGTTATGGAAAAATGAGTACAACAAAACCGCACAGGTGCAACAGTTTGTTACTCGTGACAGTAACATCGAAACCAAAGGACATTTCTAATTACTTAGGAATGTCCTTTTTGCGCATTTGTGAATGGTTTTAGGTGCAACAAACACATGAAATAATGAAATGGAGATCCATTATGAACAACACAGCGTTAGGAGCAGAAAAATAAAAAGCCCTTTTGGATTAAATTGGGCGCGGTTGCGGCTTGTCTCGCAATCGTGATTGCCGTAGGCGGCATACTTGCTCCTTTTTCTGGCGGCATGATTGTATCGGCTTACGCTTATGGCACAGATGAAGAAATTACTACAGCCGGAGCAGAGCCGCGCCAACCAAGCTCGTAAACACAATCATTGTAAATACCAAAGGAGAAGGACAGCAAGCCTCTGAGGAATTTCTGGGTGAAAGCGAAAAAGCTCTATTATACAGCTTTAATCGCATATATCTGGTATGAAGCATCAGAGGAGGAACAGAATTTTTCCATGCTGATTGATCTGGTGGATGCCAGTGAAGCAAGGGAAGATGATGAGAATTTCAAAAATGCGGTTGACCTGCTGTTCAATGAGCTGGTGCTATCCGACAAGCTCTTTGAGCATTGCGCCGAGATTGACGAAGCGGCACGAAACCGCATGGAGCTGATCGTGCCGGAGCTGGCAAAGCAGTACGGCGTGACCGAACAGCTGAAAACCGAAAACCAAATGGAATGGGTGCGGCAAATGAACGCTTGCAAGGCGCAGACAGAGGAAGTTGTGAAAGCGGAATTGATTTATGATTGAGCGAGGAAGTCCGGGCAGAAAACTGTTCGGACTTTTCTCATATAGTCCAAAGCTGCGGTAGAATTATTCACAGGTTTTATGGTATAATTTGAATGCGAAATTGAGAAACAAATCGGTATTTCTTGAGGAAAGGTGATACTATGAATTGGGGTGAGGCAGGTTATCAGAACTGTTTGGACTATACAAAAATGAATGAAGAAATGCAGGCACATAAAGAAGAAATATTGAAAGGATATGAAGAGTTGTCTACTTCAATTCGTGATTGCTTTAACCAGTAACAATTTCAGCTTTCTGTGCGGGCTTTAGGAAGGCGACCCAGTGGAGCAGGCAATAAGGAAGTGGAAATGCGGATAACTTCCAGCTGTGCGCCCAGCTAAGGGTGTGTAGTCAAGCCGGTGGGAATCCGGTTTATCCAAGGTTTAGCCAACCAGATAATAGCGAGCCTTGGGATGATGTCGGTAACGGCATCTGACAAGCGTAGACAGCAAGAAAGCAGGGTTGAATAGTGATTGAGCTTCGAAACGTTAACTTCAGTCGGTCGACGTCTTAACTGGTGCGGAAGACAATATCATACAATGCGATATGGCGAGTGTTATGTGGCACTGCGGAGTCAGAGAACCAATCATGTTTTACATTGTGAATACACATCAACTGGGGAGAACCTGACGTTTCTCGAAAAAAGAGTATGAAGTCACAACTGAAAACGGAGGACTTCAAATGAATGGCAGGTAGTCGGACAATCTCGTAGTACTGTAGAAATCGGGCAATACCGATGGAGGGAAGGGGATTGTATAGTAAGTAGTCTTGATTGACTACATCATTATTATACTAGGAGGATTCATAATGAGTGAGAAAACAGAGATTACTTTCATGCAAACAAGATTGATCCGGCTTGCTTCAGAAGAGTGGCATTTATCTGTTGAACAGATTATCCACTTGTTTAAAGAAGCTGATGTTCTTGGATATATAGAAAAATGTTATGGGATTTTTCATTGTGAAGGCGATGAAGCTGTGCTTGAAGATATTACTGAATTTTTGCAAAGAAAGGGGATAGAGATTAGTGCTTGAGTTAAAAGACGGATTTGTTCTCTATCATGGAAGCTATTGTGAAGTAAAAGAGCCAGATCTTGCCAAATGTGCAAAGAAAAAAGATTTTGGGCAGGGATTTTATTTAACTACATCAAAGGAGCAGGCAGAAAGTTTTCTGAGAACTTCAATAGCCAAAGCAATCGCAACCGGAACAATTGAAGAGGGACAGAAGTTTGGATATATTTCGACTTTTGAATTCAAACTTTCAGGAAATCTTGAAACGCATATTTTTGAAAATGCAGATGTAGACTGGTTAAATTGCATTGCAGCACATCGAAAGAAAAAAATGTTTATCGAAGTTGAACGTGAAATGGCGAGGTATGATATCATTGCAGGAAAGATTGCGGATGATGCAACAAACGCTACCCTTACCCTTACTGCTTACCTTGCCGGGGCTTTCGGGACAGCAGGCGATAAGGAGGCAGACGATTTCTGCATCAGACAGTTGTTGCCCAATAAACTAAAAGATCAATATTGCTTCAAAACAGAAGCCGCAATTAAGTGTCTGAAATTTGTGAAAGGTGAGAAGATATGGCTGAAGTAACAATTCCAAAGGAAAAAATGAATTATACAATAGACCTTCTTATCACTATGGTGACAGATGAGATTGCAGAAGAAACGGGAAAGGACAGAAAAGAGATATTGACAGATTTTCTGTGTTCCAAGACAGGAAAAGCACTGTATGATGAGAAAACAAAGCTGTGGTGCAATGGTCCGGCATATATAGCTGAATTGTATAGGGAAGAGTTAAAGAAATACGGAAATCAGATTTGAGATGACTCATATCCGGATGGTGTTGAAAACTTCCGCTATTATATCGTTGTGACAACTAAATATTTCAAAAACGCTGAGGTCAGCATTTCCTGATCATAGGACAACGGCCTCAGCTTTTTTATACCCGGGAATCGGCATTTATGAATCAGCCGGTTCTTTTTATTCATGACAATAGAATGCTCGCAGAGCGTGCATTCTATTGTTTATGCGAGCAACGAGCAATGAAGGCAAGGGTGTCCGGGACACCTGCAGGAAGGGATGCAGTAGATAAGACAAAGGGGAAGGAGATGCATGAATTAATCAGCGTTTCCCTAGCTTAAAAGCCGTAGAAATTAAGTGATAAACATGATATATTTATGGAGAAGAGAGACATATAATCTTCTCCATATTTTTGGGGAGGAAATTATATAGGTAAAATAAATATGCAGGATTTCGCAAGATTCCAATGATTAAGAAAGTGCATGATGTGCTTATATATCAGAGAACATACCATAAAGACATTGCTACTCGGTTTTCTCCGAGAGAAGGATTTGAGGATCTGGTATTTACTTCTAAGACGAACAATCCTATCAATGCAGCTAACATCAAAGATTCTATCAATTATATTGTAGATCGGATTCACAGGCAAGTGAGTGGTATAGTTATTTCGAAAACGATGTACTAGGTAGCCCAGATAATAAAAATAGTTTCGCCAACGCCTAATAACAGCATCAGTAAAAGGAGGAATCGACGAATGAGACAGCGAAAAATGAAACAACGGAAATCAAAACAAAGCAAATCATTAGCAAAAATCCTGACCTTAGGGATTGCCGCAGCTACGGTCGTGTCATCCATGAGTGTACCTGGTGGATTGCTCGCACCGGAAACGGTATACGCGAGCGACAACACCGGGACGGCAGAATCCGGAGATCAGGGCACAGAGCCACAGGAGGAAACAATTCAGTTTGATGTGAGTATAAGACCAAACGATAGCGCTACCGTATATGTTATGCAGGTGACAAGTCTGGCAGATACTGATACGATGAGCTATCAGTATAGTATCAATGGCACAGATTATTACTCATTGCAGCAACTTCAGACGCAGGAGACATTTGGCGCCAGTCAGATGGTTGATCTTCACGTCAGAGCGGTCGGATCAGGCGATACGATTTTGGCAGCTGGCAATCGTGAGATCACAACTCCGGGCGCCAGCGACGTTCCGACGATTTCCGGTGCTGACAAGTTTTCAGACCGCACGGAGGTGACGATCACAGCGACCCCCGGTGCGAGCATTTATTACACAACAGATGGTACAGTGCCAACAAATGGATCACAGCAGTACAATACACCGATTACGCTGACAGAGACGACTACGATCCAGGCGATTGCGATAGAAGATGGTCATATCATGAGTGATGTGGTCGGAATGGCATTTACGAAAGAATCATCCGGCGGCAGTAGTTCGGATGGGGGCACTTCCGGTGGAAGCAGCTCCGGCAGTAGCTCGGACAGTGGCAGCAGTTCCGGCAGCAGCTCGGACAGTGGCAGCAGCTCCGGCAGCAGTTCATCAGGCGGTTCCACCGACAGCGGATCTGAAACTGCTCCGCCACAGGACGATAACAAGGACAAGACTACGACTAAGACCGAAACCAGAGAAGATGGTACAGTTGTGACCACGACTGAAATCCGGTCAGAGGACGGTTCCGTACAGATCAGGACCGAAATCAGAAATGAAAAGACAGGAATGAATATAGTGGTCAATGTATCGAAGAATGCCAAAGGGAAGATCACTTCAGCTACCGCAGAAATTCTTGATAGAGGTTTTGGCAATGTGAAGATCTCCGGGGAAGCACTTTCAGAGATCGTAAAGGCAGCAGGCACGAAGAAAGTAAAGGCCACGATAAAGATGCTCACGAAAAACGACTGGGTCATCCGGGAAGTGACGGTCGATGTAAATACGCTTCTGAAAAGAACCGTGAGACCTAAAAAAATGAAGATTATTGAGATAGATCCCGAAACAGGTGAGAAGCTTGTAGTCAGTAAAATGCCTTTCAGGGTAGCGGCAGATGGAAGCGTTGAACTGGATCATAACGAGCTGGGTCACGGAAACTATGAGTTAGTGACAGCCGACGAGGAAGAAGCACTCACGAAGCAAATACTGCGGTCGATCAAAGCCACGAAACAATCAGCCACCATCCGCGAGAAGCAGGGGACGTACTTCTGGTTTGAGAAAGGGGTAAACTGGTACAATGTTGATAAAGTGACTTTTTCGGTCCTCAATCCGGATGTGGCGCGCGTTAGCTCAGATGGCAGGATCACGGGCCTGAAGCCCGGAAAGACAGTCGTCAAGGCGGTTGTCAGACTGCAAAACGGTCGGTCAAAGCTCATAAGAATGACCGTAATCGTAAACGAGAAGAAGTAACGGCTGTTGGAAATACGTTACTGGAATGAGGAACGATTAAACAGTAATGGGATGGCTGTCTATCTGATTGCAGGATTTCTGCTGGCAGAATTATCGTTTGGTAAGTGCCTGCGGCGACTGCGTGTTGTTCTGCCGCTCGTCTGCATGGTAGGGCTGAATATGGATTACTCAGGGACGATTCAGGTTGGGGAATATCCGGTAAGCAAACAGTAGCTGCCGCAGATTCTGTTTATGGTATATCAGGAGATTTTTTGTAGATATCTGACTTGACAAACAATAGAATGCACGCTCTGCGAGCATTCTATTGTCATGAATAAACGACCGTTTACTATAATTTGATTGTAAACGGTCGTTTATTTTGCGGAGCAGGAGGTGTGGGTATGTCAAAAACTACAAAGGAAGATATCCTGATTGTTGCATTACATTTATTTGCGAGAGATGGATTTGACGTTTACGACAGTTGATTGGACAGAACATGTTTATGAAGGCAGTGATTGCAGCCGATGATGGCAGAAGCATTCCCATTATGACTATGGGACCGATCTGTATTGCACCGGAGCTTAAAAGGAAGGGGTATGGAAAGATTTTACTGGATTATTCTTTAGAAAAAGCAAAAGAGCTTGGATGCGGAGCACTATGTTTTGAAGGGAATATCGATTTTTATGGAAAAAGCGGATTCAGACAGGCGAGTGAGTTTGGCATCCGCTATCATGGATTGCCGGAAGGCGAGGATGCATCTTTCTTTCTGTGCGAAGAACTGATGCCGGGATATCTTAATGGAATTACAGGTGAATATGCACCTCCGGCAGGGTATCTGGTAAATGAAAAGGAAGCAGAGGCATTTGATAGAGAGTTCCCGTATATGGAGAAGAAAAAACTTCCGGGACAGATTTTCTAAAATGTAGCAAACTTCATCAAATCTTTATTTTTCCCTGATAGATTATATTTCAGTAAGAAATGAAATATAGAAGGAAGGATGGCAAAGATGGAAATGATGTTGCAGACACAAAATCTATGTAAATATTTTAGAAAACAGAAAGCGGTAAATAATGTTTCGCTTAATATCGAAAAGGGACAGATTTACGGACTGCTTGGACCGAATGGTGCGGGAAAATCTACCACATTGAAAATGCTGACCGGTATGATGAAACCAACTGCAGGAAAGATTTACTTTGATGGAAAACTTTGGGATAGGAAAGATTTATCAAAAATAGGAGCGCTAATTGAGAATCCGCCTATTTATGAAAATCTTTCCGCCAGAGAGAATTTGAAGGTAAGACAATTATTGCTTGGTACAGATGAAAACAGAATTGATGAGGTCTTGCAGATTGTATCACTTACAAACACCGGAAAGAAGAAAGCAGGACAGTTTTCTTTGGGAATGAAGCAAAGACTAGGCATTGCAATGGCATTGCTTGGAGAACCGGAACTTTTGATATTGGATGAACCTACGAATGGATTAGATCCAATAGGCATCGAGGAATTACGAGAGCTGATTCGGTCTTTTCCGGAACAGGGAATCACTGTAATTCTCTCCAGTCATATTCTCTCGGAGGTACAGTTACTTGCAGATAAAGTCGGGATTATTTCAGGTGGAATCTTAGGATACGAAGGAGCATTAAAGCAGGGAGATAATCTTGAAGATTTGTTTATGAATGTGGTAAGAAAAAACCAGAAAGCAGGTGAAATCCATGGTTAATATTATAAAAGCAGAACATCAAAAAGCCAAAAGAACCATGCGAAAAAAGTTTATCTGGGGATTTCCTCTTCTTACATTTGTCATGGCATTTATATTTACTCTTGGGATGACAAATGCTTATGCAGAAAGTGTTTGGAACTGGTGGTATACACTTTTGCTGCCGGGGATGATTGCTCTATTTTGTTATCTTTCTGTGGCGCAGGAGAAAAAGATAAAATACTATCATTTAACGACTATTCCCACAGACAGAAGGAAATTGGTGCTGGGGAAAATTATTTATATTGGGTATATGATTTTGTTTTCTAATGTGATTGTGTTTGCAGGAGCAACGCTTGGAGGCTTTCTTCTAACGACACATGTTCCAGTGAAAGGAGCGTTGATTGCAGTATTGTTTCTGACGGTTTCTGAGTTATGGGAGATTCCGATAGCTTTATTTTTAAGTGAACGATTTGGAATGATTGTAAACCTGTGCGTCTGCCTGTTTATTACCGTCAGCGGTGTGGTAATATCACAAACCAGAATCTGGTATGTACTTGTTTCGGCAATCCCTATGCGAATGATGTGTCCGTTACTACATATTTTACCAAATGGACTTGCCGCAGAAGCAGGGAATCCCCTTTTGAATACGGGAGTAATTGCTCCGGGGATCTGCCTCTCAATGATCTGGTTTGTTCTTGCAACGCTTTTGTTTTTGAAATGGTTTGAGAGAAGAGAGGTGGAATAGGATGCTTGGAAGATCTCTGAATGCAGACTTGCGAAAGATGAAAGGAACATCTGTGATTCTGGCACACGTACTGATTCCGATTCTAACCAGCGTTATATTTTTAGTGTATTACCTTTTTTCACCATGGAATGAAAATATGAAAGTGATTGCATTTTATCAGGCAATAGGAGCAGGACTTCCGGTACTTGTTGGAATTTTTACAGCAAGTGTGATGGAGCAGGAACAAAATGCAGGTAACTTTCAGAATATGTTATCCTTATCGAAAAAAGGAGTGGCATTTATATCGAAGTTTCTGCTGTTACTGATGCTTTGTCTTGGCTCTGTCTTACTGACTACTTTGATATTTGGAACTGGATTTGGAATGATATCAGCAAGTGGTAGCTGGAGTAACAGCAATATGGAAATTGTAAAAATATGTGTTGTTGCAGCATTGCTGCTGTGGGGAAGCAGTGTTCCACTTTATCTGTGGCAGCTGATTCTGGCTTTTCAGTTTGGAAAAGGGGTATCCATTGGAGCAGGGATTATATCAGGACTGATCAGTGCATTGATGCTTACCGGACTTGGAGATTATGTGTGGAAATATGTATTTGTCTGCTGGACGGGTAGAGTACCATATACTTATCTGCAATCTGTATTGGGAGAAACTAGTGTAGGTGAATGGTTGTCATTCATACCAGGTTGCTTAATATTTACAGGGATTAGTATGGTATACTATTTTTGGTGGGTAAACCACTGGGAAGGAAACAGAATATCGGAATAGAATCGAGGGAAACTATGGCAAAAATACTGGCAGTTGATGATGAACCGGCAATTTTGGAAATGATAGAAAGCATTTTGAATAAGGATGGACATCTGGTTACCAAAGTAAGTAATCCACTAAAAATTAATATGGAAGAATTACATCGTTATGACCTGATTTTACTGGACATTATGATGCCTGGAATTGATGGCTTCGAATTATGCAAAAGAATCAGGGCACTTGTGGATTGTCCGATTTTGTTTCTTACGGCAAAAACGGAGGAAAACAGTCTGGTAAACGGACTTTCTTTAGGAGCAGATGATTATATTTCAAAGCCATTTGGAGTGATGGAACTTCGGGCAAGGATCAATGCACATCTTAGAAGAGAGCACAGGGAACATTCTGTCCGGATGGTTTTAGGGAGAGTCTGCATTCAGATGTCTCAAAAGAAACTGTTGATGGATGATAAAGAACTTCCGTTTACGAAAGCAGAGTACGAAATCTGTGAATTTCTGGCTAAAAACAGAGGACAGGTTTTCTCGAAGGAACAGATAATGGAAGCGGTCTTTGGCTTTGACAATGAGAGTAATGACAGTACTATAATCACGCATATCAAAAATATAAGAGCAAAATTTGCGGATTATGATTATATGCCGATAAAAACAGTCTGGGGGATTGGATATAAATGGGAAGAGTAAAGAGAAGCAATGCACTCAGCAGGATTTTTATGAGATATGTACTGGTCATGCTTGGATCATTAGTTGGTTTGGTGATTGTTGCTTGGCTGCTGCTGTGCCTTTTGATTAGTGTGGGCTGTATTTATCCGGCGAATTATGCAGAGCAAAAGATTAATGAAGCATATGATACGATTTTACGTGCGGATAAAGTAACTGCTGAGATGATTCCTGCACTTTGTGATTATGTAATCTTTTCAGAGAATGGAGAGAAAATAGGTGGAGATCTGTCAGAACAATACGAACAGATAGCATGGAATGTTGCAAAGTACGGAAACGCATCCGGGAAATATTTTTATAAAGTAATTGTAAGGGAAAATGAATATGTTGTATTGCAATATCGCCTGACACCTCAATATCATTCAGCTTTTTTGAGGGAGCATTTTATAGGACCACAGAATGTGATGAGTATTATGTCTGTGATTGGAGCGGTAGCGATTATCATCATTCCGTCCATACGTTTTGGAAAAAGAATCAAAAAGCAGATGCAGCCTGTATTAGACGCAATCGGACAAATAAAGGATCAAAATCTGGAATATGAGACATCCTGTTCCGGTATCAAAGAGTTTGATGACTGTTTATCGGCAATCGATGATATGCGGGATGCATTGCGAGAATCTTTAGAAAAGCAGTGGAAAACAGAGCAGGAAAAGAACCGACAGATGTCTGCTTTGGCGCATGATATTAAAACACCTCTTACGATTGTACGGGGAAATGCAGAACTACTTTCAGAGACTGAACTGACCACAGAACAGAAGAATAATATCACTTATGTTTTGAACGGCACAACACAGATACAAAGTTATGTAAAACAGTTGATAGATGTCACAAAATCATGGAATTGCAGTGATGTTACCTATACAACGGTGAGGTTAGAAGATTTTCTCGCAGATATAAAGGAACAGGCACTCGGACTGGCAGAAATCTATCACCAGAAAATAGATTGGAAGGCGGGACAAAGTGATAAAAAGGTGACGATTGCTTATGATCCAATGTTTCGGGCTGTCATGAATGTGATTCAGAATGCAGTGGAGCATACAAAAGAAAATGGAATCATCTATATTGGTGCAAAGGAGCAGGATGGCCGGCTGACATTCATTGTGGAGGATAGCGGATCAGGATTTACAAAAGAAGCATTATTGCATGGCACAGAGCAGTTTTTTATGGATGACACAAGTAGAAATGGCGAAGCCCATTATGGGATTGGGCTATTTTTTGCAAAAACTGTGGCTGAAAAATATGGTGGAGGTATTAAACTTTCAAATTCTGAAAATACAGGTGGGGCGAGGGTAGAAATATTTTTCCTGAGTAGTCAAGAAACAAGCTAAATTCGCTTTATAAGCATTTTTCATCCAAAGATGAAATTGTGGAAGCAATGTATCAGTTCCTCAGAGAACAGTCCAAGAAAAATGCCAATATAAAGCCTGTGGATTTCAGCCAGCTTTTTCAAGGGAAAACTGCTTACATTTTATAAGGTTATATATTCTGAGCGTAGCATTCAGCCGATGGCAGCCAGAATCGTTGCGGAAGAAACTGAGAGAATGATTATTGCAACAAAACAGCTATTTTATGCAATGGTGATACACAAGCTGCTTCATTTTGAAAATGCAGATATGAGTGCGGTCAGCTTTGCAATGACATCACGTCAAGGCAGGATGAAGAAGGTATTGTATGCAAGACAAAGATTGATGTTTGTGTAGGGACAGGATTTGGTTATAGCTGCAAGGGGGATAAGTATGATCCGACCTATTTATATACCTTGCCTTCAAAGCAGACGGCAGCCGGTACAGTTGATATATTGTCCCACGTAATGGAGCAGTACTTCCAACCGAATGACGAGGCATATATCACAGATGTGCTCAGTGAAGCAGTAATGAAAACCGTAATAAAATATGCCCGCAAGGCCATGGATGAGCTATGTATTATCGGACACGACGGCACCCCGTCTTGCAAGATTTGCAAGAGAAGTATTTGGCGTAGAAGAGGCTGATAACCGGAAAGCGGCAGAGCTTGAAATCCAAAAGGTCAGAGCCTTCAATCAGTCACTTGAAATGCCGGCAACTCTTTCTGAGGTGGGCGTACCGGAGGATTTATTTGATGAAATGGCATCAGAAGCAGTAAGGACAAGCACAATTGCCTCAAAGGCATACGTCAGGCTGGAGAGTTCTGATGTAAAGCAGATATTATTAAACTGCAAATAAGGAAGATAGTAATCCGGCATTCTTTTGATTTGGATGTAATTGAAGAAAATAGGATATCAGTTTGTAGAATTCAAAAATTTAATATGAAATGTGAGATAGAGCGTATGGAAATAAACTATACGTTCTATTTTTTCTATTTTTGCCTTTTGAGAAAAGGGATTAAATAACGATTGACATGACAATCTGATTTTAATCCTTTGTTCGTTTTTTGAAAAAGATCGGGTGGAACTTTTGAAGTTGATGTGGCATAATCTTAGTTAGATCAAATCAACAATAGAATGCACGCTCTGCGAACATTCTATTGTCAGTCATGAATAAAAGTAGAGGAGTGTAGAGTTATGACGATTTTAAATCAGTTGAACAGCGCGCCCATGTACCTCATTTGCGGCGGGATCATTGCATTTGTGGCAGTCGTCTGTGTGATTTTTCTCATCAGGGCTTATCGAGCGGGCAAGGCACTGGGAATGGATGAAACGAAAATGAAACGGACCATTATTTCAAGTGCAACCTTTTCGGTACTGCCGAGTATTGGAATTTTACTGGGAGTCATTGCACTTTCCGGAAGTCTGGGAACACCGTGGCCGTGGCTTCGTCTTTCCGTGATTGGAGCGCTTCATTATGAGACACAGGTAGCGCAGGCAGCAGCGGAACAGGTGGGAATGACGACACTTTCTGCATCTGAAATGACAGCAACGTCATTTTCTACGATTGCTCTGTTGATGAGTATCTGTATTATGTGGGGCATGGTATTGTCGATTTTCTTAAATAAGAAGTATACACAGAAGCTCACGAAGACTTCTTCTTCCGGCAAGTCGGGATCAGCCGGTTTTGCGGATCTTGCGATGACGGCAATGTTCATTGGACTTGTAAGTACCTACATTGGCCGTTACATCGGAGGCTTTATTTCTGAAAATGGTCTCTTTACCTTTCATGGTGATATCATTCCGCTTGTGGTTATGGTGGTTTCTGCACTGGTAATGGGAATCTTCGTATTTCTGTCTGAAAAGAAAAAGCTTGGCTGGGTGGACAGCTTTTCCATTGCGGGAAGTATGATTGCCGGTATGACAGCCGCTGTGATTGTCGGGCTGATCTGATAAGATAGATCGTAACTGCTCCGTACCCTCACAGTTACGATATATCCATAAAAGCAGATACATAGAAGTGGATCGTAATTTTAAGGAAGGAACATGAGAATTATGGAAGAAAATAAAACAAGTACGTGGGAAGAATACCGGAAACGCACGCATGTAATCGGAAGAGTAGTAAGTGCCGTGACACTGGTTATGCTGGTAGGGGCACCGTTTTTGATGGGAAAAATTTTAGGAGCTTATCCGGATCTTGGAGCGGTGGCAAGAGCTTTTTTGTCCGTAGGACTGGTATGGCTGGTGAGCAGTGTGGCAGAGTTTTTGATCTACACACCGATGCTGGGTTCCGGTGGCGGATACCTTGCATTTATTACCGGTAATCTGATTAATATGAAGATTCCGTGTGCAGTCAATGCGCGTGATATGGTTGGAGCGAAGACCGGAACACCGGAAAATGAAATCATTTCTACGATTTCCATTGCAACCTCATCCCTTGTTACGATTCTGGTTTTGGCAGTCGGCGTCCTTTTAATGGTTCCGCTGCAGCCGGTTTTACAGAGTGAAGTATTGCAGCCGGCGTTTGAAAACGTGGTTCCGGCGTTATTTGGAGCGATGGCATATAAATATTACCGTAAGAATATGCATATAGCCGTATTCCCGCTTGTGTTGATGAGTGCGCTGTTTATTTTTGCGCCGGGACTGATCGGATCAACCAGCTTTATGATTATCCCGTCTGGTGCAGTTGCCATTCTGGTAGCGTGGATTTTCTTTAAGAAGGGAAAGAAGGAGAGGAAATCATGAAATATGTAGGATTGGTTTTACTGGGAATCCTTTTGATTATCATTTTATTGTTGCTGATTGCAATAGTCCGGACGCTTTTGATGCCGAAGAAAACTTCGAATTATAAGCCGGATGCAGAGGAAAAAGAGGCACTTCGGCTTGCCGAAAAGCTTTCTAAGATGGTACAGTGTGACACGACCTCACATGCCGGAGAGACGGAAGTAGAGAAATATCTCGGATTTCATAAGGTTTTAGAAGAGCTTTTCCCGTTGGTACATAAAAAGCTTCAGAAAACTGAAATAGACGGAAACCTGTTATATTATTGGAAGGGAAAATCCTCCGAAAAGCCGATCCTTCTGATGAGTCATCAGGATGTCGTTCCGGCAGAGGGAGAGTGGATTCACGCTCCTTTTTCCGGAGATATTGCAGATGGTAAGGTATGGGGACGGGGCACGGCGGATACGAAGTGTACGGTAATGGCTTTTCTGGAGGCCGTGGAAGAACTGCTTGCGGAA
Source organism: Firmicutes bacterium TM09-10 (assembly GCA_003481005.1). GTDB lineage: Bacteria > Bacillota > Clostridia > Lachnospirales > Lachnospiraceae > Gallintestinimicrobium > Gallintestinimicrobium propionicum. The sequence goes on along the minus strand of QUKC01000002.1, from coordinate 154,058 downwards.
GGCTTTGTGCCGCCGACGGACGTGTATCTGGCATCCTCCTGTACCGAAGAATGGGCAGGAGACGGAGCGCCGAAGCTTGTAAAGGAACTGCAGCGAAGAGGAATCCGGCTGTTCCTTCTGTGTGACGAGGGTGGAGCTATCATTACGGAACCCGTTGGAGGAATTCCTGGAAACTTTGCAATGGTGGGTGTCTTTGAGAAGGGCAAAGCCGATGTGAAGTTTACTGCAAAAAGTAATGGAGGACATGCCAGCGCGCCGTCTAAGGGAACACCGATTGCACGCCTTTGTGCTTTTGTAAACGAAGTAGAGAAACATTCACCGTTCCAAAAGAAGATGCTTCCGGAGGTTTCTGCCATGTTTACTTCTCTGGCACCATATGCCTCTTTCGGGTTAAAGCTGGTGCTTGGAAATATGTGGCTGTTTAAGCCGCTCTTAAAAGCGGTACTTCCGAAGATCAGCGCACAGGCAGGAGCTATGCTGCAGACGACAATTGCATTTACCATGCAGTCCGGTTCCGATGCATATAATGTGATTCCGCAGGAAGCAACCCTTGGAGCCAATATGCGTTTTATTCCCCATCAGGGAGAAAAGGAAAGTCTTGAAATTATCAGGAATCTGGCTTCCAAATACGGTTTAGAGACGGAAATTATCCATTCCAATGACTATACAAAGCCCGTAGATATCCATGGTGAGGGCTATCGTCTGATGGAGCAGGTGATTGCACAGACCTTTCCGGGACTGCCATCCAGCCCTTATGTAATGACCGGGGCTACCGATGCACAGTTCTATAGTCCGGTATGTGACAACTGCATCCGCTTTGCGCCTGTGGTTTACGGACCGGAACAGATGAAAGGCATGCATGGGCTGAACGAGTGCATGGAATATAACTGCCTGCCCGGCGCAGTGCAATTCTATAAGAATCTGATCTGTGCAGAGAAGTAGTTCAGGAAAGAGAGATATGACCAATTTAAAACACTGGACAAGGTGGTTCAAAAAAAAGACACCAGGCAAAAAGCTGTCCCCCAAAACAGGCAAAACAGAAGCTGGATATACCTATATCATGAGCGATCTGCACGGCTGTTTTGACGAGCTGAACGCGATGCTTGCAAAAATCGGCTTTTCGGATCAGGATAAGCTGATCCTGGCGGGAGATTATATTGACCGTGGAAGTCAAAACTATGAAATGCTCTGCTGGATGGAGCAGGTTCCTCAAAATATCCTGCTGCTGCGCGGCAATCATGAGGAAGAGTTTTTATGTTATCTGGAGCTGCTTCTGGCAGTGCAGGAGAAGCGGCAGCTTGTGATCGAGGAAAGCAGCAGCAAGGATCTGGAGCATCTCTATCAGGAGACAAAGAACCTGATAGAGCAGCATAACCGGCAGACAGAGCAAATCCGGGTGTTCGATCATTATGGGACGCTGGAGGAGCTGATTACAGAACAGTGTATTTCCATGGCAGATCTGCGGCGGTGGGCAGCCAGGATGGAAGCAATGCCGTATTTTTGTCGGTTTTCTCTGCCGGAGAGGGAATGTGTTGTGGTACATGCCGGATATCTGGAGCAGTTCCCGACAGCTGGTCTGACCGGAAAATATACCTGTGTCGAAGATTTTTATCTCCGGGCGCGGGAAGATGCGTATCTGGCCGGGGGAATCGAAAACGGAATGATCGTTGCGGGACATACGCCGACGTTGTCCAAGGATTACATGATGTATAACGGCGGCCTGATTTACCAGCATTATGATCCGCAGAAGAACTGTCTGTATTATGATATCGACTGCGGCTGCTCTTACCGTGCGGTTCGTGCAAACGCGCGACTGGCGTGCCTGTGTGCGGAAACAGGAGCAATTTATTACTTGTAAAAAGCGTTCAAATAGTATAAAATCGGAAACGATAGGACTGCGAACAAAGGAGAACGGTAAAATGGCACTGAATAAAAAGCCTGTCACCGGTATGAAAGATATTCTGCCTGCAGAAATGCAGCTGCGGGATTACTGCATCAACGTGATTAAGGAAACTTACGGAAAATTTGGATTTACTTCTATTGAAACACCCTGTGTGGAATCCATTGGCAACTTAAACAGCAAGCAGGGTGGCGAAAATGAAAAACTGATTTTTAAAATTTTAAAACGCGGCGAGAAATTAAATCTTGCGGAAGCAAAAGAGGAGATGGATCTGGTAGACGGCGGTCTGCGTTATGACCTGACGGTTCCGCTGGTTCGTTTTTATGCAAATCATGCAAACGAGCTTCCGTCCCCGTTTAAAGCGCTTCAGATCGGCAATGTATGGAGAGCTGACCGTCCGCAGAGAGGCCGGTATCGTCAGTTTATGCAGTGTGATATTGATATTCTGGGCGAGCCTTCCAACCTGGCGGAGATCGAGCTGATTCTGGCAACGACTACGACTCTTGGCAAGCTCGGCTTTCAGGATTTCGTCATCCGCATCAATGAAAGAAGAATCCTAAAGGCGATGGCAGCCTACAGCGGCTTTGCAGAAGAGGATTATGATACGGTATTCATCATTCTGGACAAGATGGACAAGATCGGCGCAGATGGTGTAAAGGCTGAGCTGGTAGAGAGCGGTTTCGCAGCAGAAGCGGCAGACAAATATATGTCTCTGTTTGATGAGCTGACTGCAAACGGAAACAGCGTAGCATGGCTGGCAGAAAAGCTGGGGGATTTCCTCGAGCCTGAGGTTTCCCAGAACCTTTCTGAGATCATTGACAGCGTCCGCGCTACAAAGGCGTCTGAATTTGAGATCACCTTTGATCCGACTCTGGTGCGCGGTATGTCCTACTATACCGGAACCATTTTCGAAATTGCCATCCCTCAGTTTGGCGGAAGCTGCGGAGGCGGTGGTCGTTACGACAAGATGGTAGGCAAATTTACCGGAAAAGACGTTCCGGCGTGCGGATTTTCTATCGGCTTTGAGCGTATCATCCTGCTGATGATGGAAAACGGCTTCCAGATCCCCGGACAGCCGAAAAAGATCGCATACCTGATCGAAAAAGGTGTATCCGGCGACCGCCTTTGCGAAGTGATCGCACAGGCACAGGAGGCGAGAAAGAACGGCGATCAGATTCTGGTTGCGCGCATGAACAAAAACAAGAAGTTCCAGAAGGAACAGCTGACCAAAGAGGGCTACACGGATTTCGTAGAGTTTTATAAAAACCCGATCGAAAAACAATAGAATTCACGCTCTGCGAGCATTCTATTGTCATGAATAATTGTGTCAAAGCGCTGTAGCCTGTTTGAGACGGCATTGGATGATTTAAGAAAATCTTAGGAAAATTTTCTGAAAAGAAACCGTTCCCTGTGATATCCTGACAAATATGGCAAACTGCCGGACAGGATATAAGGGAGCGGTTTTTTATATGACAAAAGAAAAAAGAGGTTCGGAACCGGAGCTGAAATTGTGGGATAGCCCGGAGACGACGAAAAAATATACGAAGAACAGAAAAACAGGACAACTGGATCTTTTATGGGGCGAAGAACGGCCGCTGTTCGATGACTGGGATAACCGTATGGAGCAAAAAACGGCGCGTGCGCGGGATTGCCAGAGCTACAGCGACTTGCCGGTACGCCGTTCATCCGCTACGCAGTCCGAACCGTCCATCCGCCGTCGTGCTGCTGTACAATATAAAGCTCCTGCCAGGCGCCGCCCTGTACCGCCTGCTGCGAACAGGAAAAGGAGCTGCCGTCGTCGAACCCGCCTGCAGAAAGAATTGCAAAGCATTGCGGTTTATATTGCTGCGTTGCTGTTTTTAGTGCTGGCGGCGTTTGCAGTTTGGAAATTCGTCAGCATTTCGAAGAATCAGAGTACGGAAACCGGGGCGATTTCCCGGATTACCCAGATTCTGGAACAAAAAAAGTGCGAGAAACCGCCGATGGAAGAAGCGCTCCTGACACCGAATCCATACTCTAGACCGCAGGATGCGCTTTCGACGGTTACGCAGCTGTATGTGCATTATACGGCGAATCCCGGGACATCTGCACGGCAGAACCGGGACTATTTCGAAGGACTGGCACAGACCGGGCTGACATCAGCTTCCGCACATTTTGTGATCGGATATGAGGGCGAGATTGTCCAGTGTATTCCGTTAAATGAGATGGCATATGCGGTGATTGGGGAAAACGATCACTCGATTTCCATTGAATGCTGCTATTTAGACCAGGACGGAAAATTTACGGATGCAACCTATCAGTCCCTGCTAAAGCTTTTGGGCTGGCTGATGGAGGAATACAATCTGGATGTTTCGGATGTAAAACGCCATTATGATGCGGGCGGAAAGCTCTGTCCGCTGTATTATGCGGAGCATGAGGATGCCTGGGAACAGTTAAAGCAGGATCTTTCCGACTATATTAGTGGGGAAAAAGTCTAAAAAAAGGTTTTCTATGAAAACGGTTTGTGCTAAAATAAACGCGACAAAAAAATCGCACAGACATAATAGCGGGTAAGGAGAAAAAATGAGCATCAGAATCGGAATTTTAGGATACGGAAACCTGGGCAGAGGCGTAGAGAGCGCAATCGCCCATAATGAGGATATGGAGTTGGTCGGAGTGTTTACCAGAAGAAATCCGGAAAACGTAAAGGTACGCACTGCAGGCGTAAAGGTGCTGGAAGCTTCTGAGCTGGAGCATATGCAGGATCAGATCGACGTGCTGGTTCTTTGCGGCGGAAGCGCGACGGATCTGCCGGCTCAAACCCCCAAATATGCAGCGGATTACAACGTTGTAGACAGCTTTGATACCCACGCAAGAATCCCGGAGCATTTCGCAGACGTTGACGCTGCTGCAAAAAAAGGCGGAAAAATCGGCATTATTTCCTGCGGCTGGGATCCGGGAATGTTCTCCTTAAACCGCTTATATGCAAACTGTATTCTGCCGGAAGGACAGGATTATACCTTCTGGGGCAAGGGCGTCAGTCAGGGTCATTCCGATGCGGTTCGTCGGATTGAGGGCGTAAAGGATGCCAGACAGTATACCATTCCGGTACCGGAGGCACTCGATGCGGTCAGAAGCGGCAAAAATCCTGAACTGAACACCAGACAGAAGCATACGAGAGAGTGCTTTGTTGTTGCTAAAGAGGGCGCAGATCTTGCAAAGATCGAAGAAGAGATCAAGACCATGCCGAACTATTTTGCAGACTATGATACAACCGTACACTTCATTTCTGAGGAAGAGATGAAGAGAGATCACAGCGGACTTCCCCACGGCGGCTGTGTCATTCGTACCGGCGTGACCGGAATGGACAACGAGCATAAGCATGTGATCGAATACAACTTAAAGCTGGATTCCAATCCGGAATTTACCGGTTCTGTTATCGCAGCTTATGCAAGAGCCGCTTATCGCATGAGCAAAGAGGGCATGAGCGGCTGCAAGACTGTATTTGATATCGCTCCGGCTTATCTTTCTTCCAGAAGTGCAGAAGACCTGCGCGCACATCTGCTGTAAAGCGCGGCTCGAAAAGCTTTTTATCAGCGGCAGTGAAGGGGATAAAATTCCACTTTGCCGCAGGATGCTTTTTGTAGACAGAAAGGAGCGACCGGATGGTTCAAAACGGAAAAGTAAAAATTTATCTGGCGGATATCCGGCCGCTCTTTGATGAGACGATGCAGAAAAAGGCGCTCGCACAGCTGGATGAGGTTCGCAGACAAAAAGCATTGTCGTGCAGACAGACAAAACAGCGTGCGGCAAGTCTGACGGCAGGTCTTTTGGCAGAAGAGGCGAAACGCAGAAACGGATTTGACGGCTGCCCGGTGTGTTATACCAAAAACGGGCAGCCGTATCTTTTTATACAGGATGGGAGACGGGCATTTTTGAGCCTTTCCCATTCGGGAGATTATGCGGTGTGCGCTTTTTCTGACTGCCCGGTGGGCGTGGATCTTCAGCAAAGAACAAAGATCCGGCGCAGCGTTTTGCAGAAGTTTTATCTACAGGAACAGCTGGAGGCCTGGAAGAAACAGTTTGACAAGAAGGAAGAACTGTTCCTGTCAGAAGCAGAGACGGAGCGATTTTTGCGGGAATGGACAGTCAAGGAAAGTTATGTCAAGCTGACCGGAACCGGGCTTTCGAGAGATTTGCGTGCACTGATGGTAGACTGGAACCAAAACAGGGTCGAGGAAGCAGACCGGCCCGGTTGGGGATCGAGGTTTTGTGAATACCCGGTTCCGGAAGATTATTTTTTATCTGCCTGCAGCTGCCCGGAAGAGGTGTGATGGTTTCTGTGCGGATACTGCCCGGGAAAGCCTTGAAACGCCGGAAGTTTTTATAAAAAACTTCTCTTATCGGAAAGTTTTTAGCTGACGGGGAATATACATGGGGCATGAAGAAATGCAAAGCACTGTCTGCCGTCTGGCAGGCGGTATGCAGCAGGAGGCATGTCCATGGAAAAAAAGAAAACCGGAATTTCACAAACCGGTGCGCGGATGCCGGTTGTTTTGTTGAAAAGCCTGTTGGTGTCGTATCTTATGGCCGGGGCGCTGTTATTACTTCTGGCACTGTTGCTGTATCGGATGCAGTTTTCCGCACAGGCAGTGTCGATCGGAATTCTTGTAATTTATGCAGTGACAGCGGGACTTTCCGGTTGGCTTGCCGGAAAAGGAATGCAGGATCGGCGCTTTTTATGGGGACTTTTGACAGGGAGTCTGTATTTTTGTGTGCTGGCAGCTTTGACTTTGATAGTCAATCACGGTCTTCAGGATGTCGGTAATCACTTTTTTACTACACTGATGATCTGCAGCGGCGCGGGAATGCTGGGCGGGATGCTCAGCTGACGCCGGGAGAAGGGCAAAGACGCGGTTCATGACAATAGAATGTTCGCGGAGCGTGCATTCTATTGTATTGCGAATGGCGCGGGTAAACGGTAACATGAGTTCAGCCGCTTTGCAGCTCATTTTAAAAAAAACACTTCCCCTATAGAAGAATCTATGCTATAATAAATTAAATTTCGAAAAGACGGCGCCTTTTTTGGCGTGACACATAAGGAGGTTATGTGAGATGAAGCACATCAAGACATTAACAACAAGAAACCTGAAGGAATCCATGAAGAAGGGCGGATGCGGCGAGTGTCAGACATCCTGCCAGTCCGCATGTAAGACATCCTGCACGGTTGGCAATCAGAGCTGCGAGAAGATGAAATAAGCAGACGACGCGACGAGATATAAGCAGCGATGCATATCGCTGCTTATTATGCGTTTAAGAGGAATACGAGAAACGAAAGGATTTTGGAAAGTGATACACCAGTATAAGAACAACGGCTACAATATCGTTATGGACGTCAACAGCGGCAGCGTGCATATTGTAGACGATGTGGTTTATGATGTAATCCCTCTGGCGGAACAGCTTGTTTCCGGCGGCATTCGGGATGTGGATACCGTGACAGCAGCAGTGGAAGCCTGTCAGAAGCTGACCTACAGCCACGACGAGGTGCGTGAGGCGGTAGAGGAGATTCTGGAGCTGGCGCAGGATAATGTCCTGTTTACAGAAGACATCTATGAAAAATATATCGGCAATTTCAAACAGCGCCAGACTGTAGTCAAGGCATTGTGCCTGCACATTGCCCATGACTGTAACCTCGCCTGTCAGTACTGCTTTGCAGAAGAGGGCGAATATCATGGCAGAAGAGCGCTGATGAGCTTTGAAGTCGGCAAGAAGGCGCTGGATTTCCTGGTAGCCAACTCCGGCAGCAGAGTAAATCTTGAGGTAGACTTTTTCGGTGGAGAACCGCTGATGAACTGGCAGGTTGTTAAGGATCTGGTTGCATATGGCAGAAGCCTGGAGGAGCCTCATAACAAAAAATTCCGCTTTACCCTGACGACCAACGGCGTGCTTTTAAATGATGAAATTATGGAATTTCTGAATAAAGAGATGAGCAATGTCGTTTTGAGTATCGACGGTCGGAAAGAGGTACATGACAGAATGCGTCCGTTTAGGGGCGGACAGGGCAGCTATGATCTGATTGTACCGAAGTTCCAGAAGCTGGCAGAGAGCCGTCACCAGACCAATTATTATGTACGCGGTACCTTTACCCATAATAATCTGGATTTTTCCGAGGATGTCAAGCATCTGGCAGACCTTGGTTTTGAACAGATCTCGGTAGAGCCGGTTGTGACAGATCCCAAAGAGCCCTATGCACTGCGTCCGGAAGATGTTCCGCAGCTGCTTGAGGAATATGACAAGCTGGCAGTCGAGCTGTTAAAGCGTCAGAAAGAGGGCAGAGGCGTCAACTTCTTCCACTTTATGATCGATTTAAGCGGCGGTCCGTGTGTGGCAAAGCGCCTTTCCGGCTGCGGTTCGGGTACAGAGTATCTGGCGGTAACACCCTGGGGCGATTTTTATCCCTGCCATCAGTTCGTCGGCAACGAGAAGTTCCTGATGGGCAACGTGGACGAAGGCATTGTGCGTCCTGACATCGTGGACGAGTTCAAATGCTGTAATGTTTACGCCAAAGAAAAGTGCAGAAGCTGTTTTGCAAAATTTTACTGCAGCGGTGGCTGTGCTGCCAATTCCTATAATTGTCACGGAAAGATCGACGACGTCTACGAGCTTGGCTGTGAGCTTCAGAAAAAGCGCGTGGAATGCGCGATTATGATAAAAGCGGCACTGGCCGACGAAGAAGAATAAGGAGTACGCAAAATGAGCAAGAAGAAAGGCATCATTACACTTGTCTGTGTGATCGCGTTTCTGCTGGCAGGTACCTGGACTGCGGTATTCGGACTGGATAGCGCAAAGACAGGCTCCGCTGCAAACATTAAGCAGGGACTTGATCTGGCAGGCGGTGTAAGCATCACCTATCAGGTGGTGGGAGACGAAGCACCCAGCTCGGAGGATATGGCAGATACCATATATAAGCTCCAGCAGCGTGTAGACAATTATTCCACAGAGGCGCAGGTATATCAGGAGGGCTCCGACCGGATCAATATTGAAATTCCCGGAGTAACTGACGCAAATGCGATTCTGGAAGAACTGGGTAAGCCCGGTTCTTTAACCTTCCTGGACAAGGACGGTAAGGAAGTATTAAGCGGTACGGATGTAGCAGATGCACAGGCAGCCTATCAGACCAATAGTATGAATAATCAGGAGCCTGTTGTATCTCTGACTATGACTGCAGATGGAACCAAAAAGTTCGCGGATGCGACAAAGGCAGCATATCCGAACCATGATGTTATTTACATCGTTTATGACAATCAGGTGATCAGCGCACCGTCTGTACAGGCGGAGATCACAGACGGCAAGGCAGTCATCAATGGCATGAGCTCCTTTGAAGAGGCGGAAAACCTCGCTTCTACCATCCGTATCGGCGGTTTGAAGCTGGAGCTGGAGGAGCTGCGTTCCAACGTAGTAGGCGCACAGCTCGGATCTGCAGCGGTCCGTACGAGCCTGATTGCCGGTGCAATTGGTCTTGCGATTGTTATTGTTTTCATGATCGCTGTTTACTGGATTCCCGGTGTTGCAAGCTCCATCGCACTGTGCATTTACACGGTGCTGGTTGTTCTGCTGCTGAATGGCTTTGATGTTACCCTGACTCTGTCCGGTATCGCAGGTATCATCCTGTCGATCGGTATGGCAGTCGATGCAAACGTCATTATTTTCGCCAGAATTCGGGAAGAAATCGCAACTGGCAAAACTGTAAAATCTGCGATTCAGATCGGTTTTAAGAAAGCGCTGTCCGCGATTATCGACGGCAACGTAACGACGCTGATCGCAGCGGTAGTGCTGTACTTTATGGGTACCGGTACCGTCAAGGGCTTTGCCCAGACCCTGGCGCTCGGTATCATCGTTTCCCTGTTCACTGCGCTGGTTGTAACCAAGCTGATCCTGAACGCATTTTATGCGATGGGTATCCGCAATGAAAAATTCTATGGTCGTGCAAAAGAGACAAAGGTAATCGATTTCCTGGGCAAAAAGAAGATTTTCTTCATCCTGTCTGCGGTTGTCATCATTGCGGGTTTTGTGACGATGGGCGTGCATAAGGGCAATGGCGGTGATGCGTTAAACTACAGCCTGGAGTTCAAGGGCGGTACATCTACAAGTGTAGAGTTTAACGAAGATATGAGCATTGAAGAGCTGGATGAAAAGGTTGTTCCGATCATCGAGGAAATCAGCAAGGATGCAAACGTACAGACCCAGAAGGTGCAGGGCTCCAAGCAGGTTATCTTCAAGTCTGCAACGCTGGATGTTTCCCAGAGAGAAGAATTAAATTCCAGACTGGAAGAGGAATTTGGTGTAGATCCGGAGAAGATCACAGCAGAGACCATCAGCTCCACCATCAGCTCTGAAATGCGTACCGGTGCAGTATCTGCGGTTGTGGTATCTACCGTGTTGATGCTTCTGTATGTATGGTTCCGCTTCAAGGATGTCAGATTCGGCGCCAGCAGCGTAGCTGCACTGGTCCATGACGTACTGGTTGTACTTGCGTTCTATGCGGCGGCAAGAGTTTCTGTCGGCAATACTTTCATTGCATGTATGCTGACGATTGTCGGTTATTCGATCAATGCGACCATTGTTATCTTCGACCGTATCCGTGAGAATATGATCTCTTATAAAACAAAGGAAGAGCTTGCGGCGATTGTAAACCGCAGTATTTCCCAGACACTGTCCAGAAGTATTTTCACATCTCTGACGACCTTTATTATGGTTGCAGTGCTGTACATTCTGGGTGTGTCCAGTATCAAAGAGTTTGCACTGCCCCTGATGGTCGGCATTGCATGTGGTACTTATTCCTCCATCTGCCTGGCGAGCGCGTTCTGGTATCTGCTGCGCACCAGAGTAGGCGGAAAGAAAGCAGAGAAGAATAAAAAGGCAACAAAATAATGGCAAAATGGTACGTTGCCGCAAAAAAGGCGGATTTTAATGGCATCGGGCAGAGGTTTTCCATCAGCCCGGTGCTGGCCCGCGTCATACGAAACCGGGACATCGAAGGAGATGAAGCAATTGAAAAATATCTCCACGGCACGATCCGGGATCTGTATGATCCGGCATTTTTAAAAGGAAGCCGTGAGGCGGTGCTGCTGCTGAAGGATAAAATCAAAGGACAGATGCCGATTCGCGTCATCGGAGATTATGATGCGGACGGCATCTGTTCTTCTTATATCTTGAAGCGCGGTCTGGAAGCCTGCGGCGCGGTGGTGGATACGATGATTCCACACCGCATGAAGGATGGTTATGGTTTAAACGAACATCTGGTAGACGAAGCTTACGCAGATGGGATCGATACGATTCTGACCTGCGATAACGGCATTGCAGCGTATGCACAGATCGAGCAGGCAAAAAAATACGGAATGACTGTGATTGTTACGGATCACCATGAAATTCCATATGAGGAAGAACCCCTTGCAGAGCCGGATCCGGAAACAGGAGAGACGTCCAGACGGCGGTATAAAATTCCGCCTGCGGATGTGGTCATCGACCCGAAGCAGCCGGGAGACACTTATCCGTTCCAGGAGATCTGTGGTGCGGTCGTTGCATTTAAGCTGATGCAGCTTTTATTTGCAGAGTTCGGGTTTGACGGGATTTCAACAGATTTAACATCCGGAAAAAGAAGCCTGTTGGATGAACTGCTGGAATTTGCGGCGTTTGCAACGATTTGTGACGTTATGCCGTTGCGGGAGGAAAACCGAATTTTGGTGCGGCACGGGCTGGAGCTGATGAAACAGACGCAGAATGTCGGATTGCATGCGCTGATGGAGGTCAACCAGATTTTACCCTGGCAGGATGGAAAGCTGGGGGCATTTCATATCGGATTTGTGCTCGGTCCGTGCCTGAACGCCTCCGGGCGTCTGGACAGCGCGCAGCGCGCGATGGAGCTTTTGGACAGCAAAACAAGAGAAGCTGCGGTAGCGCAGGCAGCATTTTTAAAGCAGTTAAACGACAGCCGGAAAGAAATGACAGAGGAATATGTCAAAATAGCGGTAGAGATGATCGAATCCGGCCCCTTAAAGGACGACCGTGTTCTGGTTGTTTTCCTGCCGGACTGCCATGAGAGCATCGCCGGTATCATCGCAGGAAGAATCCGGGAACGCTATTATCGCCCGACATTTGTGCTGACCCGAGGTGAAGAGGGCATAAAAGGCAGCGCGCGTTCGATTGAAGGTTATCATATTTATGAAGAAATGACGAAATGCAGCAGCTTTTTCACCAAATATGGCGGGCATAAGATGGCGGCGGGGCTTTCCATGCGGGAAGAGGATGTGGAGCCGTTCCGTCAGAAGATCAATGAAATATGTACGCTGACGGAGGACGATCTGCAGGAAAAAATCCATATCGATGTTCCAATGCCGGTATCCTATGTATCGTTTAGGCTGGTGGAGGAGCTGGAATTGCTGGAGCCCTTTGGAACAGGCAATTCGAAGCCGGTATTTGCACAAAAAGATCTGAAGTTTGTTTCGGCTCGTGCACTCGGCAAAGCAGGAAATGTGCTTCGTTTTACGGTGGAGGACAGCGAGCAAAAACGCTGGGAGATGATGTATTTTGGCGGAAAGGACAATTTCGAAGCCTATGCGGCGGAAAAATACGGACAGACTGCGCTGGACGGACTGTACAGCGGAAAAGGCAGTCCTCTGTATTTTGACGTCGTGTATTATCCGGGCGTCAATACCTGGCAGGGAAATACGAAGCTGCAGCTTGTGATGCAGCAGTACCGGTAACAGAGCCGCGCGATGGTGGCGAAAAGCTGATATTTTTTGACAGCGCGAAATGGATTTTAGACGCAGTTTATAACTTTTAAGAAGCTTTTTAGAAACTGTACACAAAATGCTCACAATTTTCGGGTATCATGGATTTCAGATAGTAGAACAACTCACTATCTCCCCCCTCATAAGAAAGTGAAAGCTCTGCATGAAAAATGCAGAGCTTTTCACTTTCTTTTTTTTATGCTACACTGAAGCAGGAGCCTAGTGTGAAAAATAAGCGTGATCGCTTATTTTTCACACAGCTATTTGTGCCGCAGGCGTCACAAAGTAGCTATTATCGCAGAACAGAACTGGAAGTTCTGCTCGCGATTCCTTCGGCGCAAAGCGCCTGCGGAATGGAGAATTTTATGACATATGGGATATTTGTATGGCAGGCAGGAGAAAAATCAGAAAGCAGGGAGAGGCAAGATGCGCTCTGAATGGATAAAAAAGGCGGCTGCAGCATTGCTGGCGGCCCTTTTACTGGAACTGATACCGTGTCAGTTCTCGTTCTGGACGACGGTGACAAAAAAAACAGAGGATCTGACTGCGCGGGCGGAAATTCTCGCGGGTTATACGGCGATCGAGGAGCTGGATCAGGACGTGGCGAGCGGCGCTGCGGCAACGCCAGGCGATCAGACAACGGAAGGCGGCAGTGCACTGTACCTGCTTGACGGCAGCTACATGGATGACGCGGGCTATCTGCATGTCCCGGACGGCAGCCTGACGCTGCGGGTAAAAAATTATAAAGGCTCGCTGCAACGGATTTTTTTGAATCTGGATTTTTTGTACAATCAGCCTGTTCTGGCAGAGGTATTTGCACGGGATGAGGGAAACAGCTATCCTTATAGCCTTGGCGATGGGCGAATTTTGCTGCAGTCGGTTCCGGAAAATCGGTATTTAAAGGTGTATCCGTATGGAAAGGTGTCGGATTTCTATATCCGCATCCAGACGGCGGACGCCTCTGGAAATGCTGCCGCAGGAAGCTATGGCGAGCTGGTTGTAAAATATCATGGTTTGTCTGCAAATGGAACGATTCCATTCCACTTTCGGGCGGGACGCTTTGTGGTTTTGTGGGCGGCTGTGTTTGGAATGCTTTTGCTGAAAAAAGACAGCAGGCTGCATCAGATCAGCTTTGACGCGCAGGACACACGCGGTCGTCAAAAGCGGTTTGTAGTCGTATTGGGGTTTACTGCAATATTGCTGGCAGGGGCATTTTTCTCCGTCCGCATCAATCCGGCATGTCGACAGAACTTGGCAGTGCATCACGCACAGTACCAGGAGCTGGCGGAAGCACTTTCGGAGGGGAAGGTCAGTGTCGGGGATGCAGAAGAAGCGCTTTTAGCAATGAAAAATCCCTATGATACCATCGCACTGCAGGCGGCGGGAATCGGCTATCGGGCGGATTATGCCTATCACAATGGGAAATATTATGTGTATTTCGGGATTGTCCCAGTGCTGCTATTGTATTTGCCCTATTATCTGCTGACGGGGGGCGCGCTGCAAAACTATGTGGCGGTATTTGTCTTTTTTGCAGGATTTATCATTGCGGCGGCTGGGTTTGTCTATGAACTGATGAAACGGTATTTTAAGGAGCAGCCCTTTTATCTGTGGGCGGTAGGAACCGGGATGCTCGTCGGAAGCTATTCGATGTTTTATCTGTTAATTCGACCGGATCTTTACCATGTGCCGATTGTTGCGTCCGCGATGTTTGCAACAGGGGGGCTCTGGCTGTATCTGGCAGGGCTGAATCGTCCGAAAAAAGCGGTGGGGCTGTATGCGTTTGGCTCTTTCTGTATGGCTCTCACGGCAGGATGCCGGCCCCAGTTTATCCTGTTTGCAGCACTGGCGGTTGTTTTGTTCTGGGAGAGGGTCTTTGTAAAAAGAGAGCTGTTTTCAAAGAAGGGCTGGAGACAGACAGCTGCGCTTGTTGTGCCTTATGTACTGATTGCGGCCGGACTGATGGCGTATAATGCGCTGCGGTTTGGCTCCCCCTTTGATTTTGGTGCGTCCTATAGCATGACGAGCAACGATATGACACACCGCGGCACGAATTTGGAACGGATTTTGTATGGAATCTGGTATTTCCTGTTCGAGCCGATGCAGCTGGAAGGAAAGTTTCCGTATTTGCAGAGCGCGTCGATTGCGACGGATTATCTCGGAAAACTGGTAACGGAAAGCTGGTTTGGCGGGATTTTCGCCTGCAGTATGCTGACCTGGGGGATTTTTTTGCTCGGCAGACTCAAAAAAAACGGTGTACTTTCCAAAGAACTGACGTGGTTTTGCTGCGTTTCCCTTGCAGCAGCGCTTGTGATTGGCTGTGTGGATGCAAACGGCGCGGGAATTTTGATCCGCTATGGCTGCGACGTGTCCTTTGGCATCTTTTTGGCGGCGGTTGTGGCAGTGCTTGGGGCAGCGAAAGCGGCGCGGCAGAAAAAGGTCTATGGCCTGTATGTCGCCTGGCTGAAGGCAGCGATTTTCTTTCAGGCAGCGGTGCTGTTTCTGATTTTGGTCAATAAGGACGGCAGCATCAACCTGCAGACCGGAAACCCGGCGTTATATGAAACGATCCGGGCAGCATTGCGATTTTAAAACCTGAATTTTTCTGCATTTGAAAGGAATAAATGAAAGAAGAAAACAATGACTCAGAGAAAAGCTTTTCTTACGAAGGAACAGAGCCTGATGCTGCGCGGAATTGCCATTTTCCTGGTTCTGATTAGCCATTATGCAGTGTGGATTGGGGAGATATTTCACAGCGATCTGCTGGAATATGGGCTGGGCAGGTTCGGTGTTTACGGTGTAGATTTATTTTTTGTGGTGTCCGGCTACGGGCTGGTCAAAAGTGTTGGGAAAAAAAGAATCAACGGAACATTTTTGTGGAAACGTTTTAAAACTGTCTATTTACCGTATCTTCTGATTGTGGGACTGATTACGGTCTATGACGGTGGAATTTCGGGAATGACAGGATGGGTTTCGTTTCTGACCGGGGCAGAGTATTGGTATATCCGAAATATTCTGGTCTTTTATCTGGCGTTTTACGTTGTTTACCGGCTTTCTGACAGATCGTGGGTGCGGATGCTTTTGATGGCGGTCTGCCTGACGGCGTATTCCGGACTGCTGATCTGGCAGGGACGCGCGCTGTTCTGGTACATTTCCAATGTTACATTTTTGTTTGGAATGCTGCTTGCGCAGTACGAAAGGCAGCTGTTAAAGGCGGCGGGGTTTTTGCATCCGTTACAGCTTCTGGCACTGGCGGTCGGAATGTATTTTGTCATCAAAACGGAGCTGGCAGGCTATACCGTGATCCCTCCGCTGGAAGAAAAAATCCGCAGCGGTCTGCTTGCAGGGCTGATCTGGACGTATCTGATGGTGCAGGGCTGCACATTTTTGCATGAGAAAATCCGGTGGTTGGAAGCAGTGGGCAGCTTTTCGCTGGAGCTGTATCTGTGCCATATGTTTGTGTTTTACCGCGTTGTCAATGACTGGCTGCCGCAGCAGGAAAATATTGTGCAGATCGTGGCTGCCGCCACAATTGCAGTTGCGTTTGCCTGGGTAATCCATATGCTGTTTGATCTGTTATGGAAAGCGGCGGCCGCGCTGAGTGGGAGATGAGTGTGGAAGGAATTATGCTTACTTATCATAAAACAACAGAAGAAGAAAAATATGGGATTACGGAGTGGAAATATCCCGGTGAATATGCAGTGTATGATTCTACACCGTATGAGGAACAGAAAAAAAGAGGCTTTGGGTTTGCCAATCCTGCGAACCATTTTTACTCTTTTTATGACGAAACGGCGCTGGTCGGTTTTATCAATTTATACGAAGAGGAAACAGAAATCTTTTTCGGAATCGGCGTAAATCCTGACTGCTGTGGCGAAGGCTACGGGCAGCAGATGACGAAAACTGCCTGTGAAATATCGAAAGAACTGTTTGGAACAAAGCCGCTGTATCTGGAGGTCCGGACATGGAATAAAAGAGCGGTCAGCTGCTATCAAAAGGCGGGCTTTGTGATCAAAGGTGAGCCGATCCGTCAGACGACGTCAGCCGGGGAAGGTGTATTTTATCATATGGTGCAGGAAAATAAATGAGTTGTCAGATTTATGGTATGACAACAATAGAATGCACGCTTTGCGAGCATTCTATTGTCATGAATAAAAGAGCTTTTGGTTTTCCATTGTATTTGGTATGATGGATATACAATGCAGAAGACATAAGAACCACCAGTCCTACACGCAGGGCGGAAATGAGAGGGAGCATGAAAAAAAGAAACAAAAAAATGGCAAAAATTCTGGCTGCAGTTCTGGCGGCAGCGCTTGGAATATGCGTGCCGGAGACGACGCTGCAGGCGGCAGAGACACAGACATCCGTGCAGATTCAGATGCCGGGCTTTGTGGTGGAGCAGTTCAGTGTGCCGAGACTGATGAATGTGACAAAAAATGCTGTTGTCCGGACGCTGCCGGACAATAACGCGGCAAAGCTTGCGTCCGTGACGGCAGGAAATACCGTTTGGGGCTGGGGCCAGACCAACACCGGCTGGTATTTTGTACAGGTTGGCAGCCAGATTGGCTACGTCCGCTATGAAGCAGCAGCATATGCGACGCAGGATCAGATCGCTGCGATACAGGCACAGGCAGCCACAGCAGCGCAACAAGCTGCGGCAGCGCAGGCTCAGGCGGCCCAGCAGGCGCAGATCGCGGCAGCAGCCGCAAATCAGCCGACAGTGGCGGCAGGGATTGTATTCATTGGGGATTCCCGGATGGTGACGCTCAAGGATGCGGTAGAGCGCAACTTGGGCAGCTGCGCGGCAGCAGTCGTTGCCAAAAACGGAAGCCGGCACGAATGGCTGCACGACACTGGGATCCCGCAGGCGGACAAGATCATCGGCAAAGGCAGCAGAGTTATCATCAACATGGGCGTCAACGATCTTTCCGATGCGGATAAATATGCAAAGGATGTCAATTACTGGGCGGCAGTCTGGAGTGCAAGGGGCGCGCAGATTTATTATGCGTCTGTCAATCCGGTCTGGGCAAACAGCTATGGGATGACGGAAGAACGCGTAAAATTGTTCAACGACCGCTTAAAAGGACAGCTGATTCCGCAGATTATCTGGCTGGACAGCCACGATTACCTGATGAGCGTCGGTGTCCATGCGTCGGACGGCGTACACTATAAGGACGATACCAATCTCGTACTGTATCAGTATTACCTGAGCATGATCGGCGCGATTTAAACAGTTATTTATAAAAAGGCGTGTGGAAACGATTGTTTAGTTTCACATGCCTTTTTTGTAAAACTGCCATATAATCGAAAATTATAGAGAAAAACACCTGTGTTTCACGTTCTAAAGGATAATTCTAGGACACATAATAATTTACCAACACAACCAGCTTATCTGTAATAAAACGGAAAGGATAAAAAAGCTATGAAATTTATATATGCTACATATAACCAACGCTGCAATAGCATTGATATAACCACTTTTGATAATATGCTTTTACGAATTGACTGTAATAAGGCAGAGGATGGATTGAAGACTACACCTAATTCACAGTGTGCATTGAATACTCTTGCCATTGACACCCCTATGGAGTATGCCCGGTTGGTCCTGGATAACGAGATGCAGGCTTGGGTGGATGCTGAAGATTGTTTAGATGTGTGGTAAATCAATCGTGAAAAATTTGGATGAATTAAGGATGAATATGTGGTAGAATAACCCATATGGTAGACTTGTTCAAAAGATTATCAAATCGAAATTTGTTACTCTTTTTGGAGGTGAATTGGTAATGATAAAATTAAAAATGTCTATTGAAGATATAAGTGAGTATCAGACAGGTATTTTACCAAAGAATGCTGTTAAAATAGAAACACCTCAGAGCATTGAAGAGATGATGAAAAAAGCGGCACCTATTGCAGCGGTATTATGTGTTTTAATGTTTGTAACGATGCTGTGTAAAACAGTTATGAACAAGACAGTTGTTATTTCGCATGTATTTATTTTGATTGGTTTTTGCCTGGGGTATATTTGTTTGGTGATACACGAGTGGTTACATGGGATTGTCTATCCGAGAAACGCACTGGTTACGATAGGTAAAATAACGGGTAAGATATCATTTGTTGCATTAGCATCATATCCGCTGAAGCGTAGAAGGTTTATTGTAATGTGCCTATTACCATTTGTGCTTGGAATAATACCATTATTGATTTTTATTGTTAGTCCGGCAGAATATAGAGAACTAAATGGACTAATGTTTGGCATGTCATGTATGGGTATGGTTTCGCCATTTCCCGATGTATATAATGTTTTTATTGTCTTAAAAAATGCAAATAAAAAAGATGCAATAATGTTTTATAAAAACGATATGTATAAGGTATCGTAAATTCCAGTTTGTCGAACACATGAAAATTTGAAGTTTCGTAAGGATTTTTAAAACTGTCTCATTGTATGGTTTCGTTTATTAAGATATGATTGGCTTGGAGGTGATACATTATGGCAAATGAAGATAAAAAAGATTTTAATGCTATGCTTATGGATAGTAAGGATATGCCAAAAGTTCAAATCATAACAGATGAAAAGAGCATCGAAAAATATGGTGGAGATAAAATGTATTTTGCCCCACCTATTGACTACGACAAAGTAATGCAACTTGTGCCTTGTGGAAAATTACTTACAGTAGGTACAATAAGGGAATTCTTTGCTAAACAAAATGGTGCCGATTTTACAGAGCCAATTACAGCTGGAATTTTTGTTTCGATAGTTGCATGGGCTAGTTATCAGCGTGCAGAAGATAAAACCCCTTATTGGAGAACATTAAAAGCAAAGGGGGAATTAAATGCAAAGTATCCAGGAGGCGTTGAGGCACAAAAGGAGATGCTTGAAAAAGAGGGACATATCGTAATCCAAAAAGGTAGAACCAATATTAAGTATTATGTTAATGACTACGAAAAAGCATTATTTACATTGTAATAGATAATGTGAAATTTCCGAGTTTGTCAAAGCAACAGCTTTCGCCATTCTCTTTTCTACAAACTGGAATTGTCTAAAATAGTAAAGCCGTACCGCTTGCTATTTTTTCTTTTACTGCTGAAACAGTATCTTTGATTGAATGCGTAGTTGTATCTATAACATTTAATTCATAGATTCCTAAATTGGAAAATTGCTTCCACATTGTTTCAACTAATTCAATATTTGTTTCTCTGTCTAACTTTGAGCGTTCGATAGCGCGCTTCATAGTTTCTTCTTTACTTGCCCTTAAAACGATATAGTGTACTTCATAATGCTCTTGAACAATGTTGCGCCACGGCTCTAAAAACCACGGTCCTACAATGCCATCTACAATTACATCATATCCACCACGAGCATATCGCTTCGCAGCTTCTAAAAACGCTTCAATGACAATCAAATTTTGCTCATTTGATTCTGGCAAATGCGGTGGTATTGCCCCTTTACTCAAATAATGATAAAAGTCATCTGTGTGCATATGCACAGACTTTTCCAAATCTGATTCTTTTGCAACAGCAGATGCCGTTGTAGTTTTTCCTGTCCCCGGCGCACCTGTGATTACAATAATTCTACCTTGATTCATCTATATTTTACCTCCACAACTTCAGATTTGTTAAATTCATATCCACATTATAGCAAAAAAATAACGACACTGCATATCACTTTCGTAACATACAATGTCGTTACTTTTATTTCCTTCGATACACTAAACAAAACATATTCCTGTATACGATAATATCATATACAGAGTTCGACTTGTTCAGCTTTAGTGGACTAGACGGGAGTCGAACCCGTGTCCAAAAGCCCATTCCCTGTCCTTCTACTATCATAGTCTGTCTATTTGCCGCCGGTCTTGCTCCGGCACGTTCCCTCCTGAATCCGGGAGCAGACACCCTGATCCATTCAGTAGCTTCATGATACGCCTGCAGGGACAAAGCTTAACCTGCATCGTTTCTCACATAGTTGATGCCCGGGTCTTAAAGTGTGAGTGCCCTAAGTCGGACAGCTGCCATTAGGCAGCGTATGCTAATTCGTTGTTAGCGTTTGTATTTAATTTGTGATTTGACGCATCACCTGCGGATAGCTTCTCCAGCTGCAAGACCCCTGTCGAAACCTTGACTAGCCCTTGATCAGAATTATTATAAAGGTTTACAGACGGCGTGTCAATGCCTTTGCTGCTTCGATTTAGCGCATATTTATACCTTTTTCCCCATAAAATAATATTACGAATGAAATGCTGCGTGTGAACTTGTAACGTTCCAGCAAGAATTGTTTGTACGGATCAGGAGGTCAGATGATAAAAAAGAAAGGCGTAGAGAAAAGCAATCCGGAGTGCCGTCGCAGTTTGACAGACCGATCGGAGCTGCAAAAATTTGTGCTGCATCTGCTGCAGGGCGCGATGATCGGGATCGGGGCAGTGCTTCCGGGAATTTCAGGCGGTGTTTTAAGCGTAGTGTTTGGCATTTACGAACCGATTATGGCATTTTTGTCAAACCCTAGGGAGGCGCTTTCACAATACGGCAGACTTTTGCTTCCGGTGCTTTTGGGGGCAGCGGGCGGATTTTTGCTCTCTGCGCGTGCGATCGGATTTTTCCTGACACGCTATGAAGTTTTGTCGGTGTGCCTGTTTGTCGGGCTGATCGTCGGAATGCTGCCGTCGATGTTTCGGGAGGCAGGAGAAAAAGGAAGGAGCAGGTGGGATCTGTATGCGCTGGCGGAGGCGTTTTTTACGGTGCTGATCCTTTTGGGTCTCCTGCGCCGGATCAGCGTTTCGATTCCGCAGGGACTTTTTGGAAATCTGTTCTGCGGCTTTTGCGTGGCGCTCAGCATCATTGCGCCCGGAATGAGTTTTTCTGCGCTTTTGATGCCGCTCGGGCTCTATACGCCATTTATGGAAGACGTCGGAGCAGTGTACCTGCCTGCGGTTGTTCCGGCGGTACTGAGCGCAGGTGTGACGATGGTGCTTCTGGCAAAACAGATCACGCGGCTTTTGGAACGGCATTACTCGGTCGTGTTTCATGGGATCATCGGGATTGTTTTAGCGGCGACGCTGGCGATTGTGCCGTTTTCTGCGTTTGGAAATCCGGAAACATCGGCAGTGAGCCTGATTTGTCTGGCGGCGGGCGCCGGGACTGCGCTGTTGTTTTCCATGCTGGGGGAAATGTAACGGGCGACGCTGTGGGGCGGCAGCCAGTTTTTCTGTGCAGGGAAAGTGCAGCGCGCGGCGTATGTTAACTGAGGATGGGCGGTGCGCAGCATTGTGGAAAACGGGATGTCGAAGGAAAGTTTATCCTTTTTTAATATTTAATTCCCGACTGGTATATTGCATTTTGGGCGGAATGCAGTAAGATAGACTGGTATCAGAAGAGAAAGCCGCAAACCGGCGGCGGAATGAGAGGCAGCATGAAAAACAATTGGAAAAATAAAATGATGCAGTTTATGCAGGGACGCTACGGGGCAGATCAGATGGGACAGATGCTTTCGGCAGTCAGCATGGTGTTTCTGATCATTTCCCTGTTTTCCAGAAATCAGGCATGGTTCTTGCTGGCGGTGATCGGAATCGTCTACAATTATTTTCGGATGTTTTCCAAAAATATTTCAAAGCGCTACGCGGAAAACCAGAAATATCTGAAGATGACGGCTGGAATCCGGAGAAAGCTTGCTTCCTGGAAATCCCAGCTTGCACAGCGCAAAATTTACCATATTTACAGATGCCCTGGCTGCAAACAGAAAATCCGTGTGCCCAGGGGGCACGGCAAAATCGAAATCCGCTGTCCTAAATGCAATACCAGATTTGTAAAGAAGAGTTAAGAAGCCTATGTTTGGATATATTATCGTAAATAAGCAAGAATTGAAATTTCGGGAATTTGACGTATATCAGTCCTATTATTGCGGGCTTTGCCAGAGCCTGAAAGAACGTTTCGGCAGACGCGGACAGCTGACGTTAAGCTACGACATGACGTTTGTTGCGCTGCTTTTGTCTGCGCTGTATGACGAGCCGGTGGAAAGCTCCACCTGCAAATGCGTGGCACATCCGTTTGAAGCGCATGCGACGAGTCGGAGCGTGTTTACCGATTACGCGGCGGATATGAATCTATTATTGTCTTATTATAAATGTCTGGACGACTGGACGGACGAACGCAAATGGAAAGGGCGTCTGCGGGCGGCAGCGCTGCGCGGCCGTGACAAAATGGTGGAAGCGCGCTATCCGGAGAAAGCGGAGCATATTTATACCTTGTTGGAGCACATCCATCTGTACGAAAAGGCGCAGGAGCCTGACGTGGATCTGGCGAGCGGCTGTTTTGGCGAAATTATGGGCGAAATCCTCGCCTGTCGGAAGGACGAATGGGAAGACGACCTGCGCAGGATGGGATTTTTCCTCGGAAAGTTTATTTATCTGATGGATGCCTACGAGGATATGGAAAAGGACGAAAAAGACGGCAATTATAACGTATTTTTACTGCGCAGGAAGAAGCTTTCCGATGACGAAGCATTCGAACAGGAAGCCTATCAGATTCTGCAGATGATGATGGCGGAGTGCTCCAGAATATTTGAAAAGCTCCCGATACTGGATCATGCGGAAATTTTACGCAACATCCTGTATTCCGGCGTATGGTGCCGTTATGAGATGATACAGAAAAAGAGGAAACAAAAGGATGCGTGACCCTTATCAGGTACTTGGCGTGTCTCAGGATGCGTCGGAGGAAGAAATCAAAAAGGCATATCGGAAACTGAGCCGGATGTATCATCCGGATGCCAATATCAACAATCCGAACAAGGCACAGGCGGAAGAAAAATTTAAAGAAATCCAGCAGGCATACCAGCAGATCATGAAGCAGCGCGAGCAGGGCAGCAGCCCTTACGGCAATCAGGGCTATGGCTACGGGAACAACGGCTATGGAAATGGCGGGAATGCACAGAATGGCTACGGAGGTTATAGTGATTTTGGCGAGTTCGATGATTTTTTCGGCGGCTTTGGTTTTGGCGGCTTCGGTTCGGCGGGCGGCTATGGACAGAATGGCTATGGACGGTCAAACGCCGGTGCGGACGACGAAGAATCCGTTTATTTCAGGGCTGCGCTTAACTATATCAGCAGTGGACATTATAAAGAAGCGTTGAATGTGCTGAACAATATTCTACAGCACAGCGCGCAGTGGTATTATTACAGCTCCATCGCAAATCAGGGACTTGGAAATAATGCGGCGGCGCTGGAACAGGCGAAAAAGGCGACGGAGATGGAACCGCAGAACGCAGAATACGCAGGCTGGCGGCAGCGGATGGAGTCCGGCGGCAGCTGGTATACCGGACGACAGACGCAGTATGGTGGAATGCCGGTATCCAGTGGCAGCGGATTTTGCTGGAAGCTGTGTCTGGCAAACCTGATCTGCAACCTCTGCTGTGGAGGCGGGGGATTATGCTGCGGCGGTATGCCGGCAGGATATCATTTATGACAATAGAATGCTGCAGAGCGTGCATTCTATTGTTGAGAAAGGAGATACTTTATGCAGACAATTGTGATTTACTCCAGTCAGACAGGAAATACCAGAAAGCTTGCAACACAGATTTTTGCGGCGATTCCTGGCGATTCCAAGGACTTAAAAAATATTGACGAATATCGGGAAAAGGACGCAGAGCTTTATTTTGTCGGTTTTTGGGTGGATCGAGGCGACTGTGACGAAAAGACAGTAGAACTGCTTTCAGGTCTGCATGGCAAAAAGATCGCCCTGTTCGGAACCTGCGGGATGGGAAACGATCCTGCCTATTACCAGAAGGTGATCGACCGGGTAAAGACATGGATTCCGGAAGATAATGAATATATGGATGCATTTCTATGCCAGGGTAAGATGCCGATTCAGGTGCGCAGACGCTACGAGGAAATGGCAAAGAGCGGACAAAATACCGAACAGATTCAGGCTATGATCCGAAATTTCGACCGGGCGATGCTGCATCCGGATCGGGCAGATGAGGCAGCGGCAGCAGATTTTGCGGTACAGGTCTGGAAACGGATTGGATCATGACGTGTAACCAATGTGCAGCGCCGTTTGGTGCCACAAAATAGAAGGATCATTTTTTTACATGTAAAATGCAAAAATCCCCATTGCTTTTGAAATTGTCTGTGGTATATACTACACAGAGTAATTTACAAAGGGAAGGGGATTTTTTATGGTAAAGGATATGACAGAAGGCAAGCCCGGAAGACTGATTCTGGAATTTGCCATCCCTCTTTTACTGGGAAATTTATTCCAGCAGTTTTACAGTCTGGTGGATACTGCGATCGTTGGAAAGTTTCTGGGCGTGGATCAGCTGGCGGCGGTAGGCTCCACCGGCTCGATCAACTTTTTGATTATCGGGTTCTGTATGGGAATCTGCAGCGGTTTTGCTATTCCGATTGCGCAGAGGTTTGGAGCAAAGGACGAGAGCGGAATGCGCCGCTGTGTAGCCAACAGTGCATGGGTATCTGTGATCTTTGCAGTGGTGCTCACGATCGTGACGGTGCTTCTGTGCAGAAATATCCTGCAGTGGATGCGGACACCGGAAAATATCATCGACGATGCATGGATGTATATCGTCATCATTTTTGCGGGAATTCCGGTGACAATTCTCTACAATCTGACTTCAGCGATTATCCGTGCGATGGGAGATTCCAAAACACCGGTTTATTTTCTGGTGATGTCGGCACTGTTAAATATTGTACTCGATCTGTTCTGTATTCTGGTACTGAAAATGGGTGTTGCGGGCGCAGCGCTGGCAACCGTGATTTCTCAGGCAATTTCCGGTATCTGCTGTCTGGTCTATATGATCCATAAATACGAGATTTTGCGGATGCAGGGAACAGAAGGAAAGGCTGACCCGGAACTGATGCTTCGTCTGGCAGGAATGGGTGTTCCGATGGGATTGCAGTATTCCGTTACGGCGATCGGCAGCGTTATTTTGCAGAGCGCGGTCAATACGCTCGGTTCCACTGCGGTTGCAGCGGTTACGGCATCCGGGAGAATCAGCGGATTTTTCGTCTGCCCGTCCGATGCGCTGGGTGCGACGATGGCGACCTGGGCAGGGCAGAATATGGGCGCGAAGAAGCCGAAGCGAATCCGTGAAGGACTTCGGATGGCAAATATTTACGGAATCGCGTATGCACTTATCGCATTCGGTATCCTGGCAGCTGCCGGTAAGTATATGGCACTTTTGTTTGTGGACGGAACCGATCCGGAGCTGATGAACCGGATTCAGCAGATGCTTCTGATTAACAGCGGAAGCTATACGTTCCTGATTCTGGTCAACAATGTCCGCTTCCTGATTCAGGGAATCGGCTTCAGCACGCTGGCAATTTTTTCCGGAGTGAGCGAAATGATCGCCCGTGGTATGGCAGGCTTCGTGCTTGTTCCGGTGTTCGGATTTCTGGGCGCGTGCGTTGCAAACCCGCTGGCATGGCTGTTTGCAGATCTGTTCCTGATTCCGGCGTATCTGTATGTCATGAGACGGGTGGAAGATTTCTTTGCTGGGAAACGGGAGCATTTGTAAGCGGTTTGGTAATGCCGGAACAAAGGTCAGAAAACCTCCTGTAAGCAAGCTTACATCGGATTTCTGACTTTTTGCCCCTGGCATCACAAGTTCACATTTCTGACATATTTTTCTGCTACACTGCGGATAGATGAGAGATGACGGTTGCCGCGCTGCGGCAGATGAGGAGGATATATGGACAGACAGAAGATTCTTGTGGTAGACGATGAGAACAGAATGCGCAAACTCGTAAAAGACTTTTTACAGAGAGAAAATTTTGAGGTACTGGAAGCAGGAGACGGAAGCGAGGCACTGGATGTCTTTTTTGCCCATCAGGATATTGCGCTGATGATTCTGGATGTGATGATGCCGAAGATGGACGGCTGGCAGGTATGCCGGGAGATCAGATCCTATTCTAAAGTGCCGATTATCATGCTGACGGCGAGAAGCGATGAAAAGGATGAACTGCAGGGCTTTGATCTGGGCGTGGATGAATATATTTCCAAGCCCTTCAGCCCGAAGATTCTGGTGGCGAGAGTAGAGGCGATTCTGCGCCGCACCGGTAAAAGCGCACAGGAAAATGAGGTACTGGACGTTGGAGGAATCCATCTGGACAAGGCGGCGCATATGGTGGAGATCGACGGCAGAAGCGTCGATTTAAGCTATAAGGAATTTGAACTGCTGACTTATTTTATGGAAAACAGAGGAATCGCTCTTTCGAGAGAAAAGATACTGAATAACGTATGGAATTATGACTATTTCGGCGATGCCCGTACGATTGACACGCATGTAAAAAAGCTGCGCAGCAAGCTGGGCGATAAAGGCGAACTGATCAAGACCATCTGGGGAATGGGGTATAAGCTCGATGCATAAAAAAGAGAAAAAGACCGCAAAACGGACGTCCATTCGCAAACAGTTTGCAGGGATTTTTATCGGTTTGATGGCGGGGACGATTCTGCTTTGCTGGTTTTTAAACAGCGGTTTTTTGCAGAAATATTATATCTCGAATAAAAAAGCAGTTCTGATGCGGATGTATGAGGAACTGGGAGAGGCGGTTGCAAACGGCGAGATTGATACGGACGAATATCAGCTTTCTCTCCAGCAGCAGTGCTCGAAGTATAATTTGTCTCTGCTCGTGCTTAATGCGAATTCCGAGGTGGTTGCGGACTCCGGCGGCGGTTCTGAATTTTTGAAGCAGCAGCTTTTACAGCATCTGTTTGCACTAAGCGGCGAGAAGTACGAGATTATGGAAAACGGCAATAATTATATTGTCGCACGCGTTTCAGACAGTCGGGCGCAAATGGAATATATAGAAAGCTGGGGCATTCTGACGGGCGGATACTTTTTTATAGTAAGAAGTGCGCTGGAAGGAATCCGGGACAGCGCGAAAATTGCGAATACGTTCCTTGCAAGCGTCGGTATTTTCTCAGCAATTATCAGCGGTATTGTGATCTGGATTGTTTCCCGCAGGGTGACGACGCCGATTCTGCAGCTGGCGGACATTTCGGAACGGATGTGCCATCTGGATTTTGAAGCCCGTTACAGCGGAAACAGCAAAAATGAAATCGGCATTCTCGGCGAGAATATCAATCAGCTTTCCGATACGCTGGAGCATACGATTTCAGAGTTGAAAACGGCGAACAATGAATTAAAAAAGGACATCCAGAAAAAAGAAGAGATCGACCAGATGCGTCGGGAGTTTCTGTCGAACGTTTCCCATGAGTTAAAAACGCCGATCGCACTGATCCAGGGCTATGCAGAGGGACTTTTGGAGGACGTCAATTCCGATCCGGAGAGCCGGAAATTTTACTGCGACGTCATTGTGGACGAAGCGGCGAAGATGAACAACATGGTCAAAAAGCTTCTGACGCTCAACCAGCTCGAAGCCGGCAACGACGTTGTTTCGATGGAGCGCTTTGATATTACGGCACTCGTGCACAACTATCTGCAGTCCGCAGATCTTCTTGCGAAGCAGAACGGCATTTCCGTCCATATGGATCAGACGAAGGAGATCTATGTCTGGGGCGATGAATTCAAGATCGAAGAAGTTCTGATGAACTATTTTTCCAATGCGGTCAACCATTGTGAAAAAGAAAAGGTTATCGAGGTAAAGATCGAGGAAATGGACGGGCACGCCAGAGTTTCGGTGTTCAATACCGGTATGCCGATCCCGGAGGATTCTCTGCCGCATCTGTGGGAGAAGTTTTACAAGGTGGACAAGGCGAGAACGAGGGAATACGGCGGAAGCGGTATCGGACTGTCGATCGTCAAGGCAATTATGGAGTCGATGAACCAGAAATACGGCGTAATTAATTACGAAAACGGCGTTAGGTTCTGGTTTGAACTGGAGCTTGCCGGGGAAGAATCGGAGATTACCCCTGCAATTTCTGAAAAAAACAGTTGAAATATGAGGTTTTTTAGGATACACTTGTATAGTATTGAAACCGTGATTATTTAGGAGGAAGATTTTATATGATTTCTGCAGGTGATTTCAGAAACGGCGTTACCATTGAGTTTGAGGGCAATATTTACCAGATTATTGAGTTCCAGCACGTTAAACCTGGTAAAGGCGCTGCTTTCGTTAGAACCAAGTTAAAGAATATTAAGAGCGGCGGTGTTGTTGAGAAGACTTTCCGTCCTACTGAGAAATGTCCTACTGCCCGTATCGAGAGAAGAGATATGCAGTACCTGTACAACGACGGCGATCTGTATACTTTCATGGATATGGAAACCTATGACCAGATCTCTCTGAACCAGGATGCAATCGGCGATGCTCTGAAGTTCGTAAAAGAGAATGAAGTCTGCAAGATCTGTTCTCATAACGGCAGCGTATTCGCAGTGGAGCCCCCTCTGTTCGTAGAGCTGGCAATTACTGAGACCGAGCCTGGCTTCAAGGGCGATACCGCTACTGGCGCGAATAAGCCTGCTACCGTTGAGACCGGTGCACAGGTTTATGTACCGCTGTTCGTAAACGAAGGCGATGTCATCAAGATCGACACCAGAACCGGTGAATATCTGTCCAGAGTATAAATTCTGGCAATATTGGACAGACTGGTTTATCGACAGGCTGCAGCTTCTTTATACAGGAAGCAGCTTCCGAAATCTGAAACAATAGAATGCTTGTTCTGCGAACATTCTGTTGTCAGGAATGGAAAATACAGGGCGCATGGAAAAGGGTAACAGCTTTTGCATGTGCCTTTTTGTGTACAGAATTTTTGTGTATAAGAAATGAAATTGCCCATACGATGCAAAATACTCTGTGGGGATCCTACTGCGGCAGAGTGGAATTCTAAAAAAAGTATGAAATTCTACTTTCATAAACCTGATATGAAAATGAAAGAAATAACGAGAAAATAAAAGAAAATAAAAGAAAATAGAACATGAACGGCGCTCAGCTGTGTTGCATAATCGACCGAAGAAACATAATATACATATAGTGTTTAGCACTCAGGACAAATGAGTGCTAACAGTAAATACGAAAGTATGAATTTTCATATAAGGAGGCAGTTATCATGAAGTTAGTACCGTTAGGTGACAGAGTTGTATTAAAGCAGCTGGTTGCAGAAGAGACAACCAAATCCGGAATTGTTCTTCCCGGACAGAATAAAGAGAAGCCCCAGCAGGCAGAAGTCATTGCAGTTGGCCCCGGCGGAGTGGTGGACGGCAAAGAAGTGAAAATGGAAGTAAAGGTTGGCGATCAGGTCATTTACTCCAAGTACGCAGGTACTGATGTGAAACTGGATGACGAAGAATATATCGTTGTAAAGCAGTCAGACATTCTGGCAGTAATCGAAGCGTGAGTTTAAACTTGAATTAGGAGGCTGATTTATTATGGCAAAGGAAATTAAATACGGCGCAGAAGCGCGTGCAGCACTGGAAGCCGGCGTTGATAAGCTGGCAAATACCGTCAGAGTAACCCTTGGACCCAAGGGACGTAACGTAGCACTGGATAAGTCCTACGGTGCTCCGTTGATCACCAACGATGGTGTGACCATCGCAAAAGAGATCGAGCTGGAAGATGCATTCGAGAACATGGGTGCACAGCTGGTAAAAGAAGTTGCAACAAAGACCAATGACGTTGCAGGTGACGGCACCACAACCGCAACTGTTCTGGCACAGGCAATGATCGGCGCTGGCATGAGCAACCTGGCAGCAGGTGCAAATCCGATCATTTTAAGAAAGGGTATGCAGAAGGCAACCGAGTGTGCCGTAGATTCTATTCAGAAGATGAGCCAGAAGGTCAACGGTAAGAACCACATTGCAAGAGTTGCAGCGATTTCTGCAGCAAGCGATGAAGTTGGTCAGATGGTTGCAGATGCGATGGAAAAGGTTTCCAACGATGGCGTTATCACCATCGAGGAAAGCAAGACCATGAAGACAGAGCTGGATCTGGTAGAAGGTATGCAGTTTGACAGAGGTTACATCTCTGCATACATGGCTACTGATATGGATAAGATGGAAGCAGTTCTGGACAATCCGTATATCCTGATTACCGATAAGAAGATTTCTAACATTCAGGAGATCCTGCCTTTACTGGAGCAGATCGTTCAGTCCGGCGCAAAGCTGCTGATCATCGCTGAGGATGTAGAGGGCGAGGCTCTGACCACCCTGATCGTCAATAAGCTGCGCGGCACTTTCAATGTAGTAGCTGTTAAGGCTCCTGGCTATGGCGACAGAAGAAAGGCTATGCTGGAGGATATCGCGATCCTGACCGGCGGACAGGTGATCAGCTCCGAACTCGGCCTGGAATTAAAAGAGACCACAATGGATATGCTCGGCCGTGCAAAATCTGTTAAGGTTCAGAAAGAGAACACCATCATTGTTGACGGGGAAGGCGACAAGGCTGCAATCGCAGCGAGAGTTGCACAGATCAAGAAGCAGATCGAAGAGACCACTTCTGATTTCGACAGAGAAAAGCTGCAGGAGAGACTTGCCAAGCTGGCTGGCGGCGTAGCAGTGATCCGTGTCGGCGCTGCAACGGAAACCGAGATGAAAGAAGCAAAACTGCGTATGGAAGACGCTCTGGCAGCTACCCGTGCAGCAGTAGAAGAAGGTATCATCGCAGGCGGCGGTTCTGCATATATCCACGCTGCAAAGGATGTAGAAGCTCTGGCAAATACACTGGAAGGCGATGAGAAGACCGGCGCGAAGATTGTACTGAAGGCTCTGGAAGCTCCTCTGTACTATATCGCAGCAAACGCAGGCCTGGAAGGCAGCGTTATCATCAACAAGGTAAAAGAGTCCCCGATCGGCTTCGGTTTCGATGCCCTGAATGAGACTTATGTAAATATGATCGACGCAGGTATTCTGGACCCTGCAAAGGTTACCAGAAGCGCTCTGCAGAACGCAACCAGCGTTGCAAGCACACTGCTGACAACCGAATCCGTTGTTGCAAGCATTAAGGAAGACACTCCTGCAATGCCCGCCGGCGGTGCAGGCGGCATGGGTATGATGTAAGCTGCACAAACTTTTATAAGAAACATGAAAAACTGCTGCCGGCAGGTTTTGCCGGCGGCAGTTTTTTTGTGTCCGGAGCTGGTTTGCCCGGTTCGCCCGCGTCACAGCATTCGCAAAAAACGCAGCTTCGCTGCTTTTTCGCTGCTGCGCAGCTGTTTTTGTTCATGAAATGGCGCTCCCTTCGTAGATCTCTACAAGCATCTTTTCATGCAAGCATGAAATCTGCTTGTAGAGATCTACGTGTGAACTGTGTCCTTCATTTTATACAAAGATTTGAGAAATTTGCCTTGTCTCGAATGGGGAAAATGTTATAATTTATCTATCAGACATCGAGAACGAAAACGTGAAAATCAGAAAATGAAAGGAGAAGCAGAATGTCTTATATTGACATCATCAAAGAAAAAGCCAGATCGGACAGAAAGACGATCGTACTTCCGGAGACGAATGACAAGAGAACGCTGATCGCAGCATCCCATATTATCGAAGAGGGGATTGCCAACATTATTATGGTTGGCAATGAAGAAAAGATCATGGATGGTGCAGGATGGCTGGAAGTTGATCTGACCGGTGTGCGCGTGATCGATCCTACGAAATGTGAGAAGCTGGACGAATACGTTCAGTTATTATATGAAACTAGAAAACATAAGGGAATGACGCCCGAAAAGGCACGTCAGATTCTGCTGACCGATAACATGACCTTTGGTGTTATCATGGTAAAAGCAAATGATGCAGACGGAATGGTGGCGGGTGCATGCCATGCAACCGCAGATACCCTGCGTCCGGCGCTGCAGATTTTAAAGACCGCACCCGGTGTAAAGCTGGTATCCGGTTTCTTTATTCTGGATGTACCCAACTGTGAATACGGCGAGCACGGTACGTTCCTGTTTGCAGATTGTGGCCTGAATCAGGATCCGACCGCTGAAGAGCTTGCAGCGATTGCAGACACCAGTGCAAAGAGCTTTAAGACCCTTGTCGGCGCAAAACCGATTATCGCGATGCTGTCCCATTCCACCAAGGGAAGCGCAAAGCATCCTCTGGTAGATAAGGTTGTAAAAGCGGTAGAAATTGCACACGAACAGTATCCCGGACTGACATTGGACGGCGAACTGCAGACTGACGCAGCGATTGTGCCCTCTGTTGCAAAATCCAAAGCGCCTGGCAGCGAAGTTGCAGGTAAGGCAAACGTTCTGATCTTCCCGAACCTGGACTGCGGCAATATCGGCTACAAGCTGGTACAGAGACTGGCAAAGGCGGAAGCCTATGGGCCGATGCTGCAGGGTATCGCAAAGCCCGTAAACGACCTGTCCAGAGGCTGTTCCTGGGAAGACATCGTCGGAGTAGTAGCATTAACTGCTGTTCAGGCACAGCTCATGTAACGCGCGCAAGTGAGTCAACATGCTTGCATGATTGAAGAACGGCGAAGTTACCGAGTGAGCTATGCTCACGACATAATAGGTGTGAAAGAGAAACAAGCGCAGCCCCCAGAAATGGGAGCTGCATTTGTTTTTCTCACGCCATTAACGAACGGGCAGCCTGCGAAACAGGCAATAAAGCGCGCCGGTGCGAGCCTGTGAGTCTAACAGCCTGCTGAGAATAAAATTGTGCAAGCCGTCTCGATTTTAGTTGTAAATCGGGATGGTTTTTGTTATTATGGAGAGGTGAGATTCAAATAACACGAACGGGGGTATACAAAAATGAAAATTCTTGTCATAAATTGCGGAAGTTCTTCGCTGAAATTCCAGTTAATTGATTCGGAAACAGAAGAATTGACAGCGAAAGGATTATGTGAGAGAATTGGTATCGCTGGCAGCAGGATCAGCTACACACTGACCGGTCATGAAAAGCGTAAATGGGACGCTCCGATGGCAGATCATAAGGATGCTGTCCGTCTGATGCTGCAGACACTGACCAATCCGGAAGACGGCGCGGTAAAAGAACTGTCTGAGATCGGTGCAGTCGGACATCGTGTTGTACACGGTGGCGAGCATTTTTCAGAAGCAACCCTGATCACACCGCAGGTAAAAGAAGCGATTATGGAATGTACCGTACTGGCGCCTCTTCATAATCCGGCGAACCTGCAGGGAATTGAAGACTGTGAGTTACAGCTGCCGGGCGTTCCCCAGGTAGCGGTATTTGATACTGCCTTTCATCAGACGATGGATGAAGAGGCTTATTTATATGCGATTCCTTACCGTTATTACAAACAGTTTGGGATCAGAAGATACGGTTTCCACGGCACGAGCCACCAGTACGTTTCCAGACGTGCGGCGGATATCCTGGGCAAGCCGTATGAATCGTTAAAACTGATTATCTGTCACCTCGGAAATGGTGCGTCCGTATCTGCAATCAAGGACGGCAGATGTGTGGATACCTCCATGGGGCTGACTCCGCTGGAAGGTCTGATTATGGGAACCAGAAGCGGTGATGTAGATCCGGGTGTACTGGAAATGATGGCAGGTAA
This sequence comes from Firmicutes bacterium TM09-10, assembly GCA_003481005.1. Classification (GTDB taxonomy): domain Bacteria; phylum Bacillota; class Clostridia; order Lachnospirales; family Lachnospiraceae; genus Gallintestinimicrobium; species Gallintestinimicrobium propionicum. The sequence goes on along the minus strand of QUKC01000002.1, from coordinate 119,976 downwards.
GGATGGTAAGAACATCCACGAAGTAGTGAGAATTTTGAACAAGGAATCTGGTGTGCTTGGACTTTCAGATGGTTTTTCCTCTGATTTCAGAGATCTGGAAGACGCTTATCTGGAAGGAAATAATCCGGCGGCGACAAGGGCGATCAAAGCGTTTGTCCTTCGGGTTGCAAAATATATCGGCGCATATGCGGCAGAATTAAACGGTGCAGATGCGATCTGCTTTACAGCGGGAATCGGTGAAAACAGTCCGGTTATCCGTGAGCTGATCTGCAGTCCATATCTGGAATATCTTGGCGTAGAGCTGGATAAGGAAGCCAACAATATCCGCGGCAAGGAGAGAATCGTTTCGACGCCATCTGCAAAGACCAAAGTGCTTGTGATTCCGACAAATGAAGAACTGGAGATTGCCAGACATACCCTTGCGATTGTAAAGGGCAAATAAGGCGTCCAGTCAGAAAATAAAGGACGGGATCAGGAAAAATGTCAGGAATTGAAATCGGAAATTTAGAAAGTTTGCATACCTTAGTATTCAGCAGTCTGGAATTTCTGTTTCGATATCTGCCGCTTTTCCTGATCCTTTTTTATGCGGTTCCGAAGCGGTTTCGGATGTTTGTGCTGTTTGCGTTTAGCTTGATTTTGTATGCCCTCGGGGATCCTGCGCATGTGCTGATTTTGCTCGGAATGTCGGTTGTCAACTGGCTGTTCGGGTACGGTTTGGCGACGGAGCCGGATGCAGACGGCAAAAGAATGTCGGGGCTTTATAGAAAAAAGGAGCATCCGGGTGTGAGGGGGCTTCGCAGGAAAACCATAAACTGGAGCGAACTGCAGATTTTCGAGGAAACCGTAGATCAGAGGAAAGAGGAGCCCTATAGAAACACGGCCAGCCCCCAAACTGTCAAGAAGCGCAAATTCTGGCTGGCTGTCAGCGTTTTGTGCAACGCGTCGCTTCTGATCTTTTTCAAGCTTTCCAATGTGTTCGAGGAAAATATGCTGCTTCCGGTGGGAATTAGTTTTTATACGTTTAAAAGCATTTCCTATTTGATTGATGTGTACAGAAGCGGGCACGCGGAGCGTTCATTTCTCCGGTTTGGCGCATATTTGTGTTGTTTCCCGCAGATCGTTTCGGGACCGATTATGCGATATGGCGAGATGGAACAGGCGCAGCAGTTCGGTGTCTGGAAGGCGGCAAGGGCAGAAGACGGGCTGAAATATATCATTGCCGGACTGGGCATGAAGGTGCTGCTGGCGGATCGGCTGGGCTTTTTGTGGAACGATATCCAGACGATCGGCTTTGAAAGCATTTCGACGCCGCTTGCATGGCTGGGCGCGGCAGCCTATTCGATGGAGCTCTATTTTGATTTCGCGGGGTATTCCCTGATTGCAGTCGGAATCGGCAGGATGATCGGGCTTCCGGCGATCAGAAACTTTGACCAGCCGTATTCGTCCCGCTCTGTCAGCGAATTTTACCGTCGCTGGCACATGACGCTCGGCTCGTGGTTTCGGGACTATCTCTATATCCCGCTGGGAGGCAACCGGAAGGGAACGCTGCGCACGGTATTCAACCTATTGCTCGTATGGGCGGTGACCGGCTTCTGGCATGGCGGCGGACTGCATTTTATCCTGTGGGGGATGATTTTGGGATTACTGGTCGTGATAGAAAAGCTGTGGATCGGAAAATGGCTGAAAAAGAGCAAAATTTTATCCCATGTATATGTACTGTTCGTGATTCCACTGACCTGGATGGTGTTTGCAATTCCGACCCTGCCGGAAATCGGCGTTTATTTCGCACGGCTGTTCCCGTTCTTTGGCGTGGGCAGCGCGGTCAATCCCGGGGATTTCGCAAAAGAACTGACACTGTTTATTCCGGAGCTTGTCGGCGGCATTTTGCTTTGCATCCCGCAGGTTTACCGGTGGTGTGAAAAACACAGGAAAAATGTGATAGTAGTCGCTGCACTGTTTGTTATTTTCTGGTATAGCGTATATCGGATGGCGAATGCGGCGAACAACCCGTTCATGTATGCGAACTTTTAAAAAAGATAGGATTGTGTGCGGGTTCATTGGCGCGGCAGCACCTGCAGAATGGAGAAAATATGAGCTTTTGGAAAAAATGTCCACTGTTGGCCGCAGTGATCGTCAGCGGACTGGTGATAGAGGGAGCCGGGGTTGCCAATGGGGTAAAATCCGGCGAAATAGAAAATCCGGCGAGCTGGAAGCAGCCTGCGTTGGCGTCTGTTTTTATAGATTTAAAACAGGGCGTTTATCCGTGGAGTGACAGGAGCGTACAGACGGCGGCGATGGATGCTGCAGATGTGCAAAAAGACAGAATAACGGAGGAAACCGGCGGGCAGGCGAATGAAGGAAACGGGGGAGAAAAAGCCGGACAGATGGCGAATGCTGACCGGGATGCAGATCATAAAAACGGAACCGGAGACGAAAATGAGGCAGGCGTAAGCGGAAATGCTGTGCCAGGCAAGGCGGCAGAAGAGACGCAGGAAGCAGAGGAGGAGCCGCTCGAATTTACCCATGTGGACAAGGAGTATTTTGCGGACGCCGTGTTTATCGGAGATTCCCGGACACAGGGACTCTACGAGTACAGCGATCTGGCGGATGTGGCGACCTTTTACAGCAAGACATCGCTGACGGTCTATAATTTATTTGAAAAACCGAAGGATTTTATCCGGGAAGGCGATGAAAAGCTGACGCTGGAACAGGCGCTTTCCAGACACAAGTTCAAAAAAGTCTATCTGATGATCGGCATCAACGAGATGGGCACGGGAACGGCGGAATCATTTTTTGAAGCCTATGCGAGGGCGGTATATAAGATTCGGGAGCTGCAGCCGGATGCGATTATTTTCGTGCAGGGAATCATGCGCGTGGCGGGGCAGAAAAACGCTTCCGATCCAGTATTTAATAATACAAACATCAATATCCGCAATGTGGAAATCGAAACACTCGCAAACGGAAAGGATATTTTTTATATTGACGTCAACGAAGCGGTCTGCGATGAAAACGGCAATTTATACGCAGATTGGACATTCGACCAGATTCACCTGAAAGCGAAATATTATCAGGTCTGGGAGAATTTCTTGATGGAACACGGAATCGTAAAAAAGTAAGCGGAAAGAATTAGTGAAAATTATCTTGACAAAGGCAAAAGGCGTCTGTATAATCGTATGAGTATGGACGAAGTCCGTTTGGATTTTGCCATGTCGTTAGGAGTATGCTATGTTAGTGAATGTGACAGATGTTTTTACATCCGAAGGCAAAGTTCTTACGCAGGAGTTTGCGTGGGAGACTGCAGAGATTACACATGATGGAAGCTCTTATCCGGTAAAGAGCAGCAGTAAGCTTTTGCTGAAGCTGACGAATACCGCGCAGGGCGAAGCACTTGTGGAAGCAAAGCTGCAGTTTGTGGCAGGAATTCCCTGTGACAGATGCCTGGAAGAAGTAGAAGTTCCGTTTGATCTTTCCATCGTACAGAAGCTGGTGGCACCTGACCGTGCTGATCAGGATGCTTTGGAAGAGCAGGAAGCTTTTATGGAAGGTTACTCGCTGAATATAGATAGTCTGATCGATAATGAGATTACGACAAGCTGGCCTATGAAGGTGTTGTGCAGACCAGACTGCAAGGGACTGTGTCCTGTCTGCGGGAAGGATTTGAACACGGGAGCATGCGGCTGCGATACTTTTGTTCCCGATCCGAGGATGGCGGCAATCATGGATGTCTTTAACGCGAATAAGGAGGTGTAACGATGTCTATCTGTCCTAAGAATAAGTCTTCCAAGTCCAGAAGAGATAAGAGACGGGCAAATTGGAAAATGAGCGCACCCACTCTGGTGAAGTGCAGCAAATGCGGCGCACTGATGATGCCTCACAGAGTCTGCAAGGCCTGCGGTTCTTACAACAAGCGCGAAATCGTTAAGGTTGAGGCTTAAACAATAGAATCACACTCTGTGAGATTCTATTGTCATGAACAATAGAATACACAATCTGCGAGTGTTTTATTGTTATGAATAACAGACGAGCAAACAAAAGGGCTTCCGGAATTTTTCGGGAGCCTCATTTTTTTGCCCGAAACCGTCAGGAAAATTGACTTTTCTACGGTATTTTAGTATAGTAAAAGATGCTATAGTTCGCCCACGCCATTTGTAAAAAGGCACGAACGAACTGTAACAAAAACAAGAAAGGGCAGGTGCTTTAAGATGGCAGAGCTGGTCAGAGTTGCTGTGGACGCGATGGGCGGGGACAACGCGCCGACAGAGATTATAAAAGGTGTTGTAGAGGCAGTTCATGCAGATGAACGTGTGAAGGTTTTTCTGGTAGGACAGGAGGACGTTGTGAAAAAGGAACTCGCAGTCTATTCCTATCCGGCAGAGCGGATTGAAGTCGTACACGCTTCCGAAGTGATCGAGACGGGCGAGCCTCCGGTCAATGCGATCCGCGGCAAAAAGGATTCCTCCATTGTAAAAGGTTTAGGTCTGGTGAAAAACGGCGAATGCGACGCGTTTGTATCTGCGGGAAGCACCGGCGCGGTTTTAGTTGGCGGACAGGTGTTAGTCGGCAGGGCAAAGGGCGTGGAGCGTCCGCCTCTGGCTCCGCTTATCCCGACAGAAAATGGCTGTTCTTTGCTGATCGACTGTGGCGCAAACGTGGATGCAAGACCTTCCCAGCTGGTGCAGTTTGCAAGAATGGGGTCGATCTACATGGAAAACGTCATGGGAGTAAAGAACCCGACAGTTGCCATCGTCAATATCGGTGTGGAAGAAGAAAAAGGCAATGCGCTGGTAAAAGAAACCTATCCGATGCTGAAAGAATGCAAAGATATCAATTTTATCGGAAGTATCGAAGCACGTGATATCCCGGCAGGAAAGGCAGACGTCGTTGTGTGTGAAGCGTTTGTTGGTAATGTAATCCTGAAATTATACGAGGGTGTCGGCGCAACCCTGATCAAAAAAGTAAAGGGCGGCATGATGACAAACCTGCGTTCAAAGATTGGCGCACTTTTGGTAAAACCTGCACTGAAGCAGACCCTAAAGGCATTTGATCTGGAAGAGTATGGCGGCGCGCCGCTGCTTGGCTTGAAGGGACTTGTTGTAAAGACCCACGGAAGCTCCAAATCAGTAGAAATTAAAAATACGATTCTGCAGTGCATCACGTTCCAGGAGCAGGATGTTGTTGGGAAAATTACAGCCAGCATTGCAGCTGCAAAGGAAGAAGGATAAGGGGTATGGAGTTTGAAAAGCTGAAACAGATCGTGGCAGAGATTTTGAGCGTAGATCCGCGGGAACTGACGGAGGAGACGAATTTTATCGACGATCTGTGTGCGGATTCCCTGGATCTTTACCAGGTCATTCAGGAAATTGAAGAGACGTTTGAAATTGCAATACCAGAAGAAGAGGCAGAAAAGATCAAAACCGTCGGAGAAGCGGTAGAGCTGATCAGAAAGACAAGGAACGAGTGAACAATATGACTGAGGAATATACGATAGGTGAGCTGGAAAAAAAGATTGGATATCAGTTCCGGGATAAGAGTCTGTTAAAACAGGCTCTTACTCACAGCTCTTTTGCCAATGAACAGAGAATCAACAAATTAAAGGACTATGAGCGGCTGGAGTTTTTGGGAGATGCTGTGCTGGAGCTGATTTCCAGCGATTTTCTTTTCCATGAGAATCCGCAGATGCCGGAAGGAAAGCTTACGAAGCTGCGTTCCTCGATGGTCTGTGAGCCAGCGCTTGCGTACTGCGCACGGGATATCGAGCTGGGACGCTACATGTTGCTTGGAAAAGGCGAGGAGGCGACCGGTGGACGCAACCGCGATTCGATTACCTCGGACGTGATGGAGGCAGTGATCGGCGCACTGTATTTGGACGGCGGTTTTGACGCGGCACATGATTTTATCCACCGATTCATTTTATCCGATCTGGAAAATAAAATTCTGTTCTATGACAGCAAGACGGTGCTGCAGGAAATTCTGCAGGCAGAAGGCGATGGAGAGTTTTCTTACGAACTCAAAGGAGAAGAAGGACCGGATCACAACAAATCGTTCTGGGTGGATGCAGTCAGAAACGGGGAAGTGATCGGCAGCGGACATGGCCGTACCAAAAAGGCGGCGGAGCAGCAGGCGGCTTATGAAGCGATCCTGAAGCTTCGGAAGTGCTAAGGAGCCTATGATATATGTATTTAAAGAGTATAGAAGTACACGGGTTTAAATCCTTTGCCAATAAAATCCTGTTTCAGTTCCACAACGGAATCACCGGTATTGTCGGACCAAACGGCAGCGGAAAGAGTAATGTTGCAGACGCCGTGCGCTGGGTGCTGGGCGAGCAGCGAATCAAGCAGCTGCGCGGCGCAACGATGCAGGACGTTATTTTTTCCGGTACCGAATTGAGAAAACCGCTGGGCTATGCCTATGTAGCGATTACGCTGGACAACAGTGACCATCAGCTGGCAATTGACTATGATGAAGTGACGGTGGCGAGACGTCTGTACCGTTCCGGCGAAAGCGAATATCTGATCAACGGGACACCGTGTCGTTTAAAAGACGTCAACGAGCTGTTTTACGACACCGGTATCGGGAAAGAAGGCTATTCGATCATCGGACAGGGTCAGATCGACAAGATCTTGAGCGGGCGCCCGGAAGAGCGCCGCGAGCTGTTCGATGAAGCTGCAGGAATCGTAAAATACAAGCGCCGCAAGGACGCATCCGTAAAAAAACTGGAATCCGAGCAGCAGAACCTCGTGCGTGTCAACGATATTTTGTCCGAGCTGGAAAAACAGGTCGAACCGTTGGGCAAACAGGCGGAAAAGGCAAGGGTTTATTTAAAACACCGGGAAACGTTGAAAGCGCTGGACGTTAACGTATTTTTGCTGGAAAGTGAAAAAACGCGGGCACAGCTTTCCGATACGGAAGAAAAATACCGGATTGCGGACGGAGATTTCAAAGATACGACGACCCGATATGAGGGCATTAAGGAAGAATATGACCGGATTGCAACGCAGATCGAGGCGCTGGAACGACAGATGGAGCAGGCGCGGGCACAGCTGACAGATACGTCCGTCCTGCGCGGAAAGCTGGAGGGTGAAATTGCCGTCCTGCAGGAAAAAATCCGTTCCATCCGGGGCAATGAAGCACATTTGCAGAGCAGAAAAGAGACACTGCGCAAGGAGATTGACGCACGAAACGCCGACAAAGAAAAGCTGCTGCAGCAGCGAAACGAGATTCAAAAACGGCTCGAAAAGCTGCAGGAAGAGCGCAACGGCGCTGCAGCAGAACTGGAAATCATCCAGAGCCGGGTCGCAGGTTTAAACCAGTCGATCGAAGATGCCAAAAACGCGATTATCGATGCGCTGAATGATCGTGCGGCGATCAAGACGAAGATGGGACGCCAGGATACGATGCTGGAACAGGCGCAGATTCGGAGGGCAGAGTTGAATTCCCGCCTGCTGCGCGTCAAGTCCGACGAGGTACAGCAGGAAGAGAGTATCAAAAGTCTGGAAGAAGCCTTTAACACAGTGACGCAGGAAATCGCGTCGAGGAAGGAAGCTCAGACGGTGATGGAGGCGAAGTTAAACGAATTTCGGGAGACGATCGCCAAAATGGATCAGGCGTTGCGGGATGCACAGGTGCAGTATCATCAGGATAAAACAAGACTGGAAGCGGTCAGCAACCTGACGGAGCGCTATGAGGGCTACGGTGGCAGCATCCGCCGCGTCATGGAGCAGAAAGATAAAAATCCCGGCATCATCGGTGTTGTCGCGGACATCATTAAAGTAGAGAAAAAATATGAAACTGCGATTGAGACGGCTCTTGGCGGCAGCATCCAGAATATCGTAACGGATAACGAAGAGACCGCCAAAGGGATGATTTCGTTTTTAAAGCAGACCAAAAGCGGACGCGCGACGTTTTTGCCGTTAAACAGCATCAAAAACGCACAGGAATTTCGGCAGAAAGAAGCCTTAAAGGAGCCTGGGGTTTTAGGACTTGCGCATACTCTGGTACATACGGATGAAAAATACAGCGATGTCGCAAAATCGCTGCTCGGCAGAATCGTAGTCGTCGATCACGTCGATCATGCAACGCAGCTTGCCCGGAAATTCAAGTACTCACTGCGGATTGTGACGCTGGAGGGCGAATCCTTATCCCCTGGTGGTTCGATCAGCGGCGGCGCGTTTAAAAACAGCAGCAACCTTCTGGGACGCAGGCGCGAGATAGAAGAGCTGGAATGGAAGGTAAAGGCGCATGCCAAAGCGGTAGATGAGCTGCTCGTTTCGATCGAAGACCTCAAAAAAGACCGGAATGAATGCAGGACAGAGCTGGAAAAGAGCCGCGCTGCGCTGCAAAACGCTTTTATTCGCCAGAATACTGCCCGCCTGAATATAGAAGCGGCGCAGGAGAAAAAGGATCAGACGAAAGCAGGCGTCGAAGACCTTAAAAAAGAAGAGATCGAGATCGAAACCCAGGTGCTGCAGATCCGAAAAGAAAAGGAAGAGACAAAGCAGGAGCTGGAACGTTCCGAGGCTCTGGAGGGCGAGAAAAACGAACAGATCGAGGGCTTTACGAAGGATCTGGAAGAGGCCCGCAGGCAGGAAGCTGCGCAGACCGCTGTATTGAATGAAAAAGAACTGGATGTAGAAAAAATCCGGCAGCAGTTCGGATTTTATCAGGCAAACGAAGACCGTATCGCCGGAGAAATCGCACGGTATGAGGGCGAGCTGGAAGAGGTCAAAAAGAGCCTGACAGACGGCGTGGCAGACGCCGCCGGGAAAGAAGAAAGCATCAAAAAGCTGCAGGAGACCATCGAATCCTCCAAAACGACGCAGTCGGATACGCAGGATAAGCTGAATGCAGACAGCAAAAAGCGGGAAGAACTCACAGAGCGGCAGAAAGGCTTTTTTACGGAGCGCGAAGAGCTGTCCGCACGGATGAGCGCGCTGGACAAAGAGGTTTACCGCTTAAATGCCCAGAAGGAAAAGCTGGAGGAGTCCATGGAGAATCAGGTCAACTACATGTGGAATGAGTATGAACTGACCCTCCGGGATGCAGCGCAGCTTCGGGATGAGACGATGAACGACCTCGCTGAGATGAAAAAACAGACGCAGACGATCAAGGAAGCGATCCGCAGACTGGGCGATGTCAATGTTAACGCCATCGAAGATTATAAAAATCTGATGGAGCGTTACACGTTTTTGAAGGCACAGCACGACGATCTGGTGGAAGCGGAGAAAACGCTGGAACGCATCATCGTCGAGCTGGATGAGGCGATGCGAAGGCAGTTTAAGGAGAAGTTTGCAGAGATCAGCAAGGAGTTCGACAAGGTATTTAAAGAGCTTTTCGGCGGCGGCAAGGGTACGCTGGAGCTGATGGAGGACGAGGATATTCTGGAAGCAGGCATCCGGATTATCGCACAGCCGCCCGGCAAGAAGCTGCAGAACATGATGCAGCTTTCCGGTGGGGAAAAGGCGCTGACGGCAATTGCGCTATTATTTGCCATCCAGAACTTAAAACCGTCACCGTTCTGTCTGCTGGACGAAATCGAGGCGGCATTGGACGACAGCAACGTCGGAAGATTTGCCAACTACCTGCACAAGCTGACCGCCCATACACAGTTTATCGTCATTACCCACAGACGCGGCACGATGGAAGCGGCGGACCGGCTTTACGGAATCACGATGCAGGAAAAAGGCGTATCGACGCTTGTAAGCGTCAACCTGATAGATAAAGATCTGACCTGATGGTAATCAGGATAAAAAGGAGGTAAGCGGATGGCAGAAGAAAAGAAAAGCTTTTTTGCCAGACTGCGGGAGGGATTGACCAAGACCCGCAACAATATTGTCAAAGGATTTGACTCCGTTTTTTCCGGATATTCCGTTATTGACGACGAATTTTATGAAGAGCTGGAAGAGACGATGATTATGGGCGACCTGGGCGGTCGGGCGACAGAAGAGATTCTGGACCGATTAAAAGAACAGGTCAATGACCAGGGAATCTGTGATCCGCAGGACTGCCGGGAGATCTTAATCGACAGCATCCGGGAGCAGATGCATGTCGGCAAGACAGCTTATGATTTTGAAAAAGAGCAGTCCGTCGTCATGGTGATCGGCGTAAACGGTGTCGGCAAGACGACTTCGATTGGAAAACTCGCTTCCAAGTTAAAGAAGCAGGGACGCAAGGTCTTAATCGCGGCGGCGGATACGTTCCGTGCGGCAGCTGGCGATCAGCTGGAGGAATGGGCGAACCGCGCAGGTGTCGATATGATCGGCGGCGTAGAGGGCTCTGATCCGGCGAGCGTTATTTACGACGCGGTCAATGCGGCAAAAGCACGTCATGTGGACGTTCTTTTATGCGATACGGCGGGACGTCTCCACAATAAGAAAAACCTGATGGAAGAACTGCGCAAGATGAACCGGATTATCGACCGGGAATTTCCTGGTGTCCATCGGGAAAATCTGGTCGTACTGGACGGCACGACCGGACAGAACGCGCTGGTACAGGCGCGGGAATTTGCGCAGGTTATGGATCTGACCGGTATTATCCTGACCAAAATGGATGGAACCGCCAAGGGCGGTATTGCGGTAGCAATTCAGTCAGAACTGCACGTACCGGTAAAATATATCGGTGTCGGGGAGAAAATCGAGGATCTGCAGAAGTTTGATCCGGATCAGTTTGTGAATGCACTGTTTGATACAGAGAAGGATGAGGTTTACTAAAATGGAAGAAGAAAAGATGCTGACATTGGAAAAATTTGAAGAGGCTTCCGAAGTAGTGCGCAGAGTAACGCTGGAGACAAAACTTGTATACAGTGATTATTTCAGCCAGCAGACCGGTGCAAAGGTATTTTTTAAGCCGGAAAACCTGCAGTTCACCGGTGCATACAAGGTAAGAGGCGCTTATTATAAGATGAGCACTCTGACCGAGGAAGAGCGTGCAAAAGGCGTTATCACCGCCTCTGCGGGCAACCATGCGCAGGGCGTTGCTTATGCTGCAAAGTGTTATGGCGCGAAAGCTACAATTGTAATGCCGACAATCACGCCTCTGATCAAGGTAAACCGTACCAAAGGATACGGCGCAGAAGTTGTACTTTACGGAGATGTATATGATGAAGCATGCGCAAAGGCTTACGAGCTGGCGGAAGAGCATGGATATACCTTCGTACATCCCTTCGATGACCTTACTGTTGCAACGGGTCAGGGAACCATTGCGATGGAAATTGTCAAAGAGCTTCCCCTTGTGGATTATATCCTCGTTCCCATCGGCGGCGGCGGACTGGCAACCGGCGTTTCCACGCTGGCGAAGCTGCTAAATCCGAAGATCAAGGTGATCGGCGTAGAGCCTGCAAACGCAAACTGTATGCAGGAATCCATCAAAAACGGCAAGGTGACGACGCTTCCTTCTGTCAACACGATTGCAGACGGCACCGCAGTAAAGACGCCCGGCACGAAAATTTTCCCGTATATCCAGAAGAATCTTGACGATATCATTACAGTAGAGGATGCAGAGCTTGTGGGTGCATTTCTGGATATGGTTGAAAATCATAAGCTGATCGTGGAAAACTCCGGTCTGCTGACCGTTGCAGCGTTAAAGCACCTCGACCTGAAAGGCAAGAAGGTCGTTTCGATCTTAAGCGGCGGCAACATGGACGTGATCACCATGTCCTCTGTCGTACAACAGGGTCTGATTTTAAGAGACCGTATCTTCACGGTTTCCGTTCTGCTTCCGGACAAGCCGGGCGAACTGAGCAAGGTAGCTGCTGTTGTTGCAAAAGAGCACGGCAATGTTATCAAGCTGTCCCACAACCAGTTTGTTTCCATCAACAGAAGTGCTGCAGTGGAGCTGCGCATTACGATGGAGAGCTTTGGTACAGAGCATAAGCAGGAAATCATTTCTGCACTGGAAAAAGAGGGATATCGTCCGAAGGTTGTACAGACAAATATGTAATGGCAGCAGTTTAAAGAAAAAACAATAGATGCACGCTCTGCGAGCATTTTATTGTCATGAATAATGAGCCATCCGAAACGGATTGAACGGTTTCGGATGGCTCATTTTGACTTAGTGCAGCTTCACAAAACGATTGCGAATCGGTTCTGCGACGGCATAGCTTAAGGCGCGAGTCAGAACTTGCATCACCACTGCGAACGGATAAATGCTTTTAACTCTTCCGCTTGTCTGTTTAAAACTTCCTGATTCCGCTGCTGCGGCGCTTTTGTGTCGAGATGTACTTTTCCGAGTGCATGGAACAGGACAAAATCGGAAAGTGCAGTCTGATAGCGGTGCAGTGTTTCCTGATAATCCGGCTCTTTGGAGACATCATGCAGTTCGAAAGGATCTTTTTTCAGGTCATAAAAGACACAGTCCTGCATACTGCCGTAGACCAGAAGCTTGTAGGAATCCGAACGGAGCATGTAGCCGATCTTCGAATTCGTCTGGCTGCCAAACTGCAGCTCGGAAAAAGCAAACTGTCTGTGGTCGTTTCCAAGCAGAGAATGTCCCTGCATGGTAGGAGGGATTGGCTGCCCGCAGAGTTCAAGGACAGTCGGCGCTACGTCGATATTTTCAGAGAGGAAGGAATCCGTCTGTCCGGCGGCCTGCTGTCCGGGATATTTGACAATCAGGGGAATTTTGATAAGCGGATCGTAGAGATGCCGGCCTTTTAACATCATATGATGATAGCTCATGTAGTCTCCGTGATCACTGGTAAAAACGATCATGGTATTGTCATAAAGCCCTTTATCCTTCAGCTTTTGCAGGATGGCACCAATTCCGTTGTCGATTTCGGAAATCATACCGTAATAGGAAGCCATCATTGCCCGGATATCCTTCTCATCTATGTTATCGGGGTGGATCGGAGAACCGCCGAAATTGGAATCGAAGGGGAGCGGCTGATCGGTATAGCCAGGCAGCAGATGCAGGAAGTTCGGATCGTACATCGTACTGTAGGGTGCAGGCGGATCAAAGGGGTGGTGCGGGCTGATGTAGCCGACCATCATACAGAAGGGCTGATCGCAATTTTGCTGATCAAGGCGATCAAGGGCACGCTGTGTGATCCATTCGCTGGAATAAAACGGAAGATCGAGGTCAGACTGACAGCATTGGCAGTCGTCGAATCTGTGATTCACTGGCGGAAGATGGAATAGACCGGATTCGTAGTGCAGATCAAAACGGTCGATTTTATTGTGCTCCATCAGGAAATGATGATAATCGTCCTCGAAGCGTCCGCAGCCGTTTTGCTCTGCCAGCTCAAGATCGGAAAATCCGATGTCCAGATAAGAGGGAGTCATGTGCATTTTTCCGACTGCGGTGGTTTGGTATCCGTTTTCACGCAGGAGCTTTGGAAAAGTCGGATAGCCGGAGGGCAATGTACAATGGTTGTCCCATGCAGCATGTTGGTGCACATACAGACTGCTGAATAACGAATAGCGGGATGGGGTACAGACCGGATAAACCGTATAATGATTCTGATAGGTTACGCCGTCTGCGGCCAGAGCGTCGATGTTGGGTGTCTGGATATCCGGGTTGCCGTAACAGCCCAGACAGTCCTGACGCAGCTCGTCGAGATGAAGGATCAGGATGTTTGGTTGGTTCATGTAAGTGCCCTTTCCGGAGGCATGGGATTCCTGACAGCAGGATCATTTTATGGTTCTGCTGAAAGGGGGTACCTCACGAATACGCATATCGGTTTGATAATATAATCCATGATAATGCAAAGAAAGGCTTTTTAAAATGGATTTTCCTGCCCGATGCGAGGTTTTAGTAGTCAGACAGCACGAACTGTGGTAAGATAGAGCAAGCAACAGAAAGGATGGTAGCAATCATGCTGGAATTTAAATATGATACACAGCTCCTGATAGAAGGAGAAAATCTGGATGAGGATGAGATCAGCGAATATTTCACTGAGCATTTCAAGGGAGACTGCCTGCTGGCGGTCGGCGACGATGAGCTGATCAAAATCCATTTCCATACCAATGAGCCCTGGAAAGTGCTGGAATACTGCGCGTCCCTCGGCGAGATCTATGACATTGTAGTAGAAGATATGGATCGTCAGTCCAGAGGCTTGAAGGGCTGAGAAGAAAGAGAGAATTGTCCGTTTTTGGTAAAAAACGGACAATTTTTTTGTGAAAAATATTCCTTGCGCCCACTCCCGAATCTGATATATTGGTAATGGAAGGCATTTCACACAACAACCGAAAAGGAGAGGGACATGAAGAGTTGTATCAGTACTTACAGCTTTGAAAGGCTGTATCAGGACGGGGAATTTACACGCTTTAATGCCATCGACAAGACAAAGGAATATGGCTGCCAGGGGGTAGAGCTGGTGTTGAATGACGAAACACCGGACGGCAGCACACCTATGGAGTATGCGAAGGCATTGTGTGCGCATGCAAAGGAGCAGGGACTGGAGGTTCCAATCTACACGACGGGAGCGAATTTTTTTGTGAAGGAGCCGGAAAAGGAGCTGGAACGGCTCTGCAGGCATATCGACATTGCGGCAGAATGCAAGATCCCGCTGCTGCGCCATGACGTCGCATGGGGCTATTACGAGGGCTATACGGGGATCAAAAGCTACAAAAAGGTCATCGAAGCGGTTGCACCGTTTGTGCGTCAGGCAGCAGAATATGCCAGGGAGCGCGGTGTGAAGACCTGCAGCGAAAACCACGGCTATCTGTTACAGGACAGTGCGAGAATGCTCGAGCTGTTTGCGGCGGTTGATCATCCTAATTACGGATTTCTGTGCGATATGGGAAATTTTACTGTAGTGGACGAGGACTGTGCGACGGCAGTATCGGCACTTTCGGACTATATCGTGCACGTTCACGCGAAGGATATGCTGGTGCGCTCCGGCATGAATTTTGACCCGGGCAGAGGCTATAACCTTTCCAGAGGCGGCAATTACTGGCGCGGCACGATTTTTGGACATGGAAATGTACCGACGTTCCAGATCCTTTCTGCGATCCGCAAATCCGGCTACGACGGCTATGTTTCTCTGGAGTTTGAAGGAATGGAGCCCGTTCTGGAGGGCGTTGAGATCGGAACACAAAACCTGCAGCATATGATCGAAGTAGTAGGAAAAATGAAATAATACAGGGGAAATCATGTTGACAGGCGGCTTTTGAGACTGCCATCAACATCAAAAGA
The DNA here is from genome assembly GCA_003481005.1 of Firmicutes bacterium TM09-10. Classification (GTDB taxonomy): domain Bacteria; phylum Bacillota; class Clostridia; order Lachnospirales; family Lachnospiraceae; genus Gallintestinimicrobium; species Gallintestinimicrobium propionicum. The sequence goes on along the minus strand of QUKC01000002.1, from coordinate 104,847 downwards.
AGGGGAAATGAATATGAAAAAAGTAACAGTAGGCATTATTGGCTGCGGAACGATCGCGAACGGCGCACATATCCCGGCTTATATGAAAAATGAAGATGTGGAAATCAAATATTTCTGCGATATTATCCCGGAGCGCGCAAAAGAGGCGGTAGAGAAGTACGGCTGCGGAATCGCAGTGGAAGATTATCATGACGTACTGACTGACCCGGAGGTAGAAGCGGTGTCCGTCTGCACGCCAAACAAGATGCATGCGACGATCGCAATCGACGCAATGCGCGCAGGCAAGCATGTGTTGTGCGAAAAACCGGCTGCAAGAACCTATGCGGAAGCACTGGAAATGCAGAAGGTGCAGCATGAAACGGGAATGACGTTAAATATCGGTGTTGTAAACCGTTTTAATGACATGGTGAATCTGATCCGTAATTATATTCAGGAGGGCCGTCTGGGAGAAATTTATCATGTTTATATCAGCTTCCGGGCATTCCGTTCCATTCCGGGATTGGGCGGCGCATTTACGACAAAGGAAATCGCAGGCGGCGGCTCCCTGATCGACTGGGGAGTACATTACCTTGACCTTGTGATGTATTGTTTAAACGATCCTAAACCGCTGACCGTATCCGGCGAGACGTTTTGCAAGCTTGGCAAGGACATGGAAGGTTATGTATACCGGGATATGTGGGCAGGCCCTCCCCAGTATGATGGCGTTTACGATGTGGACGATTCTGTGACGGCGCTGATCCGTACGGAAGGACCGGTCTTTACCGTAACCGGCGCATGGGCACAGAATATCGATGAGGACGACAAATATATTGACTTTATGGGCGATAAGGGAGGCATCCGCTTACAGTACGGCGGCGACTTTACCCTGTATACCGTAGAGCATGGCGCGTTGGTAAAATATACGCCCGAATTACAGACGAAAAACATGTTTGAGACAGAGATCAATTCGTTTGTCCGCTGCGTGCGCACCGGCGAGAAGCTGCCGTCGCATATCGACACAGCTGTGCTGACCTCGCAGATCATGCAGGCAATTTACGATTCCGCAGAGACGCATCGGGAAGTGGTGCTGTAAAAACAACGACACCGGGCAGGTAAAACTGACCTGCCCGGTTTGTATAGGAGGGACAGGTATATGTATGATTTTTCTATCGGCGTAATGCTTGAGTCTTTTAAGCTTCCAATTCCGGAGGCAATCAAAAAAGCAAAGGAGCTAGGCGCAGAGGGCATTCAGGTTTATGCAACCTATGGAGAGCTTTCTCCCCACAATTTGGTCGGCGCAAAGCGAAAAGAATTCCTGGACATGGTTAAGTCCAACGGACTCGTGATTTCCGCTTTATGCGGCGATCTCGGAAAAGGCTTCCACGATCCTGCAAAGAATCCGGAGCTGATCGAGGAGTCGAAGCGGATTTTAGACCTTGCAAAGGAGCTGGAAACCAACGTTGTGACAACTCATATCGGTGTTGTTCCGTCTGATCCGGCGAATGAACGCTATCAGATCATGCAGGAGGCATGCTTTAAGCTGGCACAGTACGCAGATTCGCTGGATGCACATTTTGCAATTGAAACAGGACCGGAAGAGTCTGCAGTTCTGAAAAAGTTCCTGGATGGTCTGCATTCCACCGGCGTTGCAGTCAATATGGACCCTGCAAATCTTGTCATGGTGACGGGGGACGATCCGGTGCAGGCGGTATACAACCTGAAGGATTACATCGTCCATACACATGCAAAGGACGGCAGACGCAACTATTACAGAGCTCCCGAAGAGGTTTATGGGCTGGTAGAGGCAGAGATGCTGGCAAGCCCGTCCTTTACAGAGTTGCCTCTCGGAACCGGAAATGTGGACTTTCCAGCATACTTAAAAGCGCTGGATGAAATCGGCTATCACGGCTTTTTGACAGTGGAAAGAGAAGTGGGAGATACGCCGGAAAAGGATATTCAGACGGCAGTGGAGTTTTTACAGAAGCTGATCCACTAAATAACAGATAACAAAAATGAAAACACTCCTGTGACGTATTCGGAGACGGTCAGGATCACGGCAGTCCGGGAAGCCTGTCTGAAAGCCTCCCGCCAGCCGGGTATCTGGATCGAGGTATAAAGAACATATTGGAAAAGAAGCTAAATGGAGAGCCGGTCTGAGCTGCCTGACAGAAGCTCCCGGTATTTGGCTGGTGTTGTATGATAATATTTTTTGAAGGCTTTACAAAAGGAAGAATCATCAGAAAAATGTAACACCTGGCTGATCCTTGCAATTGTAAAATCTTGAGCGAGCATTTTGGCAGCGGTTTCAAACCGGCGCTGTGTATAGTAATCCTTGATGGACAGGTTCATGGACTGGGAAAATATTTTGGATAAATAGGCATAGCTGTATCCAAGTGCCTGACTGACATCGGAAAGCTTTTTGATATCGGTTAAGTTTGTATCGATATAATTGCAGATCTCATATGCAAGCGGATTGGATGCGTGCAGCTCAAGGGTATTCGTATAGCTTCTGGCGCGATAATTGGAAAGATCGCGGTAGGTATGGACAATGATCTGCAGGATACAGGATTCCAACATTTCCATGGAGAACAGCGTAGGTGCGGAAATCTCGTTTAAAGCAAGGGTAAAACAGTCAAATAGCTTGAAGTGATCTTCTGCGATGGGATTTTCAAGATGTTCAAAAAAATTGTAGAGTGGAAGATATTTTTCAAAATCAGGATGTTCCTTACAAAAGGAAAAACCGAGACACATGTAGCGCAGGGGATCATCCTTAGAGGAACGGACAGCATGAAGATCATGATCATTTACCAAAAAAACGGTATTGGGAGTGACTTCATACGGAACATTGTTTCGTTCGTAAATTCCATGACCGGATACAATATAAGAGATTTCTAAGCAGATCTGCTGATGAGGAGGACATTGATAGTCAGAGGAGCAGGACAGGTCACAGACCTGAAAAACCTGAAACAAACCCAGATTCAGGGCCTTGTCCAGAAACTCCATGCTCAGATGATATTTTTTCTTATATCTGTTAGAGTCTGACTGGTCAAAAAAATGGGTTGCTCGTGCCATGATCAAGGTCCTCTCTTTGTTTAAAATATCTATTTTAATAAACTAAATTATACACGTTTTACAAATGGCTTGTCAATGAATGAATAAATGTCGGTAAAATTACAACAATTCAAGGAGTGAGAGAAGGAGAAAAGGAGGATGGACAAGAAAGAAATTATCGACATCAAAGGACTTCCGGTATATCTTCAGGCGGATGTTGTAGTCTGTGGCGGTGGAACAGCAGGTGTATTTGCAGCAGTTGCGGCGGCAAAGGAGGGTGTCTCTGTATTGCTGGTGGAAGCACTGGGAGGACTTGGAGGCAGTGCAGTGAACGGGCTTGTGCTGCCAATGATGAGTGTGCACATGAAGGAAGAACCCAGATGTTCCTATCTGCATCAGGATATGATGAAGCATCTGGAAGCATATCTGCCGGACAGAATCAATGAAAACAGCTTTGATCCGCTGATCCTGGGAGCAGTTTTGGAGCAGATGTGTACAGAAAATGGGGTAGATATTCTGCTGGATGCCGTTTTATGCGATGTGGCGACAGACGGAGGAGCTATTCGCGATATTGCGGTGATGTGTCAGGGCGGAATCCGCAGAATCAGCGGCAAGGTATTTATCGATTGTACGGGAGATGGAATTCTATCCGTTCTGGCAGGAGCAGAATATGAAGCCGGGGCGCCTGAAAGTAAGATCAATCAGCCGATGTCTTTACGTTATCTGCTGGGCAGTGTGGATAAAAAGAAACTGGGACAGTTCTTTGACAGCTTAAAGGATCCAAACACAGCACAGTCCGGAAAGGATGGAAAGAATCTGTATGCAGATGTGACCAATAAGCGGGTCAGCGGTCTGACTCCATTTTTTGAAAAGGCGATCGAAGCAGGTGAGCTCGTTTATGAGGATATGGTTTACTGGCAGCTGTTCGATGTTCCGGGAAGAACAGACGGAGTGGCACTCAACAATCCGGAATTTTTTGAATATACGGATGCCTGTGATCCAAAACAATTGACGCAGATCCATCTGAAGGGAAAGCAGGTCATCTTAAGACAGCTTAACTTTTATAAAAAATATTTTCCCGGATGTGAAAATGCCTATGTTTCCAATATTTCTGCTATGGTCGGTGTACGGGAGAGTCGCCGGATTCTGGGTGAATATGAGCTGACCGGCGAGGACCTGCTGGAACAAAAAAAGTTCGAGGATGCCATCAGCCAGGCAAATTATCCGGTAGATGTGCATGGTATGAAGGAGCTGTATCGGGATGACAGACCCCATGGAGATACAAATAAACCGTGGTATGAAATTCCCTTCCGATGTCTGGTGGTGAAAGGATTTGACAATCTGTTGACTGCGGGACGGTGTATCAGCTCGGATTTTATTGCGCAATCTGCAGTTCGGATCCAGATCTGCTGTCACAGTACAGGAGAAGCAGCTGGCGTTGCAGCTGCCATGTCGATTCAAAACGCTGTTTCTGTCAAAAAAATAAAGGGACAGGAAGTACGGGCAAGAATGCAGGAGCTTGGAGCAGCTTTTGTGTGATGCCTTGATTCATTGAAAATGCAAATAGGAGGAACTGAAAATGAAAAAAGTGATGGTTGGAATTATCGGCTGCGGAACAATTGCCAATAGTGCACATATTCCGGCATATTTAAAAAATGAGGACGTAGAGATCAAATATTTCTGCGATATTATTCCGGAGCGCGCAAAGGCAGCAGTAGAAAAATATGGCTGCGGCATTGCAGTGGAGGATTATCATAGGGTATTGGAAGATCCGGAAGTGGAAGCAATCTCTGTTTGTACGCCCAATCGGATGCATACAATTATTGCGATCGACGCGATGCGTGCGGGCAAGCATGTACTCTGTGAAAAGCCTGCAGCAAGAACCTATCCGGAAGCGTTGGAAATGCAGAAGGTACAGCATGAAACGGGAATGACCTTGAATATCGGCGTCGTGAACCGGTTTAACGATATGGTAAACTTGATTCGGGAGTATATTCAGGACGGACGTTTGGGCGAGGTATATCATGTTTATCTGAGTTTTCGTGCATTTCGTTCGATTCCGGGACTTGGCGGTGCGTTTACAACGAAAGAAATTGCAGGCGGTGGTTCTTTGATTGACTGGGGTGTACATTATCTCGATCTTGTCATGTATTGTTTAAATGATCCCAAGCCCCTTACGGTGTCCGGCGAAACATTTTGCAAGCTCGGGAAAAATATGGAAGGTTATGTGTACCGGGATATGTGGGCTGGTCCTCCGAAGTATGACGGTGTTTATGATGTGGATGATTCTGTGACGGCGCTGGTTCGGACAGAAGGCCCGGTCTTTACCGTACACGGTGCATGGGCGCAGAACATTGACGAGAATGAACAGTTTATAGACTTTATGGGTGATAAGGGCGGTATTCGGCTGACGTATGGAGGAGAGTTCACCCTTTACACGACAGAACACGGAGCATTAGTCAAATATGTACCGGAAGCAAAGACCAGAAATATGTTTGAAACGGAAATCAATTCGTTTGTGCGCTGTATCCGTACCGGGGAAAAGCTGCCGTCCCACATTGACACAGCAGTGCTTACCTCCAGGATTATGCAGGCGATTTATGATTCCGCTGCAACACACAGGGAAGTAGTGCTGGAGTCATAAAATTCGGACGGCAGTGGAGTTTTTACAGAAGCTGATATTCTTTATAAATTATATAAGGAAATGTAAGAAGCGAAAAGAGAAAAAGCTTTTTTTGAAAGTAGTTTCATAAATTAAATCCTTTCGTTTGCCATAGGCTCCTCCCACTACCTTCAGGTGGTGGGAGGAGCCTTGTGAATCTTTCGCCATTAACCCTGACTTTCAATATACTTTTGTATAGTCGCTGACGATACTTCTCCAATACTGCAAGCAAAGTATCCGTCTGACCAAAATATCCTTTTCTTCCAATACTGTTTAGACAGAAACGAACCATACTTTTGCCATAGGTAATATGTTGTTTCTTGTTTTACAATCTTAACAATGTCGCAAACCATATCAGTCGTATCATAACTTATTAAGAAATGCATGTGATCTTTGTCTGCTTCCATAGCGATTATTTCGTAGCCACGAGTATTGGCTATATCAAAAATCTTTTGCTTAACATCGTCAGCAATAGAACCTTTTAGTAGTTTCTTACGATATTTAGCTACAAGAACTATATGTACTTTTAGACTGTATTTTCGTCTGTTATGACGATTATATCTATTGTCCATAGCCTACCTCTGATAATTATTGACATTCACTAACTATTATTATATACTATATCTAGTGAAATATCAATGAAGGGAGTACATCTATGGAACAGATGACTATAACAGCAAAAGTTCAAATAGTCGCTACTGATGCAGATAAAGTTTTGCTTGATGAAACTATGTCTGTTTATCGTGATGCCTGTAATTATGTTTCAGACTATGTATTCCAAACTCATGATTTAAAGCAGTTTTCACTGAATAAAGTTTTGTATTCTACTCTAAGAGAAAAATTTGGTCTGAAATCGCAAATGGCTCAGTCCGTTTTGAAAACGGTCATTGCAAGATATAGAACTATTCTCGAAAATCAAAATAAATGGATACGACCAACCTTCAAGAAACCTCAGTATGATTTAGTTTGGAACAGAGATTATTCTTTAACGCAAAACGGTTTTTCTGTGAATACGCTGAATGGTCGTGTTAAACTTCCATATTTCGCTGAAGGTATGTCTAAATATTTTGACCACACAATCTATAGGTTTGGTACAGCTAAGCTCACAAACAAACATGGTAAATATTATCTTCACATACCAGTAACTTATGATGTCGAAGAAAGTAATATTTCTGACATTTGTAATGTTGTAGGTATTGACAGAGGAATTAACTTCGTTGTTGCAACCTATGACAGTCATCACAAGTCTGGATTTGTCAGTGGTAAAACCATTAAGCAGAAAAGAGCTGCTTATTCTAAACTTCGCAAAGAATTACAGATGCGTCAGACTCCATCTTCAAGACGAAGAATAAAAGCTATTGGTCAACGAGAAAACCGTTGGATGCAGGATGTAAACCATCAAGTATCGAAGGCACTCGTTGAAAATAACCCGAAGCACACTCTCTTTGTACTGGAAGATTTGTCTGGTGTCCGTAATGCCACAGAACGAGTTCGTACCAAAGACAGATATGTTTCTGTATCTTGGTCTTTCTATGACCTTGAACAAAAACTAATTTACAAAGCTAAACAGAACCAGTCTACTGTAATTAAGGTAAATCCTCGTTATACGAGTCAGTGTTGTCCTGTATGTGGACATATTGAGAAGGCTAATCGTAACAAGAAGTTACATCTGTTTACTTGTAAAAACTGCGGTTACAAATCTAATGATGACCGTATCGGAGCAATGAATCTGTATCGTATGGGAATAAACTATCTTGAAGATAGTCAAGTACCTAATACAGTTATGGCTGAGTAAACTCTGCCATAAAGGGTGCTGTCAACCACCCTGCGATGTAACGCCACTTTAGATAGCGATATCTATTGGGGTTAAAGGTCGGAGGCGTAAGCTGTTAGTACGACTGGGCAGTTACAAGCCCATGACCTTTAGGTCGTGGGTAGTTGACAATTCGGGCAGAAGTGCCAAAAAGAAAAACAGAGAAAAGAAAAAAACAGGCAGAAGAGTAGGAAAATGTAAGATAGAAAAAGTAAAAATCCAATTGACATAGCTCGTTTCCTATGTTAGGATAGTCCCAACATTAATTTAGCGTGGTAAATTGATGAATTACTAAAGGAACGGGAGAATGAGTTATGAAAAAATTATCGGCAATGGTTATGGCAGGCGTGATGGCGCTTGGAATGGTTGGCTGCGGAAGCACAGCTGCAGAAGCACCGGCAGAAAGTACAGTACCTGCTGCAGAGAGCACAGCAGCAGAAACAACAGAAAGCACGGCAGAGGCTCAAACAGAGACAGCAGATGCACAGACAGAAGCAGGCAGACAGTTTGTAGTGGGATTCGATGCAGAGTTTCCGCCTTACGGCTATAAAGATGACAGCGGCGAATATGTCGGCTTTGACCTGGATCTGGCACAGGAGGTTTGCGACAGACTTGGCTGGACACTGGTAAAACAGCCCATCGACTGGGATGCAAAGGATATGGAGCTGGATTCCGGCGCGATCGATTGTATCTGGAACGGCTTTACCATGAACGGCAGAGAAGATCAGTACACCTTCAGTGTTCCTTATGTAGATAACAGCCAGGTATTTGTTGTGGCAGAAGACTCTGGCATTACCTCCAAGGAAGACCTTGCGGGTAAGGTAGTCGGCGTACAGAAGGATTCCTCCGCACTGGCAGCACTGCAGGGCGATGAGAAGGCTCTGGCAGATACCTTTGCAGACCTGCCGCAGTATGCAGATTACAATACCGGCTTCATGGATCTGGAGGCAGGTGCGATTGATGCGCTGGCACTGGATATCGGTGTTGCAAATTATCAGATTGCTTCCAGAGGAGACGGCTATGTGATCCTGGACGAGTACCTTTCCACCGAGCAGTACGGTATCGGATTTAAGAAAGGCAACGACGAATTAAAGGATACCGTAGAAAAGACGCTGCTGGAAATGGCAGATGACGGAACCTTTATGGAAATCGCAGAGAAGTATGCAGACTACGGTCTGGTAGACAGCGTATGCCTGGGAAAGTAAGCTGAAAATAGAATCCTGCTCTACAGGATTCTTCGCCTGCGGCGGGTCGCATAAACGACAGGATTCCATTCCACCGCAGTGCGATCCTCGCGGAGCGTTTTTATCGTATAGAAACGAGGTTTTCTATACGATAAAAAACAGAATGCAGGTCGGAGAAAACTCTGGCCTGCCTTTGTGCGCTAATAAGAATACAGAAAACCGGATCAAATCCGGTATGGAAAAGGAAGAACGGGAATGGATTTAGGAACGATGGTTCGGGAACTGGGAACAGGAATGCTGATCACGACGGAGATCTTTGTGCTGACGCTGGTATTTTCCCTGCCCCTTGGAATGGTGCTGGCCTTTGGGCGGATGGCAAGGCTGAAAGTGCTGAGCTTTTTGACAAAGCTTTATATTTCGATTATGCGGGGAACGCCGCTGATGCTGCAGCTGATTGTGGTCTATTTTGCGCCCTATTATGTGTTTGGAATGAAAATCTCCAAAAGCTACCGGATGATCGCGGTAATTCTTGCATTTGTGTTAAACTACGCGGCGTATTTTGCGGAAATATACCGTTCTGGAATCGAGTCCATGCCGGTCGGGCAGTATGAGGCAGCAAAAGTATTGGGATACAGCCGCGTTCAGACGTTTTTCCGGATTATTTTACCCCAGGTCATCAAGCGGGTGCTTCCGGCAGTGACCAACGAAATGATCACGCTGGTAAAGGATACATCCCTGGCCTTTGTGCTGACAGTAACGGAGATGTTTACGATTGCAAAGCAGATTGCAGCGGCACAGGCTTCTGTAATGCCACTGATGGCAGCAGGAGTATTTTATTACATTTTTAATCTGGTCGTTGCAGTTGTTATGGAGCATGTGGAAAAGAAGTTAAATTATTACCGCGGATAATGCAGGATGCCAGAGAGACAGTTAGAGGAGCGAAGCTTTATTTCTGCAGTCAGACGGAAATTCAGGAAAGGTACGATGTTACAATGAGTCAGATTTATCTGGAAATGAATCATGTTAAAAAAACATTTGGAGAGCTGGAGGTCTTAAAGGATATTTCCCTTTCCGTCCATAAGGGAGAAGTCGTATCGGTTATCGGTCCGTCCGGCTCCGGCAAATCGACACTGCTGCGCTGTGCGACCATGCTGGAAAAAATGGATGGCGGCGATCTTTCTTTTCTCGGAGAAAAGGCTGCGTGGGAAGAAAACGGAAAATGTGTCTATGCAAATAAGAAGCAATTAAAGGAAATCCGGAAAAATTTCGGCCTGGTGTTCCAGAATTTCAATCTGTTTCCGCATTATACTGTCATGAAAAATATTATCGACGCGCCGGTTTGTGTGGATGATGTTTCCAAGGAAGAAGCAAAAGAGCGTGCATGGAAGCTGTTAAAACAGCTGGGGCTGTCGGATAAGGCAGATGCCTATCCCTATCAGCTTTCCGGTGGACAGCAGCAGAGAGTATCGATTGCCAGAGCGCTTGCTCTGCAGCCAAAGGTTTTATTTTTTGACGAGCCGACCTCAGCGCTTGACCCGGAGCTGACCGGAGAAGTGCTGCGCGTCATCCGGCAGCTGGCAGACGAGCACATGACTATGGTGATCGTTACACACGAGATGCAGTTTGCCAAAGAGCTTTCGGATCGCGTGATCTTCATGGAAAAAGGTCTGGTCTGCCAGGAGGGTACGCCGGAGGAAGTGTTTGGAAACCCGAATGCCCGTGTGAAGGAGTTCATCGGTCGTGTCATGCAGGTCTGAAGGACACACCTCCCTTGACAGCTATTCTGATTCCTTGCTATACTTAAGTCTACGATAAAGAGGGAAAGGATCAGGAAAATAGGGAGACTAAGGGGGTGGTGTCCATGTTTCGACTATTGATCGTTGACGATGAGTATTATGTGCGTGTCGGTATCAAAAGCGCAATAGACTGGTCTGAAATCGGTGTGGAGGTCGTAGGAGAGGCCGCAGATGGAGAAGAGGCATTGGAAATGGCCCTTTCTTCCAGACCGGATATTATCCTGACAGACGTCCGCATGCCGTTTATGGACGGACTTACGTTGATGGAGCGGCTTAGGTCGAAAATGCCGGAATGTGGTTTTATTGTATTGAGTGGTCATAACGAATTTGAATATGCTCGTCAGGCGATCCGACAGGGAGCCTTTGCGTATCTTCTGAAACCGATAGATCGACAGGAACTAAAAGATACCGTGTTTGCTGCTATGAAGAAAATGCAGGACAACAGGAGCGCAAGGGAATACTATGAGGTATTGTCTGACGAGTATTTTGAACTGCAGCAGCGTTCTCTTCAGAGCCTGCTGAAGATATCGTGATCGAGGATATGTATCGCCAGGCAAGAGGGCTGAAAGGATAAACGAGAGGAAGAGGGCAGATACCGGAGCGGGGTCTGCTCTTTTACAAAAGGGGAAGAAAGAGGATAAAAATGATGGAAAACAAAAGAGGAAAAAAGATTATCTGCATTGATATTGGAGGCACGGCGATAAAATCCGGGATCATGGATGAAAACATGAATTTTTTAAGGACGGATGTGATGGATACGCCCAGAGGCGGAGCAGGAATCATGGATGCGGTATTGGAACGGATTTCAGAGTATTTGAGCACAGCTGCGAATCCGGAGGCAGTGTGCGTCTCCAGCGCGGGGATTATTGATTCTGACAGAGGGGTCGTTGCTGAAGCAAATGAAAATCTGATTCCCGGATATACGGGGATGAATATCTCTGAAAAAGTACGGGAACGGTTTGAGATTCCGTGCTATGTGGAAAATGATGTAAACTGCGCGGCCATGGCGGAGGCTTATCAGGGAGTCGGCAGAGGACATTCCTCTATGCTGATGCTGACGGTCGGAACGGGGATAGGCGGAGCTTTTTTGGAACGGGGAAAATTATTAAAGGGGCATACCTACAGTGCGTGCGAGGTGGGATATATGCATATGGACGGAAGCTCTTTTGAAGAACTGGCGGCAACATCTGTCCTGGTAAAGAGGACGGCAAAACGCCTGTCGAAAAGCTGTCTTGAGATTTCCGGGAAATGGATTTTTGAACAGGCTCAAAGCGGCAATAAGGTATGTATTGAGGAAATTGACAGAATGTGCGATATTCTGGCGAAAGGGATCGCCAATCTGTGCTATGTGCTCAATCCGGAAATCGTAGTGATCGGCGGGGGAATTTCTGCACAGGAGAATTATTTGCGGCCAAGGATTGAAAAGGGATTAGACCGCTATCTGATTCCGGAGGTTCGGAGAAAAACAAAGCTTGGGTTTGCAAAGTTTGGCAACCATGCGGGGATGCTGGGAGCATGCTGTGCGGCGGGAATTTTGGAAAATATAGAATGAAAGATCAATGAGAATGTAAGGGGTATGTTTGGATGGACAGTGTAAAGCATTTGATGATGGAAGAATATGAGAATATGACTTCTGTAGAACAGGCGATTGCAGATTTCTTTATTAAAAATGAAGAATACATGGACTTTTCAGCGAGAAATATCAGCAGAATTCTTTACATTTCTAATGCGACATTATCGCGCTTTGCCAAGAAATGCGGATATAAAGGATATCGGGAACTTGTTTTCAATTATGAAAAAGAGCTTCAGGAGCAGATAAATGAGGACAGTATCAGCAAACTTGCTAAAAAAGTAAAATGTACATATGGCAGCCTTCTGGAAGAAGTATTTCAGCAGTTGGATGAAGAAAAGATATGCCAAGCGGCAGAAATGGTAAGCAGCTATAAGCGTGTTCTTGTCTGTGGTCTGGGGAGTTCGGGCTATGCGGCTTCTGAAATGGCGTTTCGTATGATGCGTCTGGGGCTTCAGATTCAGTCTGTGACGGATTCGCAGGTTATTCAGATGGCGGCAGCGGTAGCAGATGAAAACTGCCTGATGATCGCGATTTCATTAAGCGGCAATACACAGACGATTACGGAGGCAATCCGTATAGCAAAAAGCAGAGGAGCGGGAGTCGTACTGATTACGGCAAACAGAGAGGCTGAAATTGATTGTGATGTTGTATTATATACGTCAACTTCCAGAAATCTGGATCAGGGAATCGCAATTTCGCCCCAATTTCCTATTCTGGTACTGACGGATATTTTTTATGGATACTATTTTAAAAACGATACTAAAATAAAAAGGCAAAGATACCATATGACATTGGAAACCCTGAATAAAAAGAAATCCTGAAAATGGATTGGATAATTTTAACGATTTTTGAATATATTTTCACATTTTTTGTAGAAACAGCTTCTTTTGAGATAGTATTTCCCAAAGGAGGCTGTTTTATTGCACAAATAATAGGACGTTGTTATAATGCAAACATAAACAAATTCCTAAAGGAGGAACAGGATATGAAGAAGAAAGTAATAGGAGTGCTTCTGGCTACGGCAATGGCATTTGGTTTGGCTGCATGTGGAAACAGTGCCGGGGGAGAAGCTGTAAAGCAGGAAACAGAAAAGGCAGAAGAAGCTAAATCAGAGACAAAAGAAGAAAAATCAGGAGAGGTAACGACTGTAACACTTTGGTCATTTAAAGCAGAAGATAATGACCCTACGGCATCTTCTTCCAGATTGAAAAAGCTGATAGACGATTTCAATGCATCTCATGAAGATATCCAGGTGGAAGTCAGCTTTGGAAAAACGTATGATAATGTGGTGACCGCAATCGCATCTCAGGATACGCCGGATCTTTTTGATATGTACTGGCAGTATGCGTCGCCCTTGGCAGCAAGAGGAGCATTATATGATCTGACAGAATTCGTGGAAAATGATGCGGAATTTGAAAAAGCAGATTTTTTGGAAAGAGTATGGGATTTGTGTACTGTAGACGGAAAGATATATTCTATTCCCAATCTGGCATCTTCTTCTTTTGCAGTTTATAACAAAAATGTTTTAAAAGAAGCCGGGTGGGAGAACTTCCCGACAACCTTTGAGGACATGATTCAGTGTGCAAAGGATTGTTATGATCTGGAAAGTACAAGTATGGGAATGAATCCTTTGTCCCCTTGGCTGGATAACGTCCTTTGGCCTTCAATGACAGAAGCGAGCTGGAATGATGCGGATGGAAATCCTGTGTTTGACAGTGAGGCGATGCGTCTGGCATATTCTGCACAGAAGGAGCTTATCGATTATCAGGGCGGATATGCGGTAGCAACCGGTTGGGAAAGTGATTTTGGACCGGCAAGAGGCAGTGTGACAGATCCGATACTGACGGGTGAAGCTGGATTTCTTCTTCTTCCGGACAGCGCGATTTCGTCAATTTATAATGCAGGTGTAGAAGCAGGATATGCATATGGCGAGGATTGGGGCATTGCACGCGTTCCCGGAAAATCCATGTTTACTGCAGCAGTATATGAAATGAATGCAAAGACCAAAAATCCGGAAGCTTCATGGGAAGTAATGTCTTATCTGAATTCAAAGGAAGCGATGACATATCTTGCGGAGGGAGAAAAGGGAGTTGGCGCATTGATGCCTCGAAAGAGTGCGTTGGATGCCCTGTTGGAAAAAGAAGGGGTTTGCGATGCACTGAAGGAAGTTGCGGTATTGCTGAAAGAAGCGGATCTTCAGTCATTTCCAATGAGTGGCTATGTGAATGAGTATCTTGGCGCAATCGGAAATAACATGACTGCTTATATGGAAGGAACGATGGATATGGATACGGCAGTGTCCAATATTCAGGAAGAGGTTCAGGCAGCTGCAGACGCATTTAATGGCAAGTAAAACATCCTGGGAATAAGATATTGGGGTAATGGACGGGGTGGTGTGAGACCACCCCGTCTGTTTTAGGAAGGAACCTTCAAATAAACTAATTGAGGAAGGAAGGAATATGAATGAAAAAAGTGGTCGGGAGAAAAGAAAAGTTCGGATCTTCCAGTAAAAGGGAGGCACGTTTTTTTTGGAAGGGAATATTGTTTGCATCTCCATGGCTGATCGGTTTTGTGTGTTTTATTTTATTGCCTGTATGTTTGGCTTTTTATTACAGTTTTACAGACTATAATCTTTTTAACGAGCCTGCGTGGGTAGGACTGAAAAATTATAAAGATGCTTTTAAGGATCAGTATGTTTGGAAGGGTCTTAAAAATACGCTGTATATGGTTGTTATTTCACCAATTGTTGGTATGGTAGTGTCACTTTTGCTGGCACTGCTTTTGAATCAGAAAAATATTCCCGGTCTTCCGTTTTTTAGGACAGTATTTTATTTACCGTCTCTTGTTCCTGTGGTGGCAAGCGTCATGCTGTTGACCTGGTTATTGAACGGACATTATGGATTGGTAAATCAGATTCTGGGTCTGATCGGAATTGAGGGGCCTGCATGGTTAAATGACCCCAAATATACAAAGATTTCTTTGATGATCATGGATGCCTGGAGATGTGGGGGAACAATGATCATTTATCTTGCAGCGCTTCGTTCGGTTCCGGCATCCTTGTATGAAGCGGCAGAACTGGACGGTGCAAATGGTATTAAAAAGTTTTTTCATATTACAGTTCCCTGTATTTCTCCAACAATTGAATTTAATGTTATTATGTCCATGATTGGTGCATTCCAGTATTTTACGCAGGGTATGCTTCTGGTATCAGTTGGAGGAAACCAGATCAACGGGGGACCTGGAAATTCATTGCTGTTTTATAATTTGTATTTATATCAAAATGCATTTTCCTACTTTAAGATGGGGTATGCCTGTGCTTTGGCAGTGCTGCTGTTCCTGATTGTAATGGTTACGACAGCTTTGACAAGAAAACTCAGTGACAGAATCGTTAATTACGATGTAGAGTAGGAGGGATGAAATGAAAGCTGTTTATAAAAAGATACGTGAAATGATGATTTATAAAGGAGTAAGAGGCAGAGCTGCTCACATATTTGGTGTGATTATGTTGGTTTTTCTGGGGCTTGTATTTGCAATGCCTCTTTACTGGATGATTTCAACAGCGCTTAAGTACGAGACTTATTGTTTTACAACGCCACCGCAGTGGTTTCCAAATCCGATTAAATGGAGTAACTTTACGGAAATCTTTGGGAGAATGGATATGGCAAGGTATATAAAAAATACATTGATCACATCGATTCTTCCTGTGATCGGGACATTGATTTCCTGTCCGATGGTTGCTTATTCGATTACAAAGATCCCGTGGAAAGGAGGGAAGTATCTGTTTCCGATCATTTTGATGACGATGATGATCCCATCGATGGTAACGCAGATTCCAATGTATGCGACATGGTCAAAGCTGGGAATGCTGAATACATTCATTCCCCTGGTATTGCCCAGTTTTTTTGGAAGCACTTATTATATTTATTTGTTTCGGCAGTTTATGAAGTCGTTGCCGACCAGCGTAATAGAAGCCGCCCGTATTGATGGGGCAGGAGATTTCAGGATACTGTACAGTATTGTATATCCGATGTGTTCCTCTATTTTAACAACGGTAGCAGTCATGGTATTTATTGCCTGCTGGAATGATTATGTAGGGCCGCTGATGTATCTGCAGGACAGTAAATTGTATACATTGGGCATTGGATTGCAGATGTTTAAAAATGCAGCGCAGCCGGAATGGACGCTTCTGATGGCAGCAAGTACAGTGTTTACAGTGCCTTTGATTGTAATTTTTTTCTTTTGTCAGAATGCTTTCCTGAACGGAATACAGACAACATCAGGTATTAAATAGGAAAGCGGTAAAAGGTATGAATTCCACTAGAAAGAAAATGTGAGGAATAGAGATGGAAAGGTCAATAGAGTCGGTATTTCATAAGTTGATTGTGTCATGTCAGGCATTGCCGGAAGAGCCGCTTCATTCTTCTTTTATAATGGGAAGGATGGCAGTTGCGGCAAAAGAAGGAGGAGCCGGAGGCATCAGAGCCAATTCGGTAGAGGACATCAGAGAAATCAAAAAAAATGTTGATTTACCGATTATTGGAATTATAAAAAGAGATTATCCGGGCTGTTCGGTACGGATCACGCCGACAATCCGAGAGGTGGATGAACTGATGCAGGTAAAACCGGATGTGATTGCGGTAGATGCTACATGCCGAAGGCGTCCGGATGGCAGAAAACTTGAAGAATTTTATGCTGAAATCAGAGAAAAATACCCGCAGCAGCTTTTGATGGCAGATTGTTCTACGATGCAGGAAATGCTTTATGCAGATAAATTAGGATTTGATTTTATTGGAACAACGCTGGTTGGATATACGGAAGAAAGTAAGGGCTGTCAGATAGAAAAGAATGATTTTGAACTGATACGGGAATTGATTAAAAGAGTTAAACATCCTGTGATCGGAGAGGGAAATATTAATACTCCGCAGAAATTGAAACGGGTTATGGAAATAGGCGTATATAGCGTTGTTATAGGATCTGCGATTACCAGACCGCAATTGATCACAAAAAAATTTACGGATGCTTTAAAAGAATAAATAGTTAAGTTATAAAGCAGGAGAGGATAGCGGTATATGAAGACATTGATCGTATCGGATTCAAAATGTGATTTTGTGGATGTGTTAGAAAGCTGCGGCGCAGAAACAGAATGTATTGAATTTCAAAAAGTATTGACTGTTAATTTGGAGGACTACGATTCGTTTTGTATTTTGCCGGAAGAAAGCGGCGCTTATCTGGAAGCAAGATTCCGGGAAAAGCTGGAGAAAGAAGCGGGAAAAGGGAAAAAAATTTTTCTGCAGGCAATTCGGGGATTTCAGGATATTTTATGTGGAGAACCAACAGACAGTACTAAAAGCAGGATGATTTATCTTGAGCCCTCTGAAGAAAAAATCCCGGGATTTTGTACTGGAGATCTTTTGGATGATGAAGCAAACCGGATGTGTGTGCCGGAATTTCATGTGGAAGAAATTGAACCTGTTTTTATCTATCAGGAACACATTATAGCGCATACGCATACAAGGATGTCAGAAGAGGAAATCCTTAAAAATGGAAAGCCGGGGGTATGGAAAGTCGGAAAAAATATTTTATGGGCAGGATTTATATTGCGCAATTTTAATGAAGCAAGATTTTCGCCAAGTGTGAAATGGAAAGCTTTTATTCAATATCTTGCACAATGGATCACGGGGAAAGAACCTGATTTTTATCCGGCGTCAATCGTACATTATGGGACAATGGAGAATTTAAAGGACTCTGAAAATTTTGAACATTGCAGAAAAGAAGCGATTGAAAAAGGAGTGCGCTGGTTAGAGCGGTTTCTGACCGATGAAGGAAACGGCGGAATCAAGGAAGGGATTGCGCATAATATTGATTCAGATGGAAAATATACGGTATTGGATGGGGTCAGAACAGACTGCACGGGAGAGAGCGCAGGGGCATTTAAGATGTATGCATATTTAAGCGGGGAAAAAGAATATGCAGCATTGGCCGGTAAGATGGAAAAAATTGTTTACGGTCCTATGTTTATCAGAGGCGGGCGGTTCGATGGTATGGTGCGATGGTGCACCAACTCATGGAATGTATGTTATCAGGATGATGTGGCGAGAGCGTTGCTGCCTGGATTGTATGATGCTTTGTATATGGGAAATTGTTCTCATGTGGAAGATATCTGTCGCGCAATGGATTTTTTAATCCGCACGACTGCAAAAGATGGATTGCGGATCTTCAGAACGGATAACTACGATCTGACAGAAATGGAAATGGATAGGCTGAGACAAGAGGAACACGGACTTCCTTCTGCTCACTATAATGCCTATTATCATGCGGCACTTTTGCTGGCAGGAAGGGCGAGCGGAAAGAGACAATATACAGAAGTGGCGCAAAAAGGGCTGGAGCGCATGATGGAGCTTTATCCGGAAACGGCCAGAGAACAAAGCGAGACGGAAGAAATGTGCAGACTGATCTTGCCACTTGCAGTTTTGTATCAATCCACTGGGGAGGAAAAGCACAGGCAAATGCTATATCGCGTTGCGGAGGATTTGCAGAAGGTGCGACATCCCTTTGGAGGATATCGAGAGTGGGATACCGGATATCGGGCTGCTTTTTCAAGAGAATCCAGAGAAGAGTGTTCTGTATTGACGGAGAATGGAGATCCGGTGGCCGATTTGTTATATTCCAGCAACTGGCTTCCGATGGGATTTGCCTTTGCATATGAAGCAACCGGTGACAGATGGTTTCATGAACTATGGAAGGATTCAGTGATTTTTTGCTTAAAAACGCAGATGTTCAGTGACAGGACACATTTGGATGGAGCCTGGTGCAGAGCATTTGACATGGATCTGAAAGAGGCATATGCGGCGCCGCACGATGTGGGATGGGCAGCTTATGCCTGTGAAACAGGTTGGACTGTTTCGGAAATTTTAATGGGAATGATGATGCCGGATATTTTGAAAAAAAGGAAATAGGATACTCATAAAAACGGTCACTTTTCATAAAAGTCAAAGTGACCGTTTTTTTTTGATGAGGGAATTATTCTTCTTTCAAAAGAATCTGCTGCAGCCTTGGCCAGAGAAGATGAGTGGTGATTGTTGAGATAATTCCCGGAATACCCAGGAAAAAGAAAAGCAGGCCAAGCCAGAGATTGGATGACAGAATCAATATAAAACCCAGTTGAAGCAATGCAGGAATGATACATCTGAAGCCACAGGAGGGAATCAGAAGAACAGCATTTTTTAAGACAGCTTTGACGGGAAGCCGGAATAAAGCAACCTGAAGTAATAGCATGGTGGTGTAGCAGCTGACTAAAAATAAAATTAGCACTATCAGTAAGTAATAGAGCAATGTGGAAGTGGATTTTTGCCTGTTTCCGCCTATTATATATATTCCGCAGAGAATCCATAAAAAACCGGAAATCAGACCGGGAAGAATGGATGCCTTTAAATTGTGAATAAAAAATGAGACAAAGGAAATGCGCACAGAAGGAGCGATTCTTCTGGTATATTCACAGCAGCGGTGATACAGAGCAACCATTCCGGCAGCTGCAATCGGTGAAAAAAGCCATGCTCCGGCCAGAAAAATCAATCCTCCGGTATGAAGGGTGAGTTCAGTCAGGAGAAGTAAGGGAAGAACAGTTAGAAAAAATAGCAGGTTATTTAATAGAAGATCTGTCAGATTCGGAAATAAGATTCTGCGCAGGAAAAACAGAATGCCTGTTTGGGGATCTTCTTTGCCCGGAATAATTTCAGGGACAGGTTCGGGATGTTTTTTGGAACGCCGTTTTTGGGCAGCCAGTTCCTGTTCATAATGAAGCTGGCTGTAATTTTGTTTTTTCTTTTTCATGGTGCACTCCGTTTCGTACATATAATGATATATTGCTTTCTTCTTATTATAAAGGAAAAAGAAAATAAGGCAAGTTGATAATATTGATAGAAAGGATGAGGAAACAGAAAAAGAATGTGCAGATGCAGATGGTCTTGTATTTTCAGTGGATATGCTTCTGTATGGAGGTCTGGTTCCATCCAGAATACATTGCGATACAGAAGAAAGTCTGCAAAAACGGTTGACTGTATTGAAAGACATCCGTAAAAGAAATCCTGAAATGGTCATTTATGGATTTCAGGTAGTTATGCGTTGCCCGAATTATTCCAGCAGTGATGAGGAACCTGATTATTATGGAATTTATGGTGCGCAGATTCATAAAGCAGGGGAAGTTTTGCATAAAGACCGCTTGGGAATTTCTCATAAGGTTTTGATGTATCCGGGAGCGGATGAAGTAGGACTGACACTGATATCCAGAATCCTGAATCATCTTTATGAAAAGAAGCCCAAAATATATGTAAAGTATGCCAGCGAGAAATCAAAATATATGCCATGGAAGCGTATGTTTGAGGTCGGATTTCGGGCAGGGATAAATCGACGCAATTTCCCGGATGGTTCCCGGTGTTTTAAAAAATGAGGATTCCGGCGTGACAGAAAGCTTTCAGGAGAATCTGCTGGAATATCCCCAGTACACCCGACCGGAGGTCTGGGAGAGCAAAAAGGTTCCGGATATGAGGCAGCAAAAGTATTAGGATACAGCCGCGTTCAGACGTTTTTCCGGATTATTTTACCCCAGGTCATCAAGCGGGTGCTTCCGGCAGTGACCAACGAAATGATCACGCTGGTAAAGGATACATCCCTGGCCTTTGTGCTGACAGTAACGGAGATGTTTACGATTGCAAAGCAGATTGCAGCGGCACAGGCTTCTGTAATGCCACTGATGGCAGCAGGAGTATTTTATTACATTTTTAATCTGGTCGTTGCAGTTGTTATGGAGCATGTGGAAAAGAAGTTAAATTATTACCGCGGATAATGCAGGATGCCAGAGAGACAGTTAGAGGAGCGAAGCTTTATTTCTGCAGTCAGACGGAAATTCAGGAAAGGTACGAAGTTACAATGAGTCAGATTTATCTGGAAATGAATCATATTAAAAAAACGTTTGGGGAGCTGGAGGTCTTAAAGGATATTTCTCTTTCCGTCCATAAGGGAGAAGTCGTATCGGTTATCGGTCCGTCCGGCTCCGGCAAATCGACACTGCTGCGCTGTGCGACCATGCTGGAAAAAATGGATGGCGGCGATCTTTCTTTTCTCGGAGAAAAGGCTGCGTGGGAAGAAAACGGAAAATGTGTCTATGCAAATAAGAAGCAATTAAAGGAAATCCGGAAAAATTTCGGCCTGGTGTTCCAGAATTTCAACCTGTTTCCGCATTATACAGTTATGAAAAATATCATTGATGCACCAGTCTGCGTAGATGGTGTTTCCAAAGAAGAGGCAAAAGAACGCGCATGGAAGCTGTTAAAACAGCTGGGGCTGTCGGATAAGGCAGATGCCTATCCCTATCAGCTTTCCGGTGGACAGCAGCAGAGAGTATCGATTGCCAGAGCGCTTGCCCTGCAGCCAAAGGTTTTATTTTTTGACGAGCCGACCTCGGCGCTTGACCCGGAGCTGACCGGAGAGGTGCTGCGCGTCATCCGGCAGCTGGCAGACGAGCACATGACCATGGTGATCGTTACACACGAGATGCAGTTTGCCAAAGAGCTTTCGGATCGCGTGATCTTCATGGAAAAAGGTCTGGTCTGCCAGGAGGGTACGCCGGAGGAAGTGTTTGGAAACCCGAATGCCCGTGTGAAGGAGTTCATCGGTCGTGTCATGCAGGTCTGAAAATTTTTGTGTGTGTCAAGATTTTTTACTTGACACACCTTTTTTTTTCGGGTATGATAGCACAGGTGAGGACGCAATATGGAAAAAATCGTAGAACAGGGTATGCTGTATGACTTTTACGGTGAACTGCTGACTGAGCATCAGCGAAAGATCTATGAGGATGTGGTATTAAACGACATGTCCCTGAGTGAGATCGCAGAGGAACAGGGGATCAGCAGACAGGGCGTACACGATCTTGTCCGCAGATGCGACCGGACGCTTCAGAGCTATGAAGAGCGGCTGCACCTGATTGCGAGATTTCAGAAAGTCAAGCACACCGTAGAGAAGATCGAACAGATCAGCACGGAGACGCAGGTCAGAGAACTGGCGGGACAGATTTTAGAAGAACTGTAACGGATCGCGGGAGAGGATTTGAATGGCATTTGAGAGCTTAACCGATAAACTGCAGGATGTGTTTAAGGATCTGCGCAGCAAAGGCAGACTGACAGAGGCGGACGTCAAAGTTGCGCTCAAGGAAGTCAAGATGGCACTGCTGGAAGCGGATGTAAACTTCAAGGTTGTCAAGCAGTTCGTCAAGTCTGTGGAAGAACGGGCGATCGGTCAGGACGTCATGAACGGATTAAATCCCGGTCAGATGGTCATCAAGATCGTAAACGAAGAGATGACTTCCCTGATGGGTTCCGAGACACAGGAATTACAGTTCCAGCCCGGCAAAGCGACAACCGTGATTATGATGTGCGGTCTGCAGGGTGCAGGTAAGACGACAACGACTGCAAAGCTGGCAGGCAAGTTTAAATTAAAAGGCAAAAAGCCACTGCTTGTAGCCTGTGACATTTACCGTCCGGCAGCGATTGAACAGCTGCAGATCAACGGCGAGAAACAGCAGGTGGAAGTCTTTTCCATGGGCACGAGCCACAGCCCGGTTGACATCGCAAAAGCGGCGATGGAGCATGCTGAGAAAAACGGCAATAATGTCGTGATTCTGGATACTGCGGGTCGTCTGCATATCGATGAGGGCATGATGGAGGAGCTGCAGAAGATCAAGCAGGCAGTGACGGTCCATCAGACACTTCTGGTAGTGGATGCCATGACCGGTCAGGATGCGGTCAATGTAGCAAAGGAATTTGATGAAAAAGTAGGAATCGACGGCGTGATCCTGTCCAAGATGGACGGTGACACAAGAGGCGGTGCGGCGCTTTCCATTAAAGCCGTTACCGGCAAGCCGATTTTATATGTTGGTATGGGAGAGAAGCTTTCCGATCTGGAACAGTTTTATCCCGACCGTATGGCGAGCCGAATTCTGGGAATGGGCGATGTGCTCACCCTGATTGAAAAAGCTTCGGCGAACCTCGATATTGACGCTGGCAAGGAAAAAGAGATGGCGGCGCGCATGAAGAAGGGCAAGTTCGATTTTGAGGACTACCTGGAAAGCATGAAGCAGATGCGCAACATGGGCGGGCTGTCCGGTATCCTGAGCATGATGCCCGGCATGGGTTCGAAGATGGGCGATATCGAATCGATGATCGATGAAAAACAGCTGGCAAGAATGGAAGCGATCGTGCTGAGCATGACGCCCCAGGAACGCCGCAATCCCAAGCTTTTAAATCCCAGCCGCAAGCACCGTATCGCACGAGGCGCAGGGGTGGACATCAGCGTAGTCAATCGATTTATCAAGCAGTTTGAGCAGAGTCAGAAAATGATGAAGCAGTTCCCAGGAATGCTGGGAGGCAAAGGTGCAAGAAAAGGTAAGTTCAGACTTCCTTTCTGATAAATAGTGCAGATCGCACACAAGAAAACATATTTATATTTCATTTGGAGGTAAGAAAAATGGCAGTAAAGATCAGATTAAGAAGAATGGGATACAAGAAGAACCCGATTTACAGAATCATCGTAGCAGACTCCAGATCTCCCAGAGATGGTCGTTTCATCGAAGAGATCGGCACATACGATCCGAACACAGATCCCAGCACTTTCAAGGTAAACGAAGAGCTGGCTAAGAAGTGGCTCAACAATGGCGCTCAGCCCACCGAAATCGTAGGCAAGATCTTCAAGGCAGCAGGAATCGAGAAATAAGACAGCTCTGTAAAGCAGACGGTTACGCAAAAGAGCAGTAGCTGTGGGGCTGACTGTAACAGGCTTATGGAGGTGGATTATGAAAGATTTGGTGGAAGTGATCGCAAAGGCACTTGTGGATCATCCAGATGAAGTGAGCGTCTCCGAAAAGGAAAACGGCAGAAGCCTGACGGTTGAACTTCATGTTGCACCCTCCGATATGGGCAAGGTAATCGGTAAACAGGGCCGTATTGCTAAGGCAATTCGCACTGTGGTAAAGGCTGCGGCGATGGAAGATAATAAAAAAGTGGATGTGGATATCATCTGACATCTGAAATGGACAGCGTCTTGCAAAAGCAAGGCGCTGTTTGTGAAATGAGAGGTTATATGGAAGAAAGACTGCAGGTGGGAGTGATTGCTTCCACACACGGTGTGCGCGGGGAGGTCAAGATTTTTCCGACGACAGATGATGTGCGCCGTTTTAAGAAGTTAAAAGAAGTGATTCTGGATACGGGAAAGGAAAACCGGATTCTGGAAATCGAGAGCGTGAAATTTTTCAAGCAATTCGCCATTTTGAAATTCCGTGGAATCGATACGATAGACGAGGCGGAAAAATACCGGAGAAAGAGTCTGTATGTGACGCGGGAAAATGCGGTGCGCCTACAGAAGGACGAGTATTTTATCGCAGATCTGATCGGCGTGAAGGTATTGGATGAACAGGAGCAGGAGCTTGGAACCTTAGAGGATGTCATTGAAACCGGCGCAAATGATGTTTATCAGATTCGGTTAAAGGATGGCAGACAGCTGCTTTTGCCTGCAATCAAGGATTGTGTGCTGGATGTCGATGTGGAAGCAGGACGGATGAAAATCCATATCCTGGACGGATTGCTGGAGGACTGACGAAAAAATGCAGTTTCATATTTTGACATTGTTTCCGGAAATGGTGGAAAACGGACTGCAGACGAGCATTTTAGGACGGGCGATCCAAAAAGGACTGATCGGAATCCATGCGGTCAATATACGCGATTACACGCAGGATAAGCACAATAAGGTGGACGATTACCCTTACGGCGGCGGTGCGGGCATGCTGATGCAGGCACAGCCGGTTTATGATGCCTGGAAGGCTATTGCAAAGCCGGAAGAGGGCAAAAAACCCGTTCGTGTGCTGTATATGAGTCCTCAGGGAAAAACCTTTTCCCAGGAAATGGCAAGGGAGCTTGCGCAGGAGGAAGAGCTGATTTTTCTGTGTGGGCATTATGAAGGAATCGACGAGCGCGTGATTGAAGAGATCGTGACAGATCCGGTTTCCATCGGTGATTATGTGCTGACCGGAGGAGAGCTTCCGGCGATGGTGATGATCGACGCAATTTCCCGGATGGTTCCCGGTGTTTTAAAAAATGAGGATTCCGGCGTGACGGAAAGTTTTCAGGAGAATCTGCTGGAATATCCCCAGTATACCCGACCGGAGATCTGGGAGGGCAAAAAGGTTCCGGATATCCTGCTTTCCGGCGACCATGCAAGAATCGACAAATGGCGCCTGGAAAAGTCTGAGGAGCGGACAAAAATCCTTCGTCCGGACCTATATGAAAAGTACGATTTGCCCGGACGTGCGCTGGAATATTTGTTAAAAGATAAAATGCTTCACATGGACATGATTGAGGATATCCGGAGAGGCAAAGCTGACATCCTGGCAGTCCGGGAGGACGGCGTGCTGACAAAGGACAGGTCAGGCGGTGTGTATCGGATCACTGCCAAAACCAAGGACGCAGGAGAACGGCTGCTGTCTTCGACGGACCCGACCGGCGCGGTCTATGTCTGTCATCAGAAATTTGTGCTGACGAGCATTTTAGAGCGTTTCGGGTTAAAAAATTTCAATGAATGCTATCAGGTGATTTATCCGAAAAAGAAAGCGCCTGACCTTCCGGAGCCGGACGGAGCCGTTGAAATCCGGGAGCTGGACGAAACGTATGCGGCAAACGTAGAGGCACATTATCATCTTTATCATGATGAAGCCTACATCAGAGAGCGGATCGCATCGCGTCAGATGATCGGCGCATTTCTGGATGGGGAGCTGGCAGGCTTTGCAGGCGTGCACAACGACGGCGGCATGGGAATGCTGGAAGTGCTGGAGCCCTTCCGGAAAAGAGGGATCGGGAGACTCCTGGAGGCTGAAATGATCCGGCGGGAGCTTGCGGCAGGTCATGTGCCCTATGCGCATGTATTCGTGGAAAACGAAATTTCCGTTGCACTGCAGAAGAAATCCGGCATGCGCTTTGCACCGGGGAGCGTTTTCTGGGTATCCTAGGCGCTGGCGGTAAAACCGGGTGGTATTTTTCCTATTAGGAAGAAAATCCTTGCATATTTGAGAAAGCTATGTTATACTGCAAATGTTGCGAAAAAAGGAGATGGTCCTCTGTTACGGGAATCGTATTAAGAACATCCAGAAATCAGGAGGAAAAGCAATGAACGAAATTATCAGAGAGATCGAAGCTGCTCAGCTGAAAGCTGAAGTACCTGCATTTGAGACAGGCGATACCGTAAGAGTATATGGTAAGATCAAGGAAGGCAACCGTGAGAGAGTTCAGGTATTCGAAGGTGTTGTTTTAAAGAAACAGGGCGGCAGCAACCGTGCAACCTTTACCGTAAGAAAGAGCTCCAACGGCGTCGGCGTTGAAAAGACCTGGCCTTTACATTCTCCCAACGTTGAGAAGGTAGAAGTTGTTCGTAAGGGTAAAGTAAGAAGAGCAAAGCTGAACTACTTAAGAGACAGAGTCGGTAAGCGCGCAAAGGTCAAAGAAGTTGTAAAATAAGAATTGCGAAGAGAGGGGCACCAGTAACGGCAGCCCCTTTTTTGCTTTTTAGGATGTCTGCAGGACGAAACGGCGGCTGCGGAATGGAGATTTGTATGAGAAGAAGACAGCGTGGACTGCAGTTTTACCGGAAGAAAAAAGGGCTCAGCATGCAGGCGGTCAAAGAGGTGTTCAGTTGGATTGTGCTGTCTGTACTGGCAGTTTTTCTGGCGTTTATGGTGATCTGGGCGGTCGGACTGCGCACGAACATGATCGGCGTTTCCATGGAGCCGGGGCTGACGAACGGACAGGGAATTTTGGTTAACCGCTTAAAGTATCGTTTCTTTTCTCCGCAGACAGGGGATGTGGTGGTATTTTTGCCAAACGGTAATCAGAATGCCCACTATTATGTGAAGCGTGTTGTAGCGGTTCCGGGGCAGACCGTCCTGATTCAGGACGGCATTTTATATATAGACGGTAAGGCGCAGGAAAATGAAGAGATGGATCTGATCGCGTCAGCCGGTATTGCAGAGAATGAAATCAAGCTGGGCAAGGACGAATATTTCGTGCTCGGCGATAATTGTAATAACAGTGAGGACAGTCGTTCTGCCAATGTCGGTCCGGTGCTGCGCAGCACGATCGTCGGCGAGGCGTGGTTCCATTTCGGAAACGGCACGGATGGCTGGGGGCTGATTCACTGAGAATCACACAGACTATTATAAAGAAAAGGGTAACTGTTCAGTACCCTCACAGTTACAGAAAAGGAAAGAAAACTATGGTATACCAGTGGTATCCCGGACATATGACGAAAGCGCGCCGCGCGATGCAGGAAGATATCAAGCTGATCGACTTGATTATCGAATTGGTGGACGCCAGATGTCCGCAATCGAGCCGCAATCCTGATATCGACGAGATGGGGAAAAACAAGGCACGCCTGATTTTATTGAATAAATCCGATCTGTCCGATCCGGCTGCAAACCGCGCCTGGACGGCATATTTTGAAAGTCTTGGCTTTGCTGTACTGGAAATCAACGCCAGAAGCGGCACCGGGATGAAAGCGATTCAGGGCAAGGTTCAGGAAGCCTGCCGGGAAAAGATCGAGCGCGACCGCAAACGCGGTATTTTGAACCGTCCGGTGCGTGCGATGGTGGCAGGAATTCCAAACGTAGGAAAATCGACGTTTATCAATAGCTTCGCAGGAAAGGCGTGCGCGAAAACCGGCAACAAGCCCGGCGTAACGAAGGGCAAGCAGTGGATTCGCCTGAACAAGGGTCTGGAGCTTTTGGATACGCCCGGCATCCTGTGGCCGAAATTCGAAGATCAGGCGGTGGGAGAACGCCTCGCACTGATCGGCTCGATGAACGATGAAATCTTAAACCGCGAAGAAATGGCACTTTCCCTGCTTGTGTTTATCGGGGAGAATTACCCGGAGGCGTTGGAAAAGCGGTATCAGCTGACACTGGATACAGCGGGCGCAGATGGCGACGCGCAGGCGTCCCTCCATTCGGCCCTCGCCCTTCTGGAAGCAGTCTGCAAGTCCCGCGGTTGTCTGAAAAAGGGCGGCGAGCCGGAATATGAAAAGGGCGCGGCCCTCGTTCTGGATGATTTTCGCAGCGGCAGGCTCGGCCGCATGACGCTGGAATTGCCGAAAAAGGAGGCGTAAGCCATGAGTGGAAAAGCAATCCTGAAAGAAATCGGAAGCACGCTTTTATATATCGTAGTTGTCCTGGGTATTACCTGGCTGGTGATCACATTTGTCGGACAGCGCACGGAGGTCAACGGAAGCTCGATGGAGCCGACACTGAGCAATAACGATAACCTGATCGTAGACAAGATTTCGTATCGTTTCAAGGATCCGCAGCGCTTTGATATTATCGTGTTCCCATTCCAGTACGATGAAAATGTTTACTATATTAAGCGGATTATCGGTCTGCCCGGCGAAACGGTTCAGATCGGCACGGACGGAACGATTTACATTGACGGACAGGTGCTGGAGGAAGGCTACGGCAAGGAAGTGATGCTGTCACCGGGGCGCGCAGGCGAGCCCATTACCCTCGGCGAGGACGAATATTTTGTGCTGGGCGATAATCGAAACAACAGCTCGGACAGCCGGGAGCCGAGCGTCGGAAATATCCACCGGGATCAGATTATCGGAAAAGCGTGGGTCAGAATCTGGCCGTTTCATAAATTTGGAGTGTTAAAACATCAGTAAGGGACATCTGATATGGAAAAAATCGGGGAAATCAAAGCGCGGTTTGCAGAAGCCGGAGAGCGCTTGAAGAAAGCCTCCATGCGGACAGAAGCAGAGTCTGCGGCAGGTCTGTTGGAGAATCTGGAACAAACCTATCGGGAAGACACAAGAAGCGGTGTGCAGGCGCTGATCCGGCGTTCGGAAAAGCAGCGGGAGACGCTGGAAAAGGAAACGGCGCGGATTTATCAGCTGCAGCAGTATGAACGGGACTATGAAAACGAAGGCCTGATCTGCGGCATTGACGAGGTTGGAAGGGGACCGCTGGCAGGACCGGTTGTTGCAGGCGCGGTTATTTTGCCGAAGAACTGCGAAATA
Organism: Firmicutes bacterium TM09-10; assembly: GCA_003481005.1. GTDB lineage: Bacteria > Bacillota > Clostridia > Lachnospirales > Lachnospiraceae > Gallintestinimicrobium > Gallintestinimicrobium propionicum. Next base: position 75,692 of record QUKC01000002.1, on the reverse strand, counting down.
TTGTATCTGAACGATTCCAAGCAGCTTTCTGCAGAAAAAAGGGAACAGTTATATGACGTCATTTTGGAGCACGCAGTGGCGGTGGGAATCGGGATTGTCAGCCCACAGCGAATCGATGAGATCAACATCCTGCAGGCGACCTACGAAGCGATGCGTCAGGCGATTGAAAAACTGAATCCTCAGCCTGCAGTTCTGCTAAACGATGCGGTAAGGATTCCGCAGGTGGCAATTCAACAGGTCCCGATCATCAAGGGAGATGCAAAAAGCGTATCTATTGCTGCGGCGAGCATTGTAGCGAAGGTGACGAGGGACCGGATGATGGAGCAGTATGAGGAAGTTTTTCCGGGCTACGGATTTGCACGCAATAAAGGGTATGGATCAAAAGAGCATATCGAGACGCTGCAGACCATGGGACCGACGGCGATTCACCGCAGAAGCTTCATCGGTCATTTTGTGAAAGAAGGTTAAATGAATAAAAGACAGGCGGGCGCTTTCTGGGAGGAAGCAGTGACAGCTTATCTGATGCGCAGCGGAGTAAACATTCTGGAGCGTAATTACAGGTGCAGCAGGGGAGAAATCGATATCATCGGGTTTCACCGGGGCTGCCTTGTTTTTTTTGAAGTAAAATATCGGAACGACGACCGATTTGGGACAGCGTTGGAGGCGGTTGGGAGCGCAAAGCAGGAAAAAATCTGCCGTTGCGCAGACTGGTATCTGTGGAAGCATCCTGCAGAGGGGGATGTACAGATCCGCTTTGACGTGGTGGCGGTCTGCAGGAAAGAGATCCAGTGGATTCAAAATGCATTTGAATACAGGAGGGCAGGGACGTGGAACAGCAGGAGACGAAGATAGCAAAAAAAGATCTGATCCGGAAAAAGACGGGTTATCCGGGGATGGAAATTCACAAAAGCGGAGAGGTGGAATATCTCGCTTTTCCGGCGTTAGAACGGTTAAATATAGTGACTCATATGGTCACCAGCAGGTTCGGCGGTGTCAGTACCGGGGACTGTGCTTCTTTCAATTTCAGCTATGCGCGGGATACGAGCCGGGAGGCGGTGGATGAAAATTTCCGGCGGGCGGCAGGCGTGTTCGGGACAACTTCGGACGCGTTCGTCTGCTCCGATCAGACCCATACGACAAACATCCGCCGTGTGGAAAAAGAGGATGCAGGAAAGGGCGTGACGAAAGAAAAAGATTATCGGGATGTGGACGGGCTGATCACAAACGTGCCCGGGCTGATACTTGGCACGTTTTATGCGGACTGTGTGCCGCTTTTGTTTGTCGATCCGGTGCATCATGCGATCGGCTGTTCTCATTCCGGGTGGCGGGGGACAGTCGGTGAGATGGGAAAAAAGACAGTCGAAGCGATGCGCGAGGCGTATGGAAGCTGTCCGGAGGATATTTTTGCGGCGATTGGGCCGTCGATCTGTCAGGACTGCTATGAAGTCGGAAAAGATGTGGCAGAACCTTTTGAAAAGCTCTTTTCTCAGGAGAGATATCAGGACGTTTCCATGAAAAATATACTGACCGAAAAGGTCAATGGAAAATATCAGCTGGACCTGTGGCGTGCCAATGAAGCAATTTTGCTTGGCGCAGGGATTTTAAAGGAGCATCTGTCGATGACGGATATCTGTACCTGCTGCAATCCGGGCTATCTGTTTTCCCATCGGGCCAGCAAGGGAAAACGCGGAAATCTGGCGGCGTTTCTGATGCTGAAGCAATAGAATGCGCGTAAAAACGGCTGCTGCCGGTAAATCTTTATAAAATATTAAGAATATCCCGGACAGCAGATTCAGATTTTTCTGATTTAATAGAGAGAAAGCAGGAAACGGAGGGTATTATGACAAATATTCTGGTATGTGACGATGATAAAGAGATTGTGGAAGCAATCGAAATTTATCTGGCGCAGGAGAGTTACAATGTCATCAAGGCATATGACGGGGAGCAGGCGATCCGGGCGTTAAAAGAAAACGACATTCAGCTTCTGATTATCGATATTATGATGCCGAAGCTGGACGGAATCCATGCGACGCTCAAAATTCGGGAATACAGCAGCATTCCGATCATTATCCTGTCGGCAAAATCCGAGGACGCGGACAAGATTCTGGGGCTGAACATCGGCGCGGACGACTATGTGACAAAACCGTTTAATCCGCTTGAGCTCGTTGCGCGGGTGAAGTCGCAGCTGCGCCGCTACACGAAGCTGGGAAATTTAAACACGGACAATAATGCAGTGTTCCGCGCTGGCGGACTCGTGATCAACGACGAGACCAAAGAGGTTACGGTGGACGGGGAGCCAGTCAAGCTGACACCGATTGAATACAATATTCTGTTGCTTCTGGTGCGCAATCAGGGGCGTGTTTTTTCGATTAATCAGATCTATGAAAGCATCTGGGAAGAAGAGGCAATCGGTGCGGACAATACAGTGGCTGTCCATATCCGACACATCCGGGAAAAGATTGAGATTAACCCGAAGGAGCCCCGTTATCTGAAGGTTGTCTGGGGTGTCGGATACAAGATCGAGAAGCAGCCGTGACGAAAAAAGCCGGAAAGGAGTACGGGCTCATGAAAAAGAAATGGGTCATTGGAAAGAAGGACAGAAGAGTGCTGCTCATTTTTCAGAAAGTGCTGGCAGCGGCTTTTGCGGCAATTTTTGTCGGGCTTGCCTGCAATAGCTCGGTCAGCGTGGAGAGAAACGGCAGGCTGTATGAACAGCAGATCAATCTGCTTGAAAACAGTAATTCGTTTGAAAATTCCGATCTGTTCACGGATATTCTGTCCGAAGAAATCCGGGGAGTGACGCGGCTTTCTGTCATCCGAAGCCAGTTGGAAACGGACGGAACTTATAATGGACAAAAGCAGATCGATATCGCGGAATTTGCCCACAGGCAGGAAGATGTCCGTGACACGACGGCAACGGCGTCTTTTTATCTGGATGATCTGGTCAAATGGGGAAATTATGGCTTCGTGACGGAAAAGGTTTTTGCGACGAAGGCACAGCTGGACGCTTATTTTAAAGGGGATTCCAGCGTTTTTTCCGGTCAGGAGGGGCTGAGCGGGAACGACTGGAACGGGGAAACGGCAACCCTGAATGTGTTGCAGAAGCTGGATCAGAAACGGCAGAAGCAGTCGCTTTCGATGCAGATGATTCAGGAGCTTCCCTCCAGCCGGGAAGAATATCAGAAAAAGTGCGAGGAGCTGGGACTGAATTATTCGGATGCAGATGGGATGGAGCTGGATCTTTTGGTGCCCCGGTATCTGTCTGCGGAGGGAAAGGACCTGGCGCAATATGCGTCCGACACAGACGAATACATTCAGCTGCGGGACGATTTAAAGACGACATCGAAGGAACTTTTTTATAATTTTTCCGAATATTCGGCGTACAAAGACAGTTACGGTCTGGACGTGTCAAATATCCGATATTGTTACCGGATGGATCAGGATGGCGAACTCCATTATTATACGAATCTGAAGGACGATTTTTCAGATAAAAAATTAGACGAAATCACGAGACAATTTGAAGAATATGGCAGATATCTGTGCTATAACGCAGATCGGGCGGAGCTTTTGACGAATACGGAGATTGCTGCGGAGGAGCTTAGACAGGAGCTGTCCTCCTATCAGTATGCCTTTGGCGATAATACGCGGGTATGGCTGGCAGTTGATACGACGTATCCGGCACAGGACGGCTTTGCAACCGCGCGTGCGGCGTACCACAGAGTCGTTCCTTATTACGGTTATCTGGCTGCAGCCGGCATGTTATTTCTTGTGGTTTCTGTCTGGCTGCTGCTTCGGGTAACCCGGTATGAAGGGCGCGTCCGCAAAGAGGGCGGCGGTTATCAGATTGAATTAAGGATTCGGGACACGGTGCTGACGGAGCCGTTTGTGGCGGCAGGGATTTTGATGATGGGTATGATCCTCGGCGTCAGCTGGCTTTTGTATCTGCTTGCACAGACGACGTTGACGGATGTGACGCATGCGGTATGGTTTCCGTTTGCAGTGGGTGTTGTTGCCTTTTTACTGGACGATGTGTTTTTGTTTTTCTATTTGAGTCTTGTCAGACGGGCGAGGGCGCATACACTGTGGAGCAATTCCATGCTGCGGCTGATTTTCAGTCGGATTGGAAACGGAGTGCTGCGGCTTTATGACAACGGGCACATTCTGGTCAGAAGTCTGCTTCCGTTTTTGCTGTTGCTTGCGGGCAACCTGATTCTGGGCGGCTGCGGTGTTGTAGGAATTTTGATTGCGGCTGTAATCGATATCATTGCGATTCTGGTGCTGTACAGTTCGAAAAAGGATCTGCAGCAGATTGTGGACACTGCGGTTCGATTGGGGCGTGGCGATCTGGATCTGAAGGTCGATCTTTCCGACATGCACGGAGAAAACCGGGAGCTGGCAGAAGCGGTCAACGGCATCGGAGACGGCATCAAGACGGCGGTTGAAAAGAGCATGAAGGACGAACGGTTAAAAGCCGATCTGATTACGAATGTTTCCCATGATATCAAAACGCCGCTGACGTCAATTATCAATTTTGTGAACCTGTTAAAGCGCGAGCAGATCGACAACGAGCGCGCGAAAGGCTATATACAGGTGTTGGATGCGAAGTCCCAGCGCCTGAAGCAGCTGACGGACGATCTGGTGGAAGCGTCCAAGATCACGTCCGGCAATATTTCTTTGCAGATGGAGCGACTGGACTTCAAGGAACTCGTCAAGCAGACCTGCGGGGAGTTCGATGACAAATTAAAGGAAAAATGCCTGGAAATGATCGTCAGTTTGCCGCCGGAGCCGGTTTATATCGAAGCCGATCCGAGAAGAATCTGGCGCGTGGTGGAGAATTTGTTTTCCAATGTTTGCAAGTATGCGCTGGAAGGCACGCGGGTCTATCTGGAAATCCGCAGAGTCAGACAGGATGATAGGGAAATCGCGGTATTTACAATGAAAAATATTTCCGCGCAGGCGTTGAACATCCGTGCCGAGGAGCTGACGGAACGGTTTATCCGCGGCGATATTTCCAGAAGTACGGAGGGCAGCGGACTGGGACTGTCGATTGCACAGAACCTGACGACGCTGCAGAAGGGAACGTTTGAAATCTATCTGGACGGCGACCTGTTCAAGGTACAGATCGGATTTTCCTGTCTGGACGTACCGCAGCCGGAGATAGAAATACAGATGAGGTAAGCCTTACAGGATGAATACAGAAAACGTATGGAAGTCCGGTTTGCAGGCGGCGAAGCTTTTGAGCGGCAGCCGTCTGCAGATCGTATTTTTATTAAAAAAAGAGCCGATGTCCGAAAAACAGTTGGCGGGATGTATGGGCGAAGACGAGCAGGGCGTGGGGACAGAGCTTTGTGTGCTGCAGGCTGTCGGGCTGGTGTCCGCAGAAAAAGAGAGCACGGCGGCAATCGTTGTGTCCGCAGACGGAAAACCGGGAGGAATGGAAGACCTGTCGGATACCGATGTATTCGGGATGCTTCAGGAGAGAGCCCATCGGACAGACGATGTTCGTTTCCATTTGACAGAGCTTGGCGAGGAGTTGCTGCCGCTGTGCAGGGAACTGGAACGTTTTGGACGTTTGTATGAGTCTGCGAAAGACCTGGTCCCGGAGCTTATGGGTGGGAACGATATCCCCTGGGCAGAATCTGACGGGACTGCAGCAGGCAGCACAGATGCAGGTACACCACATAATACGGAAGACGATTTTAACAATCTGCCTGCGAAAAAAGCTTCTGCAAAGGACAGGCACGGTTTTTATCAGGCGGACAATGCGTTTGTTTTTTTCAATCCGCACTGTGAATTTGAGGACTGGTATTTTTATGGCGAAACCGCAGGGGAGATGACAGAGCTGTACCTGATTACGGATCCGGAATATCAGCTGTTTTTGGCGGCATTGAAAAACGCCGGTTCTGCGCCAAAAGATCAGGCGATGTTAAAGCTTCACTTTTCACAAAAAACAGCTGATTTAAACTGGGAAGAGGAGATTGCCTATCAGTTGGCGGAGGACACGCTGATCGGGATTGCAGTTCCGATGGAGTGAAGGAAAAGAGACGGCAGTTCATGCTCTGGAAGCAGAGAAGGGTTTATGCAGAGTTGACGTGCTATGTCAAATTGTCCAGAAGAATGTTAAGAGAACTGGGAAAATGCTGAATTTTTATTGAATTTATTGTGCAAAGTATCAATTATGCTTCCTCGAAAAATGCATTATAATGTCAAAAGAGAATATGAGAGGAGGGAACGAAAATGGCACCGCATATATTGGCAGTTCTGATTTTCGTAGTGATGTTTGTCCTGATTGTCATGGACAAAATCGAGCGGCAGTATGTGTCCCTTGGTTGTGGACTTTTGATGATCGTACTGGTGTTTGGACTGGGCATGCACAGTAAGGATGCGATTGTGGAAACGCTGAATGTGAAAAGCATCTTTCAGGCAAGCTTCTGGTACACGGCAGCGGAAGGAGAGGCATCTTCATCCGGAATTAACTGGTCTACCATCATTTTCATTTTAGGTATGATGATCATGGTAGAGGGAATGGGAAAGGCAGGATTTTTCCGCTGGCTCTGTCTGGAGATCGCAAAGCTGGTAAAATATCGCACGATTCCGGTATTTATCACGTTTATGCTGATGTCTTTTGTACTGGCGATGTTCATCGACAGTATTACAGTCATCCTGTTTTTGGCGGCAGTTACGCTGGAGCTGGCGCAGACGCTCAAGTGTAATCCGGTTCCGATTATTCTGTCGGAAATTTTCTGTGCGAACCTTGGCGGTTCGGCAACGATGTGTGGAGACCCGCCCAACATTATCATCGGCACATCCCTGGGATATACTTTCGGTGAATTTATTTCCAACACCGGCTTTATCGCTCTGATTTCGCTGGTTGTCATCGTGATTTATTTTTACTTATGCTTTCATAAGGAACTGGCCGGACAGGGTGCAGCGGTTCAGATTACTTCTTATCCTGATCCGAAGGAAGCGATTACAGATAAAGGTGAGTTTGCAAAGAGCTGTGTCATTTTCCTGCTGGCAGTTGTCCTTTTGGTAACCCATGCGCAGACGGGGCTGACCGTTGCGTTTATCGGTACGTTTATTGCGATTTTGACACTTGTGACACAGTATAAGGATGCAAAAGAGCTGCTTTCCAAAGTAGACTATAAGACGCTTTTATTCTTTATTGGTCTGTTTGTTGTAGTCGGCGGATTGGAGCAGACGGGCGTACTGGAAGAAATCGCCGGTCTGATCAGTAAATTGAGCGGCTCCAACGGCATGCTGATGTGCGCGATTATTCTCTGGATATCCGCAATTGCAAGTGCATTTGTTGACAATATTCCGTTTGCTGCGACGATGATTCCGGTCATCCAGACGCTGTCGGCGATGCAGGGCATAGATTTGAGTACGCTGGCGTGGACACTTTCCATGGGAACCGATATCGGCGGCAGCGCAACACCGATTGGCGCATCTGCAAACGTTGTTGGAATTTCCGTCGCGACCAAGCAAGGCTATCCGATTGGATGGGGATATTACTGTAAATATGCGGCACCTGCGACGATCATTGTCATTTCGATTTCGATGGTTTGCATTTTCCTGAGATATTTCTAAAAGCAGAATCCTGTTTTGCCGGAGGGAGTTTTTTGCCTGCGGCAAAACGGAATTCTCCGAAACGAAAAATATAAGGGGTAACGGAGGGGTATGTGTATGAAGAAACAGCTGATTATTTCTGTAGGACGGGAATTTGGAAGCGGCGGACATGTGATTGCGGAGACTCTGGCAAAAAGGTTTGATCTGCCTTTGTACGACAGCAATATTCTGGAATCTATTGCGCAGGAGAGAAACGTAGACGCCAAAACGCTGCACCGTTATGATGAAGTGCCCAGAAACATCCTGTTTTCCAGAAGGGTAAGGGAGTATTCGACCTCTGCAGAAGAAAATATCGCGCAGATGCAGTTCGAGTATCTGAAGAAAAAAGCAGATGAGGGAGAATCCTTTGTCGTTGTAGGACGCTGCTCGGAAACAAAACTTGCAGGAACCCCAGGATTGATCACGATTTTCGTGCTGGGCGATATTCCGGTCAAGACTGCGCGTATTATGAAGCTTCACAACCTGACGGAGAAAGAAGCGAAGAATATGATCGAAAAGCAGGATCGCCAGCGTAAGATGTACCACAACTATTACGTAAAGGGAAAATGGGGAGATTCCCGTAATTATGATCTGAGCATCAACAGCAGCCGGATGGGGATTGAAAAGACGGCGGATTTCCTGGAAAGTTATATTAAAGAGCGGATAGCAGAATCCGTTCAAGAAGCCTGAGACGATCTGAAAAACGTCCGGTAGAATGCAGATGGGAAAAATCCCAGGGCATTTTGCCGGACGTTTTTATTCATGACAATAGAATGCTCGCAGAGCGTGCATTCTATTGTTTACGCGTGCAACGAGCCAAAGTCCGTGCTTGCACGAGACCTTGGCGACTGCCGCGATAACTTGAGAAACTCGCGGAGCGTGTTTCTCATAGTTCGTGATAATAGAAGATTCGCGAAATGTGCATTCTATTGTTTTGTTTTTTTTCGAGTCTTTTGCTTTGCTGCATCCTTTAGGGTAACAGCGTTTCCACGGACGGAAATATTGCCCATGCTGCGTAAAAAGCTGGACAGGCGGCTGTAGCCGTAATCCTTTAGGTCAAAGTCCGGATGCTTCTTTTTCAGGCAGTCGTAGATGACAGAGAGATTATCCACACTGCCGCCGCTTTTCTCAATGAGATCCGTTACTTCCTTCTGCATTTCGGAAACATTGTTTATTTCGCGGACTTTCACATAATAAGAGGAATTTTCTTTCACCAGCTCGAGCTTGGCGCATTTGTCCTGAATAAATGTTAAGAGCTTGGTATATCCGTAGTTGCGGACATCGAAATCGGTGAATTTGCTGTTTAAACGGCTGCCGATTTCTCCCATATAGGTGAGTTTCCCTTTGTTTTCATTATCGTTGATGACAGAAATGATGGCTTCTTCGATATCAGCGATGGGGGTAACTGCATTCGCTTTGACGCTGCGGTCGGAGGAAAAGTCTTCATGCAGTTCGGCGGTCTGACTTTCGGAAAGGGTAACACTTGCTTCAAAAATCAGATTCAGATGGATGAATTTGTTGCACGCTTTTGTGAGGGCGGCAGGGGTTTTGGATTCTCCCATACCAATCACGTACATATTGGCTTCCCGCAGGCGCATGGCGAGCCGGGTAAAATCGCTGTCGCTGGTGACGAGACAGAAACCGTCTACATTGCCGGAATAGAGGATGTCCATCGCGTCGATGACCATCGTCATGTCGGAAGAATTTTTGCCCGAGGTATAGTTAAACTGCTGAATCGGCGTGATGGAATTCTCCAGAAGAATATTTTCACTCCAGCCGTTATTTTTTGTCCAGTTACCGTAGATGCGGCGATAAGTGGCAAAGCCGTAGGTTTCGATTTCATTAAAAATGATAGATGCATATCTGGAACTGACGTTTTCTGAATCGATCAGTACTGCGATCTGCATTTTGGATTCATTCTGGTCCATGTATGACACTCCCGTTTTTCTTTCAGTATAACTCGTCCGGAGGTGTTTTGCAAAGGAGTTTTCTGTGTCCTTTTTAAAACTATAGATTTTGCTGTTTTCCTGCTAATTTCCGATTTTGAAATGCAAGTTATCCCTTTTCAGATAAGAGCAAATCAGATATAATAAGCATAAGCTGTAAAACGGAAAAGGAATACAAAAGAGCAGCGAAAGGGAGATTTTGATATGGAGACATCACTTTTTCAGATCAGGCAGAGAGAGAGTTTTGGGTTTTCCGCAGAGAATCCAACAGGAACCAGAGAAGGCGGCACGCATGCAAAGGACTGCGAAAAATTGCGTCCCTGTATCGATATTGAGCCGGGAGAAACGGTTGTTTTATGCGATACCGACGGACCGGGTATGATTACGCATATCTGGTTTACCGGCTATGTGGGACATTCCTTTGTGATGAGAATCTATTGGGATAATGAGGAGTTCCCTTCGGTAGAAGCACCGATTTCCGCATTTTTCGGATGTGCTTATGATGAGAATTTCAAGGACAGGGATGGAAAGTATGTTGTATTGAACGCTGCAACGATGCTGACTGCACCGGGACGCGGCTATAACAGCTACTGGGAGATGCCTTTTTACAAGCATTGTAAAATTACAATGGAAAACAGAGGAGAGCAGAAGCAGACGCTGTTTTATATGATTTCCGGCTGGCACGGGGAAATTCCGGAGGACAGCGGATATTTCCATGCAGTTTACAGACAGGAGCATCCGGTGCAGAAAGGACGTTCCTATACTGTGCTGGACAACGTTGAGGGTCCCGGAATGTTTGCCGGTGTATGTTTTTCCTCCGGCATGAATGGCAACAACACCTGCTGGGTAGAAGGCGAGATCAAGATGTATATTGATGGTGCGAAATATCCTTCCATGAATTATACCGGTACGGAGGATTATTTCTGCGGATCTTACGGGTTCGGAAATGATATTATTTTGAACAAATATCAGACCTTCTCCGGATTGTATACAGGATTATATGCGATCCTTGGCGATAACGAAGAGTTTTACAACCAGCAGCAGCGCTTTTTGCTTTACCGCTTCCATGTAAAAGATCCGGTTTATTTTTCGAAGAATTTTAAGATGACAATGGACAATCTTGGCTGGACAGGACCGAGATACGATGATTATACCTCTGTGGCGTTCTGGTATCAGCAAAAGCCCGGAAAACTGCCGTTTGAGCTTCCTGCAGATGCAGAGATGGTGATGAAGTAAACTCTGACTGATTTTGGAACGTAGTTGACAGCAAACAATAGAATGTACGCCTGCGAGCATTCTATTGTCATGAACAAAAAAGAGCGAACCATTCTGCACCTTGCAGTGGTTCGCTCTTTTTATTTCATAGGAAAATGCATCCTATGAAATAAAAACGCGCTACGAGAATGTGCCAAGGCACATTCTCTTTTGCACTTTTATAAAGACACCGGACAGTATAGCTGTCTGATAACGGAATTTATAAATAAGACTCGCGCTTGTTGTATTTTTCCAGAATTGTACGGATCTTCTCGGTAGGAGTCAGGACGTTGGACATGGAAACATCGTGGTTCATGAAGTCGATGATCGATGCCAGGAATTTGCTCATGTCCGCTTCGATGTAGTAAGGGCGGGAGAGCAGTTCGGGAATCTGGTAGGTGAGGTTGGTGGTGATTACCTTGTCGAACCATCCCTTTTCATAGGCTTCATCGAATGCAGCCATGCCGTCTGTGAACAGACCGAAGGTCGTACAGATGAAGACACGTCTTGCATTCATTTCCTTTAACTGACGGGCGGTATCAAGCATACTTCCGCCAGAGGAAATCATATCATCGACGATCACAATATCCTTGCCGTCAATATTATCTCCTAAGAATTCATGTGCAACGATGGGATTTTTGCCGTTTACGATCACGGAGTAATCGCGGCGCTTATAAAACATACCGATGTTGACGCCGAGCACATTTGCAAAATAAGTGGTACGGTCGAGTGCGCCTTCATCCGGGCTGATAACCATCATATGATCCTTATCGATGATGAGATCCGGCACGTTGTCGAGCAGGGCACGCATGAACTGATACGGAGGGGTAAAGTTATCGAAGCCGCACAGAGGGGTTGCGTTCTGTACTCTGGGGTCGTGCGCATCGAAGGTGATAAAGTTGGTAACGCCCATTTCAGCGAGCTCTGTCAGTGCATAGGCACAGTCCAAAGATTCACGGCCACTTCTTTTGTGCTGACGGCCTTCATACAGGAAGGGCATAATGACATTGATTCTCTTTGCCTTACCTTCTACGGCGGCAATCATTCTTTTTAAGTCCTGATAATGGTCATCGGGAGACATATGGTTGGTATAACCGTTTAAAGAATAGGTCAGGCTATGGTTGCAGACATCGACCAGAAGATAGAGGTCGGTACCGCGGACGGATTCGTGTAGTTCACCCTTGCCTTCCCCACTGCCGAAACGTGGGCAGCTGGCGTCAACCAGATAGTTGTTTTCGATATAGCCGCGGAATGCAGGATCGTCATGTACGGTCTTGCGCATATTTCTGCGGAATGTTACGAGATAATCATTGACATTTCTGCCGAGCTTCTCTGCGGAGTTTAACGCAATGATTTTCAGAGGGCCAACGGGAAGTGCATTTTCCAGTTCGCGTAAATTAGGCATTTGATTTTCCTCCATTATATCCTGATGGAATTCATCAGACAGTGCATTTACCTTTCATTTATATCATCCGCCTGTTGGCGCGTCAAGAAATTTCTCGTGACAGAGCGGGATTTTTCTAGTAAAATAGGAAGGTACAGGAATTGGATTCAAAAAAAGAAGAATTTCCGATCAGAAAGCATGCAGGAGTAGGATAGTTCATGAAGAAGCAAAAAGGGCATTTGATTAAAACTGTAAAACCGGACAGCATCGCAGAGGAGATGGGGATAGAACCCGGAGATCGCCTGCTGGAGATCAACGGTGAAACGGTAGAAGATATTTTTGATTATCAATATATGATCGAGGAAGAGTATGTGGAGGTGCTGATCGCCAAGCCGTCCGGGGAAGAATGGCTGTTGGAGATCGATAAGGATTACGCGGAGGATCTGGGGGTCGAGTTTGAAAACGGACTGATGGACGATTACCGTTCCTGCAGCAACAAATGTATTTTCTGTTTCATCGACCAGATGCCGAAGGGAATGCGGGAAACACTGTATTTTAAAGACGACGATTCGCGTCTTTCCTTTTTGCAGGGCAACTATGTGACGCTGACAAACATGTCTGACAAGGATGTGGAACGTGTGATCAAATATCATATGTCTCCGATCAATATTTCCTTTCAGACCACAAATCCGGAGCTGCGCTGCATGATGCTGCACAACCGTTTTGCAGGCGACGCGCTCAAAAAGGTCGATCGCTTTTACGAGGCGGGAATCGAGATGAACGGTCAGATCGTTTTATGTAAGGGAGTCAACGACGGTGCAGAGCTGGAACGCAGCATTTCCGACATGTCGAAATATTTGCCGCATCTGCGCAGCGTGTCGGTTGTGCCGGTTGGACTGTCGAAATACCGGGAGGGGCTGTATCCTCTGGAGCCCTTTACAAAAGAAGAAGCGCAGCAGGTGCTTGCGACGATCCACAAATGGCAGGAAAAGCTTTTTCCCGAGTACGGTCTGCATTTTATCCATGCCAGCGACGAATGGTATATCCTGGCGGAAGAGGAGATCCCGGACGAGGATAACTACGACGGGTATCTGCAGCTGGAAAACGGTGTCGGCATGATACGGCTTTTGCTGGAGGAATTTGAAGATTCCCTGCGGCAGCTTCGAAAAAGCGGCGCGATGGAGCGCTGGAATCACAGAAAGCGGGAAATTTCTACAGTAACCGGCAGAATCGTCGCACCCTATATCGAACGGATGGCGAGGCGGATGGAGGAAGAATTTCCGGGGCTCTGCGTCCATGTGCATCCGATCCGCAACGACTTTTTTGGAGAACGGATTACGGTAACAGGGCTTTTAACCGGACAGGATATCATGGCGCAGTTAAAGGGCGAGCATCTGGGTGAAGAGCTGCTGTTGCCGATCAACGTCCTTCGAAGCGGCGAAAGGGTGCTGTTGGACGACTATACGGTTGAGGATATTTCCAGCGCTTTACAAGTACCCGTGAATATTGTAAAATCAAGCGGATATGATTTTACGGAAAGTTTGCTGGGCGAATTTTAACCCCAGTCCGGAAATTGCAGCTGTGCAGATTAGAAAAATCAGCGTATTGCCAAAGGACAGGCGGGAGAAATGTTGTCCGTTATAAGGAAAGGAGCATATATGGCAAGAAAAAGAAAGCCAATCGTTGCAGTAGTTGGCAGACCCAATGTCGGAAAATCGACACTGTTCAACGCACTGGCGGGAGAGATGATCTCCATCGTAAAGGATACACCGGGCATTACGAGAGACCGTATTTATGCGGACATTGCGTGGTTGGATAAAAATTTTACCCTGATTGATACCGGCGGTATCGAGCCGGATTCCGGGGATATCATTTTGTCCCAGATGCGGGAGCAGGCACAGATCGCCATCGACACGGCGGACGTGATTCTGTTTATGGTAGATGTCAAGCAGGGATTGGTGGATGCAGATTCCAAGGTAGCGGATATGCTGCGCCGTTCCCACAAGCCGGTGGTTTTGGTAGTCAACAAAGTAGACAGCTTCCAGAAATACATGGCGGATGTCTATGAGTTTTATAATTTGGGAATCGGTGATCCGTGGCCGATCTCTGCGGCAAACCGGATGGGGATCGGCGATATGCTGGACGAAGTGGTACGTCATTTCCCTGAAGATGCAGAGATGGAAGAGGAGGATGATCGTCCGAAAATTGCGATTGTCGGAAAACCAAATGTCGGCAAATCGTCCATTATTAACCGACTGATCGGTGAAAATCGGGTGATCGTTTCCAATATTGCAGGTACAACGCGGGATGCGGTGGATACCGAGGTAGTGCATAACGGAAAAGAGTACATCTTCATTGATACGGCAGGTCTTCGACGCAAAAATAAAATTAAAGAAGAGCTGGAGCGCTATATGATCGTCCGCACCGTCAGCGCGGTAGAGCGCGCCGATGTCGTCGTGCTTGTCATCGATGCGGAAGAGGGCGTGACCGAGCAGGATGCCAAGATTGCAGGAATTGCTCATGAGCGGGGCAAGGGCATGATCATTGCGGTCAACAAGTGGGATGCCATTGAGAAAAATGATAAGACGATTTATCGTTTCCAGGAAAAGATCCGAAACACCCTTTCCTTTATGCCATATGCAGAGATTATTTTCATTTCTGCACTGACCGGGCAGCGTCTGCCCAAGCTGTTTGAGACGATCGATGCAGTCATTGAGAACCATGCGCTGAGGGTTGCAACGGGCGTATTGAATGAAATTATGGCGGAAGCGGTTGCATTGCAGCAGCCTCCGACGGACAAGGGAAAGCGCCTGCGGCTGTATTACATTACGCAGATATCGGTAAAGCCTCCGACATTTGTTATTTTCGTCAACGATAAAGAGCTGATGCACTTCTCGTATACGAGATATATAGAAAATAAAATCCGCGAGGCGTTTGGATTCCGCGGAACACCTCTGAAATTCATTATCAGAGAGAGGAAGGAGAATAACGAATGATGGAACGTCTGGTCTGTGTAGCCATCGGCTATCTGTTCGGTCTGTTTCAGACTGCCTATATTTATGGAAAGTTGCATGGAATCGATATCCGCAATTACGGAAGCGGCAATGCGGGAACGACAAATACGCTGCGCGTGCTCGGTACAAAGGCAGGACTGATCGTACTGGCAGGAGATATTTTAAAATGTATCCTGGCAATCGCAGCAGTGCGTTTGTTGTTTGCAGGCGGTGTACATGAGGATATGTATTATCTGCTTGCGATGTATGCGGCACTCGGTGCAATTCTGGGACACGACTATCCGTTTTATTTAGGCTTTAAGGGCGGCAAGGGCATTGCTGCGACAGCAGGCCTGATCCTGGCGATCCATCCGGCATTTATCCCAATGGGTGTGATCCTGTTTTTCGGTACCTTCCTGCTGACGCATTATGTTTCCCTCGGTTCCCTGTTGGTTTATGCAGGATTCCTGATCGAAATGGTGATTATGGGACAGATGGATCTGTTTTCCATGCCGGTCGGACACCGGATTGAAATGTATGGGATCGCGGCGTTTCTGACGGCAATGGCGTATTGGAAGCACCGGGAGAATATCAAACGTCTGCTTTCCGGTACAGAACGCAAGACCTATCTTTTTAAGAAAAATAAAGAAGCGCTGAACTAAGAAACAAAGCAGATATAAATTAGAGTAGGATGGTAAAATAACTATGGCAAAAATCGGTATGATCGGTGCCGGCAGCTGGGGCACTGCGTTGACCTGGCTTTTGACAAATAACGGACATCAGGTAACGGTCTGGAGCGCACTTGCAGATGAGATTACGATGCTGCAGGAAAAGCATGAACAGACCTCCAAGCTGCCGGGAGTCATTCTGGATGACAGTGTGATATTCACGACAGATTTAAAGGCTGCTGTGGAGGG
The DNA here is from genome assembly GCA_003481005.1 of Firmicutes bacterium TM09-10. Classification (GTDB taxonomy): domain Bacteria; phylum Bacillota; class Clostridia; order Lachnospirales; family Lachnospiraceae; genus Gallintestinimicrobium; species Gallintestinimicrobium propionicum. The sequence continues at coordinate 59,590 of QUKC01000002.1, read as the reverse complement.
TATGGATCTGCTCGTTTTGGCAGTTCCGTCCCCGTTTACCAGAAGCACGGCGCATCAGTTAAAGGATGTGGCAGCACAGGGACAGATCATCGTAAACGTTGCAAAGGGCGTGGAAGAAAACACGCTGATGACGCTTTCTCAGATCATTGAAGAAGAGGTTCCGCAGGCGGAGGTTGCAGTACTTTCCGGTCCGTCCCATGCAGAAGAGGTGGGAAAGGGAATCCCTACGACGATCGTTGTCGGTTCTAAGAAAAAAGAAATTGCGGAAAAAATCCAGGGCATTTTTATGAGCCCGGTATTCCGCGTGTATACAAGCCCGGATGTGCTTGGTATCGAGCTGGGTGCAGCGCTCAAAAATGTCGTTGCGCTGGCAGCGGGCGTTGCAGACGGCTTAGGATACGGCGATAACACCAAGGCTGCACTGATTACGCGAGGTATCACGGAAATTGCGCGCCTGGGCACTGCGATGGGCGGACGCCGTGAGACGTTCTTTGGACTGAGCGGAATCGGCGACCTGATTGTAACCTGTGCCAGCATGCATTCGAGAAACCGTCGCGCAGGCATCCTGATCGGAAAAGGATACACGATGGAAGAGGCCATGAACGAAGTCAAGATGGTCGTTGAGGGCGTGTATTCTGCAAAGGCAGCCCTGGGTCTGGCACACAAGTACGAAACATCGATGCCGATCATCGAGCAGGTCAATCTGGTGCTGTTCGGCGGAAAGCCCGCAAAGGAAGCAGTGGCAGATTTGATGCTGCGGGATAAAAAAGTAGAAATCTCCGATACAGAGTGGGAATGAAGCAAAAAAGAGAACCGCGAGGTTCTCTTTTTTGCGCTACTTTCGAATTTCCGCAGGAAATTTGAAAGGTTCCTTTTTTGCGCTACTTTCGAATTTCCGCAGGAAATTTGAAAGGTTCGTTCTTATCGGATCGCTTCCACGATCGTGCGGGTTGTCTTAGGCTTGTTCATGGAATAAATATGGATGCCGTCTACGCCGTGCTGCTTTAAATCAAGAATCTGGCGGATCGCATAATCGATACCGGCTTTTCTCATATCTTCCGGGTTTTCTCCGTAAGTCGCAATGATGTCGGCAAGCTCTTTCGGAACGGAAGAGCCGGAGAGGGTTACCGTCGTGCCGAGCTGCTTTGCGGAAGTGATCGGCATGATGCCTGCACAGACCGGAAGCGTAATGCCTGCATGGTTTTTCTTTTCCAGGAAACGGTAGAAGCTGTCATTTTCAAAGAACAGCTGAGTGATGAAAAACGCTGCGCCTGCTTCCTGCTTTTCTTTCAGGTAAGCAATATCGGTGTCAAGGCTTTCTGCTTCGAAATGCTTTTCGGGATAGCATGCGCCTGCGATTTCCAGATCAGTGTGCTCCTTTAAGAAGCGGGTCAGGTCGGAAGCATGGGCAAAAGCACGGTTTTCAAACTGTGCATCATCCATCCAGGTCGGTCGGTCGCCGCGAAGCGCCAGTACATGGGAAAGACCCGCCTGCTTCATGTCATCGGTAACGGCGAGAATGTCCTCTTTGGAGGAGCCGACACAGGTCATATGGGCAACTGCCGGGATGTGAAGACTGTTCTGGATGAAGGAAGCCAGCTCCACAGTGCGTTTGGAACGGCTGCCGCCTGCGCCGTAGGTTACGCTGATAAAATCCGGCTGCAGCTCGGAAAGCTGATGCAGGACGTTTTGCGCGTTTGTAAATTCGTCGTCCTTCTTGGGAGGAAATACCTCAAAAGAAAGGGTCTGTTTTTGGGAAAATAAATCTTTAATCATAGGTAAGAAATCCTTTTCTGTAGTATGCATCAAACAAACCTGAGTTCAGGAACCGCTTGATTTTGAATCTTAAATATCGTACCATGAACTTAGCTGTAATTCAAGCTTGGCATAAGCAAAAATGAATGGAGGATAGTGAGAAAAATAAGCGTGATCGCTTATTTTCTCACAGCTATTTGTGCCGCAGGCGTCACAAAGTAGCTAGGATCGCAGAGCAGAACTGGAACTTCTGCTCGCGATTCCTTCGGCGCAAAGCGCCTGCGGAATGGAGGATAGTATGAAACTGGAAACACTGATGAGTATCAAAGAACGCAGAAGCGTGCGTTCTTATCGGAAAGAACAAATTTCGAAGGAAGAGCTGGATGCAGTTCTGGAGGCTGGAACTTATGCGGCGTCCGGGATGGGACGTCAGCCCGCGAAGATGGTTGTGGTTCAGGAGCCAGAATTGATTGCAAAGCTTTCCAAAATGAACGGGGCGGTTATGGGAGCAGATTCCGATCCGTTTTATGGAGCGCCTACTGTAGTGATCGTTTTTGCAGATACCAATGCCGGAACATGGCTGCAGGACGGTTCGCTCGTGATGGGCAATCTGATGCTTGCCGCTTATGCAGTCGGGCTTGGCTCCTGCTGGATCAACCGCGCAAAGGAGATGTTTGAAAGCGCAGAAGGCAAAGCACTGATGAAAGAATGGGGAATTGCAGATACCTATGCAGGTGTTGCCTGCTGTATCTTAGGCTATGCGGACGGTCCGCTGCCGGAGGCAAAGCCGAGAAAGAACGATTACATCGTAAGAGTGTAAGGAGAGAACAGCCCCGGTTCTTATCTGGAACGATAGGAACTGGGGCTGATTTTGTAATAATTGCGGAAGCAGGCGCCGCAGTCGATACGGTGCCTGTTTTAAAAGAAGGAAAAGTCTGTGGCATCGGACAGATGGAAATCTTAAAAAAAGAAAGTACGCAAATGTCAAACAGCCTGTATAATAGAGCAGAAGTGAATGAAACATAAAATTACAGAGGGAGAAACGGAATGATTCAATTTTTACAGGAGGCGGCCCATGTTGTGCCGTCGAAGCGCCAGCTGGACTGGTATGAGCTGGGAAGCTATGCGTTTATTCATTTTGGGGTAAATACCTTTACGAACCGGGAATGGGGAGAGGGAACCGAGCCGGAATCTGTTTTTAATCCTGAAAATCTGGACTGCGATCAGTGGGTGGAAGCGATCAAGGCAGCAGGCATGAAGGGAATGGTGCTGACTGCAAAGCATCACGACGGTTTCTGTCTTTGGCCTTCCAAATATACGGAGCATTCTGTGAAAAACAGCCCGTGCAAAAAAGACGTTGTCCGGGAAGCTGCCGAAGCATGTAAAAGGGGCGGCATCAAGTTCGGATTTTATCTGTCTCCGTGGGATCAGAACTCTTCCTGCTACGGGACACCGGAATATAACGACTATTTCTGCAACCAGCTGACGGAGCTTCTGACAGAGTACGGCGACATCTTTTATGTCTGGTTTGACAACGCCTGCGGAGAAGGTCTAAACGGCAGAAAACAGGTATACGATTTTCCTCGTTATATTGAGCTGATCCGGAAATATCAGCCCAATGCGGTTATTTTTAACGATTTCGGACCGGATATCCGGTGGTGTGGCAACGAAGCCGGTAAACCGAGACATTCCGAATGGGCGGTCATCCCGTCCGAACTGTGTCATTTGGGCAGGGTGCAGACGGGTCCCGGACCGATGGCGGAGGAAGGAAGCCTTTCCTGGATTTACAATACCGAACAGGAGTTAGGAACGATGCCGAATATTCTCTACACGAAGGGTCTGACCTTTACGCCTACGGAGATCAATATGTCTATCCGTCCGGGCTGGTTCTGGCATCTGGAAGAGGAGCCTCACTCCCTGGAACGCCTGTTTACTACCTATCTGGGAAGCGTCGGGTCGAATGCGTGTATGCACTTGAATTTGCCGCCTAACACAGACGGACGGATTGATGAGCGGGACGTAAAGCGTCTCAAAGAGTTCGGCGCGCTGTTGCAGGAAGAGTTCGGCACTGAGCTGGATGTCAAAATCCGGGAAGAGGAAAGTCCCAAAACGCAGAAGGTCTATACAATTTCCTTAAAGCAACCCGCCGACCGGATCCGCTATGTTTCGCTGCGGGAAGATCTGACCAAGGGGCAGCGCGTAGAGGGCTTTCGGATTACGGCGCAATCCGGCAGCGGCAACCAGTATCCGCTGTATCAGGGCACTGTCATCGGAAACCGCAAAATCTGCCAGCTGCAGAATCCCTTCGGCGAGCAGAACCCGCTGATCAACGACATGGAAGACCGCATCTGTCAGATTCAGGTACAGATCACTGCGGCGAGGGATGAAGTATTCTTAAAAGACATTAAAATCTATTAAGAAAACTGCAGATAGACTTCGCCAGATCAAGAGGAATACAGGTTTAATTCTGTGAGATAAGATGCCACGAAAAAGAGCTGCCGTATGGGCAGCTCTTTGATGTTATCCCAGCACCTTCTGGAATGCCTCCCAGGCAACGCAGAACGCCTTTTCCGTGTTGTTTTCGGTGCGAATCGCAGCGTTGTGTTCTAATGCTGCAAGACCGCTGAAATTGGCTAAATGCGGCTCGAGGCTCAAAAAGCCGTGATAGCCGGAAGCGTCGAGCTTTTGGAAAATTTCTGGCAGATGTCCGTTTCCTGTGCCTGCCGGAACGACTTCGCCGGTAGCAAAGAGCGCGTCCTTGACATGGACATAGGAAATATAGGGGGAGAGCATTTCATAAGCCTCTAACGGATCCTGACCGCACTGGATAAAGTTCGCAAAGTCGAACGTGCAGGAGAAGTGCTTTCCTGCAAACTGCTGCATCAGGTCGAGGCAGCGGGACGCGTTGTCGCCGTAAATACCTTTTTCATTTTCATGCAGCAGGGTGATATTGTTATGCGCAGCCTCTGCAACCATCGCCTCCATCCGGAAAAGCACCTCGGAGCGGCAGTCTGCCGCAGCATAGTTTTCCGGGATATAGAAGCTGAACATACGGATATAGGGCGTTTCGAAGATGTCTGCCATCTGTTCCGTATGGGAAAGCTTCTGCAGGTGCGCATCGAAATCGTCGTCAATTCCGATTTTGCCGATCGGAGAGCCGATGGCGGAAATGCGGATATTTGCCTGATCGAGCTTTTTCTTTACCTCTTTTGCAAAATTCATCGTAAAATCGGATACATTTATGCCGTCCGCGCTGCGCAGCTCGACGTAGGAAATGCCGAGCCGGGAAAGCACTTCGATCTGGCGGTCTAAGGATTCCGCGATTTCGTCGGCAAAGCAGCTGACCGGGCAGGAAGAGAGCAGTTTATGTTGTGTGTTCATAGGTTACCTCGTTGTGTTATGTGTGGGGAGTGGCAGCAGTTGCCTGGCTGAGTCTGTTTTGAATGCACGCTGCATCTGGCGGCCTGTACCGTCGGACGCCGGAATGCATGCCGCCTCCGTTTTTATCCGATCAGCGTCACGCTGTGTCCGCTGCGGGCGGATTCATACGTTCCAAGCATCAGCCGGATGCTCGGCTCCATTGTTTCCAGGTTTAAGCGAAAGCGCCGGTTGTCGTGCAGGGACTGATAGAAGTCCGAAATGCATGCGGTGTGTCCGGTGCCCCAGTAACTCTTGCCGATCGGGGTCAGCGTTTCGATGGAAAGCTGATAAGGCGCAGCGTCTTTGGGATATACCGTGACGTGCGGGTCTTCCACCCGGATTGTCATGTTTTCGCAGGCAATTTCGATCAGTGGTGCGACATCTGCGCAGTAGGAGGTCGTCGCATAGAAGCTTGCATGGATGCCGTTAAAGTCAATATAGGCTTCGAGCGTATCCTCGACTTCTATTACGTCTTTTAAATGGTGGTTGGTCATCGTCGCATCGACCGCAGTCGGGTCGCCGAGCAAAAAGCAGAGCAGATCCTGTGTGTGGACGGACTGGTTGATCAAAACGCCGCCGCCCTCGGTTTTTAAGCTGCCTCTCCAGCCGCTTTCGGTATAATAAGCTGCGCCTCTGCACCAGGTTACGAACGCGCGTGCGCCGAGGACTTTTCCGGCTTTTCCGGAGTCGATCAGATCCTTTGCCGCGCGGATGCTGGCGTTATAGCGGTTCTGATAACAGAAGCCAAGTTGGGCGTCAGATTTTGCAGCAGCTTTTTTCAGTTCTTCGAGCTGGTCAAAAGAGATCGCAGGCGGTTTTTCCATAAAGACGTTGATATTTCGTTCCAGGGAATAAATCGCCATCGGAACGTGCAGATAGTGCGGCGTGCAGATATGCAGGACATCCGGTTTTTCTGCTTCAAGCATGCTTTCGAGGGACGGATAGGGCTTGGTATGGAAATTTTCCGCATAAGTCTGCGCTTTTTTGGGTTTGATATCGGCGGCAGCGACAAATTCCGTATCAATGTCGGAGGTCAGGACGCTGCCGTGTACGGCGGCGATACCACCGCAGCCAACCAGACAGGTTTTCATGCCTTTACGCCTCCTTTGTCGGTATTGTCTGAAACCTTGCTTCCATAGCTGTCAGAGGTATCGAACGTCGCTTCGGTCACTTCGGTTTTGACTTTGGAGGCTTTGCGGTGCTCATTTAATTTTTCAAGGAAAAGCGCTTCGTCGATCGGCAGGGTAACCGTCTGGTCTGTCCAGGAGGAAAGATGCATCGCATTGGAAAGCTCCAGACCTCGGATCCCCTCGGTCCCGTCTGCAACGAGCGGTTCGCCGCGCAGGATCGCGCCTGCAAAAGCGTTCAATACGCCGACATGCTGCGGATTTTTGCCGTCCAGTTCGATGGTGATCTCATGTCCGGCGGGCTGTTCGAAGCCGCCTGTTGCCGTAAAGCAGAAGTCACGTTCGCTCTGTTCGAGCTCGAAGAACGTCAGTTTGTCATGCTCTGCTACGAGTTTGCCGCGTTCCAAAGTAATTTCAAAGCGGTTCGTGCCGGGAGCGTCTGCTGTGGTCGTGACAAAAACGCCGGTTGCGCCATTCGGAAATTCGAGGTAAGCGGTTACGTCGTCCTCGACCTCGATCTGGTGCCATTTGCCGTTGTGGCAGAAGGCACGGACGCGGCAGGGGAGTCCACAGATCCACTGCAAGAGGTCTAAGTTGTGCGGGCACTGGTTTAACAGCACGCCGCCGCCTTCGCCGTCCCAGGTTGCGCGCCAGCCGCCGGAGTTATAGTAAGCCTGTGTGCGGTACCAGTCGGTGATGATCCAGTTGACGCGCTTGATTTGACCGTATTTGCCGCTCTGTACCATTTCATGCATCTTTCTGTAAACGCAGTTGGTACGCTGGTTGAACATCATGCCGAACACTTTGCCGGAGCGGATGGCAGCTTCATTCATTTCGCGAACCTGCTTGGTATAAACGCCTGCGGGCTTTTCACTCATGACATGAAGCCCGTGTTCGAATGCGAGGATCGCAAGACGCGGATGCTCGTAGTGGGGCGTTGCGATGATAACGGCGTCGCACAGACCGGATTCGATCAGCTGGTCGCCGTTTTCAAAAAGAACGACGTCATCGGGCAGCGTCTCCTTTGCCCAGTCGCGTCTGGACTGCCGCAGGTCTGCAGCGGCGGTCAGTTTGATTTCGGGCGTCAGTCCGGCGAGGATGTTGTTGCAGTGGCCACTGCCCATATTTCCAAGTCCGATGATGCCAAGTTTTACCTGATTCATAAGTACCTCCTCTTGATACAGAAATTTCGGTAATGCAAAATTCGCCTGTGTCGATTTAGCTCCGGCAGTAGGCATTTGCTGCCGGAGGAAAGTCTGATTTAGCGGTAGCCAGCCTTTGACAGATTTTCATAGCTGGTCTTTAAGCAGTCGAAGGGGCTTTCCCCATAGCAGTCGTCCTGTTCAACGAGCAGATATTTGCAGTTGGAAGCTTCCAGTGCGTGGAAGATAGCGGAGAAGTTTAAGTTGCCTTCCATAACCGGAGCCATGACCGGCTGCCAGTTTTTTACCTTCATATCTTTTAAGTGGACGCAGGGAATCCGGTCGCTCATCTGCGAGATCCAGTCACAGACGTCCGCGCCTGCTGCCGCAACCCAGTAAGTATCGAGCGTGACTCCCATTTCATCCGGTGCAAAGCCCTCGAGAAGATATTCCAAAATCCGGCGGTTAGGCGCAGCATTTGGAAGATTTTCCGCGGCAAAAGTTTCGAACTCGAGGTTATGGTTGTGGTACATGAAAAGCTTTCCTGCCGCCGCGATTTTTTTCGCGGGCTCTTTAAAATCGGAAATAAAGTGGGAAAGCCACTCTTTGGTGCGGTATTTGTCCGGCATGCAGCCAAGACCGATATAGCTGCAGCCGAGGATATCGTGCTCTTTGATGAGCGCGTCGGTATCGTGCAGAATCCGTTCGGGATCGCTGTGGGTCAGGACAATGGAAATGCCCGCGCGGTCGCAAATTTCACGGATCTGCTCCGGCTTAATCTGTTTGGAAACGGCGGAAAGCTGGACGGTTTTATAACCGATGTCAGCGATTTTTTGAATGGTACAGGTAAAGTCTTCGATCGTCTGCGTGTAGCTGCGGACGGTGTAGAGCTGTGCCCCTGTCTGTAGCATGAGAAAGTTCCCCCTTTCAATTGGTGCTGTCTGAATATCATGCATTCCTATGATAGACTCATTATAGCAGAAAGACGATTGTAAGAGAAGTTGGCTATATTGTAAAAGTTGCGATTTCGTGCTAGTTTTGTGGTAAAAGAATTCGATGTATTACAGAAAGGACGCCTCATGAAAAAAGAATTAGAGAGCAGATTTGTCACGCGCCAATACATGCTGGCGCAGGATTTTGAACTTTATTATTATAGCGATAGCGGGATGGCAGAGGTGCGGACGCATTCCCACGATTATTATGAGTTTTATTTTTTCCTGGAAGGGGACGTCTGTATGAAGATCGGAGAGCGTTCCTATTTGCTCAAGTACGGAGATATCATCCTGATTCCGCCTCAGATTCCGCACTGTGCGATCATCCAGAATCCCCATAAGCCATACCGACGGTTCGTGTTCTGGATCAGCTATAGTTATGCAGATCAGCTGCAAAAACAGTCAGACAGCTATGGGTATCTGATCGAGCGGGCGACAAAGCGTCAGGAATATGTGCTGCATCAGGAGGAGATCGCATTTCGGGAAACGCAGGCAAAGGTGCTCCGACTTTTAGAAGAGATGCGGCAGGACAGGTTTGGAAAGGATGCGAAGATTCCGCTCTGTATTGGTGAACTTGTGCTGCATTTAAATCGCGAGGCATACGCACAGGAGCACCCGATCCGGGAGCGGGCGATGCAGGGACTGTATGAAATGATGATGGATTATATAGAAGAGCATTTAAAAGAAAACCTTGATCTGAACGAGCTTTCGCGCATCTTTCATGTGAGCAAATATCATATTTCCCATGTGTTCAAGGATGAGACGGGGATTTCCGTACATCAGTATATTCTGAAAAAAAGGCTTGATGCCTGCAAAAGCGCCATCCGCAGCGGCGATAAGATCACGAGCGTCTACCCGGTGTTTGGATTTCGGGATTATTCCGCTTTTTACCGGGCATTTCGGAAGGAATATGGGATTTCCCCGAAAGAATATCGGGAGATGTTGGAGAAGCTGGAAGCGATGTCCGGAAGTGATTGAATTTCCGCAGGAAATTTAGAAGTAGCGTCCCAAAGTGGAACCTTTCAAATTTCCGCAGGAAATTTAGAAGTAGCGCCCCAAAGTGGAACCTTTCAGATTTCCTGCGGGAATTTAGAAGTAGCGCAAAAAAGAGAGCCTTAGGCGTGTGCCGATAAGACAGTAATTTGAGAAAACTACAAAATCGGCATCTGCCAAGCAGGATTGGACAACAAAACAGGCGGCACTCAACTTCGGTTGGGTGCCGCCTGTTTTTGTACAGCTAAGGGCTGAAAATCGCCTATTTTCTGTTCTGTAAGGTAAGGACAGTAAAAAGGGTGAAATAGTTATCGCCTCTGCGTGGTTCTTTTGTGAAACAGCGAATCGCTGCATAGCAGATACCGTTCGCTGGGGAGTGCGTATATTTGCGGTCAAGCAAAATACCCCTCAAAACTGTAAAGTCGATAGATAGGTATTTCGATGCAGAGTATGATTGACACTGTAAGAATCGAAAAATCAGATTTTAGCACAAAATAATATTGCTAAATAGCGATAACTTCCGTCGCGCCTATTGAAAATAGAATGATTGCTATGTTATACTGTGTGTACACACGAACGGTTGGGCACGTTTGATGATCTGATCCGCAATGCCCCATTGGCGCATGCTGATTTCGTTTTGAACGGCAGCACAAAGATGTATTCTAAAACAGTTACTGAGTACAGTCTTTTGGATCAGATTACATGAGAAGTGAAAGTTTGGTACACCGAATACCGAGTTGAGAAAGATATAGAGGAAATAACACAGAGGTGAACGATTTATGGAAGTTACATTTATAAATCCCGGTGTCGATTATATGATTCAGAGTATCATGCATTTTCAGACCGAAGGAGAAGCTGAATTCTGGTCCGAACCCTTATACTATTTTTATCCGCAGCTTGACAGGACATTCGCTGCAAGTTTGCCAGTTGCAGAAAGAAGAGACTACATTGAACGTACCATGAGGGTCGCGTATGCTGAGTTGAAGAACACAATCGACGAGAAGGTAATCTCATATTCTCATCACTGGAACGCTTGCAAAGCGCAGATTACAGCTGCTTTATCAGAGGCTTTCGGCATAGATTGCACAGGCTTGTTTAATGACCTGCGTTGCAATTTGAGTTTGAACCCTATTGAGCCGCGTTTTCTAAAAGAACACTGCTATGACACATTTTATTTGAACAGCGCAAAGGGTGCCATTGGCGATGGAATACATGAGATCATACACTTTATTTGGTTCTATGTATGGAACCAGCTGTTTGGAGATAACTACGACGAATATGAGCGTCCCTCGCTCAAATGGATATTGAGCGAAATGGTGGTCGAATCCGTGATGAGAGATGAGCGGCTCAGCTCCATCAACCCGTATTTCCCGAGAGAAAACGGTGGATGTGTCTATCCGTATTTCTTCGATATGATGGTAGATGGGAAACCTATTCTTGACACATTGGACGCTATGTACAGAAGCCAGAATATTGAAGATTTTATGCGAAGCAGCTACGCCTATTGTCAAGAGCATGAAGCAGTAATTCGAGAACATATTCTAAAGTCAGAGGGGTAAGTTATGCCTGACAACAGGAACTGGAATCGGCCGATACAGATCAAATTCTTCGTATGTGAAAAGGACTTGGCTTGATAAAAGCAAAAATGACAGCACTGAAACTGTGTGCAGAGGTAGAAAAACAATGAACAAAGATATGTGCGTAGTCTGTGACGATGGAATTTTGAATATTCGTGTCGGCGCAATCATCATGAAGGATGGAAAGATTTTGATGGTTGGCAATGACAGAGACTATCTCTACTCCGTTGGCGGCAGGGTAAAATTCGGTGAAACAGCAGAAGAGGCTGTCGTCCGTGAGGTGTTGGAGGAAACAGGCGTTCAGATGGAAATTGACCGCCTTGGCTTTGTGCATGAAAACTATTTCTATGGCGACGTGCCTTCCAATCGGAACAAGCTGATTTATGAGATTTCGCTTTTCTTCTATATGAAAGTGCCTGATGCTTTTGCGCCGATCAGTGAAAGCTTTATGGAGGATAACAGCAAAGAACATTTGGTGTGGGCTTCGCTCGACGAGGACATTAAGATGTATCCAGAATTCTTCAAGACCGAATTGAAGGATCCAACAGACACAGTAAAGCTTTTCACTACGGACAAGAGATAACTGAACAGGAGAGGGATAGCATCTATGCCAGACAACAGGAATCGTAAGCGACCGATACAGGTCAAATTCTTCGTAGATGAAAAAGAACTCAGCTTGATAAAGGCGAGGATGGCGCAGCTTGGTATAGAGAATATGAGCGCTTACCTTCGGAAAATGGCGATCGACGGATATGCAGCAAAACCGGATTTGCCTGAACGCCGTGAACCCAAAAATCCATGACTCACTTTCCGAAGATAGATTGATATTCAACTCCGCAGGAGCGCAGTCGATTTCTCTGAAATCGTTCAGGGGTTTGGGGCATTTCCCCAACAAGATTGCACGGGTGTATAAACGCGAGCATTGCTTGCCAGAATGGCAAGCTCCGGTGTGGGTACTCACCGGAGCTTGCTTGCTATTCTGCAAGGAAATCCCGGTCGTGCCACGCCGGTTTTCGCAAGTGTAGCTACACTTGCTGTGCTTGCTATTCTCCGTTTCCCATGTTAGCAAGCGCCATTTCCTTAAATGAAAATCGGCGGCAACCGCCGCCTTGTCTGCCAAAAAGCGAAACGGACGGGCGCTGTCAATGGCGGCGCAGCCGTTCATCTTGACCATTGACGGCGTTCGTCCGTTTTGCTACTCCGACTGAATTTTTACATAAAATGAACTGAAGTGAAGGGGGCTTGACGAAGTGAATCCGAAAGAAAATGGCAATGAGATCATCGAATTGACCGACAAAGAACTGGACGAGATTTTTGCGGATGATGATTTTGACAACGGTGAGGATGGCGGCGAAATCCGTTCGTTCTATTTCTCCAATCCAGACCATTATGCCAAGGTCGAGCCTCGTCCCGATGATGCCCCCAAGCGAGAGTTTTCTTTCGATGACAAGGGCAACATCGTAGTGAAAAATCCGTCCGCCTTTTGGCTGCCCGATGTTAAGATTGTGGAGGAACACGGCGGCACGGAATACACGGTGACGGGCAGCTATGAGGGTATGGAAACCCTCGACAAGAAGCTCAGACGCATTATGGAGCAGAACGCCGCCAATGCTGAAAACGGTATCACGGAGGACGCCGATGAGTAACGACGCTTCTCTTGATATAAACCAAAAATCCAATCCTGTTCAGACAGTTGCCCCACTAAAGGAGGACAACAACATGTTAAGGGCAACCGACAAAATCACAGCGCTTTATTGCAGACTGTCCGTGGAGGACACCAAAGAAAAAGGCGGCAAGGATGACCCATCGAACTCCATTCAGCATCAGCAGATCATGCTAATGGAGTACGCTAAGTCCCGGCATTTTCCGAACCCGACCTATTTTATTGACGACGGGTACAGTGGCGTGGATTTTTCCAACCGCCCCGGCTTTCAGAAGATGCTTGCGGAAATTGAAGCCGGTCATGTGGAAGTGGTGATTACGAAAGATCTTTCAAGACTCGGTTGTAATTCCTCGCTGACAGGGCTTTATATCAACTACACGTTTCCTCAGTACGGCGTGCGGTATATTGTCATCAACGACCATTTTGACACCATCGACCCCAACAGCACCGACAGCGACATGGCAGGCATCAAGAACTGGTTCAATGAGTGGTACGCCAAAGATACCAGCCGCAAAATCCGTGCCGTCAACAAGGCAAAGGGGGAGCGCGGAGAGCGTTTGACCACCAACGTTCCCTACGGCTACAAACGTGATTCTGACGATCCTAAGAAATGGGTGATTGATGAGGAAGCTGCACAGGTCGTCAAGCGGATCTTTGCACTCTGTATGGAGGGAAAAGGGCCGAGCCAGATCGCCGCCCTGCTGGAAAAGGAAAAGGTGCTGAACCCCACCGCCTACAAACAGCGGGAGGGCAGAAAAACACCGCATCAGACCCCGGAGAACGAGTATCGCTGGCACGAAAGCACCGTTGCTTACATCCTCGAATACATGGAGTACACAGGCTGTACGGTCAATTTCAAGACCTACACCAACTCCATCTGGGATAAGAAACAGCGGGAAAATCCAATGGAGAATCGCAAGATTTTCTATAACACCCACCCGGCAATCATCTCTCTGGAAGTCTTTGATAAGGTGCAGGAGATCAGGCAGCAGCGGCACCGCAGAACGGCGACGGGAAAGAGCAATATGTTCTCCGGTCTGGTGTTCTGCAACGACTGCAAGCAGAAGCTCTACTACTCCACCACCAGCTATTTTGAAAAGCGGCAGGACTTCTTCATCTGCTCCACCCATCGTGTCAATAAGGACAAGTGCAGCGGACATTATATCCGTGCCGTTGTACTGGAACAGATCGTCTGGAAGCACATTCAGGAGGTCATATCGGTGTCACTCGCTATGAGGCTTATTTCCGTTCCGAAATGGAGCAAAAGCTCCGTATGCAGAGCGAAGAATCGCTGCGGCTGCATCAGAAGCGGCTGGCACAGGCTGAGAAACGAATCGGAGAGCTTGACCGTCTTTTCATCCGCATTTACGAGGACAATGTTGTCGGTCGGCTGGACGATGAACGCTTCGCCATGATGAGCAAGAACTACACCGAGGAACAGAAAGACCTCAAAGCCGAGGTCAAGAATCTGCAACAGCAAATCCATGAACAGGAACAACAGGCAGAGAATATAGAGCAGTTTGTTCAGCGGGTAAAGAGGAGCAGCACTCTCACGGAACTGACCTCTTATGCCCTCAGAGAGCTTGTCAAGGCAGTCTATGTAGATGCCCCGGACAAATCCAGTGGAAAGCGCAGACAGAAGGTACATATTGAGTACGACCTTGTGGGCTACATTCCCGTGGATGAGCTGCTAAAAGCGGAACAGGCATGACCGAAATCATGCCTGTTCCAAGAAATTCGATTTTACTGTCTTACCAGCAGAGAGCCTTACAGCTCTCTTTTTTGCTTCATTCTCGACCATCCCAGCAGTAGGTGCAGAGTTTGTCTTTGTCCAGGCCAACAGATTCGATCATATCGTCGAGCCTGTGGTAGCGCAGGGTTGTGAACTTTAACTGGCTGCAGATCCGGCGGATCATTTCCTGATACTGATCGGATTCGGGGTCTGCATAAACCTCGAGGTTCGGATACTTATCAGTGCCCTCCATGTCCTGAATGACACGGCGGGTGATCAGATCCATCTCCGAAGAGGAACGGGAGAAGTTTAAGTATTTACAGCCATAGAGCAGGGGAGGACATGCGGGACGGATATGTACCTCTCTTGCACCGCTTTGGTATAAAAATTCAGTTGTTTCCCGCAGCTGCGTACCGCGGACAATGGAGTCGTCAATCAACAGCAGGCTCCTGCCCTGGATCAGATCATGGACCGGGATCAGCTTCATCTTTGCGATGAGGTTTCGGCGGCTCTGCATGGTGGGCATAAAGGAACGAGGCCAGGTAGGAGTATATTTGATAAACGGTCTGGAATAGGGAATACCGGATTCATTGGCGTAACCGATGGCATGTGCAACGCCGGAATCCGGTACGCCTGCGACGATATCGGGATGAATCGTGCCGGCATCTCTTTTTGCAAGAGCAGCGCCGCAGTTATAACGCATGCGCTCCACGCTGATTCCCTCGTAGGTAGAAGAGGGGTATCCATAATAAATCCAGAGGAATGTGCAGATTTTCATTTTTTTGCCGGGCGCAACCAGTGTACGAACCCCTTCAGGAGTCATGATAACGATTTCACCGGGACCGAGCTCCCGCAGCGGCTGATAGCCGAGGTTTAAATAGGAAAATCCTTCAAAAGCGAGACAGTGTGCGCCTTCCTTGCGTCCGAGGGAAATCGGGGTACGTCCCAGCTTGTCGCGGGCTGCGTAGATTCCCTTGGGGGTTAAAAGGACGATCGACATGGAACCGTCGATGATATCCTGCGCGTACTGAATGCCCTCGATCAGGTTTTCTTTCTGGTTGATCAGAGCAGCAACGGCTTCGGTTGCGTTGATTTCACCGCCGCTCAATTCAAAGAAATGGGTCGGGGATGAGTTCATGATCTTATCGACGATCGTATCGATGTTGTTGATTTTGCCGATGGTCATGATTGCATATGTGCCATGGTGAGAGCGGATCAGCAGGGGCTGAGGCTCATAGTCGGAGATACAGCCGATTCCGAGATGTCCGCTTAAGTTGTTCAAGTCTTTGTCAAATTTGGTTCGGAAAGGAGTGTTTTCAATGTTGTGAATTGCCCGATGAAAACCTTCCTTTTGGTGATAAACCGTCATTCCGGCACGCCTTGTTCCCAGATGGGAATGATAGTCCGTTCCGAAAAACAGGTCAAAAATACAGTCTTCTTTTGATGCTACTCCAAAAAATCCGCTCATTTTCGTCCTCCGGTATAAAAAATTGTTTCAGGCCATACGCATTTTATTGTAGCACAGACATTTCAGAAGCACAATCACAAATGGGTCGAGTATGCAAAAGAAAGAAACATGGGAATCGATTTTAACCCGACGTTTTTCTCCCATGAAAAGGCAGCAAAGCTTACGCTATCCAGCCCGGACGAAGAAATTCGCCGGTTTTGGATTCGACACGGGCAGGCATGTATCCGCATTTCCCGGTATTTTGCAGAAGAACTGGGGCAGTCCTGTGTGATGAACATCTGGATTCCGGACGGCTATAAGGGTATTCCGGCAGACCGACTCGGACCGCGGGCACGTTTTAAGGATTCGCTGGATCAGATTTTATCGATTCCGTATGACCGCTCCAAGGTTTATGTGTGCCTCGAGTCCAAGGTATTTGGCATCGGCCTGGAATCCTATACGTTCGGTTCGAGCGAATTTTGCTTGAATTATGCGGCGAAAAACGGTATTATCAGCTTGATGGACAATGGACATTATCATCCGACCGAGGTGGTTTCGGACAAGCTTCAGACGATTACGCCGGAGGATTTCCGCGCGCTGGCAAAAGATTTTAAAGTGACATTACCGGAGAGATTTTTGTGTCAACTACCCACGACCTAAAGGTCATGGGCTTGTAACTGCCCAGTCGTACTAACGGTTTACACCTCCGACCTTTAACCCCAATAGATACTGCTATCTAAAGTGGCGTTACATCATAGGATGGTTGACAACACCCTTTGTAGCAGAGTTTACTCTGTTACAACTGTATTAGGTACTTGGCTATCTACAAGATAGTCTATTCCCATACGATACAGATTCATAGCTCCAATGCGGTCATCATTAGATTTATAACCACAGTTTTTGCAAGTAAACAGATGCATCTTCTTATTGCGGTTAGCCTTTTCAATGTGTCCACAACAAGGGCAACACTGACTTGTATAGCGAGGATCTACCTTAATAACAGAAGATTGATTCTGTTTTGCTTTGTAGATTAGTTTTTGCTCAAGGTCATAGAAAGACCATGATACAGAAACATAACGGTCTTTTGTTTTAACACGTTCTGTAGCATTACGAATACCTGATAAATCTTCCAATACAAAGAGAGTGTGCTTGGGGTTATTTTTGACGAGTGCCTTTGATACCTGATGGTTAATATCCTGCATCCAACGGTTTTCTCGCCCACCAATAGCTTTTATTCTTCGTCTTGAAGATGAGGTCTGTCGCATTTGGAGTTCTTTACGAAGTTTGGAATAATTAGCACGTTTTTGCTTCATAGCCTTACCACTAACAAATCCAGACTTGTTTTTGCTGTCATAAGTGGCAATAACAAAGTTAATACCTCTATCTATACCCACAACATTACAGATGTCAGAAACATTACTTTCTTCGACATCGTAGGTTACTGGTATGTGAAGATAATACTTGCCATGCTTATTTACAAGTTTAGCTGTACCAAACTTATAAATCGTATGGTCGAAATACTTAGACATTCCGTCTGCAAAATAAGATAACTTCACACGACCGTTTAGCGTATTGATTGAAAAGCAGTTTTGTGTTAAGGAATAATCTCTGTTCCAAACCAAATCATACTGAGGCTTTTTGAACGAGGGTTTCATCCATTCGTTTTGATTCTCAAGAATGGTCTTATATCTGGCGATAACAGTCTTCAAAACAGACTGAGCCATTTGCGATTTAAGGTTAAAATTTTCCCGTAAAGTAGAATACAAAACCTTATTGAGCGAAAACTGCTTTAAGTCATGAGTACGGAATACATAGTCTGAAACATAATTACAGGCTTTACGATAAACAGACATAGTTTCATCAAGCAAAACCTTATCTGTTTCATCTACGACTATTTGAATTTTAGCTGTAATAGTCATTTGTTCCATATATGTACTCCTTTCATAGATATTTCACTAAATATATTATATAATAATTAGTGAAAATCAATGTTTTGAGGTGACGTGAATTATGGATAATAGATACAATCGTCATAACAGACGGAAATACAGCCTTAAAGTACATATAGTTCTAGTAACCAAATATCGTAAACAATTACTCAAAGATTCTATCGCTGATGATGTTAAACAAAAGATTTTCGATATTGCTAATACTTATGGCTACGAAATTATTGCTATAGAAACCGACAAAGACCATATACATTTCTTATTAATTTACGATACAACAGATAGGGTTTGCGATATTGTCAAAATTGTAAAACAAGAAACAACGTATTATTTATGGCACAAATATGGTTCGTTTCTGTCTAAACAGTATTGGAAGAAAAAAATATTTTGGTCAGACGGATATTTTGCTTGCAGCATTGGAGAAGTATCGTCAACTACCATACAAAAATATATTGAGAATCAGGGTTAACGATTAAAGATTTACAAGGCTCCTCCCACCACCTAAAGGTAGTGGGTTTCCGCCTATGGCAAACGAAAGGATTTTATTTATGAAACAGAATAAAAACCGCAGGCTTTGGCTGGCAGGAACCGTGTGTGCTGCTCTGGCAGCCATTGCCTGCCTCATCGTAGAATATGGATATGAAAAAATCATCCTGCCGAGAGGCTATCAGTGGATGTATCCTTGGATGCAGACGGCAGTATTGACCGGGGCAGTGGTTTTTACGGTGCTTGCGGTGCTCTGTCAGCTTCCGGCGTCGGGCAAAAAGAAAATAACGGCGATAGGGTGCGTTATCGTTGCAGGCATCGGAGTCGTTGTCTGCAGCGGACTGTCTGAGGCCGGACAGCTTCAGGTGCTGCGCTCCCCTGCCGGAAATTATCAGGTGATCCTGGAAAAAGACGAAGAAACCGGACAGTTGATGTTAAACCGCCCATATAAAGGGCTTTTCCGGTATCAAAAAGAGCTTCTGCCTTTTACAGCAGACAGCAAGGTAAACAGCCGCTGGCTGCAAGAGGATGCCTGTGCACTGTACGGAACCGATACGGACGGCAACCCGGCGGCGTATCTTGCGACCTATGGTAGCCGCAGCATGGACGATATCGCCTATGTGGATCCCCTCAGCACGATGCACGGTATTTGGGAAGGAACGGACGCAGATGGACAGACATGGACCCTCAGCGTCGGCGGTCAGGATGCGGTAAAGGACGCCTGGGTCAGACTTTCCGGGAAAACGGTGACCTCCTGGTACGGAGAGCCGGAATGCGAACGCTATGGTACGATCGGAATGATTCTGAAAGACGGAACGCAGGCGGATTACTTTGTCGTGCTGAATAAAGACTGCGTCTGGGGAGACAGCGGATTGATCGGCAGCGGAAGTATGACGATTTGCAAGGCTGATTTGGATGAAGAACCGATTATTCTTTCCAGACAGGAAGATGTAGACGGCGACAGAGACTGGTCTGACGCCGGAGGAGTAGAGGATATTGGACAGGCGACCTGGGCAGAAAATCCGGACAGCTCCTTTGATGCGGCATTTGGTGTGGATGCAGAGGATACGGATGCCGGCACAGGCAGCCAGAGTAACGACGAAGAGAGCTGGGACGAAGGTGCGGATGCCGGTTGGCTGCACAGCGAGAGCGAGGCAGAGGCTTCCGTAGAGGGCACGAAGATCCGATATCAGATGATCGTCGAGGATGCGGCGCTGGGCAGTCGGTTTTATGGTCTGATTAAAAGCACGGATGGCGGGGCGCATTGGCAGGTAGTCAGCAGCGATCCCTTCGGCGGACAGATGGGCGGCAGCGTAGAATTTACATTTCTCGATGAAATGTTTGGCTTTGCGACGCTTTCCCACAACGGTGGGGATGCCGCGGTGTTATATGTGACGGAAGACGGCGGAAAGCATTACGAACAGGTAGAATTTGCCCACAAAACCTATACAGACAGCATTGGAAATATCGTCGCACCCTATGATTATCCCAAGATGCCTTATGAAAAAGACGGCGTGATCTATGTGCTGTGCGGACAGGGCGCGGACGGAGATTATGACGGCGGCGACAGCCTACATCTGGCGCGGTACCGCTCAGAGGATTACGGACACAGCTTCGTCTTTGATACGCTGGTGGATGGAACGTCGGAGGGGTGATTCCAGAAATTTCGGAACAGGGGCTTGACAGCCGGAAAGAAACTGTGCTACAATCCGAACCAATGAAGCAAACGACAGAAAAATCCTCTGTTGTTATAACAAAAAAGACTGAGATGGGAAAGAGTAAGACTGAGACGGAACCTACAGAAAGCAGCCGGCTGATGAGAGGCGCAGGGAATGACAGTCCGAATACATCCCGGAGTTCTGCACCAAAACGGTTGTTACGGAGTAGGCTGCAGCGGCGTATGCAGCCGTTATCAGGCAGGGGTATCGCTTTGAATCTGTATCAGAAGCATATTCGGAGCCGTACTTCATGAGGCAGGCAGTGTGAGCTGTCTGTGAAAAAAGGTGGTAACACGAAGCGTTGGCCCTCGTCCTTTTACAGGATGAGGGCCTTTTTATTATCCTATAGGAAACTTTGATAAAGCAGGAGGAACACGAAAATGACAGTATTTGACGAACTCAAAGCCAGAGGACTTCTGGCGCAGCTGACAGACGAAGAAGAAATCAAGGAGTTAATCAACAACGGTAAGGCGACCTTTTATATCGGCTTTGACCCTACTGCAGACAGCCTGCATGTCGGTCATTTCATGGCGCTGTGCCTGATGAAGCGGATGCAGATGGCAGGCAACAAGCCGATCGCCTTAATCGGCGGCGGTACCGGCATGGTCGGTGATCCGTCCGGCAGAAGTGATCTGCGCCAGATGCTGACCCCGGAAACGATCCAGCATAACTGTGATTGCTTCAAGCAGCAGATGAGCCGTTTTATCGATTTTTCCGATGGAAAAGCACTGATGGTCAATAATGCGGATTGGCTTCTGAAGCTGAATTATGTAGAGCTGCTCAGAGAGGTCGGCGCATGCTTTTCCGTTAACAACATGCTGCGTGCAGAGTGCTATAAACAGCGTATGGCAAAGGGACTGAGCTTCCTGGAATTCAACTACATGATCATGCAGAGCTACGACTTCTACATGCTGTACCAGAAATATGGCTGTAACATGCAGTTCGGCGGCGACGACCAGTGGTCGAATATGCTGGGCGGCACGGAGCTGATCCGCAGAAAGCTCGGAAAAGACGCATATGCGATGACCATTACCCTGCTGTTAAACTCCGAGGGCAAGAAGATGGGCAAAACCCAGAAGGGTGCAGTATGGCTGGATCCCAATAAAACCTCCCCGTTCGAGTTCTACCAGTACTGGAGAAACGTTTCCGATGCAGATGTTATGAAGTGCTTAAAGATGCTGACCTTCCTGCCGATCGAGCAGATCCTGGAGATGGAGCATTGGGAAGGCAGCCAGTTAAACACTGCAAAGGAAATCCTGGCTCACGAGCTGACCGAGCTGGTACACGGTAAGGAAGAGGCTGACAAGGCAGAAGCCGGTGCAAAGGCACTGTTTGCAGGCGGCGCAGATGCAGAGATCCCGACCACAACACTGACGGAGGCAGATTTACAGGACGGCAGCATCGATATTTTAGGACTGCTGGTAAAATCCGGTCTGTCCGCATCCCGTTCCGAAGCACGCCGCAGCGTAGAACAGGGCGGCGTATCTGTAAACGGTGAAAAGGTAACAGACGTAAAGACCCAGTACGCGGGAGAAGATCTGCAGGGCGAAGGCATCACCTTAAAGCGCGGCAAAAAGAGCTTTAAGAAGATCGTAATGGCATAAAACCGACTGTTTTGGCGTTCCGATAATGAAAAAAGGAGTAACGGTTCAGAGCCAACCTCCAAAATGCTACGCATTTCGTCGGTGTGGCGTATCCGCCAAATAAAATTTCAAAAACAGTTATAAAAATGCAAGCATTTTACACCTGTTTTTTGAAGTTTTACTTGGCTCTGAACAGTTACAAAAAGGAAATGAATGAAATCCCCTTCCGGTGCATATCATGTAACAGCACAGACGGAAGGGGATTTTTTATATGGAAAATCTGCAGTCGGATCATTTGGATACACAAAATCTATACCGCGATATGCAAAAGCGGACAGGCGGGGAGATTTACATAGGAGTGGTAGGGCCGGTGCGTACCGGGAAATCGACTTTTATTAAACGTTTTATGGATGTTGCAGTGCTTCCTTATATGGAAGATGCAGCGCAGAAAACGCGGGCACAGGATGAGCTGCCCCAGAGCGCAGGCGGACGGACGATCACGACGACGGAGCCGAAATTTATCCCGCAGGAGGCGGTAGAGTTAAAGCTTGCGGGAGAGGTTACGATCCGCGTTCGTCTGGTGGACTGCGTAGGCTTTATGGTCGAGGGCGCTGCAGGACATCTGGAGGACGGTGCAGAGCGGCTGGTTAAAACGCCGTGGTACGATCACGAGATTCCCTTTACGCAGGCTGCAGAGCTGGGCACAAGAAAAGTTATCACCGACCATTCGACGATCGGCGTCGTTGTGACGACGGACGGAAGCTTTTCTGATCTGCCGCAGGAAACCTATCTGGATGCGGAAAATCAGGCGATTTCGGAATTAAAAAAGCTGCATAAGCCGTTTCTGGTGCTCGTCAATTCCTCGCATCCGTCAAGCCGTACCGCACGGGAGGCAGCAGAGCGGATTGAAAAACAGCATAGCGTCGCTGCGATGCCGGTCAACTGTGCGCAGCTTTCGGAAGAGGATATCCGGCAGATCATGGAGCAGATTCTCTATGAATTTCCGGTCAGCCGTGTGGAATTTTACATGCCGAAATGGGTCGAAATGCTTCCATTTTCCCATCCGTTAAAGACCGGGCTGATCGAAAAAATTCGGGAGCTGACCGGGAAAATTCGCACGATCCGCGACGTGGCGGAGCATCCGATCGTCCTTTCCTCGGAGTATGTCCGCAGATGTATGACGGAACGGATTGATCTCGCGGACGGCTGCGTGCGGGTGCTTTTAGACATCGAAGAACGCTATTATTATGAAATGCTCAGTGAATATGCGGGGGAAAAAATTGAGAATGCGCAGGAGCTTCTGCACACACTGCGCGTGCTTTCCGGCAGAAAACAGGAATACGACCGCGTTGCGTCTGCGATGGAGGCGGTGCATACAAAGGGATATGGAGTGGTGCTGCCGTGCCGGGAGGAAATCCATCTGGAGCAGCCGGAGGTCATCCGGCATGGAAACAAGTTCGGAGTGAAAATCCGTGCAGAAAGTCCGTCTTTACACTTTATCCGCGCAACGGTTGTGACGGAAATCGCCCCGATCGTCGGGACAGAGCAGCAGGCGAAAGACCTGATCGGTTACATCGATGAGACGGGAAAACAGGACGGCATCTGGGAAACGAATATTTTCGGAAAAACTGTGGAGCAGCTGGTCAACGATGGGATTCGTACAAAGATTTCTATGATCGGGGAAGAAAGCCAGGAAAAGCTGCAGGATACGATGCAAAAGATCGTCAACGATTCGACGGGCGGGATGGTGTGTATCATCATCTAAGGTTGCTGGCGTCTGTACGGTCGCTGCGATATAAACAGCCGGACGTTTTTTAGTAACGCCCGGCTGTTTGCGTCAGCCGCTCAGTCGTCGTTTACTGCTTCGCGGTAGGGATTATAGCGGGAGGTGCCGACAAACTGCGTGCTGACTTCTTTGCCATTCTGATAGGTCGTAAAGTAAGTGTCGGCGCTCAGCGCACCGGTCTGCTTTGCCCATAGCTTAAAGCTGCGTCCGGCAAGCTCCTGGCTCCAGACAAGGACGTTGACGGTCAGGTGCTTGTTGGAGGTGTCGGTATACAGGACAACCGGTGTTGTGTAATCATTGCGGAATTTGAGATCCTTGGAGCCTGCAGCGATTGCTGCGTCAAGACCCTTGGGAAGATAGTTTACCGGCATGCTGTGGGGATTGCGCTGTAGGACGGTAAGGCCGGCATTTTTTACCGCATTGTAAACGGTAGAGGAGATCTGGCAGACACCGCCGCCAAGACCGGTTGTATGGGCACCATTTACATAGACACCGGCTTCTTTGTAGCCGTTTGCGCGGGTCCTGGGCAGAATTGTGTCGCTGACAGAAACTGTCTGGCCGGGCAGGACAATCAGATTATTTAACCGGGACGCACCAACAACGATGTTATTGCTGCGGTTTGCCCCGCTCGTTTGAAAGCTGGTGGTACAGGTGCCCGTCAGAACAAAGTCGGGGCTGGTGGAAACCGTTCCACTGTCCAGTACCTTTGTCATCAGGGAATCGTTTAATTCCAGCGTGATATCGGTGCACTGTCCGGTCAGAATCAGGTTATGGAGCATCTGGGCGAGCCAGTCGGGCATCGAGGAGACTGCTTCCATGTGCTGAGTGCCACTTATGCGGATATAGCTTCCGGCGCCGTTATCGAATACCGGAACTGCCGCTGTCGTCGTCATGGAGGCGATAGATGCATTGATTGCGGAAAAGTAGGACTGGAAAACCGCCGTGTTTAAAAAGGTGCAGTCGATTGCGCCGTTATTGTTGGTCAGGCGGACTGGCATATCCTTAAATGCATCCATTCCGGTCATCCAGGTGTTTCCGTTCCAGGTGATGGTCACCTTTTTCGTCATCCATTCCGGATTCAAGTAGGTGGAATCCCCGAACACTGTGTTGATAGAGGCGGCAGGAAGCGGGGAAGCGTTCCATCCGGCATCTGCCTGCAGTGGAACGATAAAAAGAAGCAGACATGCCAGGATTCCCGCCAGACGGGCTTTGAAGTTTTTCATGATACACTCCGTTCTGCAGACGGCTTGAAAAAGCGTCAGCGGATAAAAAAACTGTTGTCAGGAATTGAAAATAGGCTGACAGAAAAAGATCTATCAGCCTGTTTATTGTACTACAGATTTGAAAAAAAACCAACTCAGTCTTTTAAGAAAATCTCAATGACCGGGACGAGGGTATGGGGCTTTACGTTGGGAACATAGAAGACCAGATCCTTTGCAGCCTCCGGGTCGTCTGTTAAGAAGAAGCAGTCCGTGCCGTCGGTGAAACGGACTTCGCTGCCGTCATGCAAAAACTGTGCGTATTCCACCTTGCCGCCAAGACCGGGAACGCGCAGATAGCCGAAGGGATAAGCGAACAGATGCAGATAGAGACGTTTGCCGTCTTCACTCTGGGTCAGGCGGCAATCTCTGGGTTCTTTAAATTCTGGTTCTGCCATCGTGCAGCCATAAATCGAGCGGCTGTTGTATTTCATCCAGTCAGCGAATACCTTCAGGGCTTCTTCCGCGCGGTAATCCAGATAGCCTCTGGAGGTGGGGCCGACGTTCATCAGCAGGTTGCCGCCGCGGGAAACGGTGTTGACGAGCAGGCGAATGAGCATTTCGGGAGATTTCCAGGTCTGTTCGTCTCTGAAATATCCCCAGGAGCCGGAAAAGGTGTGGCAGGCTTCCCAGGTAACGAGCTCGCCGGTCTTTTTATCGCGTACCCACTGGTCGGGCTCGTACTGTTCGGGTGTCCAGAGATCCTGATCAATTTCTGTGCGGTTGTCGATGATGATATGGGGCTGCAGGGCGCGTGCGGTTGCGATCAGCTTTTCTGCCTCCCAGTCGTCCTTACCTTTGCCTTTCTGCCATGCTTTATCGCCGGTTCCGTTGTTCTGGGAATAAGAGAAGTCAAACCAAAGGATGTCGATCTTACCGTAGTTGGTTAATAGCTCGGTCACCTGATCCCGCATGTACTGCGCATATTTTTTTATGTCGCGGCCTTTGCTCTGCTCGTAAGCGTCCGGATCATCTCTGCGGGGATGTAAGGGATCAATCGGGAATTCCGGATGATGCCAGTCGATCAGGGAGTAATAAAAACCGATATGGAGCCCTTCTGCACGGAACGCATCCACATATTCGCGGATCAGGTCTTTGCCGCAGAGGGTGTTGGTGGACTTGTAATCGGTATATTTGCTGTCAAAAAGGCAGAAGCCCTCATGATGTTTTGTTGTCATGACGACATATTTCATGCCTGCCGCTTTTGCCTGTCTTGCCCATTCCTTCGGGTCGTACAGATCCGGGTTAAAGTGTTTAAAATAGAGATCGTAGTGATCTTCCGGGATTTCTTCGTAATTTTTGACCCATTCGTGGCGTGCGGGCATGGCGTATAAGCCGAAATGAATGAACATGCCGAAGCGATCATGGGTAAACCATGCGGTATCGCCGGGGGTGGGAAGTGTTTTGTAGCTGCTCATGGCAGAATCCTCCGTTTCAAAAAGTGTTGTAAAGTACGAATCCTTATGGCATTATTGTAAGAAATACCGGGCAACAGGAACATGGCAAAAGGATGTAAAAATATGGAATATTCACGCAGCTCGGATAGAAGATAAAAAGATAGAAAAGGACTGAAAAACTTGCAGATCACACAGAATCAAAATGCGATCCGGATATGGAAAAATCTGGAGCTGAATATGATATATGCAGGACATGCCATTGTCGGGCAGGACTGGAAGGAACCGAAGGTATGTTCTCCGTTTTCCCGCATTTATTACATCGTTGACGGGGAGGGCATCCTGACCGTAAACGGTCAGAGAATTGTCCTGAAAAAAGGGAGCGTCTGGCTGGTTCCGGCAGGCATGACCTTTGGATATTTCTGCGAGTCCTCAATGGAACAGCTTTTTTTTCATCTGAATGTACTTTGCAGCGATGGAACAGATTTATTGTATGGGGTCCGGCAGCTGTATGAGCGAAAAGAACAGACAGGGGAAATTGCGAGGGTCAAGGGACTGTATCAGAGTGAAACCATGACGGATGCAATCCGGCTGCAGGGAATGCTTTGGGAAACCCTTGCGGGATTTTTGGAGCAGGCAAAGTTGGATGGGGAGGAGTTAAAAGAACACTCCCCCTTAATCGGACAGATGTTTGAGCTGGCACAGAATCCGGTCAGTGCGGCGACACATGTGCGGACGCTGGCACAACAGCTCCATGTTTCGGAAAGCACACTCACACGCCGGTTCCGTGCAGAAACCGGGATTTCTCCGGGTGAATATCTGGAACGGCTTGTCGCAGGGCAGGCCTGCAGAATGCTCCTGTCCGAGGATTACAGCATCGCAGAGATAGCTGAGATCCTGCATTTTTCCGATCAGTTTTATTTCTGTAAATTTTTCAAACGTCATATGAATCTGACGCCCAGCACTTATCGGAGGCAGATGCGGAAAGGATAAAAATACCGGGCTTCCAATGCGTTCAAAACATTAGAAGCCCGGTATTTTATTATCGTAGGTTCTGTTCTTTTTTAAGGTTTTTCTGCGCGGTAGAGAGCATCAGTTTGATCCGGTTCAACTGGTTTACTTCACTGGCACCGGGGTCATAGTCGATGGCAACGACGTTGGACTGCGGGTAGCGGCGGCGAAGCTCTTTGATGACACCCTTGCCGACAACGTGGTTGGGCAGACAGCCAAAGGGCTGGGTGCAAACGATATTATTGACACCCTCGTGGATCAGCTCGACCATTTCGCCGGTTAAAAACCATCCTTCACCGGTCTGGTTGCCGATGGATACGATGGGCTCTGCGTAGGACACCAGATCATAAATAGAAGATGGCGGTGTGAAGTTTTTACTCTTTTTGAGCGCATCGGTTGCCGCACCGCGGATTTTTTCGACTGCCCAGATCCCCATCTTAGCGATTTTGGCGGTCGATTTTTTCGTGCCGAGATGCTCTGCCTTGTAAATCTGGTTGTAGAAGCAGTACAGCATGAAATCGAGCAGATCAGGTACAACGGCTTCAGCGCCTTCCGATTCCAGCAGTTCTACCAGATGGTTGTTTGCTGCCGGGGCAAATTTAACCAGGATCTCGCCGACAATGCCGACACGGGGCTTTTTCTCGTCTGTGATCGGGATACGGTCAAAGTCTTCCACTATTTCACGGCACATTTTGCGGAAGGTAAAGTAGTTCGGAAGCTTTTTCGTGGACAGGAAATTCTGGCACTTTTTTATCCACTTCTGATGAACCGCGTTGACGGAGCCGGGCTCTTTTTCGTAGGGGCGCATATGATAAACACAGCGCATGAAAATATCGCCGAAGATTGCACCGAAGGCCGCACGGGTCAGAAGGTTTGCATCCAGTTTAAATCCGGGGTTTGTCTCAATGCCGCCCATGTTGATGGAAACGACCGGAATGTATTCCATACCGGCTTTTTCCAATGCACGGCGGATGAAACCGATGTAGTTGGTTGCACGGCAGCCGCCGCCGGTTTGGGTGATAACAACCGCAACCTTGTGCAGGTCATATTTACCGGAAAGCAGGGCATCCATGATCTGGCCGACAACACACAGGGACGGATAGCAGGCGTCGTTGTTGACGTATTTTAAGCCAATGTCAACGGAATGACGATTATCATTATCTAATACTTCGAAATTATAGCCGCAGGACCGGAAAGCGGGTTCCAGCAGATCGAAATGGATCGGGGACATCTGCGGACAGAGGATCGTGTAGTCTTTGCGCATTTCTTCTGTAAAGATGACGCGGTTTAAGTTGGTCGGCATGATCTTGCGTTCCTGATGCTTCTTTTCGCGGACACGGATTGCAGAAAGCAGGGAGCGGACACGGATTCTTGCCGCACCGAGGTTGTTGACTTCGTCGATCTTTAAACAGGTATAAATCTTGCCGGAGCCGGAGAGAATGTCGTTGACCTGATCGGTGGTAACAGCGTCCAGACCGCAGCCAAAGGAGTTTAACTGGATCAGATCCAGATCGTCCCTTGTCCGGACATAGGCTGCCGCCGCATACAGGCGGGAGTGATACATCCACTGGTCGGAAACGATCAGCGGACGGTCCGGGTGACCGAGGTGAGAAACGGAATCCTCCGTCAGGACAGCCAGCCCGTAGGAAGTAATCAGTTCCGGGATACCGTGGTTGATTTCAGGATCGACATGGTAGGGACGGCCTGCCAGCACGATGCCGCGTTTGTGGTTTGCCTCCATCCACGCCAGGACCTCTTCGCCTTTTTTGCGCATATCGTCCCGGGCAGCTGTCATTTCATCCCAGCCTGCGCGGGCTGCGGCAGTGACCTCTGTTGCAGGAATGTCAGAAAACTCCTTGATCAGCGCCTCGGTAGCGACTTCAAGGGAAGAAAACGCCAGGAAGGGATTGCTAAATTTCACTTCCCCGCGGCCAATTTCCTCCACATTGTTCTTGATATTTTCCGAATAGGATGTAACGATCGGGCAGTTGTAGTGGTTGTTGGCATCCGGGGTCTCGTTTCTTTCATAGAACAGCGCAGGGTAGAAGATGAACGGAACGCCCTGTTTGATCAGCCAGGTCACATGTCCGTGAGCAAGCTTTGCCGGGTAACATTCGGATTCGCTGGGAATGGATTCGATGCCCAGTGAATAAATGTTGTGGTTGGAAGCGGGGGACAGGATGACCTGATAGCCCAGTTTTGTAAAAAATGTAAACCAGAACGGATAGTTTTCGTACATATTTAAAACGCGCGGGATGCCGACGGGTCCTCTGGGCGCCTGGTCAGCGGTCAGAGGTTCGTAGGAAAACAGCCGATTTAATTTGTAGTCGAATAAGTTCGGTACCTGGTTCGGGTTTTTCTGCTTGCCAAGGCCGCGCTCGCAGCGGTTGCCGGAGATATACTGACGGCCGCCGGAGAAACGGTTGATTGTCAGACGACAGTTGTTGGTGCAGCCTTTACATTTTGCCATGCTGGTATCGAATTCCAGAGAATTGATCGCGTCAATCGAAAGCATGGAGGTCTGATAGCCATCCGTGTAATGCTCGCGCGCTATTAAAGCTGCGCCGAACGCGCCCATGATGCCGGCGATGTCGGGACGGATCGCCTCACAGCCTGCGATCTTTTCGAAGCTGCGCAGTACGGCATCGTTATAGAAGGTACCGCCCTGAACGACGATCTGACTGCCCAGCTCGGAAGCATCGGACACCTTGATGACTTTAAATAACGCGTTTTTGATAACGGAATAAGCCAGTCCGGCTGAAATATCGGAAACGGAAGCGCCTTCCTTCTGCGCCTGTTTTACCTTGGAGTTCATAAATACGGTACAGCGCGTACCAAGATCGATGGGGTGTTCTGCAAACAGCGCAGCCTTGGCGAAGTCCTGAACGCTGTAGTTTAAGGATTTTGCGAACGTCTCGATAAAGGAACCGCAGCCGGAGGAACATGCCTCGTTTAACTGTACGCTGTCTACGGTCTGATTTTTGATCTTGATACATTTCATATCCTGACCGCCGATATCGAGGATACAGTCTACCTTCGGATCAAAGAAAGCAGCAGCGTAATAATGCGCAACCGTCTCAACCTCACCGTCATCCAGCAAGAATGCGGCTTTCATCAGGGCTTCACCGTAGCCGGTAGAACAGGAACGGACGATTTTGGCACCGGCGGGCAGCTTTTTATAGATATCCTGGATCGCACCGATGGCGGTCTTTAACGGACTGCCGTTGTTGTTGGAATAAAAAGAGTACAGCAAAGAGCCGTCCTCTCCGACGAGGGCCGCTTTTGTCGTTGTGGAACCTGCATCGATACCCAGGTAGCAGTTACCGGTATAGGTTTCGAGCGGTGCGGTTTTGACGCAGTGGCTGTCATGACGTTTGCAGAAGGCATCATATTCTTCCTGGGAGGCAAACAACGGCTCCATACGTTCTACTTCAAATTCCATCTTGATGCCGGAGGAAAGCTTGTTGACCATTTCCTCCATCGTGTAAAAGACATCCTCCTTTGCATTTAAGGCGGAACCGATGGCGGCGAAAAGGTGGGAATTGGCTGTGTCGATGATGTGTTCGTCATCCAGGTTCAGCGTGCGGATGAAGGCTTTTTTCAGTTCGGATAAAAAGTGCAGCGGACCGCCGAGAAATGCGACATGTCCGCGGATGGGCTTACCGCAGGCAAGGCCGCTGATGGTCTGATTGACAACTGCCTGGAAAATGGAAGCAGAAAGGTCTTCTTTGGTCGCGCCGTCATTGATTAACGGCTGGATATCAGATTTTGCAAATACGCCGCAGCGCGCCGCAATGGTATAAAGGGAGCGGTAGCCTTTTGCATATTCGTTCAGTCCGGCAGCGTCTGTCTGCAGCAGGGAAGCCATCTGGTCGATGAAGGAACCGGTACCGCCGGCGCAGATGCCGTTCATACGCTGCTCAACATTCCCATTTTCGAAATAAATAATCTTGGCGTCCTCTCCGCCAAGTTCGATGGCAACATCTGTTTTGGGTGCCAGCTCCTGCAGGGATGTCGATACAGCGATAACCTCCTGCACAAAAGGAACCTGCAGATAGTTTGCAAGGGTCAGACCGCCGGAGCCGGTGATCATCGGATGCAGGGTGATATTGCCGAGTTTTGTATAGGCATCTTTCAGAAGGTCAGAAAGAGTCTCCTGAATGTTGGCAAAATGCCGTTTATAATCGGAGAACAGGATCTGGTGATTTTCGTCCAGAATGGCGATTTTAACTGTGGTGGAACCGATGTCGATTCCGAGGGTGTATTGCATTTGATTCATAAGCGATTGTCACTTTCTTCCTATTAAATGTGATAGTTCTTCTTTTTGAGTCTGAATCATTATACGACAGGATTTTTCAGGTTTCAATCGGTGATTTGCTAAAAATTTGCTAAAATTTGTATGAAATGGGAAACTTTCCATTTCTTAAAGAATTATAAAAACGATAAAATAAAAAGGCACATCGTTGCCTTTTTTTTGTTGGAATGATATCATAAACACAGTCTTTCATAAATTTTTATGGAAAACCCGAAACGGCGGCGTGCAAAAATACGTCTGCTATAATAGAAGGAAAGGAATTTAATCCTATGAATCAACAGAATCGACTGAGACGGAAGCTGGAAAAATACGCCATTCCGAATCTTACACTTTATCTGATTATCTGTTACGGAATCGGTTATCTGATGCAGTTTCTGGTGCCGGCTGGGTATCAGTACCTGATGCTCGATCCGTTCCTCGTATTAAAAGGGCAGGTCTGGAGACTGGTCACCTGGATCCTGATTCCGCCGGATAGCTCGAATATTTTCTTTGTGCTGATCACACTGTATCTGTATTATTCGCTGGGCGGTCTGTTGGAGCGTATCTGGGGAACCTACAAATATAATGTATATCTGTTCTCCGGTCTGTTGTTTACGATCCTCGGCGCCTTTGTCCTGTGCGGTTACAGCGTGCTGATGGGTGCGCAGCCGACGATGTATACAGGATTGTACCTGTTAAACAACGGCAGTGCAGTATATTTTGGACAGTTTTCCACCTATTATATCAACATGTCCATTTTCCTGGCATGTGCGGCCAGCATCCCGGATGTGCAGGTGCTGCTGATGTTTCTTTTTCCGATCAAGGTCAAATGGCTCGGTATCGTTTACGGCATCATTTTGCTGGTAAACTGCATTCAGGGTGGTATCGCCACCTGGATTGTGGTGATTTTCTCGCTGTTGAACTTCCTGGTATTTTTCCTGCGCTCGAAAGGAAAGATGCATCTGTCAGTGGGGCAGATCAAGCGGCAGCAGGAATTTCATCAGAAGATGCGGTCGGCAGGGCAGACGAAAGGGATTACGCGGCACAAATGCGCGATCTGCGGCAGAACGGAGCTGGACGGAGACGATCTGGAATTCCGTTTCTGCTCCAAGTGTAACGGCAACTACGAATATTGTCAGTATCATCTGTTTACGCACGAGCATGTAAAGTAAGGCGTGCAGGCTTTGCAGCGAAACGGCAGTGTCCGTTGGCGCCGTCCGGGCAGGCATGAGAAATTATAAAATTTGTGAGGAAAATTATGAGGGAAGAACAGATTTTTGCAAAAACGCTGGAAGAGCTTTCAGCGCTTGCAAAGGAGCAGGGAAATATGCTTTCGGAGGAACAGGTTACAGAGGCCTTTGACAAGGCAAATCTGAATCTGGGAGAGCCACAGCTGGAGATGATTTTTGCATATCTCAAAAATAAAAAGATCGGCATCGGCCAGCCTGCAGATCCCTTTGACTATATGACACGGGAAGAAATCGACTATCTGGAAGAATATTTAAAGGCAGTGCAGGCTGGTGCGGACGTGACGGATGGCGTGAAAGAAGCGGTTCTTTTATCTGCGATGGCAGGCGATGCGGACGCAAAGCATCGGCTGATCGAAATCTTTCTGCCGCAGGTGGCGGAGATTGCAAAGCTCTACGCCGGACAGGGCGTTTTTCTGGAAGACCTGATTGGAGAAGGCAATGTGGCGCTGACGATGGCGGCAGAGATGCTGGACTGTGCACAGAATGCCAAAGAAGCTGAGGGCACCATCGCCAGCATGATCATGGAGGCGATGGAAAATTATATTTCTGAAAATGCTTCCGAAAAAAAGACGGGCGAAAAGCTTGCAGAAAATGCCAATGATATTCTGGAAAAAGCGGAGGAACTGTCCAAGGAGCTCGGCCGCAAGGTGACGGTGGAAGAGCTGTCTGAAGAAACCGGGATTCCGGAAGAAAAAATCCGGGACGCAGCCAGGATCACCGCAGATCATATTGAATTTCTGGAATCGGAGGGTTGATGCATGGACATGCCGCAGAATCAGGATTTTAAGTATGTCCTGCAGGATTTTGGAAATATTTATATCGGTGCCCGTTATTCCTATGAGGAAATGTTAAAAAGGGAAGAGATTCCTTATAAATGGAAAGCGATCATCCGGCATTATCTGTTGAAGGAGACCTCGCCGGAGACGACCATGGAGAATCATATCTTTTTTATGAAAGAGGATGATTTTGCTTATGAGACATTTCAGGAGCTGAAGGCATCGTTTAAGATGAGTGTATGGACAGAGGCGGACGGGAAAAAGCATAAGCATGGGCATTACGAAAGCCGGGAATACAAAATTTCCGAAATCGTACAGAGTGAAGAGCTTCACAGGAAGATGGACACGATTATCGTGGAAGAGCTTCATCTGACCAAGCTTGCGCTGATGATGTTTTCCGTGTGAGACAACTATCTGATACAGGAGAGGGAGAAGATTGAAAAATAAAATTTTTCAATCGCGAGATTTGTGTCTGCGCGCACTTGACACAAACTCGACATGCGCAAAAAACGTGCGCAGAAATGAGCGGAGAAAATGAGAATAGAAGATCTGGCAGCTTATGAGATCATCAGCCGACAGAAGATCCATGATTTAAGATCGGAAGGATATCTGCTGCGCCACAAAAAGAGCGGTGCGCGGATCGCACTGCTATCCAATGAGGATGAAAACAAAGTATTTTACATCGGATTTAAGACGCCTCCGGCGGACAGCACAGGTGTTGCGCATATTCTGGAGCATTCCGTTCTGGAAGGCTCGAAGGAATTTCCGGTCAAAGACCCTTTTATTGAGCTTGTAAAGGGATCTATGAATACGTTTTTAAATGCCATGACCTATCCGGACAAGACGATGTATCCGGTTGCAAGCTGCAACGACAAGGATTTTGCAAACCTGATGCATGTTTATATGGATGCAGTATTTTATCCGGATATTTATAAGCAGCCCAACATCTTTTATCAGGAGGGCTGGCATTATGAGATGGAAAACGCCTCCGATGAACTGAAATTAAACGGCGTCGTATATAATGAGATGAAGGGTGCGTTCTCTTCCCCGGACGACGTTCTGGATCGGGAGATCGTGCGGAATCTGTTCCCTGATACGGTTTATGCGAACGAATCCGGCGGCGACCCGGATGTGATTCCGAACCTGACCTATGAACAGTTCCTGGATTTCCATCGGAAATATTATCATCCGGCCAACAGCTATATCTATCTGTATGGCAACATGGATATGGTCGAGCGTCTCAACTGGATGGATGAGCATTATCTGTCCCATTTTGAAAAAATCGACGTGGAGGCAAACATCAGTCTGCAGGAACCTTTTGCTGCACCCAGGGAAGCTGTAAAGCCCTACTCGATCACCGAGAGCGAGCCGCTGGAGCACAATACCTACCTGACCTGCAGTATGACTGCCGGGGATGTTTTAAACCGGGAAGAATACATTGCCTTTCAGATTCTGGACTATGCGCTTTGTTCCTCCCAGGGCGCGCCTTTAAAGCAGGCACTTTTGGATGCAGGCATCGGTGAAGACATCTACAGTGATTATGACAACGGGACGAGACAGCCGTATTTCTCCATCGTCGCTAAGAATGCGGATGCTTCCCGGAAAGAAGAATTTTTAAAGATTATTGACGAGACACTGGAAAAGCTTGTTGCAGAGGGACTGGATCAAAAGCGTTTGCAGGCCGGTCTGAATTATTACGAATTTAAGTATCGGGAAGCGGATTATGGCATTTTCCCTGCAGGACTGATGTACGGACTGCAGGTAATGGACAGCTGGCTTTACGACGAAACCAGGCCGTTTATCCATATCGAAGCGGGCGATACCTACAGAAGCCTGAGAGAAAAGGTGGAGACCGGATATTTTGAACAGCTGATTGAAAAGCATCTGCTGCACAATCCGCACAGAAGCGTGCTGCTGCTCGTACCCGAAAGAGGGCTGACCGATAAAAAGGATCAGGAGCTGGCAGATCGTCTGCAGGCTTACAAGGAGACGCTGACTGCAGAAGAAATCGAAAAAATTGTGGAAAAGACAGCTGCGCTGAAAGCGTTTCAGGAAGAACCCGACCGCCCGGAGGATCTGGCGAAGATTCCACTGCTGGAAAGAAGCGATATTCGTCGGAAGATCGAGCCGATCATTCTGGAAGAACGTAAAATCGAAGACACAAAACTGATTTACCATAAAATCGAAACCAACGGCGTCAGTTATTTTCGCCTGCTGTTCGATATCAGCGAGGTTCCGGCAGAGCTGTTTGCCTATGTCGGCATTTTGAAGGCGGCGATCGGCCTGGTGGATACGCAGAATTATTCCTATCAGGAGCTGTTTACACAGACTGACCTTTTGACCGGAGGAATTGTGCCGGTTACGAACATTTATCCGAATATCACAAACCCGTCCGAACGCAAAATTACGTTTGAAATCAAAGGAAAAGCATTCCATGCGCATTTAAAGGACGCGATGGAGCTGACAGCAGAGATGCTGGTACGTTCCAATTATACGGATACGAAGCGCCTGTACGAGATTCTGACAGAGTTGAAATCGAGACTGCAGTCCTCCATGATTTCCGCAGGACATACGATTGCGGCGGGCAGGGCAATGTCCTATACGTCCGAGACGGCAGCAATTCAGGAAATTTTAAGCGGCATGGACTTTTATCGGCTGGTGGATGGGCTATGTACAAACTGGGACGAAGAAAAAGAGAAGCTTCCGGAGATTTTGAAACGGCTGAGCGAGTGCATGTTCCGTCCGGAAAACCTGATGTTTGATTTTACCGCAGAAGAGGAAGACCAGGAAAAGCTGTTTGAAGCAGAAGCCAAAGCGCTGAAAAAAGATTTGTTTACCTGCCCGGTGGACAGAGAGCCGGTGCATGCCGCGGTTTCGAAGAAAAATGAGGGATTTTTATCAGCTTCTCAGGTACAGTATGTGTGCCGCGCTGGAAATTATAAAAAGAACGGGTTGGAATATACCGGAGTGCTGCGGATGCTGCGCGGTATTTTAAATACGGATTATCTCTGGAACACAGTCCGCGTCAAGGGCGGCGCTTACGGCTGCATGTGCAGCTTCGGAAAGAGCGGAGATGCCTATATCGCTTCTTACCGCGATCCGAATCTTGGCAAGACCATCGAAGCCTATGAGGGCATCGTGGAGTATGTAGCGCATTTCGCAGGGGATGAACGCTCGATGACTCAAGCGGTCATCGGCACGGTCAGTGAAATGGATGCGCCGATGAACCCGGCTGCAAAGGCGCTGCGCGCGCTGAGCATTTATCTGACCGGACAGACCGCAGAGCAGCTGCAGAAGGAGCGGGATCAGGTTCTGGATGCGACGGCGGAGGATATCCGGGCCCTTGCCGGTCACATGAAGGCATTTCTGGAAGACGACTGCCTGTGCGTTGTCGGAAATACGAAGAAGATCGAAGAGGAAAAAGAACGCTTCGGGACACTGGAACAGCTGCTTTGAAGCACGCGGCTGCCCGAACAAAAGTTCGGTGCAGCCGATGGAGCATATACACAATGGGAAGCTTAGAAGGGAGGGATTTTCGTGTTGAAAAAGAAAATGGCGAAGGTACTGACGGGTGTTTTAGTCTTATCCATGCTGTCGGGCTGCGGCTCGGCGAGCAAAATGGCGATGGAATCCGCCTATGATACGGCTGCTTCAAACTACAGTGCTGCGGGCGGTGTATATTATGACAGCGGCGACTATGAGTATGCCGATGAAGTATCGGAAGAAAACGGCTCGTCCCAGGCGGAAACCGTAGAAAAGGGAGAGACGACCGGGCGCAAGCTGATCCGAAATGTGGATATGGACGTAGAGACGGAAAGCTTTGACGCGCTCCTTGCGTCTGCACAGTCTCAGGCGGAGGAGCTTGGAGGCTACATAGAAAGCAGCAGCATTTCCAATAGCAGTTATGCCAGTTCAACGTCTGCTGCCAGAAGCGCACGTCTGACGGCAAGAATTCCTTCGGAGAAGCTCGACGGCTATCTGGCGGGAATTTCCAAGCAGTCCAATGTGACGAGAAAATCTGAATCCACAGAGGATGTAACGCTGCAGTATGTGGATCTGCAGAGCCACAAAAAGGCACTTCTGGCAGAACAGGAAAGCCTCCTTTCCATGATGGAGCAGGCAGAATCTATCGAGGATATCATTGCGATCAACGAGCAGCTGACCGATGTACGCTATCAGATCGAAAGCATGGAATCCCAGCTTCGCACCTATGACAATCAGGTGGATTACAGCACGGTCAACCTCTATATCGACGAGGTGGAGCGCTACACGCCAGGAGCGGCAAAGAGCGCGGGTGCGCGGATTGCAGAGGGCTTTTCTGCAAATATTTACAGGGTTGGAAGCTTTTTCAAAAATTTCGCAATTGAATTTATTATTCTCCTGCCGATCCTGATTGCGATTGCAATCGTACTCGGAATTGCAATTCTGATTGTACGGATAATTATCAAGATGAGTGAAAAGCATCAGGCGGGAAAAAAGACATCGGCAAAAACAGAAATCAGAACCGGGGACAGATACAGACAAAAACCGGGAAAGGAACAGATACATGGCGCAGAACAAACAGAAAAAAGCGGGCTTTGCAACGCTGGTAGGACGCCCGAACGTGGGCAAGTCCACACTGATGAATCATCTGATCGGACAGAAAATCGCGATCACATCCAATAAACCCCAGACGACAAGAAACCGGATTCAGACCGTCTATACGGGACCGAAGGGACAGATTGTGTTTCTGGATACGCCGGGCATCCATAAGGCGAAAAACAAGCTCGGCAACTACATGGTAAAGGTAGCGGAAAGCACATTTTCTGACGTGGATGTCATTCTCTGGCTGGTAGAGCCGACGACCTATATCGGTGCCGGGGAACGGCATATCCTGGAGCAGTTAAAACGCAGCAGGCTGCCGGTCATCCTCGTGATCAACAAGATCGACACCGTTCCTAAAACAGCCGTTTTGGATGCGATGGAAACCTACCGGAAAGAGATGGATTTTGCAGAAATCGTCCCGGTATCGGCACTTCGCAGCAACAATACCGATACGCTGTTGGACTGCATTTTCAAATATCTTCCCTATGGAGAACCCTTCTACGATGAAGATACGATCACAGACCAGCCGCAGCGTCAGATCGTTGCAGAGATGATCCGGGAAAAGGCGCTGCGCTGTCTGGAAGAGGAAATTCCCCACGGCATCGCAGTGGCGGTCGAACGGATGGAATTTAAGGAGCATATCGTCAATATCGATGCGACGATCATCTGCGAGCGGGATTCCCACAAGGGAATTATTATCGGCAAGCAGGGCAGCATGCTCAAAAAGATCGGTTCTCAGGCGCGCCGGGATATCGAGGATATGCTGGAATGCCAGGTCAATCTGCAGCTCTGGGTCAAGGTTAAGAAGGACTGGAGAGACAGCGATTTCCTCTTAAAAAACTTCGGTTACAACCCTGCGGATACCAGGCCGGACAGATAGAACGCTCTTTTTTCTGAGGGAATAAAAAAGTTCAAACCGCTTATCCTATGAGGGACGTAAAAGCTGTCGGAGACGGCAGATTGGATACATGGGAGGCGGTAAGGATGAATGAAAGAAGCTACTGGGATCAGTTTTTAAAAACCGGGCGTGTGGAGGATTATCTGCAGTACCGGAATCAGATACAGGAAAGAAATGCGCTCCGGAACCGGGCGAAGTTACACGAGAGCAGCTCGTTTACTTCGTCCTTCCGTGCAAAGGCGCAGGGACAGGATGGGGAACAACATGCAGGATCGGATCAAAGTGCTCGGGATCGTTCTGAAGGCAGAACCGATCGGGGAGTATGACAGGAGAGTCGTGATCCTGACTCGGGAAAAAGGAAAAATATCCGCTTTTGCAAGGGGAGCCAGAAAGCCGACGAGTGCTTTTCTGGCTCCTACCAGTCCGTTTACCTTCGGGACGTTCGAGCTGTATGCAGGGCGAAATTCCTACAGTGTCTGTGATATTTCAGCGGACTGCTATTTTGAAGAGCTGCGGCAGGATTTTGAGGGCGCCTATTACGGAATGTATTTCCTGGAGCTGGCGGATTATTGCACGCGGGAAAATAACGACGAGCGCGAGGTGTTAAAGCTTTTATATCAGTCCCTGCGGGCGCTGACGGTAAAAAGCATCCCGCGCAGGCTTGTGCGATGCATTTACGAAATCCGGCTGATTGTGGCAAACGGGGAATTCCCGGGGCTGCCGCAGGGCAATTTTTCGGAAACGGCGCTGTATGCAGTCGAATTTATCTCAGGGACGCCCGTGGAAAAGCTTTACACATTTACCTTAAAAGAAGAAGTGCTTGCAGAGCTTGTGCAGATTGCAGAAAAATACCGGAGGGATTTTCTTCCGGGTGAATTTCATACCCTGGAGATCCTGGAAACGTTATAAAATGACTTTGTAAAGTTATGGGTTGAAAAAGAAAGGGCGGTCGGCTATAATAGTTAAGATCATAGCATCGGCAGATAAAGAGCGGATGCAGATGAGAGGGAGCAGATAAATGACGCGAAAATGGATCATGCGCGCACTGTGTATCCTGTGTCTGGCAGCGATGCTGACGGGATGCGGCAGGGAGCCGGAAGTAACCGAGACCACGATTGAAGTCAAAAAAAATGGTCAGGTGGTTCACACGATTATAGAAGATTTTTCCGAAAGCTATTATAATCTGGATGAGCTGGAAAGTACGATTCAGCAGGCATGCGATACTTATAATGCTTCGGCTGGAAAAGAAGCGGTTGTGCTGAAAGCGGCAAAAGAAAATGACGATCATACGGTAACGGTTGTGATGCAGTATGCGGACGCTTCTGCTTATTCTGCTTTCAACAAACTGGCATTGTTTGTCGGAACCGTAAAAGATGCGTTTAATGCAGGCTATGATCTGAATGTTACGCTTTCTTCCCTGAAGGGAGACGGAGAGCAGATCGGCAAGGAAGACCTCCTCAAAATGGGAGAAAAGCACATTGCAGTTGTGCGGGAAGCGGTTAATGTCAGAGTATGGGATAAGGTCCGGTACGGTTCGGAGGATGTCGAGGCGACAGCGAATGCCAAAACAGTATCCGTAACCGACGCAGATATGCTGACCTATATTCTGTTTGATTAAAATCTGTGCAGTCAAAGGAGAAAAACGATGGAAAAGACAATGGACAAAATTGTATCGCTGGCAAAAGCGAGAGGGTTTGTATATCCCGGTTCCGAAATTTACGGCGGACTTGCAAATACATGGGATTACGGTAACCTCGGCGTAGAGCTGAAAAACAACGTAAAGCGCGCATGGTGGAAAAAATTTATCCAGGAGAACCCTTACAACGTCGGTGTGGACTGCGCGATTCTGATGAATCCCCAGACCTGGGTTGCATCCGGACATCTGGGCGGCTTTTCTGATCCGCTGATGGACTGTAAGGAATGCCACGAGCGTTTCCGTGCAGATAAGATCATCGAAGATTATGCGCAGGAGCACAATATTGATCTGGGAGGCTCTGTAGACGGCTGGAGCCAGGAACAGATGATGCAATTCATCGAAGATAATCAGGTTCCCTGCCCGACCTGCGGCAAACACAACTTTACTGAAATCCGTCAGTTTAACCTGATGTTCAAGACCTTCCAGGGTGTTACGGAGGATGCAAAGAATACGGTATATCTGCGTCCCGAAACCGCGCAGGGTATTTTCGTAAACTTCAAGAACGTACAGCGTACTTCCAGAAAGAAAATCCCGTTCGGTATTGGTCAGATCGGTAAGTCCTTCCGCAATGAAATCACACCCGGCAACTTCACGTTCCGTACCAGAGAGTTTGAGCAGATGGAGCTGGAATTCTTCTGTGAGCCTGACACCGACCTCGAATGGTTCGCATACTGGAAACAGTTCTGTATCGACTGGCTGCAGACTCTGGGCATCAAGCCGGAAGAAATGCGTGTCAGAGACCATGAAAAAGAAGAGCTTTCCTTCTACTCCAAG
Source organism: Firmicutes bacterium TM09-10 (assembly GCA_003481005.1). GTDB lineage: Bacteria > Bacillota > Clostridia > Lachnospirales > Lachnospiraceae > Gallintestinimicrobium > Gallintestinimicrobium propionicum. Next base: position 18,287 of record QUKC01000002.1, on the reverse strand, counting down.
GCTACAACGGATATCGAATTTTTATTCCCCTTTGGCTGGGGCGAGCTGTGGGGCATCGCTGACCGTACCGATTACGACCTTTCCCGCCATGCAGAGGTTTCCGGTCAGGATCTGTCTTACTTTGATGATTCCAAAAATGAAAAATATATCCCTTATGTTGTTGAGCCGTCTCTGGGTGCAGACCGTGTCGTTCTGGCATTTTTATGCGCTGCTTATGACGAGGAAGAGTTGGAGGGCGGAGATGTCCGTACTGTCCTTCATTTCCATCCTGCTCTGGCACCGGTTAAAATCGGCATCCTGCCGCTGTCCAAGAAGCTCAACGAGGGTGCAGAGAAGATCTATACCCAGCTGTGCAAGAAGTACAACTGCGAATTTGACGACAGAGGCAATATCGGTAAGAGATATCGCCGTCAGGATGAAATCGGTACGCCGTTCTGCGTTACCTACGATTTCGAATCCGAGACAGACGGCTGCGTAACCGTTCGTTTCCGTGATTCTATGGAGCAGGAGCGGGTTGCGATCGCTGATCTGGACGCATACTTTGCAGAAAAGCTGGATTTCTAAGAAATTTTAAGCTAACTGTGTATCATCGAGTGGGTGTTTTGCGGGCACTTCATTCTGTGAATTAGAAAAATCCGTCTTTTCCCTGTGGATTCCACATGGAGAAGGCGGATTTTTTGCTGTTTGTGAAAGATTTTATTTATTCTGCGACATAATTTGACAGGAAAGCTAAAAACTGCACAAATAAAAAACGAATATATTGTTTGACTTTGCATATTTTAATGTGATAGAATGATTTTATGAGAAAAACAGTCCGGCATAATGCTAAATGACTGTAAATACAGACCAAAGGGGGACCATTACAATGGCGAAATGGGTGTATTTATTCAGGGAGGGAAATGCGGATATGCGCAACCTCCTGGGTGGAAAAGGTGCGAACCTTGCAGAGATGACGAATCTCGGGCTTCCGATTCCGCCCGGCTTTACCGTGACGACAGAGGCCTGCACAGACTACTATAACCATGGCAGGTCAATTTCTGAAGAAATTCAGACACAGATTTTTGATGCACTGGCACTTTTGGAGGAAAGGCTCGGAAAGAAGTTCGGAGATACCGAGAATCCGCTGCTTGTGTCGGTACGAAGCGGAGCGAGAGCTTCGATGCCCGGTATGATGGATACGATCCTGAATCTGGGCTTGACCGATATTTCGGTCGAAGGCTTTGCCAAACGGACAGGCAATCCGAGATTTGCCTATGATTCTTACAGACGCTTTATTCAGATGTTCTCAGATGTTGTCATGGAAGTTCCCAAATCGTTATTTGAGCGGGTCATTGATGAAATAAAAGAAGATCGGAAAGTTCATTTTGATACGGAGCTGACGGCGGAGGATCTAAAAGAGGTGATCCGGCGTTTTAAAGAGATCTATAAGGAAAAAATGGGCGAAGAATTTCCGCAGGAGCCGCGGGTTCAGCTGATGGAAGCGGTAAAGGCGGTATTCCGTTCGTGGGATAATGAAAGAGCTATCGTATACAGAAGAATGAATGACATTCCGGGGGACTGGGGAACTGCAGTCAATGTACAGTCGATGGTATTCGGAAATATGGGCAATACCTCCGGTACAGGCGTTGCCTTTACGAGAAACCCCTCCACCGGAGCAAAGGGCATTTATGGCGAATATCTGATCAACGCACAGGGTGAGGACGTTGTTGCAGGAATCCGTACGCCGCAGCCCATTACCCGACTGGAAGAAGACCTGCCGGAATGCTATGAGGAATTTTTGAAAATTGCAAACCGTCTGGAAGAGCATTACCGTGATATGCAGGATATGGAATTTACCATCGAGGACGGAAAGCTGTATTTCTTACAGACCAGAAATGGTAAGCGCACGGCGCAGGCGGCTCTGCAGATTGCATGCGACCTTGTGGATGAAGGTATGATCACGCCCCAGGAAGCTGTCAGCAGAATTGAAGCAAAATCTCTGGATCAGTTGCTGCATCCCGCTTTCGATCCGGATGCACTGAAAAAAGGAACTGTGATGGGACAGGCTCTTCCGGCATCTCCCGGCGCAGCTGCCGGTAAGATCTATTTTACTGCAGAGGAAGCGAAGGAAGCCCATGAGGCTGGCGAACGTGTCATTTTAGTGCGTCTGGAAACTTCTCCGGAGGATATCGAGGGGATGCATGCTGCAGAGGGTATCCTGACTGTGCGCGGCGGTATGACATCCCATGCTGCAGTTGTGGCAAGAGGCATGGGAACCGCATGTATTTCCGGCTGCGGAGATATTGTGATCGATGAAAAGAAAAAGCAGTTTACATTAGGCGGCAAGACCTATTATGAGGGGGATTATATTTCCCTGGACGGCTCCACCGGCAAGATTTACGACGGCGATATCCAGACCCAGGAGGCTTCCATCAGCGGCAACTTCGGCAGGATCATGAGCTGGGCGGATTCCTTCCGTAAATTGAGGGTTCGCACGAATGCAGATACGCCTGCAGATGCGGCAAATGCGGTTCGTCTTGGTGCAGAAGGTATTGGACTTTGCAGAACAGAGCACATGTTCTTTGAACCGGATCGGATTCCGAAGATCCGTAAAATGATCCTTTCCAAAACCGTGGAAGAGCGGGAAAAGGCGCTGGAGGAGCTGATTCCCTTCCAGAAGGGCGATTTCAAGGCGCTTTATAAAGTAATGGAGGGGAAACCTGTTACGATTCGTTTCCTGGATCCGCCGCTGCATGAGTTTGTTCCGACAGACGAAAAGGATATCGAAGCACTGGCAAAGGATATGAATCTTTCTGTTGAGGAAGTAAAGAGCACCTGCAGTGAGTTGCATGAGTTCAACCCGATGATGGGTCACAGAGGCTGCCGGCTGTCCGTTACGTATCCGGAAATTGCAAGAATGCAGACAAGAGCGGTGATCGAAGCGGCGATTGAAGTAAGTAAAGAAAAGGGCTTTGAGATCGTTCCGGAGATCATGGTTCCGCTGGTTGGCGATAAAAAGGAGCTGAAATTTGTCAAGGACGTAATCGTGGAAACTGCTGAAAAGGTTAAGGCAGAAAAAAATTCGAATCTGGTTTATCACATTGGAACGATGATCGAAATTCCAAGAGCAGCACTTCTGGCAAACGAAATTGCAGAAGAAGCCGAATTTTTCTCCTTTGGTACAAATGATCTGACTCAGATGACCTTTGGCTTCTCCCGTGACGACGCAGGAAAATTCCTGGTGGATTATTACAAGAGTAAGATCTATGAATCTGATCCCTTTGCAAAGCTTGACCAAAACGGCGTAGGACAGCTGATCGAAATGGCAGTCACAAAAGGTCGTTCCCAGCGTCCGAACTTAAAGATCGGTATCTGTGGTGAGCATGGCGGCGATCCCTCTTCTGTTGCATTCTGCCATAAGGTTGGAATGGATTATGTATCCTGTTCTCCGTTCCGTGTACCGATCGCGAGACTGGCTGCAGCACAGGCAGCAATTGCGGACAAGAGGAATTAGGCAACAATATATTTATTTCTGCAACTTAACGGTAACGAGAGCAGATGTGCAGACATTTATGGCCGAACGTCCAGAGTATACAAAAGCGAACAGATTTAAAGATATTGAAGTAAAAGTCTATATATAAAGTTCTGCAAGGGAAAGCATTTATTGCTTTCCCTTGTTTGATGTTTGGGAATAAGCTCTTTTATTTGGGTTTGTTCCCTTTTTTTATTCTAATATCTATAAGGAGGTTCACTATGAACAACACCGCGTTAGGGGCAGAAAACAAAAGAAACAGACAATCAATTTTATCAGCGATGCACATGAGAAATTCTACTACGAGAAATTAAAAGAGGTACGCTATCAGGATGTGTACCACAAGGCACTTTGCTATTGCATTGGTATTAACAACGATACCAGAAGAAATGCAGACCGCATTTATGATTTTAAGACGGGATGTGTAAAAACGGAATGCCTGAATGAAGGCTGGCAGACCAGTGGCAGTATGAAGGTGGTGCGAATGGCATTTAACCTGTATTGCAACGGTACACCGAGTGTAGATGATTACACAAAAACAGAGGAACAAACAAATATTACAGAGCTTATGCTTAATGATTTCATTGAAAAGGTTGTAATTCATGAAGCAGAGGGTGGCAGAACAAAAGACCGTACTCAGCAAGTGGATATTTATTTCAATTTCATTGGAAATTTTGTTCTTCCACTCAGTGAGGATGAAGTGGAAGCCTTGCAGTCAGAGGAAGCACGCAGAGCGGAAGAGATTGCTGAAAGAGAGAGAAAATCTTCTAAGAAATCTACGCAGAAAAGAAATCAGAAGCCGGAGATCAGGAAGCACAGAGCCAGCCTGCAGAGCGTAAACAGTATCAGGTAAGAGCTACAGTAAAGAGTTACCGGAAAATGCGTGACGATGCATTAAGCGGAGATCCTATTGCAAAAGTAAGATATGAAAAAACACTGGCTATGAGACGTGAAGCGTATCATGCAAAGAAAAGTAAACAGACAGCCTGACAATATGCATATGATCACGATACATTAGTTGCAGAATTGATGAGAATAAGCGGGAGCGATGCAATTATTGTATTAGCCAAAGAGATATGGTATTGTATAGAAAGTTCAACAAATTGTGATTGTGCGCCCAGATAAGGGCGAGTAGTCTGGCAGGTGGAATGCCTGTCTGGTAAGGTCTAACCAACCGCCAGTAGCGAGTCTTGGGTGACTGTCAGTAATGGTAGTTGCTAAGCGTAGACAGCGAGAAAATAGAGAGTGTGATTGAGCCTCGAAATTTTGACATTTAGAAGGCTGACGTTCTAATTTCGACGGAAAGCAATACAAATCAATTCGAATTGGTGAGAAATGGTTTGCTTCTGCGGGGTCAAAGAGCACTTTATGTTTTACATTGTGATTATTCAGTCAACTGGGGAGAGCCTATTGTTTCTTGCCATTGCAAGTATGGCAAACAACTGCAAAATAGGAGAATGTCAAAAGAACAGTAGGCAGTCGGATAGCTTCATAGTACTGAAGAAGTTGGGTAATGCCAACGGAGGAAAGGGAGCTACATAATAATGGTCTTTCTGAGGACACATCAACCGTATTCAGGGACGGAGGTATTGATGGAAACGAAATTAGAAAGAATAGCAGAAATATCGGCAAATTCGCCGAGACCAGAGTTCACATCGCTGTATCATTTAATCAATAAAGAAATGCTTTTGCAATGTCACAAAGAATTAGACGGAAACAAAGCAGTCGGTGTTGATGAGATTACTAAGAAAGAGTATGAGAAAAATCTGGAGCAAAACATAGATGACTTGGTAGAAAGACTGAAAAGAAAATCATACAAACCACAGCCATCAATTAGGGTATATATCCTTAAAAGCAATGGAAAACTTCGACCATTAGGAATTGCGTGCTATGAGGACAAAATAGTCCAATTAGCATTAAAGAAGATATTGGAAGCTATCTATGAACCGAGATTTCTGAACTGCATGTACGGATTCAGACCAAATCGAGGATGTCATAACGCAATAAAAGAACTGTATAAGAGATTAAACAACACGAAAATCTGCTATATTGTGGATGCTGACATCAAAGGATTCTTCGATCATATGAAGCATGAATGGATTATCAAGTTTCTCAAACTTTATATTAAAGACCCCAACATAATTGGTCTTGTCAAGAAGTATCTTAAAGTGGGAGTGCTGGATAATGGTGAACTTATGGTGAATGAAGAAGGTTCAGCTCAAGGCAATGTCATAAGTCTAATCCTAGCAAACATATATATGCACAATGTATTGACACTATGGTATAAGTTTATTATTACCAAAGAATGCAAGGGAGATAACTTTCTAATTGTATATGCAGATGATTTTGTTGCAGGATTTCAATACAAATGGGAAGCAGAGAATTACTACAAGCTTCTTAAAGAACGAATGGAAAAGTTCGGTTTGCAATTAGAAGATAGTAAAAGTCGTCTCTTACAAAGCGGTGCTTATATTGCAAGGGCAAAGCAAAAGAGCGGTGAGTGTATCAGATTACAAACATTTGATTTTCTGGAATTCACATTCTATTGTGGGCGTTCACGCAAAGGCATGCCATATATAATGCCAAAGACAAGCTCTAAGAAATTCAGACAGAAAATTCGAGACATCAAGGTATGGTTATATGCGAATAGAGATCAACCGCTAAAGAAACTAATGGGTATGCTAAATCTGAAACTAATAGGTCATTATAGGTACTATGGCATAAGTTTTAATGGCAGAATGATTTCAAACTACAAACAACAAGTGAGAGAACTTCTGTTTAAGGTGCTGAATAGACGAAGTGACAGAAAGAGTTATACAAGAGAAGGATTCATTGAAATGCTGAAATATTATCCATTGGCAATGCCAAAGATTTATGTCAGCTTGTTTTGAAACTGTAAATATTATTATGAAGAGCCGTATGCGGGAAAGCCGCACGTACGGTTCTGTGAGGGGCTTACATTGTGAGGTGTAAGTCTACTCGACTGTCGTTTTATTAATTTACATATATGCCTTTTACATAAAAAAGTGTTATTTTAGTTCCGCAACCGTTCGCAACCAAAGAAATATCGTGATAGTTGGTGGTAGCAACCATGAAATTTCGCTATCATGAAGTCACGAAAGGAGGTAATTAAGTGAAATATGATTTTTTAGGAGTTATTGTTTTTGGTATTGTACTGCTAATCGGGGTGGCGGTGATAGCGGCATTTATCACTGTGGGAATTTTCCTCATAAGAGCATTGAGTAGATATGTTAAATCAGGCAATGTCAGAAAAGAAAAGTCCAGCATCAAGAAATCTCTCGGTGAGGTTTTGAAGCAGTATCGTGAAGAGTGTAAGATGACGCAGGAGTTTGTTGCAGAATCTATCGGCGTAAGCAGGCAGGCTGTCTCTAAATGGGAGACCGGAGCATCTGACCCAAGCACTTCCAATCTGCTTACACTTGCAAAATTGTTCAACACTACGGCAGAAGAACTATTACGTGAAGTACAATAAGCGTGTAAAACGGGTGTAAGACAACTGATTCACTATAAAGGAAAGGTCTATCAGATATGAAGAAAAGACAAGAAGATTTAAGATAAGATATATCGTTTTTGGATTATTAGGTGTTATGGCTTTAGCGGCACTTGTATTTATGCGTTTTGGAGGTTTTGGCACAGGAGAAAATGTGAATTCAGAAGAGTTTTTAGCTTATGCTGAACCCGTTGAAAATATAACTGTGCCTGAAAGTGCAAAAATAATTGCATTGGGAGAAGCTACTCACGGAAATGCAGAATTTCAGCAGTTGAAGCTGGAAGTGTTCAAGCTGATGGTAAAAAATAATGGTGTTAGGGCGTTTGCCCTTGAAGGTGACTACGGCGGTTGCGAGCAGGTAAACCGATATATACACGGTGGTGAGGGGACAGCACAGGAAGCAGCCGCAGCGATTGGATTTTCCATTTATAGAACGGAAGAGATGGCAGAACTTATCTCCTATATGCGCCAGTACAATGAAAGTGCATTGGAAGGCGAAGACCTTCGCTTTTACGGTTTTGATATGCAGAGGCTTTCTTACAGCATGAGGTTTTTGAAAGAATCCTGCAAAGAACTGGAAGTGGACACAACAAACTTGCAGAAACTTGTGGAAGGTGAAAACTAGAGCAGTGAATGCGATTTATCTACTCGAACTGAAACCCTTACACAAGTGAAGAAAGAATTGGAAAGCAAGAACGGTTCGGAAAATGCAATTCACTTTGTAGATATTTTAATGCAGCATTCCGAGCTTCAAACTCTGACAAATGATGATGGTGCTACATTAAGAGATCAATTTATGGCAGAAAATGTACAGTGGATTTTACAGCAGGAGCAGCGAAATGGGCATGAAAAAATCTTTGTGACAGGTCACAACAGCCATGTCGCAAAATGGGGCAGTTTTGACTCGATGGGTAAACTTCTTTCCAAGGACGCAGCAAACGGTTACTATGTCATTGGTACCGATTTTTATAAAACCCATTGCAATATGCCGACCCGTTCGCCTGAAAAGCGTACAATTCAGGTGTTTTATTCCCATGACCCTTTAGCAAAGGCGGCAAAACTGGCGGGATTTGATATTTGTTGGTTGGATTTTACTAAAGTCCCGGAAAATTCTGAACTGGGTAGGCAGGCTTCTGAATACACCTATATGGGAACACTTGGAGAAAGCTACTCAATCATTATGCGACTTCTTCCTCCAAGTTATCGAATGTTTCAACCTCCTGCGGAGCTTTATGATAGTATGATATTTGTAACGGATGCGAACCCTACAAAAATATTAGAGAATAACGTATGCAAAACTTCCTGTTTTTGAAACTGGAAAATCGGAAGCTGAGGAGATAGACTATTGAGAACATATGAGAATAAAGACGAACTTAAAAACGAGATAAATAAAAGCTTTGCAAAATATATTTCAGAATTTAATGATATTCCGGAGCATTTAAAAGATAAGAGAATTGATGAGATCGATCGAACTCCGGCAGAAAATCTTGCTTATCAGGTTGGCTGGACAACTCTTGTTATTAAATGGGAATCAGACGAAAGAAAGGGTATTCCTGTCAAAACTCCTTCGGATAATTTTAAGTGGAATCAGCTTGGCGAATTATATCAATGGTTCACAGATACATATGCTCAGCTGTCACTGCAAGAATTGAAAGACAGATTGAATGAGAATATCAACTCTATTTATGCAATGATTGATTCTCTGAGTGATGAAGAATTATTTAAACCACATATGAGAAAATGGGCTGACGAAGCAACTAAAACAGCTGTCTGGGAAGTATACAAATTCATACATGTTAATACAGTTGCTCCGTTCGGAACCTTTAGAACCAAGATTAGAAAATGGAAAAAGATTGCACTATAACTTCAAGTTGATATTGCACTTATTTTAGGAAATTTAATAACTGTTATATTTGATTATCAAATTCTTCGCAAACCCTTGAAAATACTAAGTTTGTAGCAAGTGAGCTTTCCCTTACTCTTTCCTTTGTGTTATATTCTCCCATTAGCTTTCATGAATCTTAATATGGGAAAAAATAAGGGAAAGAAAATTTCATAACACAGTATAACAATAACGACATGGTGAACTGATTGAAATGTTTTCGATATTTAACTCTATAACTGATTATTAAAAGAAAATAGAGATAAGATACGATGAGAACAATTTATGCATAATACAACATAAAACACGATAGTATTGATGTTTACACAAGTGTTGGATATATGCTTCGCATTGATTGCTGGGGAGCTGAAAAAGATTTAAAAACCACATATGGATCAGAATGTGCGCTTACTTCATTGGCTGTGGATGAGCCTTTAGAATATGCAAGATTATATCTCGATGGCAATTTACAGATGTGGATAGATTCAGAAGATTCACTTGAATTATAGAACAAGAATAACGGGTAGAAAACTTCTGATGCCCATTTTACAAGGGGTTCGAGTTTTTTATGTCTGCTGGCGCTATTTCTCTGCTGGAGTACTATTTTCGGGATAATGGCGAAAGGCTTTAGCGGTATAGTTAGAAGCACCGTTTCCATATTTTGTATTGGTTATGGTTTTTATATAATCGCTGGAATAATAGTCAATTGTAGAGCAAATGAAATAGACACAGGGGATTAAGGAAGAGTTGAAGGCAGATAAACAGATGGAATGGGTAGCAAATAAATACTATACAAGAGTGTGAAAAGGAAATTTTGAATAAGGAGATGATTTGGCAATAAGGTGCAGTAATCTGGTGGAAAGCAAGTCTGAAAATGGCTTGCTTTTTGCTTTACAATGTGGTTAGTTGATGTATATAATTATGATAAAGAGATAAAATTGATTTTTATATTTTGGTTCGATATTGTGATGCAGTTTTTCTATATTAAAAAATATACGAGGTTATAATGAAGAATAAAAGTTATGATTATATCTTTGGAAATGGAAAATTTAATACTTGGTTCAACATTATAGTTAGTATTATTAGTTGTTCAGCAATATCGTTTTGTTTAACCGAACTTTTGTTTTCCTTTGATTTTAAAGTGAGTTTTCAAAAAGCACTGATTTTTACCATACTTTTTGTGATTTTTTTATTATTGTTTTATTACTTTATAAAACAACGTACTTATAAACTATTCGATCAAAAAATAACATATGGATTTAGGGAACGAAAAATTTTGTATGCGGATATCCATTCATTAGTTTTTACACTATCCTCCAGGCCTAAAGGAATATATGATATTGGACTGGGAGAACCATACCTATACATAAAAGAAAATGGGAAGAAAAAATATATATGCAATATTACAATTTATTTGGCATATCCAAGTGTTATACAAAAAAGATATGATATCAATATAAGCAATGGGCAGATAGGAATGTCTCCTGCCTACAGTTTTAACTGTTATGATATAAAAAGTATTTTCAATTTAATACATCATTCAAAAGCAAATATTTATGTGACGAAGAGTTTTCTTCTCTTTAATAATTGGACAATAAACAGATTTTGCAAAGAATACAATATCTCTATGGAAATGGTTCAGCTTATAAATGATGGAAACTAATGTAAAAAATTTGTATTGTATTGAACTTTAGAAAACCTTTTTATGAGAAAGGAAAGCATATGCAAGAATATTATAAAATATATTTTCCTTATTCCAAAGAATATTTATTGGAACAGATTAAGAAGACTACAAAACCATTATGTATTTCAAACCAGGCTTATAGAGATATGGCACTTGCAGCCTACAAAGAAGAGGATAATACCTTATGTATCGGATATGCAGCAGGAAGTATGACAGGCGGTGGCTGGGAAATGCTCCAGACACATATAAAAAGCTATGGGGGAGATGTAATGCTGGAAGGTACGTTTGTGCTTTTGCCATACATAAAAAAAGCTGCACTATTTTTTCTGCTCATAGTGATTTTATTTGCATTGTTTTTTTCTCAGGGAGATTTATTGATTTTAACAGAATGTCTGATTTTATTTATGTTTCCATTATATCTGCTGTATAGGAATATTTCTAAGATAGGAAAATGTGAAGAAGGGCGACGGCTTGTTTTATTATATCTGGAAAAGGTGCTTCATGCAAATGTGGAAATATCCGTAGAGGAAGAATAAAGAAATGATAGGGGAAAACGAGAATGAAAAAGATTAATGAACAAACAAAAAGTTTTTTACTATACGGTATAGAAGATGTGATTAAGCCGAAAGAAATCTACAAATTAGATGGAGCAATCTTGTTTCTAGTATTTTTATTTTTCTTTTTATCTGAATCAGCTCCATCACCGTTTTTTTCAAAAGTATTTTTAGTTATTGTTTATCTTGGATTCGTGATTCTTAGTTTTTCAAGAACAGAAGTGACAGGGAAAAAGGTTTTTTGGATCATTGGAATACAAAGTCTGACGTTTTCTATTTTGTTCTGTTGGGCAGCAACTATCCTCATGCTGACAACTATGAAAGAAGAATATTATAAGAGGTATCTAACCATACTCGTTATCATTTACATACTGGTAATCGCTGCATACATTTTTCTTATAATAACTTTGATTAAAAAAGATATCTACAATCCATCTTCTTCCAAAAAGCTGGCTGGAGGATGGTGTATTACTAGTTTTGTATTGCTTGGAATGGGTGTCGCAAAAGTACTTAGTAGCAGCGTTGAATATACAGCCATGATTAGAATTGCAAGCCTTTGTTCCTATTTTTGTTCTTTGGGTTCTATCTTAGGAGTTTTTCACCTGGTAAAGTATTTTGCTGTCAAAAAATGGGAGGTTGAAAAATGAATATTTTTATGAAAAGAATATAGATGAAAATAATTATAGCATCCAGGAAGAAGGATGGCTGGGAATTTTATTTTTGGTTGGAACTATATTTTTCTCAGGATTACTTTTGTATGGTTTTATAGACGGACAGGCGGATTTTTCAGTTATAGTGGCGTATGGAATATTGATTGCTTTTTCTGGAATCTGTACCCTGCATTTGTTCCTGTGGAGAGTCAAGGTAAATCATGATGTAATTGAATACCGGTCGTTTTTTGGAAAAAAAATATTATAAATTTTCAGATATAACAAGAAGTGTACATAAAGAAAATGGTACATTGGAAATATATGCAGGGGACAAAATAATATTCAAATTTGATGAAAACATAAGCGCATCATTGTTTGCAAATAGTCTGTCTAAGCATAAAATTTCACAAGAAACATGGTTGAGTTGTAGAGATAAAAAGTGCATCATAAGACCAAAAGAAAGCCACTATGTTCTGCCAGGCATTTTCTTTTTATATTTGGTTTACAATAGTGTGATACTTGTATTCAATGCAAAAGAAACAGCTTTTGTTTTCCTTTTATTCTCTCTTGTACCGGGAGGTATATTTTTCTATTTTTTAATGGACAAAACAATTGTCAAGGATGGATGGCTATATAGAAATGGATTTTTAAGGAAGAACTGTAAAATAAGATTAACGGATATTACCCAGATGAAAAGAAAAAAGAATTTATTTGGAGAAGCTCTTATTTTATATAAAAATCAGAAAAAAATCGCTAAAATTTCTGCCCGAAATAGAAATGTGGACTGGCTGCAAGTAAAGATTGCAGAAATAAAAAAGGATAAGAAGAAATTAGAACGTAAAAAATGAAAAATGTGAATCATATAGGGAGATTGAGTTTATGGATAATGTCATTAGATTAAGTAAATTTGTAAAAAATTTAGGAATAGTAACAACAGTTCTTTTTTTAATAATCGTACTGGTAACATCTGTTACAGGAAATATGGGGGTTGCGATATGTTTTATGCCTTTTGTATTTTTAGGTATTGCTTTAATTTTGGCATACAAGAAACAAATAATTGTAGTAAATGAAGATGAAATTGTATTTAGCTATCTGGTTAAGAAAACTCAGCATATAAAATATAATGATATTCGTTGTATTTTAATGATTCCATTAAATGGTAGAACAGATGTCATATTAATTGATAAGATGTACAATAGACTTGTTACTCTGGAGCAAGTGTATGTAAATTATGATATTTTATATGATACACTTATAAAACATGAAATAGATCTTGTGGATTTTGGTGAGTTAGTTGAACAGAACAAAGATGTATCAAAGTATGTACCTGCTTTAAACTGGATAGAAAAGAATTTCTATAAATCTATATGTAATGAGAATACAACTATCAAAAATATGTCAAAAACAATAGAAAAAGAAAAGCGTAAAAAAACAAAGCAATTTTTAAAAGCTTTAGGTTGGATTCTAATAATTGCTGATTCAGTAGCATTTTTTATTGGTGGCAAAACAATGTTAGTTATATTTATAATGGTTTTGATGATTACATATGCAGTGTATATAAAATATTATCCATATATATTTATAGAAGTCACCACAAAAAAAGGACAAGAACTGGCGTATCAATTACCATTTATGGGTGCAGCAATAGCAATGCTTTTATCCCTGAATACGAGTAAACTCTTTAATTATGAATTTGGAAACTATATGAAGATTACGGCAATTATTACTGCTTTACTTGCACTGCCATTTATTATTAAATCTTTAAAAACAGATGTACCACAGAAATTTGGACGTAAACTTTCAGTTGTATTTGCTGCTTTTATAATCGCATTTACAATTAGCTTCCCAATAAATTTTTTATTTACATTTGATGGGGCAACTCATGAAATTGCAATTGTAACAGACAAAAAGATTAGCAGTGGTAAAACTAGAGATAGAGAGTTATATGTAAGTTGTAATGGTAAAAGAGAAATATATACTGTTTCAAACAGTGAATATGAAAATACATCAATAGGCGATAGTAAAAGAATTTGTAGAAGAAAAAGTGCATTAGGATTGGAATATAGTACGATACATGATTAATATTTATTTAAAGATAAGGAAGGAATATATAAGATGAAAATATTGTTAGCAGTAGTTGGAGGATTATTATTACTGATATTCCCTTTTATAGTTATGAAAAAAGCAAAAGTAACAAAAGAAGAAAATACTGATGAAGCAAGGAAAAAATTTAATGTGTTTCTCATTTGTATGATACCTGTTCCTCTAATAGGCTTCATATTTCTTTTAATAGGGCTTAGAAGTTTTTTATAAAATTAAATAAAGGAGAAAAATGTTAAAAAACAATGATATATCAATACCAGAAGCCTGCTATGCAGATTTATGTAAGGTGGTTTTTTTTGAAAGAAAACAGGTTAAATTAACAATTATATGGAATGAAAAAATAAGCAGAAATAAACAAATACTTACACTTAAGAAGTTATATCCTGAATTAAATAAAGTGTCTACAGTTGAAATCTATAAAATTACAAAAAAACGAAGAAATGGCAATTTGCAGAGATGGGATGGGGATTTGCTGTTGACTTTTCGCATAAAGCAGAAAAAGCGGGGATAAAAATATTGTTAGAAGAATAACTAAAAATCTTGCTAATGTATAAGTTAAGTAAAAAATAGAATGAAAAATAATCATATAGCAGAGGAGATTGGGTAATATGAAGGAACAAAAGAAATCTTCTTGGGGAGCGGTTCTGGTGTCATTTTTAAAGGAATTTCTATTAAACTCATTCGAAGCCCCAGGTCATCTTTATTATGATGAAAATTTAACTAATGAAGGAAAAAGAAAGAAAAATTATATTTGGAGGGTGCTTCTACTGGTGACTGCGGTAGGAGTAGCTTTGCTTCCTGTTATAGCTTGGAACATGTTTGTTCCAGATGTGCTATGGGCAAAAATAGTTACCGTTGTAGTGTGTGAAGGCTATGTTGTTTTTATAGTAAGTATGGAGATTATCCAAATAAAGGATGAGCTAAAGGAAGATATGTTAAAAATAGGGGGATATAAAATTACTCCCAAAGGAAGTATTTCCCTATTTAAAGAAATTGATTTTAAGATTGCTCAAACAGAGTATTCTTATACAATATTGATTTCTAAGAAACCTTTAAAATGGCTTTATAAGAAGTTTTATGTTACAATCTATGGAAGACATGGAAAAGTAAAAAAGATTGAATTGGTTCGAGCAGACAAAAAGTATTCTACGAAATATGAGACAATGAATGGTACAGTCTTAGAAAAGTTGCAAGAAGAAAATAATAGGTTTTTAAGGAAATGCTTAGGTACTCCCAGTAAAAAGAGTATGACAGGCGTCGAATATTATTATGAGTGGGGACAAATACAATCCTTCTATGATGATCGTTCTTGTCAAACAGGAATTGTAATTATGTTTTAAAATAAGGAATATTGTATCTCTTGCTTCCGTATGCAGAAAGATTACATCGGTACAGAGAAATGTGGTAGTGATACACCAAAGAACACAGGCGAAACCTTATATCTCGGTTCCACAAGTAGCGAATCTTTCAAAAGAGAGAGATGGGTAAAACTTCGCTGTTTATATAATAGTAGGGGACGATGTTTTATCCGAGACCGTTTCAAGTTTTGTGTAAACGTTAAAAACTGATATAAGATTTGTGAATAGTTACAAATGGGCAGAGCCGATTTTCCGGATTCTGCCCATATCTGCATTATACAGTAGTTTTTAGGCATGTCAATAAAACCTGCTTAAAATTGACTGTTTTACAGGTTCCGTCCTGCCAGACGTTCTTCAAAATAAATTTCCAGCTGGGAATGGATCTGTCCCCAGTCCTGCCTGTGACCTGATTATTCTGGGGATCTCTGAGCCACCTGTCCGGACTTTGAGAGCCACCATTCCGGAGAATGAGCGCCATATATTCCGGTAATTCAGAGCCGCCTTATTGGGCTCTATTACATATATTTCCTTTATACTGTAAATACACACCTTTGGTGTGAATACAGATAAAGGAGGTCATAAGTTATGACCAAGTATCGTGAAATCCTACGCTTGAAAAGCTTAGGATTCAGTGAGAGGAACATCGCACAGAGTTGCGGTGTATCCAGAAACACAGTCGCTAAGGTTTTGAAAAAGGCAGCGGAAATCAATCTTTCATGGCCGCTGGATTTCGACATGACCGACAGTGCACTAGAGGAGCTGATGTTTCCTAAGGATAAGTCGGCAACGAATAAACGCATGCCAAACTTTGACTACATCCGCAAAGAACTTCTGCGGAACGGCGTAAACAAAAAGCTTCTCTGGGTAGAATACTGCGAGGAGTGCCGCATGAGCAGCGAAGAGCCTCTAATGTATTCTCAATTCTGCTACTACATCCAGAAGGATGAAGAAAAACGCAGGGCTACCATGCATATCCCCAGAAAACCAGGTGAACAGATTGAAGTTGACTGGGCCGGTGATCCTGCCCACATCATTGATCCGGACACCGGGGAAATCACGGATGCGTGGATATTTGTAGGTGTATTAACTTACAGTCAGTATGCTTTTGTAAAAGCATATATGAATGAGAAAACCGACAACTGGATCAAAGCTCATGTCCAGATGTTTGATTTCTTTGGCGGTGTCACACCTATGCTCGTTTCTGATAACTGTACAACCGCAGTGAATCATAAAAAGAGTGACTGGTACAACACTGCCTTAAACACAACTTATCATGAGATGGCAGAACATTATAATCTTGCCATCCTTCCGGCCAGAGTCCGGAAACCTAAGGATAAACCGAATGTAGAGGGATCAGTAGGAAAGATATCCACATGGATAACAGCAGCCCTTCGCAATGAGCAGTTTTTCTCTCTTGCAGAATTGAATGCTTCAATCCGTGAAAAACTGGATGCCTACAATGCCCGTAAATTCCAGAAAAAGGAATGTAGCAGACTCAGTTTATTTCTTGGGGAAGAAATGCCATTACTGGCGCCGTTGCCTGCTACACCTTTTGAACTGGCTGAGCGGAAACAAGCCACCGTCCAGTTTAACTATCACATCGCAGTAGACAGAATGTTCTACTCCGTGCCTTATCAGTATATCAAAAATAAGGTTGATGTGCGTATAACAGATACAACGGTTGAAATATTTTATAATCACAATCGTATTGCCTCTCATAGACGGCTCTATGGAAGAAGCGGTCAGTATTCTACAGTGACAGAACATATGCCACCGGAACACCAGAAATATCTGGAATGGAACGGTGAACGGTTCCGTAAATGGGCTGATTCGATTGGAATTAACACAAGTAAGGTTGTCGATGCAATACTTACCTCCGGCAGGATTGAACAGCAATCCTACAGAAGCTGCATGGGATTATTGAAACTGGCAGAAAAACATTCGCCAGAAAAACTGGAACAGGTCTGCGCCACGGCGCTCTCTTATTCCGGTAAACCCAGCTATAAAAGTATCAAAAATCTATTGGCCGCAACAAAGGATGAACCTGATACCGGATCAGAATCATCTCAGGCAGTAAAACCACACGGCATAACCAGAGGAGCCAGATACTATGGAGGTAAACAAGCATGACAAATCAAAGTACAATCGATAAACTTATTGAAATGCGTCTGACTGCTATGGCAGATGCATTCCGCATCCAGATGGATGATCCTGCAATGAAGGAAGTTCCATTCGAAGATCGGTTCGGCATGCTTATTGATGTCGAATACAGCAACCGTAAAAACAATCGTCTGAAAAGACTGATCCGTCAGGCTGAGTTTGAACAGCCAGATGCCAGCATCGCAGCGATCGATTACCATTCTGGACGAAAGCTGAACAAAGCACTGATCAACCGTCTGGCAACCTGTGAATACATTACAGAATACCGGAACATCTTTATTACTGGAGCAACTGGGAGTGGTAAAACTTATATGGCCTGTGCCTTTGGCATGGAAGCATGCAAGCACTATTACTCAGTACGGTATGTACGACTTCCCGATCTATTATTGGACTTACAGGCTGCCAGGGACAATGGAACTTTCTCAACTGTCCTGAAGAAATACACCAAGCCAATAGTATTGATCATTGATGAGTGGCTGCTTTTTAAACTGACAGAAGCTGAAGCCAGAAATCTTTTTGAACTGATACATAAAAGACGTAAAAAATCTTCAACGATCTTTTGTTCTCAGTTCCGTGAAAGTGAATGGTACCAGCAAATCTGTGATGGTGAAAGTACTCTTGCCGATGCCATCATGGATCGTATATCGTATGATTCCTATAAGATCGATATTGAAAGTGTTGACCCGTCTAAAGACCTCTCTATGAGAGAAGTATATGGACTGGATCCAGCAATGGCAAAGTAAACTTAATAAACAAAATGGAGTGGCTCCGTTAGTCCGGACAGGTGGCTCTCGCCACACCGGACTGGCGGCTCTGCCGCACCGTAATATTCATGACCGGTCCATTTTTTCGTGATATCCATGGTTGCCAAATA
>QUKC01000019.1:358-72012 GCA_003481005.1 Firmicutes bacterium TM09-10 | reverse complement strand
ATGTGGGATGGTTTAGAACCAGATAAAATGCGGGATAACAGTATACTCAATAGAACATTAGCAGAGTAGGTGATAAGCTCATGGATTTTTGATGAATTTATCATCTGCTCCACCATTTTTCTCATTCAGCCCACATCCGCCTTGTCCCTCCCGCTATGTGTTCCTCATCCACCGGCAAACTGTGTAAATATCACCCATTTTCACCCCATATATCAGGGTGTTTTGCAACGAATCTTCGGTATGTTGAGTGTGAAAATCGGACCTTTTTTGACTATGCTACGTTGCGTCTGTTTGTTGAGTAGACATTGGTCAGGGCGGCTATTACAACAAAATCTGCATCCGAATATGCAGCCTTTGCATCCAAAGTTGCAGTCAGATCCAGATCCTTTTCCGTCAGATACTTTTCTATATACTCATCCTGAATCGGGGATTTCCGGTTATTGATCATGTCCACCTTCTTCGGAATGATGTCCACAGCAGTTACCTGATGGTGCTGAGAAAGCAAAGTAGCAATCGACAAACCAACATAACCCGTTCCAGCAACCGCAATTTTATAGTCCTTTTTCATAATACTGACTCCTCCATCTCCTCCATCCAATTCCTTCCACAAAAACAAATTCCGCAACAGAGTATGCGCCTTTGCATTCGATGTTGCGGTTAAGTTTAGTCTTTTCTCTGTAAGTTTTTTTCGATACCATCCCTCTGAAGCATGTTCTTATTCTTGTTCCTAAAACCATTTTCCTGTACAGGATGCTTCCGGCCTTATCCGGAAACATCCTCCGCTCCGTTGCGCGTCATGCCCGGTTTATTTCTCTACTTTCAGAATCCGTGACTGTTCTGCCACGTTATTGGAAGAATCCACAGCGGCATAGGTTACGATCACTTTGCCATTTCCGGTTTCTGTAACCTTTTCAATCAGTAAGGAGGCTGTCACATCCCCGTCATGGGAATCGTAAGCGGTTACGCCCTCCAGCAGCTGATGGGTATTTGTGCCGGTTGTATAGGTCTGCTCGGTATCCGGCAGTGTGATAACCGGCGCTGTCCGGTCCATTTGTAAGTAGAAGAATGCGCAAAGCGCAATCAATACTGCGTCTGCAATAAAAAATCCAATGGTCAGACCTTTTGTACTCACTTCGCACTCTCCTTTTCTCCTGTGTTCTGTCCCGGTACAGCAGTTTTTGTCTCAGCAGCTGTCCCGTCGGTTTTGGAACCTGCATCCGGCGTCAGATCCTCCTGTGCTTCCTCTGTGCCATCCTGTCCGTTGCCGTAATAGTTTCCATAGTAATGACCATAATATTTTCCATAATAAGGATTCTTTTTGGTGTTGACCTTGTTCAGGACGCATCCAAGAATCCGGCAGCCTACCTTGTTCAGCTGCTCTTTTACATTCTGGACAAATTTGTAGCTGATGGCGCCGCTTTCCACAACGATTACCGTTCCGTCACAGATTGCACCTACAATCGCAGCATCAATCACGCTGCCCAGCGGAGGGGTATCTACGATGACATAATCGTATTTCATGCGCAGCACCTCCAGCATATTTCGAAAGGCATCGCCTCCCAAAAGCTCACTGGGGTTGGGCGGTACAGGTCCTGCAAAAATAATATCGAAATTGTTGACGTTGGTTCTGCAGCATGCATCATCCAGCTCCACCTGTCCGCTCAGATAATGGGACAGTCCGTATTTTTCACGGTTTGCTTTATAACGGCCCCGCAGTACGGATTTGCGCAGGTCTGCGTCAACCAGGATCGTCTGCTTGCCGCTTTCTGCAAGGGACAGACATAACTGGAAGGAAACACTTGTCTTTCCTTCGTTTGGCGTACAGCTGGTCAGGGAAATCACTTTGACATTTTTTCCTGCAAAGCTCAGATTGGTACGCAATGTTTTATAGGCTTCTTTTGTTCTGAAATCCAGACGCTCGATGGCGCGAATTACTACGTTCTGCATGTTTCCCTGTCACCTCACTTTCCGCTTGTCGCCTGTTTTTTATATTTTTTCTTTTTCTTCCTGCTTTCAGCTTCATTCAGCGGAATCATCGCAAGGGTGGAAATTCCAAGATATTTTTCCACATCCTCTTCCGTCTGAATCGTATCGTTCATAAGGTGAGAAAGGATGACGATAGCTGCTACCATCAGAATGCCAAGCATTCCGCCCAGCATCGTGTTCTTTCCGACAGAGGGGCTCGCCTTATGGGTCGGTACGTTTGCTGTTTCTACAATATTCACTGCTTCGATATCCATAACATTGCAGATATGGGTCGAGGCCGTTTCACGGATTGCATTCGCAATTTTCATTGCCATAACCGGATTGCTGTTCGTCACCGCAATGGAGATCACTCGGGTGTCTGCGGGTGTGCTCACGGTAACCTTACGGCTTAACTTCTCATAACTTAGGGGCAGACCCAGCTGCTCGATCACCGCTTCCAGTACAAAACGGCTTTTGATCAGCTCCGAATAGTCCTTAACCAGCTGCGTGCCTGCCTGCAGGTCGCTGTAGGTTACATTTGTGTTGCTGTTGTCCTGTTTGTTCAGGACATAGATCTTTGTTACAGACTGATACGTAGGCGTCATCAGAAATTTGCTTCCCCCAAAGGCCAGAAGCGCTGTAAACAGTCCCACTGCAATCATCAGTGGAAGTTTTCTCCAGAGTACCCAAAAAAGTTCTACCAGATCGATTTCGGTTTCCTCGTTATTTCTCTGGTTTTGATTTTCCATGTCTCGTTCCCCTTTTTTATTCGATGTCTTCCATATCTGTATTATCCAGAATGTGTGTTGCGTTTTTGTAGAGCAGACGAGCCGCATATTCCGGGCTGCAGTGTCTTTGCAGCCACGCGGCTCCTTCCGCCATGGATACAGGCCTCTCTCCCTCTGCTCTGTGGGCATCCGTTCCCATAAGATCTGCAAGCTCTTCTTTTACCAGGCTCCGTGCAGTGCGCTTTAGCTGTCCGCCCAGCAGTCCCGGCAGTTCTCCTGCGTTGATCTGGATCCGGCACCCCATATCCTTTAATTCTTCGACCCGGTTGAAATCCTTTACAACGTTCCGATAGCGCTCGGTGTGGGCGACAATCGGGCGGTAGCCCTCGCAAAGCAGTTCATACAGGCAGTTCCGGATGTATGCCCATTCTTCCTCCGGCGAAAATTCTGTCAGAATATAATCCGATCCGGCGAGGGTTCCCGCCTTGCCCTGTTTTAACAGCTCTATGGTGTCCATGCAGCAGAAAATCTCACCGCCGCTGTAAAGTCTGATGTCAATTCCGTTTTCTGTCGCAGCCTGCTGCAGCTTCTGTGTCCGTTCCAATACAGAAGCAGCGGTAATGCTGGGTCTGTTGGGTTTCTGGTGCGGAGTCAGGATAACGGCCTCCACGCCCTGTTTTACCTCCTGGCGCAGCATCGCCAGGCTCTCTTCCAGATTTCTCGCGCCGTCATCCACCTCCGGCAAAATATGACAGTGAATATCTATGTACTGATTTTTCTTTTCCGGCATCTCAGTCCTCGCTTCCGGAGTTTTCTTCGCTGTCCGAACTGCTTTTTACGGTCTCGTATTCTGCCGTTTCCTCCTGTGCTGCCCGAAGCCCGTCGGCAAACAGCCACAGCATCCGCAGGCAGTAATCCTGTACAACCTGAGGCATCCTGTCGAGTCCCCGCATCAACTGTTCTCCCTGACTTACCGGGGATTGTTTCTCTTTCTCACCGTAAATCAGCGTATCCAGACTCACTCCATACAAGCGGGATAGGTTAATCAGTGTTTCCACACTCATGCCGCAGGTTCCCCGCTCGATATCCGCATAATATTTGTTGACGACACCGAGCCGCTCTGCCACCAGCTCTCTGCTCCAGCCGAGCTCAAGCCTCCGACAGCGCAGCCGCTCTCCGGCAGCTATCCGGTCATATGCCGGCTTCTCCTGCTTTCTCTTCATCCTGCCCCCACCTGTTTCTTCTTGTTCATCCTAACGTAGTTCTACTCCTGCAGTTACGTTTTTTGTCGAAATTCCAAACTTCTTGCCGACTAATTCATTATACCATCTAAGGGTTTCTTTGCAAGCAGACAACGTGGCAAATATTTATGGCATTTTGATTCAATTTCTATGAAAAGTGTTAAAATTTGATAGAAAACCTCCTCTCGTATCTCGTACTTCGGATTCTTTCCTTTTCAATTGGCATGTTTTCCCTGGAATCCTGTTCGCCTGAATATTCTCTGTTTTCCCCGCTATTTTCCGGCTTTTACCCCCCCCCCGATCAAATTTTAACCATTTTTATATTGTTATATCGTTCATTTTTGTTTTTCATTTTTATTGTTCGTTCAACCGTGCAATTCTGTTTGTTTTATGGTTGGTTTTGCTTTTTCGCAGGTTTTTTTCTCTTTTATCATACAAACGTTTTTTCGTATTTTCAGTTCTGTATGTATTGTTTTATTTTCACTTTTTTCTTTCCGACCTGCACCTGTATCGCCCCGACCTCCGCCGTGGAATACCAGCGGATTCCCCGCTCTTCCAGGCGTTGCAGCGTTTCCGGCGCAGGATGCCCGTACCGGTTGTTTTTGCCGCAGGAAATCAGAACCACACCCGGTTGTGCCAAATCCAGCAGTGCTTCTCCCGTTGCATTGGAGGCGCCATGGTGCCCGGCATCGAGGATGGTGCAGCGGAGGGGATTTTGCGTAGCGGGTCGCGCCTGCTCCACCAGCCAGTCTTCGCCGCTCTTTTCCAGATCTCCGGTCAGCAGCATCTGAAAATCGCCCTGTGACAGGCGCAGCACCAGCGACGAATCGTTGCGATCCTCCGGCACTTTTTTCGCATAGGGGTGCAGGCAGGAGATCTGCAGCGCGCCATCGGTCATGTGCTCTCCCGCAGAAAGGTATTCCACGGAGACGTTCGCCTCTTCGATCTGCTGCAGCAGCGTTTCCAGCACTTCATCCTTCAACGCCACATCCGGCAGAAAAATGCGCCGGATTTTGACCCGGCTGCTTTTCGACCACTCCAACAGCTCCCCTACCGCGCTGATGTGGTCTTCGTCCCAGTGCGTGATGAAAATTCCTTCCACGCTCCGCGTCCCGATATATTTCAGCCATGGAATAATCTGGTACTGTCCGGTCTTTTTCTTCGACGTACTTCCGGCATCCACCAGATATACATGATGCTCCCGGGTTTCGATTCCAACGCACTCTCCCTGCCCGACGTCCAGCATCGTGACGTTCAGTTCACCCGGCAGGCGGATCAGGAAAATCCCCATCAGACACACAGCTGCTGCAAGCCGGAGGTGCGGACGGAGTTTTTTGCCTGACACAGCCAAAGCAATCAGTCCGATTGTATACACGGCCAGTGCCTGCCAGGTCGGATATCCGGTGTGCAGGATACTGCCCGTAAGCGCCGTTGTGAACCGGCACAGCTGCTCATAGCAGGAAAAAATCGCTTCGATGGCGGCGCAAAGAAGGTGCTGGGGAAGCTCCAGGCAGTGGGCAAGCGCAGTCAGACGGGCGACCAGCTGCAGTCCGATCAGGCACGGCAGCAAGATTCCCATCAACGGAATGACTGCCAGATTCAGCAGCACCGACCACGGACTCCATTCATAAAAATGAATCAGCAGAAACGGCAGCATCGTCATGGTAATGCCCAGACCGGCAAGGATATTTTTGCGGAGGAGACGGCAGGCCCGGGCGATGGCAGCCCGGGCAATATTCCACCCGGTAACTCCATCGGTGACTCGATTGGCGACTCGCAGTGAGGGTGCTGCTTCCTCCCAACCATCCTGCAAAGCCGGAATCATTACCGCAATCCCGATCACTGCCGAAAACGAAAGCTGGAAGCCTGCATCCAGAATCCGCTGTGGCCTGGGCACAAGCAGAAGCAACGCCGCCACCGCAAGGGAGGTTGGCAGATCGGGCGTGCGCTTGAGCAGTCCCGCCGCCAAAAACAGCAAAAACATGACAAGGGCGCGCCGGGTAGAAATGCCCATTCCGGTCAGCTGCGCGTATACAATCAGAATCCATGTGGAAATTCCGGCGCTCAAAGCAACCGGAAGCCGTACTTTTTTCAAAAGTCCGAACAGTCCTGCGCCGATCAGGGACAGGTGCAGTCCGGAGATTGCCAGCAGATGGCTGATTCCTGCGCCCTGGTATAACGCTTTTACTTCGCTGTCCATTCCTTTTTTCCGTCCGAGCACCATGGCGGATGCGGTCGCACCGTTCTTTTCCCCCAGCAGCTTCCGGAACAATACCTCCGATTCATAGCGCAGCTGTGAAAGAAATTCTTCCAGCCGTCCATAGGTTTTCGTCTGAGCGGTAATTTTTGTTTTTCTCAGCGCAAACAGGCAGTCTTTTCTCCGATAATAGGCTGCTGCGTCGAATTCTCCAGGATTCGTTGCCTGCAAAAATGGCGACACTTCACCGAAAACCCGAACATAGCTGCCTGCTCTTGGCAGCGCTTCGTCTTCCTGCAAATAGCACAACGCACTCGCGTTTTTCCCGAATATTTCCTGCATTTCATTGATTTGTGAGGTTGTTTTCTGAGAAGAAATAAGAATTGACATCTGGTCCGCATCTGCCGAACCGGATATCTGTGACAGGTTATCGGTCGTTTCCGCCGAATCCCCTGAAAAAACAAAAGATGAGGCATCTGCCTCGATAGAAAGGTCTTTTAAATAAAAGCTGGCGTTTTCCTGCGCTCCATCTACAGGCTGCCAGCAGTCTGTGACTTTGCCCGTCAGGCACAGGGTTTCGCCATCCATGGCTTCCAGCCAGGTGTCAAGCTGTGTAAGCGAGGTGCGCCCGCCAATGGGTGCTTTCTCTGACGTGTCTGTGCCAGCGTCCGTTCCCACCCACTCCGGCAGCAGACGCGCTGCCAGATAGAGGGTCAGGAAAATCAGGATTGCCGCGCACAGCGGTCTTCTGCAATTTTTTATGATTGTAATTCCTCCGTTTCGTAAACCAGATCAAGGTTCCGGTCAAACACGTTAGACAGTGAAATTTTTTCCCGGAAAATCATATCTGTATTCCCGTTTACCGCAATCTGCACCTTGTTGATGTTCGACAATTCTACCAGAGAGTTGACAATGGAATAGATCTGAACCTCTGCGGAAACATTATAGGTCTGTGTCAGGAAACCGTTATCCAGGTTTACATAACATGTTCCATCCTTTACCGTCACGCCCAGCACCTTTGTCGCAGGATTGATGACCGGGTAAAGCTCTTCGTTTTCTGCATCCGGTCCGGCAATCAGCCGCTCTACCACCAGCTTTTCCATGGAAATGTTGCTGCTGTATACAACCGGTTTTGTCTGGACGCCGATCAGGCGCTCGCCGCTTTCATTGGTAAAGTAAAGAAGCAGGCGCGTTTTTTCGTATGCATTGATTTCATTTCCGGCGTTGTCAATAAACAGATCTGCCGTCATAGGGCCCACCACATTGCCGAGGCTGTCCGTCAGCGCTTCTCCGCCGACCGTCACCGAAACATAGGAAATTCCTTCCAGCTGCGTCATCGTGCGCACAATTGCAGCCCGAACCAGCACTTCTGAGGACGGAGACAGCTTTTTATATTCCACACTCATGTCCAGCACCAGCTGATCATCTTTGACATTCCAGCTGTTGATCGCAAAACCGCTGATCGGTGAGCGCAAAGACAATTCTACCGGATTTTCCTTCAGCTGGGAAATGCCCCATTCCGCCTGTTTGGAAAGGGTGTCGCCCTCCGGCTCCTTTTCCACTGCCGTGATTTTCGTTTCTTCTTTATTAATATAATAAACGCTGACCGTATTTGCAGGCGTCTCTTCTTTCTTCCCGCACCCGGCAAATATTCCGGTCAATAGCAGACAGCCCAAAAGCAGCGCAACCGCCCGCATTTTTCTGATCTCTGACATAGTCTTCTCCAAATTTTCTGAAATCACTTGATGTAGGACAAGGGGATTTTCACCGTAAAGGTCGTGCCCTGTCCTTCCACGCTGCTCACTTTGATCGAACCGCGGTGCAGCAGAATCGCATTTCTGGTGATGGCAAGTCCAAGACCGGTGCCGCCGATTTCACGGGAATGCGATTTATCTACTCTGTAAAAACGTTCATAAATATGCTCGTAATCCTCCTCCGGGATACCGATGCCGGAGTCGGAAACCTCTACCGTGAAAAACTGATGATCCGCATCCAGAAGCACCTTGACCCAGCCGTGTTCTTTATTGTATTTAATCGCATTTTCCACAAGGTTCGTGAAAATCTGAGATATTTTGACCTCGTCCACCTCTGCCGTAACCGGGCGCAGGCTTTCCAGAACCACCTCGATGTCCCGTTTACGGGCGATGGGACGCAGGCGCTTTAGCGTCGTTTCCAACAGCTCGTTGATATCCACTGCGGAAATGTCCATTGAGCCTTCGGTTTTGTCCATTTTTACAAGGGAAAGCAGGTCGTTGATGATTTTATTTTCCCGCTCGATTTCCTCCGTAATGTCCTGCATAAACTCCTGATACAGCTCCACCGGCACGTCCGGCTGCTGATTCAGGGAATCCGCCAGCACCTTGATCGAGGTCATGGGCGTTTTCAGCTCGTGAGAGACATTCGATACGAATTCCTGCCTGGAATCGTTGATGACCTTCATTCTGCCCAGCAGCTGGTTGAAGGCATCCACGATATGCTCGGTTTCCAGATAATCCGGTACGGAAATCGGCTCGTCCGTGAAACCGTCCTTGACCTCACTGATCGCCTGGGTTACGCGCTTAAAGGGCATAATCAGGATGTGCGAGAAGAAAAAGACGATGCCGATAATGATAATTCCCATCACGATTTCCAGAATCAGGGCTTTCCGGCTCAGGATGTCCAGCGTCGTCGCAATGCTGTCCGTCGATGCACTGGCCAGAATCACGCCGTGCACGATGCTCGTCTGCCCGTTTTCTCCGTCTACCGTCTCCGTAATCGGAACCGTCATCTCGATATAGCCGTTCGTCTTGTCGTAGCGGGTCGTACTTTCCCCGCGGAAGCACTTGATCACTTCCTCGGAAATCATCGTTTTCCCCTCGCTCATGGCGTAGGTGTCTTTCACAATGCGAAAATTGCTGTTGATAATCAGCACACGGCCGTCATACAGGTTGGACATCTGCTCCAGCTCGGCATTGACGACATCGGAGGTTGGATTTTGCAGGTAGTTGTAATTGACCAGGTGGTTTGCGATAATCCGGTACTGGGACGCGACGTCCGAGCCGCGCAGATTCACCGCACGTTCTTCGTAATTATTCAGAATGCCCAGCCGCATGATGTCGCTGGGCACGATTCCGATGATCAGCATCAGGAGGAAAATGTAGGCCTTCAGGCTGCGGAAGATCGGAATTTTATAAGTGAGCCGCCGGAAGAATCCGGGGGTTTTGCTGCTTGTGTTCATGGATGCCTCCGGGGGAAGGGGTGTAAAAGGATGGGGCTGGCGTCCGGGACGCTGCCGACGGGAAACCGGACCTTTTGCTTCGCAAAAGTCCGGTTCGCGTTGCTCACCGGGTTACCGTCTGAAAACCGGCGAACTTTTCTGCAAGCAGAAAGTTCGCCATTTTTCATCCGTAGTCCGGTTCTGCTTATACGCGGAAAAAGTACCCCACTCCCCATTTGGTGTGGACGTAGCGGGGTTCGCTGGGGTTGGTTTCAATTTTTTCGCGGAGGCGGCGGATGTGGACGTCTACGGTGCGGACATCCCCGGGATAGTCTGCGCCCCAGACGAGGTTCAGAAGTTTTTCACGGCTGTAGACTTTATTTGGATTGCGGATCAAAAGCTCCAGCAGGTCGAATTCTTTTGCAGTGAGATTGACCTCTCTGCCGGAAATGCTGACGCGGCGGCTTTCGCAGTCCACGCGCATATCTCCGCTTTCCAGAATGCTTTCCGGCTTTGCGATCTGTCCTCTTGCAGAGGTACGGCGCATGATCGCCTTGATGCGCGCCTTTACCTCAAGGATGTTAAAGGGCTTGGTGATATAATCATCTGCACCATATTCCAGTCCCATAATTTTGTCCATGTCGTCGTTTTTGGCTGTGAGCATTACGATCGGAACATCCGAAAACTCCCGAATCTGCTGGCATACTTCGGTTCCGCTCAGTTTTGGCAGCATAATATCGAGCAGAATCATATCAAATTTCTGCTCTTTCGCACACTGCAGCGCCTCTTCTCCGTCATATGCGCAGGTCACTTCCATTCCGTCCTGCTCCAGGCTGAACCGGATTCCTTTTACAATCAGCTTTTCATCGTCCACAACCAAAACTTTCTTTGCCATGTTTCTCCCTTTTCCCGACCGGACAATCCGTTTCTCGCTGTTTGTCCGGATTCTTTCTGTCTATGATTAAACTGTAATTTTGTCTTTGATTTTTGAAAATGCAGCCTGCTTGATTCCGCTGATTTTCATGATATCCTCAATCTGCGCAAACGCTCCATGCTGCTCCCGATAGCTTATGATCGCCTTTGCCCGGCTTTCCCCGATTCCAGGCAGCGTCATGAGTGCAGCGATATCCGCTGTGTTGAGGTTGACCAGACCGTTCTCCAGGGCCGGAGCGCTGTTGCTTCGCACATTTCTGTCTGTCGTTTGCATATCGCTGTCCGGCGAAGTCTGGATTCCGGCTTTCTTTTCTGTCTGTCCGTCGGCGCAGCTTTCCGTTTTTGTCATGATATAAATCTGACAACCGTCCACGATTTCTTCCGCCAGGTTGCAGCATGCTTCCTCTGCTTCCGGTAAAAAACCGCCTCCGGCCTCCACGGCGTCTATAATTCTGCTGCCTGCCGGAAGCTCATAGACCCCCGGAGCGGATACTGCTCCGCAGATGTGCACCACAAGGGTTTTTGTTTCCTCTGAAGAAGCATCGGAGAGCTCTGTCCGGTCTGTGCTTCCGGCACTTGGCTCAGCCTCGCGGTTTTGGTCCGTGTCTTCGGCATTTGACTCAGCCTCGCGATTTTGGTCTGTATTCCCGGCATTTGGTTCATCCTCGCGGTGTTGTTCCGTGGCTTCGACATCGGATTCTACTTCGTAGCTTCCATCCCCATAGGCTATGCTTTCCTTTTCCGACAAAAAGAGCTCTTCCCGCTGTGCCCCGCAGGCCCCTAGCGTCGGACATAGCGTTGCCCACAGGATTCCCCATAAAACCACTTTCCAAAGCCGGTCTGTTCTTTTTTTCTGTTTCCAGGATCTTAACTTTTCTCCTGCGGCGCGGCATGCCGCAGCAACTGTTTGAAATATCGGCATTTTGTCCTCCATCTTTTCCATGTTCGAAAAGGCCCCATTTCCTGCCGCATATCAGTATTGTATGTCAGAACCGGGTATTTGACAAGCCGGAAAGCTTTCCAAAAATGCTTCCGTCACAGCCCCTATTTCCTGTATTTTGCCAATACGGAAAGCATTTTCCCAACGTCCAGGGGTTTGGGCAGATGCTCATTCATGCCTTCCTTCTTCACCCGTTCTGCATCCTCCAAAAAGGCATTGGCCGTCAAGGCAATGATAGGGATGCTTTGGGCATCTGCACGGCCGCTGCTGCGGATCTCCCGCACCGCCTCGTAGCCATCCATTACCGGCATCATCAGGTCGGTCAGGATCGCATCAAAGGTACCTGCCGGCTGTTCCAGATAGCGCTCCACCTCTTCTTTTCCATTGTATGCCTTTGTGATCTGTACACCTGCATCTGTCAGAAAGGTTTCCGCAATTTCCATATTCAGTTCATTGTCCTCTGCAAGAAGCACACGCATTCCGGAAAGATCAGCACTCTCCTCCCCTTCTTCGATTTTCTTACCTTCCTGTTCTTTGAGTTCTTCAAACAGGAGCGTGACCGTAAATGTGGTTCCAACTCCCTTCCTGCTCTCCACCGTAATGGTTCCGCCCATCTCGTCCACCAGATGCTTGACGATGGACATTCCCAGTCCGGTTCCCTGGGTTACACTTTTTTCATCGGTATTTTCCCGGGAAAAGGATTCGAACAGGTGGGGAAGAAATGCTGTGCTCATACCGATTCCGTTATCCGAAATCACGGTCCGGCAGGATATCCGGCTTTCCCCGATCGCCTTTATCGTCACCTGACACAGGACATGTCCGCCGGCATCCGTATATTTGATCGCATTCCCCAAAATATTGATAAATATCTGTCTGACATGCAGAGGGCTTCCAAGGACACAGCCGGCTGCTGCACCTTCTGTCTGTTCTTCATACTTTAAAAGGATTCCTTTATCCGCTGCCCGGGGTTCCACGATCGTGATAATTTCCTGCCAGAGCTCTTTTAAGCAAAAGGGCTCTTTTGTAAGCTGAAGGTTTTCTTCATCCAGCTTGTTAAATTCCAGTACATCGTTGATCAGCTCCAGCAGATGCTTTGCCGCAACCTTTTCCTTTACACGGTTTGCATCCACCAGCGCTCTGTCCTCCCTGTGCCGGTCGCTGATTTCGATCATTCCGATAATGCCGTTTAACGGTGTCCGGATATCATGTGACATCCGGGACAAAAATCCGGTTTTTGCTGCATTTGCACGCTCTGCCGCCTCCTTTGCCTGCTTTAACTCCTCTTCATTTTTTTCAATCGCAGCGATCGAGCGCTCCGTAACATAAAAAACAAACAAAAAAGAAAGCACCAGTACCAGAAACATGGTCGCAGCAACATAGATCAGATTTTGGTTCGCCTCTAAAATGCCGTAAGAAACTGCAAGATTATATTCCCCATACTTTTCATAGACCAGATACTGCTTTTTGCCACTGATTTTCGCACTGGTCCGATACCGCTTTCCTTCCTGCAGTTTTCCGTCTCCCAGCCGGTCGGAATCCTGCAGCTCATAGAGCAATACATCCTGCCGCGTGGTTGCAAGCATTTTTCCTGTGGTGGCATTTAGCAGAAAGATATTCATTCCGGAGGTAATCGGCATCTGCCGAACCAGATTTTCCACGCTGGCACTGTTCATTTTTGCAAGCAATCGACTGGGGGTAATGCCAATCTGGATCATGGCCGTACCGGAAGAATTCCAGACGATGGCATACATCATCATTTTCCCTTCTGCAGTATTCGGCACCATATCCTGACACATGGAAAGCGTTTTATCTGTCAGCATGGGCTTAAAATATCCCATTTGCTCGCCGGAAGAAAAGCTGTAGCCAAAATACTCCGGATTTGTTCCTGCAACGATACAGCCGCCCGTATTGATAATGTGGATTTCGTCCACACGCAGCTGTTTTGCGATCTTCCGGTACTCCTCTGTGGTCTGGTATAGTCTTTCTTCCATTTCAAGGAGATTTGCCACAATCTCTGCCCGCAGCGTATAATCTTCCTTCAGGGTTTCCAGAAGGGTCTGATAGCTTTCTTTATTTTCTTCGATCACATCCTCCAGCTGCTGCAGGATCATCTCGCTGGCGATCCAGGCACTATGCCGATTGTTCAGCATCTGAAAAAAAGGCTTCCTATCCATATGATAACAAACGATATCAGAATGATTCCGTAAATCCGTCTGGTCCGATTTCCATGCTTGCTCATTTCCACCCCTTCTCAGCTTCTGCTGATGCTTGCCTTTTACAGGTTTCCTTCTGCTTCCATCCCCCGATATCTAAGTATAGCATTTTTTCGATGTTTTACATAGTATCTTGTGTTTCTTTACAGACAAGTCTATACTGGCTTTGTGTAGTATTTTTAAACGGAGGGTTATTTTACTTTATGAGTAAACAGGCAGCACAAAGCACAACAAATCAGATCACAGAGGGAGTCATCTGGAAACAGCTTCTGATTTTCTTTTTCCCGATTTTATTTGGAACCTTTTTTCAGCAGCTCTATAACACTGCGGACGCCATCATCGTCGGCAACTTTGTCGGCAAGGAAGCCCTTGCCTCCGTTGGAGGCTCTGCTTCCACCATTATCAACCTGCTCGTCGGCTTTTTCGTCGGACTTTCTTCCGGTGCAACCGTTATCATTTCCCAGTATTACGGCGCAGACAACAGGCGCAGGGTCAGGGATTCCGTTCATACCGCTATTGCACTGGCCATTGCAGGGGGCGTTGTCATTATGCTGCTCGGTCTTGTTTCCGCACGCTTTGCCCTGACTGCGATGGGAACGCCGGACGACATCCTTTCCCTCTCTCTGACTTATATGAAAATTTATTATCTCGGCACGATTCCGTCCATGATCTACAACATGGGCTCCGGTATCCTGCGCGCTGTGGGCGATTCCAAACGACCGCTCTATTTTCTGATCGCTTCCTGTCTGGTCAACATTGTGCTCGACCTTTTATTTGTCGCCGTGCTCGGCATGGGTGTTTCCGGAGCTGCAATTGCGACGATTGCGTCCCAGTTTTTCTCCGCGATCCTGACACTGATCGCCCTGCTGCGCACACAGGATTCCTATCGCCTGATCGTTTCCAAAATCCGGTTCCACCGCGATCTTTTATTTGATATCATCAAAATCGGTCTGCCTGCCGGTCTGCAGTCCGCAATGTATTCCATTTCCAACCTGTTGATCCAGTCTTCTATCAACTCCTTCGGAACCGACACGATCGCCGCCTGGACCGCTTACGGAAAAGTGGACAGTATTTTCTGGATGATTATGGGTGCTTACGGTGTTTCCATCACGACCTTCGCCGGGCAGAATTTCGGCGCCGGAAAATACGACCGTATCAAAAAAAGTGTCCGCATCTGTCTCGGTCTTGCTGCCGTGACCAGCCTTTTCCTCAGCTTTATTGTTTTGAATTTCGGCGGAACGATCCTGCTTTTATTTACACGCGATGCCAATGTCATCAACATCTGCATCGGCATGATGCGTGTAGTTTCTCCCGCCTACATCACTTACATCTGTATCGAAATCCTTTCCGGTACCTGCCGCGGCTGCGGGGATTCCTTTTTCCCGATGCTGCTGACCTGCTTTGGGGTCTGTGTCCTGAGGATCCTCTGGATCACGATTGCCGTTCCCCTCAGGCACGAGGTCGCAACAGTGGCATTTTCCTATCCACTGACCTGGACCATTACATCGATCTTGTTTATCCTCTATTATAAGCGTGGAAAATGGATGCAGAAGGATACCCTGCGCAATGCGCCGCAGGGGCAGGGAAAGGACGCATAAGCGCTTCTGTAAAAAAATCCCGGCAGAGCCTTTTTCAGGGGCTTTGCCGGGATTTTCTGTTATAGAACTTTTAGCAATTGAATCAATTTTTCAATACAATCCCAGCCGTTTACTCTGCGATTTCCGCCGATGCTTCTGCAACAGTTTCCTGCTTCAACACTTCCGCTGCCTGCTTTGCTCCGTCTGCGTTGATCGTGATATTGCGGTTCACTTTTGCATCATAGGTTCCCGCTTTTACAACCTCCGCAAGGTCGATGCCCACGGTTTCTTTCATGGTTTCAAACAGCTTTGTCATCACTGCCGGTACGTTTCCTGCTACCTGGTCCACGCCGTTTGATCCGTCCGAACCGCCGATGATCGTGATCTTGTCGATCTGGGTCAGAGGTTCTGCGATCTTGCCTGCGATATCGGGCAGCACCTTGATGAGCATTTCCGCCATTGCCGCGTTGTTGTATTTCTGATAAGCCTGCGCACGTTTTTCCATCGCTTCCGCCTCCGCAACACCTTTGGCGCGAATTGCTTCTGCTTCGGCTTCGCCGACCATGCGGATACCTTTGGCTTCCTGTTCTTTAGAGAACAGATCTGCTTCCGCCTTCGCACGCTGCGCCTCTGCAGCCTTTTCCGTTTCAAATTTCTTTGCTTCCGCTTCTTTCTGGCGTTCAAACAGCTCTGCTTCCGCTTTCTGCTGACGTTCGAATTTCTCAGCTTCCGCTTTTTTCTTAACCTGTGCATCCAGCGATTTTTCCATCGTCTCTGCTTCACGCTGTTTTAAGAGCACCAGACGTTCCTCTTTTGCAATGTTGGCATTTGCCGCAGTTACTTCGATGGTCTTTCGCTGTTCCTCTTTCTGGATCTCATATGCCGCATCCGCTTCCGCCCGCTTGCTGTCCGCGTTTTTCTGAAGCTCTGCCTTCTGCATATCCAGCTCGTTGTTCTTGATGGCGATCTCTCTTTCGGAATTGATCCGCGCGTCGTTGGACTGACGATCCGCTTCCGCCTTTGCTACCGCGATTTCTTTTTCTGCCTCAGCCTTTGCAATCGCTGCCTTTTTCTTGATCTGGGAAATGTTGTCGATACCAAGGTCATCAATGACACCATTGGAATCCGTAAAGTTCTGCACATTGAAGCTGACAACGTCCAGACCCATGGCAGCCAGGTCAGGCTCGGCATTTTCCTTTACCAGGTCTGCGAATTTCTGACGGTCGCTGACCATTTCCTCCAGACGCATGCGGCCTACGATCTCACGCATGTTGCCTTCCAGAACCTCTCTCGCTACCTGCGCAATATACTGGGTGTTCTGATTCAGGAAGTTTTCTGCTGCCTGCTTTAATTTTTCGGGCTCGCTGGAAACCTTGACGTTAACTGCTGCGTCCACCTGAATGTTGATGTAATCCGCCGTCGGCACCGCTGCTTCTGTCTTCACATCGATGGGGATCAGCTTTAAGCTCAGCTTGTCAAGACGTTCCAGAAACGGGATCTTGATACTCGATTTCCCGATAATGATCTTTTTGCGCAGGCCGGAAATGATATACGCCGTGTCCGGAGGTGCTTTCACATACCCGGAAGCGATAATTCCAAGCAGCGCGATCACTGCGATTATTGCAACAACAGCTCCTAAACCAATTCCTGTAAACATACTCTTTCTCCTTTTCTCCACCGGTCCGGTGGACTCGTAAAGTAAATAGCTTCGGTCGCTGTCAGGCGACTTTTCCGGAAAAGTGCTTTTCCCCCGGAGGGTTTTGTTTCCTATGGACACCCTTTTCCATGAAACAAAAAGCGAGGCCTCTATTACAGCCTGACAGCTGCAATAAAAGTCTCGCGCATTTCATTTAATACGGACATCTGCAGCAAATCAATTCTCATCTGGCTGCTTGTCGGGGTGACGGTTTCAAACCACCTCTCGGTGCTGGCTACTCCCTTTTATTGTTGAAATAAATTATAGCACTTTTTTATATTTTGTCAACACCCTGTCGATATATCGTTTTGCCAAAGAAATGTTTGCGTCAGACCGAATACATGTTTTGCGGCACCGCATTTGGAGAATATCTGGGAATGATTTATGATTTCTATTGACATAAAAATCTGCTCTGCCTATAATAATAGTAGTAGGAAAAGCGTGCTTTTCCAGTGGGCTAACACTAAAATCTGATATGCTTGTCAATCCTGTGATTGACCGTTGGCGGACAACACTAAAATCCGATATTTTTACCGGTATTTTACCGGTCGTTGGCAGACAACATTAAAATTAGCCACAAAGAGGGAGTATATAGTACAATGGTGCTATTGCTCTCTCTTTCCATATCTATTATTTATGATCTTTCAGGAAAATCTATGTATATGTAGTCTAACCGTTATTCTTTATGGAGGATTTCCGAACTATTTATGAAGTTTACAAAAGAAGACGCACGTAAAAGAGTTCTGAATTGTGCGAAGCAATATCAGCAAAACCTTTTGCATAAGAAGTTGCTTATCATTTTCAGAGAAAGACAGGATAATTCCATTCGGTTTATAGAAGTCATATTTCATAAGAGAAATTACCAACACCTGACCGGATTGGAACTGACAAATACAGAGGGCAAAATACTGCAGCATCAATCCAAGAACTTTTACAGAAAATGTATCGAAAACAAGCTCGGCTTAAATGACGTTGATAAAGTGATGGGCGGTGTAAATTTCTGCCTTGGTCTAAGCAGGGAAAATGATGTATTCGTTCCCTCTTCCGCACTTTTAGAAGATATCAAAAAGCTTACCGCTTCTCCTTCTCAGGTTCTGGCAATTTTCGAAAAAGATATCGACTCTGAACTCTATTCCACCGTCAAACACGTTGCCAAAGGTCTTAATCTCCATCATTTAATTTTACCTCCAGAAATCAATTCTAAAATTAGCCTGGAACATTATGTTTATCGTAGAAAATAGTTTTTTTCTTCTAAAAAACAATAGAATGCGCGCTGAGCGTGCATTCTATTGCTATTGTTTCGTTCCTCTTTTGCAAATTATTCCCCTTCAAGCTGCACGCCCATCCCGCTGCAAAACTCCAGTCCATCCGCAAACTCCAGCGTCAAAAATCCATCCGCATGCGTCTGCACGCAGGGTGCTGCGCCTGCGGCGTTCTCTGCTGCCGCACCCGTAGTTGTCACCACCGCTTTTTCCATTCCGGTGCGGATCCCAAGCTGTTTTAACTTCATGCTGCCGCCCAGGCATTCGATACGGATTTTGTTATCCGCAATGCTCAGTTTGCCATATGCGCCCGGCACAAACCACGGCGCGGTGAGTTCAGGCAGGGCGGGCGAAAAGCTGAGCTTTTCTCTGGGCATATCTGCCTTTAGACCAGTCAAAGACTGTAACACTGCCCAGGATGCCAGCGCACGATAGTAGTGTTCCCCACATTCCTCGTGGTTGAAGCGTCTGCCATTCTGCGTGTGCCTTCTTTCAACCGTTTCCACGATCTGCGCGGCTTCCTCATATCTGCCGTTTTCGAGCAGGAACGATGCGAAGGAATATTCGATGCCGGACCAGTTGCTCTCCATCTGCACATTTTTCCAGGTATACAGTGTCGGGGTTGCCTGCGCCGGATAAGAGGCGTTGACCAGACCGGATTCCGGATGGAAGTTTTCTGCAAGGATACAGTCTGTCGCTGTGTCGATCTTATCCTGCGGCAGGAAATTGCCAAGCCCTAACAGACGCGCATACCACTGGCCGTCGATCTGGTCCGTCATGCAGCAGTCGTCCCGCCTGTCGCCGTCCGCCCAGAGGCTGAAATATCTGCCGTTCCAGAGCTTTTTCACAAAAGCTATGCTGCCTTTTTCCAGCAGCTCTTTCCACGCGTCTGCGCGTTCGTTTTCTCCAAGATCCTGTGCCATCCGCACTGCAGCCTTTAACGCTGCCAGCCAGAGGCTTGCGATATAAGCGGGCGTTCCCTGCATTGCCCACGCGTCGTAAGTGTTGGCTCTCGTATCGTGATCCGGCAGACCATCTTTATCGCCGTCCAGAAGCTGCGTGTTGTCCATCGCCTTTTCGATATGCGGCCACATCCGTGTAAGGTATTCCCGGTCGCCTGTCCAGAGATAATCTCTGCACACAAGCAGCACGAACTGCGGGTTCATGTCCACGCGGTCGTAGCCGTCGTCCACAGCGGATAAGTCCGGTGTAAAGAAATGGTGCACGCGTCCGTCCTCACGCTGGAATTTTGCGCCCATTTCCATCTGTTTTTTCTGAAGGTTCGGGAACAATGCCAGAATACCAAACGAACCCTGGTAAGTGATATCTGTCGTGTGGAAGCCGCAGCTGCCGTAGCCCTCCCACATGCCGAACTCGCCCCGTTTCGTCCACCAAGAGCATTTGATCAGTGTGCTCAAATGATCCGACCACACATCCGCAAGCTCGTGCGGTACGCTCGTATTTTTTAATAAAACGGAAAAATCTTCTGCCGCAGGAAGAATCGTCTCCCGCTCCTGATTCAGATACGCAACGACTTCTCCTGCATCTGCAAAACGCTTTGCATACCAGTGTCCCTCAAAGCGTCCGGAATCTCCGAAATGGTTCGGGAAATGCCAGCCGATCACAAAACGGATCTGTTTTCTTTCGCCGGGTGCAAGCTTACAGCTGCCGCAAAGTGTGGAATCGCCCCAGTTTTCCTGTCCGTTTTCATCCGGAAAAATTCGTTTTATCTGACGAATGCTCGCAATGATAAACTCCCGTTTCATTTCCGGCTGCGTCAGCAGCTTTTCGTCAAAGTGGTGCACTCTTTCATACGGATGTCTGACGCATGCGATCTGCAAAAGCTTTTCAAAAATCGCATCCAGCTCCTGCTCATCCATCAGGGAAATTTCTTCTTCCGTCAGCTCTGTGCCAAACTCCGGCAGTGTCTCTGTCCCGAGGTTTGTCAGCTTTCCGGTATCCTGAAAATCAAACAGATAGGATTCCTCCGTCACGCCGAACATGCTGTGCATGACATAATTGG
Source organism: Firmicutes bacterium TM09-10 (assembly GCA_003481005.1). Taxonomy (GTDB): domain Bacteria; phylum Bacillota; class Clostridia; order Lachnospirales; family Lachnospiraceae; genus Gallintestinimicrobium; species Gallintestinimicrobium propionicum. The sequence continues at coordinate 52,041 of QUKC01000019.1, read as the reverse complement.
TAAAATACGGTGCAAATTCCCCTAAAATCCAGCTGACCTCATCCGCGGAAACGCTCCATGCAAGACTTCCATTGGATGCGTTCGACTTTTTGGAATCGCTCTTCATCACGATCTGCGCACAGCCTTTTTCAGCCGTCAGCTGATTTCTCAAACATCTCTGTTCCGTCCCGCGGTTGACCGGATTTTTCAATTTACCAAGAATCGAAACCTCCGCTTCCTGATCGGAAGGATTGGTGATTGTAAAAGTCACATAAAAACCCGGTGTGCCTGCGAGTGCTTCCTGTCCCGGCACAAACGGGGACGCAAACTCTGCTTCAATTTTTATAGGAAGCCCGCTGTCCTCATACTGCAGCCTGCAGACCGGGAAATTCGGATTCCAGCGGATTTTTTCGATTTCTTTGTACCACGAATACATCAGTGACCGAAATTCGCCGTTGTCCCGGTCATGACAAAGTCTGCGTACAACCGGCTCCTTTCCTGCAAGCTTGGCACGAACCGTAAACGGCAGCACATGGGCGTCGTAATCATATAGCTTTTTCTGTTTCCGCACATCCGGGCTTCCCCATTTGCCCATGTTGCAGATGTCCCATTCCCGCAGCTCTCCGTTCTGGCAGATTTCCACGCTTCCCGCGCCGATTCCCCCCAGCGCCATACCGTTTTTCTGCCATCTGTAATCTAAAGTCCCCTCCATGATATTCCTCCTTTTGCATACAGCGTCCTGTCTGCTGTCTGACATAAGTCAATTCTGAAAGATCCCACGAATTGCTCCGCCGCAAAGCCTGACAGCGAAAAGGGATGCCGCCCGACAAAACAGCAGCTTCAAATCCCTGTTTGCCGGTTCGGCATCCCTTTTCTTTTTTTATCCAATTTCATGCGGTCAGTGGGACTCGAACCCACACGGTTGCCCATTGGCACCTAAAACCAACGCGTCTGCCAATTCCGCCATGACCGCTCACCGCTCCGGCAGCCGGTTGTTTCGGCTGCCGAACGCTTCTCTTTCGTATAACTTAATTATTATATCGAACTTTTGAAACTTCTGTCAAGCATTTTACGGCATCAGCTCATAGATTCCACGATTCTTGTTGTCGCGCACGGACAGCCAAAGGTAATTGTTATCATCGTCCACATCCTGGCAGACCGGTACCTCCTTACGGTTCGAACCGGCTCCGTAGGGGCTCCAGATTCCCGCGTCCGCAAAGCCGTTCCACTCTTCCTGATTGCCGTCCCAATTTAACGTCGTCAGGTACATTTCTCCGCTGTAGAAGCCGCTGCGGAACGTTCCGATCACATTCTGGATGTAGCGCTCCTTTTTGGCAGCCTTGCTCATATCCAGCTCGTAATGCTCCTGTCCTTCACCGTCCGGCAGATCGTTTTTCCATTCTCCGGCATACATATGCTCGCGGTACGCGCGATCCGACGTGGTGTCATCGTCATAATAAACGTAAAAGCGCACCCACTTGCCGTTGCCTTCGCGTTTGCCATTCGACCACTCGCCGTAGTAATAGGCGTTATCCGCATAGCAGGCGATTCCGGTTCCGTCCGGCTGTCCTGCGCTGCTGCGCTCGCCATAATAATAAAAGCTGTTTGCATCCGAAATATCCGACGACATCCTCATATACCAGGGCAGCATCGCCAGATCCTCCACCGCGTCCATATTATCCTGTTCCCAGTAACCGGACATCTCCAGAAGCATCTCTTCGTTTGTCTTGTTCGCACTCTCCGCGCCGGATAACGGATCGTTTCCGCTCACCGTCCGGTGGGTGCCCTCCTGCTTGGCACCCTGACTTTCCTTCCCTTTGCCTGCGGGAAGTTTGCTGTCCGGATGCTCTGTCAGCGCCTCATCCTCCTGCTGTCCCCTTTCCGCCGTCTGCTTTTTCTCTCCTGTCGTTTCTTCCGTCTGATCCGCTGCGTCCTTCGTCTCTGATTCTGCAGACTCTGCCTGTTCCTCGCTGTACCATATCTGCGTGCTTTCCGTTTCTGCGATCTCTGCCCGTGTCTCCCTGCGCTGATGCAGCCGTACTGCGCACAGCGCGATGATAATTACCAGAAAAAGAGCAATCGCCGCCACCGGGATCAGATCCCTTTTTTTATCGTCCATGTCCGCATTTCCTCCAGTTGGTTTATTGTAACATAGGCTTTCTTTTTTTCCTATTTAAACTTTATTAAGAAAAACGAAAGCTTTTTCTGTTTCTTATATATATGCGTTTTCCTCCCTTGACATCCCTCAAAGTCCTGACTATTATGGAACAGAAAACGAATTTACCTTACACGAAAAGAGGAGTTTTATGAAAAAATGGATTGTCTGGCTGAAAAAAAACAGTCCCTGGATTTTTCTGCTGATCGGCCCTGTTCTGAATTTTTATCTGCTGGAATGGTACACGCATAATCCGTTCCAGACCATGAAACCGTATATACAGGGGATGAATCTGGCGCTGTTTGAATTTGCAGCACTGTTTTTATTTGCACTGACCGGCAGGATCAGCCGCGCACTTGGCATCGAAACCGCCTTCTGCGCCATTTACGGTCTTGCAAACTATTTCGTCCTGGAATTTCGCGGCGCGCCCATCCAGCCGTGGGACGTTCTTTCGATCTCGACCGCTGCCAGCGTAGCGGACAACTACGAATACAAATTGAACCGCACCGCAGTAATCGTGCTGATCTGTTTTGTCCTGCTTCTGGTTCTGGAATTTTTCCAGAAAAAAGGCTTTCCGAAAAAAAATAAAAAAGCCCTGATTGCCCGCGTCTGCCTCGCGCTTTCCTGCGGTCTTTTATGCTTTGGCTACACGAAAATGCTGCACAGCGAGGACATCGTCGAGCAGAAGCTTCACCTTTACAACAAGCTTTTCACTCCGACGACGATTCAATTTAAAAATGGTACTGTAACTGCGTTTTTAATGGAGCTTCAGTACATTTCTGTCGATAAGCCCTCCGGTTACAGCGCAGAAAACACCAGGGAGCTGCTGGCATCCTATGATACCGGCTCTCAGGAAGCCGCTGGAACATCCTCGGACAATGCACAAAAGCCGAACATTATCGTCATCATGAACGAGGCGTTTTCCGATCCGTCCGTGCTCGGCGATTTTACAACGAACGAGGATTATATGCCCTTCGTGCACAGCCTGCTCGGCGGCGCGGATAACACGATTTCCGGTCACTTAAATGTCTCCGTCAAGGGCGGCAATACTGCCAACACAGAATTTGAATACCTGACCGGCGCTTCAATGGCGTTTCTTCCTTATGGAAGTATCCCGTATCAGCAGTATGTGAAAAAAGAGACGCCTTCGATGGCCTCCTATCTTTCCTCCCTCGGCTACTACACGATTGCGATGCACCCGTACCGCGCCGCCGGCTGGGACAGAAATCTCGTTTATCCCAGGCTCGGCTTCGACGAGATGCACTTTCAGGAGTTTTTCACAGATTCTCCCCTTGTGCGCAAATATGTCAGTGACGAGGGCAACTATGAAAAGATCATAAAGCTCTACGAGGAAAAAGATGCGGACACGCCGCTGTTTTTATTCAACGTGACGATGCAGAACCATTCCTCCTACAGTGACTGGGCGGATTACGACAACTTTTCCCCCGATATCACGGTAGAAGGCTCGGATTCCAAGCTGCTTCCGGCGTACCTGTCCTTGATCAGGCTGTCTGACAGCGCCATCCAGAACCTGGTTTCTTACTTTGAAGCACAGGAGGAACCTACCATGATCGTCTTTTTCGGAGATCATCAGCCCGCCGATTCCGTCGTACGTCCGGTCTGGAAATTAAACGGCAAAGATGACGCGGACTTAACCGACGAGGAAGAGGCGCTGCGCTACAAGGTTCCGTTCTTTATCTGGGCAAACTTCGATATCGAAGCGGAAAGCGACCTGGAAATCAGTGCAAACTATCTTGCGGCAAAGACGCTGGACGCCGCCGGGCTTCCAAAATCCGCTTACGATAACTTCCTGTCGCAGCTGCGCACGGAGGTACCCGTCATTTCAGCCAACCATGTATCGCTGTCCGACGGAACCTTTACCACTGCATCCAAGCAAAAAGATCTGCTTTATGATTATCAGACCCTGCAGTATTACCTGCTTTTTGACTAAACCGCGGAGGATTTCCTTTTTTATGAAAAAAAAGATCTGTTTCTTTTCCTTCCTGCTGCCGTTTCTTTCCATGATGGCGATTTTTATCGGCAACGGCATTTATCCCTTCGGAGATCAGAGCTTCATGCACTCCGACATGTACCATCAGTACGTCCCCTTTCTGGAAGAATTTGTCCGGAAAGTGCGCGACGGCGAACCGCTCTACTACTCCTGGCGCATCGGTATGGGCTCCAATTACCTGTCTCTTTACGGCTACTACAGCGCAAGCCCGTTCAACTGGCTGATGCTCCTTTTGCCCGAAAAATATTTAATCGAATTTATGAGCTACATGGTCGTTTTCAAAATCGGTCTGTGCGGCTTCACCTTTTCCTGGCTTTTGACAGAAAAATTCCACACAAACGATCTTTCTGTCCTGTTCTTTTCCACATTTTATGCGATGTCCGGCTTCGTTGCCGCATATAACTGGAACGTCATGTGGATGGATACCCTCGTCCTCGCTCCGCTGATCGTTCTCGGTCTGGAAAAGCTGGTCTTCGAAAAAAAATACAGCCTCTACTGCATCACCCTCGGGCTGTGCATTTTATCGAACTATTACCTTTCCATCATGGTCTGCATCTTCCTGTGCCTGTACTTTCTCGTGCTCGTGCCGAACCTGTTTGGCTCTGATGGCTGGAAAGCGTTCCGCGCAAGGCTGCTTGGCGCAATCGGACGTTTTGCTTTATTTTCCCTGTTGGCTGGCGGTCTCGCCTCCGTGCTGCTGATCCCGGAAATCGCTGCCCTGCATGCGACTGAATTTTCCGAATTCAACTTTCCGGAAAAGATCAACTGGTACTTTTCCTTCTTCGACGTAATCGCGCGGCATGCGACCGGTGTATCCAGGGAAACCGGTCTGGATCACTGGCCGAATATTTTCTGCTCCAGCGCAGTCTTTTTCCTGATTCCGCTCTATATCGTCAACCGAAAAATCCCTCTGAAGGAAAAGCTCGGCAGACTGGTATTATGCGCCTTTTTCATCGTCAGCTTCTCGGTCAATACCCTGAATTTCATCTGGCACGGTTTCAACTACCCGGATTCGCTTCCGGCACGTCAGTCCTTTTTGTACATCCTGCTCGTGCTGCTGATGTGCTATGAGGCATTTTCAAAGCTCGACGGCTTTACCATGCGCGAGCTGTTTGTCTCCCTCATCTGCGGGCTCGGTTATCTTTTGCTGGCAGGAAAGCTCGTGGAGGACGACGCCTTTACCCAGGGCACCTTTGTGCTGAGCGCCTGCCTGCTTGCTGCCTACGCGCTGCTGCTCTATGCCTGGAAAAAAGGGAAAGAAAAACAGCCTGCAGACAGCCTCCCGTATCAGCGCGCGATTGCAATCGCCGTGCTGGCGCTGGTCGCTTTTGAATCCACCTACAACATGGCGCTGACGAGCGTTTCCACCACCAGCCGCAGCAGCTATCTGGAAAGCATTCCCGCCTACCGGGAGTTAGTTGCTCGTAATGAAGAAAAAGATTCCGATTTTTACCGCTACGAAAAGCTCAGCCGCGTCACCAAAAATGACGGCGCGCTGGCAGGCTATCCGACAGCGTCGCTGTTTTCTTCCACCTCCAACGCGGCGGTTCAGGACTGGTACGACCGCATGGGCATGAGCGAAAGCAAGGTATTTTACTGCTTTGACGGTCAGACGCCGCTTTCCGCAGCACTTCTAAATGTCCGCTACCTGTTTTCCCGCTCCGATGCAGAGGATTCCAGCCTCTACACGCTGATCGACGAGCAGGACGGCGTTTACCTGTACCAAAACAACTATACGCTGCCTGCGGGATTTATCCTGCAGGATGGACAGGATCTTTCTTCCTCTGATTTTTCTGAAGAGACCTCCGACCCGTTCGAGGTACAGAATCAGATGGCGGCTTCTGTTTCAACCTCCGATCCGCTCTTTGTTCCCATCGAATCAGAGGAATCCGGCAATCAGGCTTTCTTTGATGTATACACGGAGGGGCATTACTACGCTTACTGTAAAAGCTCCAAGATCGATACCGTTTCGATCTCTTCCGCCAGCGTCAACAAAACGTATAAAAAAGTCAAATATGACTATATTCTCGATCTCGGCCGTCACGAGACCGGCGACCATGTAACGCTGACCAACGACGGAGATAGCGTGCTGAATGCCGTTGTCGTGCGCCTGGATGAAGCGGTTTTGTCCCGCACACTGCAGACGCTCTCTGAGCAGCCCTTTACGGTAGATTCTTATGATTCCAGCCATGTAACCGGACATGTCGACGTCACCAAAGCCGGTCGGCTGATTTTATCCATCGCAAACGAACCCGGCTGGACGATGAAGGTGGACGGAGAAGCCGCAGACTACGACGTGTATGATGGTGTATTTCTATCCGTTCCGCTGACGGAGGGCAGCCACACGATTGAGCTTTCCTACCGCCCTGCAGGTCTGACCACCGGTCTGATCGTCAGCCTGATCTGCCTGCTTGTGTTTATCGGAATCGGAGTTGCTCAGAAGCGTTTGGGAAAAAAATCCTGACACCCGGCTGATTTTATGCTATAATTTTTAACTGGTGCAGCGTTTCGTACCTGCACCATAAGACGTTTGATTCCTGATTCCCTGAGCTTCTGTCAGAATCCAACGTCCGCTGCACTTTTTTACAGCTTCCTAAGATTATTGAAATATGCCGCCCTGCGGCAGAAAAGAGGTAATATGGAACACTTAATCATCCCGGAGAATTATTCCTCCGCCCTGAACCTGCACGATACCCAGATCGGTATTAAGACGGTGAAAGACTTTTTCCAGAGTCTTCTGGTCCGTCATTTAAACCTTCTGCGTGTCTCTGCTCCGTTATTCGTCGATCCCGCTTCCGGCATGAACGATAACTTAAACGGTTATGAGCGCCCGGTTTCCTTCGGCATTCTCGAGCAGAACGATTACCGCGCAGAGGTTGTACAGTCCCTTGCAAAATGGAAACGCTACGCGCTCAAGGAATACGGATTTTCTCTTGGCGAAGGTCTTTACACGGATATGAACGCCATCCGCCGCGACGAAACGACTGACAACATCCATTCCATTTTCGTCGATCAGTGGGACTGGGAAAAAATCATTGACAAAAAGGACCGCAACCTGGAAACCTTAAAGGCAACCGTCTGCGACGTTTACAAGGCGCTGCGCAAAACGGAAATGTACATGGCGATCCAGTATGATTACATCGAAGAGATTCTGCCCCGTGAGATTTTCTTCATCACCACCCAGGAGCTTGCAGACATGTTCCCGGACAACACGCCCAAGGAGCGTGAATATTTCATCACCAAAGCGAAGGGCGCTGTCTGCATCATGCAGATCGGCGATAAGCTCGAAAACGGCGAGCCCCACGACGGCCGTGCACCCGACTACGATGACTGGGCATTAAACGCCGACATCCTTGTTTACTATCCTGTTCTGGACATCGCCCTGGAGCTGTCCTCTATGGGTATCCGCGTGGACAAAGAGGCACTGCTGTCCCAGCTGGAAAAAGCCGGCTGCCCCGAGCGCGCAGAGCTTCCGTTCCAGAAAGCAGTCCTCAAGGAAGAGCTGCCCTACACCATCGGCGGCGGTATCGGTCAGTCCCGTATCTGTATGTTCTTCCTGCGCAAGGCGCACATCGGAGAAGTACAGTGCTCCATCTGGCCAGAGGAAATCCGCAAAGAAGCGGAAGCCCACGGAATCCAGCTGCTGTAAACAATAGAATGCACGCTCTGCGAGCATTCTATTGTCATGAATAAGGATAAGCGGCTGCGCGTTGTCCTGTTATAGAATGCACGCTCCGTGAACCTTCCCTTGTCATAAAAGAGCGAGGAAGCTGTATCGTATAGCTTCCTCGCTCTTTTTGGTCAGCACATCACACAAAGGATCTTCTTCTCGTCGCAATGCAGGCGCTGTCACCAGCTAATCTTAATTTCTTCTCTGCTCATCCTTTTTGCCGCGATGCCGCCTTTCCCTGCAGCATCCACAATAAAAACAGGCTTCCTGCTGACAGCACCAAAAACAGCACACACGACGGAACGCTTAAAAATACGCCGCCAAAGGGCAACAGCTCTAACATCACATACACAAACAGGTTCGCAACGCTGTGGAACAGCATCGGCGCTGCAATCGTTCCATACCATTCATACACCAGCGCCAGCAGGCAGCCGATTACGGTCGCATAGACCGCCTGAACCAGATTTCCATGGAACAGACCGAACGCCAGTCCGGAAAGCACCACCGCAAACGGCACTTTCAACACCTTGCGCAGCTGTCCATAGACCACGCCGCGGAAAACGATCTCTTCGCCCAGCGGCGCAAGAATGCCGTAGGAAATGATTCCCAGCCACACCGGCGTATCGAACTGCATCTCCGAAACCCTCTGAAAGGTCGGAGAGAACCGATACAATTCTGTCAATGTCAGAACACCGTTCATGCCGATTGCAATTGCCGCCGCCAAAATCACCATCGGAACGATGGACAGTTTATCGATTTCTTTTATCGAATGGAACCGGATCTTTTTGTGCCAGATTCCGTAACAGATTATAAATGCACCGAACGTCGAGAGTGCGCTCGCCACATTCAGCCAGAAATTGTAGGAAGAGCCCTCCAGCTCCTGCAGCCCGATGGCATACACAATCGATACCGCCGTCAAAATTACGCTGCTGATTAGGAGACTGATTACATAATAGGCAAACATCGCCAGTGCGCTGGTTCCAACTGCACTCCAGAACTGCCCGGATTTGGTCTTCATTTTGGCAGCGCTGCCGCGGTAGCGCTCTGAAAGGGAATTCGATCCGGTCGCCGCGCTGTTTCCTGCCTGCGTGTCTCTTCCTGCCTGCGTGCCACTTCCTGCCTGCGCGCTGTTTCCTGCCTGTGTGCCGCCCAGCAGTACACTTCGCAGTCCTTCCACATCCCGGACAATGATCTCCGCACCGGCATTTTCCAGCTCTCCCGGCTGTGCATACCCATACGACACCGCGATGCAGTGTGCACCGATCGCTTTCGCACCCTCCACATCGAAGCTGCGGTCGCCGATCATCACCATCTTATCCGGATCGCTTTCGCCCCGCGCTGCAAGCTGGGACAGCACCTCTGCAACCACTTCTTCTTTGTGCACTCTTCTTCCGTCCAGCTCGCTTCCGACCACGATGTCGAAATATTCCCGGATTCCGAAATGCACCAGAATATCCTCCACATAAACGGTCGGTTTGCTCGATGCAATCGCCAGCGTCGCCCCGGATGCCTTCAGATCATGCAAAAGCGCTCCCATTCCGGGATACAGCACATTTTCGTATTTGCCGGTTACAGAAAACCGCTCCCGGTACTTCTCAACTGCCTCCTGCGCCTGCTCCGCCGTAAAGTTATAATATTTCATAAAGCTCTCTGCAAGCGGCGGCCCGATAAACGGCTCCAGCCGATCCAGCTCCGGTTCTTCAATTCCAAATCTTCTGAGCGCATACTGCACACAGCCGCAAATTCCCTGTTTCGGATCGCTGATCGTTCCGTCCAGGTCAAATAAAATACAGGAAAACATAACAGTCTCCTTTCATTTCTCTTCTGTTCTGCAGCCAAACGCCTGCAGCCTGTCTTTATAGTGTACCAGAAAGCACACGAAAAGGTTATGAAATTTTTGTGAAATAGAAATTTTCCGTTTCCTGCATTCATAAATTGTAACAAAAATCCGGCAGGAGCCTTCATGATCCGAGATTTCGTTCATCTGATTCAAAATAAACTGCGCCACTATGCCGTTTTTCCCTCTCTGCACAGTCTCTCCCGCTCGTCTGCATTCCAAACTGCCCTGTTTTTGCTCGGCGTCCTCGCCTTTGCCCGCGCGTGCATTTTTCTCGCCCCTCCGTCTGTAACAGCACTGGCATCTGCCTCTGTAAACGGCACATTTATGCCTATTTGCCGTGTCGAAACCGACCAGAAAAAAGTCGCGCTGACCTTCAACTGCACCTACAGTGCACAAGACCTGCACCAGCTTTTGGAAATTCTGAAAGAAAAAAATGTGCACGCCACCTTTTTCGTTTCCGACACCTGGGCAAAAAACTATCCGAAGCTGCTCTGTACGATTCACAACGCCGGACACGATATCGGCGGTCTGTGGACAACACAGGCATCCCTTTCCATCCGGGAACAGACGCTCACACTGGAAAATCTCACACAGCGAATTGATCGCCTTACCGATTCTGAAACGACGTTGTTTCGTTTTGAAGACGGAAACTATGACAACTCTGCTATCCGGCTCATCCAGGAAGCCGGCGGTTATCCGGTGCAGTGGAACATCAATTCCATGGACTGGAAAGACTACGGGGCACAGGACATCCTCCATCGGATTTTAAACAGTCGCCAACTCCAAAACGGCTCTATCCTCCTGTTCCATGCCGGAACTGTTTATACCGCACAGGCGCTTCCCGACCTGATCGACAATCTGGAGGATCAGGGCTATCAGCCAGTTCCCATCTCCGAGCTGATCTGGAAGCACTCCTATTATATGGATGCAGACGGCGTACAGATTCCGAAGACGGAACCGTAAACAATAGAATGCACGCTCTGCGTGCATTCTATTGTTTCTTTTCTTCTTTTTTATCTTCTTTTTTTACTTCCAGCATAGACGTACAGTACGGACAGCGGGTTGCCTCTGCCGCAACCTTGCTTCTGCAATAAGGGCACATTTTCACAGCAGGTTTTTCCGGCTCCTTCTTTTTGCCAAGACCAGCCAGCGCGTTCATCCCTTTTACCATCAGGAAAATAATCACTGCCATAATGATGAAATTGATCACTGCGGTCAAAAATGCACCATAGCGGATTTCCACATCCCCGACCATCACAGACAAATACGTCAGATCCGTATTGGCAAACAGGCCGATCAGCGGTGAAATCACATCGTTTACCAGCGAATTGATGATCGCCTGAAACGCAGCACCAATGATAACGCCGACTGCCAGATCCATGACATTTCCTCTCAGCGCAAATTCCTTAAATTCCTGCAACAGTTTTTTCATAGTGGTATCCTTTCTTTTGTTATGTTATACTTTGGGACATGAAACGAAGAAATTTATCCCATTTAAAACTTACAATCTTTTTGATCCTGCTCGCTGTCCTGATTTTTGCAGCGGCAGCCCTGATCCTGAAAATCGTAAAAAACGCTTCCACTCAGGTGCTCTCCTGGTCGGAAGCTGTTGAAGCCGTTTCCTCAGAACCTGTAAAAAATGTTCAGACATCCTTAAGCGTCCCCACGCAGATTACCAAAATCGGCGACGATTATTTTCTGGTGGACTGCTATCACAATCAGATTCTGACCTCGAAAACGCCGGATGCTCCACTTACCGACTGGTATGTGATGACCGATCAGATCAACCGCGGGCACACCATCGCAGGGGACGGCACCGTTTATCTTGCAGATGACACCGAAAACAACCGCGTCCTCATCTTTGAAAAACAGGACGGACAGTTTTACCTTACCCAGCTTTTCAACGAAATCGGCACTCGCCCGCATTACGTCGTCTATGATGAAACGGAAAAACGTTTTTATGTACTCAGCTCCATGACCGGACAATTGTACGTCTTTTACCGTCCCGATCCGGACATCTCATCTATCGCCCTCGAAAAAATACTCTCTGTGCCAGAGCTGGATCAGATTTATGTCCGCTCCTTTACAATCGACGGCGACGACCTGTACTTTGTTTCCGGCAATCAGTCGATTCTGCGCACCCGCAAAAAAGACCTGAAGATCCTGGAACGTTTCCCGGTTCCTGCCGAAATCTCCGGCATGATCCAGCTGACGCACATTCAGGACTGGTTTTACATCACCATTTCCACCGACCTTACCGGCAATCAGGATTATGCGACAATCCTGCGCGTGCAGGATTTAAACGATCTTTCTTCCGGCAGCTGGGAGGATATTTATGACAACTTTGTCGGAGGCGGAACGCCTTATTATATCTCTTCCTTTGACGGACATTATTATCTGACGGAGCACAGGATTCCCCGACACAGCGTCTGGCAGTTCGATGTCATCGACAACGCACTGACAGACATCCGCGCCCTGTTTTAGGACTCATCGATCGTTTCTGATCGTCTTGCGTTTCAAAAGCCCATGTCTCGTACTTTGCTTTTTAGTATACCTGTTTCAGCTTTCCTGTACAATCCTTTTATCGCGTTCCCGCTTTGAAAAAACGCAGCCACAATAATCCTGACGATACAGGTCGTACTGACGGCTTAACTCGATGGATCTTAAATAGCCGCCCTTTTTCTTAAAATCCGACGGCAGGCACGCCACATGATATTCCTCCGCCAGTCGGCTGCCGATTTCGTTGAGCTTCTGCGCATTTTTCAGCGGACTGATCGTCAGCGTTGTTGTAAAAAAATCATAGCCGCCCTCTGCCGCCAGCCTCGCCGCTTCCCGCAGCCGCAGCTCGTAGCAGATAAAGCAGCGCTCTCCGCCCTCCGGACAGTCCTCCAGCCCTTTCGTCGCCTCGAAAAATTTTTCCGGCTCGTAAGCGCCCTCCAAAAGTGCGATCTGGTTCAGCATTTCAGACCCTTTCGCCTCTTCATTCAGCGTGCTCACCAGACGTTTTAATTCCTCCACCCGATGCCGGTATTCCTCCAAAAAGCTGATGTTTGGATTGTAATAAAATACCGTCACATCGAAATACTGCCGCAAATATTCCAGACAGTAGCTGGAGCACGGCGCACAGCAGCTGTGCAAAAACAGCCGCCGGTGATGATCCGGAAGCTTATCGATCAGGCGTTCCAGTTCTTTTTGATAGTTAATTTTGTTCATTTCTCCTCTTATTCACATGCAAAAAAATTTTATATTTTAACCATTTTCTTCTGCATCGGAATCTTCTGATTTACTTTTCCTCGTTTTTCCTGCCGAACTTTTTTACATACTCCTGCGCTTCTGCCAGAGAAATGTTCAGCTTTTTCTGTAATCTTGCAAGAATCTCTTCTTCTGAAATCCCAAATTCATATCCAGTCTCAATAATTCCTTTGGCTTCTCCTTCTGCTATCCCCTCACGCCTCGTCTCTTCAAACACGGTGCACATATCAGCATCTCCTTTCCTGGCAATTTTATTATAATCTATTTTACAGTTTGCCGCACCCGCAGCAGTCATAATCACTGTCTTTTCCACTCGATGCTCTCTGGCGTAGTTTATCGCCCGATCTCTTGTTTCCTGAAGCTTTCCATTCCGATCCAACAGAATACCGAGCAGATTAAACAGATCCCGGTTGTTGATATTATGCAGCTTCAGATCATTTTTTCTCGCTTCCACGAGGTGCATCCGGTAATCATTGACAAATGGCTTCATTTCCTCTGAAATATGCAGCATCCCATGCAGAGACACCGCACCGTCCCACGGCTTTTCCCCATAATAAACAACAACTGTTATAACAGGAACCAGCCGATCATCCTTTTTCATTTTTGACAGATATTCCTCTTCTGTCAAGCTCTTTGCTGTTTTATACTTTGCCGCATTGTCCACATATTGCTTCTGATAAGCTGCATAATCATACCCCATTACCCGCATGGGCATCGCATAATGAATATGCTCCTGTCCTTCCATTCCCAGTATAACAAATTCCACGCCATATACGGTAGACTTTTTTCGAATTTTGACCGTATCTCTCGACGCTCCGATGCTTTCCGCATATTCTTTATGCTCCAAAACGGAGGATTCTTCCGTATCCAAATCCTCCAGTTCTTTCGGTTTGATGACCTGCTTTCCATCAAACAGCACTGCGTTGAAAAAATCAGCAAACTGTTCCTTATTGCGCCAATAATTCTTTACGATAATATCCGGTTTTAATGCCTGCTTTTCTTTTCCCATACAGTGTCTCCTTTATCAACAATAGAATGCACGCTCTGCGAGCATTCTATTGTCATGAATAAAATTCTCCCACAAAATCGCATTGTTCCATAATAGTCCTATCTTCGTACTACCTTAAAAGGTACTACCCCATAACCACGAAGACCCCACAGAAGAGATTTCTCCCTTCTGTGAGGTCTTCGGAATTATTGTTTACAGCCTTTTACTTAAAGTATGCCACACCGGACTCGAAGATCTTCAGATCCTGTTCGCCGTAGATATTCTGTGCAACGCTTCTGTCGCGGCGCTCGGAGTGCGCCATCTTGCCCAGGATACGTCCATCCGGAGAGGTAATGCCTTCGATCGCGCTGTAGGAGCCATTGATATTCCATTCTTCATCCATGGAAATCCTTCCTTCCGGATCGGAATACTGGGTTGCTACCTGTCCGTTTGCAAACAGCTTGTCAATCCACTCCTTCGGAGCTACGAAACGTCCCTCACCGTGGGATGCCGGATTGACATATACTTTTCCAAGCTCAGCGCCCTGCAGCCAGGGAGACTTGTTGGAAACCACCTTGGTGTATACCATCTTGGAAATGTGACGGTTGATCGTATTAAAGGTCAGGGTCGGAGAATCGTCCTTCTGTCCGACGATTTCGCCGTAAGGAACCAGACCGAGCTTAATTAACGCCTGGAATCCATTACAGATACCAAGGCATAAGCCATCTCTTTCCTTCAGAAGCTTCATAACCTCTTCTTTGATCTTCTCGTTCTGGAATGCAGTTGCGAAGAACTTTGCGGAGCCATCCGGCTCGTCGCCTGCGGAGAAGCCGCCGGGGAACATGATGATCTGAGCCTGGCTGATCTCTTTTGCAAACGCATCGACGGAAGAACGGATGTCCTCTGCGCTCAGGTTTCTGAATACATGGGTTACAACCTGTGCACCTGCGCGTTCAAATGCTTTTGTGCTGTCGTATTCACAGTTCGTGCCGGGGAATACCGGGATGAATACGGTAGGCTTCGCTACTTTATTCTTGCATACATAAATGTGATTCGTCTCATACAGACCGGTTTCTACTGCGTCCGTGTCCTTGACTGCCTTTGTAGGGAATACCTTTTCCAGAGGTTTCTTCCACGCATCCAGCGCCTCTTTTTCGGAAAGGGTCATGTTTCCATAGGTAAATACCGGCTCTGCCGTTACCGTGCCGAGCAGCGTATAAGCAACATCCATATCCGCCAGACGGTCTGCCGGAACTTCTGCCACCAGATCGCCAAGGCCGTTTGTAAACAGCTCCTCTGCAGAAACCGTTTCCTCAATTGCAACGCCAAGTCCGTTACCGAATGCCATGCGGGACAGAGCTGCTGCCACACCATAGCTGTCCAGTGCATATGCGGAAACGATCACGCCCTTGCCCATCAGCTCGGTAATCTTTGCATACAGTGCCATTACCTGCTCATAATCCGGCAGATCGTAAGCATCCTTCTGAATGGAGAAACGAACCAGACGGTTTCCAGCCTGTTTTAATTCCGGGCTGATAACATCTTTTTCCTTTGCAACATCCACAGCGAAAGAAACCAGGGTCGGAGGTACGTCAATATCGTTAAAGGTTCCGGACATGGAATCCTTACCGCCGATGGACGGAAGTCCGAATCCCATCTGCGCGTCATAAGCGCCCAAAAGCGCTGCAAAAGGCTGGCTCCAACGTTCGGGATCCTGGGTCATGCGGCGGAAATATTCCTGGAAGGTAAAGCGGATTCCGGAGAAATCGCCGCCTGCCGCTACGATTCTTGCCATGGATTCCACAACCGCGTAAATTGCGCCGTGGTAAGGGCTCCAGGAGGACAGATACGGATCAAAGCCGTATGCCATCATCGTTACCGTATCGGTCTTTCCTTTCAGGACCGGAAGCTTGGCAACCATCGCCTGGGTCTCGGTCAGCTGATACTTACCGCCGTAAGGCATCAGCACGCTGCCTGCGCCGATGGAGGAGTCGAACATTTCCACAAGACCCTTCTGGGAGCAGACATTTAAATCCGACAGCAGCGCTTTCCATGCCTTTTTCAGATCGCCGGCTTTTACGGCTTCCTTTACAGCAGGAACTGCATACTGCTCAAAATAGTTATCTTCTTTCGACGGAACATCTACAAAAACATCGGTTTCCTGGTGTGCTCCGTTGGTATCCAGAAATGCTCTGGACAGGTTTACAATGCTCTTGCCGCGCCAGTTTAAAACCAGACGGGGTTCTTTGGTTACAACCGCAACCGGAACTGCCTCCAGGTTCTCTTCTGCCGCATAGCCTAAGAAGGTATCAACGTCTTTCGGAGAAACAACAACTGCCATTCTCTCCTGAGATTCGGAGATTGCAAGCTCTGTGCCATCCAGACCGGCATACTTCTTGGGAACCTTATCCAGATCAACGGTCAGGCCATCTGCCAGCTCGCCGATGGCAACAGAAACGCCGCCTGCGCCGAAGTCGTTACACTTTTTAATCAGACGGGAAACTTCTTCTCTGCGGAACAGTCTCTGAATCTTTCTTTCGGTCGGGGCGTTACCCTTCTGCACCTCAGCACCGCAGGTTTCGATACTCTTTTCCGTATGCACCTTGGAGGAACCGGTTGCGCCGCCGCAGCCATCGCGTCCGGTACGTCCGCCCAACAGGATGATGATATCGTCCGGATCGGAGTTTTCACGGATGACGTTGCGTCTCGGAGCCGCACCCATAACTGCGCCGATCTCCATACGCTTTGCAACATAATCGGGATGATAAATTTCTTTTACATAACCGGTGGCAAGGCCGATCTGGTTGCCGTAGGAAGAGTAACCGGATGCTGCGCCGCGCACCAGCTTTTTCTGGGAAAGCTTTCCCTTTAAGGTGTCCGCAACCGGAACGGTGGGATCCGCTGCACCGGTCACGCGCATTGCCTGATACACATAACCTCTGCCGGAAAGCGGGTCGCGGATTGCGCCGCCCAGACAGGTTGCCGCACCGCCGAAGGGTTCGATTTCGGTCGGGTGGTTGTGGGTTTCATTTTTGAAAAATACGAGCCATTCCTCGGTGACAGGACCATCGCCGTAGTCCATTTCAACGGGAACGATAACGGAACAGGCGTTGATTTCATCGGACTGCTCCATATCCTCCAGCTTGCCCTCTTTTTTGAGCTTACGCATTGCCATCAGTGCAAGATCCATCAGGCAGACAAACTTATCCGGACGGTCTTTAAAGATCTCTGCACGCGCATCCAGATAGCTCTGGTAGGTTTTTTCCATCGGTTCCCGGTAAAAACCATCTCCGAATGCGACATTTTTCAGTTCAGTGGAAAACGTCGTATGACGGCAGTGGTCGGACCAGTAGGTATCCAGCACACGGATCTCCGTCATGGAAGGATCTCTCTTTTCCTCGCCTGCAAAATACTTCTGGATATGCTTGAAATCCTGCAGGGTCATCGCAAGACCAAGAGAATCGTACAGCTGTTTTAATCCGTCTGTATCCAGCGTAGTAAAGCCGTCTAAAATCCTGACATCTGCGGGCTCTGCAAACTCGGTTACGAGTGTCTTTGGCTTTTCCATACCGGTCTCTCTGGAATCCACCGGGTTAATGCAGTAAGCCTTGATCTTGTCAAATTCTTCGTCTGTCAGATCTCCTGTAATCAAATAAGTAACTGCGGTACGGATAATCGGCTGCTCCTCCGCTTTTAAAAACTGAACGCACTGTACGGCAGAATCTGCACGCTGGTCAAACTGTCCCGGCAGATATTCAACGCTGAATACGCGTCCGTTTGCAGGAATTTCGATCGTCTCGCGATACAGAATATCCACGGGCGGCTCGGAAAAAACAGTACGGCATGCCTGTTCAAAAACCTCATCACTGATATTTTCCACATCATAACGAATGAACATCCGGACGTCTTCGATCCCTGACATATTCAGATAACCGATCAGATCCTCCTTCAGTTCCTGTGCCTTAACCGCGTAACCGGTCTTCTTTTCCACATAGATCCGTCTTACGTTTTCCATTTGTCCTCCTTTTGCCGCACAGGCGGCATTTTACGTTTCCAGCTCAGTCTTACCAATTCTATCACAAAATTTCTTTTCATGGTAGCAAAAGTGTCGATTCTGCTCAAGTATCGTCGGCATTACTATTTTCGGACAGATTTTTTGTTTTCGTGTGTGCATCTTTTTCATGCAGCGGCCGCGGCAGATCCCAACAGTAATGTGTCGCAAGCACCCGGATCACAATCACCACCGCAGTTCCTGCTGCCAGCGCCAGATACAGATGGATATGGATCAAAAGCACACACACCAGTGCGCCCGCAAAAGCCGCCATCGCATAGATATGCTTATACAGGATAAACGGCATCGTATCCGCTAAAATATCCCGGATCAGACCGCCGCCGATACCTGTCATCATGCCCAAAAACACTAAAAAGAAGATTCCGTGATAGCCCTCGCCGTGTGCGGTATATACGCCGAGGACTGTAAAAATCCCAAGCCCAACCGCATCACAGTAATTCATAACCTGCTCATAAATCGTCAGATAACGGCTCGTCATGATCTCCTGCTTTCCATAGACAAGTAAAAATAAAAGAGCGGAAGTTCCCAGCGCCACCAGCGCATAAACCGGATCCCGGAATGCTCCCGGCGGCGTCCGCCCCAGGATAATATCCCGGACAATGCCGCCTCCGACTGCAACACACAGTCCCAGCACCAGTACCCCGAACAGATCCAGATTTTTGCGGATACCCAGCATTGCCCCGGACGATGCAAAAGCGATCGTCCCGATGATCTCCGCCGTAAAAATAATCGGATTTTCCATGTTCTCCTGTCCCCAGTTCCTTTTTGTTAATACAATAGAATGCACGCTCTGTGAGCATTCTATTGTCATGAATTATGGCAGGCCGTATTCAGCCGAATGGGCGTATTCTGCTGCTTTATAGTATCCTGCACCGCACTGCAGACGGAGCCACCCCATATTTTTTCTTGAACAGCTTGCTGAAATGATAGGCATCCTCATAGCCGACCTGCGCCGCGATTTCCTGAATGCTCATTTCCAGATTCTGCGTCAGCAGGTTATAGGCCTTGGTCAGACGAATATCAATCAGATAATGAATCGGTGTGTTTCCGGTTTCCGCCTTGAAAATCCTGGACACATAAAAGGTGCTCAGATACATATTGCCGGCGATCCGGTCAAGAGAGATTTTCTCTGCATAATGATCTTCAAAGTAATCCGTGATCTTCTCCACGAGATATTTCCGGTTCGCGGATTCAAAGGAGCATCCACCTGCCTTCTGCGGCTTACCGGTCTCTTCTTCTTCCCGCAGCAGCAAAAGAAGCATTTGCATGGCATACGTCTTCATCATATAATAGCGCCCGATCCGGCAAAGCTCCTGCTCTGCCTCCATTGCCATACAGAGCTTGGAAAGCTTACGCTGCAGCTCTCCCTCCGTACGAAATACCGGGCAATTCCCCGGTAGTGGAAAGTGGTTGCGCCCAAGCCCCGCCAGATTTAAATCTGTCAGCCCCACGTAAAATTCCGCAACCGGCGTTTTATGCTCTCCCGCCAGGCTTTGATGATAGACTCCTTCATTGATGACCAGCAGGTCACCCTCTTTTACTTCATATATCGTATCGCCGATTCTGTGCTTTCCTGTCCCGGATTGGATATAACACAGCTCCAGATGCTCATGGCAGTGATAGTTCGGCTCATCCTCCACACGTGTTCCCTTCCACATAAACAAGAAGGTCGGATTTAACTCCTCCTGAAATACCGTGTTTTCCCGTTCCATATCCACCAGCTTCCTTCCCGGATGCCTGAAATTTATCTTTTATTTTCCTGCAACATCCCACAAAAACCTTTAACGTAACTGTTCAGTTTCCTCACAGTTACCATTTAACAACATTTTACATGAAACCTGCAAGATTGTACATTCCAAATAAAATATTTTGCGATACACTTTTTTTATCCATGATCTATCAAAGCCCATGGATACTTTTTTAAGGAAGGAAAAAAGGAAATATGACACCAATGAAATGGTTCTGGGGATTTCTCAGAAAGTACCGCTTCAAGCTTCTGGGCGGCCTGATCCTGACGACTTTCATTTCCGTTCTCGCCATCGTAAACCCTTACGTTTCCGGTATGATCGTAGATGATGTCATTCAGGGCGGTCAGTATGACCTGCTTTGGAAGCTTGTTCTCATCCTGCTTTTAGTTACGCTGGTCCGCGGTGCCCTGCGTTTCTTTTATCAGGTTATTTTCGAAGTATGCTCGCAGGGCGTGCTCTACGACATGCGGGACGTTGTTTACCGCCGCCTTCTGACAGAGGACTTCGCCTTTTACAGCAAGAAAAAAACAGGCGACCTGATGAGCCGTCAAACCGGCGACATGGAAGCAATCCGCCACTTCGTTGCTTACATTATCTATCAGGTTTACGAAAATATCCTGCTGTTCTGCTTTGCGCTCTTCATGATCTTTACGGTAAATGTGAAGCTGGCGCTCTGCATGCTGATCGTTCTGCCCTTTACAGCCATCACCACAGCAAAACAGTCCAAAGAGGTTCGACCGACATTCCAGCGCATCCGCGACTGCTTTTCTTCCCTGAATGCCTTCGTTCAGGAAAATGTCAGCGGCAACCGTGTCGTAAAAGCCTTTGCCAAGGAAAACTTTGAAATTGAAAAATTTAATAAGGAAAACGATGCCTACATGGACGCACAGTTGAACTCCTCAAAGGTCTGGATGAAATACCTTCCGATCTTCGAAGTTCTGGCATATGTCTTAAACGTTGTCCTGATGCTCTACGGCGGCTGGATGGTAATTACCGGAGAAATGACAATCGGTAACCTCGTAACCGTCAACGGTTATCTGTGGATGTTAAACGCTCCGCTGCGTATGGCAGGCTGGTGGGTCAATGATACCCACCGTTTTATCACCTCCGTAGAAAAAATTTACACAACCTATGTGGAAGAGCCTCTTGTAAAAATGCCTCCTGTGCCGGTTTCCCGCAAACATATGGAAGGAAATGTTGAATTTAAAGATGTTTCCTATACGGCAGATGATGAGGATATCGTAAAGGATATCAGCTTTTCTGTGAAAAAAGGACAGACAGTCGGCATTCTCGGTTCCACCGGTGCCGGCAAATCCACCATCATGAACCTGCTGTGCCGTTTTGTCGACGCGACCTCCGGCGAGGTTCTGGTAGATGGCGTAAACGTCAAGGACTGGAACCTTTACGATCTGCGTGACAACATCGGCATGGCAATGCAGGATATCTTTCTTTTTTCTGATACAATTGAAGGGAATATCGCATACGGTCGTCCGAACTGTACATTTGAGGAAATTCACGAAGCTGCTGTCATGGCAGATGCCAACCATTTCATCAAGGCTATGCCCGAAGGCTATGATACCATCGTCGGCGAGCGCGGTGTCGGACTCTCCGGCGGTCAGAAGCAGCGTATTTCCCTTGCACGCGCCCTGTTAAAGAAACCGTCCATCCTGATTCTGGACGATACTACTTCCGCCGTTGATATGGAAACAGAAAGCTATATCCAGCAGCAGCTCGGCAAATTAAACGGCCAGTGCACGATCTTCGTCATCACCTACCGTATTTCTTCCATTAAAGACGCTGATCAGATCCTGGTTATGGATAACGGCCGGATTATCGAACACGGAACGCATCAGGAGCTGCTTGCAAATGACGGCTACTATGCAAGCGCGTTCCATCATCAGTACGGCGAGCTTCCTTCCAGAGAAGAACAGGAAGAATACCGTCAGGTTACAGCCAACGAAAGGAAGTGAGAACTCATGGCACGAAATAAATATGATGTGGACGAAGTCCTGGAAGATAAATTTGACCTCAATCAGTTAAAACGTCTGCTCGCTTATCTGATTCCTTACCGGAAACGGTTTGTCAGTGTCGGCTTCATGATGCTCTCCGCTTCCGCTTTTACCATGCTGATTCCGCAATTTTTTCAGAAGGTCATGGACGTCTGCATCCCGAACAAGGACATGAAGGGAATCGCATTTTACAGCTTTTTGACACTGCTTGCCGCATTTTACAGTGCCTTCAGCCTTCGCTACAAGATCAAATACACCAACCAGATCGGACAGCAGATCATTCACGACATGCGCTATGACATCTTTGAGCATCTGCAGGAGCTTCCGTTCTCCTACTATGATGACCGCCCTCACGGTAAAATTCAGGTGCGTGTTGTAAACTATGTCAACAGCATCAGCGACCTGCTTTCCAACGGTATCTTAAATACCATCACGGACCTGTGCAACCTGGTGTTTATCATCGTTTTCATGCTGATCTTAAATGTCCGGCTGACGCTTGTATGTCTCTGCGGTCTTCCGATCCTCGCGATCGTTATCGTTGTCATCAAGAAAAAACAGCGTACCGCATGGCAGGTTCAAAGCAATAAGCAGTCCAACTTAAACGCGTACATTGCTGAAAGTATCAACGGGATCCGTGTTACCCAATCCTTCGTCCGGGAAGACGTGAACAGCGGTATTTTCAACAACTTAAGCGGCAGCTACCGGAAATCCTGGATGCGCGCCGTTATGTTCAACTTTACGATGGGTCCCAGCATCGATATCATTTCAATAATTACAACTGCAGCGATCTATGTGCTCGGTGTCAGCTGGATGATCAACGGCGAAACCGGCATTACCGTCGGTGTGCTGGTTGCTTTTACTGCTTATATCGGACGTTTCTGGGCACCGATCAACACGCTGGCTGGCTTTTACAACTCTCTTCTGACCGCGATCTCCTATCTGGAGCGTATTTTTGAAACTATCGACGAGCCGGTTGTGGTCAAAGACCGGGAGGATGCGGTTGAAATGCCTCCGATCCACGGGGATGTTACCTTCGACCACGTTACCTTCAGCTATGAGCCTGGCGTTCCGATCTTAAAGGATGTTTCCTTCCACGCAAACCAGGGGCAGTCGTTTGCAGTGGTAGGCCCCACCGGTGCCGGCAAAACAACCCTGGTGAATCTGTTGAGCCGCTTCTATAACGTAGATTCCGGGCGGATTTTAATCGATGGCGTCGATATCGCAGGCGTTACCATCCGTTCTCTCCGCAAACAGATGGGTGTCATGATGCAGGACAGTTTCATTTTCTCCGGCACAATCATGGATAACATCCGCTACGGCAACTTCAGC
Organism: Firmicutes bacterium TM09-10; assembly: GCA_003481005.1. Lineage (GTDB taxonomy): Bacteria > Bacillota > Clostridia > Lachnospirales > Lachnospiraceae > Gallintestinimicrobium > Gallintestinimicrobium propionicum. The sequence continues at coordinate 28,988 of QUKC01000019.1, read as the reverse complement.
GCTACAGATGAAGAGGTCATCCGGGCTGCAAAAACAGTCTGCGCCCATGACTTCATCATGGAAATGGAAAACGGTTATCAGACACAGGTAAATGAACGGGGAAGCCGTCTGTCCGCCGGACAGCGCCAGCTGATCTCCTTTGCCCGCGCACTTCTGGCTGACCCGAAGATCCTGATCCTGGATGAGGCAACCTCCAGTATCGATACCGAAACAGAGATCATCCTGCAGAAGGGCTTAAATGAACTGCTGAAGGGACGTACCTCCTTCATCATCGCACATCGTCTTTCCACAATTAAAAATTCTTCCTGCATCATGTATGTGGACAAGGGAACGATCCTGGAAAAAGGCACACATGATGAGCTGATGGCTCAAAAAGGAGAATATTACAAGCTCTATATGTCCCAGTATGCATCGCTGATGTGAGCGAAGAGTGCTGGTCGCTAAATTCGACATTGCAGGTGTCTGTGCCTGCGCAAGACGGCTAAATGCTTGAATACCTGTTATTGGAAAAATATCCCCCAGCGCGTCGCGGTTTATATGATAATCGCGGTAACGCTGGGGATGTTTTTTGGGGAAACATTATTTTTTTCTATCTATCTTTATCTTTTTCATTTGGGATAAAATTGCTGTTTTTATGCTCTCATTTAAATATACCGGGTTCAGGTTTCGTTTGAAATAAGCCAAATAAGTTCCTTTTGTTTCTTCTATCAAAAGCGCTGTAAAAAAACGCTCCCAGCTAAAATAGTTCCTGCTTTCCACATATTCAGATGGATTCTTCAAAATCTTCTCCATCGCAGCATTTTTTAATACTCCTGCTGATAAAATCAACCATTCGAATGATTCCGGCAAGTATAATACGATATTTTTTCTGCTCTCCATCAATCGCATAACCCGATCCATTTCAGAACCAAACGCAGCACCATCTGCAATGACAAGAATCTTTTCATTCTTATGCACTTTCAAATAACGGAAAATATTGGATTTCCCATTCAGGGTTTCACACGTCAAACCGTTTTCTCTGCACACTGCGTCAAAAAACTGATATCCCGAATTACTGTCTTCTGTAACAACAGCCTCCGGCTCTATTTCACCTTTCGTTTCATCTAAGTTATATATTCTGTAAAACTCGTGATAGATCTGCTTCAGTGTTCCATATTTTCCAGAAGTCCGGATTCCATAAATTTCTTCCACACTATAGGGCAACGCCGGAAGAGACTCTCTCGACACAATAACATAATAATTATCCGTATTTTGAATGACACCTGCAAATTCTTCTGCTTTTACAAAGGTATTTCCTTCATCGATAAAAACAATACTGTCAGTGATTCCAGCCAATTGTTCTTTCCATAAAGCGCCCTCCAGCACATAACACTTTTTATCACTGATCAACTCTACCGGGCTTCCTAACGGATCATTTTCATGATCCTGTATCATCTCAATCAATGTCGTTTTCCCAGTCGCACTGTCTCCACGAAGTATCGTCAAATTACGCCGTAATTCAAATTCATATTTCTGTCGCTTCGTTGAAACGACAATCCTATGCTTTCCCTTCATACCCTAACTCTCCGTTATACAAATTCTCCTGCTATCGGTACCAGCTCTTCCATCGAATGAACGATCTGATCTGTATTTAAAATGCGAATCTTAAATGGTTTCTTTCCAAAATTCATCAAATGACGCAGATTAATCGTTCGATCCTCCTCTTTTGCTATTTCTAACAGCCACTTTGCGCAGTTGTCGCCGCAGGTAGACGCATTGAACACCTTATCTTTTTCGAATTTAACAAGAATCAAAGTCTTTACCCCACCCGATAATCCAACCGGCGGTATCTTTCCAGAAACGGGACTGTCTATTACCCCGCTGTCCATTACGGTCGATTTGTCCACATCTAGAATCATTTTCTTTACAAAAGGATCTACAATCCATTCATCTTCATAATCATATTTAAAATAACCTGCCGTATTGTAAACAGCTTCTTTCATATCTCCATAAAAAATGTTCAGCATTTCTTGTCCTCTCTTTTTACCATACTAGATTTTTGATATCCCGTAGAGCCTTTGATGTAAAATTTTAAAATATTGCTTTTTATTTAAATATGATACCTCAAAATACTGGAGGATTTCAATACATCTCATGTTTCTATTAATCTCGGCAAAGAGAAAACGGAATTTCTGGCAACTGAATCATAAAGTATAATTGCCGCAATATCTCCAGAAAAAATATCCAGCGGCCCTTTGATCAAATCTTCTTTCATAAGATCACGCAACATGAACTCGCCCCTCCCGCAGCAATTTTCCCATTACTGCAGAAGGGGCGGTCTGTTCTCTTTCTTTTTATTCATGACAATAGAATGCTCGCAGAGCGTGCATTCTATTGTTTGATATACGGCATTTCCGTCATGCGCAGGTTCGTGCATCCGTAGGGCTGCAGCAGCACGTCTTTTGCCTCCCCAAGCGCTTTTCTTTCTATCGGGGAAATAGCGCAAATGCCGCCTTTTTCTTCCCACGGAACCGGAACCATCTTCGCTTTGATCCTGACAGGTGGGTTCTCAATAGAAAACGGAGTGTCTGTGACAGGCTCGAACATCACTTCAAACTCTTCACTGTAAAAGCCATAATTCCACTCAGAATCCGGGAACATCTCATAATCACAGTACGGGAACCTGCGCTCTACGCCGTCCCGCACATACTCGATACGGTTCTCCTTTGCCTTTACGGGCAGGGAGAACAGGAGCGGTCCGCGAACCAGCACCTTTGCGTCGTAAGGACGATCCTGTAAAACAGCCTCAAAGGTCAGTTCTACGGTAACGCACGTTACGCCGTCCACCAGAATGTTCTGTTCGAAATAAGTTCCGGGACATGCTTCTATTCCGTTGACTGTCGCTTTCTTTGCAAAGCCGGGAATACGGATCTGCAGACAGGTTTCGGCAGGCTTCTCCGAGCTCAGTTCAATCACTGCATTGTCACGGAACGGGTACTTAGAAACAATATGTACCTGAACAGTTCCGTTTGGTGTTTCCACCTGTGCACAGCAGGGCACAAGGCTCTGTACAACCGGACCGCGTTCATTTTTCATCACTGCGGAAATTGCAAATTTCGGCCATGCCTGATTGAAGTTTGCGGTACAGCAGCCAAAGTGAGGCTCCAGCCCGAACATGTTCGCTTCGTTATTATTGGAATTATACGGATTCTCTGCATCCGGGATTCGCGCTGCCGAGATCTGGTTTGTCATCTGAAGGTACTGATGCGCCCACATATCCGGCGTCGTCGTTGCAGGCATGGAATTGAATGCCTCACGCTCCAGTAAATCCCCCCAGAAGGGATTTCCTCCAATGGAAAGCAGGGTTTCACAGGAATACATCATCTCCGCAACGCTGCAGCACTCGCTGCCCTGGATCGGCGCATCACCGGACAGGCACTCGTCACCGGTAAAATGTCCGGTCGCCATACTGTTGTATTTCATCATCTTTTGATACATGGAAAGAGCGAACTCATCCGGATCTTCCTCTGTCAGACAGGACATCAGTGCACGGCACTTAAATGCCATGGCGGTATTTACCACATGGTTTGTCTGCGTCCAGTATTTCTTCGAAGCAGGCTTTTGGAAATCAAAATAGGTATAAAGCTTTTCGTAATCGATACCATCTGCATCCAGCAGCTCCATCAGCTGCAAAAGCCAGGGCTCCGGTCTGCGCTCATACATCCACAGTATCGGGATCAGACATTCATACCAGCGTGCTGCCGACCAGTTAAACAGCGTATTTCTTGCAATATGAGGAAGAAGCTGCTTTAACGCGCGGTATACCGCTTCCTCAATTCTTTCATCCCCACTGCAGTCCTGGTACAGCACCAGAACCTTACAGATCAAAAATGCCGCCCAGAGGTCGTAGCGGTCGCGCTCTTCCAACGCACAGGGGCAGATCCAACCGTCTTCCTTCTGGGCTGCCAGAATCGCATCGATATATCTTTTTGCACGCTTTTTCAGATCTTCATCGTTCAGCAGATATGCCAGCGGGATAAAACCGTCCAGCCAGTACGGTACGCGCTCCCAGCCTTCCTTATCTCCGCCGATCCATTTACTCTCCCGTATATCCGGCCATACCAGATCCAGATGTCCGCTCAGCCCCTCCGCCTGAATTTCCAGCTGCCGCAAAAGCCAGCCCTCCGGTTTGATCTGCTGCGCAGTAAGCGCACGATATTTTGCACCTCTCATTTTTTCCCTCCCTTTCTGATGCCGTCCTGAAATATTTTCGCGGCAAGTTTTCGCAGTCTCCGGCAAATGACTCCGCCCTCGGCTGCATTTTGTATTCTTTTCTCTTCCGTTATGCTATACTGTCAGTAGAATTCTGAATCCAAACCTACGTGCGCATTTTGCATTCCCGGATTGGCAGGTTGCTTGCACAATCTTTCCCTTCGGAGGACCCCCTTGATGAATACCGATTTTATTTTTCTAAATCCTGCTCCCATGCCCTATCTGACCGACTGCGACTACAAAAGGTTCGAACCGGACGAATATCACAGCTCCCGGATCGTGGACTTCTTCGTCCTGATTTTTATGCTCCGGGGCAGCCTTCACTTCATAGAAGACGGTATTCCGGTCAGCGTACACGAGGGCGAATGGTATATTCAGCGTAAAAATCTGCGGCAGGGTGCGGATCGTCCCAGCCCCGGCGCGGAGTATTACTACTTCCATTTCAACGCAGATTATACTCTGGATCTGCTCAACCGAATCAAACTGCCGCTTCGCGGGACTTTTTCTGCCTCGCTGCTGCTTCCTTCTTTCAAAAAACTCTGCAGCCTGTTTCACCAGGCGCCGCAGAACCCTTTTGAAATCCAGAGTGAATTTCTGAGCCTTTCCAACGCGCTGTATGAACAAGAACACGCTTATACGTCCCTGACATCCTCAGTCATGCATTTTCTGACCGAACATGCGGCGGAATCTATCACCGCGCAGACGCTGACGGAGCAGTTCCATTATTCTGCGGCCTACATCAACCGACGGCTGAAAGCGGAGATCGGAATCACGGCACATACCTATCTGACAATCACCCGGCTGCAAAAAGCCTCCCGCTTGTTGGTGCTTACCGAACGACCGGTTCAGGAAATCGCACAGGACTGCGGCTACAGTGATCCGTCCCTATTTTATAAGGCATTTACCCGGTATAACGGTCAAAATCCGTCTCAATACCGGAAAGAACACCGCTTCCACAACTGAGTTGTCGGAAACTGCCGCAGCCAGATTCCATAACTGCCTTTTGCAAATATTATTGCGATTTTGCACCGTCTGATATGTACAGTAGCTGTGCAATTCGCCTGCTTTCCATTTTGTCTATAAAAAACGATACCGCTCTTTATTCGTAACTCTGTCCGCCCATTTCTGTGCCGCAGCTACTGCAGTCCGCTTACTCCTGTGCCGCTGCCGCGCTGTCCAGATCCTTCTGTGCAAGCTCCAGATCCCTGCGGATGGAGAGATGCTGAGGACAGACTTTTTCACACTTGCCGCACTTCACGCAGCATTTCGCCTTTTCTTCGTCCTTCAAATCCTTTTCCCATGCATTTTTTACATGGTCGTAGGTTCCGTAAATGTGGTATTTGTTCCACAGTGCGAAGTTCTGCGGAATGTTTACGCCAGCCGGGCACGGCATACAATACCGACAGCCGGTACAGCCATTCTGTACTCTGCTCTGCAGATCTGATACGATTTCAGAAATCATCTTTTCTTCTGCTTCATCCAGCGGATTAAAGTTCGAGAAGGTCTTCAGGTTATCCTCAACCTGCTCTTCATTCGACATACCGCTCAGGATCACCTTTGCATTGGAATGGCTGCCAACCCAGCGAAATGCCCAGGATGCGATGCTGGCATCTTTATCCATCGCTTTGAACTTTGCATTGATATCATCAGAGAAGTTTGCAAGGCTGCCGCCCTTTACAGGCTCCATGATCACCAGCGGAATTCCAAGCTCTTCTGCCAAAGCGTAGCCTTTATCCCCTGCCTGCTCCTCGGTGTCCATGTAGTTATACTGAATCTGGCAGAAATCCCAGTCACGGCCGCGCAGCACTTCTTCAAATGCCTCGTAGGTATCGTGGAAGGAAAAGCCCAGATAACGGATTTTGCCCTCTGCCTTTAACTGCTCGCAGAACTCCACAATTCCGAGTTCTTTCACTTTATCCCATCTCTCTTTGCTCATTGCGTGCATCAGATAAAAATCGATATGATCTGTGCGCAGGCGCTCCAGCTGTTCTGCAAAAACGCGTTTTGCATCGTCTACACTCTCAATTGCCCAGACAGGCAGCTTTGTTGCCAGATAATAGGAATTGCGGTCATATTTCTGCAGCACTTTACCAACAAACGGTTCGCTGTCGCCATTATGGTACGGATACGCGGTGTCGATGTAATTGACACCTGCTGCGATGGCACGATCCAAAAGCTTCTCTGCTCTCGGCTCATCAATTTTGCCGTCCGGTGTGGCCGGAAAACGCATACAGCCAAAGCCAAGCAGTGATGTTTCGATTCCGAGCTTTCCAAATTTTCTTTTTTCCATGTCTGTTCTCCTTTTCGCTATGAAATGATTGGACTGTCCGTATTCTTCGGCTCTGACATATCTTTTTCCATCTTCTCCGGTTCTTTTAATTTGCCGATCTCATTATGACTCTCGAAGCTCTTTTCGATCTCCTGCAGCTGGTTTGCGTAGCCTAACAGCTCTGTTGTCAGCTCCTCCTTATCCGCCCGTTCTTTTTTATAAGAAATGCGGTGTTCCATACTTGCCCAGAAATCCATCGATAATGTCCGCAGCTGTACTTCTACCGGAAAATATTCCATCCCATCCATGCAATAGACCGGAACGCCGACAATCAGATGATAGCTGCGATATCCATTTGGTTTCGGCGCTTTGATGTAGTCCTGTTCGCGGATCACGATCAGGTCAGCCTGCCGCTTTAAGCTTTTGGCAAGGTTATAAATATCGTCCACAAAGTAACAAATAATACGGACACCGGCGATATCCTGCAGATAGTCCTTAGCGTTGTCTACGGTCGGTTCTTTTCCGCGCCGGATCAACTTTTCTTCCAGACTCTTTTTCTTCTTGATCCGGTTCTGGATGTAATGAATCGGACGGCTGTCTGACTTACCGTAAAGGTTGTGGTTAAGCACATCCAGCCGGGTCAGGAGCATCTGCATCGCATCCGCATAAGGCCTCACAAAATTGTAGTATTCTTCGTCGTTCATAAAACTCCTCATTTCTGAGTGATCTGTTTTTCTGCGTTTCACAATCATCAGTATACAACAATTTTGTCAAAAAATCATGGATTTTAGAAAAGTATTTGTTAAATTTTTATAACATCAGGCGCATCTGATACCAAACGACATTTCCGTGTACCGATTTCGAAACACCCTCGTTGACAAAGCCAAAGTCCTCATAATAATGGAGCAGTTTGTCCTTACAGGTCAGGACAAGCCCTTTGCGCCCTTCTTTTTTTGCCTGCTCAATGGCACAGCGAATCAACTGACCCGCGTAGCCTTTTTTGCGGCATTCGGGAATCGTATTGACGCCAAAAATCATCTGCCACGCACCGTTTTCGTCGTGCAGCGCTGCATTTTCATACATTTCATCTGCCAGATCCGGCGTATCCGTCACCATACCGTCCACAAAGGACACCAGCTTTCCGTTTTTAAACAGCAGCCAGAAATGATTGCCATATGCTGCGATCCGCTCTGCAAATTCTTCCTTCGAAGCCGCCTCTGCCGCCGGAAAGCATTCCGCCTCCACCGCCGCAACACAGTCCAGATCAGATGACGTCGCTGTCCTGATATTCTGATTTGTTTCCATAAAAATCTCCATTCCGCAGGCGCTTTGCGCCGAAGGAATCGCGGAGCGAACGTCCAGTTCGGCTCTGCGATCATAGCTGCTTTGTGACGCCTGCGGCACAAACAATAGAATGCACGCTCTGCGAGCATTCTATTGTCATGAATAGCTGTGTGAAAAATAAGCGCCCACGGTTTCCTTACAGAATGTATTTTCTCAACGCACCGGTGAACTCTGCGATTCTCTGCTCCGCCAGTTCCTTCACCGTCACATTTTTCATGCTTTCGACATAGCCCTGCTCCTGACGATACAGCCATCTGGCGTCCTCCGGGCGGATTAAGCCGTAGTGGTTTGCTGCAATCCAGTCCTCATAGTCGATCGGCAGCTCATAGCCGAGCTTTTCTTCCAGAAGCTTCGGAAAATCGATCTGGTCTGCGCGTTCCCGGATACCCTCCCAGAATTCCAGCACCTCTTCCACGTGCTCGTGGATCTCATAGCGTCTTGCGCCGCCGTCATAAATGATGCACTTTTCAAACAGCGGGCTGCACATGGACAGCGTCTCCCGGCGAAATTCCGGCGCAACGATGCCGCCCTTCCAGTAAAAGTCCACATCCGGCAGATTGATGCCGGAAACGCCTTTGTCCTGGTAGGTTGCAAAAATTCCTTCATAATATACCGTAATAAAGCCTTCAAATTCCGGCCAGAACTCGCGGATATCGCGGGTCAGGTCTTCTAAAATATCGATTCCCTTTGTACCGCCGATCGTAAAAATGATGATGTTGCGCAGCTTTGCGCCATGCTCGCGGTAAAAATCTGTCACATAGCGCAGGCAGTGGATCAGCGTCTCGCCGCTTGCGATGATATCACCGATCATCAGCGTGCTGTCCGGCACCATCGTCAGCTTGCTGTATTTGATTTCCAATCCGGCGATTTCTTCGTTTTCAAACACGCGTTCACTGGATAAAAAGCTGATGTCATGCACACGGATATGCTCCCGGTAGCAGCTTTCTTCCAACGGATAGTTCAACGCACCCCTAAGGATGGAGAGGATATTTGCCGTCGTCACTTTTTTCTGCTCCTTCAGATAATACAGCATCTGGGAGGTAGAAGAAATCAGGCAGTTATAGACCTCATAGCCTACGATTTCCGGCGTGTTGAGCAGCTTTCTCGTCTCCGCCTCCGAAATAATATAGTATTCATTCAAAAAATCAGCTCCGGTCAGCCGATAACAGGCTACGCCCTGTTCATTAAATTCCGGTGCAATTTTTACATCTTTCCAGTTATTCATCGGTTCTTCCTCTTCTACATGTATTTGAAACAGTCACGGACATTTCTTTCTTTGAATATATTAACGGGATTCCCATATACCGTCAAGGCAATTGGACGGATTCCTTTGAAAAACGACAACACAAAACGGCAGCCAGGATAGGAGGGCTGCCGTTTTGTGTTTATATGAGGGGGGAGATAGTGAGTCATTCATCTATCCGTAAAATAGAATACCGAATAAATGTGTCCTCGTTATGTCCAGTTCCTAAAAATGTCCTAAAATTTATAAAGGAAAAATAAAATCCGGATGATGAAATTCTTAAGGTTGCAAAAAAACTAAATTTCAACCATTTCCCGAATCGTTCCATCCAATTCTTTCCAGACCGCCTGATTTATTTCCAGAATCATATATCCGCGCCAGCTGTCCTGCTTTGGCAACGACACCGATCCCGGATTCATGCAGCGAATCCCGTTTTTTACCTCATTCATCGGCACATGCGTGTGCCCTTGCAAAAACAGATCGCCCTCTCGAAGCGGCGGCAGCTGCTCTGCCGACGTCAGATGACCATGTGTGGCGTACACCAGTTTCGTTCCAAGGTCGAGCATACAGTAATCCGCCAGAATCGGGAATTCCAACACCATTTGATCCACTTCCGCATCGCAGTTTCCGCGGATGCACAAAATATTATTCTTTTTCGCATTGAGCATGGAGATCACCACCTTCGGGGCATATTCCTCCGGCAGATCGTTGCGCGGACCATGATACAAAAGATCTCCCAGCAAAAGCAGCCGATCCGCCTCTTCCCGTTCATATGCGTCAAGCAGCTCCCTGCAATACTTTGCAGAGCCGTGTATATCTGATGCAACCATCCATTTCATCTTTCAGATTCCTCATTTCGTAAAAAATCAAATGCGAGCCGCGCTCAGCCCTCGAACAGTCCGGTCGTATCCAGACTGATATCGCAGGTTTTTTCCACGCCGGCTTTCCAGAAATAACGCTCTTCCAACGGAATCCAGATCCGTTCAAACATTTCCTCCCGCTCTTCTCCGTTTCTTTTCCGAATCCGTTCCAGCTGTTCCTGTCGGTCAACCGTCAGAAAAATGCGCAGGTCATAGCTTCTGCGCAGTCTCGGATGACAGGCATAGGAACCCTCGATGATCGTCACCTTTTTCGGAGAAACTATTACCTCGGGCAAAAAACAGACCGCGTGCGCGTCATAGGGGCGATAGGAGAATGCCTCTCCTGTGAGCATTGGCTGCAGCACCTCTGTTTCAAACCGCTCATAGTCCACATTTCCACCAGGCTCCCGCAGGCGCTTGGTCGTGCGCTGATGGGGCTGAAGATAAAAATCATCCATGTGGATCACGTTGCAGTCCAGCTGCTTTTGCAAATCTTTTGCCAGCGTGCTTTTTCCGGAAGCACAGCGTCCGTCGATCGCCACAAGCAGCGGCTTGTCCTGCCTCACCTGCTGCCGCAGTTTTTCTTCCAGCAGCGCCATTACCGTCGTTACAGGGGTAGTTGTTCTGGTTTCCATAGGTCTCCTCGTTTCCGGATCATCGTTGAAATCACGTTTCCGGGTCATCGTTGAAATCACAATTGAAATTACGTTTTCCTTTTGATTGTATCACAAACAGAATCTTTCACGCAATCTGAATCGCGATCTTCATCACGCCGTACCTGCTGCAATCGTGCCCCACCGTTCTTTATTATGCAAAAAATTGAAAACCTAGGACCACGATCCCCAAAACGACTAAAATCACACCGGTCGCACGGTTTAAGGTCTTCGGCGTTGCCTTGTTGGCAAAAACAGCCGCAATCCGTGCCCACAGCAGCGTAAATACCATACACAGGATCAGCACCGTCCAGTCAGGCGCACCGCCGATGGCGAAATGCGAAATTGATCCGGTAAATGCCGTAAACGCCATGATAAACACACTCGTTCCGACTGCAGTTTTTAATTCATAACCCAGCACGGAGGTCAGAATCAACAGCATCATCATGCCGCCGCCAGCGCCGACAAAGCCGCAGATAAAGCCGATCAGCATCCCGCAGACGATCGACTGTACCGCACGTTTTTTCGCAGAAACGCCCTGCATTGCCTCCCTGGTTGTCATAACCGGGCGTACAATGAATTTAATGCCGAGCAAAAGCGTCATAAATACAGAAAAGCTGCCCATCGTCCGGGAAGGAACCAGACTGGAAACATAGCTGCCAACCACGGTAAATGTCAGCACGCTTACCATCATAATCAGTCCGTTTCGGATATCCAGATTTTTATTTTTTCCATAGGTATAAGCGGAAACCGCGCTGGCAAGCACGTCCGACGCCAGCGCAATGCCGACTGCCATATACGGATCCATACCAAGAAACGTAATCAGAACCGGACTGATGACCGCCGCTGCGCTCATCCCCGCAAAGCCGGTACCAAGCCCTGCGCCCATTCCCGCAAAAAATGTAACCAATATTGTGATCAGTAACTGCATGTTATCCTTCGTCTCCTTTTATAATCTGATCCAGATTTTTTTCCATTTGTGAAAAATATACCGCCAGCTTTTCCTGGTCTTCGTCGCTCAAGCCCGCCATCAGTCGCTCTGCAAACTCCTGCTGCAGCTCTCTGCCCTGTTTCTGAACCGGCAGCGCCTTTTGCGTACAGATCAGCTCCGTTTTGCGGCGGTCCTTTTCTACTGCCTGCCGCTCAATATAGCCGTCCTGCACCAGCTTTTCCACATTTACCGAAACCAGGTTCGCCTTGATGTTGCGGATTTCCACAATATCGCGTGCCGTTTTATACTCCGGGTTGTTGTACAAAAACATCAGGATATCAAAGGCGGTCTGCGGCAGCTTCATTTCCTGGCACAGCGGTCTGCATACCGCCGTATAGGCAAGGGCCATTTTTCTGGCAAACTCGATTTTCAGATTCATCCGTCGACTCTCCTTCCTTAATTATTTCATTTTCGAACTATTCACTTTTGAAGTAATTATACTTCTTTTTCCAGAAGCGTCAAGGGGGTTTTGGAAGAAAGGCGGAAAAAAGAGCGCACTTCGCAAGAGTCTCCGATATAAAAAAGAATGTGCCTTGGCACATTCTCGCGCCGAGGCGCGGTTGCCTCGGCAACCATCTACCCATGCGCCGAGTGCGCATCCTCGCGGAGCATTTTTATCGTATGGAAACGAAGTTTCCTACACGATAAAAGAACTGCCGGAAATCGTTTTCCGGCAGTTCTCGTTTTTCTTATGAAGTTTTCACCTGAAGTCTTTGCAAAGACCGGGCAGCGCTTATCCAGTCCTCACACTACCCTGAAATCCGCCCTCAGCGGCAGATCCCCGGCATTCGCCCCGGCGAGCACTGTGAAGTCGCCCGGTTCCACCACCCAGTGATAGGAAGCGTCCAACAGGCGCAGCTCATCAAATCCGAGCGTAAAGTGCAGCGTCTTTGTCTCTCCTGCTTCCAGCTCCACGCGCTGAAATCCCTTCAGCTCCATAATCGGGCGCACCACGGATGTATAATGGTCATCGACATAAATCTGCGCCACCGTTGCTCCGGCACGGCTGCCTATGTTCGTTACGTCTAACAGTACCTCCAGCGATTCGTCCCCATGGATTTCGGAAGCGGACAGCCTCAGATTCTCAAAGGAAAATGTCGTGTAGGACAGCCCATAGCCGAAGGGATACAGCGGGTTCCAGTCCATCTCAACGTATTTTCGCCCGCCTGCAGGTTTACGGGAATAGTGGCACGGGATCTGGCCTGCACTGCGCGGATAGCTCATTGTCAGATGTCCGGATGGATTCACATCCCCGAACAGAACCTGTGCCGTTGCCAGTCCACCCTTTTCCCCGTTAAAGCCTGCCTGTAGAATCGCAAGGATATGCTCCTGCTCCCAGGTACAGGAAACCGGACGTCCCGTATTCATGACCAGCACCACCGGGGTACCCGTTTCATACACTGCTTTCAGAAAATCCAGCTGCTTTCCGGGCAGGTTAAGCGTCGTCCGGTCAAAATTTTCTCCTGAGGTTTCTGTCGAATCCCCAAGTGCCACGATCGCCAGATCGCTTTCTTTTGCCAACCGGATCGCGCGGTCGATGGTTTCTTCTCCGTGGTCGTAGCCGAAAATCACTCGCACGCCTCTCGCATCATTTCTAAATTCCACACGCACATCATATTTTCTGCCGCTCTCAAAGAAAAACGGAACCATCTGGCTTGCTTCCTTATCTTCTCCCCAGCCATCAATAACAAGTTCTCCGTCAATATACAGCCGCATACTGTCCGGACTGGATAACCCGATCCTTCCTTCAAAGCTCTTCGGGCTGCGCATCGTTGCCGTCCAGCGGACGCAGAACTGTCTGGAATCTACTTTATCATCCGGAGCATGGTAGATCCAGTTGAAGTTGATCTGCGGATCGAGTCTCGTCAGAACCGGTTCTCCCGAAAAATCTGCACCGTTAAAATACTCCGCTGTAAAACCGTAATCGATCTCCGTGATACCCACCGCCGGACGCGGCTTTGCATTGAACCACCATCGCTCCAGCGGCTTGATCTCTGCACCCAGAATATTGCAGCCCTTGTCGTAGACAATTTCCGGATGTGAAGCATTGGCAGCTGTCTCTACATTCTCCGCCGGAACGCCCAGCACCTCCCGGATCCCCTCCAGCAGTGTTACTGCATGGTAATCCGGCTCCATACAATAATCGCCCATAACCGGAAGATTTGCGTTGGGTCCAAGCACCGCTATTTTCCGAATGCTCTTGGACAGCGGCAGCATATTATTTTCATTTTTTAACAGGACAACGGTTTTCTGTGCGATTTCCAATGCCTTGTCCTGATGCTCCTTGCATTGTACCACCTTAGATTCCAGCGTCTCATCCACATAAGGATTTTCAAACAGTCCGAGCATGTCCTTCACACGCAGCACCCGGGCAGTCGAGGTATCCAGATCCTCCATCGTAATGCTGCCGTCTGCAAGCATTTCTTTCATCAGTCTCCGATATTCTTCGTGAGAATAATCCGCAAACTGCACGTCAACGCCGGCCTTGACCGCCTTTTGCAGTGCCTCCTTCGGCGTTGCTGCACTGTGATGCGCCGTATGCTGCATGATGATCGCCGTCATATCAGAGCGTACAAAGCCTGGCATTTTATAGGTTCCCCGCAGCACGTCTGTCAGAATTTCATGATCCGATACAACCGGAAAACCATCGATCGAATTGTACGAGCACATCGTATCCGTTGCACCCGCCTTTACAAATGCTTCCTCAAAGACCGGCATGCAATAGGAAAATACATCATGCCGTCCCATTGTAGTCGGTGCACAGTTTAATCCGCCGATCGGATTTCCGTAGCCGGTATAATGCTTCAGTTCTGACGCTACTGTATGGTCGGTTGCAAGATCCTCTCCCTGCAATCCCCGCACAACCGCGGCACCAAGCTTCGAGGAAAGATAGGTATCTTCTCCGTAGGTTTCCTCCGTCCGCCCCCACCTTGGGTCGCGGGCAAGATCCAGCACCGGAGCCAGAACCTCATGTATATTTTTCGCGCGGGTCTCTGCCGCAACCATCCGCCCCATATCCTCACACAGTGCCGGTTCAAATGCACCGGCAAGGGTCAGCTGCTGTGGAAAGATCGTTGCGTCACGGCGATGCAGCCCGTGCAGGGCCTCCTCATGGAACAAAAACGGAATTCCCAGACGTGTTTGTTCTTTTGCATATTTCTGCAGTGCATTATAAACTCTTGCATCTGCCCGCCGTTTTTCCAGTTTTTCCAGGCATTCCCTGCGCATCGGTTCTTCGATTTTTTCCCAATCGATCCCCATAATATTCGGATCCAGCTCATCCAGCTTTTCTTCCACTGTCATCTCTGACAATAGCTCTTTGATATGTCTCTCTATCGCTTCTTTGCTTTTCATTTGCACCTTCCTCCAGACTGCAGTCCGTTATACAACAAAAAGAGCCTTTGAAGGCGTTCTTATCCCAAGAACATTTTCAAAGGCCTTTTGTTCATGACAATAGAATGCTCGCAGAGCGTGCATTCTATTGTTTGTACTTAAATCATCATATTTCTGAAATACCGGATTGTATAATCAACGCCTCTGTCGGAAAGCTCACCATGCCAGTATGCAGATTCCGGCTCGATGCTCAGGCCGCCGTCATACCCCAAGCCGTACAGAATACCCATAAAGGAGGTCCAATCGGTCTGATCCATGCCTGCGGGCGGGTTGTCATATACCTTGCCTTCGATTTTTACAGCGCCCTTTAAGTGCACATGTATAAATCTCTTGCCCCAGTCTCTTGTCTCCTGCAGATAATCGCCGCCTGCATTGATGCAGTGGGAGGTATCATATTTGATATACAGGTCTTTTAAATAACCATGAATGATCTTATATGCTTCCGCATTGCACACAAAGTTATTCCAGCGGCAGTTGTAGGTTGCAATTTTTATATTCTTTTCTTTGCCGTATGCGATGAGCTTTTCAAAATATGCAATGGCAAAGGAGCAGTTTTCATAATAAGAAAGGCTGTCTACATAGTTGCAGCCGGTGATATAAATGCCGGTGCCAAGCTCTGCTGCCGCATCGATCAGGCTGTATTCTATTGCAAGTTCTTCCTCACGGATGCCGTTTTCATCGATTCTGGCACTTCCCCAACGTCCGATGGCCGCTACCGGAAGATCGTACTTTTTGCTATATTCCTTTGTCTGCTCCAGTGCATCCAAAAATTCCTTCACTCTGTCATTAACATCCAGTTCTACGAAGGACAGTCCTTTTGCTTTTACCCGCTGAAAATCCTCTTCACGGATCCAGCTGATCATCCCCAATGTCATATCCAGTTCTCCTTTTTATTCAGGAATCCACCAGTCAGACCTTCTAATGCAGCCTGGCAATTCCTTTTCCCCCAAAAATCCTGCCCGACCGTCTTGCAACCGGGCAGGATCTACATTTTTATTCATGACAATAGAATGGTCGCGGAGTGTGCATTCTATTGTTTATTTCTAAAATCAGTCAAAGTAAATGGTCTTGCCGGTCTTTGCAGATTCATAAATTGCTTCCAGCAGCTGTGTAACAACCAGAGCCTGCTCCGGCTTCACAGTCAGAGGAGTGCCTTTGGTTACCGCATTGTAAAAGATTTCTGCTTCGATATCCTGAGGTCTTTCCTCTTCACCATCATAAAAAGCAACACCGCCTGCACCTAAGTCGGGCTTTTCTACACACTGACGTCCGTGATGTACGCGATTGATGCGAAGGCCGTCCTTCATATCAGCGCCTGCTTTGGTACCGCACAGGCTGGTCTTTGCTTCATCTACTTCCAGCGAATTTAATGCCCAGGAAGCTTCCAGAACGATGGTCGCGCCATTCTTCATCTTGATAAAGCCAAATGCAGAATCTTCTACGGTGAACTTCTCAGGATCCCAGTCACCCCATGCGTTTCCGGTCTGAGTCTGGTCTGCCAGCTTACGGTAGGTAGAACCGGTTACGCTTGCAGGCTCGTAGTTGTTCATCATCCACAGAGTCAGGTCAAGTGCATGAGTACCGATATCGATCAGGGGACCGCCGCCCTGTTTTTCTTCATCAAGGAACACGCCCCAGGTCGGAACGGCTCTTCTGCGGATCGCATGAGCCTTTGCATAGTAAATATCGCCCAGCTCATCTGCTTCGCAGACACTCTTTAAATACTGGGAATCTGCACGGTAACGGTTCTGGTAACCGATGGTCAGGATCTTACCTGTCTCTTTTGCGGTTTCAACCATTTCCTTTGCTTCTGCATAGGTTTTTGCCATAGGCTTTTCACACATAACATGCTTGCCGGCTTTCATTGCTGCAATGCTGACCGGTGCATGTGCGTTGTTGGGGGTCAGAACATAAACAACATCTACATCCTCTTTCACCAGCTCTGTATAATCGGTATAAACTCTTGCATCGGGTGTGCCGTATTCTTCTTTTGCTTTCTCCGCACGCTCTTTGATCAGGTCACAAAATGCAACCAGCTCGATTTTTCCATTTCTTTTGATCGCGGGCAGATGCTTTCCGTTTGCAATTCCGCCGCAGCCTACTACGCCTGCTTTAATAATTTTTGTCATGTCAGACTCCTTTCCAAGTTCTCTTAAATAATCAAGGCTCTTTTTCATATCTCCCATGGGTGTCCCGTAGGGATGATCATCCTGTTCAATAACCAGCCACTGTGCACCGCATTCTTTTGCGGTCTTTACCAGAGTCGGAAAATCCTGTTCTCCTTCGCCCAGTGCCAGCAGATCTACGCCGTCTTCTCTGCGTCGAAAATCCTTTACATGTACCAGCGGGCAGCGTCCGCTGTATTTTTTTAACCATTCGCTGGGATCCGGTCCGCCAACCTTGATCCAGCAGGTGTCCGGCTCTGCACCCAGCACATCCGCAGGAACCTCTGCATACAGCTGATCCAGCGCATAGGTACCGTCCGGTGTCTTTGCAAATTCAAAATCGTGATTGTGATACAGAAGCGTCATGCCGTGTTTTTTACAGCCCTCTGAAATCACCGGGATTCCCTTTATTGTTTCCTCATATAAAGCTGCTCCAAATCTACGGTCTTCCCCCAGCCATGGAATTACGATATAGCGGCAGCCGATGGTTTCATAGTCCTGCAGAGTCTTTTCCAAATCTCCAGCCAGCTCGTCATAGGAAACATGTGCACTGATCGCAGTCAGTCCTGCCGCTTTTATGCTGTCACGGATCTCTTCCGCACTTTTTCCATATAATCCTGCCAGTTCTACACCATCGTAGCCCATCTCACCCAGCTTTTTCATTGTGCCGGCAAAATCACGCTCCGCCTCTTCCCTTACCGAATAAACCTGTACTGCAATCGGTAATGTTTTGCTCATGGATCCCTCTCCTTCTATCTATGCTGTCGGAACGCCCATTTTGCAGGCACTCCGACTGTTCCCCTGTTTTCAGGCTTCGAATTTGATAACCTGTTCCTTTTCTGCAGATTCGAAAATTGCTTCCATCAGGCGCATAACCCTTGCAACCTCATCCAGCTTGATCCTGCTCTCTGCTTTTCCTTCGATCACCGCCATTACATTGCGGTAGAAATCGCGGATGTCACTATCTGCCCAGGGCAGATCCTCTGTGCGGATGGTATCCTCTCTTCTCGGAGCCATGGTCTTTGTCAGGCCTGCTGCCGTGATGACCGGAACAACATCACCTTCATTGATGCCGGTTGCACATACCATCTTGCCGTCTCTGCCGAAATCCTGGATGACAGCCGTTCCGTCAGCGCCTAATACATACCAGCGAGGCAGGGATACAAAGTTGCTCGTGCCAACCTCAACCAGCACATGCACTCCGTTTTCAAACCCGAGGTCTGCAGAAAAGCCGTCGTCAACCAGCTGGTTGGTTACGTTGGTCAGAGTTGCATAAACAGTGTTTAACTTCACGCCGGGATATAATAACAGCGCCTGATCCAGAAGATGTACGCCCCAGTCAAGCACCATGCCGCCGCCATGCTCTTTTTCCTGTCTCCAGTCACCGGGGATACCTCTGGAGCCGTGTACTCTGGATTCAATTCTGAAAATCTCGCCCAGCTTGCCTTCTGCCATGATATTCTTTACCGTCAGGAAATCTTCATCCCAACGACGATTCTGATGTACGGTAAAGAATTTGCCGGTCTTTTCCGCAGCCGCGCGCATTTCTGCAAGATCTGCAGAGCAAAGAGTTACAGGCTTCTCGGAAACGGCGTTCTTGCCAGCTTCCAGGGCACGGATGACAACACCTTTATGAACATCATTCGGAGTTGCTACCAGTACGATATCAACAGTCGGATCTGCCATCAGATCTTCTTCGCTTTTATATACATGGATGCCCTTGCCTTCTGCATAGGTTCTGCGTTCTTCCTTAATATCCCAGATACCTGCAACTTCCAGGTCGTCAATTCTCTGAATCAAATCATAATGCCAGCCTGCCATTCCGCCAAAGCCGACCATCGCAAGTCTGTGTTTCATGTCTTTTCCTCTTTTCTGTTCTGTCGCAGCAGGACGCTTCTGCGTCCCTGCCTATATGCCGAGTTGCAAAAGCAACTCGGTAAAACCATCCGGAACTGTTTTCGCAAACACGCCGGGTTACGCAGTAACTCGCTGGAACTTCCGCCGGAGGTTCCAGGTTATGCCCAATACATATTTCCTCTGTCCTCAAAGATCAGGGAATTCTTCAGGCATCCGATTGCCTTTAACAGTCCTTCCTTACCAGACATCAGGCTGTCTTCATGCTCGATGCTGATCGCATAGTCATAACCTGCAAGACGAAGTTCGGAAGCGATCGCTTTCCAGTAATCTTCGCCATGACCGTAACCAACAGAGCGGAAGATCCAGGAACGGGTCAGTTCTTCGCTGTAATGCTGAGTATCCAGTACGCCGTTTACTGCAGTGTTGATTGCATCCACTTTGGTGTCTTTTGCATGGAAATGGAAAATCGCATTTGCCTTGCCAAGCTCTCTGATTACTGCGATCAAATCCATTCCCTGCCAGATCAGGTGGCTGGGATCCAGGTTCGCGCCGATTTCCGGACCAACTGCCTCACGCAGCTTTAACAGACTTCTTGTATTGTATACGCAGAAGCCGGGATGCAGCTCCAGTGCGATTTTATGTACGTTATGCGCTTTTGCAAAAGCAACCTTTTCTTTCCAGTAAGGAATCAGAACATCGTTCCACTGATATTCCAGAATCTCGGAAAAATCATCCGGCCAAGGACAGGTAACCCAGTTGGGAGTCTTGTCCTCCGGAGATCCGCCAGGGCAACCGGAAAACGTATTTACAACCGGAACACCAAGCTTTTCTGCCAACAGGATCGCATTGGTCAGATCCTCATCGAATTTCTTTGCAATCGCTTTATCAGGATGTACTGCATTCCCGTGTGCACTCAGTGCACTGATCTCCAAGCCATATTTGTGAATTGTGTCTAAAAACTCTTTCTGCTTATTTTCATCCGCCAGAAGCTCTGCCGCGTTGCAGTGCGCCGTTCCAGGGAAGCCGCCGCAACCGATCTCCACCATCTGTACGCCCTGTTCAGACAAAAATTTACATGCCGCATCCAGGGACATATCGCCCAAAGCAACCGTCAATACTCCTAATTTCATGTGCATTTTCCTCCTTTAGCATTGATCAGATTCGTTATTTTGTATTCATTTCCAACAATCACTGTTTTTATTTTGTTTCTATGCTACACATTTTAATGAATAAAACGAAAGAAAGATAGACCTCCTTTGCTACTCTCTCATACGATTCTGCTATTTCTTCTTTTCTTTTTCCGATTTTACATCCACTGGATCTTCTTTTTTTATGGATCCGATTTCGAAGGTTTTGATTCCTGCACTTCTACCCGGACGCTTTGCACTCTTGCCCTCGGATTCCCGCACCGCTTCCATCGGCGTACATTGATAATACCGCCGGAACAATCTTCCGAAATGATTGTAATCCGAAAATCCGACCGCATCCGCAACCTCTGCCGCAGAATAATTTCCGCTTTTTAACAGATGCATGGCTTTCTTTAGACGCACCTCATTCATATACTGCAGCGGCGCCATCCCCATACTCTCCCGAAACAGATGGTTAAACCTGTCTTCGCTGACATGGATCAGTTCAGCCAGCTGTGCATTTGATATGCTGTCCGTATAATTTTCCTCAATATAATGGACGACCGTGTTCAGGCGCTCCAGATTTTTCCGACGTTTTAAGCTCTCTTTATCCGTCAGCATCTGTTCTGCATAGCGGCGCACCAGATAAGCGATCAGCTGCAGCAATGCTCCCTTACAGGCAAGCTTCCAGCCAAGGCTTCTTTCATTCTGTTCCTGATAGATCAGGCTCATGAGCTCCTGTATCTTTGTATCTGCACAGATCATTGGCTGAAACAAAATATTTTTTTCCGCTACCTGCGCAGACAGCTCGTCCAGCTCAAAAATAACAACCAGCACCTCTACCGGGGTTCCGTTGCAAAAACCGGCATGCAGGACATTGCTGTTAATGACAGCAAGATCGCCTTGTCGAAAGGTATACCTGGTCTGATTGAGCAAAATATCTGTCTCCCCATGTACAACGTAATGCAGCTCAATGTGCTCATGCCAGTGTGTGTGGAAATACTGGCATTTGTCCTGAATCCGGTTCATAAATACTTCGATTGGAAACTCTTTATCGCTGATAATTTTCTGTTCATAAAACTGCAGCTGCTGCGATGACATTGAAATTCTCCTTTTTGTACTTTCTCCCACTCTGTACTCATGCTACAATATATCGATGATACTGATATCCGTCGGTCAAACTACACACTCGTTTAAAAATCTTTACAGAAATGGAGAACCTATGAATCCACTTTGTAAACCCTCTGGCAAAACAGCTTGCCAACCGCTCCTGATCGGCTCCCATGTGGGCATGAGCGGAACATCTATGATGGACGGTTCCGTCCAGGAAGCGCTTTCCTACGGAGCCAATACCTTTATGCTTTATACCGGCGCGCCGCAGAACACCCGACGTAAACCGGTGGATGAGCTCTGCATCCCACAGGCACAGGAACGGATGCGCCAGAACAATATTACCCGATTCGTCGTCCACGCCCCTTATATCATCAATCTCGCCAATACCGTAAAACCGGAGGTCTTTTCCCTCGCGGTTGATTTTCTCGCAAAGGAAATCGAGCGGACAGAAGCGATGGGCAGCGACGTGCTCATCCTGCATCCCGGTTCCCACGTCGGCGCTGGAACGGACGCTGGAATCCATCAGATCATCGAAGGCTTAAACGAAGTGCTTTCCCAGCCTTCTCCGGTCCGCATCGCACTGGAAACAATGGCAGGCAAAGGCTCCGAAATCGGCAAACGCTTTGAAGAACTGGCTGCAATCTATGACGGTGTCCGTTTTTCTGACCGGCTGCGCGTCTGCTTCGACACCTGCCACGTCCACGACGCAGGATATGATCTCACAGCAAATCCTGATCTCGTCCTGGATGAGTTTGACAAAACCCTCGGCAAGGATCAGATCGCAGTTTTCCATATCAACGACAGCAAGAACGAAAAGGGAGCCGCCAAAGACCGACATGCCAATCTCGGTGTCGGTCAGATCGGGTTTGCACCGCTGTACCATATCGTCCATCATCCTGATTTTTTGACTATCCCCAAAATCCTCGAAACGCCCTGGTATCCTGACCCGCAGAATCCAAAAAAGCTGCTGCCGCCCTACCGCCGGGAAATCGCGTGGCTGCGCGCCGGACGGATAGACGCATAGTCCTATAACCAGTCGTTCCAGAACTTCTCCACCCGGCTACCGATGCTCTCTCCCCGGACGACCTCAAACTGCTCCCACTCCCGTGGAAACAGCCTGCGGTAGCCCGGCGTCAGGAACCGGTCGTCCAAAAGCGCCACGATTCCGACATCATCCGCTGTCCGGATGACCCTGCCTGCCGCCTGAAGCACTTTGTTCATGCCAGGGTACCGGTAGGCATAGTCAAAACCATTTTCTCCGTTTTCTTCGAAATATCCCCGAATAATCTCCCGTTCCGTGCAGACCTGCGGCAGTCCGGTTCCTACAATCAGAGCGCCGATCAGGCTGTCCTCCTTTAAATCGATCCCCTCGGAAAAAATCCCACCCAGCACGCAGAAACCAACCAGACTGCTTTCTTCCTCCACTTCGATTTCCATATGGATAATATCAGACAGGTTCATTCCGGGATTTCCCTCAAAGCGCTGCAAAAACGCCTCCCGCTCAGCCTCATCCATATGCTCGGTCTGTACCAGACACTCTGTATCATCTTTTACCGCATAACACCTCAGATAACGCTCATACACCTGCTGCAAAAAGACGTGTGATGGGAAAAAAACCATATAATTTCCATGCCGCCGCGACACGGTTTGATGAATGTAATTCGCGATTTTATCGTATTCCCGGTCGGAGCGCCTCGTATAACGGCTGGTCACATCCTCCGCCAGAAACAGCCCCTTTTTCTCCGGCGAAAAAACGGACTTCGCGTAGACCTCATAATCCTCTGCCTCTCCGCCCAGAAGTTTTTTATAATACTGAATCGGAAGCAGGGTCGCAGAAAACAACACGCTGCTGACGGAACGCTGCAGGCACTCCTTGAGGTTCGTCGACGGGTCAACATTGAACAGCCGCAGCAAAAAGCGTCCAGCTTCATCCAGCTTTGTATACACAACATATTTCTGATCCAGCAGCTCATAAATCTGCAGAAAATGACTGACTTCAAAATAGAAGTCCAGAATCTCCCGCCGAACCGGACTGTCATCGTGATTTTCGAGATAGTCTTCCATACAGGACGACAATCGCAAAAGTGCCTGTACAAACGCATCTATCTCCTCCACAATGCACCAGTCCCCGCATTCGCGTTTCAGGAAAAGCAGCTCACGATTGCACTTATCCAAAAGCTTCTCCATGCGAGGAGAAAATGCCTTCACAGTCTTTTTCAAGGTCAAGAAATCTTCTTTATACAGCTGAGCACTGTACATTTCCCGGCCACGCTCCAAAAGATTATGCGCCTCATCAATCAGAAACAGATACTGCTCTCTGCCTGCACCCTCTCCGAAAAAGCGCCGCAGATAGACATGCGGATCAAAGACATAATTGTAATCGCACAAAATGCCATCGGAAAACAGGCTCATATCCAGCCCCAGCTCAAAGGGGCAGACCTTATATTTCTGAGCACATGCCTCGATTTCTTCCCGGCTGTAATGCTCCTTTGTCGTCATCAATTCAAAAATCGCATCGTTGATCCGGTCAAAATGTCCCTTTGCATAAGGACAGGAGTCCGGATTGCATTCCGATTCTTCCATAAAGCAGATTTTATCCCGTGCCGTCAGCACCACCGTCTTAAAATGTAATCCGCGCTCCCGCAAAAGGTCGAACGTACGATCCGCGACTGTCCGGGCAATCGTCTTCGCTGTCAAATAAAAAATCCGATCCGCCTTTCCTTCCCCGACTGCCTTGACTGCCGGAAACACCGTCGAAATCGTCTTACCCGCCCCGGTCGGTGCTTCGATAAACAGTTTTCTGCTGTGGCAGATCGTATGATAAACATGCGTGACCAGCTCTTTTTGTCCCTCCCGGTACGGGAACGGAAAAGACAGGCTGTGAATGGAATCCTGACGAAGTTTCTTCCAGGCAATGTCTGCATCTGACCACTTCCGATATTCCTGCAGCAAACTGTCAAACCATTCTTCCAGGTCTGACATCTCATACACAAATTTGAAATAGCGGATTTCTTCTGTCTCTATGTTGCAGTAGGTCATACTGACCTCCATCCGCTCTTTTCCATGCTCCTGCCCATACATCCAGGCATAGCATTTTGCCTGGGCCAAATGCACCGGATTCGGCTCCTTCATCCGGGACAAATCCCGATACGTCCCCTTGATCTCGTCAACTGCAACGGGATCGGAATCGATAATCCCATCTGCCCTGCCCTCTACGACAAGATCATATTCCCCGCAGTCTCTGCGATAACGCAGCATAACCTCTGCATGGTAACTGGAACCCATCTTTTTCTGGATCATGCGGTGAATTCGGCTTCCCTCCGCCATAGCGTCGTCCGGGGCGGATTTTTTGCGATTGTCAATATCCCCTGTGCGAAGCAAAAACTCCACCAGTCCTCTTACTGAAACCTTGATCTCCACGACACTGTATCCTCCACATGCTTTTGCCTTATTTTTTTTGAAATTCCGTCATGTGCATTCGATACTTTAACGGCACCAGCTGTTGCTGCAGGGGTTGATTTTGCCGCTCAAGGATTGAAAGAGACCGACAAAAGCTCTGAAACAGCACTTCGATCTCCTGTTCGTTCTCATCCTTCTGCTGTCCGGTCTGCTGCAGTGTATCCAACTCCTGCTTTGAAAGCTTTGTCAAAAACCACGTTTTTCCAGCCGGATGGATTCCTGCTGCTGCCCTGCGTTCATCCAGAATCACAAAATTCTCCAACGGGAAACGGTCTGCAAAATGCGGCATAACAAACGCAAGAACGTCTGCATCCGGCGCAATCTCCCCATATAAAATCCCGCCGGTGATCTCCTGAAACCGAAGAAACTGAAGCACTCTTTCCCGCACCCTGTGTACACTCCGGCTCAGTGCAAACACCCGATGGATACATGGCTCTGCAAGTGCCTGTAAAAGCGGTCCCCGGATCCGACCGGACAGACCAGCTGCAACCGTCTCATAAACTGCCTGACTCTTGTCGGCTTCCTCTGACGCCAGCGCATAGCTGATCGCTTCCCATGCCTGCTCTCCGAAATGTCTCCGCAGGGTTCGTGCTACCTTCGCCGCGCACTCTGCATCCGGCATTACCTCCCGGTACTGGGTAAACAGACATAAATCCGACGCACCTGTTTGAATTTTAACACGTTTGCCGCAAAGCTTCCATTCATAAATCCGATAAATTGCAGTAAGTATCCCTTCTACCGAGTCCTCGCATATCAGAATCAGCTCTTCCATTTCGTTTTCCCCCACATCAGACCATCGTCTCCTTCCCCATACAGGACTTTTTCGGCTCGCCGTGCTTCTCTCCCCGGTTCTCGGTTTCACCCCGCTGCGCCCCTCCAGGCGCTTTCCGGCTGTACCAGCTGCTTCCCATCGTAGCCGAAGTTCCGATCATCAAATAAAGACAGCTGCTGATACGTTACACCATCCTTTTCAAACGGGAGATTTTCCCGGATGCCGAGAAGCTGCCGCGTAATAAAGTTTTCCTCAATTCGAAGTGGATACATCTGTCTGCCGTTGCAGGTGATAAAATAAATCGCACGCTTCAAAACGACGCCAATCTTTTTCAGATGCTGATACTCCAGACGGCTGCTTCTGCGCGCCTGAACAATCCTGCGGGCGCTTTTGACACCGATCCCGGGCACGCGCAAAAGCTCTTCATAAGAAGCGCAGTTGACCTCCACAGGGAACTGTTCCAGATGCCGCAGCGCCCAGTCTGCCTTCGGGTCTAAAAACAGATTAAAGTCCGGATTCTTCTCGCTTAAAAGCTCTCCTGCCTCAAAGCCGTAAAAACGAAGCAGCCAATCTGCCTGATACAGCCGGTGTTCCCGCAGAAGCGGCGGACCTCCCTGTAACGCCGGGAGGTCTTTATCCTCATTGACTTTTACAAATGCGGAATAGAATACTCGTTTTAAATCAAATTTGCGATACAGGCTCTCTGCCACAGACAAAATTTCATAATCATGCTCCGGTGTCGCGCCGATAATCATCTGCGTAGACTGTCCAGCCGGAACAAATTCCGGGGCGTGCCGGTAAAGCGCCACTTCCTGTTTGCTCGCAGAAATCCCGTTCTGAATCTGCCGCATCGGCGTCAGGATCGTCTTGCGGTGCTTGTTCGGCGCAAGGCGCGATAAGCCCTCCGCCGTCGGGAGCTCCAGATTGATACTCATGCGGTCCGTCAAAAATCCCGTCAGCCGGATCAGCTCCGGATCCGCCCCCGGAATCGCTTTGACATGGATATAGCCCTGAAAATGATACTGTGTGCGCAGCTTATAAATCGTCTGATACAAAAGCCCCATCGTCACATTCGGGTTCTGTATAATCCCGGAGCTTAGGAAAAGTCCTTCGATATAATTACGGCGATAAAACTCGATCGTCAGGCGACAGACTTCATCCGGCGTAAACGACGCCCGCGGCACGTCGTTGGAACGCCGGTTCTGACAGTATTTGCAATCATAAATACATTCGTTGGTAAACAGAATCTTCAGCAGGCTGATGCATCTGCCATCCGCTGAAAAACTGTGACAGATTCCCGCGTTTACCGTGTTGCCGATCCCTTTTCCATCACCCCGGCGATTACTCCCACTGCTCGTACAGGCAACGTCATATTTCGCCGCATCGCTCAGAATATTCAGCTTCTCCATCAGGGACATTTCCTGCATGATCCTCATCCTGTACTCCATTCCGCAGACAGAGGTTCCTGAATTTGTTTGATTTGTTCGAACATTTGTTCAGTCTGTGGTTTTATGATAGTACGTATGTTCGATTTATGCAAGCACTTTTTGTGCTTTTTTTAGTCGTTCTGAGAACTGATCGTAAAAATTCTGTTCTGCATCCCAGCCCCGGAAATAAAATTCCTGCAAAATGTAGCGATTGATCCTCTGCGCTGCCTCCATATCGGACTGCTGCATCAGGCGATCCTGCAGCCTACGCACAAAAAAATGCCAGTCCGCCACAAACGTCTCATAACGACCAAATTCCGGCATATCGATCCATTTGCGGATTTTCTGCTTTGTACGGTTTTCCCTGCTGCACTCTTTTGTCTGTAAAAAATATCGAAAGCTCCCGTTTTCATAAAAACGTCCCAGCGGAAACAGCCGGCAAATGCCCGGGCGGAACGGATGGATGCTGCAGCGTCCTTTTTCGTTCAAATATACGCACTGCTCCTTTTCCCCCGCCATTTTCAGGTTCGGCAAAATTACACCATCCTGTACATGCAGATCCAGACTTTCGTCCAGAAGCTGTTCAAAGCTTTTGCCGCGTCCCTGCATCAGCTGCCAGACGTCCAGCGGGTCTAAAATAATCGTATCCCCCATCTGACAGCAGCAATCGCAGCACCCCTCGCAGTCCTGACAGCCGACCTTCGCAAGATCTCCCGCTGTATACAGTTTTCCATCCGAAATTTCATCCAGATCGATATTGCGCAGCATAATGATTTCCTCCCAAATAGATATTTCCATACAACTTGAAAAAACTTGTGCCCCGACGCATGCTCTGCCTGCAGCGGATCGCGAAAGCGACTTTCTTCCGCTCCGCCGCTTATGCGTCCCCGTAGAGCGTTTTTTACCGTATAGAAACGAAGTTTCCTATACAACAAAAAAGAGACCTGACTCTTCAGGTCTCTTTGGAGTGAAGCACGGGGGATTCGAACCCCCGACAACCTGATTAAAAGTCAGGTGCTCTACCGACTGAGCTAGTGCTCCATAAAATTAAATTACGGGCGTCATCCGTCCGCATCAAAAGCTGGGCTAGCCGGATTCGAACCGGCGAATGCAGGAGTCAAAGTCCTGTGCCTTACCGCTTGGCGATAGCCCAGGAAGGTGGATACAGGGATTCGAACCCTGGGCCTCCAGAGCCACAATCTGGCGCGCTAACCAACTGCGCTATACCCACCATAGGGAAAATGATCACTCACTTTCCAACGTGCCCGAAGGGATTCGAACCCCCGACCCACGGCTTAGAAGGCCGTTGCTCTATCCAGCTGAGCTACGGACACACGTTGCGGCGTATCGCCTTGGCAATGTCTACAGGACTTCTTCCTGAGAAACGACTGCTAGACACAGTCGAAGCAGGTGATGGGAATCGAACCCACGTATCCAGCTTGGAAGGCTGGTGTTCTACCATTGAACTACACCTGCATATCGTATAATATCGGGGTGACAGGATTCGAACCTGCGACCTCCTGGTCCCAAACCAGGCGCTCTAGCCAAGCTGAGCCACACCCCGTTGCTTAACTAAAAGGCCTCATCCGTGACGCAAGATTCATTATATAGAAAGAGTTCCAATATGTCAACAACTTTTTTTAATTTTTTATTTTTATTTTTTTTACAGTTCACTCGTAGCTTTCTGAGTACAGATTCCATGCTTG
>QUKC01000019.1:0-348 GCA_003481005.1 Firmicutes bacterium TM09-10 | reverse complement strand
TCCCAAACCAGGCGCTCTAGCCAAGCTGAGCCACACCCCGTTGCTTAACTAAAAGGCCTCATCCGTGACGCAAGATTCATTATATAGAAAGAGTTCCAATATGTCAACAACTTTTTTTAATTTTTTATTTTTATTTTTTTTACAGTTCACTCGTAGCTTTCTGAGTACAGATTCCATGCTTGCATGAGGATCTGTGCGCGGGAAGCTACGAAGAGAACGCCGCTCTATGAGCAAAAAGGAGCTGCGAAGCAGCGCAAAGCCTCGCAGAGGCGTTTTGCGAATGGCGCGGGTGAACTGTAACTTTTCAACAGTTCACTCGTAGCTTTCTGTGTACAGATTCCATGCTCG
>QUKC01000018.1:3006-73028 GCA_003481005.1 Firmicutes bacterium TM09-10 | reverse complement strand
CTTTGTTCGCTATTAGGATATATCCTGTATTTATATGCTTTTAACACCCACTGTCGCCACCTTTCTACCCTTGATTTTCTATATATTTTCTCAACATCTCTTCTGATACATTTCCTACACTGCAGACAAAATATCCGTCCGTCCAAAAAGTATGTTCTTTCCAGAAATATTTTCGTAGATAATCCTGATATCTTTTCCAAATATGATATGCTGTATAACTCTTCATCAGATTTACTATTTTACTGATAGACATTGTTGATTCTGTTTCTATCATGTAATGAATATGATCTTTATCTGTCTCCATATATCTGATAATGACTTTATGCTTTTGACATATCTCATAAGAAAACTGCTTTATATCATCTGATATTTGTTTTGACATCAGCAATTTCTTTCTATACTTGCATACGAAAATAATCTGATACTGTAACAAATATTTGTGTCTGTTTTTTGATTTCCACGTTCCCATAACGCAAGTATAGCACAAACCTCCGCTTCCGGCTACCTTAACCCACCGTCTAAAGCCAGTGAGATTGCGGTAGCCCTCTTTCAAAATAAAGATAACGGAGATAGCATACAGCAATCTGTTAACAAGCGGTACGCTCAATTCCTACCTTTCCGACATAGACGGTCAGGCGCAGGAACGCTTGGAAACGCTTGCAGAACAGATGAAACAGTCACAGGGCATTACAGAGCAATTAATTCATACCAAAGTACGATGACAAAAATTTTTTAATAACCTTTTTAACGATAAATACCTTGCAATCATTGACTTTTAGGCATTTTAGGTGTACGCTTAGCATTGGGTTAGCGGCGGCTAATCAAGTCGCCGCTATATTGAGAAATACGAGTTAGTCAGCGCTAACTATTATATACGAAGGAGAGCAATAAATGATTGACAAAAACCTGCTCCGATTGCTCGGAGATAATAAGAAATATATATTTTATACCGTAGGTCTGATGGTACTCGGTTTATTTGCCAACGTCGGCATTACCGCCGCAATCTGCTGGGTGATAAACCTTGCCATTCACTACGATGAGTATAGCGGCGGTGCAACCATATTTCTGTGGCCCGCCGTATGCGCAGTTATCTGTATCATCGTGCGCTATACCGCATCCCGACTTGTAGGCGACTTAAAGGACACGCTCGGCAGAAAGGCAAAAAAAGACCTGCGTGAACGTGTATATAACAAAATCGTAAAATTGGGTGTTCGTTCTACGGACGGAATGAGTATGGCAGGTTTAACGCAGGTATCTATGGAGGGTGTGGAGCAACTTGACCTCTATTATTCTTCCTATATTCCGCAGTTCTTTTATGCTATGCTCGCCCCCTTTATTCTGTTCGGCATCACTGTATGGATCGAATGGCGTGTGGCAGTAGTTCTGCTTTGCTGTGTACCGCTAATTCCCGTGTCTATCATTGCCGTATCCAAATACGCAAAGAAGATATTTGCAAAGTATTGGGGCAAATATACCTCGATGGGTGACTCTTTCCTTGACAGCGTTCAGGGATTGAAGGAACTCAAAATCTTCAAGGCAGACGAAGCTCAGCACACGAAAATGAACGAAACAAGCGAGGACTTCCGCAAGATTACGATGAAAGTTCTCGTGATGCAGCTTGCCAGCACTACCATTATGGACTTGGTTGCATATGGTGGTGCAGGAATCGGTATTGCTATGGCGATTTTATCGGTTGTTAAATGGGAGCTTGCACCGATTTCGGCATTGTTCCTTATTTTAGTTGCGGTTGATTTCTTCCTTCCGCTTCGAGCCTTTGGTTCAGCATTTCACGTTGCGATGAACGGAGCAAGTGCAGGTAAAAAGATTCTTTCACTTCTTGAACAACCCGATCCCGTTTGGGGAGAAGAAGCCGTTACCGACACCGAAATAAAAGTAGAGAATGTGACCTTCTCTTATGACGGCAAACGAGATGTGCTGAAAAATGTGTCTATGACTTTCCCGAAAACGGGAATGACCGCCATTGTAGGCGAATCGGGTTGCGGTAAATCTACCGTAGTCAATATGCTTTTCGGTGCGTTCAGACCGAAAAGCGGTGCTGTAACGGTTGGCGGCAAGGAGCTTGAAAGCCTTTCCCGTGAGAGCTATTATTCTCACCTTGCCGTTGTCAGTTATAACACCTATATCTTCAATGAAACGGTCAGAGCAAACTTTATGCTCGCAAATAAAGCCGTAACCGATGAAGAAATCTATGGGGCACTTGAAAAGGTGAACCTTGCCGACTTTATCCGTGAAAACGGTGGACTTGATAAGGTCATCACCGAGGATGCCGCCAATATCTCCGGCGGTCAAAAGCAGCGACTTGCCCTTGCGGTGAACCTTGTGGCACACAAGGATATTTATGTGTTCGACGAAGCAACGAGCAATATCGACATTGAAAGCGAAGCTATCATTATGGCGAATATCAAGGCTCTGTCGAGAGAGAAGGCGGTTATCGTTATTTCCCACCGTCTTGCCAATGTTACACCCGCCGATCTGATTTACTATATGGAATCGGGCGAGCTGAAGGAAAGCGGTACACACAGGGAACTGATGGAAAGAAACAGCGGTTACGCTAAGCTCTATACCACACAGAAAAATCTCGAAGAAGGCTATGCGGAGGTGGGAGTATGAGTATGAGTAAAAAGAACAACCTTCGCAGAAGCGGAGCAAAAATAATGGCAAGTCTTATCCTGCTGCTCGGCAGTCTTGCCTATATTATGGTACTTGCCGTCATTAACGGTTCGGTCGGCTTTATCTGCGCTATGGGTGTTACCTTAATGGGTGCTGTCGGCGTTGCAAAGGCCCTCGGAGAAACGATTGCTCTTTCCTATGGAATGATTATCGGACTTGCTATCGGTTGCGGTGTGCTTCGAGGACTACTTCGTTATCTGGAGCAGTATAGCAATCACTATATCGCCTTCCGTCTGCTTGCGGTTCTCCGTGATAAGATCTTCGGAGCACTTCGTACTCTTTGCCCTGCAAAGTTAGAGAGCAAACAAAAAGGTTCTATTATTGCAATGATCACATCGGACATTGAAACTCTTGAGGTTTTCTATGCCCATACTATTTCGCCTATTTGCATTGCAGTTATTGTTTCTGCCGCAGTAGTGCTGTTTGTAGGAATGGTATCCAGTTGGTATCTTGCACTCATTGCACTTGCAGGATATATAACGGTAGGAATTATCGTTCCCCTGATTTCTTCCGGCAAGCTGAAGGAATCGGGTGTTCGTTACCGTGCGGAATTTGCATCATTCAATGCCTATTTCCTTGACAGTATCAAGGGCATTAAAGACATTGTCCTTAATAATGCAGGCAAGGAACGTGAAAAAGAGGTCAACGACCGTTCCGATATTCTGCTTCGTGAAACCAGGAAGATGAAGCACGACACCACAAAGGCAAGTGCGACAACCGAGCTGTGTGTTTCTCTGTTTATTATCGCTGCACTTGCAGTCGGTATTGCTCTTGTAGCAAACGATGTGCTGACCATTGGCAAAATGATTATCGGCGTTGTTGCAGTGTTCGGCTCTTTTGGTCCCGTTATCGCAATTTCTGCCCTGCCCGGAAACCTCACACAGACCTTTGCAAGCGGTGACAGAGTGCTGAATCTGCTTGCAGAGAAACCCGCTGTAACACCCGTACAGAACGGTGAAAAGATAGAGTATAACGACCTGAAGGTAACGGATCTGTCCTTTTCTTACGACGGACAGACGCAGGTGCTTTCCGATATTTGTATGCACGCTGGGAAGGGTGAGATTATCGGCATCGTCGGTGAGTCGGGATGCGGTAAGTCTACGTTCCTGAAATTGCTCCTCCGCTTTTGGCAAAAAAACCACGGCGAGATTGCCTATAACGGCGTTGATATTGATAACATCGACGGTGACAGTCTGCTTGATAATGTAACAATGGTCAGTCAGGTAACTTATCTTTTTGATGAAACAATAGAAGATAATCTCCGTATTGCAAAGCCGGACGCTACGCAGGAGGAAATCGAAGCCGCCTGCAAATTAGCATCTATCCACGATTTTATCCTCACTTTGCCGGACGGCTACAAAACCCGTGTGGGGGCTTTGGGTGATAACCTTTCCGCAGGCGAAAAACAGCGTATCGGACTTGCACGTGCGTTTCTGCGTGGAAGTGAGCTAATTTTGCTCGACGAGCCGACCAGCAATGTAGACAGTATTAACGAAGGTATTATTTTGAAAGCGCTCAAAGAGCAGAAGAACAAAAAAAGCATTATTCTCGTATCCCACCGTGAGTCTACGATGGCGATTGCTGACATAATCTATAGAGTAAAAGACGGCAGAATGCTGGAATGTTAAGAGGAACCTTATGACTAAATTGAAGAATACACTTAATTTTTTGTTTATCAGAAAGGCTTTTTGAAAAAGAGAAAGGCGAAAAATTATGATAGATAAAATTCAAGGCAAGCGAGAACGGGAAAAGCGTACCGTCGCTTTGATGATACGACTTTATTGTAGAAAGAAGCATGGGACAAAGAAAAATCTTTGTCCCGAATGCGAAGCACTTTCGCAGTATGCGATGCAGCGCAGTGATAAATGCCCCTTTATGGAAACCAAGACCTTTTGCTCTAACTGCCGTGTGCATTGTTACAAGCCGGAAATGCGTGAAAAAATCCGTGAGGTTATGCGCTTTTCAGGACCGAGGATGATACTCCATCATCCCGTAATGGCAGTTCGCCACGTCATAGAGAGTAAAAAGGAAAAGAAACGATTGGAGAAAGAAAATGAAAATTAAAAGACTTTTATGGATCATACTTGGATTTATTGGACTTGGTATCGGTGCAGTCGGTGTTGTTTTGCCTATGCTGCCTGCCTTTCCGTTTCTTCTCCTTGCAGCGTTCAGCTTCGGCAAAAGCTCGGAGAGATTGCATAAGTGGTTCATCGGTACGAAGCTCTATAAAAACAATTTGGAATCCTATGTAAAAGGTCAAGGTATGACTTTGTACACCAAAATCAAGGTTATGGTTACAGTAACGCTTCTGATGGCGTTTGGCTTCTTTATGATGTTCCGCAAGGATCTGTATATCCCTTGTGCCATTCTCGGCGGCGTGTGGCTGTTCCATATCGTATATTTCATTTGGGGCGTAAAAACATACGGCGAGTGTTGATCCTGAGAATGCGCACTTAATTCAAGAAGCAATCAGCGAATTAACCGTGCAGTCACCAAGACCGCTTTCTCCTGAAATGCGTCAAGCGGTCGTAAAACTGGATAAAACACTGAAAGAATACAAGTTCCTATGCGAGAACCATATTGATTCTCCGCAGGAGCTTGTTTCTTTTATTACAGAAAAACGGGAGCAGATCGGCGCATTGGAAAAATTAAAGGCACAGGGTGAGACCGTTTCTCAACTATGTCCCTTAGCAGAATTTGTGAAATGCCACGAATCCATATTTTTTGTATATGCTTGCAAAGAAAACCAATTTTATGCGACAGAAAGGACACAGTGTAACCCATTTTGCTGAGTTACACCGTGTCCCACATAAAAGCTTCCTTATCTGGCGTTGCCAAAGGAGACGCCCTTTTCTCTTTTACAGCTTATCTGTATTACTTTTCTTCTTTCTTTGCAGCATCCTTTTTGGTATCTGCTGCCGCATCCGTTTCTTCTGTTTCTTCTTCTGCAGGAGCATTATGAGCTCTTGTAACAGTGACAACAACTGCTTCCGGATCTGTCATCAAGTCAATATCCGGATTGGATGCGATCGCAAGATCCTTTACCAGAACTACATCACCAATCTTCATCGACTCTACGTCGATCTCTATTCTGTCTACCAGTGCTGCAGGCAATGCCTTGTAGGAAATCTCTTCCAGCTTCTGCTGCAGGATTCCATCTACCACTTTCTCATGATTCAGCAAAACTACTTCTGCTACGGAATGTACCTTTTCGTTGCTTACCAGTGCCTGAAAATCAATCTCCGTTACCTGATTCTTCATGGCATCATAATCAATTTCCTTGATCAGCACGTCGTAGGTCTTGCCATCTACTTCCAGCATCAGCTGGCTGCCTTTATTGCTGGTTTTTAACAGGCGCTCCACTTCTCTCTGTCCGATCTTAACCGGAATGGAACCTGTAATTTCTCTGCCAAATACGTTACCAGTTACATAACCTTCTCTTCTGAGTCTCTTTGCTTTTACGTTCTTGTCTCTTGTTTCAGCTTTTAAAGTAGTCATTTATCTTTTCCTCCAAAATCTGAATGCTTAGCGAACCTGGTCATCTATGCGGGTCTGGTTAAGTATCCACTTCTTTGTTACAACTGCATTATAACACCTGTTTCATATATGGCAAGTAGAAATTTGTGAAAAATCAGTGAATTCTCAGGCAAGTCTGCCCCACGCTGTACTATCCCCGGCGGCGCCTCGTCTCCCGGTAGCATCTGTCACACACCATAAATGTGCTTCCAACCGGCAGCGGCGCGCCGCAGTAGCGACATTTTCCGATATAATCCTTTTTATTCTTCGCCAGATAACGCATTATCGTCTCTTCGGTCTTTTCCCGCTCCCGCACCAGCCGGTCGGCGTCGATATTTTTCCCCAGTCTCGTCGAAAACTGATAATACAGATCCAGCATCTTATAAAATGTCTCATAGCGCACCAGCCCCGCATCCGTGCACATCATCAGCGCAGGGAAGTGCAGCGCCACATCCGCCGTGTAGGTTTTACAGTAATACAACCACAATGCAACGATATCTCGATTTTTAATATCGATCGAACAGGTCAGCATACGGTACAGCAGATGCTTGTCCTCGAAGCCGTCGATCTCCTTGCGTTCTTTATACGCTTTTTCGTACAGAAAAAGCATTTCCTCGATACTGATCTTTTCAAAGGGAGCAGGTGTCTCCACCGATTTCCAGATTTTCAGCACGGTATCCAGCGGCTCCGCCATATCCAGAAGTACTTGAGGAAAGCCGAGTGTCACATGCTCTACTTCATCCTCCTGCATCGCTACGTGTTCCCGGATATAGGAAAGCGCTTCCTTGCCTACCGCATTGATATAGCCCGTATCATAAAGCCCGAACCGTCCCGCTCGCCCGGCGATCTGACGGATTTCCTCTGTTTTCAGCGGTCTCGTCTCTTTTCCGTCAAACTTCTCTGTTTGCACAAAAACGATCCGCCGCACAGGTAAATTGAGTCCCATTCCAATCGCATCTGTGGAAACGACCACTCGTGTCTCCCCGGCTGAAAACATCCGGATCTGGCGTCTGCGGATTTCCGGCGGCAGACTGCCGTAGATCACACTCGTCCGAATCCCCTGTCGTTCCAGTCTTCCGGCAATATCCAGTACTGCCCGCTTGGTAAAGACGATCAGTGCGTCTCCTGCTCTTACATCATCCGGAAAATCAAATGGCTCTTCTTCGCAGACCAGCTCGGTTTTTCGCTCATAACTGCGGATTTCAAAGGTATCACCGCACAGCTCAATGAGATGTGTCACCACCTTCTGTGCCGCGGGGCTCATGCAGATATGGATTTCCGGGCACTGAATGCCGAGAATCCCACGTGTCCAGGAATGTCCGCGGTCGGAATCTGCGATCATCTGCGCCTCATCGATGACTGCCACATCATAAACCTGATCGATGTCAAGCATTTCCACCGTCGAGGAAATCACTCTGCTGTTTTCCTCATAAATCCGCTCTTCGCCCGTCAGCATCGTACAGGGGACACCGGATTCCCGCATCTTTTCGTAAACCTCCAGCGCCAGCAGACGCAGCGGACCCAAATAAATGCCCTTGTACGCCGTGCGCAGACGCTGCAGCGCCTGATAGGTTTTACCGCAGTTTGTCGGTCCTACATGCAAAATGAAATGCCGCTTCATTTCCAGTGCGCGCGGGAATTCCATTTCCGGCCGCGTTGGAACCATATCAATAATCTGGGAACGGATTCCGTTTTCCGCAAAATTTTTCAGAATGCTGCGCATTGGATGCTGGCAGATTTCACCCGGACGCTCGGTTCTCAGATATTCCAGCAGCCGGCTCGTCACCAGCTCCTGCTCCTCCTCCCGCAGCGTACCGATATCCAGCCGCACCAGCTCCGGCATTAGAATATCTCTGATCTGCATGATTGCGTACTGATTTTTCTGTTTTAACGCATAATACGCCATATTCCGGATCTGTCTGTGATATTCCTCCAGATGCGGCTGCGTCAGCTTTCCGGTTTTCGTGCGCTGCATTTCTGTAATCAGACGCCCGATCCGCTGCTCATACGTCTTTTTTCCGTCATTGTTTTTCTTTTTCAGCGCCATCGCGCTGTCTCTATACTGGGAGAAGTAAAACTGCACCAGCTTCTCTTTCTGTATCATGATGTTCCTCTTTCCTTTGGATTGCCATCCGCCGTCTGATCCTCTGTCTCGCCCGTTCGCTACAGATTGTCTCTATTTTAAACTTTTTTTCAAAAATATCCACGGGTTCTCATCTTTTTCCGCCTTGTTATCCACTATAAAACCGAGCTTTTTGCACAATCTGAGGGATTTTTCATTGTCCCGGTGCACAACTGCCCGGATTGTCTCAAAAAACAGCTCTTCCCCGGCAACCTGCAGCACGGCTTCACATGCTTCCTGCGCATAACCATGTCCGCGGTACGCAGGCGCAATTACGAAACCAAGCTCCGGCTCTTCATAACCGTCTCTAAGCTGCAGTCCGGCGCGGCCGATTACAGTATGGCTTTCTGCCAGCTCGACTATCCAGATACCAAATTCATAAAATCCGTACTGGTACCGGATTTCATCCCGAATCTGCGCAAGCTGCCTGCCCCGGTCCTCAAACAGCGGTTCCAGAAACGGTGAATCGTCTTCTCCCGACTGTATTTCATATAATGCGTCCAGATCTGCCTCCGTCATTTCCCGCAGTATCAGACGTTTTGTCCGTGCAATTTCCCACGCAATCCCTTCGTGCCGCTGCCACACGCGGTAGAGCCACTGTGCATCCAGGTCGTCCTGCCCACTATCCAGCTCCAGGCACCACCGCGTCTTCGGCGCAGCTTTATCCCGGTTCTGCTCTGTTATCACATACACACAGCACTGCCCGGCAGCTTTCAGGCACTCGATCTCTTTTTTTTCATCTGACAGCCAGACGACGGCATCCCGATCGGTCCATTTTCTGATCATCTCTTTACTTCCCAAAACTTTTCCATTACAATAGATACCAGCATAAAGAGAAAGGAAACAACAGCCCGAATACCGGGCTGCGGGTATTTATGATGGCACAGAAAAATCCTATCGTAACTATCACTATGGAAGACGGCAGCATCATGAAAGCGGAGCTTTATCCTGATATTGCTCCCGAATCCGTCAACAACTTCATCAGCCTGATCAAGAAACATTTCTATGACGGCGTTATTTTCCACCGCGTTATCCAGAACTTCATGATTCAGGGCGGGGATCCGGAAGGAACCGGCTGCGGCGGCCCCGGCTACTGCATCAAAGGCGAGTTCAAGTCCAATGGCTTCCAAAACGACTTAAAACATACAGAGGGCGTTCTTTCCATGGCGCGTACCATGATCCCGGATTCCGCAGGCAGCCAGTTTTTCATCATGCATAAGACCTCTCCCCATCTGGACGGTGAGTACGCTGCATTTGGTAAAATCATTGAAGGCATGGAAACTGTCAATGCAATTGCCAAAACTGCTACAAACTACGCAGACCGTCCGCTGCAGGATCAGAGAATCAAAACCATGACCGTCGATACCTTCGGCGTAGATTACCCGGAACCGAACAAACTCAAAGAAAGATAAGACCCTTCACAGGTTACGGCGTGCCCTTTTCGGGTACGCCGCTTTTTATCGTATAGGAATCTTCGTTTCCATACGATAATAAACGCTCCGCGAGGATGCGCACTCGGCGCAAGGGTAGATGGTTGCCGAAGCAACCGCGCCTCGGCGCGAGAATGTGCCAAGGCACATTCTTTTTTATATTACAGCAGCGGTGCAATCAGACGCAGGACGCACTGTCCAAACTTCATCGCCGCCGACTGCTTCTCCGCATACTGCTCTGTCACTTCCCTGCACACCGGGAAAATATCTTCAAAATCCTCTCGTACCTTCTGCACAGCCTCACATCGATGCAGAAAAACGCCATTTTCAAAATGGAAATACAAACTTCTGTAATCCAGGTTGATCGTGCCGACCGTCGCTGTCACATCGTCACTGACGCACTGCTTTGCGTGGAGAAAGCCCGGTGTATACTCAAAAATCCGCACACCCGCAGACGCCAGCTGTGCATAATAGGAGCGCGTTACCCGATAGACGAGCTTTTTGTCCGGGATGCCCGGCGTAACAATCCGCACATCCACACCGCGCTTCGCTGCCAGACACAGCTCCCTGCTCATCTCATCGCTGATAATCAAATACGGCGTTGTGAAATAAACATATTCGGAAGCCGCCTTTACAACGCCCATGTACACATTTTCTCCCACCGGCTCGCCGTCCAGCGGGCTGTCTGCATACGGCTGAACGAAGCCGGAGGCGCTGTCCGCTGCAATATTCGCATCCGACTGCGCAGCACCAACGCCCCTATCCGCCGCGCTGCCCGCCAAACCCGCCTCATGCGGCTGCGCGCCATCCTGCGGAAAATACGGTGTATAGTCTGTATCCGTATATTTAATCGCATTCCACATTTCCAGAAACATCACAGTCAGGCTGCGCACTGCATCCCCTTCCAGCCGGACGCCGGTATCCTTCCAGTAACCATATGGATGCGTGATGTTAAAATATTCGTCCGCCAGATTATATCCGCCCGTAAAACCGATTTTCCCATCGATTACGGTAATCTTTCTATGATCGCGGTTGTTCATAAAAACGTTTAAAACCGGCATCAGACGGTTAAACACGCGACACTGAATGCCTTCCGCTTCCATTCGCTGAATGAAATCCGTATTGATAAATCCGATGCTTCCGATATCGTCATAAAAGAGACGAACCTCCACGCCTTCTTTTGCTTTCCGTGCAAGAATTTCTTTTAACTCCCCAAACGACTGCTTATCCTCAATCGCATGGTATTCCATAAAAATAAATTGCTTTGCCTGATTCAGCGCCTGCTTCTGAGCTTCAATCCCCTCCGACGCCTCTTTATAAAAAACGACATCCGTATTCTGATAAATCGGATATTTCGCATAGTTCCAGATATACGCTGCTTCATTCGCCGCCATCCGGTCCGTCTGCTGCAGCTTTATCCGAACCGCTTTGTCCTGAATCAGCAGCCCGTCCAGACTCTGATCAATCCGCTCAAACCGCTCCCGTACCAACCGCGTCGCTTCTTTGCGTCCAAACAACAGATACATGCCGAGGCCCAGCACCGGAAACGCCAGAATCAGGATAATCCAGGGCATTTTAAACGCTGCATTTGTCCTGCGGCCATAAAGCAGGATCACGACAACCAGCGTAAGCACGCTGGTCGCAACCGAAATCCATGTCGAATATCGGTTTAATTTCATCGCCTGTACGCAAATCCATATAACCTGTAACAGTACCGACAGCGCAACGAACACAAGCCTTCCGATGCTGTTTTTTACCGCTGTCTTTTGTTCTGCACGCATCTTCATTTTGTCTACCCGTTCCTTTCCATCCTTTTTCTGTCAAACTGCCACGCTCCGAACGCTTTCCACCATCCGCTGCAAAAGCTTCTTTCGCTATCTTAACATGAGTGTACCGTCAGTTCAAGCTGCGATTTACGCAGGTCCCCCGCGTATTCCGAAAGGTTGCGGAATGCGACACGCATGGAACGCTTTATTGATATCTGTTCTGCTCCAACACTTATTTGTGAAAAACACCCCAGAAAAGGGAGGATGCCAGGCAACCCGATGTCGCCTGGCATTTATTATGAAAAAGCTATTTGAAAAGTTGTGTTACTGTCATTGATTGGCTTGCTGTATCTTATGGTTTTAGTATAAAAACGGAAAGTGACGAAACCGTGATGGGCAGAAAAACATTCCGTTAAAGAAATATGAATAAAAAATGAACGCCGCTTATGTGTCCTCGCGGTGCCTTTTTTATCGTATGGAAACGAAATTTCCTATACGATAAAAAAGGACGGTCGGAAGATTCCGACCGTCCTGATTGATCTGTTTGAATGATCTGTTACTCGGCTGATGCTCAAGCCTTGTCTACAGAACCGAACAGTTCCATTTTTTCTTTTACAGTAGCCTTGATCGCTTCGAAGCCAGGAGCCAGCAGCTTACGAGGGTCATAACCCTTGCCCTGCTCGTCTTTGCCTTCTTCGATGTACTTTCTGGTAGCTGCAGCAAATGCAAGCTGGCACTCGGTGTTAACATTGATCTTAGCAACGCCAAGGGAGATTGCTTTCTTGATCATGTCAGCCGGGATACCTGTGCCGCCGTGAAGAACCAGAGGAAGCTCACCAGTCAGCTGCTGGATAGCATCCAGAGTTTCGAAAGACAGACCCTTCCAGTTTGCAGGATATTTGCCGTGGATATTGCCGATACCAGCTGCCAGGAAGTCTACGCCCAGATCAGCGATTCTCTTGCACTCGTTGGGATCTGCGCATTCGCCCATACCTACAACGCCGTCTTCTTCGCCGCCGATTGCACCAACCTCAGCCTCGATGGAAACGCCCTTTTCATGAGCAGCCTTAACCAGCTCAGTGGTCTTTTCAACGTTCTCGTCGATCGGGTAATGAGAGCCATCGAACATGATGGAAGAGAAGCCAGCTTCCAGACACTTGTAGCAGCCGTCGTATGAGCCGTGATCCAGATGCAGAGCAACGGGAACGGTGATGTTCAATTCTTCGAGCATACCGTTAACCATGCCTACAACGGTCTTGTAGCCGGTCATATACTTGCCTGCGCCCTCGGATACACCAAGGATTACAGGGGAGTTCAGCTCCTGAGCTGTCTGCAGGATAGCCTTTGTCCATTCCAGGTTGTTGATGTTGAACTGACCAACTGCATAATGGCCAGCTTTTGCTTTGTTCAGCATTTCTGTAGCAGATACTAACATCTTATTTACCTCCATAGAAATAAAATTATTATCTAACCGATGCTATTATACCCTATCTTTTTCAAAAAAGAAATACGGCATACGCATTTTTTTCCTCTTTTTCCACTTTTTCCACTAAATCAGTAGCTTTCACTGCGCTTCTTTTTCTTCTCCCGGCACCATGATATGCAGCGCCTGCTTCTGATTTTCGATGACGATTTCTGTGTGCCTGCCGCCGAATTCGCCGTCCAGCGTCCACGCAACCTCTTCCTCTGTCTCCACCTTCAGCCAGGAGGTTTTAAAGCAATACATCTGTGCCGTGTCGATATCGCGCTGTGCCAGGGCAGCAAGCGTCTGATTGAGTTCGTCCAGGCTGCGCGGAACCTTTACGAGCGTCACCTCAAACATTCCATCGCTTAAATCCACATATTTTCCGGTGATTCCCTTAAATCCTCCGACCGAAACAGAATTCGTAATCATTCCATACAGAAAATCGTCCTCGATGACAGTGTCCTGCGTCGTAATTTTCATGTGGTAGGATTTGATATCCCGGAGCTTTTTCATGCCCTCCAGCAGATACGCCATGTGCCCCAGCACGTTTTTGACATCCTGACTGGTTTCATAGGATACCTCCGTAAAAAGTCCGAAGGCCGCAATATAAACAAAGGTTTTTTCGTTAAAGGAACCGACATCGCAGGCAAACATTCTGCCGCTGACTGCGATTTTAGCAGCCTCAGCCATGTTTTTCGGAATATTCAGGCTCTGGGCAAAATCGTTTGTGCTGCCTGCGGGAATATACCCGATCGGGCGGCGTCGAACACTCTTCATAATGCCGGTCACCACCTCATCCAATGTGCCGTCTCCGCCGCTGCATACCACGAGGTCATATTTTGCCGTTCTGTCTGCCGCAAGCTCTACGGCTTCCCCTGCATACTGAGTCGGTCTTGCTGTCACGACATAGCCTGCCTTAACGAACGTATCAATGATATCCAGCAGATTATTCCGGATCTGTCCTTTTCCCGCCCTGGGATTATAAATAAAAAGAAGCTTTTTGTCGTCCATCCTTTCCCTCCTTTCTGCGCACGTTTTTTTGCGCATGTCGTGTTTGTATCAAGTACGCGCAGACACAAATCCCGCAATTGAAAAATTTTATTTTTCAATCTTACTCTGAAAAAAAGAAAAAGGGCAGCCACTTTCCGGTGGACACCCTTTCGTTTTCTTTATTCTGCCGCGCTGCTTAAATAATTTTCCATTCCGAAAATCGCGTCGTCTTCATCCGTTCCGTCTGCAATCACGGTTACCTTTTCGCCGGGTGCAAGCGCAAGGCTCATCATTCCCATGATGCTCTTCGCGTTCACTTTTCTGCCTTCAGACTCCAGATAAATATTGCTGGCATGCTTGCTTGCAACCTGCACCAGCATTGCTGCCGGGCGAGCCTCAAGCCCCTGCTTCAGCTTTACTTCCACAGTTTTCTGTTTCATAATAAAACTCCTCCTTTTAAGACCTCATGGCATCCGCCAGTTCACATAATTTCCGCAAACGATGATTTACGCCCGATTTTCCAACCGGAGGATCCAGATACATCCCCAGCTCCTTAAGCGGTGCTTCGGGATACTCCAGACGTACTTCAGCCATCTGACGCAAGCTCACCGGCAATTTTTCAAATCCATATTTTTGCTGCAAAAAAAGAATATCGTCAACCTGCCTCGCCGCCGCTGTCACCGTCTTGGTAATATTGGCAGTTTCGCAATTGACGCGCCTGTTTACCGTATTGCGGACTTCCCGGACGATCCTGGAATTTTCAAATTCCATCAGCGC
The DNA here is from genome assembly GCA_003481005.1 of Firmicutes bacterium TM09-10. Classification (GTDB taxonomy): domain Bacteria; phylum Bacillota; class Clostridia; order Lachnospirales; family Lachnospiraceae; genus Gallintestinimicrobium; species Gallintestinimicrobium propionicum. The sequence continues at coordinate 58,271 of QUKC01000018.1, read as the reverse complement.
CACATGCGCCTCAACCACATTCAGAAAATCCGAAATTCCGGCTCCTTCTTTTATGTAAACCACATAATACTTTTTCCGCTGAACAATCCGCCCTTCGATCTCGAACTCGGTCAAAATCTCCAGAATCTGCTGTGCCTGCAGCGGTCTGCTGCATACAATTTCCAGATGATATCCTTTCCCGGGATTGCTCATCGAACCGGCTGCCAGAAACGCGCCTCGTAAAAACGCTCTCTGGCAACAGGAATTTCGGATTAAAAGCCTGCTCACCGGACATCGTAAACCATCCTGTAGGCTCTCCTCACCGAACGTCGGGCTGCCTGTCTGATCCAAAAATTTGATCCCCTGCAGAATCCTGAGGATCAGTTCCGGGTCATCTATCCGACAGAAATATCCGGTTTGCTGATTTTCCTGTTGTACACGGGTTTCCGTACTTATATTAAATGTTTTCTGTAATAATGTAAAGCATTTTCTCACAACGAGCGCATTTTCCGCATGAATCTGCAGAAAAGTCCCCGTCGTACCGACGCCGATGCTGCCGTTAAAATGGAGAAGTGCTGCCAGCTCCGCCAGCTGGCAGTGCCTTGCCGGACTGATGTGCCGATACAGCTCTTCTTTTACTCCCGATGAAAATGACATATGAAATATCCTTAAATATCCCTGTGGCTCAAAGATACTCCATACTTGGCTTCCCTGTTGCGAAGCTTTCTATAAAGCTCATTGGCCAGCGTTACGCTCCTATGTTTGCCGCCGGTGCAGCCGATCGCCACCACCAGCTGGTATTTGCCTTCTTTAATATAATTTGGAATCAAAAATCGCAGCAGATCTGTCAGCTTGTCCAGAAAAATCCCCGCCTCCGGGAAGCTCATGACATAATCCTGAACGCCCCTGTCGTTGCCGGTCAGATATTTCAATTCATCTATATAAAAAGGATTCGGCAGGAAACGGACATCAAATACCAGATCCGCATCTGCCGGGATTCCATGCTTGAAGCCAAAAGAAAGAATATTGATCATCAGACTGCTGTACTCTTCATTTTTTACAAAAATCCGATCCAGCTCCTCTTTCAGCTCCCGGGTCAGCAGCTTGGACGTGTCAATCACATAGTCTGCATCCTTCTTAACCTGCTGCAGGATTTTCCTTTCTTTTTCAATTCCGTCTTCGATTCTCGGATTTTCTGCTGAACACAGTGGATGCATCCGTCGGCTCTCTTTATAACGTTTCACAAGCACTGCATCAGAAGCGTCCATAAAAAGAACTTCGAACACCATACCGTTTTGTCTTAAACAGGAAAGTGTTTTTTCTACCCTGGCAAAGGACTGATCCGTGCGGACGTCCACGCCGATAGCAACTTTTGTTATTTCCGTATTCGGTGTGGACAAAAGCTCAACGAACTTGTCGATCAGCTGGATCGGCAGATTGTCCACACAATAGTATCCCATATCCTCCAGCAGTCGCATCGCGGTGCTTTTGCCGCCGCCGCTCATGCCGGTTACCATTACAAATCTCATTTTTCAAAATCTCCCAGGAAAATCACTTCCGGCTCCAGCGTTACGCCGAATTTTTCCTGCACTGTTTCTGTGACTTTCTGAATTAGTCCCGCCACGTCCGCAGACGTCGCATTTTTTCGGTTGATGACAAAACCGCAGTGCTTTTCGGAAACCTGTGCGCCGCCGACGCACGCTCCGGCAAGTCCGGCATCCATAATCAGCTTGCCTGCAAAATATCCCTCCGGACGTTTAAACGTACTGCCCGCACTCGGATATTCCAGCGGCTGTTTTTCCCGACGCTTTGCAGAAAGCCCCTGCATCGTAGCAGAAATTTCGCTTCGGTCGCCTTTTTGCAGCTTTAAAACAGTGCTGAGCACCACACAGGGCTTTGTTTTTACAATGCTCGTGCGATAGCCGAACGCCATTTCTTCCCTGTTGTATACACGACATCTGCCATCCGGTTCCATCACCTCTACCGACTCTGTCACACCCGCAATCTCACCGTTGTAAGCGCCCGCGTTCATCCGGACTGCTCCGCCAATCGTTCCGGGGATTCCCGATGCAAATTCCAATCCGGTCAGCCCTGCTTCCATCGCGCTTCTTGATACAGCGGAAAGCATCGCGCCTGCGCCGCATCGGATCGTAGCTTCGTCGATTTCAGTTTTTAAAAATTCCCCCGCCAGATGCAGGATCGCGCCGCGGTAGCCCCGGTCACCCACCAAAAGGTTACTTCCGTTTCCGAGCAAAAACCACGGCAGCGCCTCTTCCTGCAGCCAGGCAAGCACCTGCGCCAGCTCTTTCCTCGTCTCAATCACAAGAAAATAGCGCGCAGGACCGCCTGTCCGGAATGTCGTATGCCTGTCCATCTGTTCTTCTGTTAAAATCCGCTCTTTCGGCAGAATTTCATTTAATCTGTCACTCAAATGTCCTGACCAGCCCTTCTGCTCCGGCTTTGCGCCGGATACGTTGTTATTTTATGCGGATCTTTTGCAGATGATACCGGTATTACTTCAATACCAGTCTGGCAGCGCCGTAAATACCAGCGTCATTGCCCAGAGTTGCCAGGGTAAACAGTGCGCCGCGGCAGCCCTTGAACGCATATTTCTGGTAATATTTCTGAATGTAATCCAGCAGCACATTGCCGGCTTTGGAAACACCGCCGCCGATTACGAAGATCTCCGGGTTGGAAACATTGGCAACCAGCGCCATCGCCTTGCCCAGATACCAGCCAAAGTCCTCTGCGACCTCGATTGCTACCGTATCTCCTGCTTTAACCGCATCCCATACGTCCTTTGCACTCAGGTCGTCCTTGCGCATTATGCTCGGACGGTCATCCTCTGCCAGCTTACGCTTTGCCATACGGACAATACCCGTTGCGGAAACATATTCCTCCAGGCATCCGCAGTTGCCGCAATTACAAGGCTCTGTCTCATCATCATTGACATGCATATGTCCGATCTCGCCTGCGGCTCCGGTTGCACCGGCAACCATCTTACCGTTGATGATAATACCGCCGCCAACACCGGTTCCCAGGGTTACTACAACGACATCCTCATACCCCTTTGCGCCGCCCTGCCAGGCCTCGCCCAGTGCTGCTACGTTGGCGTCATTACCAGCTTCTACCGGCATATTTAAAAGTGTCTGCAGCTCTTTTTTCAGGCTCATGGTTCCCCAGCCAAGATTGACTGCACCATAAAGTGTGCCCTCAGAGTCGATGGGGCCCGGTGCACCGATGCCGACGCCGACTACCTCTGTACGGTCCATTTCACGCTCATCCATTTTTTTCAGGATGCTCTTTGCACAGTCCGGCAGAATCGCTTTGCCGTTATCCTCTGTCACTGTAGGGATTTCCCACTTTTCCAGCAGATCGCCATTGGTGTTAAAAAGACCAAGCTTTACTGTCGTTCCTCCTACATCTACACCAAAACAATACTTACCCATTTTATCTTCCTCCCGCTTCTCGCGTATTTTCAAAAAGCTTTTCAGCTGTCTGATCTATGATGATGCCTTACTCTTTTGTACGATCCGCCAGCTGCATCGCTGTACGGAGCACTATTGCTTTCATTCCGAACATTTCGATATGCCTGACCGCTTTAGTCCTCATCCTCGTCCTCATTCCGCTTACGTGCAAGGGAATTCTGGACTCTTGTATACAGCTCCTGCGCTGCATTGTATCCCATCTTTTTCTGTCTGTGATTGACAGCTGCCGCTTCGCAAATAATTGCCAGGTTTCTGCCGGGACGGATCGGAATGTTGTGGCAGACAACCTTGTTGCCCAGATATTCCGTATATTCCTCTTCCAGTCCGAGACGGTCGTATTCTCTGTCCTTGTCCCACTCTTCCAGACGGATTACGAGGTCGATATTCTGTGTCTCGCGGACACTCGAAGCACCGAACAGCGCCTTGACGTCCACAATACCAATACCGCGCAGCTCGATAAAGTGCTTTGTGATATCCGGTGCAGTTCCGACCAGTGTTTCCTCACTGACCTTGCGGATCTCTACAACATCGTCCGTTACCAGACGGTGTCCTCTCTTAATCAGCTCAAGCGCCGCCTCGGATTTACCGATTCCGCTCTCGCCTGTAATCAGGACGCCTTCGCCATATACGTCAACCAGTACGCCGTGAACAGAAATGCAGGGTGCCAGCTTGACATTCAGCCAACGGATCAGCTCTGCCGTAAACGAACTCGTCGCACGCTTGGTCATCAGAAGCGGAACGCCTTTTTCAATGGCAATTTGCCGAAACAGCTCATCCGGATGCAGTTCACGACAGAAAATAATGCCGGGAATCGGGTAATCCAAAAGCTTCTCCAGCATCTCCTTCTCTTCTTTTTCCGACATTCTCTTAACATAAGAGTATTCTACGAATCCAATCACCTGCAGACGGGTCGCCTCAAAGTGTTCAAAATAGCCCGCCATAGGAAGTGCCGGTCGGTTGATATCCGGCAACGTAACCTTAATCCCCTTCAGGTTGATTTCAGGAGTCAGATTTTCCAGCTTCATTTTTTCTGCAATCTTCATTAAACTGATGCTTGCCATAATCCATCCTCTCTTTTCCAGGACATGCAGACAGTAGTTCCTGACATCAGAAACTCTGTTTTTATGCCATACTTTGTTTTATTTTATCACAGATCATTATTCTCGGCAATCTTCCTCTTGGTGGTTATGAAAAAATTCATAGATTTCTTCCGCCACGGACATTGGCAAATCTGCCTGCATCGCAATCTGCTCTGCCGTCGCGTCCCGGATCTCATAAATCGATGGAAAGCTTTTCATCAGCGCCTTTCTCCGCGCAGGGCCCACGCCCGGGATTTCATCCAGCACGCTCTTGACCTGATCCTTGCTGCGCAGTGACCTGTGGTATTCGATTGCAAACCGGTGCGCCTCGTCCTGCACTCTTGTAATCAGCTTGAAGGCTTCAGAATTACGGTCGATCGGCAGCTCCACATTGTGAAAATAAAGTCCTCTCGTCCGATGGTTGTCATCCTTTACCATGCCGCAGACCGGAATGTTTAAATGCAGCTCGTCCAGCACCTGCTGCGCGATGTTGACCTGCCCGCGTCCGCCGTCCATCAGCAAAAGGTCCGGAAACCGTGCAAAGCTTCCGAACTCCCCGGACAGATTTTTTTCTTCCAGCTCTTTCGTCTCTTTTAAGCCGTGTTCAAAGCGTCTCGTCAGAACCTCGCGCATGCAGGCATAGTCATCCGGTCCTGCTACCGTTTTGATTTTGAATTTTCGGTAATCGCTGCGCTTGGGCTTTCCCTTTTCATAAACGACCATCGAGCCGACATTTTCAAAGCCGCTGATGTTGGAAATATCGAACGCCTCCATCCGGTCGAGCATCGGTAAATCCAGCAGCTGTGCGATCTGCCGCACCGCACCGACCGTACGCGCCTCGTCGCGCGCAATTCGCTCCCGGTCTTTTTCCAGGACGAGCTTTGCATTTTTTTCCGCAAGCTCCACCAGCTTTTCCTTCTGTCCCTTCCGCGGCACGCGGATATATACCCTCGCGCCCCTGCGTGCGGTCAGCCATTCTTCCAATACCGGTATGTCATCTATTTCTTTCTGTAAAATCAATTCCCGCGGTACGAACGGTGTTCCGGCGTAAAACTGTTTCACAAAATCCAGCAGAATCTGCGCCTTATCCGAATCCTCCACATGCGTCATATAAAAATGCTCGCGCCCGATCAGCTTGCCTCCACGCACAAAAAACACCTGTACCACTGCGTCGCTTCCGTCTTTGTCCAGCGCAATGATGTCCTTGTCCTCCCCGTCGCTGTCCGTGATTTTCTGCTTCTGGGACACCTGCTTTACGCTGTTGAACAGATCGCGGTACCGGGCAGCTTCCTCGAATTCCAGGGCCTCCGCCGCTTCTTCCATTTTTTTCTGCAGATCGTTTAAAATCATATTATAATTGCCGTTTAAAAACTCCAGCGCCTTGTCCACATGTGCCCGGTACTCCTCGCGGCTCACATAATCCTGACACGGAGCCATACACTGCCCGATGTGATAATTTAAGCACGGGCGTTCCAACCCACAGTCCCGCGGCAGTACCCGGTTACAGGTACGCAGTTTGAACAGCTTATTTAATAGCTCGATCGTATCCTTGACCGCCGCCGCAGAGGTAAACGGCCCGAAATACTTCGATTTGTCCTTTTTCATCAGTCTGGAAAACTGCACGCGCGGATATGCCTCCCCGACTGTGACCTTAATATAGGGATAGGTTTTATCATCCTTGAGCAGTGTGTTATATTTCGGATTGTGTTCCTTGATCAGATTGTTTTCCAGAACCAGAGCTTCCAGCTCCGAATCCGTCACAATATATTCAAACCGGGCGATCTGCGTTACCATCTTTTCAATCTGTGGTCCGCGGTTAATTTTCTCACGGAAATACGACTGCACTCTGCTGCGCAGGCGAATCGCCTTGCCGACATAAATGATATTGTCCTGTGCGTCGTGCATCAGATACACACCGGGCTTCTGCGGCAGTTTTTTCAGCTCTTCTTCTATTACAAACATGTCGCGTTCTCCCCTTCTAATACAGCAGGGACTATGTTTCCATAGTCCCTGACAAACTCTCTTTCACTCCGGTTCTGCCGCCACGCATAACACTTCGTGTATAGCATTTACGATGAGCTTCCCTATTTCTTCTCGTCGTCCGGAAGGGCGGCTCCTGAAAAACGTCCTACCGGGCCTTTATTCTCCGGCTTCGGTGTCGGAGGAATCCAGGGCTTATCCTGTTCCTGGCTCTGTTCGGCATCAGATGTATCCGCCGGCTGCTGTGTATCTCCCGAGAAGAAGCTGTCTTCTCTTTCCTGCTGCTGGCGTGCGAACTCTTCCCATGGCTTCGGCGTGGAAGACTGCGGCTGCGCTTCGGTGTCTGTGCCCGATGCAGGCGCTGTGCCATAGCTGTTTCCTGAATCGGACTGGCTCGGGTTCTCTGCGTCTGCAGTCTGCTCTGCCGCCTTCATCTGCGCGCCGGCAGTCTGCTCCGGTTCTTCCTGCGGCAGTCCCTTGACCTGTCTGTAGATCCGCATGAATTCCTTGCCGGTGATCGTCTCTTTTTCAATCAGATGCGCCGCCAGCTGATCCATCACCTCACGGTTTGCGGACAGCAGATCCAGCGCTTCCTGATAACATTCTTTCAGGATACGCATGACTTCCTGATCGATCTCAGCCGCCGTCGCATCGGAGCAGTTTAAAACCGTCCTGCCGTCCAGATACTGGCTTTCTACGGATTCCAGCCCAATCAAACCGAACTTTTTGCTCATACCGAAACGGGTTACCATAGAGCGTGCCAGACCGGTCGCCTGCTCGATATCGTTCGAAGCGCCTGTCGTTACCGTATCAAATACAATTTCTTCCGCCGCACGGCCGCCCAGATAGCCGACCAGCATATCATGGATTTCCGCCTCGGTGTTTAAATACTTTTCTTCTTCCGGCACATGCATGACATAACCAAGAGCCCCCATCGTACGGGGCACGATCGTGATCTTCTGCACGGGCTCGGAATTTTTCTGCAATGCCGCAATCAGCGCATGACCTACTTCATGATAAGATACGATCTTACGCTCCTGCGCGCTCATGATCCGGTCTTTTTTCTCCTTGCCGACCAGTACCTGCTCGACCGCTTCAAACAGATCCTTCTGGCAGACATATTCCCTGCCCTCTTTGACTGCATTGATCGCAGCCTCGTTGATCATATTGGCAAGGTCAGAGCCGACCGCGCCGCTCGTCGCGAGCGCAATTGCATCGAAATCAACCGTTTCGTCCATCTTGACGTCTTTGGCGTGCACCTTGAGGATCTCTACGCGTCCCTTTAAATCGGGCTTATCTACGATAATCCGGCGGTCAAATCGTCCCGGACGCAGCAGTGCCTTGTCCAGAATCTCCGGACGGTTGGTCGCCCCCAGAACCAGAATTCCCTTCGAAGTATCAAAACCATCCATCTCGGAAAGCAGCTGGTTCAGCGTCTGCTCACGCTCTTCATTTCCGCCGCCGTATTTGGAATCTCTGCTTCTGCCGATTGCATCAATCTCATCAATAAAGATGATACAGGGCGCATTTTTCGTCGCTTCTTTAAACAGGTCGCGCACACGCGATGCGCCGACACCGACGTACAGCTCGATAAAATCGGAACCGGTCAGCGAAAAGAACGGGACCTTCGCCTCTCCGGCTACTGCCTTTGCAAGAAGCGTCTTTCCGGTACCGGGAGGGCCGACTAACAGCGCACCCTTGGGCAGCTTTGCGCCGATCTTCACATAGCGCTGCGGATTGTGCAGGAAATCGACAACCTCCTGCAGCGACTCCTTTGCTTCGTCCTCGCCTGCTACATCCTTAAACGTGATTCCGGTTTCTTTCTGTACATAAACCTTTGCGTTGCTCTTGCCGACGCCCATCGGGCCGCCTCCGCCCATCCGCCGAAACAGCAGACTTAAAAGCAGCCACATAACGACAATCGGAAGCACATAGGTCAGGATCATCGTCAAAATCAGTCCGGAGCTGTCCGGAACATCCTTGCCGTAGCTTGCAACCTTATATTCTTTTAAGTACGCCGTCAATGCATCATCCGACTGTGCCTTACCGGTATAATAGGTTACCTCCGGCATCGCAGAAAACAGTGTCTTCTGGTTTGTCTGCTGCAGTTTGAGATAAATCGTATCGTCATCCCAGGTAACCTCTGCCGCCTTGCCGCTTTCTACCAGCTCCTGAAATTTTCCATAGGTGATTTCCTGATTGGTTGCATTATTGATCATCCGCATAAACAGACTCATGGAAATCAACGTCACAATCGCTGCAATCGCCAACAGGATCAGGCTCGTCCGCCTCGGATTGTTCTGTCCTGATCCTCCGGAACCGTTCGGTCCCTGGGATCCGTTGCCGGAACCATTTCCATTTCCGCCGTTAAACGGGTTCATATTATTATCCATTCGATTTAACCTTTCTTTTCGTCCGCTTCATGCATGGAAGCCACGATAGTACCATAATTATAGACATTCCGATAGGATAAATCAATACGCAAAGTCTAAAATAGAATTCTGCTCTACGGCTCAAACGCGCTTTTTACCGATATGGATTTCCGGAACCGCCACATTTTCATAAACGATATCCTGATCCTCTCCGCACACCTCTGCAGGGTCTGCGTCGTCATCTCCTTTTAAGTGAATCTCCGGAACTGCCAAATTTTCATTTTCCACTTTGTATTTTGCCGCTTTTTCTTTTCTTTTTTCCCAAAACATCATTTCTCCCCCTTGCTTTACAGGAAATTGATAAACAGCGTAATGACAAGGCTGTTGATAAAATCCGCAAACAGGCTGCCCACAATCGGGATCAGCAGATATGCCTTTACAGACGGCACATATTTTTCACACACTGCCTGCATATTTGCCATCGCATTCGGCGTAGCCCCCATACCGAAACCGCAGGTACCGGAACAAATAACCGCAGCATCATAGTCTTTTCCCATGACGCTAAACACTACAAAATAAGTGTACAGAAACATCAAAAGCACCTGTCCTGACAGCAACAGGAGCATCGGCACAGCCAGCTCCGCCAGCTGCCACAGCTTCAGCGTAATCATCGCCAAACCAAGGAACATGGAAAGACTGATACCACCGATGCCATTGATTTCTCCCATATAGATAGGAAATTTCCCAGTGTATTCACTCAGATTCCGCAGCACGGCGGCTACGATCATCGCGCCGATATAAATCGGAAATGTCATTCCTGTCATCGATAAAACCTGAGACAGTACCGTTCCGATTCCCATCGCCAGAACCAGCTGAAAGAATGCAGCCGGATACTGTTTTACATGGCGTTCATGTTTTTTATCTTCTTCCAGCAGAAGGCTGTCATCCTCAGGAATCGCCGTTTTCAAAAGATTACGCTTTTCAACCAGCCGTTCGCCGAGCGGTCCGCCCATCACGCTGCCTGCCACCAGGCCAAACGTCGCTGCCGCCGTACAAACCGTCGTCGCTCCGGAAATTCCGAAGTCCTCCAGCACGGGACCAAACGCACCCGCCGTACCGTGTCCGCCCGTCATCGGAATCGAGCCGGTACACATGCCGACCAACGGATCGAGGTGCAAAAACTTCGCCAGGCCTACCGCAGTTCCGTTCTGCAGCACGATCAGACCGATTACCAGTCCCAGAAAGATAATCATGGATTTCCCGCCGCTTTTCAGAACCTTCAGATTTGCCTGAAAGCCTACGGAGGTAAAGAAAAACACCATAAATACTTCTTTTAAAATATCATCAAATACAAACTCCGCAATTCCCGTCACATAGCAGATACACGTTGCCACTGCAAAAATAACACCGCCGATTACCGGTGCTGGAATACAAAACCGCTCCAGCAGCCAGCACTTTTTTCTTAAATATCTTCCAAGCATCAGAGCAAGCACTGCAACTGCCATTGTCTGATACATATCCAGTTCAATTCTCACTCTTTTCTCCTCTGCTCTCATAATACCGCTCTGCACCTTTGTGGAACGGAACCGGAAGTCCGTCTGCAGCAGCGTCCGCTTCCGTAATCAGCTCCACCGGCAGCGCAAAATCCAGCTCCTGCTGTTCCTCAAACAAAAGCGCAGTCAGTTCCTCCACCACCTCTGCAGAAACGCTGTCACTCGCCAGCAAGACCGCTTTTACGCCGACCGTCGAAACATCCTCTTCCTGTCCCGGATAGGTTCCCGCCGCAATGATGCAGCTGTCATAGACCGGATAGCTCTTTTTCAAACGTGCAGCAGCAGCGCCGTCAACATTCAGGAACCGGATTCCTGTCCGCTGCGCCAGATTCGCGATTGCAGCCGTCTGCGCTCCTGCCGTACAGAAAAATGCGTCGATCGAGCCATTTTCCAGCTCCTTCGCAGCCTCCGTGTAATTCAGGGAGACTTCCTCCACCAGCTTTTCATTCAGGCCGTATGCCGCCAGAATCTGCAGCGCGTTCTGCTTCGTCCCGGACTCTTCCTCACCGACGCTGACCCTGTGTCCTTCCAGCTCTTCCACCGTCGAAATTTCAGAGTCTGCGCGCACCACAATCTGACACGCTTCTTCATAAACGCCCGCTACAGCCCCGAATCCACGGATCGGCTCCGTTCCCTCAAACTGCCCGGTTCCGTTCCAGGCATCCTCCAGCAAATCCGCCTGACACATCGCGAGCTGAATATAATTCTGGGATAAAAGCCGGAGGTTTGCAGCCGATCCGGCGGTCGTACGCACCTCAATCTCCCTGTTGTTCGTCTCGGATTCCAGCTTTGCAAACGCATCAGAAAATGCCTGATACGTTCCTCCAAGTCCCGCAGCACCCATTTTCAGCCGACCGCTGTCCCTGCCGCAGCCAGACAGCAGCAGAAGCGCCGCCAGAAAAATTCCAATTCTTTTTTTCATTCTGTCTCCATTCCTATGCCATCATTTCCACCAAACAATAGAATGCACGCTCTGCAAGCATTCTATTGTCATGAACAATAGAATACACGCTCTGCAAGCATTCTATTGTCATGAATCATAGCGGAAAGAGCCTGTAAAATCAAGCGTCAGTTCCTTTCCGCGAAATATCTGCAGATTTTTTCTCAGGAAACGGTAGATTTTTTCTTTCAATGCGTTATATAATTGTGGCAGAGTTTGTCGTGACGAATCCGTCACGATTTTTCAAGTAACTGCTACACTAAAGTTTACACAGGGAGTTTCTTATGAATATCGGTTTTGACAATCAAAAGTATCTGCAGATGCAGTCTGCCCATATCCGCGAACGAATTTCCATGTTCGGGGATAAACTGTATCTGGAATTTGGCGGCAAGTTGTTCGACGACTATCATGCGGCCAGAGTACTGCCCGGATTCGAGCCGGACAGTAAATTAAAAATGCTGCTCCAGTTAAAGGATCAGGCAGAAATCGTCATCGCGATCTCCGCCAGTGCGCTGGAAACCAACAAAACACGCCGTGATCTCGGTCTGACTTATGACCTCGAGGTGCTGCGTCTTACAGAAGCATTCCGCAATATCGGTCTTTACGTCGGAAGCGTTGTCATCACACAGTATGCCGGTCAGCCCGCTGCGGACCTGTTCCGCAAAAAGCTCGAAACCCTCGGCATCCGCTGCTATATCCACTATATTATTGAAGGTTATCCGACCAACGTGGAAAAAATCGTCAGTGAAGAAGGCTACGGCAAAAACGATTATATCGAAACCAGCCGTCCGCTCGTTGTCGTAACCGCACCCGGACCCGGCAGCGGCAAAATGGCTACCTGCCTTTCCCAGCTGTATCATGAGCATCTGCGCGGCGTCAACGCCGGCTACGCCAAGTTCGAGACATTCCCGATCTGGAATCTGCCATTAAAGCACCCGGTCAACCTCGCCTATGAGGCTGCTACCGCTGATTTAAACGACGTCAACATGATCGACCCGTTCCATCTGGAAGCTTACGGCGTTACCACCGTCAACTACAACCGCGACGTTGAGATTTTCCCTGTTCTGAGCGCTATTTTTGAAGAAATCATGGGTGAATGTCCTTACAAGTCCCCTACGGATATGGGCGTCAACATGGCTGGCAACTGTATCATCGACGATGAGGCCTGCAAGGAAGCCTCCAGACAGGAAATCATCCGCCGTTATTACAACTGCTTATGCGACTTAAAGCGCGGAAACTCCACGCCCGCCGTTTTGTACAAGCTCGAGCTTCTGATGAAGCAGGCTGGAATTACCGTTGCAGACCGCAAGGTAATCGCTGCTGCCATGAACCGCGAAGAGGCTACCGGCGCTCCCGCCGCTGCCATCGAGCTTCCTGACGGCACTCTGGTGACCGGCAAGACCTCCGACCTGCTCGGCGCATCCGCAGCCTGCCTGCTCAACGCCTTAAAGATTCTTGCAGGCATCGATCATGAGATCCATCTGGTATCTCCGGATGCGATCCACCCGATCCAGACCCTCAAGATCAACTATCTGGGCAGCCAGAACCCCCGTCTTCATACGGACGAAATTCTGATCGCACTTTCCATCAGTGCTGCAACCAGCCCGGACGCTGCCCGCGCCCTGAATGCGGTTCCGCTCTTAAAAGGATGTGAGGTTCATTCCTCCGTCCTGCTTTCCTCTGTAGATGAGGGCATCTTCAAAAAGCTCGGCATGCATCTGACCTGCGAACCGAAAAATGAAGAGAAAGATGTAAAAAAACAGTAAACAGGATTTCCGGCGGAGTACAAATTCAACATTATTTTGCTCCGCCATGTTTATTATGTAAAAAATGGCACCCACTCTATCATGGATGCCATTTTTTACCATTTTTTACAGCTTCTTTTTATAATGTCCGATAACCGTCACGCCCTCATTCATAACAATAAACGCATGCGGATCGTATTTGAGCACAATGTTTTTCAGCTGACCGACCTCGTACTTGGACACGAGAATGTAAAGCATGTTCGACTTTTCATTCGTGTAAGCGCCCGTGCTTTCCAGACGAGTAATTCCTCTGTCCATCTTCTGCAGAATTTCCTGCTCCAGTCCCTTGTCGTCCAGCTTCGTGATAATCCGCACCTCGACGTTAATGTTCTGTGAATGCTCGTGATCGACCGCAAACGCGCTGACCGCCGCGTAGATCAGAGAATAAATCACGGTGCTGACGTCAAACAGGAACAGGCAGATTCCGTAAAGTACGGCGTTCGTGATGATATTGACCTTGCCGACGCTGATATTTTTCTTCCATTTGATCAAAAGCAGCGCAATAATATCAGTTCCGCCCAGCGATGCTCCCATCCGGAGCGCCGTTCCCATGCCAAAGCCGCACATCAGGGCACCGATCACCGTGCTGCCCAGAATGTCATTATGTAAAAGCGTCTCCGTCGGAATCGGGATAAACGACAAAAATATCGTCACCGCTGTCAGACAGCAAATCGTTTTTACGAAAAACTGTTTTCCAATATCTTTCATACCGAGCAGAAGCACCGGAATATTGATCGCATAATAAATCAGACCCGCGATATCAAAATTCTGAATCGGCAGATGCAGATAACTGACCAAAATCGTTCGTACAATCTGGGCAAAACCCATAATGCCTCCACTGTACAATCCTGCCGGTACGATAAACAAATTGACGCCCGCTGAATAAATTGCCGCGCCCCCGATTGCGATCGCCAGCCGTTTGGATTCTTCTGCAATTTCTCCTTCCAAACGCTGAAATTGTCCCCGTTTTTCTTCCTTTGTCTCTCCCATTCCTGTCCTCCTGCTTTTCCCTGCAGATTTTTATTGCACCAGGCAATCCCTGTATTCTTACGATGCCAGGGTCAAAAGGTCTAAGCCCACATGAGCTTGCTCATAGGTGGGTGAAAGACCTTGTGACCCGCCCCGATAGAAGCATAAAAGTGGGATGATAAGCCCACGATATGCGACTATCGGGCAGGATTGTGGAAGTGCGCAGCACGAAACAATCCGTAGGCATCAAGTCGGGGGCTTTTGACCCCGACATCATTCTTATTTTACTATGTCTGCGTTTTAGATTCAACCGTTCCGTCACCGCGAATGGTGCGAGTGAACTGTACAGTTCATCCGCACCTGAACACTGCAATGCTCAGGTGCGAAATGAACCGCCGAAACGTTGTTTCCTGTCATACCGATAAAATTCCCTGAAACTGCGTTCGGACTACTTTTCGACGGCTTACGCCTCCTGGTCAACCCTACCCAGAAATGTCAGCAAATAGATGCCGCAAATTCCGACCAGCACATAAATAATCCGGCTGATCCACGTCATATCCCCAAAGATCAGCCGCACCAGATCCAGCCGGAACAATCCGATCAGTCCCCAGTTGACAGCTCCAATAAAGACGACGATCAACGCGATATAATCCAGTGTCTTGCTCATTTTTCAGCCTCCTTTCAGATAGCATGGCAGACATGACATAGTCATATAATGCAATGACATAGTCATGAAACGACCCTATCGTTTGAACTGTCTGCCAGCCATTTACAGCGTTTCCGGTTTCCGTCGATTTTATACGCAAATGGTACAAATGAACTGTAATGAATTTTGTTACTGTTCACTCGCGCCATTCGCAAAAATACCTTGTCATCCGCTATCCGAAAGGATTATGATAAATGCGCAGCGCCCCTGGCGCATTCCTTATCATGAAAGGAGATTTTTTCTATGGAACAGATGTATATAACACGGCTGGAGCATGTCTGCTCCCGCTTAACCAAAATGGGTCTGACTCAGATGATCGTCAGCGATCCTTTGAGCATCCGCTATCTGACCGGCGTATGGGTTGACCCTTACGAACGTCTCTATGCGCTGTACCTGCGCACTGACGGAAAGCATCGCTTTTTCTTAAATAATCTTTTTGTTGTCCCGGATATCGATATCCCGAAAACCTGGTTTTCCGATACAGACGACGGCGTTGCCGTTATCGCGGGGCTGGTGGACGGCAACGTAGACATGGGTATCGACAAAAACTGGCCCGCACGTTTCCTGCTCGCCCTGATGGAGCATCATCCCAATGTCCGCTATGTAAACGCATCCTCCTGCATCGACGGCGAGCGCGCAATCAAGGACGAATATGAGCGTCAGAAAATGCGTGAGGCGTCCCTTTTAAACGATGTCTGCATCGAAAAAGCTGCCGCCCACATCAAAGCAGGCATGACCGAGCTGGAATGTGCAGATTATATCCGCTCTCTCTATAAAGAAGCCGGATGTATAGAAAGCTTTTCCACCATAGTTTCGTTCGGTGCAAACGCTGCTGACCCGCACCACGAGCCTGACGACACCGTATTAAAGCCCGGCGACGGCATCGTTATCGATATGGGCTGTGAAAAAGAGGGCTACTGCTCCGATATGACCCGTACCTTTTTCTGCGAAACGGCCGATCCGGACTACGCTGCGATCCACGACCTCGTCCGCAGCGCCAACGAAAAAGCGGAAAGCCTGATTCGTCCAGGCGTGCGTTTCTGCGATCTGGACAAGGCAGCGCGGGACGTGATCTCCGAAGCAGGATACGGCGAATATTTCACGCATCGTCTCGGACACTCCATCGGCATGCAGGCCCATGAAGCCGGCGACGTCAGCCAGGGCAATTCGGCTGAGGTTCAGGAGGGCATGACCTTCTCCATCGAACCCGGCGTCTATCTGCCCGGCAAATTTGGTGTTCGTGTAGAAGACCTTGTGTTAGTCACTGCTGACGGCTGCGAGGTTTTAAACCACGCCGACAAACATTGGAAAGTCATTGGCTGACCTGCCGCCGCATTCTATCCTCTAAAAAATTTGTACACAACAATAGAATGCACGCTCTGCGAGCATTCTATTGTCATGAATAAAAGGTCGCGCTGCGGGCATTCTATTGTTACGGGAAAAGGACAGACCATTTTGAATGTCTCACTTTCGGACAGTTCAAAATATCTGTCCATTTTTTTATTTTATGTTCTCATGTAAGCTATAAGTACGTTAAAATAGAAAAAAAACTGATTTTTGTCTATTTATAAACTTACAACCAGTCAAAGGAGCCGTTATGACGAAAAATGACATTACCCGCGGCCTGATCGATTTTGCAGTCAGCCAGTGCCTCAAAAATATAAAAGAAGATCCATACAGAAGTATCCGTCGTCTGGCTGACCTCGGACGTCAGTTTGCCAAGGGACGTTTTCAGGAAGAGCTTTTTTCCCTCTTCCAGAGATTGCTGCTCAACGAAGACGGTCCTTATTATGAAATGCTAAAGCAGCTGGTTTCTTCCGTCGATACCGACTCCCTCAAGACGCTCGGCATCAATATCGGCTATAATTCCTGGACCTGCGGCGCTTCCCGGCTCCGTCAGATTACCGCTGAAAAAGACTATCCGCACTGGCTTGCAGAGATCTCCCTTTCTCCGGAAAGCTCTGCCTCCCAGTTAAAAGAACAGCTCTCCGCCGCCCTGAAAAATGGTACCTACGCGTTCCGTCTCCATATGCCTGCCCAGAGCATTACCACAGACACCAGACAGCTGGGGCTTATCCGCGAATTTCCTGACTGCAGCTTTTTCCTCGACTTCATGGACACCGACTGCACCTACTCGGACGACCTTCTGGAACTCACCTGCAGCTGCGACAACCTCGCATTTCTGGTTCCGTTCGGCTCCCTGCAGAGCCGTCAGCTTGTCGACCTTTTGAATGCGCGCCAGCGTATCTACGGTGTCTGCCGCACATACGACAATACAAACGCGGCTGAAAGGATCTCCGACTCACAGATTTCCGAGATGCTTTCCTGGGGCAGCCCTCTGCTCTTCTTCCTGGCTGCTGCCGATACAACGCAGGATAACCGGCTTCTTGTCGACAATGCCATTTTAGACGCCCGTCTCCACCAGACGTATCCGGCGCTTCTCATTCATCTGGACGCTGACGTTGCCCGGATCCAGCAGCTTTTGATATCGTCCCGGAAAAACCTGTGAAACAATAGAATGCACGCTCCGTTGCTTTACGAAAGCGCAGATTTACTTTTCCATCAAAAAAGTGTATGCTCTGTTGGTTTTTCCAAAAAAACACAGTCCATACACTTTTCTTTTCCCATTTTTAAACTTTTTTATTCTGAAAAAGCGGAATCTCATTCTGCGTGCCGGCTTCATCTGCAATGATTTTCCGGGCAAGACCCAGAGAAATATCATGTAAATCCTCTACAAACTCCTCCGGTGTAATCTTACTGCCCTCGCGCAGCCAGTAGACCAGTTCTCCCAAAACACCCTCGCACAGAAAGGCGATATAGAACTCCTTTTTCCGCCCCTCTTCCACCAGATTCTGTGTCAGGAGCATCAAAACCGGACGAAGCATTCCACAGAAATATTCCCGGAAAGAATTCTGTCCTTCTACCTGAAGCGCGTTCTGATAAAACAGACGCTCCCTGTAAAAATGGCTGCAGAGTGCTTCCAGCATATCCCACTCATTGCGGCAGCTGCTCCAGTCCATCCGCTCAATAAAATCCACATAAAAAATCCAGTTTACCAGGTCATATTTGTCCCGGAAATGATAATAAAAGCTTTTCCGGTTCATGCCGCAATCCTCGCAGATATCTCCTACGCTGATTTTGGAAAAAGGCTTTTTCTCCATCAGCTTCTTCATCGATACGGCCAGTGCATTTTTGGTAATGTTGGAATCCGCCATCTCAACCTCCGGATAAAAGCTGCATCAGTAACGGCAGCGCTTTAATAATGCGATACCTGTCGGGTACGGGCCGGTATGGACACCGATCGTCGCACCTACGTGAAAGACTTCAAACCGTTCGATCTCTCCTTCGTAGTCCTTAAATGCAGCCTTCACCTGTTCTTCAAATTTACGGAATTCTTCTTTGTCCAGTCCGCATTCCAGACCTATCCGGTATTCTTTTAAATCAATATGGTCCGCCTCAATATAAGCCTTCGCCTTATCGATCACAGACTGCAGTGATTTTTTTCTTCCTCTGCTGACACCTGCTGAGACCAGCTCTTTATTGACATATTCGATCATCGGCTTGATCTTTAAAACATTGCCGATTGTCGCCGCCGCTCTGCCAATTCTGCCGCCATGCTGCAGATAATCCAGATCGTTCGTTGTAAAAAAGATTCTGCCGGTCGGACGGATCTCTTCCAGAAGCTTCACCGTTTCCTTCAGATCCAGCTCCGCTCCGCGCAGTCTGCAGGCTTCCTCAACAAACATCCCCTGTAATGCCGTCACTTCTTCCGAATCCACAACCTCGATCTGTGCTTCCGGATAGTCCTCCAGAATCTGGTTTTTCGCATTCATCGCCGACTGAATAGAACCGGAAAATGCTGCATTTAAGCAGATGCACAGAACCGGTACACCGTCTTTTACATACTTTTCAAACACATCGACATAATCCTGAACTGAAGGCATCGAAGTCTTGGGGAATGTTCCTGCCCGGTCCGCCATCATCTGGTAGAAATCCTCTACGCTGATATCGACGCCCTCTTTCATATAGTTCTCTTCTTCAAAAGAAACATAAAACGGAACAATATCAACCCCCAGTTCCTGTGCACGCTCTTTCGGCAGATCACAGGAGCTGTCGCTCACAATCTGAAATTTCATTTTTCCTTCTCTTTCCTTGCTTTTTTCGAAAACGACTTATCTCTTGTAGTCAGTCAAACCGTCTTTTAAAATCTCTGCCAGCTGCGCAGGCGTCATCGTCTTGTTCTTCATCTGCTCGATTTCTTCTGCTTTTACACCGATCAGCTGCACCAGCTGCACCTTGCCAAAGGGAGATTCCACTGTTCCAATATCATCCTCCTTGGTGATAAATCCGGTGATCGCAGATTTCGATGCGGCATCCAGACCTCTCTGCTGCCCCATCGCCAGGAACTGCCCGGGCGTGAACTGATGTCCGTTGTTGACCGTGATGCCCGCAATCATCTGAAGCAGGCTGCATATATGACGAACCTCCAGAGCAGGATTTTCCAGTCCTTCTTTTTTCAGCTTCAGCGTCAGCTCAAACCCGTATCCGCTCCGCTCCGGGTTGCCGTTCTGCTTCTCGTACAGTTCAGAAAGACCATAGGTTACAAAATGGAAATAGTCCCCGCCGTTATAAACGCTGATCCCGTCCAGCGGCCCCATTTCATCCGGCTTGTAGCTCGCATAACAGCCGAAATGTGCCGGAATCTTCTGATCTGGATAACGCTTTTCAAAGCATTCGGTAATCGCATCCCAACCGGGCGCTTCTTTATAAATAACCTCTTCCGGCTCGCTCTGCAGCATATGCCCCGGATGTACCTTGCCGATCACGCGCTCTGCAACCTTGATCGCCGCCTGTCTCGCATTTTCTTCCCCGGCGCTGACCTTTTCCACACTGCCGACCTTCGGCACCGCGATATCTGCAACAGTTACTGCAAAACACTCCCGGCCAACACAGTCTACATAATAAAAACGGTCTCCGCGGTGCACCGTACCGCACACCACATGACAACCCATCACTACGCTGCCGTCCTTTAACAGAAAGAGATTTTCAATAATTGCCTGAGAAAATTCCTCCTCCCCTGCATTCCGATCCTGAAACTCCATCGGTATTTCCCCCTTTTATCAATATTCCAGTGTATCCAGATACTTCATATAGTTGACGACCATCATCGCAATCTTAAAGGTCATCGCATCCTCAAAGGTTCTGATATCCAGCCCTGTCGCTTTCTGCAGCTTTTCAATCCTATATACAAGCGTATTTCTGTGTATGAAGAGCTGTCTGCTCGTCTCGGACACATTTAAGTTGTTCTCGAAAAATTTGTTGATCGTTGTCAGCGTCTCTTCGTCCAGATCGTAAACCTGATTGCCACCGAAAATCTCTTCGATGAAAATCCGGCACAGATTGACGGGCAGCTGGTAGATCAGACGTCCGATTCCCAGCGTAGAATATGCGATGACATTTTTTTCCGCATAGAAAATTCTGCCAACGTCCATCGCCATCGTCGCTTCTTTATAAGATTTGGAAACCTCTCTCAGCTCCTGCACGACCGTACCGTAGGAAACGCGCACCTTGAGCATCGCTTCGCTGTTCATCATATCGACGATCGTATTCGCGACCAGCTCCAGAGATTCCGGGGAAGCATCGCGCTCCACCGCTTTGATCAGGATAATATTCTTTTCATCCACTGCGGTAATATAGTCACCGTTCTGGCTGCTGAACAGGCTTCGTAACAGCTCCATGCCGCTGCTGTCTTTTTCCAGTCTCGTCTCAACCAGATATACAATTCTCGGTCCCTCCACTTCAATATGAAGCTTCTGTGCCCGGTTATAGATATCTACCAGAAGTAGGTTGTCCAGAATCAGATTCTGGAAGAAATTGTTCCGGTCAAACCGTTCCTTATAAGCAATGATCAGATTCTGAATCTGGCTGACTGCAATCTTGCCGACCATATATGCATCATCATTGTTGCTGCGCGACGCCAGGACATATGCCACCTCGCTATCGTCCAGCACCTTCAGAAAATGATATCCGCCGACCACCTGGCTATCTGCCGGAGATGCGGCAAAGCCCGTAATAATTTCACGGGAAATCTCGATATCCTCAGTCGTTGCAGCCACCTTTATGCCATCCAGGTCGAACACATAAATATCGACCTTGGTAATTGCTTTCAATTCATCGATACTCGTCTGAATGATCTGATTTGAAATCATATCCGTTCCTCTCATTCTGCATTTTCGTCAAAAGTCACAAACTTCTTATCAATTATAATAAAACATCGGCATTTTTTGTGCAAGTTTTTTTTGTTCCGACGGATCGATGCAGCCTTCTGCCAATCCTTTTTCCATCGTCGGTTCACCCTTTTCCGCCGACTTCCAGTTTTACTCCGAAAGTCCTTTCAGGCTTTCCAGAAGATCCAGATCCTCCTGCTGCACTTTGATGTTCGCCATCATCGGTTCCTCACCCGGACGCTGCAGGGAAATTTCGATTATCGTTCCCGGCTCAATCGGTCTGGAAAGGGCCGCTTTACAAAAAGCGCTGAATTTGGGATGATTTTTTGTAAACGCTGCCTTTGCACTCATTAGTTTTAAAATTGCGGAAGGGTTCATTTGTTTCTCCTTTTCGACTTGTTCTTTTTCCTGATATTCATTATAATGTAGCAGGACATTGCTGTCTACACAGCTTTCCCAAAATCACGGAGGATTCTGATGAAAAAAACAAATTACCATACACACACGAAACGCTGTATGCACGCCAATGGTACAGACGCAGATTATGTAAAAGCCGCCCTGGATGCAGGCCTTGACGTCCTCGGCTTCAGCGACCACGGTCCGTTTCCGGACAACCGCTTCGACTTCCGCATGCCCTATGCAGACCTCGACGAATATCTGACATGTATCGATGCACTGCGCCCGACCGTTCCTTTCCCGATCCTGAAAGGACTGGAAATTGAATACTGCCCCGACAGCCTCGATTATTATTCCTTTTTATTCAAAGAAAAAAAGCTGGATTATCTGCTGCTGGGTCAACATTATTACCAGGATGACGACGGTTCCTACATTTCTGCCTTCTCGACTCCTGAAAAAATCGGTACGCGCGGATATATCAAATATGCCCGTTCCGTCAAAGAAGCGCTGGAAACCGGCTACTTCCCGATTCTCGCCCATCCCGATGTATTTTTCAACAATCCCTATTCCTGGGATGACAACTGCGAGGAGGCCTGTGATATCATCCTAAATGCCGCTATCCAGACCGGAACTGTTTTGGAATTCAATGCCAACGGCATTCGCAAAGGCATCCAACTCTTAGGAAACGACCGCCGCTGGCCTTATCCATACCCTAACTTCTGGAAAAAAGTCGCCAAAACCTCCATTCCCGTCCTGATCGGCTCCGACTGCCATGATCCTGCCTCCATGTGGGATTCCTGCGTCGAGGAAGCCTACCGGATCGCTGCCGAGTGGAACCTGAGTGATAACCTGACGGATACATTCTAAAACGATACAGTTCACACGCGCCATTCGCAATACAATAGAATGTACGCTTCGCGAACATTCTATTGTCATGAACCGCATCTTCGATGCTTTCCGCTGCTTCGCAGCTCCTTTTGCTCATAAAAAGGCACGAGTGAACTGTAGAATTCAAAAAGAGCCATTGCATTTCGCAATGGCTCTTTGCTATGTTCTTGATTAGTTGGTGATAACCTGCTCGGTCTCTTTGTCGAATACGTGGATCTTCTCAACATCGAATGCAAATCTAACAGTGTCGCCAGGTCTTGCATTGGAACGAGGATCTACTCTTGCGGTCATCGGGAACTCGCCCAGATCGAAATACAGGAATACTTCAGCACCAAGCAGTTCGTAAACCTTGATAGTAGAAGAGAATACGCATTTAGCGGTCTCAATGAACATCTCGGAATCGTAAACGTCTTCAGGACGGATACCCATAACAACAGTCTTTCCGTTGTAACCGCCATCAATCAGCTTCTTAGCCTTTGCAGGAGGAAGCGGGATGGACTGACCAGCTACTTCCAGAGTTACTGCAGTGCCGTTGATTCTTACAACTGCATCCAGGAAGTTCATCTGAGGAGATCCCATGAATCCTGCTACGAACAGGTTCTGAGGCTTCTCATACAGGTTCTGAGGAGTATCTACCTGCTGGATAACGCCGTCTTTCATAACTACGATTCTGGTACCCAGTGTCATAGCCTCGGTCTGGTCATGTGTTACATAGATGATGGTGGTGCCCAGTCTCTGATGCAGCTTAGCGATCTCGATACGCATCTGTACACGCAGCTTAGCATCCAGGTTGGACAGAGGCTCGTCCATCAGGAATACCTTAGGGTTACGAACGATAGCACGTCCCATAGCAACACGCTGTCTCTGACCACCGGACAGAGCCTTCGGCTTACGATCAAGCAGCTGAGTCAGATCCAGGATCTTTGCAGCTTCTTTAACCATCTTGTCGATTTCGTCCTTCGGAACTTTTCTTAATTTCAGACCGAATGCCATGTTATCATATACGGTCATATGAGGATACAGAGCGTAGTTCTGGAATACCATCGCGATATCTCTGTCCTTAGGCTCTACATCGTTAACAACTCTGTCACCGATCTTCAGTTCACCGGAAGAGATATCTTCCAGACCAGCGATCATACGAAGGGTAGTGGACTTACCACAACCTGAAGGACCTACGAAAATGATAAACTCTTTATCTGCGATCTCGAGGTTGAAGTTTTTAACAGCCTCAAAACCATTGGGGTACACTTTGCAAATGTTCTTTAAAGATAAGCTTGCCATTATTTTGCCTCCCTGAAAATTTAATCTCGAGCTTTCTCGATTGAATCTAGATCTAGTATACCGAAAATGCCCGATTTTGGCTATACCAGTATTCCACAAACTTTTTGGAGATGCTTGTGGAATCTGCCAAAAAAGATTTTAACTCCAAAAGCTCATCGGCGTTTTGAACAAAACGTATCGTTTCTATCTATGCACTTTGCCAAAGCACTGTCTGGTTAAATCTGATTTTCGGTTTCAACAGCATCTGTTTCTGTCTTGTTTTCTGCGGATTCTGCTGTTTTTGCCGCTGCTTCCGCTTCCAGTGCCGCCTGCTTTGCCTGTTCTTCCTCTACGATAAAGGACAGGGGAGCCAGGTTCTCGCCATCCTGTACCTGTTCTTCAGGCTCAAAGCGTTTGAAGATCCCGACATACAGCAGACTGCTGAAATATGCGACTGCAGGGACTCCAAGAAGGAACAGAAACGGCAGAGCCTGGATCGTTACCAGTAATAAAGCAACCGGAATCAGATGGATGATCACGATCAGGACGCTCTTGGGCAGGTTCATAAAGCTGATCAGGAACGCGTTCCGGAAGGTATTTTTTACAGTGTTGTCAAATCTGGACAAAACCGGGAAAATATAAAGGCCGGTCAGCAGCAGGAGGAAGGATACGATAAACAGCACCGTTTTCATGATCTTTGCACTGTTTCCTGTCATCATCACCAGTGTCACCCTCCAGTCCACTGCGATGATCGCAAGGATAACGAGCATGATCAGCCAGATGATCGTCGCCTGCTTAAAATTCTCTTTAAAGGACTTAAAATATCCTTTTATGATATACGGGTCATCCCCTCTCGCCATTTTGATCGTCACATAATACAGTGCCGTAATCGCCGCTCCTGCCGTAAAAATCGGAATACAGCAGATGATTGTCAGCACGTTCAGGATCATCAGGTTGGCAACCTTGCTCAAAAAGACCATGACCGGGCTGTCCAGGTTAAAAAGCTTCATTCATACATTCCTCTCTTCTCTTGTTGTCAAAATTTATCAAAAACCGTTCGTGCGGTTTTAGATCATTTTTTAGCTGTCTATATCAGGAAAATCTGGCGTCAGTTTTTCCCTTTCTGGAAAACATGGTTCAGGAAATCGATCACGCTCTGCTTCAGGTCCTGCCAGAAATGCTGCGCTGTGTTAGCTGCAATCGCTTTGGCAGTCTCCATCACAGTCTCTTTTGCAGGTTCGATCAGCTGTTCCTGAATCGTCTCGCCGAGAGGACCTGCAAGCTGCTCCTGCAGCGCATCCGAAAGGTTTTCTACCAGCGTATCACCGTAGCTTTCATACATTTTCTGTGCAAGCGCAATGACCGTCTCATGGTTTAAGCCGATCCCGTTTAACTGCTGCAGCGCAGAAGCAAGCGTCGTTCTCGTGCTCTCGTCAAGGGAAACGCCGAACTCCTTTTCTCCCTCGCTGATCGCAGCTTTGATATCCTCTGCGTTATCCAGCTCGCCTGCGTCCCACTTTTCTTTTACAAAATCCAGCAGCTTTGCAAAATCCTCATCGCTGATGGATTTGGCGGGCTCTGTCTCTGTCTGCGGCTGTTCCTGCATCTGCGCGCTCTCCGCCGTCTGTCCCGGTGCTGCACAGACCGGTACAGTGATGCCGGATACTGCAATCGCCGTCGATAACATCATTGCTGCAATCCCTGTTTTCTTCATATTCTCCTCGCATTCTGCCGCTTAAGCGACAAATGAAACCTAAAACTGCATTTCCTAAAAACTCTGTCCAGCCACCCGGGCTGTATTTAAAATCCATTTTAAAAGGTCTGCATCCACCTCTTCCCGGCCAATTTCATTGACCAGCTCGTGGCGCATACCGGGATATAATTTGCACTCCACCTGCGTCATCCCGCTGTTTTGAAAGCTTTCTGCAACCTCCAGAACCGCTTTGCCATAGCTGCCGACCGGATCCTCCTGTCCTGCGACAAACAGCACCGGAAGCTCTTTGGGAATTTTATTGATGCTTTCCGGGTCATGAAGCCTGCCGATCAGTTCAAACAGCGTCTCAAACCCGTTGACTGTAAAGACAAAGCCGCACCGTGGATCATCCAGATATTTTTGAACCTCTTTTTTGTCCCGGGACAGCCAATCCATACTCCCAACACCGTCTGTAATCTTTTTCTGATAGCTTCCAAATGCCATTTTGTCCAATAGACGGCTCACATGCGTATCCCCTAAAAAAGCCTTCTGAAGCTTCGTCACCGCTTTGGCTGCATTTAAAACCGCCTTCGGCTGCATACCGGTTCCCATCACGATCGCTCCGTCAATTCCGCTGCCGTAACGGCTCAGGTAATTGCGGAGGATGAAAGACCCCATGCTATGTCCCAATAACAAATACGGAACACCGGGATACTGCTCCTGCACCATTTTTTTGAGACGATGAACATCCCGAACTACCACCGTCGCCGGATCATGCGCGCAGAAATAGCCGTAGATCCCGTTTTCCCCGACGCTCTTTCCGTGTCCCAGATGATCCTCCCCGGTCACCAGAATCCCCTGCCCGGTCAGCACTAAGGCCAGACGCTCATATCGTTCGATATATTCCGCCATACCGTGCACGATCTGCAGGATACAGACCGGTTTGCCCTCCGGTATCCATTTTACTGCATGAATCTTCGTTTTACCATCTCTTGACAGAAAAAAAATTTCTTCTTTTTTCATATCCCGTTCCCCCGTTTCGTTTTCCCCTCTTTTTCCGGAAACAGCCGCATGCCTCCGTTTACAGACAGAGCCGCAGCAAGAAAAATCCTGCTGCTTTTTCACAGCAAATTTTCTTCTGCGGCCCTCACATTTTTATATTAACATTATATAAAGTTCCGGTCAACTCTAACCGTCAGCAGATCTCTGCTCCGGCAGGCATATTTTTCTCCGGTGTTACCAGTGCAAGATTGCCTTCGGCATCCTCTGCACACAGCAGCATGCCTTCCGACAGAACACCGGCGAGCTTTGCAGGCTTTAAGTTCACTAAAACCATAACCTTTTTGCCTACCATCTCTTCCGCCGTGTAATGTGCGCGGATTCCGGAAACGATCTGTTTTACTTCTTTCCCGATTTTTACCTGGGAGCAGAGAAGCTTTTTGGACTTCGGAACCGGTTCGCATTTGATGATTTCGCCAACCGCGAACTGCATCTTTTCGAACTCTTCAAAGGTGATCTCCGGCTTTTTCGTCAGCTCCATCACGTCCTCTTCTTTTTCTTCCTCAGCCTCTTCCGTCAGTGCCTTACGCGCCTCAAACATCGCTGCTGCCTTTTCCAGAACTTCCTTTACATCCAGTCTTGCGAACAGGATTTCCGGTTTCTCTGTAACTTTGCTGCCGGATATATAGCCGCCGAAGGTCGTGCATTCTTCGAAGCTGCGCAGAGAAGTATTGAGCTGGGCTGCGATCTTTTCCGCAGTGCCCGGCATATAAGGCTCCAGCAGGGACGCACCGATTACAATGCTCTCTGTCAGGTTATACAATACGGTAGCAAGACGGTCTGCTTTTGCAGGGTCTTTTGCCAGCACCCACGGCTCTGTCTCGTCGATATATTTGTTGCAGCGCTTGAACAGCGTAAAAATATCGGTGATCGCGTCTGCGACTCTCCAGTCTTCCATCTTTGCCGCAACCTTATCGTAGGTTCCGGTTACAACTGCTTTCAGATCCTCATCAACTGCCTCTGCTGCGCCCTTATCCGCTACAACGCCGCCGAAATACTTGTTGCTCATGGAAATTGTACGATTTACCAGGTTGCCCAGCGTATTGGCGAGATCGGAATTTAACCGTTCCACCATCAGCTCCCAGCTGATTACGCCATCATTTTCAAACGGCATCTCATGCAGTACGAAATAGCGGACTGCGTCCACGCCGAAGAAATCTACCAGATCATCCGCATACAGCACGTTTCCTTTGGATTTGCTCATCTTGCCATCACCCTGCAGCAGCCAGGGATGACCGAATACCTGCTTGGGCAGGGGCTCATTCAATGCCATCAGGAAAATCGGCCAGTAAATTGTATGGAAGCGGATGATATCTTTTCCGATCAGATGCAGATCAGCCGGCCAGAGCTTTTTATACTGCTCGCTGCTGTTGCCTTCCGCATCGTAACCGATACCGGTAATATAGTTTGTCAGCGCATCCAGCCATACATAAACAACGTGTTTCTCATCGAAATCAACCGGGATGCCCCATTTGAAAGAGGTTCTGGAAACGCACAGATCCTGCAGTCCGGGAAGCAGGAAATTGTTCATCATCTCGTTTTTGCGGGATACCGGCTGGATAAATTCCGGATGGCTGTTGATATGGTCGATCAGGCGCTGCGCATATTTACTCATTCTGAAGAAATATGCTTCTTCCTTTGCAGGTTTCACTTCTCTGCCGCAGTCCGGACATTTTCCGTCCTTTAACTGGGACTGTGTCCAGAAGGATTCACATGGCGTACAATACATTCCTTCATAAGAGCCTTTGTAAATATCGCCCTGATCATACAGGCGCTTGAAAATTTTCTGTACCTGTTTTTCATGATCCGGGTCTGTCGTACGGATGAACTTGTCATAAGAAGTACCCATCAGATCCCAGATTCTCTTGATTTCTGCAGAAGCCTTATCTACGTATTCCTGAGGTGTTACGCCCGCTTCCGCTGCCTTTAATTCAATTTTCTGTCCATGCTCGTCTGTTCCGGTCTGGAAAAAGACATCATATCCGTCTTTTCTCTTAAACCGCGCGATGCTGTCTGCCAGAACTGCTTCATAGGTATTGCCGATATGCGGTTTGCCCGATGCATACGCAATGGCAGTTGTCATGTAAAATTTTCCTTTGCTCATACTTCCTCCTTAATGTCGCAACAAAAAGCGCCTCCTCATTGCAGCTAAAAAGCCACAACAAGAAGGCGAATCGTTCGCGGTACCACTTCTGTTCATATACTTCTCACAAAGTATATCTTATCGGGTGCTGCGCCATTTGGTGCAAGACCCTTCCGCTATAACAGGCGGACCTGTCGCAGCCTTACCTCTCCGGTTCGGTGCGCCGCTCGGGAGCCATTTTCCATCCGCTTCTTCCCGACTTCTCTCAGCTTCCTGCCGCCTGTATCGGGCTGCATTCAAAAGTCCTCTCTGTAAAGCTTCCCCGGATGTACTCTCTCCGTCTTTGCATTCTCTTTTTCAATATCCGGCTGCCGTCACATCTGACCGCAGCTTCATATGCTTACAGTAGCACAAAAGGTCTGGCCTGTCAACGGCCGGCTCACAGCTTTAACCCCTTCAGCAGATCGCCCAGCGAGGTGCCGACCGCCTCCTTCGAGCTGTACTCTTCCGCCTGTTTTTCTTCCAGCTCGTCCGGCTCTGCGTTCTCGGCCGCTGCCTTGATGCTCAGACTGATCCGATTGTCCTTCGTATTTAAAACAACTGCCCGCACGGTATCCCCGACTGTCAGCACCTCTGAAGGCTTTTTCAGACGCTTCTGGCTGATCTGGGAAATGTGTACCAAACCGCTTAATCCATCGCCAAGATCCACAAATGCACCGTATGGCATCAGGCTTTCCACGCGCCCCTCTACAACTGTACCCGGCACGATCATGGAAATTTTATGGTTCAGGCGCTCTACTTCCTTTTCTTTCAGGACGTCCTTTGCGGACAACACAAGCTTCTGGCGGTCTGAATCCACCGTAATCACGCGCACTTCCAGCGTTTTCCCCACAAACTCCGTCGTATCCTCCACATAATCCAGCGCCAGCTGAGACGCCGGGATAAATCCGCGGATTCCTTCCACATAAGCAGTTACGCCCTGATTGACGCTTTCGCTTACCTTTATCTTGAGAATCGTCTTTTCTTCCTGATACTGTTTGAGTCTGTCCCAGCCCAGTGTCTCTGCTGCTTCTACGCAGGACATCTGGATATTGCCGGCTCCATCGTCTCTTTTAACAACAGTCCCTTCCAGCGTATCTCCGACATGGATATCCGCCAGCACGGAAAACGACGGGTCCCTGCTCAAGTCCTCTGTTTTAATAACCGCAGGTGCATAGTAACCCAGATCCAGCGTTACGCCGGTTTCCCGCACGTCAATGACGGTTCCGGAAATCACATCGCCCTCCCGGATTGTACGGAAAGAAGCTTCCAGCTCCCTTGCATAATCCGCCATCGTCTCTGTCGTTCCGCCGTTTTCTGCATCCGCAATTCCCTTTTTTTCTTCTGACATCGTTCTCCTCCTTACCGGGCAGACAATTCCGTGCCGCCTCGTTCTTTTTCTGAATTTTAGCACGTTTTTTATAGAAATTCCATCCCGGCTTCCGCGATTTTGCAGCGAATGTACCTACAGGGTTACTGTTCACACGCGCCATTTGTAAAATCCCATCTTCGATGCTTTCCTGCGAATCATTTGACAAGATCACTGTATCGCGTTAAACTGATATCGCATTTTATCCTACTAACTTAGGAGGTTACTATTTTTATGAAACGAAAAGCGCTATGGGCTGCTGTTCCCTACACAGTCCCAGTCATGCTCGGCTATCTTTTTCTCGGCGCAGCCTTCGGTGTCCTGACCGCCGAAAACGGTTTTTCCGTCCTCTGGGCCTTTCTCATGAGTACGTTTATCTACGCCGGTTCGATGCAGTTTGCCGCCATCAGCCTGATGACCTCTGCATTTTCTCCGGTTTCCGCTTTTTTGCTGACGCTCATGGTAAATGCAAGGCATCTATTCTACGGTCTTTCCATGTTAAAACCCTTTGAACGCATGGGAAAACGCAAGCCCTATATGATTTTTTCCCTGACAGATGAAACCTATTCTCTTCTCTGCGGAGTCAGCGCCCCGGAAGGAATTGATCCGGACTGGTTTCTGTTCTTTATCTCGCTGCTCGATCAACTCTACTGGATCATCGGATCCTGTATCGGCGCTGCTGCCGGCAGCTTCCTGCCTTTTGATTCCACAGGCATTGACTTTGCCATGACAGCACTGTTTCTGGTAATTTTTGTCGAGCAATGGGAAAAAGCAAACTCCAGGCTTCCCGCCCTGCTCGGTCTTGGCATCACGCTGATCAGTCTGATCGTCGTTGGCCCTGACCGTTTCCTGCTCTTTTCCATGGCTGGCATTTTAGCCGCACTTTTGTTATTCCGAAAGGAGATTTCCAAATGACCATACAGACTCCCCTGCAGCTTGTGATCACAATCGGCATTATCGCCCTCGGCACTTTTCTGATCCGCGCCCTTCCGTTTTTCCTGTTTCCCGCCGGAAAAGAAACGCCGCGCGTTGTTGCCTACCTCGGCGCAGCGCTCCCGAGCGCTTCCATCGCAATGCTCGTCGTTTACTGTTTTAAAAATGTCTCTGTATTTTCCGGTTCTCATGGGCTGCCGGAGCTCATCAGTGCCCTGTTCGTCATTGTCGTCCACAAATGGAGGCACAACCTGCTGCTCTCCATCGTCGGCGGCACGGTTTTATACATGCTGCTCGTGCAGCTCGTTTTTCCGGTACTCGCGTAAGTTCTGTAAAAAAGAATCCTGCTCTACAGGATTCTCCGCCTGCGGCGGGTCGCGTAAGCGACATTCTACCATTCCGCCGCAGTGCGATCCTCGCGGAGCGTTTTTATCGTATGGAAACGAAGTTTCCTATACGATAAAAAATAATGTGCCTTGGCACATTCTGCCAGCGCAGCGGCTTCTTTCTTTTTAAAAATTGTATTCTCTTCTGCCGGCGTAGGTCTGCCATTTTTCAGGCGTTTTTGTCTCCATCCAGTCCAGCGGCACTGCTGCCGGGTGCGGCTGTGATGCCTTCCGGTATGCTTCTTTTAACTCTTCCTTCTGACTCTCGTTCAGAAATCCCGGTTTTACCGATACAAAAAACGGCGTCCCGCTTTCTGCAAGCACTTCCATCCACTGTCGGTTCTTGTTCCAGTCAATATGCTCTGTGATTCCGACGCAGTCTGCATCCGCCCCGTAAAACGTCCCCTGCTGCAGCATCCGGAAGGCCAGCGTGTTGATGCCCATTTTCCGGGTTCTTTCCCATTCTACACCGCTTGTATCGTCTCCGGTACGATTTCCCTGCATCAGCCCTGCGCCCAGATGTCCGATACAGTTGCAGCCAAGAATCAGGACGTCCTGACGATCCTCGCGTTTTGCTGCTTCATGAATGACTTCATAAAAACGAACGATCAGCTCTGCCGTGGTTTTCGTATGGTCATGGAAGCGCCAGCTGCCATTCGTCAGCCTGGTCCCCATCTCAAATCCCCAGCAGCCAAAGATATCATAGGTCGAAAAATCGTGTTTGATCAGCTCATATCCCCAGTCTCCAAGCTGTCTGATATCCTGTGCGATATGTTCCAGAACCTCCGGCACAGAAATATCGAACACCTCTGCATTGCGCTCCAGTCTCCACTCTGCCGGAATATCCGCAGAATGATCGTACAGCGGTCTGAACCAGATGCCGGGACGCACATTTTTTGCCCTCATCTGCGCAGCGAGCTCTCCCATGTCCCCGTAATCCGCATTGCCAACCCGCCAGGGACCTCCGTTATAAGAATCGCTGTGATCAATCTGCCAGCCGTCATCCATCACCATAAACGGGCGGTTTTCGATGCCCTCCGTCATCTCCGCAAGATATGCGCTGTCTCCGAGGATTTCCCTTGCAGAGCTTTTTCCATAGGCATAGTACCAGTTGTTCCCGCCGTAAATTACAGTATCTCTGCAGTCGGGATCGTCGCACATCTCGCTGCAAAACGCCCTGCAGGCTTCAAATACTTCTACCGGCGTATCGGCTTCTTCCAGCACATAGGACGCCATAACGACCCTTGCAGCTTCCAGCTTCCGTCCGCCAAGCTTCACGCCGTACGTCCCGCAGCGCACGTCCAGATGCAGCTTTACATCCGCACCGTCCTTTTCCCACCAGCACATGGCAGATGGACGCACCTTTACACCAAATGCCAGGCATTTTCCCGCTTCATGCCGGAAAAAGTACCACGGCATTCCGATATGATCTGCTTCCTTTTTCCATTCCAGATCGCCGTAACCGCGTTCCCAGGTGTCCCCGAGCACCTCGCCCGCCCCGCCAAACATAGCTTTCCAGGTAAGCACAAGCTCCCGAACCGGTGTGTTCTGTGCCTGCACGAATACCGCAAGGCTGCCGTCGGCTTCCGCAAGCTCCACTGTAACGTCACCTGCTCTGAAAGCAGCTGCATCGGGCGCGGTCTCCTGCTCCGTCTGCGCACCGCCTGTCATCAGCCTGATCTCATCCGGCTGTCTCAGCAGGTTTCTTTTCCCTTCTGTTTTCATTATCCTTTCCCTCTCGTTATCCTTTCCCAGATTATTCTATTCTTTTCAGAATCTCCTGTTCCAGAATCACCTGATCGCCCTCCTCGATCTGCTGTTCATACAGATAGTGATCCTTTTGCCGGAGCAGACGGAGCTGTCCGTTTTCATCCTCCAGTTCAACAAGCACGGTCGGCCAAACGCCCTCCGGACGCTCTTCACAGCCGTAATCATCCTCCCGGATGCTCCGAACCCGGTATCTATGCCGACACTCAGCTTCAAGTTCCGTCATCTGCTCCATTTCTCCCTTCATTCTAACATGTCTTTTTTATTCATGACAATAGAATGCTCGCAGAGCGTGCATTCTATTGTTTATATCCATGCTATTTTGATTCAGAAGCATGGATTTTTATTTCACTGCGTCTCACAGCTTCCGCACGATCTCGTCGGAATATTTCATCATGCACATGTCCGCTTCGTATGCGCCGATCTGCGACTCATTTTCCTCGCCGAGCAGATTTTTCGCGATCAGCTCCGGGAACCTCACGTTGCAGTGCCATGCGTGGGGATAGCCGCCGCCAAACCGCGGATTGATTTCGGAAATATAATATTTGCCGTCAATCCGGAAAATATCCATGTCGATCGGACCTGCCAGCGAAAGCGCGGAAACCGTCTTTTCAATCACTTCAAACAGCGCAGGATCTTTGACGGAAATCGATTTTTCGGTTTCGCCCGCCCGCATCCGCACTTTTTTCTTCGTAAATATAGCTACAGGTTTTTTGGAAATCAAATCGACGTAAATATCCGCACCGAATTCCTCACCGTCCGCATACTGCTGGATCAACAGCGGCTCTTTGCTATAACGGCACAGCACACCAAGAAGCTCGCGGTTGTCCACCCGGCTGATGCCGACGCTTCCGCAGCCCCGAACAGGCTTTACAAATACCGGGAACGCAATCTTCCCTTCCGCGTAATCCGAGTCAAACTCTTCCAGAGATGCGCTCGTATACAGCACCGGCAGTCCGTTTTTCTGCAGCAGGGAGAAAAAGCCGTACTTATCCCGGCAGACTGCAACGCTTTCTGCGTCCGATACAATCGCTGTGATCCCTTTTTCCTCAAACTTCTTCCGGTTCTGCGCCAGCAGATCCAGCTCATCCTCAAACAGTGGAAGCAGGGCATTGACCTGTTCCCGCATGCAGATTTCCAGAATCCTGTCTTCGTATCCGGGATCCTTCATCGGCGGTACCAGATAAAATGCGTCCGCCTCGTACAGCGCAGGTGCCCACGGGCTGCAGTCCGTCACGATCACCCTTCCGCCGCCCGGCAGACTATGAAAGGCTTCTTTAAAAAAACGCACCAGCTTATTGCGCGTTCCGCAGCTCAAAATCAAGATCGTCGTCATTTTTGTTCTTCTCCATACAACATGCTGTTCTGCATATATTCTTTCGGCGTCCAGCGGTTTCTGATCTTATAAAGCTTCCCGTCCCGGCGGATATAAACGTCCGGGAAATACTGGATAAACAACGGATTCAGGCTCATCGTATAGCCGCCAACATTTTCGTAAACAATCCGGTCGCCCTCCATCAGCTCGATTCCGTCGCGGTATTCAAAAATCCGGTCCACTTCCATGCAGGAATAGCCCGATACGCACTGGTGCGCCATCGTTTTTCGCTGCTCTGCACCCGGGTTTGCCTCATTCAATTCCAGATGGAACAGGTGGCTGCTCTTAATCATCGTCGGGTCGATATTGAAACGGCTTCCGTCCGTGATCAAATACCGCTCGTTTCCGATATCACGCACATCCACAACGCCTGTCACAAACGTACTTGCCTTTGACAAAAGAGAAATGCCCGGTTCAACGATTAGCATTGTTTGTTCTGGCGTAAATTCTTCTTGTAAAACCTTCGCCACAGCCGGAAAATAATCCGGATACTGCGGACGCCCTTCCAGACCGCCGCAATAACCGCCGCCCAGATCCACATAAGACAGATTCAGGGAAAATTCCCGCTTTAATTTACATGCCATCGAAGCGATTGCTTCGAATACCGCGACACTTCTGGACTTACTGCTGGAATGCAGATGTAAGCCCGTGACCTCAACATTCGGAATACGCCGCACGCGCTCTAAAACGGCTGCAAATGTCCCGTTTTCATAGCTGAATCCAAATCTGCCTCCGGCTTCGCCCATCGTTGTCTGCCCCGGACACATTTTTTCCAGATCAAAATTGACCCGGATTCCGACCCGAAATGTCTGTGTCGGATGCGCTGCTGCCAGCTCTTCCATCCAGTCCAGCTCCCGTCTGCCGTCCATATTCAGGATGCCGCCTGCAAGCAGCACCCGTTCAAACGACGGACGTTTTTTGACCGGTCCATTGTATACAATTTCAGAATCTGAAAAACCAAGTGCGCCGGCCAGGGAATATTCATCGTCGGATACAACCTCCGCCATCACGCCGCCCGC
This sequence comes from Firmicutes bacterium TM09-10, assembly GCA_003481005.1. Taxonomy (GTDB): domain Bacteria; phylum Bacillota; class Clostridia; order Lachnospirales; family Lachnospiraceae; genus Gallintestinimicrobium; species Gallintestinimicrobium propionicum. The sequence continues at coordinate 22,906 of QUKC01000018.1, read as the reverse complement.
CTTTAAAAAGGTCACCAGCCACGGCAGGGAATTCGTTTTAAAGGAATATCCGATCCGGTAATTGCCCCAGGATGTTTCCAGGGAGCTTTTCAGCATCTGAAAATCTTTCATCAGCTGATTTTCGTCGATCACAAAATAGGGCGTCTGATATGCCATAATTCTCTCCTTATGAAGGAACCGTTCTGCCAAAACGACAAAACGGTTCGGTTTTCTGCTTTTATCGCAGCTCTTCTTTTGTTGTATCCGTCTCTTATACGCCCTTTACCAGCTCCAGACGGTTGACCGCCGAGAACATTGCGCGTACAGATGCTCTTGTGATGTTGGAGCTTACGCCGACACCATAAGTAACGCGTCCGCTCTCCGCATCCATCATATGGATATATGCTGCTGCCTGGGCGTTGGAACCGTTCTGCAGCGCATGCTCCTCGTAATCAAGCACTCTGATATTCATGCCGAAGGTAAGCTGCAGTCCTCTCTTGACCGCATCGATCGGGCCGTTGCCGACTGCATCGAACGTACCGGGTTTGCCTGCCAACATGTAGTCCACAATAACCTTTGTATCGAATTCGCCGGATTCCACATCTCCGCTCAGATCCTCGATTCTCAGCTTTTTGAAATGCAGAGGTTCCTTCTGATCCAGATACTCGCGCTTGAAATTGTCCATGATCTGCTGCGGGGAAACTTCGCCCTGCTTCTCGGATATCTTCTGGATAACATTTGCAAACTCTTTGTGCATCGCCTTGGGCAGCTTGAATCCAAAATAAGTATCCATAACGAAAGCGACACCGCCCTTGCCGGACTGGGAATTGATACGCACGATGGGCTCGTACTCCCTTCCGATATCGACAGGATCGATCGGCAGATAAGGAACCTGCCAGATTTCGCTCTTTCTCTCCTTCATCGCCTGCACGCCCTTATTGATCGCATCCTGATGGGAACCGGAGAATGCGGTAAATACCAGCTTGCCGGCATAAGGATGTCTCGGATGGATCGGGATCTTGCAGCATCTTTCGTAAATATCGATAATCTCGTTGATATGTCCGATTTCCAGCTCAGGATTGATGCCCTGGGAGAACATGTTGTAGGCGATATTTAAAACATCCACGTTACCGGTACGCTCGCCGTTTCCAAACAGAGTTCCCTCGACGCGCTCTGCGCCTGCAAGCAGCGCCAGCTCCGCGCTGGCAACACCGGTTCCTCTGTCGTTGTGAGGATGGATACTTAAAATAATGCTCTCTCTGTTTTCAAAATGACGGTTCATCCACTCGATCTGATCCGCATAAACGTTCGGCGTATTCATCTCTACAGTAGACGGCAAATTGATAATGATTGGATTTTCTTTCGTTGCGCCCCAGGTTTTCTGAACTGCGGTACAGATTTCAAGGGCAAAATCCATCTCTGTTCCGGTAAAGCTTTCCGGGGAATATTCCAGGACGATCTTGCCCGGGAAGTCTGCGGCATATTTTTTTACCAGCTCGGTTCCCTTTACCGCAATGTCCACGATATGCGGACGGTCCATGTGGAACACGACATCTCTCTGCAATGTGGACGTAGAGTTATAAATATGTACAATTGCCTGCTTGCAGCCCTGAATCGCTTCAAAAGTACGTGCGATCAGTTCTTCCCGGCACTGTGTCAGCACCTGAACATATACGTCATCCGGAATCATATCATGCTCAATCAGGTGGCGCAGGAAATCGAATTCAATCTGGCTCGCTGCCGGGAAACCAACTTCGATTTCCTTAAAGCCCAGCTTTATCAGATACTGGAACATTTCAATCTTTTCTTCTACTACCATCGGATCTACCAGCGCCTGATTGCCGTCGCGCAGGTCTACGCTGCACCATATGGGTGCTTTCTCAATCTCTTTGCCTGGCCACTCGCGCTCCGGATAGTCAATTACCGGATTACGGCGGTATTTCTGATAATTCACCATTGCTTTTTTTCTCCCTTCGTGTCCTGTCATTCTGACTGTATTTATGAGCAATGTAGCTGTCACTTCGATATAAGATACCGTGTTTGGAGAGCACTAAATGCCCTTTTGACTCTGGTATCAAACAATAGAATGCACGCTCTGCGAGCATTCTATTGTCATGAAAAAGAGGAACCCAGCCTGAAAATCTGCTCCAGGTCTGACTTCCTCTTCTGATCTCTTCACGAAACAGTCCTGTTTCACTCAACAAAACAATCCTGTTCGACAAAGTTCTTCTGCTGCACTTGCAGCTTACTCCCCCAGTCCGCCTTCAATTGCCTCGGTCAGGGCTGTCAGCGCTTCTTCTTCGTCCGGTCCGTCGCATATCAGTTCAATTTCATCGCCACATTTTACACATGCGCCCAGAACACTTAGAACACTCTTCGCGTTCGCCGTGCTGTCCCGAAACGTAAACGTAATCAGCGATTTATATTTGATTGCTTCCTTGCATAGATTTCCAGCCGGTCTTAGGTGAAGTCCTGTCGGGTTTTTGATTACTACCTTCTGGCGTACCATATCTGTTCTCCCCTTTCCGCCCGATGCGGATCTTTACATCATTATCATACCATTATCACACCCATCTGGCAAGCACCAACCCGTTCCAGGAGCCCCATCTGCAGCAGGAATACAAGTTACATCTTTTCTCCTGAATTACAGCATCAGCTGCTGAATCAAATCTGCAATTCTATGCGCTTCCTTATCAATGCGTTCTTTGTCCTTACCCTCGATCATGACACGCACCTTCGGCTCTGTGCCTGAAGGACGAATCAGTACGCGGCCCTCTCCTGCGAACTCTTTTTCCAGCTCTTCGATCGCAGCCGCGATTTCCGGATATTCCATAAAGTGCTCTTTGCGGTGATTCGGAACGGTAACATTAACCAGTGCCTGCGGCAGGACTGTCATAATCTTGGAAAGCTCAGACAGCGGCTTTCCGGTCACTACCATAACCTCTAACAGATGCAGCGCAGACAGCAGACCATCACCGGTCGTATTTTCATCCAGGAAAATAATATGACCGGACTGCTCACCGCCAAGGCTCGCGCCGATTTCCCGCATACGCTCCAGCACATAACGGTCACCGACCTTGGTTTTTTCGATATGGATCTTTTCTTTCTCACCAAACAGAAACAGACCAAGGTTACTCATGACAGTCGCCACGATCGTGTTCTGTTTCAGCTTGCCCATGTTGCGCATATGTGCACCTACAATCGCCATGATCTGATCACCATCCACGACGTTGCCCAGCTCATCCACTGCCAGCAGGCGGTCTGCATCGCCGTCAAACGCCAGACCGATATTTGCCTTTTCGTAAACAACGCGGGCCTGCAGCTCTTCCATATGGGTTGAGCCACAGTTTGCATTGATATTCGTGCCATCCGGCATATTGTGAATCGGAACAACCTGTGCGCCAAGCTGACGCAGAGCTTCTATGGAAGTATAATGAGATGCACCCTCTGCACAGTCCACAACCACCTTCAGGTTCGTCAGATCCACCGGAACTGCCCGAACTGCATGATTGATATATTCCTCTCTTGCGTCCTTGCGGTACTTGATCCGTCCAACGCTGGAGCCTGTCGGAAATTCCACACGATTCATGTTGTTCTTGATCAGGGCTTCGATCTCATCCTCCAGAGCATCCGGCAGCTTGTAGCCATTGCCGTCAAAGAATTTAATGCCATTAAACTCCATCGGGTTGTGGGATGCAGAAATCACAACACCGGCTTCTACCTTATATTTCTTGGTCAGATAAGCGATCGCCGGAGTCGGAATCACGCCCACATAAACCGCATTTGCGCCTACGCTGCAGATTCCTGCCATCAGTGCGTTTGCCAGCATATCGCCAGACATTCTTGTGTCACAGCCAACCATAATTGTAGGTTTGTGCTTGTTTTCACGGGTCAGGACATATGCGCCTGCCTGCCCCAGCTGCATCGCTAAAAGCGGCGTCAGCTCTTCATTTGCAACACCTCTTACACCATCTGTTCCGAACATTCTCGACATGATCTCTTCCTCCTGTTATAAAGCTGCAAAGCCTTCCGGATTTCGGGTTTTCGTTTGCAGCCCTGATTCAACCCACAAGTTCTGCATTTCCTGCTCCGGGCGCTGTTTACATTTCCTCCTGCCCGGCTTTTACTGATCTCCCTGTGCATCTGTATTCGAAGCAGCAAGCTGAGTCAGATGCACCTGCACCGTAACTGCATTGACCTGTTCCACAGAAGCGGGAAGCAAAAATTTCACCGTCACTTCCTGTTCTCCTGCCGTCACAGTGCCGTTTTCATCTATCAATGCAGACAAATCCGCGTGAGGCGTGATTGTCCCTGCATCCACATTATTCAAATTGTCCTGCAGACCTCTGACTGTCAGCTGCAGATTCTGTCCGCTGACTGCTTCTGCCAGCCAACCGTCCGGAATGTTCAAAAGCTGGACGCTGTCCGCATCAAAGCTGATCGTCTTGCGTCGGATCTGCTCGATATCCGCGGATACCGTTACTGTTCCGTCAAAATCAGCATCTGCAAGCGATATGTCCGAAGGAAGATATTCTCTGATATCAATCGTATTAGTCACCGGTGCCGTCGCATCCGTCAGATCAAGTTCCTCTGCCGGGATCGTGATCTCCGAGATCTTATCCAGCACAGCCGCCCGCCCTGCAATTTTCACCGTTGCAGGAGACACCGTTACCGTTCCAGTCTGTTCATAACCATCCGCCGGTTCTCCTATAGCAGAAGCACTGATTGTGACCTCCTTTGTCTCCAGAATCGGAACGGTCACCTTTACGCTGTCCACATTTTTTCGGATTTCACTGCTGGTGATTTCGTTGCCGTCTGCATCCAGCAGGCGGATTGTCGCATCGATTTCCACATTCGCTGTCACATTATCCAGAGAAATATCCACCACTGCGCGGTTTACCGCATTCACCGCTGATTCCGGGCCGTTGATGCTGAGTGTATTGGTTTCCATATCGATCCTGCCGGTCGCATATCCATCCGGAAGTGTCCCGTTTTTGGCAACCTCTATGCTTAACTGTCTTGTCTTTTTATTTTCTACCTGTAACTGTACATACTGTCTGTCTGAAGTGATCTTTTCCACATCCAGGCCGCTGCTTAACGACAGCTCGATCGGTACGCGCCCGTCATCTGTAATTTCAGACAGGTCTGCCTTTGCCGTCACGCTCTGCGCATCGATTGCGCTGATTGCAGACTTCGGCGCGCGCACGGAAACACGGATCGTATCGGAATTGTCCACTATACGGTAGGTTTTTCCCTGTCCAGTCAGCGCCCCCGTATTGGTCAGCTGTACCTGTACATTATTGATATATTTATTTATCACCGGATCATTGATGTCAACCGCCAGCATCCACAGCACAACGGAAATCAACACCGCCATAATCTTCAGACCCAGATTGTGCATGAGCTTACTTTTCATTGTGGAACCACCCCTTCCAGCGTTTGTGCGCTTTCTCATCGGACGGTTTTTTCTGAATAGATCTCAGCTTTTCTTCCAGTTCCTCCGCCGTCAGTCCTCTGCTTAACGTTCCTTCATAAGCGACGCTGATCTTGCCATTTTCCTCTGACACGATCACTGTCATGGAATCCGTTACCTCGGAAATACCGACTCCTGCACGGTGTCTCGTTCCGAGATCCTTGCTCAAACGCATATTGTCCGACAACGGCAAATAGCAGGTCGCATAGGTCACGCGGTTCCCCTGTACGATCACTGCGCCGTCATGTAACGGCGTATTTTTTTCGAAAATATTGATCAGCAGCTGGCTGGTCACAATACCATCCACTGCAATGCCAGTACGTTCATATTCTGCCAGGGAGTCCAGCTGTCTGACAACGATCAGCGCGCCCGTCTTTGCCCGGGACATTTCCACACAGCCCTTTACGATCTCACGGATCGTCCGGTCGGAAAAGAGTCCCTCCTCCGGCTTGGAGGATTCAAAGGGAATGACGGAACGAATCAGATTTTTCTGTCCGAGCTGTTCCAGCGCCTTGCGCAGCTCCGGCTGCAGCACGACGATCAGCGCAATTGTTGCAAACTGAAACGCCGTCCTCGCAATCCAGAGGATCGTATCCATCTGCAGGATTTCGGCAATCACAAGAAATACCAGAATGACGAACACGCCCTTTAACAGCTGCCATGCCCTGGTATTCCGAATAAAGATCAGTAGATAATAGACCATCAGAGAAATGAGGATAATCTCCACAATATCCATTGGTCCTATAAATTGTATCTGTGTCAGATATCTGTCCGCAAACTCTTTGATCTGTTCCATTGTTCCATCTCACTATTTTCTGGTTTTGCCCTTCCCATGGCTGTGGCGGACATTCTGGTTTGCGCGCTGCGTCGTGATCCGTTTTACCCGCTTCTCCGGCACTGCCACTGCCATTTTGGGAACCGCTTTTACATAGTAATAATACTCATCATCTTCAAACTGCACTTTTTCGGTGCGCGCATAATCCAGATTGAACTGGAAAAACTGCATCACCAGTGCGATCAGCGCACATACAATACTGCCAAGAATCACGCCCGCCAGGGAAAAATTCGCGTCATACATCAGATCCCCGATCAGCAAAATTACGATATCTGCCAGCGTTCCGACCAAAACAGCGATCGCTCTGGAATAGTTAATGCTCATGCGGCGGATCGCATAAACCAAAATCGCTGTGATGGCAAACGCCGTCACTACAATCAGCATTTCTTTATTTTCGATCACGCCGGTTCCCATATCGCTGAAGCGCTGCAGCATGGTATCGCTTTCCCCGCCGCCAAACGCCTGCGCATTGCCGGTAATATATGCCAGCACATAATATACCACTACGCCGCCTGCAACCGCAGCCGCAGCTCCCGGTGTCCCGAACAGTCCCGCTGCCAGCGGAGCAGCATAAGGGATCTTCCACACAAACAGAAGCGGTGTCAAAAGCAGCAGCAAATGCGCTTTCGGTGCAAACCGCAGATAAATCACCAACACGATAATATAGGCAAGCAGCAGAACCACAACGCATTCCGCAGACAGCGCATAGGTATGCAGCAGCAGAAACATTGCGCTCAAAAATACCATCACGCCCAGCGGAAGGAACGAGCACAGAAGCGCCGCCACCAGCACGATCGCAACGTGGTCGATTTTTTCCATATAGCCCATTCTGCCGTTGATCGTCAGAAACAAAATAAGTCCCAACACAAATTTCAACAGGGGAACGATAAATTCTTCATATTTTGTGTAAAAATTTTTTATGTATTCTCTGATTACAAGCAGCTGTGTCATCTTTTATTTCCTCTCTGCGGTTTCCTCTTCTCCATCCTGATCCAGGCAGTCCAGATACTCCAAAAATAACTGCAGCCTCTTCTTCGCTTTTGCATAACGGATCGTGTATATCACATAGGTAACTGCCACATATAAAACTGCCGCCATCAGATATAACGTCAAAATCTTCTTCGCCGTTCCCACCAGATCCATGGAATAAATATTTCCCATTACCTCTGAAAAATGAAATACAAGATATGCCCCCAGCCCGGCAAGGAACGCTGCCGTTATCACTATCAGTGAAATAATGGTCTGTTTTCCGATATAGTCGCTGCGAAAATATCCCACCACTGCGCGATCCTTCCGTCCACCGTGCTCTTCATACGATGCCATCTTGGTCATTCTGAGAACCTTTTCCTGATTGATCATCTGACCTCCTGTCCGTTTCCGATAGACAACGCCGCAAAATAAATTCTGGAAACGCCCTGCTGCCTGCAGACCGCCGCCATCGCATCTATCGTACTTCCTGTCGTATAGATATCATCAATAATTACAATTGCATTTAATTTTACATCATTTTGCCCTGCTTTAAAAGCCTTTTTCAAATTATTTTGGCGTTCCTGCCCATTTAAAAGCTTCTGCGGAACTGTATTTTTTGTCCGAATCAGCCAGTTGTTCTCCACCCGGAGCCCTAACTGTTTTCCAATTTCCAATGCCAGAAGCTCCGCCTGATTGTAGCCTCTTTTGCGCTTCCGCGCCGGATGCAGCGGAACAGGGACCAATGCGTCTACCTTCCAGGAAAGGATCTGCCGCCCCAAATGCCATGCCATCTCTTTTCCGAAAAAAGCGGCGTATTCCTGCCTGCCCGCATATTTGAACCGGTAAACCGCCTTTTTAACGCTCGCATACCGGTACAGGCTGATCCCTCTGTCATACAGATGTTTTTTATGCAGACAGTCCCTGCAGTATTCCTGATTTTCATCAGAAAGCTCCTTTCCGCACTTCATGCAAAGCGGCTGTCTGACATAAACAAGTTTCGGTGCACAGCTTCTGCACACCAGCGCTCCCGTCGGTTTCACCGGTCTGTCGCATACAGGACATCTTTGTGGAAATAATAGCGTTTTGAAATCGATCAAACTTCCCCTTTCAGCTCTCTGATTCGAACGTCCAGACTGGTGTACCTGCGGTTTTCGCTTTCGTTTGCAATCATCTCCTGCACCACCTTGCGGCTTCCCAGAATCGTCACGCAGCCCCTTGCACGGGTGACACCTGTATACAGAAGGTTTCTGTTAAACAGGAGTCTCGGTCCTCCCAAAAGCGGCATAATCACAGCAGGATATTCGCTTCCCTGCGACTTGTGAATTGTAATCGCGTAAGCCAGCTCCACCTCTTCCATCTGCGGATAGGTATAGGTCACGCGGCGTTGCTCGTCGTATTCCACCAGCACCGTCTGTGCATATTCGTCAATTTCCCGGATTATCCCCATATCACCGTTAAAAATTCCAACTCCCTTGTCGATCGGGATGCCGTAACGGCTGACGACCTCCCATTCCAGCTGGTAGTTGTTTTTAATCTGCATCACCTTGTCCCCCTCGCGGAACAGGGTATCGCCCAGCTGAACCTCCTTTTTGCCCTCCGACGGAGGATTTAAACAGCTCTGCAGTACGCCGTTTAACGTCTCCACACCAAGGCTGCCTTTCCGCATCGGCGTCAGCACCTGGATATCGAACGGCGAAGCCTTTACATATTTCGGCAGCATCTCTCCTATCAGCTGCACCATATGCTTGTAGATAACAGGGACACTGTTCCTCTCCAGAAAAAAGAAATCCCTGCTTTTATTTGTCAGCGCAATCTGTTCTCCTTTGTTAATCCGATGCGCATTGACAACAATATCGCTCTCCTGCGCCTGCCGGAAAATTTTCTGTAGGCAGACGACAGGAAACACCTCGCTGGCAATCAGATCTGCCAGCACCTGTCCGGGACCCACGCTCGGCAGCTGATTCACGTCCCCGACTAAAATCAACCTCGTCCCCGGGCTGACCGCCTTCAACAGTGACTGAAACAGGTGGATATCAACCATCGACATCTCATCGACGATAATCACGTCCGCCTCCAGCGGATTGTCCTCATTCCGTTCAAAGCTCGCCTTTTTGCCGCTTTCCGGCATCGCCCCGGACAGCTCAAGCATCCGGTGGATCGTCCGCGCTTCGTAGCCAGTTGCCTCCGTCATCCTCTTCGCCGCTCTTCCGGTCGGCGCCGCGAGGTAAAGATCCAGCCCTTCTCCTTCAAAATACCGGATAATTGTGTTGATCGTCGTCGTCTTACCAGTGCCCGGTCCGCCGGTCAAAATCAGAATGCTGTTGCGGACGCTCTCCAGAACTGCCTTCCGCTGCAGCTCGTCCAGCATCAGTCCCTCCTGTTGTTGAATCTGATCCACCCGTTTTAAAATTGCCTCCTCCTGCGCCGGGAGCAGCTCGCCCTCCGGCAGCATCGTCTGATTCAATTCCACCAGCATCCGCGCGCAGGCAAGCTCTACGTAATAATACGAAAACGCATAACAGATCGTATCCTCGCCGTTTTTCTTGATGACCATTTTTTTATCCATCGAAAGGTTCGGCAGCTGATCTGCAATTGCCTCCTGCGGAAGGTCGAGAAGCGTTGCCGCGCGCCGGATCAAAACGCTGCCCGGCAGATACATGTGCCCTTCTCCGGACGCCTGCAATAATGTATACAAAATTCCGCTCCGGATTCGAAAATCCGAATCCGTGTGGATGCCGATTCTTGCGGCGAGTTCATCCGCCTTGCGGAAGCCGATTCCGTCAATATCATCCGCAAGCTGGTACGGGTTTTCTTCCAAAACCCGGTAGAGCCTGCTGCCGTAGGTTTCATAAATCCGCACCGCCAGCGTGTTGGAAATCCCGTATTTCTGCAGATAGACCATTGCTTCCCGCATTTCGTGCTTTTCTTCCATCTGGGATGCAATATCCATCGCCTTGCGCTCGCTGATCCCCTTGATCTCCGCCAGGCGCTCCGGCTCTTCTTCGATAATCCGAAACGTATCCGCCCCGAATCGTTTCACAATCCGCGCCGCCAGCGAAGCGCCGACTCCTTTGATCGCCCCGGAGCCGAGATATCTCTCCATCCCCGCCGCATCCTCTGGCGACGAGAATTTGAACGAAGAAACTTTAAACTGACTCCCATACACCGCGTGCTCGGTAAAATCTCCCTCCAGCTCCAGAATTTCTCCCTCTTCCAGAGACTGAAATGTGCCAACGCAGGTGATCTCGTCGCCTGTATTCAATTCAAAAACGGTATAGCCGTTCCCGTTGTTACGATAAATAATGTGTGTTACAAATCCTTTCAGCTGTGCCACTGTTTTCTCCGCTGTTGTTATAATATAGGCTGCACCGCGCCGCCAACCACACCAACAGGCATTTTGAACACAAAAGGTCGCCCATGAAATAGGCGACCTTGTTATGATTCTGACAATGTTCCTGTTTTCGATGCGCTTTGCATCTACGTTCTGGTTCCGATGGAATTACTCTCTGTATCCGCCCAGAAATTCTACATATTTGCCGGTTCCGATGGCTACTGCGGTCATCGGATCTTCTGCCGTCATCGTATTGATGCCGGTGTGCTCCGCAATCAGCTCTTCCAGACCGCGCAGCAGGCTTCCGCCGCCGGTCAGGACGATACCTCTGTCCGCGATATCCGCAGCCAGTTCCGGGGGAGTCTTCTCCAATACGCCGTGAATTGCTTCTACAATTTGCATTGTAGACTCTTTGAGTGCCTCTTCTGTTTCTTCCGAAGAAACCTTGATGGTCTTGGGCAGACCTGTTACCAGGTTACGTCCTCTGACTTCCATGTAGTCCGGCTCCGGTCTCTTATAAGCGGAACCGATTTTGATCTTGATATCCTCTGCGGTACGTTCACCGATCAGAAGGTTATGCTTCTTTCTCATGTAGCGGACAATCGCTTCGTCAAAATCATCGCCTGCGATCTTGATGGATGCGCTCACCACGGTTCCTCCCAGCGAAATTACCGCAATATCGGACGTACCGCCGCCGATATCCACGATCATGTTGCCGCAAGGTCTGGAAATATCGATACCAGCTCCGATTGCAGCCGCAATCGGCTCTTCAATAATAGAGACCTCTCTTGCGCCTGCCTGATAGGTTGCATCCTCAACAGCTTTCTTCTCTACCTCAGTTACGCCGCTGGGTACGCAGACTGCGATTCTGGGGCGGCGGAAGGTTTTTCTGCCGAGTGCTTTCTGGATGAAGTATTTCATCATCTTCTCTGTTACGGTATAGTCAGAAATAACGCCCTGACGAAGCGGACGGACTGCTACGATATTGCCGGGCGTACGTCCCAGCATCAGGCGCGCGTCCTCTCCAATTGCCTTGATCTTGTTGGTATCACGGTCAAATGCTACAACGGAAGGCTCCTTTAATACGACGCCCTTCCCTCTGATATAAACCAAAATGCTGGCTGTTCCCAAATCAATCCCGATATCTGTATACTGCATGCTATAATCTCCTTCCGTTCTGCTGCGAACGTACTGTACGTTCCAATCATTCCCTGTTCTGCTCTATGTTAATCAGGGCAAACTTCACCCTTTTTGGAATAGTCCGCGTCCATTATAGCGTAAAACCCCGGTATTGAAAAGGGGATTCAGAAAAATTTAACTTTTCAGCATCTTCTTTACATAATATCCTGTATACGATGCAGGATTCTTCGCAACCTCCTCCGGCGTTCCCTTTGCGATGACCGTTCCGCCGCGCATGCCGCCTTCTGGTCCGATATCGATCAGATAGTCCGCCGTCTTGATGACATCCAGATTGTGCTCGATTACCACAACGGTATTTCCGCCCTCTGCAAGCCGGTGCAGAATCTCGATCAGCTTCTGCACATCTGCAAAATGCAGTCCGGTCGTGGGTTCGTCCAAAATATAGATCGTCCTTCCGGTGCTCCGTCTGGACAGCTCCGCTGCCAGCTTGATCCGCTGCGCTTCGCCGCCGGACAGCTCCGTAGAAGGCTGTCCCAGCTTGACATAAGAAAGCCCTACATCATATAGTGTCTGAATCTTTCTCTGGATGGACGGCACATTTTCAAAAAAGGTCAGCGCCTCCTCCACTGTCATATCCAACACATCGTAAATGCTCTTGCCCTTGTATTTAACGTCCAGTGTCTCTCGGTTATAGCGCTTGCCTCCGCAAACCTCACACGGCACATAGACATCCGGCAAAAAGTGCATTTCAATCTTGATAATGCCGTCGCCGCCACAGGCTTCACAGCGTCCGCCCTTAACGTTGAAGCTGAATCTTCCCTTTTTATAGCCTTTCGCTTTTGCATCCGAAGTCGATGCGAACAAATCGCGGATCATATCAAATACGCCTGTATAGGTCGCCGGATTGGAACGGGGTGTCCGCCCAATCGGAGACTGGTCGATCGCAATGACCTTATCCAGCTGCTCGATGCCGTCGATGCCCGCATGTTTTCCCGGAATACATCTCGCACGGTTTAAATCTCTTGCCAGGTGTTTATAGAGAATTTCGTTGACCAGCGACGATTTGCCGGAGCCGGAAACGCCCGTCACGCAGGTAAACACGCCCAACGGAAATTTCACATCGATCTTCTTTAAATTATTTTCTTCCGCGCTGCGCACAGTCAGCCAGCCTGTGGGCTTTCGTCTCGTCTCAGGAACCGGGATCTTCTTCGCACCGCTCAAATACTGACCGGTAATAGACTCCGGCGTATTCATGATCTCTTCCACGGTTCCGCTCGCAACAATCTGACCGCCATGGGAGCCTGCTCCAGGTCCGACGTCCACAATATAATCTGCTGCACGCATCGTATCCTCATCATGCTCCACGACGATCAGCGTATTGCCAAGATCCCGGAGATTCTTCAACGTTGCGAGCAGCTTGTCGTTGTCCCGCTGATGTAGACCGATACTTGGCTCGTCCAGAATATAGCAGACTCCGACCAGTCCGGAGCCAATCTGTGTTGCAAGACGAATTCTCTGCGCCTCGCCGCCGGAAAGTGTTCCCGTCGCTCTGGAAAGGGAGAGATAATCCAGTCCGACGTCAATCAGGAAGCCAACTCTTGCCCGGATTTCCTTTAAAATCTGGCTGCCTATCAGCTCCTGCTGTTCCGTCAGCTTCATATTCTGCAGAAACTGCGACAGCTCTCCGATAAACATTGACGTAATTTCGTATATATTTTTCCCGCACACGGTTACTGCCAGCGCTTCTTTTTTCAGACGCTGCCCCTTACACAGCCGACACGGTGTAATCCGCATAAATGTCTCGTATTCCTGCTTGGTGGCGTCCGATCCTGTCTCCCGGTATCTGCGCTCAACATTCCGAATCAAGCCCTCGAACGCGATCGGATACTGTCCCTTGCCGCGCTGTCCTTCATAGTAGACCAGAACCTCTTTTCCACCGGTTCCATGCAGCAGAATATCCTGAATTTTCTGTGGATATTCCCCAAACGGTGTATCCAGATCGAAGTGATATTCTTTTGCCAGTGCCTGCAGGATCGCATTTGCAAAAGATCCCGGCTGCTGACAGCTCTGCCACCCCAGCACGGTAATCGCGCCCTGGTTGATGCTCAGCGTGCGGTCCGGAATCATCAGGTCGGAATCAAACTCCATCTTATATCCAAGTCCGTAACACTCCGGGCATGCCCCGAACGGGTTGTTGAATGAAAAGCTTCTGGGCTCGATTTCATCAATGCTGACGCCGCAGTCCGGGCACGAAAAGCTCTGGGAAAATGTCAGCATTTCCTCATCGCTTCCCACACGGTCTACAAACAGAAGTCCTTCCGACAGGTTCAGGACATTTTCGATCGAATCCGTCAGTCTGCGTTCGATTCCCGGCTTCACAATCAGACGGTCAACAACGATTTCGATATTATGCTTGATATTTTTATCTAACTGAATATTCTCCGCCAGCTCATACAGATTGCCATCAATACGGACTCTCACATAGCCGCTTCTCGCCGCGCGTTCCAGCACCTTCTCATGCCGTCCCTTTCGTCCGCGCACAACGGGTGCAAGCAGTTGCAGCCGCGTTCCTTCCGGCAGTGCCATGATCTGATCCACCATCTGATCGACGCTCTGTTTCTTGATCTCCTTGCCGCAGTTCGGGCAATGCGGAATACCGATTCTCGCATACAGCAGACGGAAATAGTCATAAATCTCTGTTACTGTTCCGACAGTAGAACGAGGGTTACGGTTCGTCGATTTCTGATCGATCGAAATCGCCGGAGAAAGTCCTTCGATCTTTTCCACATTCGGCTTCTCCATCTGTCCCAAAAACTGACGCGCATAGGACGATAGCGATTCCATATACCGCCGCTGTCCTTCCGCATAGATCGTATCAAACGCCAGCGACGATTTACCGGAGCCGGACAGTCCGGTAAAGACAACCAGCGCATCCCTCGGAATATCCACATCCACATTTTTCAGATTGTGCTCGTTCGCACCCCGGATTCTGATACAGTTCTTCTTTGAAAGTATTTTCTTTGCTTCTTCCATTTCTTCCTCACTCTATAGAAATAACATTCAAACGCATTCTTATTCAGGCGCTCAGTCCATATCCGCCAGCAGCTTTTTCAGATCTACCATCTGGTCGCGCAGCTCTGCCGCCGCTTCGAAATTCAGCTCTGCTGCCGCCTTCTTCATCTTCTTCTGCACGTCCGCAATCAGCTTTTCCAGCTCTGGACGGCTCATGGATTCCGGATCTTTTTCGAAAGCAGTCTCTGCAGGCTTGATCTCCTTCGTGATGCTGATCAGATCACGGACGGCTTTCTTAATTGTCTGCGGTGTAATTCCGTGTGCTTCGTTATAAGCCTGCTGCAGCGCACGTCGGCGCTCCGTCTCGTCGATCGCCCTCCTCATGGAATCGGTGATCGTATCCGCATACATGATAACGTGTCCCTCCGCGTTACGCGCAGCACGTCCGACCGTCTGAATCAGTGACGTCTCCGAACGCAGAAATCCTTCCTTATCCGCATCGAGAATTGCTACCAGCGTAATCTCCGGAATATCCAAACCCTCTCTCAGCAGGTTAATGCCCACCAGCACATCGAATACATCCAGACGCATATCCCGGATAATCTCGGAACGCTCCAGCGTATCCACATCGGAGTGCAGATAACGAACACGAATTCCCACTTCCCTCATATAATCCGTTAAATCTTCCGCCATGCGCTTCGTCAACGTCGTAATCAGAACTTTATTGTGATGTGCGGTCTCTTTCCGAACCTCCGCAATCAAATCGTCGATCTGTCCCTCTACCGGACGAACGTCGATTTTCGGATCAAGCAGTCCGGTGGGACGGATAATCTGCTCCGTCCGAAGCAGCTCATGCTCTTCTTCATAAGGTCCCGGCGTCGCAGAAACGAACATCATCTGATCGATCCGCTGTTCAAATTCTTCAAAATTCAGCGGTCGGTTATCCAGCGCAGACGGCAGACGGAAGCCATAATCTACAAGCGTCTGCTTCCGCGAACGGTCTCCTGCATACATACCACGAATCTGTGGGATCGTCATATGCGACTCGTCGATAATAATCAAATAATCATCCTTAAAGAAATCCAGCAGCGTAAACGGCGGTGCACCTTCCGGCATCCCGTTTAAATGCCTGGAATAGTTCTCAATACCCGAACAAAATCCGGTTTCCCGCAGCATTTCGATATCGAAATTCGTCCGTTCGGAAATACGCTGTGCCTCCAGAAGCTTGTCCTCTCCTTTGAAAAAGCGGATTCTTCCCTCCAGCTCCTTTTCGATTTCATCGCAGGCCTTATTAATCTGCTCCTGCGGCACAACATAATGGGACGCCGGAAAAATAATGACATGCTCCAGCGTGTTTTGCACCTGCCCATTTAACGGATCAACCTCCGTAATCCGATCGATTTCATCTCCGAAAAATTCTACCCGGATCAGAAATTCGCTTCCCTGCGCCGGATTGATCTCAATCACATCTCCACGCACACGAAAGCAACCGCGGTTTAAGTCCATATCATTGCGGTCATACTGGATCGCCACGAGCGCCCGCAGCACATCGTCTCGATCCTTCTGCATTCCCGGGCGCAGGGACACACTCATCCCCGAAAACTCATCCGGGGAACCCAGACCGAAAATACAGGAAACGCTGGCGACCACAACAACATCCCGCCGTTCCGAAAGAGACGCCGTAGCGGACAACCTCAGCTTATCGATTTCATCGTTGATCGCGGAATCCTTCGCAATATAAGTGTCCGTGGACGGGACATACGCTTCCGGCTGATAATAATCATAATACGATACAAAATATTCTACCGCGTTTTCTGGAAAAAATTCTTTAAATTCCCCGTATAGCTGTCCCGCCAGCGTCTTATTGTGCGCAATAACAAGCGTCGGTTTATTCAGCGCCGCAATCACATTCGCCATCGTAAATGTCTTGCCGGAGCCGGTAACGCCAAGCAGGGTTTCAAACTGATTGCCTTCCTGAAAGCCCTTCACCAGCTCTGCAATCGCCTGCGGCTGGTCTCCGGTTGGCTGATATTCACTGTGTAGTTTGAAAATCTGCTGTTCCTGTTTCATTCTTTCCTCCGCCTGTTCCCGATCGTTTGCGCTCTCGCTCGCTCACGAGCCCGCGCTGACGCGCTTTATCGCCTGCTGCGCAGGCTGCGCCTTCGCTAATGGCACGAGAAAAACAAATGCCGCCTTCGGCGTCGCTTGTTTTTCTTTTGTGCTCTCGTTCGCTCGTGAGCTGTACTCACTCAATAATTTCGCCGTTCGTCAATCATGCAAGCATGTTGACTCACTTGCGCTCATTATATCATACATTTTTTAAAAAGTATAGGAATCGAAGAACGTTTGTTCTATTTCTGTCTGTTTGGATTTTCTGGAAACCAGCCTTTTCTGACACGCTCTTCCTGTTCGTAAAGCTCCTGAATGCTCCACAAGAACGTGCATCCCAGAACGCCCAGCAATACGGATGGCATTTCCTGCTTTGCAAAAGCAGAAAGTCCGAGGCATGCAAGCCCTGCCACAAGAAAAAAAGGCCAACAGCGCTTCGTATAATAATATTCTGCCCTGATCACAATCGGGTGAAAAATCCCAATTACCAAAAAACTGATTCCTGCTGTCAGAATACCCGAAAAATTCATTTTTTCCTCTCATTTCTGCGCACGTTTTTTGCGCATGCCGAGTTTATGTCAAGTGCGCGCAGACACAAATCTCGCGATTGAAAAATTTTATTTTTCAATCTATTCCCCCTTATGCACTACTTTTTACATCAATAAACTACACGCTCTGTGAACATTTTATTGTCATGAAATAAATTACTTCTCTCCAAATAACGCATGCAGACGGTAGTATTTCTTTTACTATATGCAGCTTTTATCTTTTCTGTACCGTGCCGACGTTTGTCTTCTATCAGAAAATTCTGCCCGAATTGCAGTTTTTTCATCTATCAGGTATTTCCATCCGTATTACAGTTTTTTCTTCCGTCAAGAAACACTTGTAGAGCCTTGTCCCATCTGTTAAACTAATGGAAAAGGGATTTGGCGGCAAACGTCGGAATCCACAAAAATTTATTCAAAGGAGATTGCTTATGGAACTGCAAAGCGCACTTGAAAACCGGAAAAGTATCAGATCCTATCTTTCCAAAGACGTGGAACCGGAAAAGCTTACCGCATTGATTGAGGCTGCTTCTCTTGCTCCCTCCTGGAAAAATTCTCAGACTGCACGTTATTATGTCATTCACACTCCCGAGAAGCTGGAGCAGATTCGCGCTACCCTCCCGGAATTTAACCGTAAAAACTGTGAACAGGCTCCGGCTCTGATTATCACAACTGTTGTCCTGAACCGTTCCGGCTATGAACGAAACGGCGAGCCTACCAATGAACTCGGCAACGGCTGGGGCTTCTATGACTGCGGACTTGGCAGCATGGCTCTTCTGTTAAAAGCAACCGAGCTCGGTCTTTCCACCCTCGTGATGGGCATCCGTGACGCGGCAAAAATCAGAGAAATTCTGGAAATCCCTGAAAATGAAGCGGTCGTAAGCGTCATTTCCGTCGGCTACAGCGATGCTGATCCGGAACGTCCGGCGCGCAAACCGCTCGAGAAACTGGCACGTTTCTTCTAAATAATTTTTCAAAAAAAGGAGTGCAGTGACATATCCTCAAAAGCCTGACTTTTGAGAACGCATCGTCTTCCTGCCGCTCCTTTTTCTATTATGTTCCTTTTTCGATACTACTTGCTCAATTTATTTTTTACATTTATTATTTTTCTGCATCTATCATTTTTTCTCTCATTTTGCACATGCCGAGTTTGTGTCAAGTGCGCGCAGACACAAATCTCGCGATTGAAAAATTTTATTTTTCAATCTTTCCATTGCCCAGGCATCTTTTGATTTCTCTTCCGATATCCTTCAATTCATCTGCCAGTGTTCCAAGCTCCAGCTGCAGCTTCTGATCGGCTTCCAGTTTTTCAAAATCTCTGACTTCTTCCTGGATAAACATAATCAGGAAACTGATCAACAACCCAATACAGCAAATCCACACCGCGTGTACGCCGACTGCGTCCGTTACAATACCGCCCAGTGTCGCCCCAATGGCAAATACCAGAATAAAGGAATAATACTGAAGGCTTCTCTGCCGGATTTTTTTATCCTTCGTTTCCGTATAGGCGCACCACAGATCCGTCGCACTTCTTAAGTTTCCGATGCACATCGTCGTTGCCATTGCGTTTCCTCTAATTTTCCGGAAGCTGTCCACCTGCATTGCACAGGAAAAAGAAATCAGTGCATTTGCGGGAAGGCTCATTCCGGTCGGGAAAAATCCCGCTGCAAACAATACGACTATTTCCAATAGCAGTACCAGCTGTCTCCAATGGATTTTTTCGCTCTTTCCAAAGTGGAAATGGACCTTCTGCGCAACAAAAATACCCGCTGTAAAGGCTAAAATCGGCACCGCGTACCGAACTGCTCCACTCCAATCCTGCTGTGCAAGATGATTTCCCAGCAACACGATATTGCCGGTCTGCGCATTTGCAAATACCTTATCCCGACAAACGTAGGTGTACGCATCTTGAAATCCGCCGCACAAACAAAGCAAAATTCCGACAACAAAAGATTCTGACATCTGACCATGATAGCTTCTTTTCATCTCGATAAACTCCTTTGTACTTCCCTGCGGCGATTCCTATAAGTAACATAATTCCATTTCACCGCAATATGATTCTTGCGTATCGTTTTTTGTTGAATAGGAACTTCGTTTCTATACGACAAAATATACAACAAAAAAGGATTTCTGCAAAGCAGAAATCCTTAAGAGGCGCGAACCGGATTTGAACCGGTGATAAGGGTGTTGCAGACCCGTGCCTTACCACTTGGCTATCGCGCCATATTATTAAATGACTCCGACGGGAATCGAACCCGTGTTACCGCCGTGAAAGGGCGATGTCTTAACCGCTTGACCACGGAGCCTTATTTAAGCTCCCCCTGTTGGACTCGAACCAACGACACTGCGGTTAACAGCCGCATGCTCTACCGACTGAGCTAAGGAGGAATAGACCCTTCTCTTGGGTCCTACCTGAAAGTATTTGTCCAGTTCCCTGTCTCGTACCTTCAAAACTGAACACTGAAATTCTCTTTTGTATCTCCTACATCCATTCCCAACCTGTCAGG
>QUKC01000018.1:0-2996 GCA_003481005.1 Firmicutes bacterium TM09-10 | reverse complement strand
GTATCTTCTACATCCATTCCCAACCTGTCAGGATAAGCCCTCGACCGATTAGTATTTGTCAGCTCCATGCATTACTGCACTTCCACCTCAAACCTATCTACCTCATACTCTCTAAGGGGTCTTACTTATTGGGATAACTCATCTTGAGGGGGGCTTCACGCTTAGATGCCTTCAGCGTTTATCCCTGCCGGACTTGGCTACTCTGCCATGGCTTTGGTAGCCAACAGATACACCAGCGGTCCGTCCACCCCGGTCCTCTCGTACTAAGGGCAGCTCCTCTCAATTATCCTCCGCCTGCGCCGGATAGGGACCGAACTGTCTCACGACGTTCTGAACCCAGCTCGCGTACCGCTTTAATGGGCGAACAGCCCAACCCTTGGGACCTGCTACAGCCCCAGGATGCGATGAGCCGACATCGAGGTGCCAAACCACTCCGTCGATGTGAACTCTTGGGAGTGATAAGCCTGTTATCCCCAGGGTAGCTTTTATCCGTTGAGCGATGGCATTCCCACTTAATACCACCGGATCACTAAGTCCTACTTTCGTACCTGCTCCACCCGTCGGTGTCGCAGTCAAGCTCCCTTCTGCCTTTGCACTCTTCGGATGGTTTCCAACCATCCTGAGGGAACCTTTGAGCGCCTCCGATACCCTTTCGGAGGCGACCGCCCCAGTCAAACTCCCCGCCAGACATTGTCCCACTGCCGGGTCACGGCAGCTGGTTAGAAATCCAATACTGCAAGGGTGGTATCCCAACATCGGCTCTGCGGCAACTGGCGTCACCGCTTCTTAGCCTCCCACCTATCCTGTACATACAGCATCGGATCCCAGTATCAAGCTGGAGTAAAGCTCCATGGGGTCTTTCCGTCCTGGCGCAGGTAACCAGCATCTTCACTGGTACTTCAATTTCACCGGGTGCATTGTCGAGACAGCGCTCAAATCATTACGCCTTTCGTGCGGGTCGGAACTTACCCGACAAGGAATTTCGCTACCTTAGGACCGTTATAGTTACGGCCGCCGTTTACTGGGGCTTAAATTCAATGCTTCGTTTCCTGACATCTCCTCTTAACCTTCCAGCACCGGGCAGGCGTCAGCCCATATACCTCACCTTTCGGTTTCGCATAGACCTGTGTTTTTGCTAAACAGTTGCTTGAGCCTATTCTCTGCGGCCTGCTCTCGCAGGCACCCCTTCTCCCGAAGTTACGGGGTCATTTTGCCGAGTTCCTTAACAATGCTTCTCCCGCCGGCCTTAGGATTCTCTCCTCATCCACCTGTGTCGGTTTACGGTACGGGTATCATATGAACAATAGCGGCTTTTCTTGGCAGCCAGCTCACCTGCTTCGCTACTTTAGTTCGCTCCGCTTCACGTCTTCGGATTGCCGTGCGGATTTGCCTGCACGACTCCTACCCCGCTTGCACCGGTTTTCCCTTTCCCGGCTCAGGCTCTCTTTCTGCGTCCCCACAGTTCTGTCATATGATAGTACAGGAATATCAACCTGTTGTCCATCAGCTACGTCTTTCGACCTCGCCTTAGGCCCCGACTTCCCCAGGGCAGATCAGCTTTACCCTGGAAACCTTGGATATTCGGCCTGGAGGATTCCCACCTCCATCTCGCTACTCATTCCGGCATTCTCTCTTCTTAACAGTCCACAATACCTTACAGTACTGCTTCTTCCCGTTAAGATTGCTCCTCTACCAATACATTTGCATGTATTCCTAAGCTTCGGTGTCGTGTTTTAGCCCCGGACATTTTCGGCGCAGGACCTCTCGACTAGTGAGCTATTACGCACTCTTTGAATGGATGGCTGCTTCTGAGCCAACATCCTAGTTGTCTTCGAAATCCCACATCCTTTTCCACTTAACACGCACTTTGGGACCTTAGCTGTAGGTCTGGGCTCTTTCCCTTTTGACTACCCAACTTATCTCGTGCAGTCTGACTCCTGTGAATCATCATTACGGCATTCGGAGTTTGATATTCTTCGGTAGACTTTGACGCCCCCTAGGAAATTCAGTGCTCTACCTCCGTCTGACTGTCACAGGGCTAGCCCTAAAGCTATTTCGAGGAGAACCAGCTATCTCCGGGTTCGATTGGAATTTCTCCCCTATCCACACCTCATCGCCACCTTTTTCAACAGATGTGCGTTCGGACCTCCATTGCCTTTTACGGCAACTTCATCCTGGACATGGATAGATCACCCGGTTTCGGGTCTACTCCGGCTGACTGGACGCCCTATTAAGACTTGGTTTCCCTTCGGCTCCACACCTATAGTGCTTAACCTCGCCAGCCGACGTAACTCGCCGGACCGTTCTACAAAAAGTACGCGGTTGTATCCTGATGATACTTCCACAGCTTGTAAACACAGGGTTTCAGGTTCTCTTTCACTCCCCTCCCGGGGTCCTTTTCACCTTTCCTTCACAGTACTATGCGCTATCGGTCACTAAGGAGTATTTAGCCTTACGGGGTGGTCCCCGCTCATTCCCACAAGATTTCTCGTGTCTCGTGGTACTCTGGATCCTGCCTCCCTTCCTTGCCTTTCACGTACGGGGCTTTCACCCTCTCTGGCCGGTCTTCCCAGGACCGTTCTGTTAGGCTTGGTTGTGGATTCTGCAGTCCGAACCCCGGAATGCACGCACTCCGGTTTGGGCTCTTTCCCGTTCGCTCGCCGCTACTTAGGAAATCGACAAATTTTCTTTCTCTTCCTCCGGCTACTTAGATGTTTCAGTTCACCGGGTTCCCTCCGTATACCTATGGATTCAGTATACGGTGACTGAGGTTTGCTCAGCCGGGTTTCCCCATTCAGACATCTGCGGGTCAATGGATATTTGCTCCTCACCGCAGCTTTTCGCAGCTTATCACGTCTTTCATCGGCTCTTAGTGCCAAGGCATCCTCCCTGCGCTCTTTACAGCTTAACCTGCAGAATAGTCTTGCTATTCTCGTCTGGTCTGTTTTGCATAGCGTTGCTCTGCAGACCTGGTTGTTCTTAAATTGCTTTGTTTT
>QUKC01000017.1 GCA_003481005.1 Firmicutes bacterium TM09-10 | reverse complement strand
GGCGTTAAATTTAAGGGTAGGCGCAGGATTTGACGTTTACGTTAAAAATAATTAAATATGAAAACAGCCATCCAATGCAAGCTGCACCAGATGGCTGCATCATTATTTTACAATTTTTTTCAGGTCCTTGGGCTGTTTGGGCTGATACGAAAGATATGAACATCTTGTATTAACACAAACTTTTGCTGATTTTTCTGCAGCCCTTTTTAACAGGATCGCCAACTGCTTTTTCATTATTCCTGCCTCCTCATATTTTTATACTAACACTTTACCACTTTTTCATCTTCCATTCCTATTCATGTCATAAAAATCCCATCTGCATGTCAGATTTTGGAAAAAGAACCAATGCAACATCAAAAACATTATCTTTACACTCCACTTCCATGCTCCCACTATACGCCTCTACAGCCTGTTTCACGGATTTCAGCCCATAACCATGGTTTTCCGGCTCCTGTTTTGTTGTTATATATTTTCCATCTGAAAACTTTAACTGCTTTGAATCACAAATATTTCGTATATTTAAAAACAGCACACCCTTTTCATAAGATACCTTGATCAATATCCAAGCGTCCTCTGTTTTCCGACTCCCCTCTAAAGCATTATCCAACAGGTTTCCAAAAATAACAGTTAGACGTCCCGCTTCAAAAGGTAAATCTTCCGGCAGCTTCGCCTCACATTCAAACCGAATATTATATTCCTCCGCCTGCTCTCTATAGTATCCCAGTAAGGAATCTACCACACTGTTCCCACTAATCCTGCTCTCCCGCTCAGACGAACTCCATTCCTCCAAAAGTGCTTTAATATAGCTTGATGTCCGCACACTATTTTCATGCTTTGCCACCCCAAGGATTGCTATCAAGTGATGCTTCATATCATGACGAAGTTGCCTCTGTTCCGTTACCCTCTTCTCTCTTTCCTGAGTCTGCCTCTGATATAGTTCCAACTGTCGTTCATATAAAAGCATCTGTTCTTTCATTCCCGCACTTTGCACCAACCATTCATATATACCAAAAATCATATAATTAATCACTAATAGTACAAGACCTGTCATTACCGCAGTTCCACTAAATTCCAAATATTTATCTGCAATGCAGAATAATACATGAATCAATAATGCGCTAAATAACGGTACTAACATCAAAACTATAAATCTCCACGTCGAAAGTCTTCCCAATATCTCTCCGCTCTCTGCTCTCCGCTTTAAAATCTGCAAAATAAAGAGCATCATCATCGTTGCTAAAAATCCACAAGCATCAATTAAAACCCGTTCCGACATACCACTATACTTTAAAAACAACATAACTATTACTTCCGCAATCATCCATACTACATTAATGATAACCGAAAAAAGAAAACTCTTCTTTTGGCTATCATGAAAGGAAAAATATGCCAAAATCATTAAACTTATCGTTGTAATTACCCAAAAAAACTGTGGAGATAAAAACTGTATAAATTTATATACTACCTGAAAAATAAAATAAGTACTCCACAAAATGGTTTTCAACCACCCTTTTCTCGCTTCTCCCAGAAAAATCTTCATGTATTGATAAACCGTAAACAGATAAAATGCAGACAATAAAACTTTTGAAACCACAAAGATGAACAACTCCATCATATATTCCATTTTCCTTTCTTCAATTCACATAACTGCTTAGACATTTCATACTGCCGGTCAGAACTAATTGGCAATTGGATTTCTTTTCCATTTATTGCGAGTGTTACAGATGTCCCATCCATCCGGCGAACATAATCATAATTTAGCAAATATGACTGATGGATTCGCAAGAAAAATCTTCCTCCTGCCTTCATTCCTTCTTCAATCCGATTTAATTTTCCATAAAACTCTCTATGCTCCCCATTCCAAAGATACAGACGTATAACCCTTCGGTCACTTTCAAAATATGCAATCTCTCGAAACGGGATTCTGAAAAAACCGCGTTTACATGTATATTCAAAACAAGCATTTCTATCAGAAATCTGCCTACAGGCATCCACAAAACATTCTGACAGCTGCTCTGTATTCACCGGCTTATCAAGAAATCTAAAAACACCTACTTCAAACAGTTGCCTAAAGTATTGATCATAGCCCGAAATGTATACCAGCAATGCTGTTGGATCAAGATGCCGAAGCTGTTTTGCCGCCGAGATACCATCCATCTGTGTCATTTCAATATCCATGAAAATAATGTCATACCTTGTCCCTCTATTTAGTTCTTCTAAAAATCCTGCTCCATCAAAAAAAATCTCTGTTTCTAATGGTATTGAAATATCTTCTGCTACAAGGTGAAGGTGCCTCTCTAACTGCCCTGTAAATAACTTATCATCATCGCATATTGCCGCTTTTATCATTTGCTCTTATTTCCTTCCTTTTCCTACTCTGGACATTCTACTAACTCTATTACAAGGAAAGATATATTATACAATGAAAATAACCTAATTGGTAGGCTGTATCGATACTATTCTGTTTGTTTTAATACTTTTTCTCCCCATCCCTATATCTCTTTTTCTATCATATTCATGAAATCCTCACATTTTATCAATCAAGAAATACTACCGTAAGTATTATAATACAGACAAAAGAACACAAAAAATAAAACCAAAGCGAAAATATTTAAACATTTCTCGAATGAAGAGACAGCGCTGTAGTATACTGTAGTCCAACATTATATAAAAGGCTAATGTTACAATAAAAATAACAAAATTACTACCTTTATAAAGATATGAAAAAGAATTTTAATACAATATTAGTGAATTCTATTCGTACAATAAACGGGACATATCCCCCGTTTACTGTACGAACTATTTAGCGTCCAACGGTTAGTCAAGATATAAATAGTAACTATTGAAATCTACTTATTTAAAAATATGGAATAATAACAGATGCTAAAATTCATCATTCAAACGCGGTCAATAATTGATTATAAAAAAACACATTTTTTTCTCTATGAAGATTGAGGTATTTAAGACTTATACAACTCTACAGCTTCTCTCATTTCCCCTCTTGTTTTTGCCACAACAACTGCAGTCGCAGCATCTCCTATTATATTGGTACCAACGCGGGCCATATTAAGAATTCGATCAATTCCAGCCAACAAACCGACCGCCTCTATAGGTAGTCCTGCTGCATTAAGAACAATAACCAGCATAACAAGCCCAGAACCCGGTATACCAGCTGTACCAATAGATGCTATAGTAGCAGATAATAATATGAGCAATAGCTGCGTTATACTTAACTCAATTCCATAAATTTGTGCTGCAAATATTACAGCAATTGCTTCATAAATTGCTGTCCCATCCATATTTACAACTGCGCCAAACGGAATTACAAAATTAGAAACTTTATCATCAACTCCTAATCATTTAGTTCCTGCAAGGGTTAATGGAATCGTCGCCAGACTACTACAAGTAGAAATAACAAATAAAATGGCATCTTTCATTTCAAAGAAAAAATGTCTTACATTTAGCTTTCCTATAAAATGAGCCATAATCAGACCATGTATCAATAGTGAAAAAAATATACACGCTAAAAATGTTACAATGATTACCTTTCCGTATGGTAAAAGAATTTTTATTCCGTATTTTCCTACTACGTTCGCCATAATCCCCATCACCCCAAGAGGTGTAATTTCTAATACCATATTCGTAATATTCAGCATAGCGTCACGGCAACCATAAATAACTTTGTTTACTAAAATTCCCTTTTCCTTCAACTTGCTAAGCGCAAGCCCAAAAATAAGAGCGAAAAAAATTATTTGAAGTAAATTTGATTCACTTAATGCTTCAAAAATATTATTCGGAATAATATTAATCAAAGTATCTACAATAGAAGGAACAATTACGTCAGTCGTAGCCTCAAGCCCTTCATTAGTAATAGCCACTCCCTTACCTACTTTAAAAGTAAGCGCAAAAAACATACCTACAATGACAGCAAATATTGTTGTTACCATAAATACCGCAATTGTTTTCACACCAATTTTACCTAATGTCCTGTAATCATTAATATCAGCAGCCGCACTAATCAGCAAACAAAGCACAAGTGGTGCAACAACCATATTAATTAGGCGTAATAAAATTGTCCCTAAAAACTCAAAAATGGATGCTTGAGGTCCTAATATCACCCCCAAGGTAACACCAATACCGAATCCAATCAATGTTCGAGTAAAAAGGTGTAGACTTCTCCACCCTTTATAAATTTTTTTCATAATGATATCCATACCTTTCCACAGCACATAATACCTTTAAGCCATTTTATACAAATTATCGTGTAAAAGATTTATGTATCCCATAAACTTATGTTTCCCGATACTTCTCTGCCTGCTTTTCAAACATTTCCGCATACCTTCCTCCCCTGGCTAACAGTTCCTCATGGTTTCCTTCTTCTATGACCCTTCCCTGTTCCATCATATATATCTGTTCCGCCATACGGGTCGTGGACAGGCGGTGTGATATGAAAATAACCGTTTTGTCCTTTGACAGCTCAAACAGAGTCCGGTTAAGGTTGTATTCGGAGATAGGGTCCAGCGCACTGGACGGCTCATCTAAAATATAGGTGTGCGGATTTTTCAGGAAAGCTCTGGCTATCGCTATCTTCTGGGCTTCCCCGCCGGATACCAGACGTCCGTTTTTATCATATTCCCGAAGCAGCGGGACGGAAAGGTCACGAAGGTTGTCAGCAACCCCCGCCGTCATGAGCGCCTTCTTTATCATCGCCTCATCCCTGCTTTCAACCAGTCCCATTTTTACATTTTCTCCCAGACTGGCAGCGTATATCTGAAAATCCTGAAACAGGGTTCCAAAGGAATGACGGTATTCATCCAGGTCATACTCTTTAATATTTTTACCGTTCAGCAGTATCTCACCCTCGGTCGGATCATAAAAACGCATCAGCAGCTTCACAAGAGTGGATTTCCCCGCGCCGTTATACCCTACGACAGCAGCTTTTGTCTGCGCTTTTATCTTCATATTGATATGCCGCAGTACCCATCCGCCGTCACCATACCGGAAGGAAACATCACGAAATTCAATATCACCGGGCACTATCGGTAAACTGGCGGGATTTTCCGGTGAAGCAACCGTTTGCTCTATGTCAAGAAATGTCCGCAGCTTATCGGCAAACATCCCGCTCTGTACAAACTGGGAAAGGGATTCCAGCAGACCGCTGTACATGGAATTCAATTTCCCGACTGCAGCAATGGATACCGACAGATCACCGATTGAAACAGACCCTACAATAAAGATTTTATACACCAGTACAAAAATCAACAGCATATTCGTCAAAAAGACATTGCATATCTGCTCTCCGGTTTCCAATGCCGTCAGACGAAACTGCAGCTTTTTATATACGGCATCCATTTTGGATATGCAGCCGTCAAATTCCTCTGTCAGCAGCCGGTCGACCCGGCTCATCCTCAACTCCTTCGCATAGTCCGGCATATAGAAGACCCGGCTTATATATTCATATTTTTTTACGAGGGGTCTCAGACTCAGCTCCCGGTAAAAGTTCATTTTAGTCTTCAGCAGCCGGAATACGAACTGACAAGCCATAGAAGCTGCGGTAAGCACCAGAAGGAACGGGTCGACCTCCAGCATGACCGCGATAACGCCGATGCAGGCCAGTACATGGAGCAGGACGCTCCCCAGATTCCCGACAGCCGTATATACCTCCTCTTCCGCTTTCTGAACGGTCCAGATAAAATCCGTATAAAATTTTGTATCGTCATAACAGCGAAGGTCCGCTTTCTGCGCCTTTAAAAACAGCTCCGCATGAAGGGATTTCCCCAATTTCAGCTTCTGGACAGGCCACAGCCTTTTCTCACAAAAATAAATGACTCCAAGAGCAAAAAGCAGGATCACGCTCATCATCAGAAGGAATTTACATACGTCTGTAAAAGGACGCCCCTCCCCGAGCATATCAAATACGACCTTTATCACCAGCACGGAGGAAGCTATATTCAGGTATCCCCATAAGATACCTGTCATGATATTCGTATAAAACAGCGCCGGCACATGCTGGCGTACATAGCGCACCAGATATGCCGTATTTTTTATCCCGGCAGAAAGCTTCGCCTTTTCCCCGGTATTTTCTTTTTCCTTACTCATATTTTTCTGCCTGCTTTCTGAACATTTCCGCATATTTTCCGTTTTGCCGCATCAGACTTTCATGATTGCCCCGCTCAATAATTCTTCCATGCTCCATCATGAAGATTACGTCTGCCGACATCGCGCTGGAAAGCCGGTGCGAGATAAAGATTACCGTCCTCCCTTCGCAAATGCGCTTCATATTTTCAAACAGCTCATATTCCGCGATAGGGTCCAGCGCGCTGGACGGTTCATCCAGAATCGCGATAGGCGCGTTCTTTGCATATAATCTGGACAGTGCGATCTTCTGTGCCTGTCCCCCG
The DNA here is from genome assembly GCA_003481005.1 of Firmicutes bacterium TM09-10. Lineage (GTDB taxonomy): Bacteria > Bacillota > Clostridia > Lachnospirales > Lachnospiraceae > Gallintestinimicrobium > Gallintestinimicrobium propionicum. The sequence goes on along the minus strand of QUKC01000017.1, from coordinate 68,427 downwards.
GAAAGGGAGACTCCTTCCTCATCAAATTCCCGCGTCATCATCGTATCCGTGCCATACGGGAGTGCTGAAATCCGTTCAGCCATCCCGCTCGCCCGCAGGGATTCTTCCAGCAACCCCTTGTCGCCGTCAGCAGTACGCCGCAGCAGGATATTTTCGCCCACTGTCAGGGAAAACACTTTGAAATCCTGAAAAACAGCAGAAAAGCTATCCCGATAGGCATGGAGCTGATATTCCCCAATCTCTTTCTCATTCAGATAAATCGCACCGGAAGTCGGCTCATACAGACGCATGAGCAGCTTCACCAACGTGCTCTTGCCTGCCCCGTTATGCCCGACGATCGCCACTGTCTGCCCGCCTTTGATGGTAAAGCTGACATCATCGATTACCTTACGTTCAGAACCAAAATAGGAAAAGGACAGATTCTCTACCCGAAGCTCCTTTACCTGTCCTGTAGGGACAGCTCCCTTGCTGTTCTCCTTTATTTTGGGCTTATGTTCCAGAAATTCCCTGAGGTCGCCAATGTACATGGCGTGCTCGTGCAGCTGGAAAAAGCTGTTCTCCTGCTCCAGCAGCGCTTCCGTCACGCTGAACATCGCCATGACTACCATAAGCCCGTCACCGACCATCATATTTTTAAGCACCAAAATACGGAAAGCAGCAAACAGGATGACCAGATAATATCCCATCCGTGTACATACCGCATCCACGAACAGCCGGTATACCGCACATTTTAATCCATGCTCCTTAATTACCCTAACCCCGTTTTGTGTTGCCGCAATAAAACGCTTAAAGAGCACATCGCTGATATTTGTGGTCCTCAGCTCCTTTGCATATTCAGGAAGATAATGTACCCGCCGTATATAGTCAGCCTGACGGTCAGCCTCAGCCAGCTCCACCTCATAAGCGCGGCGTTCACAATTTTCCTTCCGCGCAAACACAAAGTTGGCCACAATCTGGAGCACGATGAAAAAAATCATAAATCCGTCCATGGAAAGGGCTGTCCCGGATAATGCAAAAAAGCCAAAGAGCGCCCCGAAAAGCATTTCTACGGAATCAAGGACCATCCTTGGACGACTTTTCAGCGCATTCAATGCCCTGATATATTTCTCATAATATTCCGTATTCTCATAGCATTCCAAATCTGCCTCCCGCGCTTTGCCGAAAGCCAGTTTCATGAAATGAGACTGTATCTTTAAGTCTGACCGGGGGAAAAAACAATTCTTCAGAAAAATATTCACCAGATGACATGCAAAGGAAAGAAGTGACAAAAGTCCCACAACAAAAAAAATCCTTTTAAGGGGTGTGTCGGACTGTATCTGATTGAGCACATATCCCACCACAAATACCCGGAATATCAATCCCTTTGACCAATCCGCCATCGCATCGACCATAATTGCCGGTATCCTCCACGGAGAAACCCTTCCTATCTGCTTTAACAAAAACAGATTATTTGACAGCACCTGCCTGATTCCGTATTTTGATGTTTTCTGTTCCAATGCCGGTGCCTCCTCTCTTACATATTTCCGCTTTTCTTTGTTTGATAATCTTCATAATTTCCAATATATGTAGTGGCTTTTCCATTTACAATCTCAATGATTTTATCTGCAAATCTATCAATGAAAAAACGATCATGGGAAATGACTAACAATGTACCATTAAAATTTTCTATTGCTTCTTCCAATGCTTCTCTAGTTGGTATATCGATATGGTTTGTCGGCTCATCGAAGACCAATGTATTCATCGACTGCTGCATCAAAACAGCAAGCCGTAATCGGATTCTTTCTCCACCCGATAAATTCCCAACACTTTTCTTTACATTTTCCTGATCAAAATGAAAACGAAACAGAATTGAACGTGCCCTTTCTTCACCAATACCAACTTCATGCTGGAAATAATCTAATACCTGTTGCTTGTTATTCCTAAAATTAATAATCTGAGGAAGATAACCGAGCTGGACATTTGGCGAAACAATAATATCACCCTGATAAGATAGCTCCTGTTCTCCTAAAATAATTTTCAGGATTGATGTTTTTCCGCTGCCATTATTCCCTATCATAAAAACACGTTCGCCCACGCCAACAGAAAAGCTGGCATCGTCAACAATCATCCTACCGTTCTCTGTACAGATTTTAAGATGGCTGACTTCTATGGCATTTTTTCCGCCCTTATCCTGCTCACGAAAGTCTATATTAAACTTCCTCGCCTTATAGGGCCTTTTTAAGGACATCTTTTCCTTTTCTCTTTCAATACGGGCAAACATGACCCCTGCTTTCCTCGTCATAACCTTACTGTTCGTTGCCATCCCAGCCTGTGCCATACGCTTAGCTCTATCTTCCAAACGCTTGAAATATGCCTGCTGTTCCGCCCAGTTTTCCATCAGCAAATTATAACGTCTTTCTTTTTCTATCAAATATCCTGAATAATTTGTATTGTAAACCGTTGCCTCTCCATTATCGATTTCCAAAAGTTTGCTGCTCACATGATCCAGAAATTTTCGGTCATGGGATACCACCACAACTGCCCCCTTAAACGTCTTAATATAATTTTCCAACCACTCTATTCTTTTGAGATCAAGATGATTGGTCGGCTCATCCAATAAAAACAAATCCGGTTTTCCAAGCAAACCTTTTGCCAGATGGACCAACGTTTTTTCTCCCCCGCTCAGGCTGTTGTAATTCTGATAACGCATCTCTTCCCGAATTAATAAACCGCTACATACCATATTGATTTCCGTATCAATTTCATATCCTCCGTCATCCTGAAATTTTTGTTGCAACATGCTGACCCTGTTCGCCATACGGTTACACTCTTCAATATCTGATATAGTCGCCATGTTTTCATAGATGCGGTTTATCTCATTTTCAATCTTAAGTAATCCAGCAAAGCCATCCCTTAAAATTTCTTCCACTATTCGATCGTCCTGCTGATCCGGAGAAGTCTGGTCCAGATAAGCCACTCTTGCATTTTTTTTAATGCTAATCGTTCCGCCATCACATTTTTCGATTTGCGCAATCATTTTTAAAAGCGTCGATTTGCCACCGCCGTTAGATCCTATAATGGAAATCTTCTCTCCCTCATTTAAGGAAAAGGATAAATCTTCAAATATTGGGCCAAAGCCAAAATCTTTACTCACCTTATTAATATCAAGAATTAACATGTTTCCTCCCAATATTAAGTTCTGTCATTATTTATCATTGAACTTATCTTTCAATTCACAACAGATTTATTCCACTCCACACTCACCTCTGGTAGTTCTTTTCCTGTAAAAGCCCGATAATTATAATCAAATATTGATGGCAATCCATTTCTTTTCAAGATATTATCTAGCTGTCGCGTCGAACCTTGAAATCGGGGATTCTTTCATTTAACACACTCCTTATCTTCATTTTTATTATCCGCCCTTGCCACATCATTAAATGTTATAAACCTTAACCCCTAATACTTTAACTCATAAAACATACAATCCAACTATTCTTACAAACTGGCACACATAGTATAAAACTGACGAAACAGTACAATTTCAGCATCAATCTGACAGTGTGCCCGGAAACGCATATTTTATTGTGGCATAAAAAAGTATTAAACTAACATTGTTTATAATCATATCAGATATTTCATCTTATCCTTCAACTTGTCATTTTCAGGTACCTTATCTGTAATTTTTTCTTCTCACACCCATTTTACTCATTATTTATGTATTTTCCATAAACGCTTAATCGGGTATAAATATAGTCTAATTCTGATAAAATATTATAAGAAACAGTATTTTTTAGTGAAGGGAATATCATTATGCCCGCAAACCGTTTAAAAGAATTGCGAAAAAGCCAGGGGATATCCCAAATTCAGTTTGCTAAAATTCTCCACTCCTCCCAGCAAGCAATCAGCCGCATAGAAAACGGGACTGGAAATATTTCGTCAGAGATGCTCATAAAAATTTCTGAATTTTTTAATGTGACTACAGATTATGTCCTCTGCCTCTCAGATAATAAAAGAGATTCAACCCGTCAGCTTCAGGCAATGAATGAATTTGAGCAATTTCATGATTTTTTACAGAGATATCAGCGTCTTAACCCACTGATGCAAGATGCAATGCTAAATATGCTTGAGCAACTTGAAAATATTCAGGAAAATACTATATTGACAAATTCTTCTATCTCCCCCCACTAAATAATTTGCTTATAAATTCACAAGTTACTCCATTGTCATCTATTTTCTCCCTTCCTTTCTCCGATGTCATCTGTCAAAAGCTCAAAAAATCGAGGTCGAAAACCGTCCATTTCCGCCTCGATTTTTGTTCATTTTTCAGTTTCAAACCACAATATCTTGTAGTTATACAACCCTATTTCCCCTTATCACCACAATACGTCATCATTATCACTGTCTCGACAGTTGTTTCAGTTTCCAAGGGAAGTTCTTTCACTTCCTCGCCATCAATAGGCACAGGGAAATTGAATACAATCTTCTTTATCCAGCTTCCGTCTTTTCTCTTTTCCGGGAACATCTCAATTCGCTCGATAAAGGCTTTCATAAACTCTTTCTGTTCTGCTTCCGTTGCGGAATGGTAGACTTCATCAAATGCCAGTAAGAGCCGATAAATGTTATCGCCGGAGATTTTCTCCTGCTGGATGCTGCGTATCTGACTTTGCAATTCGCCAATCTGAACTTCGATTTCCTCTATCGTATCATACTGTTCATCATATCGGCGCTGCAAATCCAAAATTTTTCTGTCATAGTGGGCATCGTTGATGTCCAAGGTATCCATCTGACGCTCCAAGCGGCTTTTCGTTCCAAAGGCTTGCTTTAGCTGTCCTTGCAGAACGGCGATCTGCTTTTCCATATCCTCTGTATCAACCGCCGTTCCGATTTTCGCTTGAATTGCTTCTACAAATCGGGGATTATTGACCATAGCGGAAATGATCTTTGCCACAAATTTATTGATTTCCGTCTGCTCGATATTGAGCCGGAAGCTACACTCATGCCCTGTGGGTGTAACCGTATTTTTGCAGTAGTAATAATACCGTGTTTTCTTGTCCTTGCTGTGTGCCTTGGCGATATTGCCGTACATACTCTTGCCGCAGCATGGGCATTTCAAGATACCGGACAGGATGTGTGCGTGGTCTGGATTGTTGACCTTTTCCCGCTTAAAGGAATTGATCTTGCGCTTTTCCTGTGCCAGATACCAATCCTCTTCAGAAATGATAGCTTCGTGCTGTCCTTCATAAACCGGAAACTCCGACTGCTCAACCACGTGCATCTCGTTTCTTGTACCCTGTTTCTTTTCAGTTCTTCGTCTGCCGTAAGCAATCTTTCCCATATAAACAGGATTGTACAATACATTTTTCACAAAATCTCTTGAAAATCCCGGAATGGTATTATTCTGTCTTAGTTTCTTTACATAACCATTGCGGTTCAGATATTTTGCAACTCCTGCAACACCCTCGTTTGTATGAATATAACGATCATAGATTACTCGGATAACTTCCACTTCATCCTCTGCAATGACAAGGTTTCCGTTTTCCAGTTTGTATCCATAGGGAGCGAAACCGCCGTTCCATTTGCCTTCACGAGCCTTTTGCTCCCGTCCTGCCATTGTCTGTGTGCGGATATTTTCTCGCTCAATCTCTGCCACCGCAGACAGCACAGAGATCATCAGCTTTCCTGCATCCTTGGAGCTGTCAATGCCATCCTCCACGCAGATCAGATTGACACCGAAATCCTGCATGAGTTGCAAAGAGTTCAGAACGTCCGCTGCATTTCTGCCAAATCGGGACAGCTTAAAGACCAACACATAAGAAACATCATCTTTGCCGTCCTGGATGTCATTCAGCATCCGTTGAAACTCCTGCCGCCCTTGAATGTTCTTTCCGGAAAAGCCCTCGTCAGAATACTCCCCGGCAACGATCATATCCTCGTATGCCGCATACTTCCGCAGCTTGTCACGCTGGGCATCCAAGCTGTATCCGTCAACCTGCATCGAGGTGGACACTCTTGTATAAAGATAGCATTTAAGTTGTTTCTTTTTCAGAATCTCCACCTCCCTCATTCCTTCCTTTTACCATAAGTCCCTCGTTGCGGATATAATACTCCAAAAGCCACAGCACATAATCCGGTGCATGGCGGTTGTCCAATTCCCATTCAGTCATAGTCCGGTAAGGAATATGGACGAGCTTGCAAAAATCTTTCCGATTCAGTCCTGTGCTTTCACGCAACTTTATAATTCTGTTTTTACAATCCATCCGTCTTTTCTCCACAAAAGCCAAAAATACACGTTGCGTAATCATTATAGCATAGCCATAGCGAATACGCAACGTGTAAATTGCAAATTTTACGCAGCCTTATCCGTCAGAAGCTGCGCTTGATTACTTTCCTCGGAATGCTCCACTCCCTGCGGTGCGTCCTGTTCCAATTTATCCAAAACCTGATGTCCATATTTCTGGAGCATCTGGCTCATAACATCCACACAGCGGTCAAATGCCGCATTATATTTCGCTTCCTCATAATATTTCTTCAATAGGCGATTCCTCCATCAAAGTTCCATATCCTGTCCACGCTTCCGGGCAGGGTGTTCGTGTTCCTGTGTTTGCTTTCCTCTGATGAGGATAGAATTGATAAAAGCCTGAACCTTCTCGGATGCGATTTCCAGTGCATCCAGAAAGGGTTGGGCTTTCTGTTTGAGTTCCATATATTTTTCGTTTACCACTTCATACCGCTGCTTCCAGATGGAAACCGTCTTTTCTGCGGAAGCCAGTTTTTCTTTCAGACGCTTGTTGTCAACATTGGCGATAATGCCATTGACCGCATAGCGTTTGAGTGTGTCGCATTCATCCGGTGTCAGCGTGATATTGTTTCCGAATGTGGCTTTTTTGCCCATTGCTTCAATGTCCTGCACTGTCAGCGCAATGGTCTTTGCCGCCTTGGTTTCCTTTTGCAAAGATTCCAGTTTCTTTTTCTGTTTTGCTGTGGCAGCTTTGGCATCCTCCAAACTCTGCTCTGCCTGTGCTACCTGCCCGGCCACAGTTTCCAGCCGCTGCTGTTCTGCCTGCACCTTGAACTGGGTCACAGTCAGATGTTCCTCGGTGCTTCCACGTTCTCCACGCTCCAGATCGGTATATCCGGCAACTCGCATGAAATGAAAAAAGTCATCCTGCAACACACTGTAGGATGACCTCAAAATCTTTTTTCCTCTTGCGTTCAACATTGGATTACCGTCCTCGTCAAGCACCGGCTTGGACTCCCATTTCTTACTGCGGCTGACCTGTGTGATGACCTCCTTAACGGTTCCCCGGAGGTCTTCATCCTTGCATCGCTTCGACCAAAGTATCTGCTTTTCCACCACCGGGATATAAACCACATGAAGGTGGTAGTGGTACACATCTTCGCCCAAAGCTTCGGACATTGCTCGGTTGCGCTCATCGGCGTGCATCACAGCGGAGAGGATATACTGCTCACCACCTACGATCTCCGCAGCAGCTTTGTAGGCATCGGCATAAAACTGTTTCGCAAATTCATAGCCGCCATGATTGTAGAAATAAGCGGAATTCACATCAAATACCAACTCACCGTATTTGACGGCATCCGGTTTCAGACCTCTGGTGGAGATCACGCCGTCTTGTTCCATCTGCTCAAACATTTTTACATAATCGTCCGTGGGTGCTTTGAAATGGACGTTCAGAGAAGTGCGTTCCGGCACGATGTCCTGATTGCTGTAGCTGTCCTTTTCACGCTCATTGTGTTCCTGTACCTTTGCCACATCTGCCGGGTTTCCCAAGTCCTGATTTCTGGCTACGGTACGGTCTATTCCATCGTTTCTTGCCATTGGCGTTTCCTTTCTTTGAGATTTGCAGACAGCGGAGAACTACGGAGAGGCACTTTTTCAAAGTGTAATAACCCACTATGACACTTTCATCCATACTGGCTGCAAAGTGCCGTGGGCTCTCCGAGGGCTCTCCCGAGGGGGAATGCGGTCACTGCGGTGACCTCTGCTGACCAAGGCGAAAATGTCTGCGCCTTTTCCCATGGTCAGCCCCGTCTGCATGAAGCTGTTCTGTGTCAACTTCCTCTTGCAGCCGATGTCCACAGACACTTTTTCAAAAGCCTGTGGACATAGAAACAGCCCGAACGAGAGGATGTGTGCTGTTTCTATAACGAGCGTTTCACGCTCTTTTGCTGCGTACATACGTACCAGCAATGGGATTTACTCGACCTGCCGCCATTCCTCTGGAATGTCCTCCGGTACGTACGTACACGGCGAATCTCCGTAAAACCCATTTATATGAGGTCGTGCAATGGCTTCCACTCCCATGAATCCCCAAACCCGCCGTCCGGCAGAGTTGGTGATATTGTTGCAATGTTCCAGATTGAATCTCCCGGCATTGGCAATCATGGCGTCGCTGAAGCTGCGGGCTTTCAGCGGTGCAAGGGAATTTTCTTCGCACCACATCCGGTAGATTTCATAGAAATCCTTGGAACTGATGGACGCATCCGCTTTACGCTGGATGTATCCCTCGGAATCCATGAAATCAAAGACATTGTTGTTGTCACGCTTGACCGCTTCCCGGTTTTCCCGGATACGCTCACTCTCCGTAAACTTAAAGTTGTTGGCAACAAGCCGCTGTAAGCCTTCAAATGCCCACAGGAAGATACCCTCGGCTTCAGCTTTCATCTTCTCCGCAAGGTCGGGATCGTCAGCTCTGTCCACTGGCTTTTCCTTGGTGGTCAGCACAAGCTGTCTGCGATAAAATCCGTCACTGCGGTCATACAAGGCTTGCAGATCACCGTTGCTGAATGCCAGCAATCGGGCGAACATCCAACCCTGATAACTCTGCTTGCCTTTGCGTTCCAAATCCATCTTGCCCTGTGCGGTGACAATGGATTTTACATAGTTGGTCTGGCGCAGAGCTTCCATCCGCATATCATCATCCACGCACAGGAGAATGTGTTCCAAATCGGCACGGGCGAAGCGGTTTTCAGAAATCTTGCCGATGCTGCCGTCTTTCATATTCGTGCCGAAGATGGTAGACAGTACCGCACCGATTTGAGATTTACCCTCGCCGCCGTTGCCTTTAATCACCATCATGCGCTGCCCCTTGTTGGAGGGAATCAGGCAATAGCCGATAAACTCCTGCAAAGTTGGAATGTCCTCGGCGTAAAGCAACCCATCCAGAAAGTTCAGCCAGATCACCGGCGCAGTAGCATCGGGATTGTAAGCAACCGGCAAACGGCTCCGCACGATAGCCGGTCTGCCCTCGGTAAATGTGCCGTTCAATAGCAGCGTACCGTTGGACAAATGAATCCGATCCTGCTCCGGTGGAAAGTCCGGCACTTGCGCTTCCAGTTTCAGCACTTCCAGAATGTTGGTGATCTTCCGGGGGATATTGTTTACGGCACAGAATTTCAGCTTGTCGTAAATCTCCCCACGCAGAGGAAGATCGTCCGTCACTCGACCATCGGGCGTGAAAAAAGCTCCGTTTGCGAAGATGATCCTGCGCTCATGCAGAAATTCTTCACAAAACAGAGCTTCGTTGATGTTCTGCCCGTCAAACCACATGGGCAAGTTCATATCAGGCGTTTTCCGGTTCTTCGCCATGGTGCGCCACCTCCTTTTTCTTTCGTGCGGTATACTCTTGCAGAAAAGCAATTTTGCCGTCCTGCATCAGCTTGTCCACCAATGCCACCCGTTCTTCCAGATCACCCACCGTCAGCACATCTGCCATATATTCGATATGGCAGTGCATCTGGCAGGCTTCCACAAAACGGTCATCCAGAGCATCTTCCGGTGTCTTGGGAGCATAGCGCACTTTCCAATCTTCCAACAGATGCAAATAATCCGTCAGCACCCGGAAGCACAGCATTTCATCCTCCCGGAACTGACGGATATAGGGACGCTTCGGCTTGACCATAGCTGCGGCAGTGGGCGGTTTCGGGTCAAGCCCGAAGTCCAAAGCCAGCTTTTGCGCTGCTTCATAACTGCTCAGATTGAACAGCCTTGCCACAAGGTCGATCACATCCCCTTTGGCTCCGCAGCCGAAGCAGAAAAAATAGTCCTCATTCAGCTTCAAGCTCGGATGCCTGTCGTTGTGGAACGGGCAGCAAGCCATGCCGTTGTGGCTCACTTTCAGCCCGTAATGTTCGGCGGCTTGCTTGACGCTGATTGCCGCCTTGATGGTTTCATAGATTGTCATAGAAAACCCTCCGTTCATAATATTCTGGAAAGCACGAAGCACCCGCCGTGATTGGCAGGTGCTTCGCTCCTTCTATTATGGTTATGACGGATTTTTCAAAAAACAGGCTAATGACAGGACAATCCTGTTTCAAAAAACAGGACAACTTATCTGAGGACGTAGATTTCTTCACATTTACATGATATAATTAGAAAAATGAAAAAACAGGACAGGAGGGCAAGCATGAATCAAGAATTGATGACATTGGATTTCTGGCAGGATACGGTCATATATGAGAGCAAAGCATTTCCTGTCGGTACGCTTGCCTGTGATGCACTGAATGTTCCTGTGAATACCATTGCAAAAATAAACGAGCAATGCGAGAAAATCAATCTGCTGCTTGGAATATTAAACGCCGGACAGGATGCTTCTGCACTCTGTCCTATTGCAAAGGAAGCTGCTCTGACGATGCTCGATATTCTCAGTCAAACACCGCCGTTCTCCTATATGAATATCTCAAAGCACAGAGAACGGATTGAAAAAGTCTTTACTGTGGACAATGCGCTGAAATATGTGGAGTTTGCCATAAAAGCCGCAACCAATTCTTTGCAATTTGAAGAAATCCAGAACTTTACCGATGCGATGATGCTCCAACGCTATACCGCAGTTTTCGGGCATCTGGCATACTCCCTTGGGGAATACCAAACGGCCATGCTTGATTTTGCAGAAAAAACAGACGGCAACGAAGCAGACCGCACCGCAGAGGGTTTTGCAAAAATGTTCGGCAGCTATTTCCCGCCGGAGTTTTCCATCACGGAAGGCAATGCCTGGATGTCTACCCTGAACAATTCCGTTCAGTATGTATCCGTCATCCGTCCCGGCGAAAAAGTTGCGAAGCTGGTCAAGCGGATGCACTATGTATCCTTTGTAGGGATGTTCCGGTCTGATCTTTTTGAGGGCTTATGTGTTGGTCATGCCCCGAAAAAATGCAAAATCTGCGGCAAGTGGTTCCTCACCACCAACGCAAGGCACACCAAATACTGCGGCGGCTATGCACCGGGGGACAAGCTGCACCGCACTTGCCGGCAAATCGGCAATCTAAAAGGCAGAGAACAGCGAGAGCTTGCAGACGATCATCCGATTATCCAGATATATGAAAAGAGGCTGAACACCATAAATCGCTATGTAAAGCGTGGTACTCTGGACGCTGACCTTGCGGAGGTCATGAAGAAACTGGCAAAAGATAAAGAACTCCGGGCAAAAAGTGATGTTGCTTATGCCAAAGGAGCTTATGAAAAAGAAATGGAACAGGCTGCTTTGCTTGCAGAAGCTAAGATACATATTTAGTGGGGGAACAATATGAAACAAATATATGTGCATGGATTAGGACAAACATCTGACAGTTGGACAAAAACAATAGATATTTTGCAAACTACTGATTACAGCTTGTGTCCGAATCTTCCTGATTTAGTTCATAGCAAAGAAGTGACCTATGATAATCTATATGCTGCATTTTCAGATTACTGCAATCAATATGATGAGCCTATTGATTTGTGCGGTTTATCGCTTGGGGGCGTATTAGCTCTGAACTATGCTATACAATATCCGAAAAAAGTTCGCTCCTTGGTGCTTATCGCCACACAATATAAAATGCCCAAGAAGCTTCTGAAATTTCAAAATCTTCTCTTTAGATTTATGCCTAAATCCATGTTTCAACAAATGGGATTTAGAAAAGCTGATTTCTTACTTCTATGCGAAACCATGATGGAGTTGGACTTTAACAACTCTCTGCACAAAATATCATGCCCTACACTATTGTTATATGGCGAGAAAGATACTGCGAATAAAAATGCTTCTATTGAATTGGCAGAATTGCTTAAGAACGTGGAATTAAAAACGATTATTGGTGCCGGACATGAAGTTAATATTGAATCACCGCAGGAATTGGCAGAAATACTTCATGCTTTTTATGAAAGAATGTCTTAAGGGATTCTTATAGAAATGAGAAGGGAGGTGCGCTATGCTGAGTGATTTTTCATGGGACATGACCGGATACATACCAAAACACGCTGTCAATCCGCACGGTGACGGCATCATTCCTTATGCGGCAGAGCGCATCTTTCAACTGGAACCGGAGCCTCCAGCGGTGGGCAATCTGAACGAATATATCCTGTCTGCCTTGCAGGAAAAGAATTTGATATATTTCTCATTCTTCCTACACCACTACGAGCCGCAGCTTAACAAGCGCATCAAAGACTTTCTCGGTGTGGATGGCGGCGATCTGTATGACACAGACCGATTTATAGATATAAAGCTCTCCTGCCGGGAGCAAATGCTCCAAAAGCTGATGGACTATGACCTTGCCAAGGGTGCAGAGTATGCTACATACATTTTCCCGTTCATCCGGGATGCTATGCTCCGTTTTCGCATGGGCGAAGAAAAATGGTCGGTGTCCTCTCTGACCAATTACAAAATGGTGCGGTCAATGGCTTGGCTGTACCACAATACCAAGGATGCGGTCAACGAATTTTCCAAGAAATACAACTGCGATCTTGCCCTTGCGGAAGAATATCTGAAAGTTGTCCGTGGAATCCGCAATCAGCAGCCTTTCTATGTCACAGACGAGGACGGCGAAGAAACAGGCGAGGATGTAGCCCTTGACGATAGCTGGAACTATACCGATATCCTCTGGAACGGCATACAGGCAGAAAAGGTGCAGCGGGCATTTGAGAAACTGAATTACCGGGAACAGACCTTGCTCGAAAAACGGTTAGCAATTTGCATGACCTGTGGGCGAGTTGGCTCATGGAAGAACCGCCCCACCTTTGAAGAACTGGCGGTTATGTTTGAGGGCAGTACAGCCAGCGGTGCAGAACGAGCCTACCGAAAAGCAGTGGACAAGTTGACGGAATTGTTGGTTGCCGAGGGCGCAATCCATGCAGTCCGGCTAAAACAGAAATCCAAGATCAAGCGAAAAAAGAAAATCGCCGCCGCAATCTACGAATATCAGGCAGACTGCGACGGCGAATGGGGCGAGATTTCATTTGATTTTGAGAATGGTACGGCAGAGATTATTCGCCTTGCCGATTGGGATACGATAAAAACCAACCGCTTTGCGAACAAGGCCGTAGCCTATCTTCTGAACTGTGAGAACGAAAAATTGCCCAAGGAAACGATGGTGGCATTTGAATAACGAAGGAGTGAGATACATGGAACAATTATTGATTATTGAAGATGATATCGGTTTGAATCAAGGCTTATGCAAAGCGCTGAAAGCAGATGGCCGTCAGATTATATCCTGCCATGATCTAAAAGCGGCAAGAGAACAATTGCTTTGCGGGAGTGTATCCCTGATCCTGCTGGATATCAATCTGCCGGATGGCAGCGGGCTCGAGCTGCTCCGGGAGGTCAAGGAAAACACACCCTATATTCCTGTTATTCTGCTGACTGCCAATGACACCGATCTGGACATCGTAGACGGACTGGAGAGGGGCGCTGATGATTACATTACCAAGCCCTTTTCTCTTTCGGTTTTGCGGGCAAGGGTGAATACCCAACTGCGAAAGCAAGCGTCAAACCATAAAAATGCGCCGTTCCATATGGATCTATTTCACTTTGACTTTGAGGCTATGACCTTTTATGTGGGAGATTCAAAAGTGGAATTGAGCAAAACAGAACAAAAATTACTGCGTCTGCTTGTTGAAAATCGTGGTCGAACCATGACCCGTGGAGACCTTGTCGACCGGATCTGGACAGATGGCGCAGAATATGTGGATAAAAATGCTTTGTCTGTTACGATCAAGCGTCTGAGGGATAAGCTTGGTGCACAGAAATACATTAAAACCGTCTATGGAATCGGTTATAGCTGGGTGACAAAAGATGAATAAAACCGGTATTGTGATCATACTGCTGTGTTTTCTGGCGGCGGCAGCTATTGTGTTATGGGAGCGGAGAAAGACCAGAAAAACGATGGAAGAAATCGAAAGGATGCTGGACGCTGCCATGACCGGCTCCTTTTCTGAAACCAATTTTGACGAAAGCCGGCTGTCTGCTTTGGAAACAAAGTTTGCACACTATCTTTCCGCAGCAGAAGCATCTTCTCGAAATGTAGCGCAGGAAAAAGACAAAATCAAAACCTTGATTGCGGACATCTCGCACCAGACAAAAACGCCGATTGCAAACCTGCTGTTATACAGCGAGCTTCTGAAGGAGGAAACTCTGCCTGCATCGGCGAAGGCAAATGTGGAGGCGCTGTACAAACAATCGGAAAAGCTGCGATTTTTGATCGATTCTCTCGTAAAGCTTTCCAGACTGGAAAATGGGATCATTTCACTCACCCCTCAGCAAGCAGCGCTACAGCCGCTGCTTGAAAGCGTAGTAGAACAATATGCCGCCAAGGCTTCTGAAAAAGGATTGTCTTTGCGACTGCAGGATACCGATGCTTTTGCTGTATTCGACTTCAAATGGACAGCGGAAGCGCTGGCGAATATCGTAGACAATGCCATCAAATATACAGAGCATGGCACAATCAGGATTTCTGCCGTAAGTTACGAAATGTTTGCAAGGATCGATATATCGGATACCGGTTCAGGCATACCGGAAACTGAGCAAGCGAAGATATTTGCTCGCTTTTACCGCTCAAAGGCGGTTCAGGAGCAGGAAGGGGTCGGCATCGGCTTATACCTTGCCCGACAGATCATATCCGGCGAGGGAGGTTATATCAAGATTGCTTCCGTTCCGGGAAAAGGAAGTACGTTTTCCATATTTCTGCCGAAATAACAACAATTCTATCAAAACTGTTAGATTTCATTTTCCGCCGGAAAGAATGTGGAAAGATTCCTATGCGATAATCTGTATGTATCAAAGGATGATTTCCTTTCATACATACAGATTTTTTCATGGAGGTACTCATTTATGGATGTTTTACAGGCAAAAGACCTGAAAAAGATTTATGGCTCCGGCAATAACGCAGTTCATGCGTTGGATGGAGTTGATTTAAGTGTAAAGAAGGGCGAATTTGTTGCAATTGTCGGCACATCCGGCTCCGGCAAATCCACGCTGCTGCACATGCTGGGCGGGCTGGATCGCCCTACAAGTGGCACGGTCATGGTGGACGGACAGGATATTTTCTCCCTGAAGGAGGAAGCGCTGACCATCTTCCGCCGCAGGAAAATCGGCTTTGTGTTCCAAGCATATAATCTTGTTCCGGTGCTGAATGTGTATGAAAATATCGTTCTACCCATTGAGCTGGACGGTGGCAAGGTCAACAAGGATTTCGTACAGCAGATTGTACAGACACTTGGGCTGGATGATCGTCTGGATGCGCTGCCCAATCAGCTCTCAGGCGGTCAACAGCAGCGAGTAGCCATTGCCCGTGCGCTGGCGGCAGCACCCGCTATCATTCTGGCAGATGAACCCACCGGCAATCTGGATTCCAAAACCAGCCAGGATGTATTGAGCCTTTTGAAAGTCACCAGTCAAAAGTTCGCCCAGACAATCGTAATGATCACTCACAACGAAGAAATTGCGCAGATGGCAGACCGCATTATCCGTATCGAAGATGGTCGGATCGTCTCCCAGAACTAACGGGAGGTGGCTACGATGAATGTCAAAAACAGAAAATGTATTCGGAAGCTCAGCTTAAAATCTCTTTATGCGAACCGCCGCCGCAATCTGATCGCCATTTTTGCCATTGCGCTAACAACGCTGCTATTTACGTCCATGTTCACCATTGTCTTGTCGTTGAACGCCAGCTATGAAACCTACCAGTTTCGGCAGGTAGGCGGCTATGCACACGGCACCTTTAAGGATGTTTCCCCCGAGCAGGCGGAACGTATCGCCGCCCACCCGAAGGTAAAGTCTGCGGGGGCACGGAAGGTGATCGGCATCACTGCGGATGGTGTCTTTTCCAAAACGCCGGCAGAGATCAGCTACATGGATGCCAACTGCACCAAATGGAGCTATGCCACCCCTACTACCGGACGGATGCCCGAAAGCGGCAAAGAGGTGACCATGGATACGGCAGCGTTGCAGCTGCTTGGCGTGACGCCGGAACTGGGCGCAGAGGTCACGATTTCCTATTCCATCACGGACAAGGATCAAACCGCCTTTACTGTAACAGATACCTTTACGCTGGTGGGCTATTGGGACTATGATGAACTAATGCCTGTTCATTACATCAACATCAGCCGTGATTACGCAGATGATATCGAAGCGCAGGCAGTGAAAACAGGTTTACAGCCCTTCCGCACTGACCTGAATGTCATGATGGCTTCCAGTACAAACATTCAAGGGCAGATGGAGCAGGTGGATACCGATCTCGGCTACACATGGGACAGCTATACCGATCCCAACAGCGTCCGGATCGGCGTCAACTGGGGATATACCTCATCCCAGTTGGAGTCGCAGCTCGATCCGGAACTTGTGATCGCCATAGCAGCTTTTTTGCTGCTGGTGATTTTCACCGGGTATCTTATCATCTATAACATTTTCCAGATCTCTGTTGCGGGGGATATCCGGTTTTACGGGCTTCTGAAAACCATTGGCACAACGCCCCGGCAGCTCAAACGCATCATTCGCCAGCAGGCACTTCTGCTTTGTCTGATCGGCATTCCGGCAGGGCTGCTGTTGGGCTATGGCATTGGCGCTGTTCTGGTGCCTGTTGTCTTGCGCTCCACCCAGTTGGATGCAGGCATCACCACCATCAGCACTTCGCCTGTGATCTTTGTTGGCTCCGTGCTGTTTGCCCTGCTGACGGTGCTTTTGTCCTGCTCCAAGCCCGGGAAAATGGCAGCCAGGGTTTCTCCGGTGGAGGCTACCAAATATACAGATGCGATGCAGACCAAGAAAAAACAGCGCAGCACCCGGGGAGCGAAGCTCCATCAGATGGCCTTTGCCAATCTGGGACGAAACAAAAAAAAGACGGTGCTGGTGGTGGTGTCTCTGGCACTGTCGGTGACGCTGTTCAATGCACTGTGTGCCTTTGTGGGCGGCTTCAGCATGGAGAAGTATGTATCCTTCATGACCTGCGCCGATTTTATCGTCAGCACGCCCGACTATTTCCGTTACAACCCGGCAGATGAATTCATCACGCCGGAACAGATCGAAGAGATCGCAGCAAACACAAAGTCCAGTCTTTCCGGCACGGGATATGCTGTGCGAAAACCCGTATATCTTTGGATGACGGAGGATGCTCTGCGGCAGGACTATGCAAGGTACGAAAGTGCTGAGCAGTTGGACAGCCATATGAGCCGCATGGAGCACCGGGGCGATATGGTGATGGGAGATACCAGAATCGAGGCTCTGGATAACAGCCTGTTTGACAAGCTGCAAGTGTTCGACGGAGATATTTCTCCTATGCTGGAGCCAAACAATAACGCTATTGCCATTGCGGTTTCCTTAGATGACTACGGTAATCTGCCCAATCCTGAATACTACCCCAAGGTGGGAGACACGATCACCGCCACCTATGCGGACGATGTGAAATATATCGACAGCCGCACCGGGGAACTCCGCACCGAAGATACACCGGAGGAGTACTTTCAGGAAAAACTGTATGGAGCCAGAGATGTAGAGTACACGGTCTGCGCCTTGGTAGAGCTTCCGTATTCCATGAGTTATCGTTATGGCGGTATTGGATATGAGACAGTTTTGTCTGTGGATACCGCACAGAGGGACAGCGGCGGTGCGGCCATTCCGATGCTCTACCTGTTCGACACAGCAGACGACGCAGACGAGGCCGAAGCAGAGCAATATCTATCGAAGCTCACTGCCGGTGAGTTTTCACCCTTGATGTATGAAAGCAAGGCCACGGCTCGCTCTGAGTTTGCTCAGTTCCGGCAGATGTTCCTTCTGGTAGGTGGTATCCTCTGTGCTATCATCGGGCTGGTGGGACTCTTAAATTTCTTCAACGCCATGATGACCAGTATTCTTTCCCGCCGCCGTGAATTTGCTGTGCTTCAGGCTGTAGGAATGACGAACCGGCAGCTCAAAACCATGCTGATCTACGAGGGATTGTTTTACGCAATGTCCTCCGTATCGGCGGCCTTTATTCTGTCGCTGGCGGTGGGACCTCTTGCAGGAAAAATGCTGGGAAGTATGTTCTGGTTCTTTGAGTATCGATTCACCATTCTGCCTGTCCTGCTGACAATTCCGGTATTTCTTCTGCTGGGGTGGCTGATCCCCTGCATGATGTATGACAACGCAGCGAAATGCAGTGTTGTAGAGCAATTAAGGGATGCTCAATAACTGTTAAGCAAAAAACGGCCCTCTGCCAAGGAAAAGGCAGAGGGCTGAGTTTTAATCTAAGGGTTTACATTCAGTTACAGTTTTTAGATAAATTTCGGGATCACCGTTCAAGATCAAGTCTGCATATCCAACCGGGTCATTGTAAATCAGATAGTCCAGCTCTGACCGCTGATACAGATTGTCGGAAACCTCATTCTCCACGGCTATTGTATCAATAGCAATCATACTGCCATCTAAGAATTTCAGTTCCACACAGGCATTATCCATGTTGAACTCACAAGAAATCAACCTATCCATAAGAAACCTCCACTTTGCTGGATGTTAGATCATCCCAAAATATTTGAATGCTTCTCGGATTGCTTTCTCTTTTTCCGGCGGACACTGGGGCTGTCTGGAATCCTCGGACTTCGGCAGATTATAGTTCTTACCAACCCCAATCCCACATTTTCGTTTAATCTGTGAGATATAGAGGTTGGACACCTTTAACCCGGTATGCTCCAACACATACTCCTTGATCTGCGGATAGGTTGCCCCATCCTGAAATTCGGACATATCCATATCTTCCAAAGAGAACTCAACCCGAATCTTTTTCGAGTCGACCTCACCCTTGGAAAGCAAGACTACCGTCTCCACATGTCCCCCCATCGGGAAATTGTCAAACGCCCTGCCGCATTTTAACTCATAGCCCTGGCTGCAGAGATATTTTAAGTCGCGGGCGAGCGTTGCGGAATCGCAGCTGACGTAAACCAGGCGTTTCGGGCGCATTTTTAAAATGGTATTGAGGCACTCTTCGTCACAGCCCTTGCGCGGAGGATCAACAACGATAACGTCCGCAAAAATTCCTTCTGTTTCGTATAAGTGCGGCAGCACCTCCTCCGCTTTTCCGACATAAAATTTCGCATTGTCGATGCCGTTGCGCACTGCATTCTGGCGCGCATCATCGATTGCCTGCGGGACGATTTCCACGCCGTAGACCTGCTTCGCCTGGCGCGCCAGGAACAGGGAAATCGTGCCGATTCCACAGTAAAGATCCCAGACTGTCTCATTTCCGGTCAGTCCTGCATAAGAAAGCGCCTGACTGTAAATATTTTCCGTCTGAACCGGATTGACCTGATAAAAGGACTGGGGCGAAATTGTGAAAACAAGCCCGCCGATCGTGTCCTCAATGCGGTCTTTTCCGCGGATCGTCCGGGTTTTACTGCCCATAATCACATTTGTCCGCTCTGTATTGGAATTGACCGAAAAGCTGGTCATTCCGGGCACCTTTTCAAACAGCCTGTCCGCAAGCTCCTGCTCTGCCGCAAACGAACTGCCGTTGAGAATCAGGCAAACCATAATCTGTCCTGTTGAAAAACCTTTACGGATCAGGACATGGCGCAGCAATCCCTTTCCTGTCGTTTCATCGTATGCTGGAATTTTCTTTTCCGTACAAAAATCCAGCACGATATCCAAAACGATTTTGTTTTCCGCAACGCCGAGCGCACAGTCCCTGTTTTCTATAATCGTGTGTGTCCGTCCGGCATAAAAGCCCGCAATCAAACGACCATTTTTGTCCGTTCCGACCGGAAACTGTGCCTTGTTGCGATAATGGAACGGATGCTCCATCCCGATCGGAGCTTCCATAATTTCCTCTACAAAATCCGGGGCAAAGCCGCCGATCCGGATCAGGTTGTTTTTGACCTTGCGGTCCTTAAAGGCGAGCTGCTTTTCATAAGAAACCGCCTGCAGCTGACAGCCGCCACACTGTCTCGCATACGCACAGACCGGCTCCACGCGGTCGGGCGACGGTTCCAGCACTTCTTCCAGACGCGCAAAGGCATATCCCTTTTTCGGTTTTACGACTTTTGCACGCACCGTATCGCCCAGAACCGCGTCCTTGACAAACAGCGTATAACCATTGCCTGAAAGGGCACCGGAATCCTCCAGATGTCCGATGCCCTCTCCGTCAGTTCCCATATCTGTAATTTTCACTGTAAAAATCTGATTTTTCTGTATATTCACGTCATCCTCCATGCTTCGGCCGAGCCGTCTTAGTCCATCCGCGTCATGCGCAGATTGGATTCAAAGAACCGGTTGTAACCCAGCCATCCGGTTTCAGAAGTTCCCTCCAGAATCTCCGTAAAGGTTTCCAGCTTTGCATCTGCATTATCCGCCAGGTTCAGCGCCATGGCTTCCATGAGGGCAGGCTTTTTGGGAGAACCGTATTCATATTCTCCGTGGTGCGCCAAAATGCAGTGTTTCAATTCCGAAGCAAGCACAGTCGGAAAGCCCGGGATCATCCGAATTTTGTCGCTGACCATCTCCGTTCCGATTACGATATGACCAAGCAGCTGTCCATCGTCCGTGTAATCGTTCTGCGGGAAAAGGGAAATTTCTTTTGTCTTGCCGATATCATGACACATCGCGGCAGCCAAAAGCAGATCCCTTTTTAACATCGGATAGGATTTTGCAAAATAATCGCACAGCTTCACAACGCCAAGGGTGTGCTCCAGCAGACCGCCTACAAATCCATGATGTACGCTTTTTGCTGCGGAAGATTTTTTGAAGTTTGTAAGAAACGCCTCGTCTTTTACAAAGAACGCCTCCATCAGCTTTTTGAGCCATTCGTTTTCCATGCTGTTGATATAGGAAAGCAGCTCCTGATACATCACGGAAATGTCCTTTTTGCTGACCGGAAGATAGTTGGCAGGTTCGTATTCGCCCTCGCGGCACAAACGGATTCGTTTGATATTGATCTGGTTTGCGCCCTGAAAACAGGTTACATCGCCATAGACCTCAATATAATCCAGGCTGTCGAAATCATCGATGCCCGCACTGTTAGGATCCCAGATTTTGCCGTCTACCGTGCCGGTCTTATCCTGCAGGATGACGGTTTCATACGGCTTACCATTCTTCGTCACAGCAGACTGTTTATGCTTGCACAGATAAATATCGAATACTCTGTCGCCTTCTTTATAATCCTTAATAAATTTCATTTTCTTTTCCTCTTTTCCAAAATTCTCTATTCTGTTGACAATGCTGCGCAAAACCGAAAACGGCAGTGCTGCATCAAAAGCCTTTCGCTATCCTCTACGCCTTACTCCTGCAAAAGCACCTCAATCTCCATTTCCTGATATTCTTCCTGTCCCTGCCGCATCACAGTGACTGTCACCGTCGTGTCCGGCTCACAGGAAAGAAGCGCCGCATGATAGTCTGCAAACGAAGTGATCTCTTCTCCTTTCATGCCAACAATTACGTCACCGCTCTGGATTCCCGCTTTCATCGCGGGAGAATCCATTATAATTCCCGTCACATATGCACCCACCGGCACATGCTTTTCCAGATGGATTTCATCCGGTACATCCGTCCCGGTAATGCCCATGTGGGCGATTTTCTGACCATTCGACAGCTTGCCCACCGTCGTCAGCAGATCGGAAATACCATATGCGCTGAGCACATCGGAACTCTCCGCTTCCCCGGCGTGCACGATGCCGAGTACCTTTCCGGAAAGATTGATTAAAACGCCTCCGGTTCCCTGCAGCCCCGTCATATCTGTCTTTAACAGGCGGACATTATGATCCGTAAGATTTTGATAATAATCCACAGAAGTTACCATTCCGAAAATTATCGTTTCCGAACCCTTCGGACGGCCGATTGCAATCACCGGCACGGCCTGTACATTACTGCCGGAGCTGCCCATCGTTGCCGGTCCGACATTTTTCCGGATATCATCCGAAATATCCTCCAGCGCCACACTCAAAATAGCGAGTCCCGTTTCCTTATCCTTTCCCTTCAGCGAAGCGGACACACTCCGTCCGCTGTAAAAGGAAACCTCCAGTTCCTCCGCCTGACTGATGGCTGCATCGTCCACAAGAATCAGCAGCTCCTTACCGTTGTCCGCAACGATCAGCCCTGCCGTCTGTCCCTGGTTTTCATACGTGTTATCAAACCAGTCCACATCCGACACCACACCGGTCACGGTTACCATCGAATGATCTGCAAATGTCTTCGCCACCGTATACATATTCCGGTACAGCTTCTGATAATCCCCGATTTCCAGCGCAACCTTTTCCACAACGGTCTGCAGCTCTGTCGTTGTCTCCGTTTCCGTCTCTTCTTCCAGAATCATATCCTCCGGGCGCATCTCGTCCTCGATATTTTCTTCCTTCAGCTCCACCTGCTGCGGCTCTTCCTCCGGGTACAGCAGATTGGAAAATACCGGTTCCAGCACAAGGAAGGTCACACAGGCGATCAGCCCGAAAATTGCTGCCATGCTCGCCGTCAGCAACGTTTTTTTGAACAGTTTTCGGCGGTTCAGCGGTCGTTCTTTTACCTTTTCTTTGATAAACTCGATATCCTGATTCGTCAGATCCTGATTCGGTCTGTTATCCTCCATAAGTATCGGTTCCTTTCTGCCCGTTTGGGTACTTTTCAGTATACCTCATCTGCCCGCCTGCACACAAGTGCCGGAAAGACTTTTTCCGGGCGCAAAATTTTTCCCCGGTTTCTCTCTCTATATGGTATGATAGGAGTAGCCGCCTGTACCACAAGACAGCAGCATCAATCCTGTGTAATGATTCTGCTGTGCAGCATTTTATGGAACAAATATAGGTGCCTTTTGGCACTGTGTTTTGAAAAACGAAAGGAACTACTATGAACGCGAAAGTTTTACGCGTATTGGAATATGATAAAGTCATTCATATGCTGGAACAAAAAGCAACCTCGGATCCTGGACGACAGCTTTGCCGGGATCTCGTGCCCATGATCGATCTTGCGCAGATCGAACAGGCTCAGACCGAAACTGCAGATGCCCTGACCCGGATTTTCCAGAAGGGCAGCCTGAATTTCGGCAGCAATAAGCCCCTCGGCATGTGCCTGCGCTCCCTGGAAATCGGCAGCACCCTCTCCTCTGAGGAGCTGCTGCGCATCGCCGGTCTTTTGGAAAACACCGCCCGTGTCAAAAACTTCGGACGCTCTGACAAGGACGAAGAACAGCAGGATTCCCTGACAGAATATTTTCACTGTCTCGAACCCCTCGCACCCCTTTCCAAAGAAATTCGCCGCTGCATCATCGATGTGGACGAAATCGCGGACGACGCCAGCCCTGCCCTCAAAAAAATCCGGCGGAGCATGGTATTAACCGGGGAAAAGATTCACAACCAGTTAAACAGCATGGTAAACGGTTCCGTCAGAAACTATCTGCAGGATGCCGTGATTACCACCCGCGACGGGCGCTACTGTATCCCCGTCAAGGCGGAATATAAAGGTCAGGTGCCCGGCATGGTGCACGACCAGTCCTCCACCGGCTCCACCTTTTTCATCGAGCCCGCAGCCGTTGTCAGCTTAAACAATCAGCTGCGTGAGCTGGAAATCGAGGAGCAAAAGGAAATCGCCGTTATTCTGGCGAATTTGAGCGCCGAGGCAGGTGCACACACCCTTGAGATCGCAGAAAACCAGCGGATTATGACACAGCTCGATTTCATCTTTGCAAAGGCTTCCCTTGCCATGGATCAAAATGCTTCCCGTCCGCTTTTCAACGATGAGCATATCGTTCGTATCCGTCAGGGACGACATCCGTTGCTTGACCGCAAAAAAGTCGTTCCGATCGACGTCGAGCTTGGCAAAAATTTCGACCTTCTCGTCATCACCGGTCCCAACACCGGCGGTAAAACCGTATGTTTAAAAACCGTCGGACTGTTCACGCTGATGGGGCAGGCAGGTCTGCACATTCCTGCCCTGGACCGCTCGCAGCTGTCCGTTTTTACAGAGGTTTTCGCAGATATCGGTGACGAACAGAGCATTGAGCAGAGCTTGAGTACCTTTTCCTCCCACATGACCTCCATCGTCTCCATCCTGGCAAAAGCAGATACAGATTCCCTGTGCCTGTTCGACGAGCTGGGGGCCGGGACTGACCCGACTGAGGGTGCGGCGCTGGCGATTGCAATTTTGAACTATCTGCATGACCGCGGCATCCGCACAATGGCGACCACACATTACAGCGAGCTGAAAATCTACGCCCTTTCCACGAACTTTGTTGAAAACGCCTGCTGTGAATTCGATGTGGAAACGCTGCGCCCTACCTACCGGCTGCTGATCGGCATTCCCGGAAAAAGTAACGCCTTTGCAATTTCCAAAAAGCTCGGTCTTTCCGACGAAATCATCGAAGCCGCCAAGGAGCAGATCGACGAACAGGACGTCAGCTTTGAAGACGTTATTTCCGATCTGGAAAAGAGCCGCGTTACAATTGAAAAAGAACGCCGCGAAATCGAAGATTACAAAAAAGAAATCGAAGCCCTCCGGCATAAGCTGCAGGAGAAAAACGACAAAATCGACCAGACGCGGGACCGTATCCTGCGCGAAGCGA
The DNA here is from genome assembly GCA_003481005.1 of Firmicutes bacterium TM09-10. GTDB lineage: Bacteria > Bacillota > Clostridia > Lachnospirales > Lachnospiraceae > Gallintestinimicrobium > Gallintestinimicrobium propionicum. The sequence goes on along the minus strand of QUKC01000017.1, from coordinate 43,677 downwards.
ATGAAAAAGCGCGGGATATTCTGCGTGAAGCAAAGGACACCGCAGACGAAACGATCCGCATTTTCCAGAAAGCCGGTCCCGGCGCTTCCATGAAGGATCTGGAACAGGCGCGTCAGAAGCTGCGCAGCAACATCGACGACAAAAACAGCAAGCTTTCCGTCGCTGCAAAGGACAAGCCCAAAGCTCCGGCATTAAAGCCCGAACAGCTCAAAAAAGGCGATGCCGTGCGCATTGTTTCCATGGGGCTCAAGGGTACGGTCAGCAGCCTGCCGGATGCAAAGGGCAACCTCTTCGTGCAGTGCGGCATCATGCGCACCTCCACGAACATAAAAGACCTTGTCCGCATCGAGGAAACGACGATTACCACGCCTACGATGTCCAAAACAAATACCGGCAAGCTCCGGATGTCCAAGTCCTTCTCCGTTTCCCCTGAGATCAATCTGCTGGGCAAAACGGTAGACGAGGCCCTCGCCGCCCTCGATAAATATCTGGACGACGCTTATCTGGCACATCTGGAAAACGTCCGCGTCGTACACGGCAAGGGTACCGGTGCCCTGCGCAAGGCCATCCAGCAGCATTTAAAGCGTATCAAATATGTCAAATCCTTCCGACAGGGCGAATACGGCGAAGGCGATGCCGGTGTAACGATTGTAGAATTTAAAAAATGATCCGCAGGGCAGCAACCCTCTGCCGCCTTTGCAAAAACAAATAACGAGGTGCATTATGGTAAATAAACAGAAAATTCTGATTGTTGACGACGATGCCAATATCGCCGAACTCATTTCGCTGTACCTGACCAAGGAATGCTTTGATACGATGATCGTGGAGGACGGGGAATCCGCCCTCCGCGCTGTGGATACCTTCGCGCCGAACCTGATTCTGCTCGATCTGATGCTTCCCGGCATCGACGGCTATCAGGTCTGCCGTGAAGTCCGCAGCAGTTCCTCTGTTCCCATCATCATGCTGTCCGCCAAAGGCGAAATTTTTGACAAGGTGCTCGGCCTGGAGCTTGGTGCAGATGATTACATGGAAAAGCCCTTCGACTCCAAGGAGCTTGTCGCAAGAGTCAAGGCGGTGCTGCGCCGCTACAAGCCAGCTGCTGCCGTTCCGGCAAAGCCTGCTGTGGAATGTGTCGAATATCCCGATCTGACCATCAATAAAACCAATTATTCCGTTATGTATATGGGAAAAAATGTCGATATGCCGCCAAAGGAGCTGGAGCTTCTCTATTTTCTGGCAGCTTCGCCCAACCACGTTTTTTCCAGAGAACAGCTTCTGGATCAGATCTGGGGCTATGAATATATTGGCGACACCCGCACGGTAGACGTACACATCAAGCGTCTGCGCGAAAAGATCAAGGATCATGCAAACTGGAAAATCGCCACGATCTGGGGAATCGGCTACAAATTCGAGGTAAGATGACATGCGCAAAACCCTGTATCTGAAATTTGTACTCGGCTACCTGATCTTCGGATTTTTCGGATTTTTAGTCGTAGCAACGTTCGTTTCCAGTATGACGCTGGAGCATCTGAAACGGGAAAAGGCGGACTCCCTTTATAAAGAAGCTACTCTGATCGCAAATACCTACGCTTCCGACTTATACAGCAGCAATGTTTCCCTCGAGGAGGTCAAAAAACAGCTGGATGCACTCAGCACCTACCTGTCCTCCCAAATCTGGATCATTAATCCATCCGGACGTATTATCATGACAACTGAAACACCGCTGGATGTGGAGCATGAGTCTCGCGTGGAAAATTTTGACTCGACCATCACCGCCGGTTCCTTTTATACGGTTGGTGACTTTTTCGGCTGCTTCCAGGAGGAAATGCTCAGTGTATTTGCGCCCATCACTTCCAATTTTAAAGTGCAGGGCTATGTTGTCATCCATATCCCCATGGCAAATATTCGGGCTTCCAGCGAAAGCCTGCTGAATATTTCCTATATTATGCTCGTGATTTTTTTCCTCCTGTCGCTGATCATTCTGATTTTCTTTACAGAAATGGTCTATCTGCCGCTGCGCAAGATCACGGCAGCCACCGAGCAGTACGCGGCAGGCAATCTGCATTATGAATTTCAGGTAGACAGTGAGGATGAGATCGGTTATCTGGCTGCCTCCCTGTCTCTCATGGCAAGTGAGATCGCACGCGCCGAGGATAACCAGAAAAAATTCATCGCCAACGTTTCTCACGACTTCCGCTCTCCGCTGACTTCAATCAAAGGGTATCTGGAGGCGATGCTGGATGGAACGATCCCACCAGAGCTTCACGAAAAATATCTTGGCATCGTCTTAAACGAAACGGAACGCCTGACAAAGCTGACCAACAGCCTGCTGACCTTAAACAACCTGAATATGAAGGGCATGATTCTGGAAAAATCTGTTTTCGATTTAAATTCGGTCATTCGCTCTACCGCTGCTTCCTTCGAAGGAACCTGCCAGCAGAAGCATATCGGCATCGAGCTGCTTTTAACCGGCGACCGTATGCCCGTTCTCGCCGACAAAAGCAAAATCGAGCAGGTCTTATACAACCTGCTCGACAACGCGATTAAATTTTCCCACCCTGACTCTGCGATTCGCATCGAGACCAATGAAAAGCACGGAAAGGTTTTTATCTCCGTCAAGGACAGTGGTATCGGAATCCCGAAGGACAGCCTGCGGCTGATCTTCGACCGTTTCTACAAAACCGACCTTTCCCGTGGCAAAGATAAAAAGGGAACCGGGCTGGGACTTTCCATTACAAAAGAAATTATCCAGGCCCACAACGAAAATATCAACGTCATCAGCACCGAGGGCGTCGGGAGCGAGTTTATCTTCTCCCTGCCCGTGCAGGACAACGAAGCGTAGGGTAGAATGCCCTACGCTTTCCAGTGCAGCCGATGCAGCTCTCCGCTTTCCTGTAACCCAGCAAAATGATTCTGGCGCAGCGCTTCATACAAAACGATGGCCACGGAGTTTGACAGGTTCAGGGAACGGATATCCTGTCCCATCGGAATGCGGATACAGCTCTTTTCATACTCCACAAGGATTTCCTCCGGAATTCCGGCACTCTCCTTGCCGAACATAATATAATCGTCCGGTCCGATCTTTACATCGCTGTAAACCTGATGCGCTTTCGTCGTCGCCATCCAGATCTTCGGCGCATCCGGCTCGCCGCTTACAAGCGTCGGATTTTTTTCCAGAAAGTCCGCAAAATTGATGTAGCGGCGCACATCCAGCAGATTCCAGTAATCCATACCTGCGCGCTTTAACTGTTTTTCACTCAAAGAAAAGCCCAGCGGCTCAATCAGATGCAGAACCGTCCCGGTCGCGACGCAGGTTCTTCCGATATTTCCCGTATTCGCCGGGATTTCCGGCTGATGCAATACGATGTTTAACATATCTTTATCATTCCTTTTCCGCTTTCAGTTTTTTTACAAAATGCGACAGCCGTCCGATCGCAACTTTCAGATTTTCCAGGGAATAAGCGTAGGAAATACGGATGTAGCCCTCGCCGCTGTCCCCAAACGCCGTGCCCGGCACGACTGCAACCTTTTCTTCCTGCAGAAAACGCGTCGCAAACTCATCGCTGGTCATGCCGAATTCCCTGATACAGGGGAACACATAAAACGCGCCGTAAGGCTCGAAGCAGGGCAGCCCCATTTCTGCAAAGGCATGCAGCAGATAGCGTCTGCGCTGATTGTACTGTTCGCGCATTTCCGCTACATCGTCATCGCCGTTTTTCAGCGCCTCTACCGCCGCATACTGGCTCGTCGTAGGAGCACACATGATCGCAAACTGATGGATTTTGAGCATCTGTTTTAAAATCACTTCCGGTCCGCAGGCATAGCCCAGACGCCAGCCGGTCATTGCATATGCCTTGGAAAATCCGTTGATCAGAACCGTCCGCTCCCGCATCCCCGGAATCTGTGTGATGGAAACCGGATTGCCTTTATAGGTCAGCTCACTGTAAATTTCATCCGATATCACAAACAGATCTTTTTCTTCCACGATCTTTGCGATCGCTTCCAGATCTTCCCGTTCCATGATCGCACCGGTCGGATTGTTCGGATAGGGTAAAATCAGAATTTTCGTCTTTTCCGTGATTGCATCCAGAAGCTCCTGTGCCGTCAGGCGGAACTCGTTTTCCGCTTTCAACGGGATGATGACCGGCTTCGCACCTGCAAGCACGGCGCACGGCTCATAGGAAACATAGGACGGCTGCGGAATCAGCACCTCGTCTCCCGGATTTACCATCGCACGCAGTGCAATATCGATGGCCTCGGAGCCGCCGACTGTAATCATGATTTCATGCAGCGGATCATAGGACACCTGATAGCGGCGTCTCAAATAATGCGCAATTTCCTCCCGCAGCTGCTTCAAGCCGGCATTGGAGGTGTAAAAGGTACGTCCCTTTTCCAGAGAATAAATGCCCTCGTCGCGGATGTGCCAGGGAGTATCGAAGTCCGGCTCGCCAACACCCAGAGAAATCGCATCCTCCATTTCGCTGACGATATCGAAAAATTTCCGGATTCCGGACGGTTTAATCGTAACGATTGTATCAGAAAGGGGATTTCTCATGGCGTAATCATCTCCCTCTGGTCCTCGTATTTGCGGGTCAGGATCGTTCCGTGATCCTTATACTTTTTCAGGATAAAATGGGTCGCTGTGCTCAAAATACTGTCCAGCGTGGAAAGCTTATCCGAAACAAACGCAGAAACCTCTTTCAGGGATTTCCCCTCCAGTGTTACGAGCAGATCGAAGCCGCCGGAAATCAGGTACACTGCATGCACCTCCGGGTATTTGTAAATCCGCTCCGCGATGCTGTCAAAGCCCTGACCGCGCTGGGGTGTTACGCGAACCTCAATCAGCGCGGAAACCTTTTCGATGCTTGTTTTTTCCCAATCAATCAGTGTATGATAGCCGCAGATAATGCCCTCTGCTTCCATCGCTGCCATTTCGTTTACCACGTCAATTTCCTCTACGCCGAGGATGACTGCCAGCTCTTTTAAATCGATCCGGCTGTTTTTCTCAATAATTTTTAATAATTCTTCTCTCATTTTTTTCTTCCGTTCCTGCCGGGTATCCGGCAACTGTTCTACTACTCCATCCGATAAATCGCATCCGTATTCGCCGGTTCTAAAAATCTTCGTTCCTCTCCGTTGACAATCACGCGATCGTTGTCCGCCGACAAAAATCCGATCACCGCCGCCGGGATTTTCTGCTGCTGCAGCTGCTCTGCCAGCATCTCGCCCTGATCGGTCACAAACAGCAGACTGCCGTTTCCGGACAGCTCATAGGGATTGATGTCCAGCTCATTACAGATTTCTACTGTTTCCTGTCGGATGGGAATCTTCTTTAAAGATACCTCCAGTCCGGTCCCGGCCTGCTCTGCCAGTGTCCAGAGTGCATGGAATACACCGCCTTCCGATACTGCACAGGCAAGTCCGACGCCGGACTTACCGGCGACTGCAGCCTCCGGTAAAATCGAAAAGTGCTGCTCCAGCTGTGCTACGTCGTCCAGAAGCTGCGCAGGATAGCGCTTCAAAAGGGCTTCCCGGTATGTTTTTTCCAGGCGGACAGTTCCTGCCAGTCCCGCCCATTTCGTCATTACAATCTGCTGACCGGCGCGCGCCGACAGCGCAGCGCCTGCAGGCGCAGTCCACACTTCTGCAAGCGCCTCTGCTGTCGCAACAGGCGCAATGACTGCACCGGACACATGCACTTTCACATCCGCGAGCGTAACCTGCAGTTTCTGCGCTGCTTCCTGCGCTGCGGCAGTCATCTTCTGCAGCTCCTGCTCTTGACAGTCTGCCGGAAGCATCAGCTGCATGGACACCATGCGCACCTTTGCTTCTCCTTTTCCCACTGCTGTCGCTGCTGCGCGGTTTACTGCCTCATAAACGCAAAGTTTGGCTCCCTCTGCTCCGGACCAGACAGACAGACTCTGCGCCGTAATCCACAGCTGCTTCGCTTTTTCCGGCGCTTTATCCACATTCTCAGACGTGAGAAAGGCGCAGCCTTCCCCATACTCTGCGCCTTTCACCCCTATGCCGTTTGTTTCTATTTTTCGATGAACGCTGCGTTTATAAACGTTTCCCGTTACGTTCCCTGTTTTCATAAGCTTTTCTCCATTCCGAATACCATCGTATCAAAGCATGGCAGAGCCGGACCTCCAGCCCGGCTCTGCCATCCGCTCTGCTTTATAATCCGGTGCTTAGTTTCCCGCCGCTGCGTCCTGCTGCGCCTGTGCAGCCTGCGCCTGAGCCTCTGCGATCGCCTGCAGCTGCTCCGGTGTCAATGCCGCCGCTGCTGCCTGCTGCGCTTTGATATTGGAAATGGTCGCTTTGACCGTATCAATGCTGCTGGTCGCAATGGCCGCCTGCATCTGGCTGGTCGCATTCGGATCCGGAGAAGCAATTCCGACGGTTGCCGTTCTGGGGCTCATCTTGTAGTTGCTGCTGTTGACCTGCTCCCGGCTGACTTCCACACCGTTTTCCTTTACAATCTTCCAGAGTCTTGCCTTGTAGCCGATATGTGCGCTGCTGACGCTGATGACGCCGATAGGCTGGGAAGCGTCCGCTATGATCTGATCCGCTTCCGGAACCTTTTTCTCAATCACTTCACTCTCATAAGCTACAGTGCGGTTTTTTGCTCTCGTCTCTACACCATAGATCGTAAATGTAATCTTTTTATCTGCCGTATGTCCTTCGATATAAATCGGATAATCCGTATTATTCACAAATACAAAATCCTTGCCGGAGGATTCTGCAATCGCCGCATCCGCAGACGGATCTACATAGGTTACGATCATGGAATGATTGTGACGTTCTGTCACTTCCAGCTCTGCCCGCAGAACCGCATTGTACAGCGTTGTGGATACCTGACAGATACCGCCGCCGATGCTGTCTACCACCTTGCCGTTCAGATAAGAACCCGCCATCTCGTAACCGTTTTCGGTAGAGAAGGGCTTCACTGTATTATAGGTAGAAAACGTATCGCCGGGATACAAAGTTGTTCCGTTGATCAGGCTGCAGCCATTTGCAACATTTTTGCTGCGGGACGCACCGGAGGTCGAATAGCTTGTCGTAAATGTTCCGAGCACATCTTTTACCTTCGCAAGCTCTTCTGTTTTTCCCTTGGGCTCATCCACTGCCATTACGAGGGCAACGCTTCCGTTTTCCCCTTTGACCCAGGAGCCCGTAAGATAATCGTAGATCGCAGCTACGGACGCATTTTCATCTACCACATATCCGGTCTGTCCATCTTCGATCTGAAAGGATCCGTCAACCCGTGTCAGGTGCGCATCGATCGCTTCCACATTAAATTTACTGCAGCGCTCCGTCACAGCCTGACGAATCGCTTCTTTATCAAAATCCAGAACAACGGGGTAATTCTTTCCTTTATTCTGCAGATCCTTTTCCGCCTTATAGCGCGCTACAATATTTCCCTTTTTTCCAAGGGACACTGCTTCCGAAACAAGCTCCGGGTTTTTCCAGGAAATTCCCAACTCAGAAAGGCTGATAGATACACTCTGTCCATCCTGCGCCTGCAGCTGCACCTGTGCCTGTCCGAGTTCGTTCACATAGCTCTGAACCGCCCCCTGTGCCTGTTCCTGTGTCATTCCGGAAAGATCCATGCCATCTGCCGAAATCCCGGTCTGGATGGTATCGTTCGGCGCTGCGTATACAGTCTTTCCTGCCACCGCCGTGCACGCAAACACACACACCAGCATGGCTGCCGTCATCAGTACGGTTTTCATTCGATTCATTTTAAAATTCCTTTCTATGCCGCTTATAAAAACGACAGCAATGTAGGAACAATCATCGCCAGCACCAGAATAAGGATGATGATCGACGATATAATTTTCTGTGTCTTTTTCTTTCTGAAATTCATGCTCTGCTCCTTTATCCGCAAACTGCCTTATAACATCTGACAAATAGCATTGAAGCACCATCTTCCATGGCTGCGCTTCCACACATTATAAAGCACTTCCCTCACTTTTGCAAGCTTCCATATGCCGCAAGAATCCGGTCGATCTGACGGCTTGCCTCGTTTTTCGTCAGCATGGAAACGTCGTAATCCGGCGTCAGCTGATGCAGCGCAAGAAGCTTTGTCAGACGTTCCTTTTGAGCTTTTGTCGCAGGCGATTCGCGTTTTACCTTGCAAATCAACGGAACCGGCTCAAAAGCCTTTGCCCGGTCCGGGTCTGTTCCATAAAGCTCCAGCAGTTTTTCATATAAAATATGCGTTGCCCTCGCGTCCTCCAGCGCCCGATGCGCCTGAATCGGAATTTCGAAATGTTCGCACAGGGCGGATAATCTTCTGCTCGGAAGCTCCGACAAAAACTGTCTGGAAAGCTTCAGGGTATCCACGCCGCTCCGTTCAAAATCCAGCCGCATATTCACCGCCGCGCGCTTCAAAAACCCATAATCGAACAAAATCCGATGTCCCACAAGGGGCAGATCTCCGGCAAACTCCAAAAAGGCAGGCAAAACGCTTTCCATCGTCTCTGCCTCATCTACCTGCTCCTGTAAAATCCCGGTCAGCTCTGTGATATGCGCAGGCAATATGCGCCCCGGATTGACAAAGCATGTAAAGCTTCCGACAATCTGTCCGTCCCGGACGCGCACTGCCCCGATTTCTATAATTTTATCCTGCTTCGGCGCAAGCCCGGTGGTTTCCACATCTACGCTCACATATTCTTTCACTTCTTTTTCCTGCTCTCCTTTTTTTGACGGTTCTGATAATCCTTACACCATTCCGTCAGAAAACATTCCCCGCATTTCGGCGTCGGTGCCTTGCAGATGGTCCGCCCCAGCGTAATAATCTGAATATTGTACAAAATCCAATGATCCTTCGGTAATACCTTCATCAGCTCATATTCCACTTTTTCCGGGTCGTCCTCTTTTGTCAGCCCCAGCTTTTTGGAAATCCGCTTCACATGGGTATCCACCACAACGCTTGGCTCGTGGAAAATATTGCCGCGGATAACATTTGCCGTCTTACGTCCGACTCCCGGCAGCGCCGTCAGCTCCTCCAGCCCGGAGGGGACCTCGCCGTCATGCAATGCCATCAGCCTCTGACAGCAGGCAATGATATTTTTCGCTTTATTATGATAAAAACCGGTCGGACGGATATCCTGCTCCAGCTCTTTTAAATCCGCCTCCGCAAAGGCTTCAACCGACGGATATTTCACAAACAGATCTTTCGTGACAATATTGACTCTGGCATCTGTGCACTGCGCGCTCAGCATCGTCGCGATCAAAAGCTGCCAGGCGTTTTCATGGTTGAGGTAGCAGATATATTCTCTCCCGTAGTGGGTGTCGAGCTGATCCAAAATGGCTTTCGTGTGTGCGTTCAATCGGCTGCCCCCTTTCCTGTCGCGGCGACTGCTTCTGCGTCCGCGGCGGTCGCCTGTCCGGCTGTCGGTTTTGCGTCCGCAGCGGTCGGCAGCTCTACCACCGCTGTTCCCGCATTGTCCGTCAGGCGATCCCGGTTTTGATAATCGAATAAAATTGCCGTTTTCGTCTCCGGAACCTCGCCTCTTTTCAACATACTGATCAGCTCCCACGCCTTTTTCTGTACCGGCCAGGAAAATACCTCCAGATGGGTCATGCGCTGCAACTGTCTGGCATGATATTCCTCATACCCCGGCAGGTATGCGCGGTTTTTCTCTTCTTCCTGATAAAACTCGACGATCTGATCATGATACGGTTTTTCGTCCAATGCAAATGCCGGGCGGCTCTTCGCATTTTCCCGCAGATACAGATCATACACCGCCAGCTCCCGGTATAACTCCATCCCATCCGGGTCTTCCTGCTGTGCAAACTCCAAAAGCACCTGGTAGCGGTAAGCTCTGGCAGGCGTATGGACAAAATATCCTTTTTCATGATAAAAATCAGCCAATTTATCATACATTGCAAAGGGATTTTCAAAGCGGCTCTGCAGAACCGGAATCAAATGTGTGAACTGATTGCTGTTATAATACAGTTCCACCATTTCCTCCACCCGCTTTAACCGGATGATATCCCCATAGCTCAGCCATTTTGTATACAAGACCTCATAGGGCGGACAGCTCTGGTACACGATCCCATAGGTCTGTGCCATTTCTTCCAGATAGGAGCCTTTTAATACCTTCAGAAACCCGAGCTGCAGCTGCTGTGGCCTCATGCTGTATACATCATTAAAGGACCGGATAAAGCTTCCCATATCTTCATAAGGAAGTCCTGCGATCAGATCCAGGTGCACATGAATATTATATTCGGAATGGATCCGTACCACTGCATGCCGCAGCTTATCCAGATTTGTATGCCGTCTGACCGCTTCAAGGGTTTGCAGATTCGTGGACTGCACACCGATTTCCAGCTGAACCAGACCGGGGCGCATTTTTGCCAGAAGCGCCAGCTCTTCTCCGTTCAGCAGATCTGCCGAGATCTCAAAATGGAAATTCGTAATTCCATTATCGTGCTCTTGAATATATTTCCAGATTTCCATTGCGTGCTGATGATTACAGTTGAAGGTTCTGTCAATAAATTTCACCTGCGGAACCTTTTGATCAAGGAAAAACTTCAGCTCCTCTTTTACCAGTGCCAGATCTCTCAGGCGTACCCGTTTGTCAATCGAGGACAGACAGTAACCGCACCGAAACGGACATCCGCGGCTGGATTCATAATAAACGATCCGATTGGCAAAATCCTTCATATCCTTATAAAAAAACGGGATCTCACTGATATTGGTCAGGGAGCGCTCCTTTGTCCGTACAAGCTCCCCGGTGATCGGATCTCGATAAACAATACCTGCAATACTGTCCAGCCCGGCCTGTTTGATTGCGCCCGGCCAGAATGCCACAATCTGCAGCTGCTGCTGTTCCGAATACCGTCCGCTGCTCTTTTTTTCGTAAAAGGTCAAAAGTTCTGAAAACGTCACCTCGCCCTCGCCAACCATGACGCCGGTCAGAAACGGGAATTGCTCCAGAACCTCCTCCGCATGATAGGATACCTCCGGACCGCCCAGCCAGATGGGCAGCTCGGGACGCACCTGATGCAGCTCGGAAATGACCTCCTGCATCATTTTCCAATTCCAGATATAACAGGAAAACGCCACTGCCTCCGGCTTTCTCTCATAAAGATCGGCAAGGATTTCCTCCACCGTCTGATTGATCGTATACTCGGCAAGCTCCACCTGTGCCGCGGCCTCCGGATGGTATTTTTCCGCATAGGCCCGCAGACTGTAAAGCGCCGGATTGGAATGAATATATTTTGCGTTCAGTGCCGCCAGTAAAAACTTCATCTATAAAACCTTCTTTCGTCAAATGCCTGTTTGATTTCGGTAAACATAATACCACAAATCCGTTTGCTGTGCATCAACATCCACAACAAAATGCACGCGCTGCAAGCATTCTGTTCCCATGAAAAAAGGGCTTGCCGCACGTTAGTACGACAGCCCTTTCCTTTCGCTTGTGTTTATTATACCTGCTGCAGGTCTTTCTATATAGTGCACAGCAATATATCGTGAGCATAGCTCACTCAATAGCTTCGCCGTTCGCGATGAGCAGGCTTCGCCTGTTCCCGCTCTCTTGCGCTCATTATATCACATTTGCAGACTTGTGCACAAAGTCATGCATTTAAGCGGTCAATAAACCGTTCGAATCCTTTTCTTCCGTCCTCCGTGCATTTATAAACGCCTGCGTCCTCCAGAACCTGCATGAACACCAGTCCGATCTCCTGCTGCACAATTTCATGGATATTTTCGGCATTTACCTCGCTGTGTCTGGTCAAAAATTCCTCCGCCCAGTCCGCATGAGCTGCAAGTACCTCGTTTTGCCGAAGATCAGCCCCGCAAAGGATCGCTTCTTCCAGCTCTGCCATTTCTTTTTTCAGGCGGGCAGGAAGCACTGCAAGTCCCATTACTTCGATCAAACCGATGTTTTCCTTTTTGATGTGGTGCAGGTTTGCATGGGGATGGAACACACCAAGGGGATGCTCTTTCGTGGTGATATTATTGCGCAGAACCAGATCCAGCTCATAATGATCGCCACGTTTTCTGGCGATAGGCGTGATCGTGTTGTGCTTCTCCCCCTCTGTCTCTGCAAAGATAAAGGAGGCCTCATCACTGTAGCTGCGCCATGCATCCAAGATCACATCCGCCAGAGCGATCAGCCGCTCTGTATCCGGACCGGAAATGCGGATTACGGACATCGGCCAGTTTACAATTCCTGCCTGTACATCTTCAAAGCCTTTGACCGTAAAGCTTTTTTCGACCGGTGCTTTTGCCATCGGGAACTCATATCTGCCGCCCTGAAAATGATCATGGCTCAAAATCGAACCGCCGACGATGGGCAGATCCGCATTGGAGCCGAGTATATAATGAGGAAACTGTTTTACAAAGTCAAACAGCTTCACAAAGGTATTGTGCTCGATTTTCATCGGCGTGTGCTGGCCGTTAAACACGATGCAGTGCTCATTATAATACACATAGGGAGAATACTGAAATCCCCATCTGCTGCCGTTGATCGTCAACGGAATGATCCGGTGATTCTGACGTGCCGGATGATTGATACGACCTGCATAACCCTCGTTTTCCACACAAAGCAGACATTTCGGATAACCGCCCTGCTTTGCCAGCCTTGCCGCCGCAATCGCTTTGGGGTCTTTTTCCGGCTTGGACAGATTGATCGTAATATCCAGATCGCCGTATTTCGTTGGCGTTACCCACTTTTCATCCCGGCAAACACGGTATCTTCGAATATAGTCCGTGTCCTGACTGAATTTATAAAAGAAATCCGTCGCTGCTTCCGGAGACTTTTCATATTCCTCATGAAACCGGCGGATGATCTCACTGGGGCGGCCTACCAGACAGCTCATGATCTTTGTGTCAAACAGATCCCGATAAACGATACCATCCTCCTGCATGATCCCGTTTTCCACCGCGTAATCCATCATTTCCGTCAGAAGATCCGGCAGTCTTTTGACCGACTCTTCTTCTGTCTGTTCTATCTTTTCCCCGAATCCATAGGGATAATCTTCTATCCGGAACAGCTCCAGCAGCCGGTTTGTCGTATAAATTTCATCCTCTGCAGATACCAGACCTGTCAAAAGTCCATACTGCACCAGTTCACGGATTTTATCCTGAATCATTGCCCTGATTGCCTGCCTTTCTTATAATACTACCGGACCGTCACCGATCTCTACCACATAAAAATCTGCCGCGTAACCGATTTTTTCCAGATAAGCCTTTCCAACCTGCTCCTGAAAAGCCTCGATTGCTTCATCCTTTACGATGCTGACCGTACAGCCGCCAAAGCCAGCGCCGGTCATTCTGGAACCGATGACACCGTCTACCTTCCAGGCTTCCTCTACCAGCGTATCCAGCTCAATGCCGGTTACTTCATAATCATCCCGCAGGGAAACGTGGGACGCATTCATCAGCTTGCCAAACTCTGTGATATCGTTTGCTTTCAGCGCTGCAACTGCCTTGATCGTACGCTGATTCTCATAAACCGCATGCCGCGCACGCTTTACTCTGACGGGATCTTTGATGGCGGACTTGTAGGTTTCAAACTGCTCCTCCGACAGATCCCCCAGCGACTCGATGCCGATCACCTGCTGCAGCTCTGCCAGAGCCGCTTCGCACTCACTTCTTCTTTCATTATATTTAGAATCCCCCAGACCGCGCTTTTTGTTGCTGCAGGAAATCACAAGCTTCGCGCCCTCCAGCTGAATCGGCGCATACTCAAATTCCATCGTCGCAGTATCCAGGAAAATCGCATGATCCTTTTTGCCCATCGCGATTGCGAACTGATCCATAATGCCGCAGTTTACACCGTTAAATTTGTTCTCGGAAAACTGACCGATCAGCGCCAGATCCTGATTGGAAACCTCAAAGCCATACTGATCACGCAGGATGTAGCCTGTCAAAACCTCGACCGATGCGGAAGAAGACAGCCCGGAGCCGTTCGGAATATTACCAAACAGCAGCAAATCCATACCATTTGTCACTTCCATCCCCTTCTCGCCAAACGCCCACATCACGCCCTTGGGATAATTCGTCCAATCCGCTTCCTTCTCCGGCTTCAAGCCCTCAACGCTCGACTCGATCACACCCAGCTGCTCGAAATTCATCGAATAAAACCGCAGCTTCTTATCCTCACGCCTGCGTGCCACACCATAAGTACCGATGGTCAGTGCACACGGAAAAACATGACCGCCGTTATAGTCGGTATGTTCTCCGATCAGATTCACTCTGCCCGGCGCAAAATAAACCTTCGCACCGTCTGTTCCCCCAAAGAGTTCTCCAAATTTTGCTAAAAGCTGTTCTTTCATCATAACCTCCCATTCCGCAGGCGCTTCGCGCCGGAGGAACCGCGAGCAGAACATCCGGTTCTGCTCTGCGATCACGGCTGCTTTGTGACGCCTGCGGCACAAACAGCCGTTTGAAGAATAAGCGACCACGCTTATTCTTCAAACTGACCTCCCATAAAATAATCTCAAACACAGGGCTCTCGCCCCTCCTGTAATTATCATACCATACCCCCTCCGTCCTGCCACCCCCAATTGTTAACAAGAACAGTCAAATTGTTGCATAACAATGAGCAGTGCCACCGGGAGGAAACCGACGGATGCGGGAAGCTTGCTCACCGGCAGACGCCGACTTCCTCCCGGTGATGCGGCGAATGCCGCCAATCCGGTGAATGCGCAGCATTTACCGGATTGCAGCGCTGCGGACTTTCCCGCTCCCCAAGCCCTCCCAACTCCCTTCCTGCCTACACTGCCCCGTCAGGCAACGACTGATGTACTTCCTGCCAACATCCCATCGCCTCTCACTCCCCTTTTCCCCCTCCGCCCTTCATCACCCCGTCAGGCAACGCCTGACGTTTTCCCGCCACAACCTATCGCCTCTCTCTTTTAGAGCATAAAAAATCGCCACCCGTTTCCGAATGACGACTTTTCATCCACTATTTTTTTTAACAGCCATCCAAAACATGATCCCCACACTCACCCAAACCATTACTTTTTCTTTTCTATTTTATTCCGGATTTCATCCAGATATTTTTCCAAAAATCCCGGCATATTCACTCCCTGCCGTTGAATATTTCAAAACTTACTCCGTCTCCGTTCTTCACCCGATAGGTCAGCTCCCCTAATTGACTCATTGGCTTTCCTTTATAGAAAAAAAGAAGAAAAACCAATTTTTGTAAACTAACTTTCGGTTTTTAATATATTATGAAAATTCTTGTTTTGCATTTAATAATGTGTAATAATGGCTTGAAAACCTTTTATCCGTTAGTCGTCATGAAAATAACTTTTTTCTGTTATTTATTATTGATTACAAAATCCGGATTCAAAACCGGAAACAACTGGAGAACAAATATGAATCCTAAAAGAAAAATTATTTTGAGCTGCGTACTAATCACTTTAATAAATATAACAACTCTTCTTTGTACCTATCTTCCCTTATCAGTCGAACAACGCATACCTTTCAATTTGCAACTGAGATTATTATCCGCTGCTCTTTTTTACTTCTTTCAACTTTACCTTTTATACCATGTTGCAAAATCATCCAGTAAAGCCATATACATTTTTCCATTCCATTGGATGATTGAATTATGGCGCAATTTAGCCTATGTTGGTTTTTGCTCGGTAACTCAACCTCCTAAACTTTATAGAATTTCTTCACTAGTTTGGATGGGAGACTTTTTTCCCTGTACCTACACTCCTTATATATTGATACCTCATTCTCCGGTTCCCTTACATCTAACCCTTGAAGTGATCATCAAAATATGTATCTGTGCGATAGCTATTCTATTCTCAATACAGACAATTCTGCAAAGAAACACAAAAAGAAACTGCTTCGAAACAGCTGTATAATCAACTATTTTGAAACAGTTCAATTGGAGACAAAATGAATCATTCAAAACAAATTTTATGGCATATCATTTTAATTTCACTGATGAATGCAATGACTTACATTTATGCTGAATTTACTTTTATATGGTTACATACCCCACTCTTTTGCAAAATACTATTTGCAATTATCTACGGTACTTTACAGCTTTCGCTTTTATTTCACACTATAAAAGCATCCAGTAAACTAATTTATTTTTTCCCTTTTTATTGGTTGCTTGGTATTTTTCGAATTCTGTATAGAGCTTTCTCGCGGGGGAGTGTCTTTCCTGTACTAATCAAAAAACTCTTTGACCTTTCCACTCCCCTTTGGTACGGTGGTTTTTTCCCCGGAACACTTTTACCTGAATTAGCAATTGAAAAATATCCCTATTATATTAGTTATGAAACAATAATAAAATTACTTATCGCTTTTAGTGCTTTCATATTTTCCAGTTATGCTGCTATACAAAAATATAACCTTGAAAAAGGGCGTGTGAAAAAATGAGAAATCATTTTTTACACGCTCTTTTAGACTAAAAAATTATAAACGAAGTAGTCTCTAAAAGCGCATTTACCAACCTGCAAACCCTATGGTGCTTCATCTGGCGAAGGATAGACCCTGACTTCCGGTATTGTGTTTTTTTTCGTCCGAAGAAGACCTGCAATTGTCCCATTCTCCCTCTGATACAGATCCATCTCCGAAATCACAAGAAGCTCTCTTCCATCCCGGATGATTTTCTGTGCATGAAGTGCTTCCTCTTCAGAAAGTGTGAGTATCGTGATAGGAGAAGCATCTCCGGTGCAGACCATCATGGCGGCATGAAGCCTCATGCATCATACCGGCATCCGCACATTCTCTACTTACTTATTTAAGGCTCACACCTCAACAACCATTCCGTCCAACTTCTGCGAAAAGCCATCCTCAAACACCATTACCACCAGTCCCTGAAATTCTTCCAAAACATGCTCCACCAGAAATCTTGCCGTTGCAGAATCCACCCGATCCGCCACACCATCCAGAAACAGCACATCCGCATCCTGATAAAGTCCCCGTGCGATCCCGACTCTTTTTCTCTGCCCACCGGACAGGTTCTCTCCCTTTTTTCCACACCGCTTGAGCAGTCCATCCTCAAAGGTTTTCACATCCTCGACCAGAGCTGTTTTCGCCAGAATGCCATTCATTTTTGCATCCTCAATCCCCTCTCCCATAGAAATATTTTCCAAAAGAGAGTCATCGAATAAAACCGGCTCACTCGGTACATAGACGCATTTTTTATCCTTCAATTCTCTGTCGCATACGGAAAATAATGTGCGCAGCGCTTCACTGCTCTTTTCGCCTTTTAATATCACGATTCCTTTTTCCGCCGCATGGAACATTTTCTTTCCACCGCCTGCACCGATCGAAAAATCATATCCGTCTTTTTCCCTGACAGAGCCTGCACAATCTGCTTCCTGAAGCAAAAATCCAAGGCGATCCAGCGATGCGTTGGTCTGTTTCTTTCTTTTTACCAGATTTCCAATTGCATCCGGCAGATATGCCAGAAACGCATAGTAATAGCCAAACATGACAAATTCGCCAACCGAAAAGATTCCGTTCATCATAAACGGCAATGCAATCAGTAAAATAATGCCCAATGCCATATTCGAAGAATTGCCGGAAATACTGCCCAGCAGGCTGTCAAAAATTCTGTCCCGAATCTCGCTTTTCGATCTCTCCTGACATTTTCTCTCATACGCGGAAATCACCCGTTTCCGGTTTCCGATCATATAAAAATACTCGGTGTTTTCAAAAAAGTTATTCAGAAAACTCGTCACTTCTTTTGTGTTTTTCCGGGAATTCGTCCGGTATAAGAAAATTTTCTTGCCAAGAACTTTTACCAGAAAAACCGTCAAAACGGTCGGGAACAGGCTTACAGCCGCAAAGATCGGGTTGATAAAAAACATCACGATTAATATCGAAACGGATAATACGATTTTGGGAACCTGATAATAAAATTCCAAAAAGAAATTTACGACGTCCTCGCATTCATTCCGGTAATAATTTAAAACTGCGCCGTCTGTCTCCCGCGCCGGATTCAGCGATTCCCTCAACACATAGTTTAACAATACACTTTTTACGTTGTATCTCGCCTTGGTTTTCCATTTTTCCACAAAAGCGGAATTGACCTGTTTTACACAATTGATGATCAGTGGAACCATCACGTTGATCAAGATTAAAATGTTCAGGGAATAGATTCCAAGTGTGACGTCTTTTCCTTCAATCACGTTAAAAATGTCTTTTTTTGCAATACCGCTCATTAAAAAACTGAACGTATAAGTGATCGTTTCGACCGCTATCACAAGTAGTCCAAAAGCCTTTATGTCTTTCGTGAAAGCCCGATATAGTTCTCTCTTTTTCATTTTCATAATTTGTCCCTCTCGATTCTCAGCAGGTTTCTACCTGTATCCGACTTTCTTCCATATGTATCTTTTTGTGGAATTTCAAGGCACTCCTGTTTTTATGGGACACCATGATAATCGTAGAACCCGTAAATTCCTTTTCAAGGAGCGTGTCAATCGTCGTGAGGATTTTATCGTCTATGGAAGCGTCGAATTCATCGACCAGCAAAATACGGGGCTTTGCAATTAATGCTGCCGTCCATGCCAAAATCTGCGCCTCATTTACCGTAAAATCTTCCGGTTTGATGGTATCTTCCAGACCGATTTTCGTCTCTTCCATCCACTGATCCATATGGGTGATTTTCAGCGCCAACTCAACCGACTGCTTCTCGTAATTGTCGTAAAACCGCACCAGATTGTTCAGCAGCGTATCTTCGATAATCGGATAAAACTGGGAAATATAGAAAACATTTTCCACATATTTTCTCCGGTTAAACTCCCGGATTTCTTTTCCACCGATCAGAATTTTGCCGCAGTCCGGTACATACAGTCCTGCAATCAGATGCAAAATAGTGCTCTTTCCGCAGCCTGTCCTTCCCTCGATCAGCACATTTTCATTCGAGCCGATCGTAAACGATATATCTGACAAAACCCTCGACTGATTGTAGCCAAAAGAAACGCCAGAAAACTCAATTTCATTGCCGCTAAATTCTGCAGTTCCTTCATTTTTAGCCTCCTGGGATTCCATTTCAAATATGGAATTCACTCTTTTTAGAGCAGCAAGCGACATCGGCATCTGCGCAAACTGATATTTTAAATGAAAAAACGGCATGTTCAATAAGCCGACATAACTCGTCAGCAAATACAGTTCTCCAATTGACAATCTGCCACGATTTAACAGCTGGACTCCGATCAGCAGTGCAATGCCTTCCGCAACATTTAGCAGGGAGAAAAACACCGTCGCCGGCAAATTTCCCCAGAAGGACGCCTTTACCTGTTTTTGCTCAAACTCTGCAAAATCCTTATGGAACCGCTCATGGATATAATCTTCTTTGCCAATTCCTTTTACATCTGCCGCAGCATACACATCTTCGGAAAACTCTCCAAACAGCTTTGTTTCACTCACTCGCGCATCGTTCCATAATGCAGAAAGGCTCTTCTGGGTTCCGATAAAAATGACAAATATCAGAACCGCTATCACACAAAAAATTCCGCCGAGAATCAGCGACTTTGTCAGGAATACAACCAGGATTCCCACTATCATAAATGAGCTGCTCATGATGTCGATCAGCATATTGGAAAAGAATCCAACCATAACGTTGACGTCGCCTTCGATCTTTTCAAAAAAGTCTCCGGTTTTCGACATTTTATGCTGGGAGACGGAAAACTGGAATAATTTTTTCAACAGCTCTTTCCGGATTTCATCGCATACGCTTCTGCCCATCTTTTCGCTTAAATAAGAATTTAAAACTGTTGCAAATCCTTTTACGACCACAATCGCCAGGAAAAACAGAATAAACGCAACCAGCCATGTAACCGTCTGCTTTCCCAATCCGTCAATGATCTTGCTGAGTATGCCCGGCAATCCCAAAGAGATCACCGTCTCCAAAATCAGCGAAATTAAAATGCCAAAAACAAACCGCTTCCTGGTTCGAAAGATCTGCAATAATGTGTCACTCAATATTTTCTTTTTCATTGTAGTTTACCCCTGTTATTACCCTGTTGATAGATTTCTCTTTTTCAAACAATAGAATGCAATACAAACTCCCGATGCTTTGATACTCACCCTTCCAATCTATAACTCGCTCTGCGCGAACGTACTGTTGTCACCAATCAACTGCCTGCGCGAATTATCTGCCTCCCCACACGCACAGTTCATCATAAAATATATCTTATATCGATTGTACCATACTTTTCGGGGTGGTAAATAATCTCGTCGAAATTAGCAGCCTGCTCGTAGAAATTGGTAAAAATAGGGGGCGAGTTCCGCGAACATTCTATTGTCATGAATCAAAATACATTTCTTCCGCATCCATACAGTTAAAATCGTGCATCAGCTTGCCCAAATCCGAATCGCCGCGGTATTCGCCATTTACATATAAAATATGTGTTCCACACTACCACAGAACCTTTGCTTTATCAATTCTTATTACTACCATATAATACACTATCATTATTGATAATTATAAAAGCACATCACTTCTCCTTTTCTCAAGGCCAAGCGGAGCCGACGCTTCCTATCCTATTCCGTCCGATTCAGATACCCGTCAGCTCCTGCCTGCTTCTGTCGTTTCTCCAGTCCGATGCAATTTTTCTTATCCACTGAAAAACGAAACTCTTATTCCGATTTTCCGCCAGCCTGTACAATCAGAAAGTTCATGGTCTCTAAAATCCGCTTCCGATCTGCCCTCGACAACTCCTCCAGCTTTTTGGAAAGAGCGTTCGCTTCCGCGATAAATCCAAAATCCAGTTCGTCCTGCAGAAGTTCATCTGCTGAAACGCCAAGCTGATTTGCGATCGCCACAAAATTCTGCAGTCTGGGCATTTTGATGCCCCGTTCAATACTGGAAATCGTCTCTATGCTGACTCCGATTTTTTCCGCAAGCTGCTCCTGTGTAAATCCGCGCTTCTCCCTGCACCGTTTAATCTGCTCCCCAAGCATATACTTTTTCCCTTCCCCTTATCGTTATAGTCTCGTACTGATAGTATGGGTAAAGTATAGGTTTCCTATCTGTTCCGCTCCACGAGCCCTTAGTTCTACTCAAGAACCTTTAGTTCTATTTTTGGAAATTTTTCAACCAAATTTGTTAAAAATAATGGTATGGTAGAGTAAATTTAAAACTCCCTGAAACTTTTTTCCCGCCTACAACGTCTAATCCTCAGAACAACAAAAGAAGGAGGCGAATTTCTTCGTGATATCATTATCCAGAAAAACAAAAGAAAAAGCGGTAGAAGATCTGCTTTTGCAAAATTACGATCAATATTACCGGCTCGCTTACAGCTACGTCCACAACGAAGCAGACGCAGGAGATATCGTCCAGAACGGCGCATATAAAGCTATCCGAAGCAGCTCTGACTTAAAAGAGGTCCGTTATGCAGCCACCTGGCTGTATCGAATCATGCTCAACGAGATTTTTTCTTTCTGTAAGCAGAAAAAAACGGAGCCGTTGGAAGAAGGAAACGACGAGTCACACTACGAAGACGCTTACGAGAATTTCGATCTGAAACATGCGCTGGAGCTGCTGCCGCCCCGCGACCGCATGATCGTAGAGCTGAAATATTTTGAAGATATGAAGCTGGAAGACATTGCAGCCATCATGGAAGAAAACACAAATACCATCAAAAGCAGACTATATCGCAGTCTCAAAAAACTCCGGTTGTCGCTGGACTGACCGCCCGACACAGCTGCCGACCACATTTGAGACCCATCAGCGTGCAGCAAGTTCAACACCATTCAAGCGGTGGCTCAGCCCCGCCATCACTCTCAGAAAGGATTTTTATTATGGAAAATCGTGAAAAACAGTTACAGGAATTGAAAAAAGAATATCAGGACATCCACATGTCCGAAGAACAGCTTTTACAAATGAAACAAAAGATCTCTCAGGCAAAGCAGGAGAACAGCCAGCAGGGTTCCAATGCTGCCCACAGCTCTGTCTCCCACAGACGCTCCATCACACGCCGCTGCGGGATCGCCGCTGCTGCAGCCGCTGCCGCTCTGGTCATCTTACCGAACACCTCCGCTTCCGTTGCCTACGCAATGAGCCAGGTTCCTGTACTCTCCAGGCTTGTTGAAGTCGTTACCTTCCGGGACTATCACTACGAAGATGACCGAAACAGCGCAGACATTCAGGTTCCGGAGGTAACTGTCGCACCGGACACTGACGCGGATACACAAAAATCCTCCGCCGTTTCCGAACAGACGAAGAAAACAGCAGAGGAAATCAATACAGAGATTCAGACCATCACAGACCGCCTGATCGCAGAATTCGAAGAAAGTAAGAAAAACGAAGAAGGCTACCAGAATATGACCGTCAAATCCGAAATTCTGGCGACCACCGATCAGTATTTCACCCTGAAACTGATCTGCTTCCAGTCTGCCGGAAGCGGTGCGGAATGGAACTACTACTACACCATTGACCTTTCCACCGGAAAACGCCTGCAGCTTGCAGATCTTTTCCAGGAGGGCAGCGATTATTTAACCACTATCAGCGACAATATCAAACAGCAGATGAAAGAACAGATGGCGGCAGATGAAAATAAAATCTACTGGCTCGATTCCGATATGCCGGAATGGGATTTTACCTCCATCACAGACAACACTTCCTTCTACTTGAATCAGAACAACGAGGTTGTGGTTTGCTTCAACGAAGGCGATGTTGCACCGATGTCCATGGGCTGCCCGGAATTTGTTATTCCTAACGAGGTGCTCGCCGGAATTCGGAAGTAAAGTCAACGAGGTATGCCGTGCCGCGTGTCACGGTGCTGCGCGATCTGTCTGCGTGTCCGCAACATCCTACGTTTTATCATGCCCGACACACCCGCGCAGCGCTGCCGTCACGGCTCCCCGCCCAGCTCGAGCCTGCCGACTTTGGAGATAAACTCCTCTACCTGTTTTAAATGCTCCCGGTTGACGCGGTTTTCATCCTGCTGAATCTGCTTCCGATACATCGTCGGGGAAACCCCCTTCATCTGCCGAAACGCCTTGCTGAACACAAGCGGATCCTGATATCCGCAGGACAATGCGATGCTTTCCACCGGCAGATGCGGCACCATCAGCATTTCCGCAGCCTTTGTCAGCCGGTACGCCGCCAAAAACTGCTGCGGGGACATACCGAGAGATTTCTGAAACAGAGTATATAGATAACTGCGGTTGACACAGACATAATCCGCCACGTCCGTCACCCGGATCGGGTTGCAGTAGTTACGCTGAATAAATTCCACTGCCCGGCGGACATACTGGTTCGCCCGATCCGTTTCCTCCCGCCTTTCCTCCGGCATACTCTGCGCCACAACCGACAGAAAAATATGCAGCAGACCGTTTCGGCGCAGCTCGTTTGCAACACCGACCGTATTATGATCCATCATGTCCCGGACAATACTGTAAAGCTCGTCCGACTGCTCCGAATGAAACACCGGGTGCCGCGGGGAAATCCCCATGCTTTTGACATATTCTTCCGCGCGCTCACCCGCAAAGCCGACCCAGATGTACATCCACGGATCTTTTTCATCCGCCTGATAAAAGCTCATCTGCCCCGGCTCAATCAAAAATCCGCAGCCTGCTTCCAGCGGATATTCCTCGCCCTCCATTTTGAAAATCCCCCTGCCGTTTAGTACATAATGAATCAGATAATGCGGCTTCATCGCCGGTCCGAAGCAGTGCAGGGGTTCTGTTCGGGAGCACCCGCAGCAAGTCATGAAAAGCTCTCCGCCGGGCTGTCCCCCAAATTCCAGTTTATATGCTTTTTCCATACTGATCTCCATTTTGCAGGCGCTTTGCGCTAAAAATCCCACACAATTCACTGGGACTCTACACGCCTGCGGTACATAACTGCCAGCAATCCACAGTTGCTTTACAGGCACTTTACTCCCGATACCCCGTCTGCAGATTCACAAGATTTTCAATCGGCTGTCCTGCAAAATACCGTTCCAGATTGTCTGCAAACAGTCCGACGATCTTTTCCAGCGTCTCCGGAAGGGAAAAACCTCCGGAAACATGCGGCGTAATCAAGAGATTCGGCGCATTCCAGAGCTGATGGTCTGCCGGAAGCGGCTCCGGATCTGTGACGTCCAGCGCGGCCCCCGCGATTTTTCCCGCATACAGCGCATCCGCAAGGGCATCCGTATCGATCGCCGTTCCGCGTCCGACGTTTAAAACAACCGCATTTTCCGACAACAACGCAATCCGCTCCCGGCTCAGCACATGATACGTCGATGCATTGCCCGGCAGGCTCATCGCCACGATATCCGCCTTTGGAAGCAGTTCTTCCAGACTGTCCATGCCGTACATACCCTCCATCCATTCCGGGCAGTCGCTCTTTTTAGAAACTCCTCTGCGGATTCCGCTCACCCGACAGCCAAGTGCATTCATCTTTCTGCCGAACGTCATTCCGATATCACCGCAGCCGATCACCAGTACATTCGATCTTTCGATTACTTTTACATGCCCTTCCGGATGCCAGCAATGTGCTTTCTGGTTGTCCCAATACAGCAGCAATTTTTTCCGCAAGGCAAACAGACAACCGATCATATGCTCCGAAATCGCCATTCCATAAGCACCCGTCGCATTCGCAAGCTGTGCACTCTCCGGCAGAAGCCCCGGTTCACAATAGCCTTCCGTCCCGGCATTATTCAACTGAATCCATTTGAGGTTTTCACACTTTTTTAACTGCAAAGGACTCTGCAAATTGCCAAGGATAATGTCCGCGCGCCGCAGCTGTTCTTCTGTCACCTCCGGCTTTTCCGTAAAGAAAAACTTCTGTCCCGGCGCAGCCTGCAAAAGCTGTTGCTTTTCTTCCTCCGTCACTGGCGGCGTGACCAGAATACAGAGCCTTTCCCGCTTCCGCACCTCTGGAAGCAGCATCTGCAGCTCTTCCAAATAAATGCAATGCGGAATTTCGTTCTTCTCAACCAGTCTCAGACAGCTTTCAAATTCAAACCAGCGCACTTCCTCCAGTTCTTCTTTCTGCAGGACAAAATCCTCCGGCCTTCGATCCAGCCATAGCGCATAAACGTTGCTGACCTGCCTGTCATGAAATTCCTTTCCATGAAAAACGCCGTCATAGGAAAATCTGCGCTGTCCGCAATAAATTAACTCATTTTCCGAAACACTGCAGCCCAGTTCTTCCTTTAACTCCCGCAGCGCAGACGGAATGAAATCTACCCCTGCAGGGATATGTCCGGCGCTGGAAATATCGTAACAGCCCGGAAAGGAATCTTTATTCTGACTTCTTTTCTGCAGCAGTACCTCGACTTTTCCTGCCCGTTCCCGCAGGATCCAGACATGAGAGGTACGGTGCCGCAGTCCCTGTTTATGTGCAGCTGTCCGTTCTGCTATTTTCCCGGTCGGTACTCCATTTTCATCTACGATATCCAAATATTCCATACTCTACTGCCCCGTTTTTTGTCTCTTTCTTTCTATTTTAACGGAATCTATCGCCGTGTCAATCTTATGTGAAGCTCCATGTCCGGGATAGAAAGCCAACCCGTCCGTCTGTTTTCTCCTATATCTTAGACACATTTCAAAAACTGGGAAATTTTGCTACACTCTTTCAATTCTGTGAATTGAGGAACCTCATTTCCTGCGATATGATACAGCTATAAAACAAACAGAGGAAAAAATTTCTCATTGTTTCCCGAAAATTCGGGCATCCTTTTACTGACAAATTGGTATTGAAAATCGAAAATGGAGGATTTTATCATGGCAAAGAAACATTCCGGTCTTTCAAAGGCAGCCGTCCTCGCAGCAGGCGTCGGCGCAGCGGCATTTGCAGCAAAAAAACATACAGACCATCTTGCAGCGGAAGGTCAGACCTTGTCCGGTGAGATTAAAGAAGCAGTCGCAAAGACCGCAGAAAAAACCATCAAAATGCCTGCTCCTGACCCGAGCTACCGCAACACAGAGCGGGGCAAATATGAGAAAAACAGCAAGGGCATTTACTACACCAACGGTAACTACGAAGCATTCGCCCGTCCCGAAAAACCGGAAGGCGTTGACAACAAAAATGCATATCTGGTGGGCAGCGGACTGGCTTCTCTCGCAGCAGCGTGCTTCCTTGTAAGAGACGGTCAGATGCCCGGCTCCCACATCCACATTCTGGAAGCAATGGACGTTGCAGGCGGCGCATGTGACGGTATCTTTGATCCCTCCAGAGGCTATGTAATGCGCGGTGGACGTGAGATGGAAAATCATTTCGAGTGCCTGTGGGATCTGTTCCACAGCATTCCTTCCCTGGAAAAGCCCGGTGCATCCGTACTGGACGAGTATTACTGGTTAAATAAGCACGATCCCAACTACTCCCTGTGCCGTGCAACCGTAAACCGCGGTGAAGACGCACACACGGACGGCAAGTTCAATTTAAGCCAGAAGGGCTGCATGGAAATCATGAAGCTGTTCCTGACAAAAGATGAAGACCTGTACGACAAGACCATCGAAGACGTATTCGATGACGAGGTATTCAACTCCACCTTCTGGTTATACTGGCGCACCATGTTTGCTTTCGAGAACTGGCACAGCGCACTGGAAATGAAGCTGTACTTCCAGCGTTTCATCCACCATATCGGCGGACTTCCGGATTTCAGCGCACTGAAATTCACCAAATACAATCAGTATGAATCCCTGATCCTTCCGATGAAGAAATACCTGGAGGACGCAGGCGTACAGTTCCAGTTCAATACCGAGGTTACCAACGTTATCTTTGATTTCCATGACGGCAAAAAGGTTGCAAAGACCATCGAATGCAAGGTAAAGGGGAAAGAGCAGAAGATTGCCTTAACCGAAAACGATCTGGTATTCGTAACAAACGGCAGCTGCACAGAGGGAACGATCTACGGAGATCAGAATCACGCTCCGGTGGGCGATGCAGAAGTTCGCAGCAGCGGCGTATGGGATCTGTGGAAAAATATCGCCCGTCAGGATCCTTCCTTTGGTCATCCCGAGAAGTTCTGCTCCGATATTGAAAAGACCAACTGGGAATCTGCAACTGTTACCACTCTGGATGATAAAATCATTCCTTATATTGAGAAAATCTGCCAGAGAGATCCCAGAAGCGGCAAAGTCGTTACCGGCGGTATCGTAAGCTGTCAGGATTCCAGCTGGCTGTTAAGCTGGACCATCAACCGTCAGGGTCAGTTCAAAGAACAGGATAAGAAGCAGGTTTGTGTATGGGTATACAGCCTGTTCACCGACGTTCCCGGCGATTATATCAAGAAGCCCATGAAAGAATGCACCGGTAAGGAAATTACAGAAGAATGGCTGTATCATCTCGGCGTTCCGGTAGACGAAATTCCGGAGCTGGCAGAGCACAGTGCAGTCTGCGTTCCTACCATGATGCCTTATATTACCGCATTCTTCATGCCCAGAGCAAAGGGTGACCGCCCTGATGTTATCCCGGACGGCTGCGTAAACTTCGCATTCCTGGGTCAGTTTGCGGAAACCCCCAGAGACACCATCTTCACGACAGAATATTCTGTTCGTACTGCTATGGAAGCCGTTTACGGACTGCTTGGCGTAGACCGTGGCGTTCCGGAGGTATGGGGCAGCGTTTATGATATCCGTGAACTTCTCGACAGCTCCGTAAAGCTGATGGATGGCGTGTCTCCGCTGGAGATCGAACTTCCCGGACCGCTCAATAAGCTCAAGAAGCCTCTGTTAAAAGCAATTTCCGGTACAGTAATCGAAAAGCTTCTGCGCGACCATAATATTCTCAAAGAAGGCATGATGTAATTCCATTTCCAAAAGGGGGCAGCGCCTGGGGATTTTCCCGGACGCTGCCCCTGATTCATGACAATAGAATGCTCGCAGAGCGTGCATTCTATTGTTTTTTATCAATCTGCTTCTGTCCGGACTGCTTCCTTCAGAATCCGCACCATCAGCTCCACACTTCCGACGTGGTATCCGCAGCTTCCGTAAATGCCAGTGCCATCCGGTCTGACAGCTGCCAGAACCGGGAGCTTTTCGGCAAGCCTCATTCTCTTCGCAGTTTCCTTCCAGCCACAGAGGGTACCGGACGCTGTGTCACCAGTCGCGGTGCGCGGTGCGGCATTGGCATCCGAAGCGCCGCCAGATATATCGTATAAAATTTCTATCTCAGATCCCGCATCCAGCGCCAGCACTTCCTGCAGCGTTTTATGCTGCAGGTCTTTTTCCTGCCGCAGAACAAAAAGCAGCTGACAGCCAATTCCTTTGGAATTTCCTTTTGCGCTCTTTTCCAGTGCCAGAACCTCATTCAGCACATGCTCTGTCGGCTCTGCCCCAATTTCCAGAAATGCCAGAATACTGCGTTTTCCGCTTACCAGCTTTTCCAGACTGCAACGCGTTCCATCTGCTCTCTGTAAGAGGATGTCCCGAAGCAGGCAGCTTTGTATTTCCTCCCGGAGACTGTTGTTTTTGTTTTGCAGCTTCCGGCAGCTCTGGCTTTCATCCGGTACACTGTTTTTTTCCCACGGCATCACACCATCCGTTTTTTCAAAATCCGGCATATAAAGCTCGGTCTGTTTCTCCTTTTCGATCGCAAACAAAAGCTCTGCTGCCTCCTGATCCCCGTTCAATAGCCGTTTTACTGCAATCAAGCGATAAATTCCCACCGGAAGTAAAAGCTCTAACGTTTCCTTTTCAAATACCAGTCCGGCATGATTCATCGTCACGAAATGATCCTTTTCCAGACGCCCCAGCGTCCAGTGCTGCGCATAAATCCATTCTTTTCCCGGAATATTTCGCAGCAGAAGCGTTCCTTTCGAGGCCTGCGCCCTGCTGACCGGTACATGGAATGCGCCGTCCGCCCAGTATTCCGGAACCATCAGGCTTTTATCCAGTCTCGCCGGGATATTCAGGCTTCTGCAAATCGCAATAAACAAAATCGTCCGGGAAACTGCACTGCCCATTTTCAGCTTCAGACAGCCGATCGGCGACGCACAAAGGGTATTATATTCTTCTTCCGGGATATCGGTAATATTTTGGTTTACATAATTCCATATCAGCCCCGGATTGGAGGCAAACGCTTCCTGCTCCTGAGCAGTCAGCACACTGCAAATGTAACTTCTGTAAGCGCCGATTTCTTCCAGCCAGATTCTGGGACACAGCAGATCCTGTACATGTATATCTTCCGGCCAGCTGCCGCGCTTTGCTGACAAGTGGTCTTCCAGCACTTCTGCCCGCAGATCTTTATTATCTTTTTTCGTCAGACTGTCCAGCAGCTTTTTGCGATCCGGGTTATCATCCTTTTCCAGAAAAGCTGTCAGCTCCTCTGCATTCTCTCCCGCAACGCGCATCCTCTCTTCCTCCTCCGGATGCACTGCAATCGCGTGCCGGGTCAGCTGATCGAAGCGTTCTTCCCGCAGCTTCACTGCATCTGCCAGTCTCCGCGTGCCGCGCGACACTTCTTCCTCACTCAATACACTTTCCCGGACAACGACTTCTTTCGGAGCGCAGAGCTTCTCCAAATGCCATTCGCAGGCAGAAACGCCAGAAAGCGCATCTTTCATTCCCGCTTCCGAATCCTTCAGCACAAGCGTAACAGCGCAATCTACATCTGCCGCTCCGACGCCGTCCTCTGCCAGATTACAATAACGCTCCACAAACTTTCCCTCTGACCGCGCCTGCAGCCGGATGTCGCCCAGCCCAAGCCTGATCGAAGTCTCGCCCTGTTCGTCGGTTTCCAGCACTGCTGCCGGAAAATATTCCGCCATGTTCAGAATTTCCACCGAAATTTGTGCGTGCGCTGCCGGGGTGTTGTCCTGTTTTCGCACCTGAATCCGGAGCTTGCGTGTCTTTGTATAGGAAGCGGTGACATTGTGGCAGACAACCGCGCCATCCCTGCCGATTACCTCTTCCCGCTTTCCCGCCGCATAATCGCCGAATGTGCGGCTGTGAATCAAAAGCGCCTGTCCGGCAGGTCCTGTAAACCAGCCGCGATCCAGTTTTTCTTCCGGCTCGCAGGCCCCCAGAAAGTGCCATTCTCCATTTACCCAAACCTCGACCCAGGCATGGTTATCGTCGCAGTGCGCCCAACGCGGCGTGTATACCTGACGTGCTGCAAGCCCGACACTGCGCAATGCCGTCACCGTAAAGGTGGATTCTTCTCCGCAGCGTCCTTTTCCGCTCCGGTACATCGTCATCGGCCCCGCCGTTCGGTCATCCGCCATTTCATACGTTGCATGCTCTGCGCACCAGTAGTTGATCTCCACCGCTGCCTGATATTCGTCCAGTCCTACAATTCGGTCTTTTAACTGCTCGTAAAAAAAACTGCGGCAATCGCTGATGTCCTCCGAGTTGATCCGATAATACAGTACGTCGTGGACAAACAGATCCTCCGGCAGCTTCTTGCACCAGTCTGTCGTTTTCCGCAGCCAGAGGGCATGGCGCACATAACTCAGAAATATTTCAAACGGATATTCCCCGGCATCCCGCAGCGGCATCGTCCCGTAAAAAAATTTTATCAGCAGGGCCTCTTCCTCGCTGCACAAAGACAAGCCTGCCTCGATTTCGGATATAATCGGCGCAAAATATTTTTTTCTATTTTCAAAGTGTGTTTCCGCATATATTTTTAATTGTTCTGAAAATTCCATGTTTCCTCTGATTTCCGCGCACGCTTTTTGCGCATACCGAGTTTGTGTCAAGTGCACGCTGCACGATCGGATGACCGCCGTATGGTGTCCTTTAAGCCCTAAAAAACGCCCCACAGGTTTTCCTGCGGAGCGCTTCTGTGTAACGGATTCAATCCCACTTTTTGAGGATCGACATCATTTCTGCTGCATTTTTTGCCGGATCCTTAAAAACAGCGGAGCCTGCCACAATCACATTCGCGCCGGCCTCCAGCACCAGCTCGACATTTCCTGCACCAACGCCGCCGTCTACCTCCAGCTCGATCTCACGACCGCTTTTCCGGATCAGCTCTGCGGTCTGGCGGATGCGTTCCGTTGACTCCGGAATATATTTCTGACCGCCAAAGCCAGGCTCAACACTCATAATCAGAATCAGCTCGACCTCATCCAGATATTCCTCCAGCACCTCTATCGGCGTACCGGGCTTGATGCTGACACCAGCCTTACAGCCGCAGCTGTGAATCTGTCGGATGACCTCATGCGCGTCTGCACAGGCTTCCAGATGGATCGTAATAATATCTGCGCCTGCTTTTGCAAACGCTTCCACATGCCGTCCCGGTTCTACGATCATCAGGTGCACGTCCAGAACCATATCGCAGGACTTGCGGATCGACTCCACAACACACATGCCATAGGACAGCGCCGGAACGAACATACCGTCCATCACATCGATATGAAGATATTTCGCGCCAGCATTTTTTACCGCTTCAATCTGCTCCCCAAGCCGCATAATATCGGCTGCCAGAATTGACGGAGCCAGAATTTTTTCCATACTTTCCTCCACTTAACGGGTCACAAAATTCTTTACGGTATTGTATACACCGTTCCCGTCAAGACCATATTTTACAAGAAGCTCGCCCGCAGAACCGGACTCGCCGAATACATCCTGAATGCCGATTCTGCATACCTTTGTCGGGCACTCTTCAGACAATGCCTCGCAAACGGCAGAACCAAGGCCGCCGATCACGGAATGCTCTTCCGCCGTCACGACTTTTCCGGTCTTCTTTGCGCTGTTGATGATCAGCTCTTTGTCCAGAGGCTTGATCGTGTGAATATTGATAACCTCTGCGCTGATGCCCTCTGCTGCCAGCTTTTCAGCCGCTTCCAGCGCGGAGCTTACCAAAATACCGGTTGCAACGATCGTCACATCCGTACCCTCACGCAGCACGATACCTTTTCCCATCTCGAAATGATAACCGGGACGGTCATTGATTACCGGCACTGCAGAACGTCCGAAACGCATATATACAGGGCCAACATATTCGATTGCAGCACGGACACACTCTGCCGCCTCAACCGCATCAGAGGGGTTCATGACAACCATACCCGGAATGGAGCGCATCAGAGCGATATCTTCGTTACACTGATGGCTCGCACCATCCTCGCCGACGGTGATGCCGGCATGGCTTGCGCCGATTTTTACGTTCAAATGAGGATAGCCGATAGAGTTACGGATCTGTTCGTAAGCACGGCCTGTTGCAAACATGGCAAAGGAGCTCGCCACCGGAATTTTCCCAACGAGGGAAAGTCCTGCTGCCACGCCCATCATATTTGCCTCTGCGATACCGCAGTCAAAATGACGGTCAGGAAAGCTCTTTTTAAATACAGCGGTCTTTGTCGCTGCGGCCAAATCTGCGTCCAGCACTACCAGCTCAGGATGTTTCTTTCCCAACTCTACCAGAGTTTCCCCGAAGGCTTCTCTGGTCGCAATCTTCTTTACTTCTGACATAATGCTTCACCGATCCTTTCCAGATCCGCCATTGCGATCTGATACTCTTCATCGTTGGGCGCCTTACCATGCCAGCCAGCCTGATCTTCCATAAAGGAAACACCCTTGCCCTTTACCGTATGGGCAATAATTGCAGTCGGCATGCCCTTTGTGCTGCGCGCTTCTGCAAACGCCTGACGCAGCTGTTCCATATCGTTGCCGTCTGCAACGTCAATTACATGGAAATTGAAAGCGCGGAACTTCTCGTCGATCGGATACGGGGAGCATACGTCCTCGATCTTTCCATCGATCTGCAGACCGTTGTTATCTACAATAAGCACGAGATTATCCAGCTTATGGAAGCCAGCAAACATCGCAGCTTCCCAAACCTGACCTTCCTGAATCTCGCCATCGCCCAGAAGCGAATATACGCGGAACTTTTCGTCTGTCATTTTTCCGCCCAATGCCATGCCGACAGCGGCAGAAACACCCTGTCCAAGGGAGCCTGTGGACATATCTACGCCCGGAATCTTATCCAGACAGGGATGTCCCTGCAAATAAGAACCGAGATGACGCAGTGTCTCCAGATCCTCTACCGGGAAAAAGCCTCTATGTGCCAGGGCAGAATACAGACCGGGTGCCGTATGTCCCTTGGAAAGAACAAAACGATCCCGGTCTTCCTTCTTCGGATCTGCCGGATCAATATTCATCTCTTCAAAATACAGGTAGGTAAAGATATCTGCTGCAGAAAGCGATCCTCCCGGATGACCGGATTTTGCGCCATGTACAGCAGTCAAAACGCCCTTGCGGACTTCATTCGCCACTTTGGCAAGTTCCAAATTATCCATAATTCCTCTCATTCCGCCGCGAAAACGGCCCAAAAATTAACCACTTACTTTACTTTGTATCACATTTTACTATAGACAGTCAACCCATTTACAGGGGGTTTCTCATATCTTTTCCCAAAACCACATATAAATATGAAAAAATCTGGTGGCGCTTTTTGAAAAATATTTTCCGCAAACGGACTCCTCTGTTTCTATGCACGCTTTTTCTGTGTATTTTTCTGCCCGCAATTTTGCTGTGTTCCCACTGCTTTGACCGGGCTCTTTTCCATAAAATAACAAGTGCATATGTGCAGTCCAGCCTTGAACACGATGCCCTCAGCCTGCACTTTGTCATGGCGTATCCGAATCTGCAAGGGATTCATCTAAAAGACGCTGCGCTTCCGGTTTATTCTAAGGAAGCTTCCGAGGCTTCTGCCGCCTCCCGGCAGAAATTTTTATCCGTGCTCTCCTTTCTCGATTCGAAAAAATTAAATGAGGAGGAACGTTATACCTACGATCTGCTCTGCGACAGGCTGGCTCTCGACCTCGAAGAATCTGATTTTTCCTATTATGAGGAACCCCTTTCTCCGACCTCCGGCATGCAGAGCGAGCTGCTTTTATTATTTGCAGAATATCCGTTTTATACCGCTGACGACGTGGAAACCTATCTTTCCCTCCTGCAGTCCGTTCCCGATTACGTGCAGGGTCTGCTTTCTTATGAATCCGAAAAAAGTGCAGCCGGGCTTTTTATGGAAAAAGAGGACGCTAAAAAAAGTGCACAGCAGTGCCGCGAAATCCTCACAAAGGAGGCGCTTTCCTCCGGCACGCACTTTTTACAGACGACGTTTTCTTCCAGACTTGCATCTCTTTTACAAAAAGGACTTCTGACCGCCAAGCAGCAGTCACAATACGAAGCCCAAAACCAGTCGCTTTTGTCAAAATCCGTCCTGCCCGCCTGGCAGTCCCTCGCAGACGGGCTGGAACAGCTTTCCGACACCGGACGCACGAGGGGAGGGCTTTCCCAGAAGCCCGACGGGCGGCAATATTATGCCTGGCTCGTCAAGGAATCCACCGGTTCCTCCCTTTCCATGGATCAGCTCTATTTGCTCCTTCAAAAACAGTTTCAGAAAACCTACAAAGAGATGAAGCAGACGCTGACCACTTATCAGGAGCTGACCGGCGGTACGCCTGACCTTGCCCCGGTTAACGATGGATTTCCACTTTCTGATCCAACCGCCATTCTGGAAGATCTGCAAAACCGGATGCAGCAGGACTTTCCGGCTCTGGACGATCTAACCGCCCAGACGGTTCAATGCGACATTCAGGATGTGGACGCCGGGCTCGAGGCATATTCCAGTCCCGCCTTTTATATGATCCCGCCTATCGATGCTCTGATGCAGAATACGATCCGCATCAACCGTTCCTCGACCGCGGACGGAATTGAGCTTTACACCACACTCGCCCACGAGGGTTATCCGGGGCATCTCTACCAGACCGTCTATTCCTCCCTTGTCTGCGACACGCAGACGCTGCCAATTCGCAAGCTGTTCTCCTACGGCGGATATGTGGAGGGCTGGGCGTACTATACCGAACGGATTTCCTATGAATATGCCGCACAGGTCCTTGCGGAAGCGGAAGGCAGCTTGGGCAGCTCCTATCCCGCTGCGCTGCTCTGTACGCTTCTGGCACAGCAGCGCGATCTGCAAATCAACCTGTTTTGCTTACTCGACCTTTCTCTGCACTATTACGGCGCGGAAGAATCAGAGCTTCTGCGCTCCCTCGAATCCTTCGGTCTTTCGGAAGAGCAGTCGGAACGTGTTTACGATTATCTGCGCACTGCCCCTGCAGTCTATTTGAAGTATTACGTTGGTTATCTCGAAATGAATGCCCTCAAAAAAAGAGCCGAACTTCAGTGGAGCGACAACTTTTCCCTGCTGCGCTTCCATCGCTTTGTCCTGGAAGCCGGTCCGTCTGATTTCGAAAACCTTACAAAACGGCTGAAACAGACTGCAGCAAAAACGGGCTGACCACGCGCCAGCCCGTTTGGTTCATGCCCATAGATCACTCACCGAGCATGCATTTTATTGTTTTATTCCACGCTTTTCAGCGATTCCGCCATATTGATCCGTTCCAGCTTCAGATACATCACAACATCTACAATGACCATAAATACAAAGGTCAGCAGGATACTCTTTACAAAGCTAAAGGGAAGCACCCGCGGCTGAAATGTAACCATATCGACATCAATATTTGCAATAACAAACCGGTGCAGGCAAATTCCGGCTCCCAGCCCGACAATTGTTCCGAGCGCCGTCAGCACGACATTTTCCCGGAACACATAGGCTGCTGTCTCCTTTGGTCGGAAACCAAGTACCTTGATCGTTGCAATCTCCCGGATTCGCTCGGTGATGTTGATGTTCGTCAGATTATAAATTACGATAAATGCCAACGCACCGGCGCAAAGAATAACCAGAAGCACCACTGCATCCAGACTGCCCATCATTTTGTTGACCTGGCTGAGCATATCCGCATTGACCGCAACCGCAGAAACGACGTCGCATGCCAGCAGCTTTTCCGACAGTTCCCGGTTCTCCTGCGCGCCCTCCGATGCATGGATATAAAGGCTCTTGTAAACCGGATCACTTCCGTTATCGAGTTCCCATGTTTCCGGTGAAATATAAACGTAATTATAAATATAATTTCGAGATAGAGCAGTCACCTTCACTTTGAGCTTTTCGCCATCCTCTGTCCGCAGTGTAACGGTATCCCCAACGCGGATCCCGCATTTTCGCGCAAGCTTTGCACTGATAACAGCCTCTTCCTCACCAGGCCATGGAATATCCTCACCCTCTTCTGTCCGCAGCCGGATATACTCCTGCGCTGCCCCGGTGTCCTGCGGAATGACGACATTTGCGGTCTTGACACCACTGCGCCCCGTCAGATCCATTGAAATCTCACAGAAGGGCATCCAATCCTCAGAGGATTCAGAAAGCACCTCGGTAAGTTCAGAAAAGTCTTCCGCATCCGCGGCCGGATACCCCTCTTTCAGTGTCGCACTCATATCATACAGCTGCACTTCCTCATACTGCATATCCGCAATGTCCGCAATCGTATCCTTTATACCATAGCCGGTTACAAGAAGGGCTGTGCAGCCGCCGATACCGATTACCATCATAAAAAATCTCTGCTTATACCGGAAAACATTCCGCACGGAAACCTTTGCCAGAAAGCTCATATGGTTCCATAGCAACGGGATGTGCTCCAGCCATACCCTTCTGCCGCTCTTTGGCGACTTGGGACGGATCAGATTTGCAGCCGTGCTCATCAGCTCGTACCGACAGGTCAGCCACGTTACGCCAACCGAGCATAAAAGTGCCACTGCAAGCGAAGCAACCGCCAGCCCCGGATCAAACATCAGCTCATAATCCCCCATATGGTACATGATCTTATATGCATTCCAGATGACGGTCGGAAAAATCGTCGAACCGATCAGAAAACCGATGACAGAACCGATCCCTGCCGCACTTCCCGCATAAAACAGATATTTCCCCATAATACGGGCTTCCGAATAACCCAGTGCCTTGAGTACACCGATCTGCGTCCGCTGCTCCTCTACCATCCGGTTCATTGTCGTCATACACACCAGCGCCGCTACCAGGAAAAAGAAAAACGGCAATACCTTTGCAATTCCGGCGACGATCATAGAATCATTTTCATAACTGGCGTAACCGATATTGGTATCCCTGCCCAGCACATAGACATCCGGCTCCTGGATCTCGTCGATCTGCTTCTGCGCATCCGCAATCTCTTCCTTCGCATCTGCGGTCTTTTCATCCAGTGTCTGTAAGCCGTCTTCATATTCTTTCTGACCGTCGGCAAGCTCCTTCTCTGCATCCGCCAACTTCTGTTCCTGCTCGTTTAGCTGTTCTTCCTGCGAGGAAAGCTCCCGCTTTGCAGCCGCAAGCTGCTTTTCTCCGGCTGTAAGCTCTGCCTCGCTGCTTTCCAGCTGATTGCGCTGCGCATCCAGAGCTGCCTGCTGCGCATCGAGCTGGGCCAGCTGCTGCCAAAGCTGCGCAGGGCTGGCGGCGGCACTGCCGGACATGCCGGATTCTGCGCCCGCCTGGCTTCCCGCGCTCTGCGCAGCCGCAATCGCTGCATTCAACTGTGCCCGCGCGCTGTCGAGCTGCGCCTGCCCGGCCTCCAGCTGGCTGCGTCCATCCACAAGCTGCGCGCGTCCGTTGTTAAGCTCCGTCTGCTTCTGCGCAAGCGTCTGTTTTGCCTGCTGCAGCTGCTTTTTTGCGTCCACGATCTGCTCTTTGCCGTCTGCAAGCTCTTTCTGCCCGTCTGTCAGCTTCTGCTTCGCCTCTTCCAGATCGGTACGCGCATCCGCCGTCTGATCCCGCAGCTCCTTCTGCGCATCGTCTACCTTCTGCTGTGCGTCCGCTTTCAGGCTGTCGTAGCGGTTCTGCGCCTCCTGCTCTGCAATCGGCTCTGCCCAGGTCTTGAGGTCTTCGATTTTTGCCTTGTAAGCGTCACTGTAAATCCGGTCATTCTGATCGAGCCGGACAAAAAGTTCCGTATAATAATCCGTATCAAATCCATCCGGAAGCATGTATACAAAGCCGGAAACCCGCCCCGTTCCAAGCGTGGTCGAGCCGCGCTGATAGTTAATATAATAGGAAGCGTCTGCTACGCCGACGATTGTATACACGTCATATGCAAACAAGTCTGCCGTCTCTTCGGAATTTTCATCCGAAACCTGAATCGTTTTGCCGATATCGTCTTTCGAAAACAGACTGGAATCCACGACGATTTCATCCGCCGCCTCCGGCAGCCGTCCCGCTTTTAATTCGACCTGATTCTGTACTTCCAAAAGTGTCTGCGCCACAAGCACCCGGCTTTTGCCGCCCTCATCCACCGCCAGGAAATCCGAGGAAACCGCGCCCTCCACTGCTTTGATGTCCTCTCGGCCTGTAAAAGCGTCCACCGAATCCTTTTCAAAGCCGAGGGTCGATAACAGCCGCAGATCATACAGGTCATGGCTGTTCAAATACCGCCCGCCGTTTCGCACCATTGCAGGTGTCACCACCATCAGCCCGACGAAAAATCCCACACCCAGCGCTACAATCGCCAAAATTGCAGCATATCTGCCGAAGCTCTGCCGGATTTCCCGATATGTTGTTTTCCACATCGCCGATTTTCTTCTTTTCACGTCTCCTCACCTTCTGCCGCGCCGCGGCACAAGCCCTTATTTCTGACAATAGAATGTTTGCAGAGCGCACCTTCTATCCTTTACCACTCGATCTGCTCTACCGGAACAATATGTTCGTTTTTACGCATATCTGTGACCGTTCCATTCTTCACGGTGATAATCCGATCCGCCATCGCCGTGATCGCCTGGTTGTGTGTGATGACAACGACGGTAACGCCCTTTTTGCGGCAGGTATCCTGCAGCAGCTTCAGCACTGCCTTACCTGTATTGTAATCCAGCGCGCCGGTTGGTTCATCGCACAGCAAAAGCTTCGGATTTTTGGCAAGGGCACGGGCGATCGCCACACGCTGCTGTTCCCCGCCGGAAAGCTGCGCAGGGAAGTTCGATGCCCGGTCTGCAAGCCCCACGTCTGCAAGCACCTGCCCTGCATCCAGCGGATCGCTGCAGATCTGGGATGCCAGCTCCACATTTTCCAGCGCTGTCAGGTTTCCGACCAGATTATAAAACTGGAACACAAAGCCAATATCATATCTGCGGTAGTCTGTCAGCTGCTTCTTTCCGTAAGAGGAAATTTCTTTTCCATCCAGCAGGACCTTTCCATCCGTCAGCGTATCCATTCCGCCAAGAATATTCAGGATCGTTGTCTTGCCAGCGCCGCTGGCTCCGACGATCACGCAGAATTCGCCTTTTTCGATTTCGAAATTGACGCCCTGCAGTGCCGGGATCTCCACCTCGCCCATGTGATAAATTTTTTTCACGTCATGAAATTCCACAAAGCTCATACTTTCTTATTCCTCTTCTTCCATCATGCTTTCCAGATATCCCCTGTCCCACAGGAGAATCTTCAGCTTCTTTGCCGCCTTGACCGCAGGCTCCGTAAAATACTGGTTCGTCATCACAGCGCCCACCATCCGGTCGTAATAATCCCGCCCCGCATAGGCTTCCTGAACCGCCTTGACGCCAACAGGCCCATCATAGCGTTTACACTGTACCGCATAGGTCACGCCCTCCTTTTCCGCCAGGACATCAACACCGTAATCACCGCTCCCGCGGGTCACTTCTACACTTTTAAAACCATGGTCTTCCAGAAGGTCCGCACAGAAATATTCGAAATCGTGTCCCTCCATTGCATCCAGCTCACGTCCCTTTAAATGCTCCCGTATCCGGCGTGCGCAGAAAAAAATCAGCCATATGACAAAAACAACCGCCGCCACAATGCCTGCTGCACCGGCAAGCAGCTTCCAATCCAACATGCTCTTTCATTTCCTCCGGTTTCTGACTGCAGCCCTCCTGCTAAAACGAACTACAGTTCTTCTCTTTAAGGGTACAATATTCTCCACCTCTTTACAATCCTGCCGCCGAAAATTTCATTTAGTTTTTATAATTTCTCGCTCCGTTCGTTGCGTAAAATACCGTTTTATGCTATGCTTTTCTACAGATTGTCCGATACCGTTCAATCGTATTTTTTAAGATTCCGGGAGAGCTGCAAATGAACAATAGAGAACGTTTTTCCTCCAGGCTTGGATTTATCCTGATTTCTGCCGGCTGTGCGGTAGGATTGGGTAATGTCTGGCGTTTTCCTTATATTACGGGGCAATACGGCGGCGCCGCGTTTGTCCTTGTTTACCTTATTTTCCTTGTCCTGCTCGGTCTTCCGATCATGGTCATGGAATTTGCGGTGGGCCGCGCCAGCCAGAAATCCGCGGCGCGCTCTTTCCATGTGCTTGAGCCTGCCGGTACAAAATGGCATCTGCAGGGCTATGCCTGTATGGCAGGCAACTATCTTCTGATGATGTTTTACACCACAGTCGGCGGCTGGATGGCAGCCTATATCTTCAAGACGCTGACCGGCGAATTCAAAGGTCTGGATTCTGACGGCGTTGCAGCAGTTTTTAATGACATGCTCGCCCGCCCCGGTTACATGACATTCTGGATGGTTCTTGTGGTTCTGCTGAGCTTTTTTATCTGCAGTCTCGGTCTGCAAAAAGGTGTGGAGCGTATTACCAAGGCAATGATGAGCTGTCTTTTCCTCATCCTGCTCATTCTGTGTATCCGCAGTGTGACACTGCCCGGCGCTTCCGAGGGACTGCGCTTTTATCTGATTCCCGATTTTACCAGATTTACAGAAAACGGCGTCGGCAACACGATTTTCGCCGCAATGGGACAGGCATTCTTTACCCTGAGCCTCGGCATCGGTGCGATGGCGATTTTCGGCAGCTACATCGGTAAAGACCACACCCTGACAGGGGAAACAATCAATATCTGCCTTCTGGACACACTGGTTGCTTTTCTCGCAGGACTGATTATTTTCCCGTCCTGCTTTGCATTCGGCGTCGATCCCGGACAGGGACCCGGACTGGTGTTCATCACTCTGCCCAACATCTTCAACCAGATGGTCGGCGGACGGATTTTCGGTGTTTTGTTCTTCGTCTTCATGACGTTTGCCGCCCAGTCCACGATTATTGCCGTATTTGAAAATATCATCAGCTTTTCCATGGATCTGTTCGGCACATCCCGTAAAAAAACCGTCCTGATCAATGGAATTGCGATTATCCTCCTGTCCCTGCCCTGCATATTCGGCTTCAACATCTGGTCCGGTTTCCAGCCGCTGGGCGCTGGCTCCACGATTCAGGATCTCGAGGACTTCATTGTTTCCAACAACCTCCTGCCCCTGGGCAGCATGGTCTATCTGCTGTTCTGTACCAGCAGATACGGCTGGGGCTGGAAAAACTTCCTGGCAGAAGCCGACACCGGCAAGGGCGTAAAATTCCCCGCCTGGGCGCGCGTTTACGTTTCCTATATTCTGCCGCTGATCGTCCTGTTCATTTTTATTATGGGCTATTATCAGAAATTTAAATAAGGAGTAAAAAACTATGCAGCTTTTGGAAGAAAGAATTCGCAAAGACGGAATCATTAAAGAAGGAAATGTCCTCAAAGTAGACCGCTTCCTGAATCATCAGATGGATATCCAC
The DNA here is from genome assembly GCA_003481005.1 of Firmicutes bacterium TM09-10. Classification (GTDB taxonomy): domain Bacteria; phylum Bacillota; class Clostridia; order Lachnospirales; family Lachnospiraceae; genus Gallintestinimicrobium; species Gallintestinimicrobium propionicum. Next base: position 2,400 of record QUKC01000017.1, on the reverse strand, counting down.
CTGTTTGAAGAAATCGGCAAAGAGTTTTACCGCCGTTTCTCGGATGCCGGCGTCAACAAGATCCTGACCATCGAAGCCTCCGGTATCGGCATTGCCTGCATCACGGCGCAGTATTTTGATGTTCCTGTCGTTTTTGCAAAGAAAAATCAGACAAAAAATATTGCCGGAGACGTTTTCACCACACAGGTGGAATCCTACACCCACGGCAGAATCTATGACATCATCGTATCAAAAGAATTCCTTTCTCCCAACGACAGAGTCCTGCTGATCGATGATTTCTTAGCAAACGGAAGAGCTCTCGAGGGTCTGGCTGCCCTGGTAGAATCCTCCGGTGCAACCCTAGTCGGTGCGGGCATCGTAATTGAAAAAGGCTTCCAGCCCGGCGGCGATGAGCTGCGCAAAAAAGGCATCCATCTGGAATCTCTCGCTATCGTTGAAAGCATGGACGAAAAGACTGGCACAATCACGTTCCGCGAGCAGTAATGCGGTACTTTTTTCCCAAAGTCCCATATCATAAATAGTAAAAAGGACTCTGAGGAAATTTTATGACAAAGGAATCTTTAAACAGCAGCCGGACGCCGTCTGACGGACATCTGGCTGACACCAATCCAAACTCAGCACAGACTCTCGCTGCTTCCTGCAGCCAGCCTGTGCTGACTCTTTCTCAAGGCGCTCCCGTTTCGGACACCGCCAGCTCCCAGACCCTCGGGCAAAACGGTCCCGTCCTCTTACAGGACGTGGATTTTATTGAAAAACTTGCACATTTCGACCGGGAACGCATCCCGGAGCGCGTTGTGCACGCCAAAGGAAGCGGCGCATTCGGCACATTCCGCCCTTATCGTTCCATGGGGGATTATACGAGCGCTGCGTTTTTACAGGATCCGTCCGTATCCACCCGTTTTCTGATCCGTTTCTCCACCGTCATCGGCTCCAAGGGCTCTCCTGACACTGACCGCGACCCGCGCGGCTTTGCTGTTAAATTTTACACCTCTCAGGGTAATTATGACGTCGTCGGCTTAAGCCTTCCTGTCTTTTTTATCCGCGACGCCATGCAGTTTCCCGATTTCATCCATTCCCAGAAGCCCGATCCCTGCACAAATATCAAAAACTACGCGCATGTCTGGGATTTTTTCTCCCTCACACCGGAAAGCCTTCATCAACTGATGTGGCTCTACAGTGACCGCGGCATCGTTAAGGATTTTGCCAAAATGGACGGTTTTGGTGTCAATACCTTTGTCTGGGTCAATGGAAAAGGGGAACGTTTTTACGTCAAATATCGTTTTACCGCGCAGGAACCCTTCGACATCATCGACCGAAAAGAAGGAAAACGCCTTGCCGGTCAGGATCCGGACATCGCTGTGCGCACGCTGCACAGGCGGCTCGCTTTGGGCAACCCGATCCGCTATGAATTTCAGGTACAGATCATGAAGCCAGAAATGGCTGACCAGCTGTCCTTCGATCCACTCGACGATACCAAAATCTGGCCGGAGGATCAGTTCCCGTTCCAGAAGGTCGGCATGATGGTTTTAAACGAAAATCCAAAAAACTTTTTTACCGACATTGAGCAGGCAGCGTTCTGTCCCGCAAACATCGTTCCCGGCATCGAATTTTCCGCCGATAAAATGCTGCAGGGACGCACATTTTCCTACACCGACACACAGCGTTACCGCATCGGCGCAAACTTCGCCCAGCTTCCGGTCAACCGTCCGGTTTCTCCTGTCGCCAACGACCAGCAGGACGGCTATATGGCATACAAAAATCCGCCCGGCTGCGTCAACTACAAGCCAAACTCCTTAGACCGCAACAATCCGCAAGAAGCCCCCATGCCCTGCTATCCGGGCATGCGCTATCCCGGTGGGACCGTGCAGCGCTCCGTCCTTGAGAAAACCGACGACTATTCCCAGGCGCGCACCCGTTACCGCTCTTTGCCGGATGCGGAAAAAGCCCGCCTCGCGGACGCCATCGGCTGGGAGCTCGCCCAGGCGCCGATGGAAATCCGCAAACGACAGCTCGATCTGTTCGCCAAAGTAAGCGCCGACCTCGCCAACCGCGTCAGCCGTGAAATCTATCTGTTCGAGACGGGAAGGAAAGGATAAAATGTAAAAAAGAATGTGCCTTGGCACATTCTCGCGCCGAGGCGCGGTTGCTTCGGCAACCATCTTCCCCTGCGCCGAGTGCGCATCCCCGTAGCGCGTTTTTATTTCATAGGACGCATTTTCCTATGAAATAAAAAAACAGCCACAGGCGCTTCTGAATTTGCGGCGCGCCTGCGGCTGTTCTTGTTTTCTTTGAAATAGAACGGCATACGCACTCTTCTAAATATTGGAAGCCTGTTTATTGCTGACTTCCTGTCGTTTTCCCCAAAATTTCTTCTACTTCTTCCTCACTCATCAAGAGATC